>NZ_FRAD01000042.1 GCF_900142225.1 Hathewaya proteolytica DSM 3090
ATCAAACCTAAACTTTCTTGTCAACAACTTTTTTCAATTTTTTTTGAAGTTAAGTTGTTTGCTTGAGCTTACCTTTTAAAGGCTTGTCTCTCGCGGCGACAAGATATATCTTATCACACAAAAAATTGATTATAATATTGAAAATTGCCGTTAATAGTCATTGTTTTGCTTATCCTTTCATATACTCTTTATTCCTCTATATTTTACTTACTGATACACGAGGTAATGTTTCCATGAAGAATATTAATATTTTCCATGAAAAACACCATTTAATCTTCACTTCACAACTTATATATTGTATAATCTTATCAATAGAAATTTAGATTTACTACAATAAAACTATGGAGGCGATAAACATGGAAGAATTAAAAATTGGTATGAAAGCACCTGACTTTGAATTATTAGGCTCCGATGATAAAACGCATAGTTTAAAAGACTTTATTGGCAAAAACATAGTATTATATTTCTACCCAAAGGACAACACTGCTGGCTGCACAAAAGAAGCCATAGCATTTAAAGAAATCGCTGGTACCTATGATGAGCTTAATACGCTAATAATAGGTATAAGCAGAGATACCGTGGCATCACACAAAAAATTCATCGATAAACATGAATTAAATTTTCTTCTTCTTTCTGATAAGGAAGAAGTAGCTTGTAAGCTTTATGATGTAATAAAAGAAAAAACTATGTGCGGCAAAAAATCCATGGGTATTGAAAGAAGCACCTTTATCATAGACCCAGCTGGAAATATCAAAAACATCTTCAGAGGTGTAAAAGTACCTGGCCATGCTGATGCCGTATTGTGTGAATTAAAATAATATTTTAAACCAAACATGGATATTTAAAACAAAAAGTACTGGAGCATAAAACTTCAGTACTTTTTATATAATTATTTAAATTAAAATTATTTTGCCAATAATTCATTTGAACAATTTTATATTTATTACTTGGTACATTTTAAAACACAATATTCATCTACAGTATCCTCTAAAGGTAGTCCATCAATTTTCAGAACGTCAAGGATTACACCCGTTGGTGTTGGTTTCACATGTGCATCTATACTATTTTCAACACTACAGTTCCAAGGTTGGGATGAGAAGTATGATAAAGCATTTTTTTCTGTTGCTAGGCTTTCCATACCTGCTTTCTTCATGAAATCTATATGAACCGTATCTTGCTCTTTAAAAAAAATCATTATAGGCATGAACATTTTCCCACATATCCTATGAAGTTCCTTAACAACATCACCTGCATTTTCAATATTACTTATTCCTACATTACTAGTCATATATTCTACGCTATTATCTTTAAAAGGAGTTCTTCTAGCATCAAAAGCTACAAGGCTGAGCTTATCATACATACCATTCACTTGAAAGTACTGTTTATCTCTCATAAGAACTGTAGGGCTAAAATCCGTAGCCATTATCTCGTTAGGTAAGTTTTTCAATAACAACTCCGCAAAATAAGCCCTTCCTGAAGCTATATCTACTATAGGCGCTGTAGTTCCTTTCAACTGCTTTAAAACATATGTTTGCTGGCTATCCCAAGCTTCCATAAGCTCTGTGGTGTATATTTTTTTAAGTGCCATTCTGTACATTTCATGGGCTTTTTTATAGTTCTTTTCTTCTTCAATATAAAATAGCTTCCCCCAATAGTCTCCCGGACTTAATTTATCCTCATCTGTGGATAAAAATTCTTCCTTTTTCAGCGGCTCTGAGTCTAGATATTCATGTAAACCACCTTTTCCCTGTTCCCAATAATCATTTCGTTGAAGATCTGGTGTCAAGAAAATTCCTATTTCATCCTTAACTTCATACTTTGCACCGCATTGACTACATGTAACCTCTGCATTTATTATTCTGGACTCACTTTCTTCGCATATATTCCATTGTAATTGCCCATGACATTTTGGACATTGCAACATATCCTCAAAAATCTTTTTCATCTTTGCATATCCCCTTTTTTAGAATTTTATAAATTATTATATCATATTCCCACATATATTTGTGTATTTTTCTTGTATAATACAAAAAAATAAAGAATTAAAAACTGCACAACTGCTGTACAATCTTTAATTCTTTATTTAAAAAATGAAACTTAAACCTTGGTGGCTCGAACTGGAATCGAACCAGTGACACGAGGATTTTCAGTCCTCTGCTCTACCGACTGAGCTATCGAGCCATATGGCTCCGCGAAAAG
>NZ_FRAD01000040.1 GCF_900142225.1 Hathewaya proteolytica DSM 3090
CTATAAGACCCCTTGAAGACTACAAGGTTGATAGGTGAGAGGTGTAAGTGTGGTAACATATTTAGCTGACTCATACTAATAGGTCGAGGACTTGACCAAATTACTTATTCATTATACAATTTTGAGAGAATAAATTCTCTAATGAAACTCCTGAGCTTAGGCTCATGAGTACTGTATTTCTAAGAGGCAAAGCCTCAAAGAACTACATGCATCTGGTAACTATAGCGTAAAGGTAACACCCCTTCCCATTCCGAACAGGACGGTTAAGCTTTATAGCGCTGATGGTACTTCAGGGGAGGCCCTGCGGGAGAGTAAGACGTTGCCAGGTTAGATGAAAATCCTTAGATTAATTTCTAAGGATTTTTTTATATAAACATTTATATAATGAGGTGAAAAATGGTTTTTAATGAAGAGATAATAAAGGCAAGATTTATAAAACGGCCCAACCGCTTTCAAGGTTATGTATGTTTAAATGGAGAGGAAATAATGACTCATGTTCCTAACACGGGAAGATGTAAAGAAATTCTTATTGAAGGATGCCAAGTAATCTTGAGGCGAGGCACGAATGAAAATAGAAAAACAAAGTATGATCTTATTGCTGCATACAAGGGAAAAAAATTAATAAATATAGATTCGCAGATACCAAATAAAGTAGTGGAAGAAGCACTTAAGAATAAAAAAATAAAAGGCTTAGAGCGATTTAATAAAATAGAGCGAGAAAAAACTTATGGCAATAGTAGGTTTGATTTCAGGCTAACTGACGAAAATAATTTTGTTTATTATTTAGAGGTTAAAGGTGTGACTTTAGAGGAGGATGGTGTGGCAAGCTTCCCTGACGCGCCTACTGAAAGAGGACGTAAGCATGTCCTTGAATTGATAGAAGTGAAAAAACAAGGCATGGGTGCAGGAGTTATTTTTTTGCTTCAAATGGATAAAATGAAATTCTTTTCACCCAATGAAAAGATGGACCCGGCGTTTGCATCGGCGATAAAAGAAGCTTATGACGTAGGTGTAGAGGTTTTCGCATACGATTGTTCTGTTGGAGAGAGCTACATAGAAATAGGCAGTCCAGTTCCAATTTCAATATAAAAAAATCCAGAAATATAAAGTTTTCTGGATTTTATTTGATGCTTAAATGTGTCTAGTTAAGTGTATTGATAGGATATCGTTTTCTTTATCGTAATTTAACGTGTATGAGTCAATCATCATACCTACTAAAATTAGCTCGGGATCAGTGTCATCTTCTCCACTAAGGCCCCAATAATATTCTTCTATTTCGTTACATCTTGGAGATGATAGTCTGTCCCTTATTTTTTTTATTAAAGCATCGTCAAGCTGTGTAAGGTTTTTGGCAGTTAGCGATATCTCTATTGAATTACTGGTTGTTTGACTATGGGTTGTTACATCGTTGGAGCCATAATGATGACAAAAACCAGTCAGTTCACTTACTATTTTTACTATTTTTTTATTGTTGTTATTCATATTTCTAATTGCCGCAAAGGGCTATCTCCTTTAATTAATCTTTTTATAATTAATTAATATATCATGAATCTACGGAACTTACAACTTTTTCTTTAAATGAAGATAAAAGAGGTAAAAGGATTATGGCAACTATTCCTCCAGCAAAGCCATTGTTATAAAGGTTTAATCCACCGTGTAACTCGCTTAAATTCATAACCATGCAAACATGACTAAATCCTGCCAATATACCGAATGGCCACCCAAAATGCCCACTTATAGGAGCGAGGGTAGTACTAAAAAGTATTGCCAATAACATGCTTGGAGAGGTCATATCCCATACGTTAAGAAATGCACACAATAGGGCGCCAATAGCTACGGGAATTGTATTTTTTAGATGTTTTCCGAATGCTCCGAAGCCCACAATTGTAAATATACCACCCAGTGTTGGGCCAGTGAGATCGCCTCCAACTAATAAGACTAAGGTTGTATAAAATATGCCCAAAAGTCCCATATTAAGAAAGGTTGTGCCACTTCCAAAGATAATATAGAAATCCGATACAAGTCTACCGGGAAGTTTTACTAGTTTAAATATTTTTTTAAAAGCTTGTTTATCTTGCACAAATCCAATTACTATAAAGGATATAAACATACTGTATAATATGATTGAAAAAAGTGTGTTGTATTGAGATGTCCAAAGCAATCTTTTTTCAAAATTTATTCCAAAGGATCTTAAAAGAGCCATTAGTGCGGTTCCTATTAATCCGGCAGAAAACCCTGTATTGTATAAATTATATCCTTGATGTAGCCTTAGGCAATAAGTTGTTATGGGGCTCAAGATAAACCCTAAAATTGTTGTTATGGTAAGAGAAATGGGGATTGCCATGTAAAATGGGAAAATATCTGTAAACATGAGCTCATTGAATGTAGGTGCTAGAGCTGTGCCAAATGTGGCTACTAGTATATAATTCAAAAAAGGTTTTTTCTCGTATTTTGAGTATAACCACACGCCAAAAACTATTGGCCAAACATTGATGAGATTTTTGCCAAATAATCCAAATCCAAACATTAAAAGTATGGAGGATATCGTGGATCCGTTTGGTTTTACTCCAACGTATATAAAGATACCAAGAAATATTATAGATAACATGCTGGCATTGAATAGAGCAGCACCTATGCCACCCAGTGCAACATAATCAGTTATAAGGATATTTGAGTCAAAAAAGATTTCTATTAATCCTTTGAATATATTGGAAGGACTGTCTATTATAAATGATAATCCAATCAATATAAGAAAATAAGTTATGAAAATATAGTAGGTCTTATATATCTTCTTTTTTATAATATTATGTTCCATAAATACAGTAGTAAAATTATATCCGTAATAATTTTACATGGTCACCACCTTTCTAAATGTATTAATATGGGATGTAGTAAACTACAACTCATTATGTATTAATAATTATAACATCAATGAATTAATTCTCAAAGAAAAAAATATATACAACTTTAAAATATTATGTGATAATTAAGTTACGTATTCTGTTCCATAAGTATTCATTAAATTTCAGTATTATTTTTCATTGGAAGGAGATGAGGTAATTGAATGAAATATTGAGCAGAAATTGTATTAAATGTCCTGAAAGGATAAATTCAAGGTGTAAAGGTAATGACTCAAGTTGTATGTGCATTAAGTGCCCTAGATATCTGGCGGAGTGCCTTGTTGTAAAATATTGTAGAGAAACAGAGTCACCTATTTATATGGGTAGCCAGTATTAAATAATTTTGTCCATACTTATGAATAAAATGATAGGAGTGAACACAAATTGAATATAAAAAATAAAAAATTTATCAAGGCCAACATAGGGATCATTATTTTTATGTTTTTGCTTATGATAATTAATGCGGTGGCAGAAAACCTTAAGGGTATTTTCTTGCCGTATTTTAAAAGGGACTTTGGTATAACAGATGGTATAATGGGTATTTGGTTATTTACTGGTTCTATGGGATATATTTTATTTACGTATTTAGGCGGTCTTTTATCAAAAAAATATGGACAAAAAAGAGTTATGTTTATGGGGATAATACTAACTATAGTTTCATGTATTTCCTTCTATTTTAGTCATAGCAGTAGATTTATGATATTTTTAGACATTTTCCTTATAAATGGGGGTATATCATTGTCCACTATAGCAATAAATACACTGATTCCAATTGTAGGTGTTGGATTTCAAGCTGTATTAATGAATCTTACCCATTTCTTCTATGGATTTGGAGCAACTTTGGGAACTAGCACCACGGGGTACTTGTTAAATAATTCTGTAAAGTGGCAGAATATATATCTTGGGGTGTGTATTTTCTATGTAATCATGGTTTCTGTTATTGGCTTAATTAAGGTTCCCAGCATTAGGATAGTTGAAAATGATAAAAATGTTATAAAAAAAGATAATAATAGCGATAGGGCGATTTTTAGCAATGGACTTATGTATGGGTTAGCTATGTCATTGGGTTTTTATGTGTTTGCTGAGACGGCTACTATAAATTGGCTAGTAAATTACTGTGAGAAATCATTTTCCATGACTGTTCTACAGGCTACTAAGTATCTTTCTCTATTTACAGCTGTACTTACAATGGGGCGCCTCCTTGGAGGTTTTATTGTACAAAAAGTAGGTGAATTTAGAACGGTGCTTTTATTTACAGTGTGTGCAATTATTTTATTTACTTTTGGCGTAGTTCTGGGCAGCGGTGGAATAATTATGATATCTTTGGCTGGATTTTTCTTTTCCATTATATACCCTACCCTTGTACTATGCGCTGGCAAGCTATTTGGTAGCGAATCAGCTTATGTAACGGGCATCATTATTTCACTTGCTTCCGGTGTAAACATGATTTTAAATGTGGTGATGGGATATTTGAACCAAATTCTAGGTCCCATAAAGGGATTTTATATTATTCCTACTAGTTTGTGTGTATCTCTTGCTGCACAGTTATATCTTAGATCTAAACGACGCAATATAAAAAATGTTTCTTAGTCCAGAGAAAATTAAGTAAACATAAAATATTTTTCCATAGAATTGTGAACTTAAAGAAAATACTTTGAAATTAAAAATAATGAAAACTATGTTTAGAGAGGTGGTTGTTATGCCAAATGACAAATTTATTTGTATGAAGGAGAGTGGCAATGGCGAAATAAACTTAAGTGATGTTAATGGAATAAATATTGGGAAGGCATATCTTTTGACCATTACAAAATCGAGCATTCTGTGCAGACTAAAGATGTATAGGCTTTGGGACAATGCGGAAATTGTGGAGGGAATAATAGATACGCTACTTAAGGATTTTATATTTAAAAGAGGTGTAAATAAAGTCAGCTTTATAGTGGGTGAGGATATGGAAAGCTCACCTTTGATTGATATGGGGTTTCAGTTAGAGGGCATCCTGTGGGATAATATAATGCTAGCGACTAATGAGTATAAATCTGAGTTTATATTTGGTGTAAAGGCTCATGAATACAATAAAACTGGTTTAAAAAATAGGTTCAATATAAATGGAAATCGCATAGCATTAAAGGTACTAATGCCTGAAGATGTTGAAGAGGTGCTTAAGTACTGCATAGAGAATAGAGATCATTTACAAAAATTCGAACCTAGCAGACAAGAAGATTATTATACTTTAGAGACACAAAAAAGGTATCTTATAGATAGTTATAATGCTTATCTAAATGGTAAAGAGGTAAATTTCGGTATACTGCTAAATGGCAAGATTGTTGGGCGGATAAGGATATTAAATATATTTATGGGGGTTATACGCACGTGTACTGTAGGCTATTCTATAGATAAAGATCATGAAGGGAAAGGTTATATGAAAGAGGCTCTTTCTATTGTTGCTGAGTATGCAAAAAATGTTCTTGAGCTTCATAGAATAGAAGCGGGAACCCTTCCAGATAATAACCGTTCTCAAAGTGTGTTGAAATCCTGTGGATTTGAACTTCTTGGAGTCAATAAGAAGTACATCTACATAAATGGTGAATGGAAAGACCACATAATGTATTATAAAATTCTAGACTAATTATGAAGCTAATATATAATTGTATAGAAAAAGCAAAATGGGCACAGTGTAAATTAATAGCTGGCCCTTCTTTTTTATCTGACTTGTTTTGTATGATTGTTTAATGTACATTAAGGACTTGTAATGAATGAATTAGAAATATGTAAAAAAACATTAAAAAAATTATTGACAAGATTGCTAAGGTTTGATACAATAAAGAAGTCGCTTGAGGGCGACGAAGATAAATGGTCTTTGAAAATTAAACAGAATAAAAGAAATAAACAAACTCGTATTCTTTTGAATAACAAGTAAGTAAAATGCTTAGCAAGTAATGCTTCGAGCAAGAGATAATATCTCAATAAAAGAGCAGATACAAGTTAGGGTAGCAAGGAACTCCTCAGCGCAGCTGATGAGTAAGATGCTGCACGAAACAAGTTTCTAGCATCATCTTAAATTGAGAGTTTGATCCTGGCTCAGGACGAACGCTGGCGGCGTGCTTAACACATGCAAGTCGAGCGATGAAATCCCTTCGGGGATGGATTAGCGGCGGACGGGTGAGTAACACGTGG
>NZ_FRAD01000039.1 GCF_900142225.1 Hathewaya proteolytica DSM 3090
TAAAGGTAACACCCCTTCCCATTCCGAACAGGACGGTTAAGCTTTATAGCGCTGATGGTACTTCAGGGGAGGCCCTGCGGGAGAGTAAGACGTTGCCAGGTTATATGATTTACTAGCTCAGTCGGTAGAGCACATGACTTTTAATCATGGTGTCCGGGGTTCGATTCCCCGGTAGATCACCAAAAGCATTCACATTATATTGTGGATGCTTTTTTTGTATAAGATAATGTAATTATTACAAAAAATTGTATTGTATACTTTTCACACTATGTGTGGTATAATAATATGTAAAACTAATTTAAAAGGTGGTGAGGAAATGGACGCTGGAGCCAGTTATCCTTCGGGAGAAAATTACAACTTAATATTTGAATGGAGGAGATACTATGAACAAATACGAAATAATAGAGCTTCTAGGTGGAAGAGAGTTCAAAGGCGCAAAGGAAGTTTTAGAACAGATGAATGTAGTGGACATTGCCTCGTTATTGGGAGAATTAGATGATAAGGAAAGTGTTCAGGTATTTAGACTAATCAAGAAAGAAACTGCTGCACAGGTGTTTACCTACATGGATAACTTTAGACAGTCAGAACTAGTAAAAATGTTGACTCAGGATGAGGTAACAAGTATAATTGCGGATATGTTTATAGACGATGCCGTGGACTTTTTAGAAGACTTACCTGCAAATGTTGTAAATAGAATTCTTGATAATATAGACAAAACCAAGAGAGAGTCTATTAATAAACTACTAAATTATCCAGAGGACAGTGCAGGTAGCATTATGACTACTGAGTATGTGGATATAAGGCAAAACATGACGGTAAAGGAATCTATGGTTCACATAAAGCAGGTTGGCATAGATAAAGAAACCATTTATACATGCTATGTACTGGAAAAAAGAAGACTTATTGGTATTGTCGAAGCTAAGGATTTGTTAGTGTCGGATGATGATGTTCTCATAAAGGATATTATGAAAACTAACTTTAAATATGTAAATACTCATTCTGACCAAGAGGAAGTTGGTAAACTATTTGCAAAGTACTCATTGTTAGCTATGCCTGTACTAGACCTTGATGGTTTTATGGTGGGAATTGTAACTGTAGATGATGCCGTTGATGTTATCGTTGAAGAAGCTACGGAAGATATGACTGTTATGGCAGCTATGACGCCAAGCGAAGATAATTACTTTAATACGTCTGTTTTTCAACATGCAAAGCATAGAATATTGTGGTTGCTGATTTTAATGTTATCAGCTACATTTACGGGAATGATTATAACCAAGTATGAAGGAGCATTTCAAGTTGTACCTCTACTAGTATCCTTTATACCAATGCTTATGGATACAGGTGGTAACTGCGGATCTCAAAGCTCCACACTTGTTATAAGAGGAATTGCTTTAGAAGAAATTGAATTTAAAGATATATTTAAGGTTGTATATAAAGAATTTAGAATTTCTATTCTAGTAGGTATGGCACTTGCTGTGGCTAATGGAATAAGAATTTTAATTATGTACAAAGACATAAAATTGGCATGTGTGGTAGGAATTTCACTAACTGCTACAGTTATAATATCAAAATTTATTGGAGGGGTGCTTCCCTTGGTGGCAAAGAAACTTAAGCTTGACCCGGCTATCATGGCAGCTCCGCTAATAACAACCCTTGTAGATACATGTTCTATAGTCATATACTTCTTTGTTGCTACGAGAGTATTTAATTTATAAAAAGTTTAGCTTTAGGTGGATATTTAATTTCATCTTATAAACCACGAAAATGAGGTGATAATATGTTGGGGAATATTTCATTCATTATAACTTTAATCTGTTTTGTCATAGGGATTGCTTTTATTGTGAACAATCTTAAAAAACGAAAAATTGACAATGGGAAAATGTGGCTCTTGGTTATGTGTTGCATTGTATCCGCAATTATGATGACAGCAGCGACGTCCCTAAATCAATGCGCATCTGCCATTGAAATTCTCACCTATGAATTGGACCAAGATTTTTATAAAGATGAAAAATCAAGGCAGGAAAAAAATGCTGAGCTTCAAGAGGCCAAAAAAGGCATAAAGGTGGCTATAGCAGGAATCGCAATAACATTGTCCTCATTGTGTATAATAGAAGTAGCGCAGAATAGAGCCGTTATAAAAAAAGAAGCAGAGCTAAGGGCAGAAAACGCTTTGCATGCAAAGTGGGACTTTAAAGAATTAAACAAATGAACAAAATTCTTATCTTAAGATAAAATATTGAAAAGCGTTTTAGACTTGTATGTTTACATGGTTTAAAACGCTTTTTAAATTACATGTAATATTTTTGTAATTCTTTTTGTTTTCTAGATGGTATTATAATTATAAATATAAAAAAATTAAATACAATTAAGAATAAGGGGTGATTTTGTGGGAAATCTGTGGGTTATAATTTCAATGCTAGGTGGTATTTTGGGTGTTAGTCTATTGATTATGACTTTAAAAAGTGGTGCAACAGATATAGGAAAAAATAAAAGTGTTGTAATTATTATTGGTATGGTGGTATTAATAATGCTGTTCAGCGTTCAGATATTTACCTATGGACAAAATATAACGGATATCGCCAACGAGCAAAAATCTTGGGTAAAAGTTTTAAGTGATTCAGCTATGAAGGAGTATGAGAATAAGAAATTGCAAAGTACTTTTATATGTGTCGAGGGTTTAACTGCAATAGTAGTTCTATTTTTAAGTGGCCAGCAGATCTTATATGTTATTAAATTAAAACGTCAGGAACAGAGCATATTAAAATCAAAGTCAAAGTGGAAACTAAAGGAATTGGGATCAAATTTGACCTATATTGACGAGCTTCTGAAAAAAGTACAGTAATATAAATACGCTCATGATGATGAGGAGGAAAATATGAAAGCTTTAATTATAATAATTGTCACAGCAATTTTAGTTGTTGTCTTTGGATCAATTATATATTTGTTTAAAAATAAAATGTTCGCCAAAATAAAAACCTATAGCACAGCCATTTTGATATGTGGTTTTTTGATAAGCTGTACCCTTCCACTGTATTCATTATACGGCTTTAAAGAAATAGATAAAATTGAAGAAAGGATCCCTAAATACACTGAAATGCAGTATAGGTCCAAATTTGAGGATGAAGGAAAAATTAAAGTTAAACAATTTACCATTTTACGCGTGAACTTTATTAACATTATTATACTAGTTTGCACGGTTCAATATATTTATACCTTAAAATTTAGCATTAGAATCAAGGAGCTTGAGAAGGACAAGAGGTCAAAGGAAGCTGAGCTTTTGCCACAAAAGTCTTGAATATAATTTTAAGTAAATGTTAAAAGGCATTTCCACACAGACGGTTTAGTTTCTTTAATTGAAATTACACCGTCTTTTTGTATTTATTATCTATAATAAATTTTCTACAGCTGCTTTCAATATATTTCCTATGGAGTCGTGTATTGCAAGAGTGGCTCTTCTATTCGCAGAGGTAATGCTTTTGTTTATGAGGACTAGATTTTTACCTCTAAAGTAGTCCACAAGACTTGCTGCTGGATATACCACAAGGGATGTTCCACCAATAATCAATGTATCTGCTTCAGAGATAGCTTTAATCGCACTGGTTAGGATATTCATGTTTAGCCCTTCCTCATACAAAACAACATCTGGTTTTACTTTTCCACCACATTTTGTGCATAAAGGTACTCCATGAGATGATAAAATAAACTTCATATCATAGAAAGCACCACATTTCATGCAATAATTTCTTTTAACAGAGCCATGAAGTTCGTAGACTTTTTGTGAACCTGCGTCTTGATGGAGACCATCTATGTTTTGTGTAATGACTGCTTTGAGTTTGCCCATCTTCTCTAATATAGCTAGAGCTTTGTGTGCATCGTTAGGTTTGGCTTCTGGGTATACAAGCTTAGTCTTATAAAACTGAAAGAATTCTTCTTCATAATCCATAAAAAAAGTATGAGATACAAGTTGTTCTGGGGTAAAATTAAGGTTTAGTTTTTCATTATACAGTCCGTTAGAGCTTCTAAAATCAGGTATGCCAGATTCGGTAGAAACCCCGGCACCACCAAAAAATACTATGTTATTACTTTCTCTCAATATTTCAGTTAGCTTTTCTATCTCTTTTTTCAATTTATCATCTCCTATTACATTATAATTCTATTATGGCACATAAGTTCAAAAAAATAAAATTATAAACAGAATTCTTAGTTTCACGTGGAGTTTTAACCCCACGTGAAGGTCAGAATTCTGTTTATACATTAGCTACTTTTTCTTTTTCCATGGCCTTTGCTTTTTCTTCGTTTTCCCTTACATCCTTAAAAGCACGGCTATAACTAAGTTTCAATAATATTGGTGTTATAAGCGTAGTAACTATAACTACGATAATAACAGCTCCAAAATAATTCGGATCCATAAGCCCTAAAGGAACTCCTTTATTTGCCACAATAAGTGCTACCTCACCTCTGGAAATCATTCCTACGCCGATTCGTAAAGATTCTGGTCCTGTATAGTGGCACAACTTTGCACCTATTCCGCAACCAACTATTTTAGTCAAAATGGCCACAAGTAGAAGTAAAACAGTGAACCAAACAATTGTAGAATTCATGCCGGAAACTGAAGTTTTTATTCCTATGCTAGCAAAGAATATTGGTGAGAATAGTAAGGCCGAAAGGATGTCTACTTTCTCTCTAATGTATTCATATTGAACGGTATTAGAAATAATAACGCCAGCTATATATGCACCAGTGATATCTGCTACCCCAAAGAAGTTTTCAGCAATGAATGCCATGATTAAGCAGAACGCAAAAGCGTATATGGAAACTCTTTGCTTTCTTCCATGTCTCTTGCAATAAGCATTAAATAGTTTTCTAAACAAATACCCACCTGCAAAGCAAAGTGCAAAAAATATTGTAAGGGTGAGCAATAAATTCAGAATATTTACGGAACCTTCTGCCATGCTTGTGATAATGGTGAGAAGGATTATTCCAAGGATGTCATCTATGATAGCGGCACCCATAATGGATGTACCTGATTTCGTTTTTAACTTACCTAGCTCCATCAGCGTTTCTACGGTAATACTAACTGAGGTGGCTGTTAAAATTACACCAATGAACATGTTTTTTAGAAATGTTTTGGAGTAAATATCAAAAGCCCCAGTGGGGTTGAATAGGGAGGCTACAAGAAAACCGCCAATCAATGGAACGATAACTCCAATAAGGGCGATAACTAAAGATGCCTTTCCACACTTCTTTAGTTCCTTAATGTCGGTATTGAGTCCGGCTGTAAACATAAGTAGAATTACCCCAAGTTCAGACATTTTAACAATAAAATCTGATTCATGAACGATGTTGAGTATAGAAGGTCCCAAAATCAATCCAGCGATAAGAGCTCCAACAACCTGAGGCATTTTTATTTTCCTGCTGCCTATGCCTAGAATTTTGGTGCTCAGAAGAATAATGGCTAAATCCAATAAAAAATGTGTAGATAACATTTTAAACACTTCCTTATGATGTTTGTTTATCCTATGGATAATTTTATATATACAAAAAATGCATTTTGTATTGTGCAAGATTGAATTATAGCACTGAGAAATATAAAATTCAATAAGAAAATAATCGCAAACGGAATAAATTCACAAATAAATAATAAACTCACAAAGAAATAATATTTTCAGACATACATATGTTATAATATATGTATATTATGGAAATCAAATATTGCAGATGGGAGACGATGAGGCGCTGTGTATTATTAATTTGCCCAAAATTAAGCGCCATATACTATATGAAAAAGAATAAAAATAAATTTTTAAGGTGTGTAGTTTTATTTACTACATTAGTTATCACATGGGCGGTAAACACGTTTACCATAAAAAAAACCTATATTAGTATTTTTGATAAGAAAATTAATGATAAAATAACAATTGTACAAATAACGGATCTCCATGGTTCCAATTTTGGTTTGGATAATGATATTCTTATTTCCAAGATAAGAAGAGAAAATCCTGACATAATAGCAGTTACGGGAGATATGTACACACATTACCAGGATGAAAATCTTACTAAAAAGGGACGAGAGACTGCTATTAGATTAATGGAGGAGTTATCAAAGGAATTCAAGGTTTACTTTGTAAACGGTGAGCACGATAACTGCAATACTTACAAGGAAACCTTAAAGCACAAGGGTGTCCATGTCTTGGATTATAAGAGTGAACCTATTATTATAGGAAAAACTAAAATAAATTTATATGGAGTGAACAATGTATATTACTCTTCAACTTATGATTTAAGCAACGAATTCAGCATAGATAAATCCTCATACAATATATTAATGGCACATATATGCAATGCTGATGCTTTTACCAAGTTCGGTATGGATCTATCATTATGTGGAGATACTCACGGCGGACAAGTTAGAGTTCCATTTGTGGGTGCTATATATGATGGAAATAGCCTTCTGCCTGAAATAAGCAAAAATAAGGATAAGAATTTCGTGAAAGGTTTGTATCAATATAGGGATAAAAAAATATTTATATCCAGCGGTTTGGGAAATTACCCCATAACAGTTAGGTTGTTTAATAGACCAGAGATAGCTGTGATAAAATTGCAAGGGGAAAATTGATTGAATATATAAATATCAAATAGGAAAAGAAAGTTCTAAGCTTTGGATGAATTGATTTCCGTGAACTTAGAACTATAATTTTTGCTTTTTAATTAGAATATTTCATCACACAGTTGGTTGTGAGCGTATGTGCTGTACAAAGATCTAAGTTCTGACATACAACTGTCTATTTCTATTTGCAATTTTGATACTAAGTTAAAATTACTTTCAGAAATTGCATTGCCCATTTGTGTAAACAAACTCTGTGCTGTACTAGTATTCTTTTTTAAATGCATCCTCAATTTTTGAATTTCCGCATACAAGCTGTCGTCATACATTGAGGATGAGCTTGTGATGTGCAGCTTTTTGCATTGAATTATTTCTTTGGAGTATTCATGAAGCACTCTTGCTTGGATTTCTTTAATCCACTTTTCTATGCAAGCGGTTTTATAACTTTTTATGATAGGATCCAAGAAAATATCACCTTTTTTAAGGAATTCTGTTGAGGTTTCATCATCTAAGGCTTTAAAGTTTTCGTAAACTGTTCTTGGTTCATAACCAAAAAACATTTCCCTTTCCTCGCTAGTGTAGTCTTCAAATATATTGAGCTCACTTCTATATTGTCGTTGGGTTTTAAGGTAGGTACCCTTATCCATTGGTTTTTTAGATAACTCTTTTAAAAGAGCCGAGGAATCTTTTTTGCTTATAACAGCATAATTTATACCATCTAACATGGCCATAAAACAACTTGCAATAGATAGGTACACATTTGTCAATGGATTTGGTGACCTAAGCTCGAATCTTGTTGCCATAGGGTTTTTCATATCTCGTATTAAAGCAATTAGTATTGTTCTGTTTCTTGATGGAGTTTTTACATCGTGGCCAAGTGAAGTAACAATACTTACAGGTGCTTCAAAACCTGGCTTTAATCTGTTTAATGCATCCGTTGTTGATGATACAAAGGGATTTATAGCTTCATAGTGGTTTAGAATACCCATTAATGCTCCGTAACCAATAAGGCTTAAGAAATCATCTTTTACAGAAGTAAAGAGATTTACTAGCCTTCCGTTTTTCATCTTTGCAACTACTCCAAGATGAAGATGTTTTCCGCTTCCAGCAACACCGTGAATTGGTTTTGCAAGAAAAGTAACATTGAGCCCATTTCTTCTAAATGTTTCTTCAATGAGATTTCTTATAAAGATCTCATTGTCACAGGCTTGGATGGCGTCAGAGAACCTCCAGTCTATTTCAAGTTGCTCCATTATGTGAGAGTATGCTCCGTTTTTTTCTACTTGAGCAGTAACTCCACCTACTTCTTTGTGCCCCATTTCTGGTTCAAAACCATAATCGCTCATAAGGCATAATGTTTGCTCTAGAGCAGTTCTTACAGCTCCATGAGTTTTTTTCCAATATTGCTCTTTTAAGTTTTGAGATGCTGTAAGTTCATCGATATCGGCTTTGTGATTAGGCGTGTTTACCCAAAATTCAAGTTCTGTAGCGGCAGTAAAATCTATGGAGTCAATATCCTGGGGGCTAAAACCGTATTCATCACAAAGGGAAGTATAATTTGTAAGTTCTCTATGTATGTAATCTCTAAAATATGTAATAGCATTTCTCAGTATTGCTCTAGAATCTACAGCTTTGCCATCGTGAAGAAGGTAGCACGGTACTTTCAAGGTTCCCACAGGTGCATTTAAGCTTTCATCTATGTTTTCATAGTTGTAATCCACAAACCAGTTGCAGTGAAGGTCAGCCTTCATATCAAGTTTTCCATTATTAAGAGTAGCTATGTTTGGAAGTACAACAGATGAACCGTCCGTCTGTATAGCAGAAGCATACAGATATTCCCGTATATTTTTTTTAAACAATTTTATAGGTATTCGCTCGTCAGTGTCATTTCCGGATAAGTCAATGCCTACAAATGAAACAAATTTAATTTCTTGGTGACTATCCAAGATGGAAATTAAATCTTTTTCGTTGTGTAATTCTTTTGGTATAAAATATATTAGATCTTTAAACATTCTTACCTCCTGCGTATTTTTTAATTGATGTATTATACCATAAAATTATTAAAAAAGTATATATTAAATTAATACCATAATGTTAATTGTTAAAATATGATATAAACTTTGCCTTGTGTATCTGTGGTATATAAATAAAGAAAAATTAAGAGATTAAAAGAAATAACCATATATTTTTGCTACATTAAGTATTATGCCTATAAATCATATAAATATTATGATATTATATATCTTGTCTTTTGGCGATGCCAGTAGTTAAAAAGTTTTGAATATGAAAATAAAAACTTATAAAAATCTGTTGACAAAGCAAAAAACATTTGATATTATATAGAAGTCGCTTGAGGCGACGAAGAAAATGGTCTTTGAAAATTAAACAGAATAAAAGAAATAAACAAACTCGTATTCTTTTGAATAACAAGTAAGTAAAATGCTTAGCAAGTAATGCTTCGAGCAAGAGATAATATCTCAATAAAAGAGCAGATACAAGTTAGGGTAGCAAGGAAACTCCTCAGCGCAGCTGAAGAGTAAGATGCTGCACGAAACAAGTTTCTAGCATCATCTTAAATTGAGAGTTTGATCCTGGCTCAGGACGAACGCTGGCGGCGTGCTTAACACATGCAAGTCGAGCGAT
>NZ_FRAD01000034.1 GCF_900142225.1 Hathewaya proteolytica DSM 3090
ATCAACAAAGTAGCAATGGAAGAAGGATTAAGATTCGCTATAAGAGAAGGCGGAAGAACAGTAGGTTCAGGAGTTGTTACTAAGATAATAGCTTAATATACTTAAAGTTATTTGCTCAATCTAACCTCTCATTGAGTTGAGAGGTTAGAGTAAATAATTGAATAATTTTATTTATATATATGGGCAAAGGAAGATACTTTATTGACATGGGTGTTAAGTTATGTTAAATTATTTAGGTAACGTAACACGCAATAATAATTTGCTTTTAGGTAGGAGGTGCCGCAAATGAGAGTTAGAGTTACATTAGCATGTACAGAATGCAAACAGAGAAATTATAATTCAATGAAGAACAAGAAAAATGATCCTGACAGATTAGAGATGAACAAATACTGCAAGTTCTGTCAAAAACACACTTTACATAAAGAGACAAAATAGACAGTGCTTTTCTTTGAATATTTTCGAGGATGTGAAATAAATGTCTGATAAAAAAGAGAAACAGGTTAAAAAATCATCAAAAGAAGAGAAAAATGTTTTCCAAAGATTTATTGGTATGATAATTAAATGTTTCAAATCAATAGTTACATACTTCAAAGAACTTAAGGCTGAATTCAAAAGAATAACATGGCCAGGAAAAAAACAAATTAAAAAGTCTATGATTGCTGTGGTTGTGATGTGTGTCATGTACATAGTTGCTGTAGGACTCCTGGATGCTATGTTTGTTAACTTGTTTAAACTTATTGTTTAATATTTAAATATTCGAAGGAGGTAGGGATTTTTTTTGAAAAATAAAAATCTCTGTAGCTATGGATGAAAATAATGTAAAATGGTATGTTATTCATACATACTCGGGTTATGAAAATAAAGTAAAAGCTAACATAGAAAAAGTTGTGGAAAATAGAGAACTACAGAAGTATATTCAAGACGTTCAAGTTCCTATGGAAGAGCAGATTGAGGTTAAAGACGGAAAGAAGAAAGTGACATACAAGAAAATCTTCCCAGGTTACGTAATGGTAAAGATGCTTATGAACGAGGATTCTTGGTATATTGTGAGAAATACTAGAGGGGTTACTGGATTTGTAGGTCCTGAACCCAATAAACCAGTTCCACTGACTGAGGAAGAAATTTCATCTATGGGAATAAGTGAAAAAATTGTAGAGGTTGATTTTGAAATTGGAGACAGTGTTCAAATTGTTGATGGTGCATTTATGGGCCACATTGCTCAAGTTAGAGAAATCAACATGGATAAACAAACAATTAAAGGGTTTATAAATATGTTTAACAGGGAAACTCCTGTTGAACTTAAATTTAATCAAATAAAAAATATAGAGTAAGGTACTTATTTAAGATGCAAGTCTTAATAAGTGGGAGGATGAAAATCCGCATTACCACAATTCAGGAGGTGTCAACTCATGGCAAAAAAAGTTACAGGAATGATAAAACTTCAACTTCCTGCTGGGAAGGCTACACCAGCACCACCAGTTGGTCCAGCATTAGGACAGCATGGTGTAAATATTATGGCTTTCACAAAGGAATTCAACGCTAAGACTGCAAATCAGCCAGGAATGATAATACCAGTTGTAATAACAGTATATCAGGACAGATCTTTTAGTTTTATATTAAAGACTCCACCAGCTGCAGTTTTAATAAAGAAAGCAGCAGGATTAGAAAGTGGTTCAGCTGAACCAAACAAGAAGAAAGTAGCAAAACTTACACAAGCTCAAGTAAGAGAAATTGCTGAAATGAAAATGCCTGACTTAAACGCAGCTTCAGTAGAAACAGCAATGAAGATGATTGCTGGAACAGCAAGAAGCATGGGCGTAGAAGTAGAATAATTTTTTAGTAATTTTCATTAGAATCAGTGGGAGGTTATAACCGTTAAAACCACAAAGGAGGATATTAACTATGCCAAAAAGAGGAAAAAATTACATAGAAAGCGCTAAGTTGGTTGATAAGAACACATTGTATACACCAGCAGAGGCATTAGATTTAGCTGTAAA
This sequence comes from Hathewaya proteolytica DSM 3090, assembly GCF_900142225.1. GTDB lineage: Bacteria > Bacillota > Clostridia > Clostridiales > Clostridiaceae > Hathewaya > Hathewaya proteolytica. Next base: position 1,998 of record NZ_FRAD01000034.1, read on the forward strand.
GACTTCAAAAGCAAAGTTTGATGAAACTATAGAACTTGCAGTTAAACTTGGTGTTGACCCAAGACATGCAGACCAACAAGTAAGAGGAGCCGTTGTTCTTCCACACGGTACTGGTAAAGTTGTAAGAACTTTAGTTTTCGCAAGAGGTGAAAAAGCTAAGGAAGCAACTGAAGCAGGAGCAGATTTTGTTGGAGCAGAAGAGCTAATCGACAAAATTCAGAAGGAAAACTGGTTTGAATTTGATGTCGTTGTAGCAACTCCAGACATGATGGGACTAGTTGGTAGAATAGGTAGAGTTCTTGGACCAAAGGGATTAATGCCAAACCCTAAATCAGGAACAGTTACATTTGATATCGAAAAAGCTATAAAGGAAATCAAAGCTGGTAAGGTAGAATATAGAGTAGATAAAACTTCTATAGTTCACGTTCCAATTGGTAAGAAATCATTTGAAATTGAAAAATTACATGATAACTTAAAGGCTCTTATGGAAGCTGTTGTTAAGGCAAAGCCTGCAGCTGCTAAAGGTCAATACATTAGATCAGTTTCGGTTTCTGGAACTATGGGACCTGGTGTGAAAATTAACCCAATAAGAGTTCTTGAATAATAACTTGACATACTGGAGTTTATGTGATAAAATATCAGAGTTGTCAAGTGAATAAATAGTGTTTCCGCAGACAGTAGGTGCTGAAAAGCGTAAGTCAATCGCCTACCGAGGAAGATTTATATATGTGAGTATATAGTCTCTTCGTATTCTGCGGAGGGACTTTTAATTTATAGAATTACTGTGAGGAGGTGGCACTCAGTGTTAAGCAAAAACAGACAGAACAAAGAAGTTAAAGTTCAGGAGATTAAGGAAAAATTAGAAAAATCTCAGGCAATCATATTAGCTGATTACCAGGGGTTAACTGTTGAAGAAGATACTGAACTTAGAAAGCAATTAAGAGAAGCTGGTATTGAATACAAAGTATATAAGAATACATTATCGATGTTAGCTTTAAAAGAGATTGGTGTTGAAGGTCTTAATGAATTTTTAACAGGACCTATGGCTATGGCTATAAGCTATGACGATCCAACTGCACCAGCAAGAATATTAAATGATTTTGCAAAAGGACATAAAAAACTAGAATTAAAAGCTGGTTTAGTTCAGGGCCAAATATATGATCTTGAGAAGGTTAAAGCTCTTGCTACAATTCCATCAAGAGAAGTATTACTTGCAAAACTACTTGGAAGCTTCAAGGCTCCAATGTCAAACCTAGCATACTTATTAAATGCAATTAAAGAAAAAAATGAAAATGGAGCTGCAGAATAAGCGGTTCGAGAAATTTTGGAGGTGTATTTAAAATGACAAGAGAAGAAATAATTCAGGCTATAAAAGAAATGAGCGTTATGGAATTAAACGAGCTAGTAAAAGCTTGTGAAGAAGAATTTGGAGTAAGTGCTGCTGCACCAGTTGCAGTTGCAGGCGGTGCAGTTGCAGGTGGAGAAGCTGCTGCTGAGAAAACTGAATTTGAAGTAGTTTTAGCTAGTGCTGGAGCTCAGAAAATAAAAGTTATAAAAGTTGTTAGAGAATTAACTGGTTTAGGATTAAAAGAAGCTAAAGACATCGTTGATGGCGCACCTAAGACATTAAAAGAAGGTATCGCAAAGGACGAAGCTGAAAAGATGAAAGCTCAGTTAGAAGAAGTTGGAGCTTCAGTTGAATTAAAGTAGTTCAAATTTCTAAGAGCACTTTTAAAAAAAAGTGCTCTTTTTTAATTTAAAGTATTTGACATATTGCAATAAGAATGATAAAATAAATAATTGCATTGATTTATTAAAGAGCGGGTAAATAAAAACATAAAATATATACATAACAATGGGAGAAATTCCCACGTATAATTGTATGATATGCGTCAGATTGGATATAATTAAACTAGATGCATACGTAATTTTATATGAAAATAATATTTTTGCCTATTTTACTTTAAGCAAGGAGTGAAAAGTGTATGGTACATCCTATCCAAGTTGGTAAAAGAACTAGAATGAGTTTTTCTAAGGTTAAAGATGTTACAGAAATGCCTAACCTAATTGAAGTACAGCTGAATTCTTATCAGTGGTTTCTCGATGAAGGTCTCAATGAGGTCTTTGATGACATCAACCCTATCGAAGATTTTACTGGTAAACTGTCCCTTGAGTTTGTTGGCTACGAATTGGAAAAACAGAACGTTAAGTATGAAGTCGAAGAATGTAAGGAAAGAGACACAAACTACGCAGCGCCGCTAAAGGTGAAAGTAAGATTAACAAACAACGAAACTGGTGAAATTAAAGAACAGGAAGTGTTCATGGGTGACTTACCTTTAATGACAGAACAAGGTACATTTATCATTAACGGAGCAGAAAGAGTTATCGTAAGTCAGCTTGTAAGATCTCCAGGTGTTTATTATAATCACGTTGTAGATAAAACAGGAAAGAAGCTTTACTCGTCTACAGTTATACCAAATAGAGGAGCTTGGCTTGAATTTGAAACTGATTCCAATAGTGTTATATACGTAAGAATAGATAAAACTCGAAAGCTTCCTATAACAATATTAGCTAGAGCTATGGGGTATGGAAGTGACACTGAGATAGAGACTTTCTTTGGAGAAGAAGAACGTCTTAAAGCTACTATTGAAAAAGATAGTACAAAAACTGAAGAAGAAGCTTTACTTGAGATCTATAAAAGACTTAGACCAGGTGAGCCACCTACAGTTGATAGTGCCAGATCTCTTATTGAAATGCTATTTTTTGATCAGAAGAGATATGATTTATCGCGTGTAGGAAGATACAAGTTCAATAAAAAATTAGCTATAAGTGCGCGTATAGCAGGAAAAATTGCCGGAGAAAACATCATTAATCCTCTAACAGGTGAGATTATAGTTGAAGAAGGCAACAAGATAACTCGAGAAATTGCCGCTGAAATACAGAACTTAGGTATAAATAAGGTAGATATACGCATAGAAGATAAAAATATAAGAGTAATAGGCAATAACTTTGTAGATATAAAGAAATTTGTTGATTTTGACATCTCAAATTTAAGAATAAAGGAAATGGTTCACTATCCAACATTAAAAAATATATTGGATAATTGTTCTAACGAAGATGAAATACGAGCACAATTAAAACAGAATATAAGTAAACTATCTCCAAAACACATTATAAAGGATGATATCCTTGCAACAATCAGTTATGAAATAGGATTGCCTTATGAAATTGGAGAAGATGATGACATAGATCACCTTGGCAACAGAAGACTTAGGTCTGTAGGTGAGTTATTGCAAAACCAGTACAGAATTGGTCTTTCTAGAATGGAAAGAGTTGTAAAAGAAAGAATGAATGTACAGGATCAGGACGGAATCAACGCTACTAATTTAATAAATATAAGACCTGTTACAGCTTCCATAAAAGAGTTCTTTGGAAGTTCACAGCTTTCACAATTCATGGATCAGACTAATCCATTGTCAGAGTTAACACACAAGAGAAGATTATCAGCTCTAGGACCAGGCGGTTTGTCTAGGGAAAGAGCGGGCTTTGAGGTAAGAGACGTTCACCACTCTCACTATGGAAGAATGTGTCCAATAGAGACACCAGAAGGACCGAATATAGGACTTATCAACTCCTTAGCTACCTATGCAAAGGTAAATGAGTATGGTTTCATTGAAACTGCATATAGGATTGTTAAAGACGGAAGAGTAACAGATGAAATAAAGTACTTTACAGCTGATGAAGAAGACGGTCTTCTTGTGGCAGGTGCCATAGAGCCATTAGATGAAAATGGGTATTTCCTTGATAACAGGGTAACTGTACGTGATAGAGAGGATGTTCTTGTTGTTCCACGTGAGCAAGTTGATTTAATGGATGTATCACCAAGACAGATTGTATCAGTTGCTACAGGAATGATACCATTCCTTGAAAACGACGACGCAACACGTGCTTTAATGGGATCAAATATGCAGCGTCAGGCAGTACCACTTTTAAAGCCAAGTGCTCCAATTGTAGGAACGGGCATAGAAAATAAAGCTGCTGTTGACTCCGGAGTTTTGCCAAAGGCTAAAAATGCCGGTGTGGTTGAATTTGTTAGCGCCAACGAAATAAAAGTAAGAAGAGATGCAGACCATGGTTTAGATACATACAGATTGTTAAAATTCAAGAGATCAAACCAAGGAACTTGCATAAACCAAAAGCCAATAGTAAAAAAGGGCGAAAAGGTTGATAGGGGGTCCGTGCTTGCCGATGGACCATCCACAGATTTAGGAGAGATAGCATTAGGAAGAAACATCATCATAGGTTTTATAACTTGGGAAGGATACAACTATGAGGATGCTATGTTAGTTTCAGAGGAACTTGTAAGAGACGATGTATTTACATCAATTCATATAGAAGAATACGAAGCTGAAGCAAGAGATACAAAACTTGGACCAGAGGATATTACAAGGGATATACCAAATGTGGGCGACGACGCTATAAAGGACCTAGATGAAAGAGGTATTATTAGAATCGGTGCTGAAGTTAGGGCTGGAGATATTCTTGTTGGTAAAGTTACGCCAAAGGGTGAAACAGAGCTTACTGCTGAAGAGAGACTATTAAGAGCGATCTTTGGAGAAAAAGCTAGAGAAGTAAGAGATACATCTCTTAGGGTTCCACACGGTGCTACAGGTATTATTGTGGATGTAAAGGTATTTACAAGAGAAAATGGGGATGAGTTATCTCCAGGAGTAAATAAACTTGTAAGATGTTATATTGCTGAAAAGAGAAAAATCTCTGTGGGAGATAAGATGGCTGGTAGACACGGTAATAAGGGTGTTATCTCTAGAGTGTTGCCAGTGGAGGATATGCCATTCCTTCCAGATGGAAGATCACTTCAGATATGCCTTAACCCACTAGGAGTTCCATCTCGTATGAATATTGGTCAGGTACTAGAAGTTCACCTTGGATGGGCAGCAAACAAATTAGGTTGGCATATTGCTACACCAGTATTTGATGGTGCTACAGAGGATGAGATTCTTGAACAGTTAGTTAATGCTGGATACGATAATGACGGAAAAACCATGCTGTACGATGGAAGAACTGGAGAAGCATTTGATAATAGAGTAACTGTCGGTATAATGTATATACTTAAACTTCACCATCTTGTAGATGATAAGATCCATGCAAGGTCTACAGGTCCGTACTCACTGGTAACTCAGCAACCTCTTGGTGGTAAAGCTCAGTTCGGTGGTCAGAGATTTGGTGAAATGGAAGTTTGGGCTCTTGAGGCTTATGGAGCAGCTTACACCCTTCAGGAAATACTTACAGTAAAATCAGATGATGTTGTAGGAAGAGTAAAAACATATGAGGCAATTGTCAAAGGTGAAAATATACCTGAACCGGGAGTTCCAGAATCATTTAAGGTTCTTATAAAAGAGCTGCAAGCACTTTGCTTAAATGTAAGAGTATTAGATGAGCATTATGAGGAAATTGGAACAAAACACTTTGAAGAAGATGATGATCTAGTTCCAGCAGAGGAATTGGGAATAAATATCGAAGGTAATGAAGGTGGCGTTTCACCAGTAGCCAAGGTTGATGCGTATAAAACTGAAGGCGATGAGGAAGAGAGTGAAGAAGAATTAGAGGAAGAGTCTTCATACGATGACAGCCTTGATTCTTTTGAAGAAATTAACTTTAGTAGCGACAATATAGTTGACGAATATCCAGATAATGATGATGACATTGTGGATATAAACGATGAACATTAATTTGAAGGGAGGATGTACCCTTGGGTGAATATAGAAATTTTGATGCTATACAAATTGGTTTGGCTTCTCCAGAGCAAATAAGAGAGTGGTCAAGAGGTGAAGTAAAAAAGCCTGAAACAATAAACTACAGGACATTGAAGCCAGAGAGAGATGGTCTTTTCTGTGAAAAGATATTTGGACCTATGAAGGACTGGGAGTGTCACTGTGGTAAGTACAAAAGAGTACGATACAAAGGCATAATTTGTGACCGTTGCGGAGTTGAGGTTACCAAAGCTAAAGTAAGACGTGAAAGAATGGGACACATAGAACTAGCAGCACCTGTGTCACATATATGGTACTTTAAAGGAATTCCTTCGAAAATGGGATTGATACTTAGCATGTCTCCTAGGAGCCTGGAAAAAGTGTTATATTTCGCAAATTATATTGTGCTTGATCCTAAAGACACTCCACTTGAAGAGAAAAAGTTGTTAAGTGAAAAAGAATATAAAGAGTGCATTGACAAATATGGTAGCGATGCATTTGAGGTTGGAATTGGTGCGGAAGCTATAAAAGTTCTTCTTGAAAAGATTGATCTTGAGTCATTGGCAAAGGAACTGAGGGAAGAACTTGAAAGCAGCACAGGACAGAAGAAAATAAGAACTATAAGAAAGCTTGAAGTAGTAGAGTCATTTATTGCTTCAAGCAATAAACCAGAGTGGATGATCATTGACGTTATACCTGTAATACCACCAGATCTAAGACCTATGGTTCAACTTGACGGTGGAAGGTTTGCCACTTCGGACTTAAATGATTTGTACAGGAGAGTTATCAACAGAAATAATAGATTGAAGAAGTTACTTATGCTTGGAGCTCCTGATATAATTGTTCGAAATGAGAAGAGAATGCTACAGGAAGCTGTAGATGCTTTAATTGACAATGGAAGAAGAGGAAGACCAGTTACTGGTCCTGGAAACAGACCTCTTAAATCTCTTTCAGATATGTTGAAAGGAAAGCAAGGAAGATTTAGACAGAACTTGCTAGGAAAGCGTGTTGACTACTCAGGACGTTCAGTTATCGTCGTTGGACCGGAATTAAAGATGTACCAATGTGGACTTCCAAAGGAAATGGCACTTGAGCTATTTAAACCTTTTGTTATGAAAAAACTTACTGAAAGAGGTATAGCTCACAACATAAAGAGTGCTAAGAGAATGGTGGAGAGAGTTATGCCACAAGTATGGGATGTACTTGAAGAAGTTATTCAAGATCATCCAGTTATGCTTAACCGTGCTCCAACACTGCACAGACTTGGAATACAGGCCTTCCAGCCAATTCTAGTTGAAGGTAGAGCTATTAAACTACATCCATTAGCTTGTACAGCTTATAATGCTGACTTCGACGGTGACCAGATGGCAGTTCACGTACCATTGTCTGTAGAAGCTCAAGCGGAAGCTAGATTTTTAATGCTTGCTGCACACAATATACTAAAACCATCAGATGGTAAGCCAGTGTGTGTTCCTACTCAGGATATGATACTTGGTTCGTATTATTTAACTATGAATAGGGATGGCGCAAAAGGTGAAGGAAGAATGTTCTCTTCACCAGAGGAAGCGCTTATGGCATACCAAAACAATCACATAGATATACACGCTAAAATTAAGGTGAGGATGAGAAAAGAGATTCAAGGAGAGATTAAATCTGGAATTATTGAAACTACTCCAGGTAAGATAATCTTCAATGAGTCAATACCTCAGACACTTGGATTTGTTGATAGAACAAAAGAAGAAAATATATTTAAATTAGAGGTAGACTTCTTAGTAAGTAAGAAGACATTGGGTAAAATTATAGATAAATGTTATCTAAAGTTTGGACCAACTGAAACTTCTATTATGCTAGATAAGATAAAAGCAACAGGATATCATTATTCATGTATAGGGGCTATTACCATATCCGTTTCAGATATGACCGTTCCAGAAGAGAAAAAATCTTTGCTTGAAGAAGCAGAAAAAACTGTGGATAAGATTGAAAAAATGTACAGAAGAGGTTTCATATCTGAAGAAGAAAGGTATAAGCAAGTAATTGACAAATGGACCGAAACAACTGAAAATGTTGCTAACGTTCTTATGGATAGCTTTGACAAGTTTAACCCTATATTCATGATGGCGGACTCTGGGGCCAGAGGATCTAAGAGCCAGATTAAACAGCTTGCAGGTATGAGAGGACTTATGTCTAACCCTTCAGGAAAGATTATTGAAAGACCGATTAAGGCATCCTTTAGGGAAGGTCTTAACGTTCTGGAATACTTTATGTCAACTCATGGAGCTAGAAAGGGAAATGCCGATACTGCACTAAAAACAGCGGACTCTGGATACCTTACAAGAAGACTAGTAGATGTAAGCCAAGATGTTATTATAAGAGAAGAAGATTGTGGAACTACGCAAGGCTACACAATAACCGAAATTAAGGAAGGCAACGAGATGATCGAGTCTCTTGCAGAAAGACTTACTGGAAGGTACTCTGCTGAGGATATTAAAAATCCTCAAACTGGCGAAGTCATTGTTAAATGCGGCGAATACATGAATGTAGAGCTAGCTGGCAAAGTTGAAGAAGCTGGAGTAAAGGAAGTAAAAATCAGATCAGTGTTTACTTGTCATTCAAAGGTTGGTGTTTGTGCTAAATGTTATGGTATGAACATGGCTACGGGAGACAAGATTAATATAGGTGAATCTGTTGGTATTACAGCAGCTCAATCCATTGGAGAACCTGGTACACAGCTTACCATGAGAACATTCCATACAGGTGGAGTTGCGGGAGCAGATATTACAAACGGTCTTCCTAGAGTTGAAGAACTTTTCGAAGCTAGAAAGCCAAAAGGTCTTGCTATTGTAAGTGAAGCCAACGGAGTTGTTAGGATAGAAGAAACAAAGAAGAAGAGAGTAGTTGTTATAACTGATGACAATGGAGAAGAGCATTCATACGATATACCATTTGGTTCAAGACTTTCTACAGGAATATTAAATGGCAATAGAGTAGAAGCTGGAGATGCCATAACTCAGGGTTCAATAAATCCACATGATATTATCAGAATTAAGGGTGTGGAGGCAACTAAGAATTATCTTCTGTCAGAAGTTCAAAAAGTGTATAGATTACAAGGTGTTGATATTAATGATAAGCATCTTGAAGTTGTAATAAGACAGATGACTAGAAAGATAAAGATTGAGGAATCAGGAGATACAAATCTTCTTCCAGGAACGCTTATAGACGTGTTCGAATTCAACGAGGCCAACGAGAAAGCAATTTCAGAGGGAGGACAGCCAGCAGAGGGAAAAGTAACATTGCTAGGTATAACCAAAGCGGCCCTTGCTACAGATTCCTTCTTGTCGGCAGCATCATTCCAAGAAACAACAAGAGTACTTACTGAAGCTGCTATCAAAGGAAAGATAGATCCTTTGGTTGGATTAAAAGAAAACGTAATCCTTGGAAAGCTTATTCCAGCTGGTACCGGTATGACTAGGTATAGAACACTGAAAATAAGCACAGAAGATGCTATAGCCGCTAAAGAGCAAGAATTAGAAAATGCAATATCAAAGGCTGATGCAGCAGAAAACGGTCCTGATGTAGATGAAACTATGATAAGCGAAAGTTTGACAGAAAAACAAATGTTTGATGAAAATATGGATATGGATATTTCAGATAACGAATAATTTATTGACATCTAGGGTGTAAAATGATAAAATACAGATTGTTGTAGAAAAAATAGATTTTCTGCAGCAATCTGTTTTATAGCCTGTAATTAACTATACAGGCATACTAATAGCATAATTGTCATGGAGTGATGAGTTATGTTTGAAAAAAATATTAATAAGATTGTAGGAATCAAGCAATGTATAAAGTTTCTAAAGGAATCTACTGATGTTATAGGGGCTAAGGTTTACATAGCAGAAGATGCTGACAAAAAACTTTTAGATCCTCTTATAAAAATAGCTGAGGAGAAGAACAGTGAAATTCACTATATTGCAACTATGAAAGATTTAGGGCAACTATGTAACATAGATGTAGGAGCCGCAGCAGCTGTATTAAATGATTAATATAGCAAAACTAAAACCAGCATAATAAACAAATTATTTTTTAAAACACGAGGAGGTGTATTTATGCCAACTATAAACCAGTTAGTAAGAAAAGGTAGAAAAAGCGTTACAACTAAATCAGCTTCACCAGCATTAAAAGAATGCCCACAGAAGAGGGGCGTGTGCACAGTTGTTAAAACTAGTACACCAAAGAAACCTAACTCAGCTTTAAGAAAAGTTGCCAGAGTTAGATTAACAAATGGATATGAAGTAACATCTTATATTCCAGGTGAAGGACACAATCTTCAGGAGCACAGTGTTGTTCTTATAAGAGGAGGAAGAGTAAAAGACCTTCCAGGTACTAGATACCATATTGTAAGAGGTGCTTTAGACTCTGCAGGAGTAAACAACAGAATGCAGTCAAGATCTAAGTACGGTGCTAAGAGACCTAAGAGTAAATAATATTGCACTTAGGCAGTACTTGATACAAATAGTCTTATATTTTCAAAACACTTTGTATGAAATTTCATTCAAAGTATATAATATAATTATGCTGTGGTTAACATCTAAAGAACATAAATGCTCATGTGTATAAATATTTAAAATGTCAGTTTTATAGTACATAATACGATATTTTAAGTATCGAGTACCTATGATCTAAATCGTAAATGTTTAAGGAGGGAAGTAAAATGTCAAGAAAAGGGAATACTCCAAAAAGAGAAGTGTTACCAGATCCAATGTATAACAGTAAAGTCGTAACTAAGCTTATAAATTCAATAATGTACGATGGTAAGAAGGGAACTGCGCAGCATATTTGCTACGATGCTTTCTCAATCATGGCCGAAAAATCAGGAAAAGAAGCTATGGAAGTTTTTGAAGAAGCAATGAACAACATCATGCCTGTACTTGAAGTTAAAGCTAGAAGAATAGGTGGAGCTACATACCAGGTTCCTCTTGAAGTTAGACCAGAGAGAAGACAGACACTTGGAATAAGATGGCTGTTAGTGGCTGCTAGAAAGAGAAATGAAAGAGGTATGTCTGAAAAGCTTGCTGCAGAGTTATTGGATGCATCTAATAACACAGGAGCAGCAGTTAAGAAGAGAGAAGATACTCATAAGATGGCAGAAGCAAACAAGGCATTTGCACATTACAGATACTAATATATGTAAACTGTTTTGGAGATGGCTCCAAAACAGTTTTCTAAATGTTGATTAGTAAAATTTGAGAGGAGGAAGACACGTGAATAGAGAATTTCCATTAGAAAAATTCCGTAATGTAGGAATAATGGCACACATAGATGCTGGAAAAACTACAACAACTGAGCGTATACTGTTCTACACAGGTAAAACTCACAAATTGGGTGAAACTCATGAAGGTCAGGCAACAATGGACTGGATGGCTCAGGAGCAGGAAAGAGGTATTACAATAACATCTGCTGCAACAACTTGTCATTGGAAAGGTCATGAAATAAACATAATAGACACACCAGGACACGTAGATTTTACAGTTGAGGTTGAAAGATCACTAAGAGTACTTGATGGTGCTGTTTGTGTATTCTGTGCAAAAGGCGGTGTTGAGCCACAGTCAGAAACAGTTTGGAGACAGGCGGATACATATCGCGTACCAAGAATGGCATACATAAACAAAATGGATATCCTAGGAGCAGACTTCTTTAGAGCTGTTTCTATGATGAAAGATAGATTACATGCCAATGCAGTTCCAATCCAACTTCCAATAGGAAAAGAGGAGAACTTCCAGGGTATTATTGACTTACTAGAAATGAAGGCTGAAATTTACCAGGATAACTTAGGTAAAGAATTCGAAATTCAGGATATTCCAGCAGATATGGTTGAAATGTCAAATGAGTACAGAGAGAAAATGGTTGAGGCAATTGCTGAGACTGATGAAGAACTTATGATGAAGTACTTAGATGGTGAAGAAATAACAATGGATGAACTTAAAGTGGCATTGAGAAAAGCAACTATTGCCAACGAAATAGTTCCTGTAACTTGTGGTTCTTCCTATAAAAATAAGGGTGTTCAGATGATGATAGATGCTATGGTTGAGTATCTTCCATCACCAATAGATATCCCACCAGTAAAGTGTACAGATTTAGACGGTAATGAAGTAGAGAGGGAAACATCTGATGACGCTCCACTTGCTGCTTTAGCATTTAAGATTGCTACAGATCCATTTGTAGGAAGACTTGCATACACTAGAATTTACTCAGGTATCATGCAGAGCGGAACTTACGTTCTTAACTCAAATAAGGGCAAGAAAGAAAGAATCGGAAGACTTGTTAAAATGCACTCTAATCATAGAGAAGAAGTTGAAGAGCTAAGAGCTGGAGACTTAGGTGCAGTTATAGGATTGAAAAATACAATAACTGGAGAAACTCTATGCTGCGAGGATAAACCAGTAATCCTTGAAAACATGGAATTCCCAGAGCCAGTTATCTCTGTTGCTATAGAACCAACAACAAAAGCAGATATGGATAAAATGGGTATTGCACTTTCAAAACTTGCAGAAGAAGACCCAACATTTAAGACTTATACAGATCAGGAAACTGGTCAGACTATAATCAGTGGTATGGGTGAATTACATCTTGATATCATTGTAGATAGAATGAAGAGAGAATTTAAAGTTAACTGTAATGTTGGTAAACCTCAGGTTGCTTACAAAGAAACTATTAATGCAGCTGTTCAGGCTCAAGGTAAGTTTGTAAGACAGTCAGGTGGACGTGGACAGTACGGTGATTGTTGGATAGAACTTATGCCAACAGAAGGTGAATACAGCTTTGAAAATGCTATAGTTGGAGGAGCTATTCCAAAAGAATATATCCAGCCAATTGACAACGGTATAAGAGAAGCTTCACAGAGTGGTGTTATAGCTGGATACCCAGTTATAAACTTCAAAGTAAGATTATTTGATGGTTCTTACCATGATGTTGACTCATCAGAAATGGCCTTCAAAATCGCTGGATCTATGGCATTCAAAAATGCTATGGCAAAGGCAAACCCAGTTCTTCTTGAACCAATAATGAGAGTAGAAGTTGTTGTACCAGAAGAGTACATGGGAGACGTAATGGGAGACATCAACTCTAGAAGAGGAAGAATTGAAGGAATGGAAGCTAGAGCAGGTGCTCAGATTATAAGAGGTATGGTTCCGTTATCAGAGATGTTTGGTTACGCAACTACATTGAGATCAAGAACTCAGGGTAGAGGAAACTACAGCATGGAGTTTGCAGCGTATGAACAGGTTCCAAAGAACATCATGGAACAGATAGCAGGAAGCAGACAGAAATAATTTTAGTATCATATTAACTTATGAACAGTTAATTAATATAAATATTTGCTTATTATAAAGGAGGAAATAAAAATGTCAAAGGCTAAATTCGAAAGAACAAAACCGCATGTAAACATAGGAACAATAGGACACGTAGACCACGGCAAGACAACATTAACAGCAGCAATCACAATGGTGCTTGCACAGAAGGGCTTTGCACAGGCATCAAA
>NZ_FRAD01000033.1 GCF_900142225.1 Hathewaya proteolytica DSM 3090
CCTAAGCCCTAGTTCCCCAGATTCTCTGTATGATTTACGCCATCTTTTGCTTGCACTCCAAATTCTATCATTACCTAATATATCTATATCAAAGCCTGCATCAATAAAAATTTGAGTTGGCAAATATCCCTTGTTATATTCAGCAATAAACAATGATTTAAATTCATCTGTATAAGTAATTCCACGTTTACTTACAGATTTTACATATTTATTCTTTGATAAGACATCAATCTCTTCATCAGAAAATAATTTCTTGCTCATTATATTCACAACCTTTCTATTACATTGTACAAAAAAAGATCCTGTAGGAGTAGACTTTTTTTTATTGTCTACTCTATAGGATCCATTTTAGTAAGGCTTCTGGGTCTTTAATTCTAAAAGTTGATAAATGAAAATCAATAATGCCTTCATCACGTAGTTCGCACATTTCTCTGGATAAAGAAGGCCTAGAAACATTTAGAAATTCAGCTAGCTCGTTGCGCTTAAGAGGAATGTTTATGGTGTAAATGTTAGTTTTTTGCTGTTGGTCCAGAAGGTATGCAGCAATTTTTCCTTTTATACTTTTAATTGAAAGATATTGAACTTTTTTGTTTAGCATTAATGCTTTATCAGATATTATTTTTATAAAGTTCTCTAAAAATGTATTGTGCCAAGTGCACATTTTGTTGCATCTAGATATGAGATCGGAGTTTTTTAAAAATAAAACTTTACAGGAATTTTGAACCCTCACTGTAACAGGCCATTTTTTGCGGCTAGAGAACACCAGCATTTCTCCGAACAAATCTCCTTCTTTTACTATGGCGATTATGACCCTGTTTCCCTCTGAAGTCTCCTTTAAAACTGAAGCTTCTCCCTCTAAAATTATACCGAATTTATCTATATTTTCCCCAAAGCTGACAATGGGTTCGTTTTTGCCAAAGGTCTGTATTTTCGGATTTAAGCATTGCAACAAGCTAATGAGGTCTTCTTCTTTTATACCCTGAAATAAAGGCAATTTTTCTATTGTGCTTAAATAATCATTTATAATAATCATAAAAAACCATCCTTTTGTATCTTGAGATACGGAACTCTTCTATTAAAAATAATATAATAAACACATAAAAATAGCAAGTAATCATTAATAATAAATGTTAGTATAGGAGGAACGTTATGTCAAATATGTTTTGTTTTCAATGTCAAGAAGCTGCAGGTGGAAGAGGTTGTACTGTAAAGGGTGTCTGTGGTAAAACTGCTGAGGTTGCAAAGGCTCAAGATTTGTTGGTTTATGTGACTAAGGGCTTGGCAGTCATTAGCAATGAAGGAAGGAAAGTTGGAATAGTAAATAACCATGTTGATAAATATATAGTAGAGAATCTATTTTCCACAATAACAAATGCTAATTTTGATAAAGAAGTGATTTTAAATAGAGTAAGAGAGACTTTAGGGTTTAGAGATGAATTTATAAATAAGGGAGTAAAAGTTCCTAACGTTGCAAGCTGGGTAAGTGAGGATTTAAGTGAATTCGAAAAGAAGGCTGAACAAGTTGGTGTTTTATCTACGGAAAATGAAGATATAAGAAGTTTGAGAGAGCTTATAATTTATGGATTAAAAGGATTATCAGCATATATGAAGCATGCTATGAATCTAGGTTACAATGACCAGGAGCTACATGGATTTATGGCAAAGGCTTTAGCAGCTACCCTAGATGATTCCTTATCTGCGGAGGATTTAGTAGCTCTTTCTCTAGAAACAGGTAAATATGGTGTTACTGCCATGGCATTGCTTGATAGAGCCAATACTGAAACTTATGGAAATCCTGAAATCACAAAGGTGGATATTGGGGTTAGAAACAATCCAGCTATATTAATTTCTGGCCACGATTTAAAGGATCTTCAAATGCTTTTAGAACAAACAGAAGGCACTGGTGTGGATGTTTACACTCATAGCGAAATGCTAGCTGGTCAATACTATCCAGCTTTCAAAAAGTATGCACACTTTGCAGGAAATTATGGCAATGCTTGGTGGAAGCAAGGGGAGGAATTTGAGAAGTTCAATGGAGTAATTCTGATGACTACAAATTGCGTAGTACCTCCAAGAGATTCATACAAAGATAGATTGTTTACAACAGGAGCAACAGGGGTGCCAGGATGCAAGCACATCCATGCAGATGAAAGTGGCAAGAAGGATTTTTCACAGTTAATAAATATGGCCAAGCAATGCAAGTCTCCAACAGAAATTGAAAAAGGAGAAATTATAGGCGGATTCGCCCACAATCAAGTACTGTCACTAGCTGACAAAATTGTAGATGCGGTTAAAACTGGAGCTATAAGAAGATTTTTTGTAATGGCTGGTTGTGATGGAAGGGCGAAATCAAGAAATTACTATACTGAGTTTGCAGAAAAATTGCCAAAAGATACCGTTATATTAACTGCGGGATGTGCAAAATATAAATATAACAAATTAAATCTTGGAGATATTGGCGGAATACCTAGAGTTTTAGATGCAGGACAGTGTAACGATTCTTATTCCTTAGTTGTAATCGCTTTAAAACTTCAAGAGGTATTTGGGCTAAGCGATGTAAATGAATTGCCTATATCATATAACATAGCGTGGTATGAGCAAAAGGCTGTAATTGTATTATTGTCATTATTACATCTTGGTGTTAAAAATATTCATCTAGGTCCAACTTTACCTGCCTTCCTATCGCCAAATGTGGCAAAAGTTTTAGTAGAGAATTTTGGAATAGCTGGCATTGGCACTGTGGATGAGGATATTCAGTTGTTTTTAGGAGAATAAGAAAGGAGCATATTCATGGATGGAATATCGTTAATGGTTGAGGAGCACGAAAATATAACAAGAATGTTGAAAATTGTCAGAAAAGCTTGTGTAAATGTTATGAATGGAAATGAAATCGACTTTGTGGATTTTGCCAACATGATAGAATTTATCAGATTTTATGCAGATAAGCATCATCATGAAAAGGAAGAAAAGTTTTTATTCAACAAAATGGTAGATGAGATTGGCGGTGCAGCAGAGAAACTGGTGAAATATGGTATGCTAGTTGAGCACGATTTGGGAAGATTTTATATAAAGGAACTGGAAGATTCACTTGCCAAGGTTAAAGCTGGAGACCAAGAGGCTAAACTGGACGTAATTTCTAATGCCATATCCTACACCCATTTGTTAACTAGGCACATAGACAAAGAAAACAATGTGGCGTATCCATTTGCCAGAAGAAAGCTTTCTCAAGAAACATTGAGTAAAATCCATGAACAGTGCCAGACTTTTGAAGAAGAAAGAACCAGATTAGGTGTACAAGGTAAATATATAGAAATGCTGAAATGTCTTGAGGTAAAGTATAAATAAGCAAATAAACCAGACAAAAATGGGGTAGTGTTGGAATTTTGAACACTGCTCTATTTTTATCTAATGAAAAGGGCTAGAGTAAGCGGTATTATAAGTATAACAAATAGCATTACAGCACAATATTAAAATAAAAAAATTAAGAAAGAAGGGTATGAAATGAAATTAAAAACACATGACGACAGACTTACGCTTACAAATGGAAGTTATCACTCTCTAGTGAATGCAAGAAAACCAAAAGGAATAGATGACAAAAAGACTTATTTAATTGGTACTGGAATTGGAGCTTTGGCAGCTGGATGTTTTTTAATTCGAGATGCTCACATGGACGGTAGCAAGATTACATTTTTAGAACAATTAGATCTACCTGGTGGCTGCTTAGATGGTGCTGTTAGGCAGAATATGGACTATGTAGCTCGTGGTGGACGTGAAATGGGACATCATTTTGAAGTTCTATGGAATTTGTTTAGTTCGTTGCCATCAACAGAAGACCCTAATATGACAGTGCTAGATCATTTTTATTATACAAATCACGACGATCCAAACTACAGTAATTGCCGTATAACTACAAATCAAGGCGTTCGTTATGATAATGGAAAGTTTAATTTAGGTCAGGACTTAGCAAAGGAATTGGCTGCTTTTGTCAGTGTAACAGATGAAGAACTACAAAACAAATCTATTGAAGATATTTTTTCAGAGGAACTTCTAAATTCTGATTTCTGGGCATATTGGAGGACCATGTTTGCCTTTGAAAATTGGCACAGTGCCCTAGAAATGAAATTGTATATGAATCGTTTCATACACCATGTTGGTGGTCTGGCAAATCTTTCTGCTTTACAATTCTCTAGACACGACCAATTTACTTCCTTTGTAAAACCTATGGTTAAATATCTAGAGGATCACGGAGCTAAATTCCAGTACGGTGTTACTGTAAATAATGTAGAATTCTCAATTTCACAGGATAAAAAAGTTGCAAAGAAAATCATTGCTGTAGATAAAAGCGGAAAAGATATTTCTATAGATTTAACAGAAAATGATTTAGTGTTTATAACTAACGGATCTATGACAGAGGGCTCTGGATATGGAGATGATAACACTCCTGCTCCATTCAATAAAGAGTTAGGCGGTTGCTGGAGAATGTGGAAGAACATTGCATCTCAATGTGATGAGTTTGGACACCCTGATAAATTCTGTACAGAACCAGAAAAGTCAAATTGGGAATCTTGTACAGTAACTTGTCATGATGAGAGGGTTCCTAAATATATTGAAAAAATCACCAAACGTTCTCCATATGGTGGGAAAACTGTAACAGGTGGTATAGTAACAGCTTTGGATTCTTCATGGCTAATGAGTTGGACAATAAACCGTCAAGAGCAATATTACGGACAGCCTGAAAAAGACGTTGTAGTTTGGGTTTATGGTTTATTCTCTGATGTTCCTGGAGATTACATCAAAAAACCTATGAGAGATTGTACTGGTAAGGAAATCACTAAGGAATGGTTGTATCATATAGGCGTTCCTGAAAATGAGATTGAAGAGTTGGCTACATCATGTACTGCGGTACCTGTTATGATGCCATTTATAACATCAATGTTCTTGCCACGTGAATTTGGAGATCGTCCTTATGTTGTACCAAAGAATGCAGTAAACTTTGCTTTCCTTGGACAATTTACAGAAACTTTGGATGATCCAGGACGTGATACTGTATTTACTATTGAGTATTCAGGACGTACAGCCATGGAAGCAGTATACGTATTAACTGGCGTTGAAAAGGGAGTTCCTGAAGTCTTTGCTTCTAGATATGATATACGTTACTTGTTAAATGGAGGAATCAGCCTGTTAGATGGTGAAAAACCAAAACTTGATTTACCACCATTAGTTAGACGTAAAATCATGAAGCAGATAGCAGGCACAGAAATAGAAAAGCTATTAAAAGAATATGGAGTTATTTAATAGTTTGTTGTATTAAATAAATTGCTTAAAATCCCGATTTTTCATAATTCGGGATTTTAATTTATCAGCATAGAACTAATTTGCAGGAGGTAAGTTCAGTGAAAGAAGAAAAAAATATCCCTACCATAGAAGAGATGCAATGTTGGTATGAAGAGGATTTGAGAAGGGAAACCGCAAAAGCTTTAGAAGATTATGAGGACAAAAAAATACAAGATCAAGGTGGATTTTTTAATGCCTTTAGGAGATTTGATGAGATAGATAAAAATATAAATTCTCATGTTAAAAGAGAAAATATGTATTATGACAAATATAAGGCTTATGTAGAAGAAGAGACAGCCAATATGGGCGATAAAATAGAGGAAATTGAAAACTTAATTGAGTATGAAAAGTTTTTTCTTCGATTTGAAAGAAGGATTAATAAGGAAAGGAATAATTCCAATTACTACGGAAGCAATTCAGCTACAAGATATAGGGTTGATAGGATAGAAAAACTTAAAGGGGATCTAGAGAAGATTTTAGACAGTTCTCCGGAAGCTTGGAATTTCTATCATAAGCGTCAACTTATAAATGACATAGAAACTCAACATAATCAGCGTTTAGTAGCTGTTCCATATGTTGAGGATGCTAAACAAAGGGTTATCGATTCTTTGAATTTAGGTGTGCCTGTATATATTGTGGGACATTTGGGAAGTGGTAAAACTCAATTAGCCATTGAGGCGGCCATGGATTTTACCATTGAAAACAAAATACAAAGGGACTTAGAAGAAAAGATGGAGAAATGGTTTGCATCGAACCCAAGGTCCACAGAAAAAGAGGCCATTGAAAAATTTGAGGAGCTTAACAAAGAAAGAAAAAATCATTACAGGAATATATTAACAAAGGGAAATAAGGAAGAAATTGAAGCTTTGCAACCTTTATTTATATCTGGTTCACATAATTTGACTTATGAAGATATGTTTGTAGAGAAGACTTTATCTCTTACAAATAGCTTTTCTAAGGGATCTTATATGGATTATCTCAATATGATTATAGAAGACTTCTATAAGTGGATGGACCAGCATAAAGAGGAATTACAGCAAATGACTGATGAGGAGCAGCTTCAGCTTAAAATTCAAATTTGGAAAAGCTTCTCTGATTTATTGGTGGCTAGCAATAGCAGTTTTGGTACTGTAATCAAAAAGATAGAAAGAGAAGTTCTAATTGCAGTAAAGGAAGGTCGACCTGTAATTATAGATGAATTGAATACCATAGCTATGCAGAATCTAATAGCTTTAAACGATATATTGCAGCGTCACGCTGGCAGTACAGCCTATATCACGGGAGTTGGCCCTGTATATATTAAACCTGGTTTTGGTTTTATTGGCACAGGAAACTTATCTACTCAATTGGTAAATTATGAGGGTACTAATGAATTGAATCCTGCCTTTAAATCTCGTTTTGTAACCATTGAGTACAATTATGTGCCACAAAATATAAGTGGTTCACTTAAGGAGCAGGAGTTCCCAGAGAGAAATGAGCTTTTCAGAATAATAATATCACAATTGGCAGATAAAAATGGAAGTATCCATATTCCACAATGCAAGAGGACTTTAGATGAATTGTTTAGATTTTCTCAGTTGTGTAGAGTTACGCAAAATGTTTTTATGGGCAAGTGGAAGGAAAATCAGGTGGAAAAAGATTTTTCTGTGGATGAGCCAGAGCTCAGGGAAGCTGTACTGTCTATTCGTAACATTTTACACGTTTTAAACAATTGGAATTCAGGAGAGGAAAAAGATTTAAGTAAAGCACTTTGGGACGGATTCATCAGTTCCATAACTTATGCTGATGACCAAAATTATATTCTGTCACAAGCAGTGCGTTTTGGATTTTTTCCAGTGTCAGAGGGTTGGAACATTGACATAAAAGGTATAGGGGCAACCACCACAACATATGAAGAAATTCGCACTCGTCCATATAAATATATTCGTCCATCCATGGAGACTTTAAGCTATTTAGATGTAGTTCATTTGATATTTGGAAAGGGAATCACAAGAAATACTCTACCTGTAGAATTGAGTGACGCTTTTCAAGATAATATAGATCCATCTCTAAGAATTGATAGAAAAAAATACGAAGATCTAGATGAACAACTTTCTCACTTGGAGCATTCAAAGGATATACTGGAATACTTGGAAAGCAGTGAAGGAGAAATGTAAAATGAATTTATCCGTAGATGCAAAGGAGTTTAAAGATCAAGTTAAGGAGTTAAGGAAAAAGTTGAATGAATCCAAATCCAATGGGATTTTGCATGAAGAGTTTCAGGCACAACTGGCTGACCTATTAAAGAGAGAGGAAGAACTGTTGTGTGAATTAATTCCATATTATAGGCTCTATTCCAAGGATGAAAAGATTAATTCTATGGAGATAAAATCTCTAAAAAAACTGGGTGCCTTTGAATTTAATAGCTTTTTAAAATCTTCTTTGAGGATTAGTGATAATCTTTTTATGGTCACTAGTATAGATAGAAAAGTTCAGCTTCTATATATAAAGCATACAGATCAGTGTGGTGATGATGAAGAGATAGAGGTTGAGTGGAGTCCGTGTATAAAGGGAATTGACCAAGTTATTTCATTTATTTATAAGATAAATCATAAGGAAATTTTACTTTTTGGTGAAAGAGGCGGGTGTTATCTTATTTCCAGTGAAAACTTTAATGAGATGCCTGATGTGAATACTGAATTAGAGATTAAAAGTATTGATGTGAATTGCCCAATTAACGATTTTGGAAGGTGTTTAGAGATTAATGAAAACTTATTTGTAGCGGAAAATGGAGATGAAAAGCTGATATTATGTGAAATAGTAAAAAATAAAAGTCAGTACAGCATTATTTGCCACCATGAAATAAACTGTGTTATTCCCAAGTGGACTACTTTCGAAAAAATAGATGAAAATTATTTTGCCCTTGAAACAAAGATGGGTGAGATTTATTTTATTAAATACGAAAACAAAAGATTAAATATTGTAGATAAGTTTGATTTTTTAGAGTCAGAAATAAGAGAAATTAAGGGGCTTGAAGAGGAAAATGGAGGCATTACTTCCCTTGCAGTAGTGGGTAACAAAGGCTACATGAAGATACTTCATTTATCTAAAGATAAAGAGCTAGAGAAGAGAGAGCAGGCAATTCACAATCTAAAAGGTAACTTATTTCAAGTTCAATCTGAGATGGGTACAGCGGTGATTTTAAGTGAAGATGGAATTGCATACTTATTTGAGGAGAACTTTGGAGAATGGCATTTAAATGAGGAAGCTACTATGGATGAGGCTTTTTTAACCAATGTGCTTAAGTTACAGGGGTCTAAATATTTGATTATGGATGTGGAAGATAATTTTAACATGTTACAAATTCACAGAGTTGGAACAGCAAAGGATTTGTGGCATGCAACTTTGTATAAGTAGGAGGCTTGTATATGGTTAATGTAGATGATAAAAATCTTGATGAAGAGGCTTTAGAAAAGGTTTTGATTGAAGAATCTAAAAATCATTGTGAAGAATTTTTGCAAAGGGAACAGCGTTCCTTGGCTACATTTACGGGTGATCCTAGTTTAATGTACGTTCCAAATGCAAAGTTGCAAAGATTTTTATTGGAACCTTCTAAGGGAATATTGCATTTGCCTTTAGAAAGTTTTCTTGATAAAAGGTTAGATGACAATGAAATTATGTGGCATATTTATTATGAATTGGCCATGTATCCAGATTGGAAAAAGAATACTAAGAAATATGTGAACAGAAAAAAACGTTGGCAAAAAGAGATAGAACATATGACAAGTTATCTTTTGCATAGGATAAAAAAAGAGGGATTAGAAGATGATCCAGCCTATGAGCCCAAAATTATTTTTAATTATGTGAGAAAAGAGATTCTTGATTTCTTATATGTAATAGATAAAGAGGTATGTTTTTTAAGAGTGTTGCAAATGTGTCCTATATATAGAGATGAGGAGAACTACAATAAAATTGTCTACTATATGAAAGATATAGGAAAGACTATGGAGTGGATTGAAAAGATGCCTATGCATAGGGCTTTTGCAAATAGTTTTCTTATAATTGAGCTATACAAGAAAGAACCTAAAATTCAGGGTGCTACTCACAATCCTTTTAGTAGAAAAGTTTTTAATAAACCATTTTTTGAATTTTTCCATTCAGAGTTGATAAGGCAAATTAATAACGATGAAGGCATTACAGAAAGGGATAACTTTATTTCTTCTTTTGTATTTCCTATTTTTCAAGAATTGTGGAAAGAGGAGATTGATAACATGACTTTTTACAAATCAGAGGGGCAGAACTCAGAACAGGTACAAGGAGCTGAAAGCCCCTTTGATAAACCTAACTCAGAAGAAGTGGTAGATTCTTTAGAATCAACCAAGGAAGATGATGAAAAAATATTGGAAGAAATGCTAGAACAGCAAGAGCAAATAAATGTGGATATTGAAAATACACTGCAAGGTAAGGTGGATTTAGAATCTTACGGTATAAGTGAAGCAGAACAAGAGCTATTTCAATTTTATTCTAATAAAATGAAAAGTGAAAGAGAGCAAATGCGTAGGTTTTGGAGAAAGTTAATTGGTGACGCAAAAAAAGAAGTAAGTGTTAAGAAAAATGGTGAGATAAAGGGGAAAATAGATGTCAATAGTTTTATAAGTTTTTACCCAGACTTTATAGAAGCTGAGAAAAAGGGAAACTATAAAAATCTTGCGATTTTTAATAGATATTTGCTACAGCCTGAAAGTAAAACTTTACCTGAAAAAATCGAGATCTCTTTTGTTATAGATAATTCAGGCTCTATGAATGAATCAAAAATTGAAGCTACCAGAAAAGCTCTTGCTGTGACACTTCTGTCAATTGATGATTTCAATATGTACTTAAAAAATAATTCAGAGAAGTTGAATCAGAAGGTTCAAGTGTTAAGTGAGACCTGGTTCTTTGGTAACAAGTTTTATAAGGTTAAAGAGTTTAATAGCAACAATTCAAAGGAAAAAGAGACCAGTGACATTATACGTTCCATTGTAAAGTTAAATTCTAAGGACGGAGCCACTGATGATGGGAGTTGTCTTAAAGAAATATCAGATAATATAAATGCCATACAGGAAAGAGATTTAAAGGATGGAAAGCAAATAAAGATAATATTTGAAATTACAGATGGTGCTTCTAGTTTTCCTGGAGCAGCAAAGGAAGCTATAAAAGATTTACTAAGTAAAAATGTGGAGGTTTATGCGTTTCAAATGGGCAAAAATAGTGAAAGCAATGAAAAAACCTTCAATTTTATATGGAATGAAGGGTACAAACAGCCCCATGGAATTATCATTGGCCAACAGGTAGAAAAATTGCCAAATGAATTGTTGAAATTAGTAGAAAAAAATATGAAATGTATTTTTAAGGGGAAGTTATAGTATTGAAATGTTAAATGCAATGGTGTAAAATCTAACATATGTTGTATACTGAGGATGAGAGGGTGAGTACAATGGAAAACACTATAAGACTTTCCGGGATAATATATGAAAGCTTAGTAAATGGACCTGGAATGCGAAGGGTATTTTTTGCTCAAGGATGCAAACATAACTGCCAGGGTTGCTTTAATCCAGATACACATGATTTCAATGGTGGCCAAGATAAAAATATGGATGAATTAATATTGGACACTATTGAAAACCCTATGATAAAAGGTGTTACATTTAGTGGAGGCGATCCTTTAGAACAAGCAGAAGAATTTGCATACATGGCCAAGATATTTAAGGAACATGGTTTAGATATTTGGAGCTACACCGGGTATACATATGAATTCATATTGGAAAATCAATATAATAACCCGGGATGGAGTGAGTTTATAAATAATATCGATGTGTTAGTAGATGGAAAATTCGAAAAAGACCGGGCCATAGGTGGTCTTAAATTTAGAGGTTCAAGTAACCAAAGAATCATAGATGTAAAAAAGAGCCTGATTTCAAATGAAGTAGTTGTGTTAGATTTAAATACAAAGGAGAGGTAAAATGGAGTGGAAGTATGAAGATGGCAGAATATATAGTGTAGATGAAAAAGGCTTATTAATGGCTGAGGCAACTTATGTTACAAAAAAACATGGTGAGGTAGTTATAAATAGAACTTATGTGAACCCCAATTTGAGAGGTCAGGGAATTGCCGGGAAAATGATGAATATAGTTGTGGAGTATTTAAGAAGAAATAATCTTAAAGCTACAGCTACTTGTTCTTATGCTCAAAGCTGGTTAAAGAAAAATGAAGGAATATGCTCAGATATTTTAGGAAATCAATAGATATTATATTAGTTGTTGGCAAAATTTCAGCTAAAATGTTGAAAAAATGAGACAATTAAAGTATAATTATCTTGTGTAACAATATCCGAAATGAGAGGAGGAATACTATGTTTCAAGAGTTTAAAAAGTTTGCTTTAAAGGGCAACGTGGTGGATTTGGCTGTAGGTGTTATAATTGGAGGAGCGTTTGGTAAAATTGTAACTTCTTTGGTAAATGATATCATAATGCCATTGATCGGTATTATACTTGGCAGAGTGGATTTAACTTCATTGAAATTCGTTATTAAGCCAGCAGTCGGCGATGTTGCAGAGCTTTCCGTTAAGTATGGTCAGTTTCTACAGGCAATAATAGATTTTTTAATAATAGCTTTATCAATTTTCTTTGTAGTAAAACTTTTGCTTTCGTTTAAAAAGAAAGAGGAGGCGGCACCTACTGAAACAAAACCTTCAAATGAAGAAGTTTTATTAACTGAAATTCGCGATTTATTAAAGGAAAGAAACTAGTTTTCCTTTGTGTCAACTTAAGGTAATGGTATTCTTCGGAGATAACAATTTTTTGTTATGAAATATATAATATTAAGGAGAGGATAGTTATGAAACGTGAAAGTACAATGTTTTATGTCTGTAAGCATTGCGGCAATATGGTAGGATTTATACACAGCAGTGGGGTACCTATTATTTGTTGTGGTGAAGAAATGACAAGGCTAGTTCCAAATACTACAGATGCTGCTACTGAAAAGCATGTTCCAGTTGTTAAGGTTGATGGTAACAAGGTAGTTGTAGAGATAGGTTCTGTACCTCATCCAATGATAGAAGAACATTATATAGGTTGGGTATACATTCAGACTGTTAAGGGTGGTCAGCGTAAAGAACTTTTACCTGGACAAAAACCTTCCGTTGAGTTTGTTTTAACTGAAGATGATAAAGTGGAAAGTGCATATGCTTACTGTAATCTTCATGGACTTTGGAAAGCTGATGTAGAAAGTTAAAATAATAAATCAATATATTTTGTTGCAAGTATAAAAGGGCCTAGGCCCTTTTATTTTTTTAAAAATAAAGTATATAAAGTTTGGTTTTATAAGGCACTACAAGGGCATACAATATAGTAATAATAATGTATTGAGGGGATTAACCTGTGGAAAATAGTATTAAAGTAAAAGGTATTTTAGATGAAGATGCTCCTGGTTTTCTTGTGGAGTATAGAGGGGACTTTCAGGGTGAAATTGAAAAAATTGATTATGCTTTTGGTAGTGTTATTACGAAAAATTTAGCTATTGTAGCTGTGCCGGAGGAATATAAAGATAGGTTAAGAAGGGATGTACCATCTATAACCTTTATAGCTCCTAGGAGTATGTATCTTTTGCAGGATATATCGCCATCCAATGTGGGAAACATAAACACAATAAAAGTAAATCCATACTTAGACCTCACTGGAAACGGAGTTATAGTTGGAATGGTGGATTCTGGAATAGACTATTTAAATAAGGAGTTCATACGGGAAGACGGTACTTCCAAAATCATTAGTCTTTGGGACCAAACTATTATGATGCCACAAAAGGAAGATGTGTATATTGGCAAAATATACACAAATTCTGAAATAAATGAGGCTATAAATATTCAAAAAGATGGTGGGAATCCCTATGAGTTAGTTCCTTCAATGGATGAAGAGTATCACGGAACGAGAATGGCCAGTATAATTGGAGCAAGGGGATACAATAGTGAAGTTGAAGGAGTTGCCAAGGATTGTGATTTTTTAGTGGTGAAGCTGTTGCCTTCTCCAAATTACAAAAAGAGAATGATGGAGAACAATATTCCCCTTGTACCAGTGTATAATAATTCAGAGGTCTTGGCTGCTATAGAGTTTTTAAAGAGGGAAAGGGAAATATTGAACAGGCCCATGGTTATTTACATTGGTGTGGGTACCCAAGAGGGCAGTCACGACGGCAATAATATTACAGATAGGTATATAACTAGTTTATCTAGTGAAAGGGGTTTAGTGGTGGTCACGGGTACAGGGAACACTGCGGCAGATGAGGGGCATGTGGTAGGGTTTATGCAAAATGAGGGTAATATCCATACGGAAGAACTAGTTATACCTAGGGAAATGAAGTATTTTAGGTTTGAAATATGGGTTAAGAAACCTAATAAAATGTGTTTAAATATAACTTCTCCAGTAGGGGAAACATCTAGGTTTTTAGGAAAAGGGTTAGAAGAAAAGGCAGAGAGAGATTTTTTACTTACGAACACTAAGCTTACTTTACAATGCTATAATCCAGAAAATTACACTGGACATCAAGTTTTTATTTTAAACTTCTATGGTATAAAAAGCGGTATTTGGAAGATAGAACTAAGAGGAAATTATATTGTGGATGGAAGATATGATATTTGGCTTCCCAACAAGCGTGTAATGGCTGAGGGAACTAAGTTTTTGCAATCTTCTCCTTACAACACTCTTACCATACCCTCCACAGCTGTAAATGTTGTTACTGTTGCATATTTTAATAGCAACACTAATTCTACTGTGGCTTCTTGTGGAAAGGGGTACAATACCAATGGTTTGATTAACCCTGACATATCCACTGCGGGCGTCAACATCATAACTGTTGCAAAAGGCGGAGAGGGCACAGATGTGGTTAGCGGAAGTTCCGCAGCAACTGCAATAGTAGCAGGGGCTTGCGCTCTTTTGAGCCAATGGGGCATTGTAAATGGAAATGATCCTACCATGAATTCTGCCAAGATAAGAAGTCTATTAAATTATGGAGCCCAAAGGGATAGCGCTTATGAATATCCAAATGAAGATTATGGATATGGTAAGTTAGATATAGCACAAGTCTTTAAAATATTAGGTGGAAATTATATAGAATATAGTGGAAGTAGATTGTATATAAGAATGCCTAAAACAATTGGCTATATAGAGGAGGGGATAGTAGGTGGAAAATAACACAGAAATAAATAATGCAGAAGCAAATAATAAGGATATTTTTAATAGTGAAGAATACATTCATTATGTGGTTCAATATGATGGTGTTTATAAAGACCAGGATAAGAATTACAAAGAAAAGAGTGATGTATATGTGACTATTATAACGGATGATTATGCTATTTTTTCTGTTAAAAAGGACTTAGTATCAACTTTAGCTGATACTTATTTTATCATGCAATTGGCAAAACGCTCCTTAAATGATAATGGAAATTTTATTATAACTTACGTACTTCCTCCGCAAGTTTATACATTGCAAGAAATATCAGCTGTGGAGGCCACTAATGTAAATCTATTGCAAATCAATTTGCCCTTACAATTAGAGGGGGATGGAGTTGTAGTTGGAATAATAGACACAGGCATCGATTATCTCAATGAAGAGTTCACAGATGCAAATGGAAAAACTAGAATAGTTGGAATATGGGATCAAACTATACCATCGGGAGATGCCAAGGAGTTTAATGTTCCCTTTGGCACATTCTACACTAGGGAGGATATAGATAGAGCATTAGAATTAAAAAGACAAGGTGGAAACCCTTATGATATTGTGCCTAGCAAAGATGAAGAAGGTCATGGCACTAACTTAGCTGGAATTGTTGGAGCCACGGGAAAAAATGGAGTGACTAAAGGTATCGCAACTAAGTGCGAATTTTTAGTTGTAAAGTTAATAAGAAACTTGTATTACGAAAAAACTTTTCAACTGAAAGTACCAGCCTTCGGTTTAATGTCTATTTTGTCTGCCATAGAACTTATGAAAAATTATTTGGTAAAAAAGGGAAAACCTGTTGTGGTTTTGTTGCCTTTAGGGAGCAATAGTGGAAATCACAGAGGAAAGAATTTAATAGATGCCTACATTCAATCCATAACAAGCAATGTAGGCATAGCCGTTGTTACTGGTGCGGGAAATCAAGGACTTGAAGATAATCATGTATCCGGCCTCATAAAAAATGAGGATGATGAGAGCGTGGTAGAGATAATAGTTTCCCCTGAACAAAAATATTTGTTTTTAGAACTTTGGGCCACATTGCCTAATATATTTGAAGTAAATATTATTTCGCCATCTGGTGAGGAGACAGGATATATTCCAGCAGCTTTAAACATAAAAAGAAGCTATAATTTTATATTTGAAAATACAAAGGTCAGCATATACTACTATCTACCGGAGGAGTATTCTGGGGAAGAGTTGATAAAAATGTATTTTACTAATATAAGACCAGGTATATGGCGGTTAAAAATAAAATTGGTACTAGGTAAGCTAGCTAGGTATGATGTGTGGCTGCCACAAAGTGGTTTAAAGGAAGAGGGTACGAGATTTACTCCTAGCAATCCATATGGCACAACCACTGTTCCAGCAGATTCACAATACGTAATAACGGTGGCGGCATATAATCAAAACAATAACAATATATTGTCTTATTCAGGAATTTACTTTAATGATGAATTCATAGGAGGCATTGATTTTGCAGCAGGAGGGGTGGACACTCTAACCACTGGAGTAAATAATACTTTAAATGTGATAAATGGCACTAGCCTCTCTGCCGCCATAGGTGCTGGTGCATGTGTTTTGCTTTTTGAATGGGGTATTGTGGATGGACATTATCCTTATATGTATTCCCAAAGCTTAAAAACTTTCCTCCAGAGAGGCACCATACGGAGAAAGGG
Source organism: Hathewaya proteolytica DSM 3090 (assembly GCF_900142225.1). Lineage (GTDB taxonomy): Bacteria > Bacillota > Clostridia > Clostridiales > Clostridiaceae > Hathewaya > Hathewaya proteolytica. The sequence continues at coordinate 16,239 of NZ_FRAD01000033.1, forward strand.
TGACACGTACCCTAATGCACAGTGGGGATACGGCATTATTGATTTTTACAGGATTTTCACTAATATCGGAAACATACTATAAATATATCTATGTTTATAATAAAATAAGCTTTAGCTATAGAAATAATTCTACGCTAAAGCTTAATTTTTTTATTGCTCTTCAGTTTCTGGAGTATCCTTTAAGCCCTTTTCAGAGGATATTTTCTTTATCATCTCTACTAAATCTATACCTGTCAATGAATTTATCACCTCAGGAAGTTCTGCAATGATATTAGTTACATTTTTAGAGATCTTAGAGGCTCCACCTTGTCCACCATTATCTATAACAATCATCTTCTCTGTTTTAGATATTGGCTCCGCGATATTTTTTGCGATCTCAGGTAACTTTTCAGTAAGCATTTGAATTACTGCTGCTTCACCGTATTCTTTGTAAGCCTCAGCTTTCTTTTTCATAGCTTCTGCTTCGGCTTTCATAGCATCAGCTTTAGCTTCACCTACTAATCTAATGGCATCAGCTTCAGCTTGTCCTTTAATTTTTATAGTTTCAGCATCGGCTTCAGCTCTTTTTATTAGAGTATATCTTTCTGCTTCTGCAATTTGTGATGCTTTGTATTTTTCAGCTTCTGCAACTTTTCTCACAGAGGACTCAAGTTCTTTTTCCGTTTTCCTAACTTGTTGTTCTGCTATTTCAGTTTGTCTTTGCTCCTCAAACAACTCAGCATCCTTTAAGGTTTCAACTACTTTTTTGTGAACCACGTTCTTTTCTACTTCGTATGCAAAGTCGGCTTTTGCTTGGGCTTTTTGTTCTTCCTCTTTAAAGGATTGAACTTTCAACTCTTTTTCTTTGTTGGCAGCGGCAATTTGAGTCTCAGCAGTAATTTGAGCTTCCATACCTAGTCGTTTGGCTTCAGCTGTTTTTTGCATTTCTTCTCTTTTTGCTTCGGCTTCAGCAATGGCAGCATTCTTCTTAACTTCAGCAATTTGCTTAGCTCCTAGAGCTTGCAGATATCCTTTTGTATCATCTATGTCCCTTATGGTAAATGTCTTTATTTCTAGACCCATCTTTTCTAGGTCTGATTTTGCAACATTTTCTACTTGATTGGCAAACATTTCCCTATCTTTGTAGATTTCTTCTATGCTCATTTTAGATACAATTTCCCTTAATTTACCTTCAAGTACGTCTTGCACTGTGGACTTCATGACTAAAATGGTCTCTTTCTCTTTTCCAGTGTTAAATTGCTCCATGGCAAGTAGTACACAATCGGAATCAGAGTTAACCTTTATGATAGCAACACCATCTGTATCAATGGGTACGCCATTTTTGTCTAAAGATTCATGAGTTTTTACTTCAACTTTTATGTTTTCCAAGGAAAGCTTGTCAGTCTGCTCAAAGAACGGAACTACAAATCCACCACGACCACTTATTACTCGTCTTTTTAAACCTGTTACCACAATAGCTTTGTCCTGTGGAGCTTTTTTCCACGTTAAGCCTATAAGAAGGATTATAGCTATAATTAATATAATCCAGCCAATGTTGTGGCTAATTGCTAAAAAAAGATTATCCATAAACTTTTACCTCCAATTTACTATAGATTTATAATGATTATAATACTCATAATATACTCATAGTACCATAATATTTATAATAATAAAATAATATAACTAAATTTATGTATAATTGCTTATATCCTAAATTCCACGTGCATTTTTTATTAGCTTAAAAGAACACTATTTCACGAAGAATTTAAACTGATACTCCCACATTGTAACATTATTTACCACCACCTTTCAATCTTTTTCAATAAATTATTGATTGCAACTTTGGAGTAAAGATACTTATTAAACCCTGCAAGTTATCCACAGAGCAACACTCGATTTTCAAGATGATATCTTTATTATACCAGACATTTTTCATACACTTCCTTGTACGGATAGTTTTCTGACAAATTCATAATTACAGTTCTTGCGGTTTTAATGATTTTGGCTGCAAGAAATACATACTTCAAACGAAAGGTCTTTATT
>NZ_FRAD01000031.1 GCF_900142225.1 Hathewaya proteolytica DSM 3090
AACATTAACAGCAGCAATCACAATGGTGCTTGCACAGAAGGGCTTTGCACAGGCATCAAAATATGATGAAATAGACAAAGCACCAGAGGAAAAAGAAAGAGGAATCACAATCAATACATCACACGTAGAGTATGAAACAGAAAACAGACACTACGCACACGTTGACTGCCCAGGACACGCAGACTATGTAAAGAACATGATAACAGGAGCAGCACAGATGGATGGAGCAATTCTAGTTGTATCAGCAGCAGATGGTCCAATGCCACAGACAAGAGAACATATACTACTAGCATCAAGAGTAGGAGTACAGTATATAGTAGTATTCTTAAATAAAGCAGACATGGTAGATGATCCAGAACTAATCGAATTAGTTGAAATGGAAATCAGAGAAATGTTAAGCGAATACGGATTTGATGGAGACAATGCACCAATAACATGTGGATCAGCATTAGAAGCAGTAAACAATCCAACAGACCCAGAGAAATCAAAATGCATACTAGACTTAATGGAAGCAATCGATAGCTACATTCCAACACCAGAGAGAGATACAGATAAAGACTTCTTAATGCCAATAGAAGATGTATTCACAATCACAGGAAGAGGAACAGTTGTAACAGGAAGAGTAGAAAGAGGAATCCTAAAAGTAGGAGACGAAGTTGAAATCGTAGGATTAAGCGAAGAGTCAAGAAAAGTAGTATGTACAGGAGTAGAGATGTTCAGAAAGTTATTGGATCAGGCTCAAGCAGGAGACAATATCGGAGCATTACTAAGAGGAGTACAGAGAACTGAAGTAGAAAGAGGCCAGGTACTAGCAAAAACAGGATCAGTAAAACCACATAGCCACTTCATCGGACAGGTGTACGTATTAAAGAAAGAAGAAGGCGGAAGACACACACCATTCTTCAACGGATACAGACCACAGTTCTACTTCAGAACAACAGACGTAACAGGATCAATCAAATTACCAGAAGGAACAGAAATGGTAATTCCAGGAGACCACATTGATATGGACGTTGAGTTAATCAACAAAGTAGCAATGGAAGAAGGATTAAGATTCGCTATAAGAGAAGGCGGAAGAACAGTAGGTTCAGGAGTTGTTACTAAGATAATAGCTTAGTATAATCTGCAGTAATTAATCTTGCTTAATAAATACAGGGAGGACTCATCCTCCCTGTATAATTAATAGAATATCAATCTAAAAAAAGAAACAAACACAAATACGAAATCTATGAAAATCAAACGAATTTACAAACGAATTTACACATAAAAACATTTAAAAAGCTTTAGAAAATTTTTATAAAAACCGTTTAAAAATAAGTAAAATATCCATAGAAAAAATGCAGCTTCTATGAAAAAAATACTTGTCAAAGCTATAAAATTATTGTATACTAAAGAAGTTGTATTAATCACGCAAAAAAGATGGTATATGATATCAAATGAATAAAGGAAAGTGTTTTTACGTACCTTTACATTTTATAATATGCAACACCCGGAGCAGTTTATAACTGAAAGGTGTTTAAATCAGTATACATAAAGGAGGGAATACCATGGCAAGCCAAAAATTACGAATCAGATTGAAGGCTTATGATCACAATTTATTAGATCAGTCAGCTGAGAGAATAGTTGAGACTGTAAATGCAACAGGAGCAAAGGTAGCAGGACCAATTCCACTACCAACTGAAAAGGATGTTATTACAATATTAAGATCCCCACACGTTTACAAAGACTCAAGAGAGCAGTTTGAAATTAGAACTCATAAGAGAATATTAGATATATTAAGCCCATCAAAGAAGACAATAGATGCTCTAATGAGAATTGATTTACCATCAGGAGTTGACATTGAAATTAAATACTAATTTCAATAGATAATATTAAGATTACCAGGGGGTAATCCAATGATATTAATAGGAGGTGCTTTAGATGAAAAAAGCAATATTAGGAAGAAAAATCGGTATGACTCAGATTTTTGATGAAAATGGAAGAGTGATACCAGTAACAGTAATTGAAGCAGGACCATGTGCTGTAATTCAGAAGAAAACTGTTGAAAATGATGGATATGAAGCTATAAAAGTTGGTTTTGATGCTAAGAGAGAGAACTTATTCAATAAGCCAATGATGGGACAGTTCAAAAAAGCTGGAGTTGCTCCAAGAAAATTCGTTAAAGAATTAAGATTGGAAGATATCAGTTCTTTTGAAGTTGGTCAGGAAATAAAAGCAGACATATTCGCTGCTGGAGAAAAAGTAGATGTAACTGGTATATCAAAGGGTAAAGGATATGCTGGCGGAGTTAAGAGATGGAACTTTAAAATAGGACCAAAGAGCCACGGTTCAAAATTCCACAGAGCTCCAGGTTCTCAAGGTGCATCTTCTGATCCATCAAGAACATTTAAAAACAGAAAAATGCCAGGACATATGGGTCACGTTAAGACAACTGTATTAAATCTTGAAGTAGCAAAAGTTATTCCTGAAATGAATGCAATTCTTGTAAAAGGTGCAGTTCCAGGAGCTAAAAAAGGCTACGTAGTTATAAAGAATACAGTAAAGTAGAAGAAATTTTGGGAAAGGAGGAAGTCATATGCTAAAAGTAACTGTTTACAATAAAGAAGCCCAGCAGGTTGGGGAAGTTGAATTAAATGAAAGCGTGTTCGGAGTAGAAGTTAACAATGCAGTTATGCATCAAGTAGTTGTTGCACAGCTTGCTAACAAGAGACAGGGAACACAGTCAGCTAAAACTAGAGCAGAAGTAAGTGGTGGCGGAAAGAAACCATGGAGACAAAAGGGAACTGGTAGAGCAAGACAGGGTTCTACAAGATCACCTCAGTGGGTTGGCGGTGGAATAGTATTCGCGCCAAAGCCAAGATGCTACAGAATGTCAGTTCTTAAGAAGGTAAGAGCACTAGCTATTAAATCTGCTTTATCTTCAAAAGTACTTGAAAATAATATTATAGTATTAGATAGCTTAAATTTTGAAGCTCCTAAGACTAAGGAAGTTGTTAAAATGCTTAATGCATTTGAAGCAAAAAAGACTCTTATCTTAACTGAAGAAAGCAATGCAAATGTTTACAAATCAGCTAGAAACATAGAGGGAGTTGCAGTACTTCCAATAAACAATATAAATGTATATGATTTATTAAAATACGATAAAATTATGGTAGCTCAAAATACCGTAAAGAAAATTGAGGAGGTGTATGCATAATGAAACTAACAAGCCATGATATTATAAGAAAACCAGTAATAACTGAGAAGAGTATGGCAGCTATGGCAGACAAGAAATACACCTTCGTAGTAGACATCAATACTAATAAGTTTCAGATAAAGCATGCAGTTGAAGAAGTTTTCGGTGTTAAAGTTGCCGATGTTAAAACTGTAAGATGCTTAGGAAAGAACAAAAGAGTAGGTGTTCATGCTGGTAAGAAAGCTGACTTTAAGAAGGCTATAGTTAAACTTACAGATGATAGCAAAACAATAGAATTCTTTGACGGAATTTAATTGTTGTAAAATAAGCATGTATTGGCGCGAGCCAGAAAAGCGGTTATAAGGAGGGAAAAACCATGGCAGTAAAGAGTTTTAAGCCAACTACTCCTTCAAGAAGAAATATGACAATGTCGACTTTTGAAGAAGTAACAACAAGCACTCCCGAGAAATCTTTATTAGTGTCTTTAAATAAGACTGCTGGAAGAAACTCTCAGGGTAAAATAACTGTTCGTCATAGAGGCGGCGGTGCAAAGAGAAAGTATAGAATAATCGATTTTAAGAGAACTAAGGACAACGTACCTGCAAGAGTTGCAACAATAGAGTACGATCCAAACAGATCTGCATACATAGCTTTAGTTGTTTATGCTGACGGTGAAAAGAGATATATACTTGCTCCAATAGGTCTTAAAGTAGGAGACACTGTAGTTTCAGGACCAGAATCAGATATAAAACCAGGAAACACATTACCATTAATCAATATGCCAGTAGGTACAGTTGTGCACAACGTAGAGATTAGTGCAGGTAAGGGTGGACAGATGGTTAGATCCGCTGGTGCTTCAGCTCAGTTAATGGCTAAAGAAGGTAAGTACGCAACATTAAGACTTCCAAGTGGTGAAGTTAGAAAAGTAAGAATAGAATGTAGAGCTACTGTAGGTACCGTTTCTAACTTAACTCATGAAATCGTTAAAATCGGTAAGGCAGGTAGAAACAGACATATGGGTCTAAGACCTCATGTAAGAGGATCTGCGATGAACCCTAACGACCATCCACATGGAGGAGGAGAAGGAAAGTGTCCAATCGGACGTCCATCACCAGTATCACCATGGGGTAAACCAACTCTTGGATATAAGACAAGAAAGAACAAGAAGTATTCAGATAGACTTATTGTTAAGAAGAGAAAGTAGTAGAAGAGAATTGATTTTCTCTTCCGCTATTCTATAGATGAGGAAGGAGGCACACAGATGGGTAGATCTATTAAAAAAGGACCTTTTGTGGAAGAAGCTCTTATTAAAAGAATAGAAGGAATGAACAAAAGTGGCGAAAAGAAAGTTATCAAGACTTGGTCAAGAAGCTCAACAATTTTCCCACAGATGCTAGGTCATACTATAGCTGTTCACGATGGAAGAAAGCATGTTCCAGTTTATATAACAGAAGACATGGTAGGACATAAGTTAGGTGAGTTCGTACTTACTAGAACTTATAAGGGTCATGTTGACAAAGAAAAATCTTCAAAAATAAGAAAATAGTCCGGAAAGGAGGCAACATCAATGGAAGCTAAAGCTATAGCTAAACACGTAAGAATGTCTTCAATAAAGATAGGCAGAGTATTGAATTTAGTTAGAGGAAAAAACGTAAGAGAAGCGGAAGCGATATTAAAGTATACTCCTCAGGACGCAGCTGTTGTTATAAACAAAGTTTTAAAATCAGCAGTAGCTAACGCTGAGCATAATTACAATCTGGATATAAACAGATTATATGTTGCTGAGGCTTATGCAGGCCAGAGTGCTACTCTAAAGAGATTTAGACCAAGAGCAAGAGGTACTGCATACGAGATAAAGAAAAGAACTAGTCATATTACTGTAATCGTTAGAGAAAGAAACTAAAAAAGAAGGAGGGAAATGTAGTGGGTCAGAAAGTACATCCTCATGGAATAAGAGTAGGCGTTATTAAAGAATGGGACTCAAAATGGTTCGCAGATAAGAAAAATTTCGCTGATTATCTAGTAGAAGATAACTCAATCAGAGAATTCGTTAAGAAAAAACACTACATTGCTGGTATTTCTAAAATTGAAATTGAAAGAACAGCAAATAAAGTAAAGTTAAACATATTCACAGCAAAACCTGGTATGATAATAGGTAAGGGTGGAGCTGGTATTGAAGAATTAAAAAATGATTTAGTAAAATTAACTTCAAGAAAAAATGTTTTAATTAACATTGTAGAAGTTAAGAATGCAGAATCTAATGCTCAATTAATGGCAGAAAATATTGCACTTCAGTTAGAAAAGAGAATATCTTTTAGAAGAGCTATGAAGCAGTCTATTCAAAGAGCAATGAAATTAGGCGTAAAGGGTGTTAAAACAATATGTTCAGGAAGACTTGGTGGAGCTGAAATCGCAAGAAATGAAGCTTACCACGAAGGAACAATTCCACTACAGACTTTAAGAGCTGATATAGACTATGGTTTTGCAGAAGCAAATACAACATATGGTAAGATCGGTGTTAAGGTTTGGGTTTATAAGGGAGAAGTTCTTCCAGTAAGAAAACAAGATAATAAAGCAGTAGAAGCTTAGTAACCAATTCAATGGTTAAGGAAGGAGGAAACACATATGTTAATGCCTAAAAGAGTTAAACATCGTAAGGTTCAGCGCGGAAGAATGAAAGGTAAGGCAACTAGAGGTAACTTTATTGCATATGGTGATTACGGATTACAGGCTACAGAGTGTGGTTGGATAACAAGTCAACAGATCGAAGCAGCCAGAATAGCTATAAATAGATATGTTAAAAGAGGGGGAACTGTTTACATAAAAATATTCCCTGACAAACCAGTAACTGAAAAACCAGCTGAAACACGTATGGGTTCTGGTAAAGGTTCACCAGAGTACTGGGTAGCAGTAGTAAAACCAGGTAGAGTTTTATTTGAAATAAAGGGCGTAACTGAAGAACAAGCAAGAGAGTCTATGAGACTTGCTTCACACAAACTACCTGTTAAAACTAAGTTCGTTAAAAGAGAAGATTTTGAAAATATATTAGGTGGTGAAAACAATGAAGGCTAGGGAATTACAAGAGTTGAGAAATCAAAGTTCTCAAGAGCTAGTTAGTAAGATAAAAGATTTAAAAGAAGAGCTTTTCAACTTAAGATTTCAGCTAGCTACTGGACAGCTTGAAAACCCTGTTAGAATTAGACAGGTAAGAAGATCAATTGCCCAGGTTAAGACAGTTTTGAGAGAAAGTGAGTTAAAAAGCCTAGAGCAGTAAAAGCTGAAGGGAGGTAAGTTTCGTGGAGAGAAATTTAAGAAAAACTAGAATCGGTAGAGTAGTTTCTGATAAAATGGATAAGACAATAGTAGTTGCTGTAGAAACTAAGGTTCGTCACCCATTATACGGAAAAATCATAAACAGAACTACAAAATTCAAAGTTCATGATGAGAACAATGATGCAAATGTTAATGATAAAGTAATGATCATGGAAACAAGACCACTATCAAAGGATAAGAGATGGAGACTTGTTAAGATAATGGAAAGAGCAAAATAGTAGGATACAAAATTCCTTACATTTTGAAAGGAGGGTATTTACATGATACAACAGCAGACTAGACTTAAGGTTGCAGATAATTCTGGTGCTAAGGAAATTATGTGCATAAAGGTTTTAGGCGGTTCAAGAAGAAGATATGCAAACGTAGGCGATATTATAGTTGCAAGTGTAAAGAGTGCAACACCAGGCGGAGTTGTTAAAAAAGGTGATGTTGTTAAAGCCGTAGTAGTAAGATCAGTTAAAGGATTAAGAAGAGTTGACGGGTCATACATAAGATTTGATGAAAACGCAGCTGTTATTATAAAAGAAGATAAACAACCAAAAGGAACACGTATTTTTGGGCCAGTTGCTAGAGAATTAAGAGACAAAGAATTTAACAAAATTATCTCATTAGCACCTGAAGTTTTATAATTGAAGATTGGAGGTGGCTAACTTGTCAAATAAAATTCATGTGAGAAGAAAAGATACAGTAGTAGTTATATCTGGTAAAGATAAGGGTAAAGTAGGAGAAGTTAAAGCTGTTTTACCTAAAAAAGGAAGAGTATTAGTAGAAGGCGTTAATATAGCGACTAAACATCAGAAACCAAATAGACAAAACATGCAGGGCGGAATAATAACAATGGAAGCTCCAATTAACAGCTCTAAAGTTATGTTATATTGCACAAAGTGTAATAAGGCTACAAGAATAAGCAGCAAGGTTCTTGAAGATGGAACAAAAGTTAGAGTATGTAAAAAGTGTGGAGAAACATTCTAAGCTTTGGAAGGAGGTTAAAAAATGATAACAAGACTTCAAGAAAAATATAATCAAGAAGTGATTCCAGCATTAATGGAAAAGTTCAGTTATAAAAATATAATGGAAGTTCCAAAGCTTGAAAAGGTTGTAATCAACATGGGTGTTGGTGAAGCTAAAGAAAACTCTAAGGTTTTAGAAGCAGCCATAGGTGACCTTCAGTTGATTACTGGTCAAAAACCAATAGTAACTAGAGCAAAGAATTCAGTTGCTAATTTCAAGCTAAGAGAGAACATGCCAATTGGATGTAAAGTAACATTAAGAAAAGAAAAAATGTACCAGTTCATGGATAAATTAATGAATATAGCATTCCCAAGAGTAAGAGACTTCAGAGGAGTATCTTCTAAGTCCTTTGATGGAAGAGGAAACTATGCTGTAGGAATAAAGGAACAACTAATTTTCCCTGAAATCGAATACGATAAAATCGATAAAGTTAGAGGAATGGATATTATTGTAGTTACAACTGCTAACACTGACGAAGAGGCTAGAGAGTTATTAAGACTTATGGGCATGCCTTTTGTCAAGTAATAAGGAGGGAAAACTGTGGCACGTAAATCACTAATTGTTAAGTGGGAAAGAGAACCAAAATTCTCAACAAGAGCTTATACTAGATGCAGATTATGTGGTAGACCACATGCTGTTCTTAAAAAATATGGTATATGCCGTATATGTTTTAGAGAATTAGCTTACAAAGGTCAAATACCTGGATGTAAGAAAGCAAGTTGGTAAAATACCAGCTGGTTATGAAAGGAGGCAAATAATATGGGAATGACAGATCCTATTGCAGATTTACTTACACGTATTAGAAATGCTAATACAGTTGGGCACGAAGTAGTAGAAGTTCCATCATCAAAAATAAAAAAAGCTGTAGTTGACATAATGTTAAACGAAGGTTATTTAAAAAATATCGAAGAGTACAATGATGGTTCAGTGCCAATGTTAAGACTTACAATGAAATATGGCAACAGCAAACAAAAAGTTATCACTGGTCTTAAGAGAATATCTAAACCAGGTTTAAGAGTATATACATCAAAAGAAGAGATACCACAAGTTCTAAGTGGATTAGGTATCGCTATTATTTCAACTTCTAAGGGAATAATGACAGATAGAGAAGCTAGAAAAGCAAATGTTGGCGGAGAGGTAATCTGCTACATTTGGTAGTTTAAAGATAGGAGGTGTGTTTATGTCAAGAGTAGGAAGACTTCCAATAGCTATTCCTGGTGGTGTTACAGTTAATGTTGCTGATGATAATACAGTAACTGTAAAAGGACCTAAGGGAGAATTGGTTAAAAAAATGCATAAAGATATAAAAATCGCTGTTGAAGGTGCTGAAGTAGTTGTTACAAGACCAAGCGAAGATAAATTACATAGAGCTTTACACGGGACAATAAGAGCTTTAGTAAATAATATGGTAATCGGAGTAACTGAAGGTTATGTTAAAACACTTGAATTAAATGGTGTTGGTTACAGAGCTGAAGTTAAAGGCAAAAAATTAGTAATGAATTTAGGATATTCACATCCAGTTGAAATAGAACCAGTTGAAGGTGTTACTTTTGAAACACCTGAAGCAACTAAAGTTCTTGTAAAGGGTATAAACAAGGAGTTAGTTGGAGCAGTAGCTGCTGATGTTAGAGAGTGGAGAAAACCAGAGCCATACAAGGGCAAGGGTATCAAATATTCTAACGAAGTTATCAGACGTAAAGAAGGTAAAACAGGTAAGAAGTAGGCAATAACAGGCCATAATTAAAATAGGTAGAAAGGAGATAACTACTTATGTCTAACAAGAATAATAGAATGGTATCTAGAGTAAGACGTCACAAGAGAGTACGTGCAAAAATCTCTGGTACAAGTGAAAGACCAAGACTTTCTGTATATAGAAGTTCAAAAAATATTAGCGCACAGATTATTGATGATGTAGCTGGAGTTACTTTGATTTCCGCTTCTTCATTGGAAAAAGATTTCAGCCAGGCTGGAAGTAATAAAGAAGCAGCTAAAATAGTTGGAGAAATCCTTGCTAAAAGAGCTTTAGAAAAGGGTATAAGCGAAGTAGTATTCGACAGAGGTGGATACATATACCACGGAAGAGTTAAAGAGTTAGCAGAAGGAGCTAGAGAAGCAGGGCTTCAATTCTAGAAGAAGGAGGGGAATATATGAAAATCGATGCATCTAATTTAGAATTAAAAGAAAAAGTTGTACATCTAAATAGAGTTGCTAAAGTTGTTAAAGGTGGAAGAAATTTCAGATTTAGCGCTTTAGTTGTAGTTGGTGACGAAAATGGTCACGTAGGAGTTGGAACAGGAAAAGCTGTTGAAATTCCAGATGCTATTAGAAAAGCAGTCGAAGACGCTAAGAAACATTTAGTAAATGTTGCTATAGTAGATGGTACAATTCCTCATAGACTTTATGGAGAATTTGGAACAGGTAAGATATTACTTATGCCAGCTGTAGAAGGTACAGGAGTTATCGCTGGAGGACCAGCAAGATACGTACTTGAACTAGCAGGTTTACAAAACGTAAGAGCCAAATCTTTAGGATCAAACAATCCTAAGAACATGGTTAACGCTACAATTAATGGATTAGCAAATTTAAGAACAGCTGAACAAATTGCCGCTTTAAGAGGCAAAACAGTTGAAGAAATCTTAGGATAGGAGGGATTCCCTTGGCAAAACTAAGAATAACTTTGAGAAGAAGTTTAATAGGAAGAAAAAAAGATCAGATAGCTACAGTTAATGCATTGGGTTTGAGAAAAATCAATGATTCTGTAGAACGTGAAGAAAATCCTCAAATCAGAGGTATGATCACAAAAGTAGATTTTCTCCTAGATGTAGAGGAAATATAGTACAAATAAATATAGGAGGAGGTGCCAATTATGAAATTACATGATTTAAGACCAGCAGAAGGTTCAACACATAGCTCTAAAAGAGTAGGCAGAGGTACTGCTTCTGGATGGGGTAAAACAGCTGGTAGAGGTGAAAATGGACAGAATTCAAGATCAGGTGGCGGAGTTAGACCTGGATTTGAAGGTGGACAGATGCCTTTATATAGAAGATTACCTAAAAGAGGTTTTACAAATATCTTTGCTAAAGAGATTATAAGCATCAATGTAGATAGATTGAACATATTTGAAAACGGCACAGAGATTACACCAGAATTACTTTTAGAAAAAAGAGTTATTAGTAAGATATGTGACGGCGTAAAAATATTAGGAAACGGCGAACTTGAAAAATCATTGACAGTTAAAGCACATAAATTCTCAAAATCTGCAGCAGAAAAGATAGAAAAAGCTGGAGGAAAAGTAGAGGTGATTTAGCATGCTAGCTACACTGCGTAATGCCTGGAAAACACCTGAATTGAGAAGAAGAATGATATTCACTTTTATGATGCTTGTTATTTTCAGGATGGGAAATTTTATTCCTGTCCCTGGAATTAACACTGAAGCTATTAAGCAAAGTGTTGTCAGCTCTGAAAACTTATTTGGGTTTTATGATATGATATCAGGAGGAGCTTTTAGTAATTTTAGTATTTTTGCTATGGGAGTTACACCATATATAAATGCATCCATTATAATGCAGTTGTTGACTGAGGTACTTCCAAAGTTGAGTCAATTATCTAAGGAAGGCCATGATGGTAGACAAAAAATACAAAACATTACTAGATATGTCGCATTGGTAATCGGAGTAGTTGAGGGAATAGGTATTTATGCTTTACTTAGAAGCAAGGGGGCAGTTTCTGCATCTTCTATGAGTATGTGGATAATTGTTTTGACAATAAGTACGGCATCAGTTTTTCTGGTATGGCTAGGTGAACAAATCACTACTAAGGGAATAGGAAATGGTGTTTCTCTTATCATAATGGTTAACATTCTATCAAGAATACCTCAGTCTGTTATAACAATGGTTACATCTGTTAAGACTGGTAATACAACCTTTATGGTTCCACTTGCAATTTTAGCGGTAATCATGTTGTTATTGTTGGTAGTAGTCATAGTTAATTTAAGTGAGAGAAGAGTTCCAGTTCAGTATGCTGGGAAAGCAGCGGGCAGCAAGGTATTTAAAGGACAGTCCTCAAGTATTCCAATAAATATGAGTAACTCTGCGGTTCTAGCAATAATTTTTGCAACATCTTTTTTACAAATGCCATATATGTTAGCTCAAACATGGCCAAATCACGCCATATCAAAATTTATATTGACTAGTAAGTTCAGCGTATTTGTGCCTAAAGCTTGGATCTATATAATAACATTTGTAATATTAATCGTATTGTTCTCTGTATTCTATACTTCAATAACTTTTAAGCCAGACGAAATGTCAGAGAACATGCATAAATCATCAGGATTTATCCCAGGTATTAGACCGGGAGAACCTACAACAAGATATCTTGAGGGAATTTTAAATAAAACAGCAGTTCTTGGCGGAATTTTTGCATCAATCATAGCAGTTTTCCCTATAGTAGTTGGAAAGTATACACCATTTGACTCTTTGTCATTGGGTGGAACAGCATTACTCATCGTTGTAGGTGTGGCAGTTGAAACTACAAGACAAATAGAGTCGCAATTAGTTATGAGAAGCTATGAAGGATTCTTAAAGTAATGGAGATGATTGTATGAAAATAATTTTACTAGGTCCTCCGGGAGCTGGAAAAGGTACACAGGCAAAGTCAATTAGCAATAAGTATTCTTTGCCTCATATATCTACAGGTGATATTTTTAGATATAATATTACTCAGAAAACCCCACTAGGAATCGAGGCCAAAGGTTATATGGATAAAGGTGCTTTGGTTCCAGATGAATTGACAATAAATCTGGTTAAAGATAGAATAGCTAAAGACGACTGTAAAAATGGTTTTCTTTTAGATGGATTTCCAAGAACAGTTGCACAAGCAGAAGCTTTGGAAAAGGCATTGGCGGATATGGATGATAAGGTGGACGTAGCTTTATTGATCGATGTTCCAAGAAAAGACATATTTGAAAGAATGACAGGCAGAAGAGTTTGTCCTACTTGTGGAGCTAGCTATCATATTAAGTTTAATCCACCTAAAGAAGGCGGTAAATGCGATCTATGCGGTGCTGAAGTGATTCAGCGTGCAGACGATGCAGAAGAAACTGTTGAAACAAGATTAGATACTTATGAAAAACAGACCAAACCTCTTGTGGACTTCTATAATGGAAGAAATCAGCTAGTAGCAGTTGACGGAAGCCAGGACATCAGTGTTGTTTTTGAGCTGATTTGTGAGAAGCTTGATGCAATAAAATAGTTTCTTCGGGTAAAGAGAAAGAACAGAAGACCATAGTATGTATTAATTTTAATGTGGGGAAAATAGTAATAAGTTCTTTGTTAGGAAATGCAGAGGTGAATTGTATTGAACGATGATAACCCGTTGGGTCAAATTGTATATTCTAAAGCTGGTAGAGATCAGGGCGAATACTACATTGTTGTTGGTTTACTAAATGAAGATTATGTGTATATATGCAATGGACGCACTCGAAGGATTGAAAAGCCAAAGAAAAAAAAGTGTAAGCATCTGGTTTTTACAGGAACTTATTCTGAAGAAATTAAAGAAGCCATTTTAAATGGAAACTGTATTAGCAATTCTAAAGTAAAGAATTCTTTGGATTGCTTGCAACCCAATAAGGAGGTTTGATTACCTTATGTCAAAAAGTGATGTAATCGAAATGCAAGGCGTTGTTACCGATTCTTTACCTAATGCAACATTTGAAGTTGAATTAGAAAGTGGTCATAAAATATTAGCACACATTTCAGGTAAGTTAAGAATGAATTTTATTAAAATATTACCGGGTGATAAAGTAAAAGTGGAGCTATCTCCTTATGATTTAACTCGTGGAAGAATTGTATGGAGAGACAAATAGTAAGGAGGGTTAAAAGATGAAAGTTAGACCATCAGTAAAGCCTATTTGCGAAAAATGCAAAGTTATAAAGAGAAAAGGAAAAGTAATGGTTATCTGTGAAAATCCTAAACACAAGCAAAGACAAGGCTAAATTTCCTATGTAAATAGGATTTGAAGTAAAAACACTTTAGGAGCGGCTGCTAGTGGAGATTAGTTCTCTCTACTCCTAAAAGTTTTATATAAACATATAAAGTATCATGACACACTACAGATAGTGTATTAAAACCTAGGAGGTGTAAATAGCATATGGCAAGAATAGCAGGTGTCGACCTACCAAGAGAAAAAAGAGTTGAAATCGGTCTTACATATATATTTGGACTTGGTTTACCAACAGCTCATAAGATTCTTAAAGATACTGGAGTAAATCCAGACACTAGAATTAAAGATTTAACTGAAGAAGAAGTTGGAGCTTTAAGAGATTATATAAATAAGCATTTCACAGTTGAAGGTGACCTAAGAAGAAAGATCGCATTAGACATAAAGAGATTAACTGAAATAGGATGTTATAGAGGAATTAGACATAGAAAAGGACTTCCAGTTAGAGGTCAGAAGACTAAGACTAATGCAAGAACAAGAAAAGGTCCTAAGAAGACTATCGCTAATAAGAAGAAATAATAAAAGATAGGAGGGATGATCGTGGCACCTAAAAATGTTAAAAGATCAAAAAGAAGAAAAGAAAAGAAAAACGTTGAACACGGTTGTGCACATATAAAATCAACATTTAATAATTCTATAGTAACTTTAACCGATCGCGCTGGTAACTGCTTATCATGGGCAAGTTCTGGTGGATTAGGTTTCAAAGGTTCTAAAAAAGGAACTCCATTTGCTGCACAGATGGCTGCTGAAACTGCTGCTGGTGTAGCTATGGAACACGGTTTAAGAAGTATTGAAGTTTTTGTAAAGGGACCAGGAGCTGGTAGAGAAGCTGCTATAAGATCACTACAGGCTGCAGGACTAGAGATAACATTGATTAAAGATGTTACTCCAATCCCACACAACGGTTGTAGACCACCAAAGAGAAGAAGAATTTAGTTTTTTATAATATAGATATAGGAGGTGTAGTTATTCATGGCAAGATATACAGGACCTGTTTGCAGGCTATGTAGAAGAGAAGGAATAAAATTATTCCTTAAAGGTGATAGATGTTATTCAGATAAGTGCTCTGTTGCAAAAAGAGGTTATGCACCAGGTCAGCACGGACAGAGTAGATCAAAATTATCTAACTATGGATTACAGTTAAGAGAAAAACAGAAAGCTAAGAGAGTATATGGTATACTTGAAAAGCAATTTAGAAAATACTATGAAAATGCCGAGAAACAGAGAGGCATCACTGGTGAAAATCTTTTAAGATTATTGGAAATGAGATTGGATGCAGTAGCATATAAATTAGGATACGGAAAATCAAGAAATGAGGCTAGACAGCTAGTTACTCATGGTCATTTCCTTGTTAACGGCAGCAAAGTTGACATCCCATCATACAGATTAAAAGTTAATGACGTTGTATCTGTATGTGAAAAGAGCAGAGGAACTGAGACATTCAAGTTCTTCAGCGAAAACCCTAAAACATTACCATCATGGATTCAAGATGACAGAACTAGCTATAGCGCTAAGATTGTAGCGGTTCCAGCAAGAGAAGACATCGATGTACCAGTTAATGAAACTCTAATCGTTGAGTTATACAGTAAATAATAGATTAGAATAATCAGTTGCCCTCAAATGAGGTTTACATAATTAATCGGGAGGGTTTATTAGATGTTAGAAATAGAAAAGCCAAAAATAGAGTGTGTAGAATGTCGAGAAGATGACTCCTATGGCAAATTTGTCGTAGAGCCGTTAGAAAGAGGATACGGTATTACTTTAGGTAATTCTCTTAGAAGAATACTTTTATCTTCTCTACCAGGTGCAGCAGCCAACAGTATAAAAATTGAGGGTGTGCTCCATGAATTTTCCACTGTTAAGGGTGTTAAAGAAGATGTAGCAGAACTGATTCTTAATGTTAAAGAATTGGCAGTGAAAATGTACGGAGACGGAGCTACTACAATTTACATTGATGCGGAAGGTCCTGGAGAGGTTCTTGCTAAAGATATTAAAACTGGTGGAAATATAGAGATAATCAACAAAGATTTACATATTGCGACTTTAGACGATGGTGGCAAGTTATATATGGAAATCAATGTTAGTAAGGGAAGAGGTTATGTGTCTCAAGCTAAGAATAAATCTGATGATTTACCTATATCAGTTATTCCAGTTGATTCAATATATACACCTGTTAAAAGAGTAAACTATATAGTTGAAAATACGAGAGTAGGTCAGATTACAGACTATGATAAATTAACTCTTGAGGTTTGGACTAACGGTACAATAAGTCCTCAAGAAGCTGTTAGTTTATCAGCTAAAATACTAATAGAGCATTTTAAACTTTTCTTATCACTAATCGATCATGCAGATGATATGGAGATAATGGTAGAGAAGGAAGAGGACAAGAAAGAAAAAGTTCTTGAGATGACTATTGAAGAACTAGACCTGTCAGTTCGAAGCTACAATTGTTTAAAGAGAGCAGGAATAAATACAGTACAGGAGCTAACTGAAAGATCCATTGAAGATATGATGAAGGTTAGAAATCTTGGAAGGAAATCTCTCGAAGAAGTACAACACAAACTAAAAGATTTAAACCTAGGCTTAAGAAAAAGTGAAGAATAAGGAGGTAGAGCTATGGCAGCAGGATACCGTAAGTTAGGACGTCCAACTGATCAGAGAAGAGCAATGTTAAGAAACCTTGTAACTAGCTTTTTGAAGAACGGAAGGATCGAAACAACTGAAACAAGGGCAAAAGAAACTAAAAGATTAGCAGAAAAGATGATTACACTTGCTAAAAAAGGTGACCTTCATTCAAGAAGACAGGTACTTTCTTTCGTAACAGAAAAAGAAGTAGTTGACAATTTATTTGCTAATGTAGCTCCAAAGTACGCTGAGAGAAATGGCGGATATGCTAGAATCTATAAGATGGGTCCTAGAAGAGGCGACGCAGCAGAAATGGTAGTTCTAGAACTAGTTTAGTATACCGGGGATTAAGTAATAAGCTTAGTCCCCATTTTTATATAAGAGGTGGTCTTGTGGAAGCAAAAAAATTAGTTATTGAATGTAGTGATGTTGAATTTGCTTATGAAGACGAAGATGGTAGTAAGCTTAAAGTATTAAATGGTATTGATTTAGAAGTAAATAGTGGAGATTTTGTGGCTATTCTTGGCCATAATGGTTCAGGAAAATCAACATTGGCAAAGCTATTAAATGGAATTTTGGAGCCTCAAGAGGGTCAAATCAGCGTATATGGATACAATCCAAGAAATGAAAATGAAATATGGAAGCTTAGGGAAAAGGTAGGAATGGTTTTTCAAAATCCTGACAATCAAATCGTTGCCACTATAGTAGAAGAAGATGTGGCCTTCGGACCTGAAAATCTAGGCGTGGAACCAGCAGAGATAAGAAAAAGAGTAGATGAATCATTAAAAATCGTAGATATGTACCAGTATAGAACTCATTCTCCAAGTTTATTGTCTGGAGGACAAAAGCAAAGAGTCGCCATTGCGGGAATATTGGCAATGGATACAAATTGTATAATATTTGATGAATCCACAGCTATGCTTGACCCAAAGGGAAGAAAAGAAGTAATAGAGACAGCTGATATATTGAACAAAGAATATGGTAAAACCATTATTTTGATAACCCATTACATGGAGGAAGTTGTAAAGGCTAATAAGGTAATTGTCCTAAATAACGGCAACATAGTGCTTAAGGGCACACCCAAAGAGGTATTTTCCAATGTAGATACATTGAAGAAGTTAGGTCTTGATGTACCTCAGGTTACGGATTTGGCCAATGAGCTAAAAAAAGCTGGCTTAGAAATTAATGATGGTATTATTACTATTGATGAGATGGTGAAGGAATTATGTTTATTGAGATCAGAAATTTAGACTATGTCTACATGAAAGATACACCCTTTGAAAAAAGGGCATTAGATGATGTAAATTTTAACATAGAAAAAGGTGAGTTCACTGCCATAATAGGCCACACTGGTTCTGGTAAATCCACCTTAATTCAATTATTTAATGGTTTGCTAGAGCCCACAAGAGGCGAAGTTATAATTGATGGAACTAACATATATGGAAAAGAAATTAATCTAGCTGATATAAGAAAGAGAGTGGGACTTGTTTTTCAATACCCAGAATATCAGTTGTTTGAAGATACAGTAGAAAAAGATATATCCTTCGGTCCACGAAATCTTGGTATTGAGGAAAAGGATATAGAAATTAGAGTAAAAAAAGCCATGGGTATGGTTGGCTTATCATATGATGTATTTAAGGATAAAAGTCCTTTCAATTTAAGTGGTGGTGAAAAGAGAAGGGTAGCTATAGCTGGAATTTTAGCCATGGAGCCGGAGATACTTATTCTTGATGAGCCAACAGCTGGGTTAGATCCTGCTGGTAGAGAAGGTATACTGGGGACTGTGAGCAAGTTACATAAAGAGTACCATATGAATATAGTATTGGTGTCCCATAGCATGGAAGACGTAGCAAAACTTGCGGAGAAAATAGTGGTTATGAAGGACGGAAAATGTATAAAAACAGGTACCCCAGAAGAAGTATTTAAAGAGGTGGATATGCTTGAAGATATAGGATTATCTGCTCCTGCCATGAGTTACCTTATTCATGAATTAAATAAAAATGGATTTAATATTGACAGCAATATATACACCATTGAACCTCTAAAGGATGCACTGCTTCAAGTGCTAAATAATAAGGAGGCGGAGGATAATGCTTAAAGATATAACTTTGGGCCAGTATATTCCTGGAGATACCCTTGTGCACAAACTTGATCCTAGAGTTAAGATAATGGGAACTTTGCTTTTTATGATACTACTTTTTTTTGTAAAAAAATTTTGGGTATTTGGAGTAATTGCCATAGTTCTTGCAAGCATTGTAGGAATCTCTAAGATTAGACCAAAGTACATATATAGGGGATTAAAGCCCATATTTATACTACTTATATTTACGGCCATATTGAATGTGTTCATGACCAAGGGAGGAGACCTTATTCTAAAGCTTGGCTTTCTAGAGATATATACAGAAGGTGTTAGCATAGCATTATTTATGGCTGTGCGACTAGTGCTGCTTATAGTAAGTACATCTATTCTAACCCTTACCACATCGCCTATTCAACTTACAGATGGACTTGAAAAACTTTTGAATCCATTAAAAAAAGTAAAATTTCCAGCCCATGAATTGGCCATGATAATCACCATTGCCTTAAGGTTTATACCCACATTGCTAGACGAAACAGATAAAATCATGAAGGCGCAGATGTCTAGGGGTGCAGATTTTAAATCAGGTAATATAGTGAAAAGGGCTAAGAGTCTCTTACCTATTTTAATACCTCTATTTATAAATTCCTTTAAAAGGGCGGATGAACTTGGCGTTGCCATGGAGGCTAGATGTTACCGTGGTGGAGCTGGAAGAACGAGAATGAAAGTTTTAAAATTTGAAACTAGAGATTATGTATCCATAATTGTAGGGATTTTATACACAGTGTTTATAATTTCCACCAGATATTTTATTTAGAAATATAATCCACAAAACATCGTATAATTTATGCACAGTGTGGATAAGTTATGCGATGTTGTTTTTATAGGATTGGAAATAGGAGAAAGTTGTTGAAGAATATAAAATTAGTTTTAGAGTATGATGGCAGCAATTATATAGGTTGGCAAAGACAGAAGACAGAAACTAGGGTACACAGTATTCAATATGTCATAGAAAATACCCTTAAGGAGCTATTGAGAGAAGATGTAACTGTAATAGGCTGCAGCAGAACGGATTCAGGTGTTCATGCTAGGCAATACGTACTAAACTTTAATACGGAAACTTCCATTCCAGCAGATAGGATAAAATACGCTTTGAATGATAAATTGCCAGAGGATATTGTGGTGCTTAATTCTGAAGAGACTTCCATGGATTTTCATGCTAGATATAGTTCAAAGGGAAAGCTTTATATGTATACCATAGTAAATAGAGAGGCTAGATTAACCATTGATAGACGATATGCTTATCAGCATAAGTGGCAACTGGATATGGCTCTTATGAGGGAGGCTTGTAAGTACTTTATAGGAACCCATGATTTTAAGTCCTTTATGAAGAAGGGAAGCTCTGTTAAGACTACTGTAAGAACTATAAGCAGCTTAGAGGTCCAGGAGCAGGGTGATTTTATACGGATATATGCGGCAGCAGATGGATTTTTGTACAACATGGTAAGAATTATTGTGGGCACGCTGCTTGAAGTAGGTGAGGGGAAAATACAGCCTGAGGATATAGTAAGAATAATAGAATCAAGGGATAGGAATAAAGCCGGCAAAACAGCTCCAGCCCAAGGACTTACTTTACTTGAAGTGTTGTATTAAAGTTTCATTAGAGTTAAACTAAAAAACTAGGATGGTGAAATATGATACCAGAAGAATTACAACAAGCTTTATACAGTATAACACAGGGCCTTAGTCGAGACCAGGTGGCAAAGGACGCAGAGAATATCAGCCATAGATATAGAAATCAAAGTGGCAAGGGAAAGCGACTTTTAACTGAAAGTACTGAAGCTGTAGCCTATGCCTTGGCTAGGATGCCGGCCACTTATGGAGCGGTAGATTTCGTATTTAGGCAGGTATTTCAACAACTTCATGAAGACGTAACATTCCATGATATGATTGATGTAGGCGCTGGCACTGGAACTGTAGCTTGGGTAATGAGCCAGTATGCAGAATTAAGTGGCGGAATAGCTTGTCTAGAAAGAGAAAAAGTTATGAGAGATACAGCCAATGCTCTAGGTAAGTATGGCAGCGACAATGTAAAAAATGCAAAGTGGATAGCATATGACATTGTGACTGATGGTCTTAAGTGCAATGCTGATGTGGTTACTGCTTCATATGTGTTAAATGAACTGTGTGATGAGCATAGAGACAGGGCTGTAGAGAAACTATGGGCTGCCACAAAAAAAGTGCTTATAATCATAGAGCCAGGAACCCCAGTAGGTTTTAATAATATAAAAAAAATAAGAAGTCAGCTCATAGAAAAGGGTGCCACGGTTATAGCTCCCTGTGTTCATTGTAATGAATGCACAAAAAATGAAGAGGATTGGTGCCATTTCACCGCTAGGGTAGGTAGAACCACTATACATCGTGAACTAAAAGGTGGTCAATGTTCCTACGAGGATGAGAAATTCTCTTACATAGCACTGGCAAAGGAACCATGCCTTATAAAACCTTATAAAGAGGGTGAGGGTAGAATTTTGCGTCATCCACAGGTGAGAAAAGGCCATATATTAATGGAACTTTGCACCACACAAGGCATAATAAATGCCACTATATCAAAAAAAGATGGTGAAATATATAAAGAAACAAAAAAACTAAATCAGGGTGATAAAATATTTTATAAAATATGTTGACACACCCGGCTGAATGTATTATAATAAATAAAGTTGAGATGTGTATATAGATCCACTAGCCCCGGGTCTTTTGCATAGATATAATGTAAAATTCAGGGAGGGAAAACGATGAAATCGTACATAGCAAAAAATGAAACAGTACAGAGAGATTGGTATGTAGTAGACCTAGAAGGTCAGACATTAGGAAGAGCAGCTAGCCAGATAGCTTCAATATTAAGAGGAAAAAATAAGCCAACATATACACCAAACGTTGACTGTGGTGATTATGTAATAGTAATTAATGCAGAGAAGATCGTTTTAACAGGAAAGAAATTAGATCAGAAGATGTTAAGACATCATACTTTATTCCCAGGTGGATTAAAAGAGATATCTTACAGAGATGCTATTGCAAAGAAACCTGAGTTCGTATTCCAAGAAGCGGTTAGAAGAATGCTTCCAAAAGGAATATTAGGACGTCAGATGATAAAGAAGTTAAAAGTGTATAGCGGAAGCGAACACAACAATGCAGCTCAAAATCCACAAAAATTAGAGTTAAGATACTAATTAACTGAAGGGAGGAACTATAATGGCAAAAGTACAGTATTTTGGAACAGGAAGAAGAAAGACATCCGTAGCTAGAGTAAGATTAGTACCTGGTCAGGGTGATATTAAAATAAATAATAGAAACATTAATGAATATTTTGGTCTTGAGACTTTAAAAGTAATCGTTAATCAGCCACTAGTTTTAACAGCAACTAAGGACAAATTTGACGTTTTAGTAAATGTATACGGTGGTGGTTTATCAGGTCAGGCAGGAGCTATAAGACATGGTATATCAAGAGCTTTATTAAAGGCTGATGAAAACATGAGACCTGAATTAAAGAAGGCTGGATTCTTAACTAGAGATTCAAGAATGAAGGAAAGAAAGAAATACGGTCTTAAAAAAGCAAGAAAAGCTTCTCAGTTCTCAAAGAGATAGTTTCAAAGATTACAAAAGTCCCGAAAACACAGTGTTTCGGGGCTTTATTTTTTTCCGTGTTGCATAATTTAAATTCACACAAACCTAAGTGATGAGTGATATGAAATTGTCACCATTTCTGTTATAATATTATGTAGAGTATTTACCTTGATATTATAATGGATAAGATATTAAGGTAAATGAAGTATTTCCAATTGCTTAAATATTGTTACGGGAGGGTTGTATTATATGAGAAAGTTTGTTATTTTTGCATAGCACTAGCTATTGCAATTTTTAATATTAAATTTGTTATAGCTATTGCTAACCTAAAGGATTAATAATTTAGGAGGCAATTATGGGCTATAGAAAAGCAGAAGAGATTCTTCCAACGGAAATAATAAAGTTAATACAAAGATATGTGGATGGCGAAAATATTTACATTCCAAGGAAAGAAAATCAAAGAAAAGAATGGGGTAGTAAAACTTTAATACGTCAAGAATTGGAAGAAAGAAATATTCGGATATTTAAGGACTTCCAAAATGGACATAAAGTTCAAGCTTTATCAACTAAGTATTTTTTATCAGAGAAAAGCATTCAACGTATTTTGCGAAAAATGAAATGAATACTGTTATATTTGAGCTGATTGCAAATAAAATTGTTATTGGCTCATTTTCTTTATGTAATTGAACTTTGCAAATTTATAATTTTGCCCGTAAAACCTCGTGCCCTTGTGGTCTAGGATGTAAGGGCTTTAAGTTAGGGGAGTTCGATACTCCCCTAACTTAACATTACACTAACTTCTGATTTAGAACAAAATACAATATGAAAGTTAATTCTGACGTCATTTCAATAGCATTGTATAATAACTATACAAACTACATAAAATACATAAGAAATGAGGTGATATTGTGGAGAAGTCTTTTAAATTTAGGTTAGTGCCAACTAAAGAACAAGAAATTATGTTAAGTAAGACTTTCGGCTCTTGCAGATTTGTATATAATCACTATCTTGGAAAGAAGATAGACTTGTATAAAAGTGAAGGTAAATCAATGTCTTATGTTGAATGTGCTAACGATATGAAAAGTCTTAAAAATGAATACCAGTGGCTTAAAGAAATAGACGCAATATCACTTCAACAGAGTTTGAGAGATTTAGACAAAGCCTATAAGAATTTCTTTAAAGGTAGCGGCTTTCCTAAATTCAAAAGTAAGCATAAACATAATCAAAGTTATAGAACTCAAATGGTTAATGATAACATCAAAATTGAAGACAATAAAATTA
>NZ_FRAD01000030.1 GCF_900142225.1 Hathewaya proteolytica DSM 3090
AACTAATAAAAAATGACTAAATCCTTTATTCAAGAACTTAGTCATTTCAATAGTTTATGGTGCGTCAGAGAAGATTCGAACTCCCGACCAACTGGTTCGTAGCCAGCTACTCTATCCAACTGAGCTACTGACGCATGCTTAAAACTCTATTAACTATAATATCATATAGTAAATAAAAAATCAATAAAAAACAATCTACCATAAAAAATGAGCTTCAATAATTAAATTTATTTATATTTTTAACATGCGATATCCTATACCAACATGAGTCTGAATATATTTGTGTGCTGACGATGACGAACCCGCTTCTATTTTTTTGCGCAATGTAGCCATAAAAACACGAAGAGATGATACATCATTCTCCCATGAACTTCCCCATATTTCCTTAGTAATAAATGTATGTGTCAAAACTTTACCAATATTTTTTGCCAGGAGACATAAAAGTTTGTACTCGATGGGCGTCAAATGAAGTTCTTGCGATTTTATATAAACACACCCGGCTGCATAGTCAATTTTTAAATCCCCATTTACAAAGAAAGCAGATTCAACATTTCCCATGGCGGGAATGCAATTAATTCTTCTGATAGATACACGCAATCTAGCCATGAGTTCCTCTACAGAAAATGGCTTTGTTATATAATCATCTGCACCTGAATCTAATGCATGAATTTTATCAGTATCCTCACTTCTTGCACTAATTACAATTATAGGCATATTGGACCAACTACGTATTTTTTTTATAACATCAACACCGTCTATGTCTGGCAAGCCTAAATCAAGCAATACAATATCAGGATTATACGAAACTGCTTCCATGACAGCTATATCGCCCGTAGGTGCCGTATGAAAACGGTATCCATGAGTTTCTAGAGCCGTGGAAATTAAATTTCGTATTGCATTATCATCTTCAACAATTAATATTAATGGTTTATTCACGCAAATTTACCTCCTCAGCTGGTAGATTAAATTGAAATACAGTTCCAAAAGGTTTATTATCTTTAACCCATATCTCACCATTGTGTACATTGATTATGGACTTGCAAAGAGCAAGGCCTAGACCAAGGCTCCTTCTACTGTCAACAATTTTCATATCGCCTATATAAAACATATCAAATATTCTTGGTTTTGATTCATCTGATATACCCAAACCATCATCGGCTATTTTAACAAATACCTTATCATCAGTTTTCCATGTAGAAATGTTTATATTAGAACCCTTAGGTGTATATTTTATAGCATTATCCACAATATTAATTATAACTTGCATGATAAGTTTTGAATCCATTTTGGCCATAATAAATTCATCAGTTTCTTTTACAATTATATTGTGCTCCACACTTTTCCTGTCTATATGGCTCAGCGCCTCTCTTATTACATCCTCCATAAGTTCGGAAGACATATTCAAGTTCAATGTTCCATCTTCAATTTTAGTTACAGCTAAAAGATTCTCTACAAGATTTATAAGCCACATAGAATCATCGTAAATATCATTATACAATTGTTTCCTCTTTTCTGGTACTAATGTACTTTCATCAGAAATCAGTATACCCGCATTACCTGAGATTGACGTAAGTGGTGTTCTAAGATCATGTGATATTGCTCTCAACAAACTAGCCCTCAATTGTTCGTTCTTAGCCAAAACTGCAGCCTCTTCCTTTTCCTTTTCAGCCTGCCTATTTTCAAGGGCCAATGCACATTCTCCAAGGATTGAGAGCAGTATGCTATTTTCAAAGGATTCCAAAGGTGATTGCCCTATGACAATACCAACAACACCATACACGTTATTATTAACCCTTACCGCTAAGTAAAGGCATTTTGCATTACAAAGAGTGCTGGTAGTAGCTCCGGCATGTTTATTATTTTTGAATACCCAAGCTGCAACAGCCTTCTCATTTTTGGAAGTATAGTCATTATTAGATTCACGTCCACTCACAGTAAATATCTGTGGTTCCATAAGATTTTCCATATCTGATGGGTAAAATACGATATCCTTATCCAACAATTTAATAATCTGATTAGCTGTTATGTCAATAATATCACTTTTCTCCCTAGCTTTTTGTAAAAGCTGATTTGTATCAAATAATACCTTTGTCCTAAACGCCGTCTGAGCTGATTGCTTGGCATTTTTCTTTATCTTTGTTGCCAATGTTCCCGTAATAAACGTTGAAATAAGCATTATAGCAAAAGTAGCAGGATATCCAGATCCATAGGCATTTAATGTAAATCTCGGCTCAGTAAAAAAGAAATTAAAAGTTAACACACTTATTACTGAAAAGACTAAGCTATATATTCGCTCTGACACAATTATAGAAGTCACCAGCACCCCCATAATATAAACAGTTATAATATTGGCTTCACTAAACCCAACATTATAGAATATATGACATATTATAGTTGCAATAACTAGTATAGAAATACTCTTCCACAAATCTGCCATATTAAATTTAGGTTTTGGATCAAAGTTGTTGCGAGACTTGTAGTTTGACGAACGCTTGTCCGGTATTATATAAATATCGAGATTAGGAGCATATGCTGTAAGTTTTTCAATAAATGTAGGTTTACTAAAGAAATGTTTCCTTTGCATGCTACTTCTCCCTACCACAATCTTGGATATACCAGATAACCTTGCAAATTCCGAAATCTGAAGCGCCACATCATCACCATATGAAGTCTCCACATTAGCACCAAGTTGTTGTGCTAGATGAATATTATCCCTGAGATTTTTTTTGTCTTCTTGACTTGCAGAAGAAAAGCTAGGAGTCTCAACAAATAATGCTGTAAAATCTCCTTTAAAAGCACTAGCCATCCTTGCAGCTGTTCGTATGCTCTTTGCTCCACTAGGTGAAGGTGATAAGCAAACCAGTATATGCTCATCCGTGAAATATTCACCATTGCTTTTTACTCTCTCACTATCCGATATTTTATTTATACGGTCTGCACACCTTCTCATGGCTATTTCTCTTAACGCTACAAGATTCTCCATGGCAAAGAAATTAGTTACTGCCTTCTCAGCTTGTATTTTTCTATATATTTTACCTTCACGAAGCCTTTCGATAAGTTCCGTGGGTTCAATATCTATTAGTTCAACCTGTTGCGCATCATCGAACATCTTATCTGGTATACGTTCCCTTACCATGACTCCCGTTATGGATGCTACAATATCATTCAAGCTCTCAAGATGTTGCACATTCACAGTGGTGTAAACGTCTATACCCACCTTTAGAAGTTCCTGTACATCTTTATACCTTTTATTATGCCTACAACCACGGGCATTAGTATGTGCTAATTCATCTACCAATACAAGCTGAGGATTTCTTTTCAGCGTTGCGTCTATATCAAATTCCTTTAGAACCATATTATTGTGTTTTATCTTTTGAGGTGGAACTATCTCAAGTCCCTCTAGCATAGCACTAGTTTCTAATCTTTCATGGGGTTCAACATATCCCGCAACCACATCTATACCATAAGATTTGGCATCCTTAGCAGCTTGCAACATAGCATAGGTTTTTCCCACACCAGCGGCATAACCAAAAAAGATTTTTAATTGTCCCAGTTTTCTTTCCTTTTCCTCATTTTGAATGGCCTTTAACAATTCATCGGGATTTGCACGAACATCATCCATACTCCGCCTCCAGCAGATAAATTCTTTATTCTACATTAATCATATCATTATTATAATATACCATCTATCATCAAATTAACCTTTAATACATTTACAGTTTTCTCTCCAAGTATTCCAAGGAATTTTTCTTCAGTACATTTTTCAATTATTTGTTGTACTTTACCCTCGGACATATTATTTGACTTGGCAATTCTTTTTACCTGATACTTTGCAGCTGCTAGGGAAATATGTGGGTCAAGACCACTACCTGAACAAGTAAGAAGATCTTCTGGAATTTTAGTATAAGCCATATCCAGATTGGACCTTCTAATCTTTTCTACACGCTGCTTTAGAAGTTTTCCATACTCTTCGCTATTAGGACTAAGATTTGAAGGTGAAGAGTACATAAGGATTTTCCCATTCTCATCTTTGTAAGTTGAAACATCAATATTCATGATTCTTCCCCACATATGACCATCATCTGTATACTGTTGTCCAAGCAATTCGCTGCCATATTTAACACCATTAACATTAATAATACTGCCATTAGCCTTGTGTGGAAAAATAAGCTGAGCCATGGCTGTAACCACACCTGTGTAAATTACACCGCAGAGCACTGTAAAAATTATAAATATTACTATGGCAGGAGCTAATATACCTTTCAATGTTTTCATGTTTTTCCCTCCCTTATACTAATCCACAAACTACTAGTATCATATCAATCAACTTTACAAAGACAAATGGTGCTACAAGGCCTCCAAGGCCATATACAAGCAAGTTACGAGATAATAGCTTTCCAGCTGAAACTTCCCTATATTTTACCCCTTTTAATGCCAAAGGAATCAAAGCTACAATAATAAGTGCATTGTAAATAATTGCAGATAATACGGCGCTCTGTGGAGAATGAAGACTCATTATATTTAACGCTGATAGTCCTGGATAAATCCCCATAAACAATGCTGGTATTATAGCAAAATATTTTGCCAAATCATTGGCAATTGAAAACGTTGTAAGACTACCTCTTGTCATAAGAAGTTGCTTTCCTATTCTTACAATATCAATTAATTTAGTTGGTGAAGAATCAAGATCTACCATATTTCCAGCCTCTTTCGCTGCCTGGGTTCCACTGTTCATAGCCACTGCCACGTCTGCTTGGGCAAGAGCTGGGGCATCATTGGTTCCATCGCCTGTCATGGCTACAAGATGTCCTTTACTCTGAAAATCTCTTATCATCTCAAGCTTTCCTTCCGGGGTTGCCTCTGCAAGAAAATCATCTACACCTGCTTCTGCTGCAATAGCCGCTGCTGTAAGTGGATTATCTCCCGTTATCATTATGGTCTTTATACCCATCTTTCTAAGGTCTGCAAACTTTTCCTGAACACCTTGTTTAATTATATCTTTAAGGTGAATTACTCCCAGTATTTTATGATTTTTTTCTACAACTAGAGGAGTGCCACCTAGCTTTGCAATAGCATTTACTTTTTCCTCACATTCCTTGCTGTAAATTCCTCCATTTTCTAATACATATTCTCTAACAGAATCTGCAGCACCTTTTCTTATCTCCATACCATCAAAATTCACACCGCTCATACGGGTTTTGGCCGTAAAAGGTACGAATTCCATATGTTTGTCTTCAAGCTTTCTTCCACGAATTCCAAATTTCTTTTTTGCCAAAACCACTATACTCCTACCCTCTGGAGTCTCATCTGCAAGAGATGAAAGCTGAGCTGCATCTGCCAGTTCCTTTTCACTAACACCATCAACAGGAACGAATTCATATGCCTGTCTATTTCCTAATGTTATAGTACCAGTTTTATCAAGCATCAAAATATCTACATCACCAGCCGCTTCAATAGCTCGTCCACTCATCGCTAGCACATTGGCCTGATTAAGCCTGCTCATTCCTGCAATGCCTATGGCCGATAGAAGAGCACCTATGGTTGTTGGAGCCAGACAGACAAGTAATGCTACCAAAGTTGTAACAGATGTAGGATTTTCTACACCTACCTGTTTTGCTGAAAATACAGAATAGCTATATAGTGATAAAGTAACAAGTATAAATATGATGGAGAGGGCTACAAGAAAAATCTGCAATGCTATTTCATTAGGTGTTTTCTTTCTTGCAGCACCCTCTACCATGGCAATCATCTTATCAAGAAAACTTTCTCCCGCCTCACTAGTAACTTCAACAATAATCCAGTCTGAAAGCACTGTAGTTCCGCCTGTAACTGCACTTCTGTCTCCACCACTTTCACGAATTACAGGAGCTGATTCTCCTGTAATGGCACTTTCATCTACAGAAGCGGCACCATCAACAACTTCTCCATCAGCTGGAATCTGCTGACTAGCTTTTACAATGACAAGGTCACCTTTTTTAAGACTTACAGAAGATACTACGGTGAAATTATCCTTTTCATCTACAGATCTAATCTTGTATGCATCTACATCTTTTTTAGCTGCACGAAGGGAATCAGCTTGAGCCTTACCCCTACCTTCAGCTATAGCTTCAGCAAAGTTTGCAAATATTACAGTGAACCACAGTATAATAGCAATGGCAAAGGTGTAGCCTGAAGAAACATCCTTTACCCCAAACAAAGCCACTATCCACAGTGCTGATGTTAAAATTGCTGATATATATACAAGAAGCATTACAGGATTTTTTACCTGTGTCTTTGGATTTAACTTAATAAAAGAATCTTTTATGGCTCTTCCAATCATCTTTTTATCGGCAAAGCCACTTTTTGTTTTTGCCTCCATATTAAGGCCTCCTTACAATCATAGTTAACTAAAAAATTCGGCAAGTGGTCCAAGAGCCAGTGCCGGGAAAAAGCTAAGCGCACCTATCAACATAACTATAACTATTAACAAGAATATAAAAATTCCATTAGTCGTTGAAAGTGTTCCCGATGTATTTGCTATCTTTTTCTTACCCGCCAAATTACCAGCAATAGCAAGAGTGCCAATCATAGGTAGAAATCTTGCAAATAGCATAACTAATCCAAGTGAAACATTAAAAAATACAGTATTTGCATTAAATCCAGCGAAGGCCGAACCATTGTTCCCACCACAGGATGAATAAGCATACAGTAGTTCTGAGAAACCATGCGCTCCACTGTTATTTAGACTATCTGTAACTTGTGGTATTATAGCTGCAATACCACTACCTACAAGTATAGCTATGGGGGTTGCCAAACAAACAAGTACTGACCACTTCATCTCGTAAGGTTCTATTTTTTTGCCCAAGAATTCCGGTGTACGTCCAACCATAAGTCCCGCAATAAATACGGTAAGAATTGCAAATGCCAACATTCCATAAAGTCCACATCCAACACCACCAAAGATTACCTCGCCCAACTGCATTAAAATCATGGTAACCATACCGCCAAGAGGTGTATAGCTGTCATGCATTGAATTAACAGAACCACTTGAAGCTGCTGTAGTAAAAGCTGCCCATGCAGATGATGAAGCAATGCCAAATCTAGATTCCTTGCCCTCCATATTTCCACCTGCTTGATCTATCATACTTACATTAATATCATGGTTTTGTGTAAGTTTTGTTGTGGCAAATTGTTCGCTGCTCGCTATGGAAGCTAAAGCCACTACAAGACATATAAACATAGCTAAGAAAATGGCTTTCCCCTGTTTTTTATTCCCTATGCTCTTTCCAAAAGTAAAACAAAGTGCTGTTGGAATAAGCAAAATAGAAAGCATTTCGATTAAATTAGTAAATACATTGGGATTTTCTAGAGGATGAGCAGAATTAACTCCATTGTATCCCCCACCATTTGTACCAGACTGCTTAATAGCAACTTGACTTGCCATAGGTCCCATAGGTACAAATTGTTCTGTGACTATTTGTGCCCCTTTAATTAAGTTCCCATCTAAAGTAGCAGTTTTGTTTTTTAAATTGATTTCAGCACCTTCAATAACTTGTCCATCTACGCTTAATGCAATAGGTTCTAAAAGTGCAACCTTTTCAGCAGCTTTTAGATTTTGTACTACACCCCCGCCAACAAGACAAAGAGCTATAACAAGGTTTAAAGGAATCAATACATGAATAATAATCCTAGTCATGTCAACCCAAAAGCTGCCAAGCTTATCTGTTTTCACTCTTATAAAGCCACGAATTAATGCAAATAATACAGCAATTCCCGTAGCTGCAGAAACAAAATTCTGTACTGTAAGTCCAACAGCCTGAGTAAAATAACTCAATGTGGATTCACCGCTATATGCCTGCCAATTTGTATTTGTAATAAAACTTACTGCTGTATTAAAGGATAAATGCCACGATACCCCAGATAGTTTTTGAGGATTCCCAGGGAGAATTAATTGAAACGTCTGCAATAAAATCAAGAATATAAGTCCAACCCCCGAAAATATCAGCACACTTACAAGGTATCTCTTCCAATTCATTTCCTCATCACTGTTTATACGAAGCACCTTATACACCGCTTTTTCGCAAGGAACTAAAACCCCCGAAAGAAAAGTTTTTTCTCCTGCCATAACTTTTTTTATATATGTTCCTAGCGGTATAGCCAATATAACTAATGTAACTAAATAAATAACATATTGTAAAAATACACTCATCACTGCTCGTCTCCCTTCGTTTATATACATTAACAGTATAATCATAAGTATTTTAAGAAGGTATTAATGTAAAATGGGAGGCATTAAGATTGCGTTAAGATAATATTGTCCCAATATTTATTCTATTTAACGCAAAAAAATCCTACCAGTTTTACTGGTAGGATTTGGCGGAGAAAGTGGGATTCGAACCCACGGTACGCTCACACGTACGCCGGTTTTCAAGACCGGTGCCTTAAACCAACTCGACCATCTCTCCACATATTTGACTCACGAACATTAATTATTATACATAATGTATAGGTAGTTTGTCAATACCTTAAATAAAATTTTATCTGATGGCTAGCCCTTGTAACACACCCTCCACAAATTACATTTTACAAAATGCATTTTGTAATTTTCACAATTGCATTTTTTGCATTTTATTTTTAATATCACTTGCAATTTTCTTTGAAACATGTATTATATATAAGTAGTATTTGTTATAAATAGTATAAATCACTTTTTATTATGAAAGTTATAAATTTAAATATTGCATTTCAAGGAGGTTTATCATGAAAAAGTTATCATCCACAAGCAAAATATTAGTATCGTTAATTTTAGGAATTGTCTTCGGTCTTCTATGCAGCAACTTTGTATCGCAAAACATCAATGAAGCAATAGCAAAATGGGCCTTAGGACCACTAGGAGATATGTTTTTAAGGGCAATAAAAATGGTAGTAGTACCTCTTGTGTTCTTTTCATTAGTGGTGGGCACTGCTAGCATAGGAGATATAAAAAAGCTGGGTAGAATCGGAGGAAAAACCATTGCCTTTTATCTGGTAACCACAGCTTTTGCCGTTAGTTTTGCTCTAATAATAGCAAACATTTTAAAACCTGGCATTGGAGTAACAGCTTTAAAAACCACTGCAGAATTAAATACCGCCACGGCACCTTTTATAATGGATGTATTCACTAACATGATCCCAACAAATCCAATTCAAGCTATGGTAGAAGGAAACATGCTACAGGTCATATTTTTTGCCATGGTATTCGGCGTGGCTATAACGCTAATAGGCGAAAAAGCCTCTCCCATAGTTAAATTAAGCGAACAGATCAACAACATATTATTAAAAATAATAAGCCTTGTGATGATGTTTGCTCCCATAGGAGTTTTTGCACTAATCTCCAAAGTTATAATTAGCCAAGGTACAAGCATTCTACTTTCATTGTTTAAATATGTTGCTGTAGTAGTTTTTGCATTAGCCATGCACACATTTGTGACTTATGGAACCCTTTTAAAGCTTCTTGCCAAGATGAGTCCTATAGCCTTCTTCAAAAAGTTTTGGCCGGTGATGTTAGTAGGATTCAGTACCTCTAGTAGCAATGCTACCATTCCCGTAAACATGGACACTTGTAATAATAAGCTGGGAGTTTCCGAAAAAGTGAGCAGTTTCACCATTCCTCTTGGTGCCACAATAAATATGGATGGTACCGCCATAATGCAAGGTGTAGCAGCCATATTCATCGCTCAGGTCTTCGGCATGAACTTAAGCATCCAACAGCAGCTAATGGTAATTCTCATAGCTACTCTTTCTTCCATTGGAACTGCAGGGGTGCCAAGTGCCGGTGTGGTAATGCTGACCATGGTATTACAACAAGTGGGACTCCCACTAGAGGGAGCTGCCCTAGTATTAAGTGTGGATAGAATAGTTGATATGTTTAGAACCACTACAAATATCACAGGGGATGCAGTTTGTACTGTAATAGTTGCAAAATCTGAAAATGAAATAAAATACTAAAACATGAAAGGGATGCCGCAAATCATTTTGGATAATTTTGCGCATCCCTTTACTTTATCTCATAGCTAGCCCTTGTAACAAACCCCTAGATTATGTTCTTAGCTTTAAGCAGAAAAAAAATCATCAACGATAATTAAATCATTGATGATACTTTTGGCGGAGAAACCGGGATTTGAACCCGGGCGCCGGTTACCCAACCTACGCCCTTAGCAGGGGCGCCTCTTCAGCCACTTGAGTATTTCTCCACGCTGAAATCTTTTGTTTTTATATAAATTGTGGCGGAGAAAGTGGGATTCGAACCCACGGTACGCTCACACGTACGCCGGTTTTCAAGACCGGTGCCTTAAACCAACTCGACCATCTCTCCGCGTTATCATTACTACGTAACGACAAGATTTATTATATCAGTTATAGCATATTGTGTCAACATTTTTGATAAAAATTTTTTAACGTGTATGAAATAGATTACTAGTCTTATACAAAATTGCAAAGCTAGTAATCCATTTCTCAGTGTATTGATTAGCTAGTTCGGAATACGTGACTTTTTATCTTCAAGTATCACATATGCCAAGGAAGAAATCATAGCAATTATAGAACAAATTCTAACCCAAAGAGCTGTTACATTACATGGCATTTCGATCTTTGTGCAAATGCCAATTCCTATAAATGATGAGAAAGTATTCAAGAACAATAATACACCTGCAATAAATACTACTAATTGAATAGCAGCTCCAGCTCTTTTAGAAAGGAACGTAATTATTGCTACAAGCAAAATAATTATAGCTAAAGCAACAAATAACTTTGCAGAATGAGCACACTTCATAGGAACCATTTTCCCATTCTCCAACTTCAATAGTTTATCACATACTGGCGCCCAAATATACACAGCACCTATTATCAATAAAGCGGCCACTGCCTGAAGCAAAACCAAAATACTTTTATATCCACTTTTCATTTTAATATCCCTCAATTCGTTTTTTAATTATTTGTTGTCCAAAACAGGATCTTTGATTTAATTAAATCAAACAAATACATAACTATTACCAAAACAAAAGACATAAAGATAAATCCGACCATTACTAAATCAAAGCGTGCAAAGTCTGAAAAATATTGAATGAAATATCCCATTCCTGAAGTAGCACCAAACATTTCAGCAACGGCCAACAATACAAAAGAGAATTTTAATGCTATTGTACAACCTACTAAAATCGCTGGAGATGCTGCCGGCAATATAACCCTAAATAGCTTTTCCATACGAGGCATCTCTAAAGTTGCAGCATTTTCCAAATATCTTTTATCTATAGTCATAACCGCACTGATGGTTGACCCTAAAATCGGCCAAAATGAACCTAGAAATATAATAAATATTGACGCCATACGAAATGTTGGGAAAATATGTATAGCATATGGTGTAAGCAATGTAGCTGGTACAGCGCTAAATGCATTTATGTATGGGGTAATATTTCTACGTAAATTCTTTTTTAATCCTATTATAACTCCTAAACTTATTGCTAACACCAGCGAAATGGTGTATGCCGATACAAGTAATATCATAGAACTACCTAATCCATTGATTAGCTGCGGTAGATATTTCACAAACAATGGAATGACTATTGACAGGCCCTTAAACAAAAATGGATCTAGTATACCAAAAACATCTGTTAATAGCTCATAAACTACTACAATAAATACACCAATTAAAATAATACCTAAATTTTTCTGTAATTTTGCCTTCATTGTAATACTCCTTTAAATTCAATTTGAAAACATCACTTTGGGTGTTTGCACCCAAAGTGAACAGCCCAACTATTTGCTAAATGCTTTAGAGTTATTTGTATTGTAAATCTCTAGTTTATCTTTAAAAAACTTGCTATCTGGATATCTTTTAATCAAATCATCCAAAGCCTTCTTGTAATTTTGATTTTCAACGTGGTCTTCAATTTTTACATTTGTATCTTTTATGTATCCGAAATCATTCATTTTATTCCACATCTTAATAACACTATTTACATATGGATCTGAATCGTATAGCATATGAGGGCTTTTTACAAAGCTTTCAACAGTTTTTTTACCTAAATCAAGATTCTTAACTACTAAATCAACAACTTCATCCATTCCACCTTCTTTATGCATATCCTCTTCAGCACGTAGATAAGCACGTAATAAAGCTTGAATTGCTTCTGGATTTTTTTCTAACCATGTTGTTTTAGATAACATTCTGCAACAAGAGTGATTTGGCCAAAAATCATCAGGCCACATTTTTACTTCTAATCCCATCTCTGCAGCTTGTACTTGGAAACCTGTTGAAGTTGCACCAAAATCGACTTCACCATTTCTTACAGCTTGTAAAACATCAGGGTTCTTTTTGAATTCTACAAATGTTACATCATTGTAAAGTCCTGCGTCATAAAGCACACCTTTTAAAACAACGTCAGGTGTTCCCCCACGCATAATGCCTATTTTTTTACCCTTAAAATCCTCAAGTTTTTCCCATTTAGTTCCTGGTAAACCGTAGGCCGGTGTTTCGCCAATTATCATATACCCACCAAAAACAGTAAATTCCTGTCCATTTGCAATTTGAATAAGTGGACCACCTGTACCGTATGTGGAAATTACATCAACTTGACCTGATGAGAGTGCTGAGAATGCATCTGTACCATTGTTGATGTAAACCATCTCAACTTCAACATCCTCTTCTTCCAAATAGCCTCTTTTTTCAGCCATATATTGGAATACTTGTCCTGATGTTGCTTGAGCTGCAACGGAAATCTTGTATTTAGCTTTTTTATCCGTTTTAGAAGTTTTGTCTCCTGAATCTTTTCCTAACTTTATGCTGTCAATTGAACTTGAACAACCGCATAGCAAAAAGGTTGCAAAAATAAACACTGATAGAACTTTTTTTAATTTTTTCATATATTTTCTCCTTTGATTTGCATGTACCAGTTACTTTATAACCTATTTTTTCTTGGCTTCTGCTTTTGATTGAATTTCATCATTAATAATCTTTATAAGCTTATTTCTTATTTCCATAACTTCAGGATTTGAAAACATGGTTTCTCTTTTAGGTTTTTCTTTACCCTTAAATGAATGATGATAAATAATTTTACTTGGCGATTGTCCTAAAACAAAGATGTCAGTAGCTAAAAGCAATGCTTCATCCACGCTGTGTGTTACAAAGAAAATAGTTTTTCTTTTTTCCTCTTCTTTAGCCCATAATTCTAAAACTGTATCCTGCAATAATGCTTTTGTAACTGCATCTAGTGCACCAAAAGGCTCGTCCATCAATAACACTGGCGGATCGATAGCAAATGCACGTGCAATTGCGCACCTTTGTCTTTGACCACCGGAAAGCGATAAAGGCAATTTATCAAACAAACTTTCCTCAAGCCCTACATTTGCCATCCACTGTTTTGCAAGATTTTCACGTTCACTCTTATTCATGGTTTTAAATTTTTGTTTTAATGCTAGTGCTATATTTTCTCCTGAAGTCATCCACGGAAATAATCCATAATCTTGGAATATCATCCCTCTGTCTAGCCCAGGACCTTTAATTGTATTACCATGAATCAAGATTTCACCACTATTAGGCTTTTCAAGTCCTGCAATTAATCTAAGTAATGTACTTTTCCCACAACCTGATTGACCAAGTAAGCACACAAAATCACCTGCACTGACATCCAAATCTATAGACCCAAGCACAGGTTCTTTATCATACGAAAAACTTACATTTTTAATTGAGACATCTAACATAAATAATTCCCCT
The DNA here is from genome assembly GCF_900142225.1 of Hathewaya proteolytica DSM 3090. Lineage (GTDB taxonomy): Bacteria > Bacillota > Clostridia > Clostridiales > Clostridiaceae > Hathewaya > Hathewaya proteolytica. Next base: position 13,730 of record NZ_FRAD01000030.1, read on the forward strand.
TACTCCTATATTTGTTATTAAAATTTAATTATAAATGTTTATTATTACAAATTACTGCAGTATGTTTTATAATTTTCATTTTTCCTTGTAAAGCATACTAAATTTCCACAGGAAAAGTCAAATAGATATATCCAATTCTTTATCTTTTTTATATTACAAAATCAAATACTATAATTGTTGACGCAGTAAGTTAAATACTATATACTAATTGCTATTGATTATATATTGATAAGGTGGTAATTCATTTTGAAAACAATCCCATATAAAAACATTGTTAATAGGCGGTCCCAGAGTTTTGTGACTATTCTCATAACAGCCATCACTGTCTTTATTTTTGTGATAATTTTATCAACATATGGTGCTGTTGAAAAAGGTTTAAAATTAACCAAAGATAGATTAGGCGCAGATTTAATTGTATTACCTGGAAAAGGAAATCAAAGTTCATACCATACGTTATTCACGGGAGACCCCCAAAATGAATACATGAACAGTGATATTATGGACAAAATATCTACCGTGAAAGGAATTAAGCAAGTTACGCCACAATTTTTTACTCAAACTTTAGAAGAAAGTTGTTGTAGTATTGGAAAAGAAATAAGACTTGTCGGATATGATAAAAACTCTGATTTTATATTGTCACCTTGGCTAGAAGCTGAAAATATGGATTACCCATTAGAGGATCAAGTTATCTGCGGTGGAAATGTTCCTTCATTCTTAGGTAACGTCACTATACTACTTGGCAAGCGATTTAACGTTGCTGGCAAACTTTACGAAACTGGCAGTGGAATGGATGATACCATGTTTATAGATATTAATACCGCTCGAGTTCTGGCAAAAAACAGTCCCTTTTTACAAGAATTGTTTAATGGAAGGGATATAAACACCTTAATCTCTTCTGTATTGATCAAAGCAAATGATGGATATAGCACTGAAAAAATTGCAGATAATATAAAAAAACTGAATCTGGACATTACTGTAACGCAAACTAACAGTGTTATAAGCTCAACAAAAAAACAAGTAGATTCATTTAGCATAATAGTTTGGTTTTTATGGATAATTATTTTATGTTTATCGGTGATAACCCTTTGGGATAGATTTGCGTCTTTGACAAGAACTAGGCGTTCCGAGATTGGTTTAATGCGTGCTATGGGTTGCAGCGTAGAAAAAGTTTTTATAATAATGTTAGCTGAAACAACCACTTTGGTTATTATGGGTGGTATCATAGGGTGCATAATTGGGGGATTTGTATCCATACCGGCAGTAAATTTCATTAAAAACTTACTAAATATTTCATTGGGATTTCATTCAATAAAACAAGCTTTGATTTATTCATTATGTGGCTTAGGATTATCAGTCATTCTTTCCATGTTATCCTGTATAGTTCCTTGTTATATTGCATCAAAAATGGAGCCAATGTCTGCTATTGGTAAGGGAGGAATCGACTAATGAATATATTATATGATATAAAAAATACAACTAAAAAATATAACGAAGACGATTACACGCCAATAGACAACATATCAATGACAGTTAATGAAGGAGATTTTATATCAATAGAAGGTCCTTCTGGTACAGGAAAAAGTACACTACTGTATCTTATGGGGGGCTTAATTAAACCAACAAGTGGACAACTTCTATTTAAAGGTACAGATATTGCCTCATTATCAGATAAGGAAAAAACCAAATGGCGTAAAAACAATACCTCATTCATATTTCAGGAAACAATTCTTTTTTCTGCATTATCCGCCTGGGAAAACCTCACTGAAGCATTATGGTTAAAAGAAAAAATTTCCAAATCAAAAGTAAAGGAAAAGGCTGATTTCTTTATAGAAAAAATGGGGTTAAGTGACCGCAAAAATTATCTCCCTCACCAACTAAGTGTTGGTCAGAGAAGGAGATTAATAATTGCAAGAGCACTAATGGGCAGTGCTCCATTGATACTAGCCGATGAACCTACAAACGATCTTGACGACAAATGGTCAGAGATAATAACTGATTTATTTACACAACGAGCCAAAGAAAATAACGCAGTTATTATGGTAACACACAATAAAAAATGGTCACAAAAGGCTTTTACATCATATAAATTAGAGAATGGCAAAATATCAAAAAATATTATTGTACCATAGATTATATCATACATAAAAAAACTCCCTCCACAAGGTGAACCATACACCGGTGGAAGGAGTTTTCTTAATTTGCCACATTATATAAACTGTAGAAGTATTCTTTTCTATTCATCAATTCTTCAAAAGTACCCTCTTCATCAACTGTGCCATTATTGATTACAACAATTTTATCATATCTCTCTAGAATTTCCTTGTTCAGTTTGTGAGTAACCACAAGACAAGTTAGATTTTCTTCTTCTAAAAGAGAAGTTTCAATATTATAGGCTGTCTCATTGTCCAAGCTAGATGTAGCCTCATCCACAACGAAAATAGGACAATTTTTAATGAAAGCTCTAGCAATGGATATCCTCTGTTTTTCCCCTCCAGACAAGTTACTGCCATTCTCTCCTACCTCACTGTCTACACCCTGAGGCAATTTATCTATGAGCTCTTTCAATCCGGACTTCACCATTGCTTCATTGGTATCTGAATCATCGTAGTCATTGTATAATTTTACATTGTTCTTCACTGTGTCATTGAACATAAATACCTTCTGGTTTATGGGACATATTAATTTATAGATATCATCGATTTTAATTTCCTTAATATCCATGCCATCAATGGATATACTTCCTTCGTAGTTGTCATAGAACCTCATTAGCAATTTTACAAAAGTAGATTTTCCACAACCGCTATTACCCACTATAGCACATTTTTCGCCCTTTTTTATGGTAAGGCTAGCATTAGTCAGCAATGGCTTGTTCTCATCATAGGCAAAACAAACATCCTTAAAAGTTATGTCATGCTCAAATAAATTTTTCTCATGAGACCCTAGAGCGTTACTTTCACTATCAATTAATTCTAGAATCTTGTCCATAACAGGTTTAGCACCCTTAATCATAGGCAGAGATGAAGGTATTACTATTATAGGAATCCCCACATAATTCATGAGTTGTAATATTTGCATTACCGTACCCACAGAAAACTTACCTTTAATAGCCATATATGCAGCTAAAATCACAGGGGAGAGTAGAATTAACATATGTGTCATATTAATTACGCCATTTATCAATGCAACATATTTTGATGCTTTTAATTTGCTCTCCTCACAGTCTTCATTGTAATTTTCAAAATCCTTCTTTACTTTATTTTCTATATTATAAGCCTTTATAAGCTCAAATCCCTGAAATATTCCCTTGGATCTTGAAGTAAGTCTTTCATTCATTTTTGATATAGCCCCTACATATTCTCTTCTTTTCCCACCTGCTGTCCCTGCAATGAACATTGGTAGAAGAGAGATTATGCACACATATATAGTTACAAGAGGACTTATCATTACTAGGGATACTATGGCAAAAGCAAATACCATTAAATTTCTTATAACCTCAAAGATCATTGTCATATAATCGGATTCAATTACATCTATGTCATTGGTTAGGTTGGATGTATAAGAGCCAATATCCACTTTTTTGAACGATACAATATCCTTTCTTACTATGCCATTATAAGCTTCATTTCTTATATTTACTAAAGTTTTGCATATAAATTTATTTTTCATAAAAGCATATAGAGATTTTGAAATATATATACCTAGTCCAATAGACACACAGCATATCAAGCTAGTACGAAGTTCATCGAAAGATTTGCTAACTGCCACATCGGTTATCATTTTTAATGCATATGCTTCAGCAATTTGCAGTGCACTGGTAATCAGCGATATTAAAACAGTTGTAAAGAAAAGAAACTTGTATTTAAAAATATATTTTTTCATGGCATTTCCCCCTAACCCGCACATTGCTGCGTATGAACATCATTTGCTGTAACATTGTACAAACTGTAGAAGTATTGTTTCCTATCTATGAGTTCATCGAAAGTACCGATTTCAACAACCTTTCCATCTTTTAGAACAATGACTTTATCATACCTACGCAAAATGTCCTTATTAAATTTATGGGTTACTTCCACACAAGTTAAATCCTTTATGGACATTAAAGATTTTTCAATGTTATAGGCATTAATATTGTCCAAACTAGAGGTAGCCTCATCTAGAATTAACACCGGAGTATGTTTAACTAGTGCTCTGGCAATGGATATTCGCTGGCTCTCTCCCCCTGAAAAGTTACTAGCATCTTCAGTGACAAGGGTTTTTATTCCTTGATCCAGTGAGCCAATCAAATCAGATAGTCCCGTATTGTCTATGGCGTATTGAACTGCTTCAGGGCTATATTCCTTATACAATTTAATATTATTTTCAATGGTGTCCTGCATCATGTACACCTTTTGTTCTATGGGACATATATATTGGTACAAACTACTAGGACTAATATCCTTTACATCTTTTCCATCAATGGTAATGGTGCCTGTATAATCATCATAAAATCCCAATAATAATTTTATTAGAGTAGACTTACCACAGCCACTGCCCCCTACTATGGCACATTTTTCACCCTTGTTTATTTTAAGGGATATACCATCCAATATTTTTCGCTCCTCAGTATAAGAGAAACATACATCCTGGAATTCAATAGACTTCTCAAACCCCTGAAGTTCCTCATAATTTTTATGCTCCTTAGTACCCTTTCTAAGAAGACCATCCAATTTTGCTATGATAGGCTTTACGGATTTAAACATACTTATATTTCTGGATAAACTACTCATAGGTTGTAATATATAGTTCATCAATTGAATGGCACTTATGCAGACACCTAAAGTCATTTTCCCCTTTAAGACTAAAAATATACCAACACCGGTCAATCCCGTCTGTATGAGTGAATTCAAAAATTCACAGCTACTATCTAAAACCTGGGTGGTGTTATTATACTTCATCTTGGCTTTTTCTGACTTCTTGTTAGCATTAAAAAATTTATGGAATACCATTGACCCAATATTAAAACTTTTTATTACTTCAAAACCCGACAGATTATCTTGAGTAATAGTTCTAAACTCTTCCATACTGTCAGAATAAGATTTCTGCTTTCTACCCAAGGCTTTGCCCATGAACGTAGGAATTAACAGCATGAAAAGTCCCATGCCAACTACTATGGCCGCCATAAGTGGGTGAATGAAAATCATGTAAGCTACTCCACCAATTAACAAGGTTAAATTCTCAAATATTTCAAAAACACTTCTATAATATTTTTTGCTTATTATATCCATATCCGTAGTTAGATTAGATATATATGAAGCAGTGCTCTCACTGTTAAACCTCTTCACATCATAATTTATAACCGAATCGAATACCACGTCCTTTAAATCCTTAATAGATGCCTTTATAAACTTTCCTTCTAGATATCTATACATGTATATGACAATGAATTGCACTAACATTAAAGTAATTAGAATTGCAATCCCCCACATCAATTTTTTTAGATCTTTATCTACAATGCAATCAACTATATAGCCCATGAAAAATGCCGCTACTAAGGATACTATTGTTTCCATTAAACCCCATGTGAATTTGGAAATCAACAAAAACTTGTGTTTAAATAAATGTTTCTCCATAAAAAATTCCCCTTTTTAATATGACTATTCTTTAAATAATATTTTAGATTTATATGAAGTGCATATTAAGTATATCACAACACACAGGTAAAATATATATTTATATGGTATAATATTCTTGTAATTTTGCAATTGAAGAAAAAAACATAAAAAATGCCGCCAATCACCTCATTGCGATTGACGGCATAAAAGATATATTATTTCAGGCTTTTCTTTTTCACAACATGAATTGCCATACCATCTAAATCCTCTATAGCTTCTGTGGCTGCCTCTCCAAAAGTAGGGTGAGGCCTTATAACCGATGCTAACTGTTCCTTATTTAGCTTGTTTACTATAGCTGTAGCAAATTCATTTATCTGATCTGTTGCCCTTGCGCACATAAGTTGAGCACCTATGATACAGTCCTTATCATTGTCGTATACAACTTTGATAAATCCTCTATCCTGCATTGCAATAGTAGAACGGCAATTAGAAAGCATAGATGCCTTACCCACTGAATAGTTGATGCCCTTTTCCTTTGCGTCCTCTTCTGTAAGTCCCACATTTGCAATTTCTGGATTAGTGTATACACAATCCGGTACCACATTTATGTCTATGGAAGGTTCCTTTCCTAATATATGCTCCACAGCTATGATGCCCTGTGCCGAAGCCACGTGGGCAAGCTGTATGCCACCATTTACATCACCGATGGCATAAATATTCTTAACTGAAGTTCTGTAAGTTTCATCAGTAACCACGAATCCTCTTGGGCTCATCTCTACAGAGAATCCCTGACCAAATAAATATGTTGTATTAGGTCTTCTACCAAGTGCTAAAAGTACTGCATCCCCTACAACACTGCTCTCTTTATCTCCAGTGGCATAAGTACATTTAAGTTTTCCATCTGGCTCCTGGCTAATGGATTTTACCATAGATTTTGTATTTATTTTCACGCCTCTTTTTTTCATTATCATGGCAAGATTTTGGGAAACTTCTTTATCAGTTCTTAGAAGTATCTTGTCCATGAGTTCAATAACTGTTACTTCTTTTCCAAAGCTATTGTAAAGTGAAGCGAACTCCATGCCTATAACTCCACCACCGGCAACGATTAAATGGTCATACATAGTATTCATGCCTAGAAGATCATCACTGGTAACCACATTTGGAAGATTTGAACCCTCAATCGGTGGTTTTGAAGGAACAGATCCAGTGGCGATAATAATATTATCCGCCTCGATATCTTGTGAATTTCCTTCTGCATCCACAAACATAATCTGGTGTTCTCCAACAATGGTAGCAGTACCATTTAAAAGTTCTACCCCATTGCTTTTAAATAATTGCTCTATACCCTTGCGAAGACCATCAATGGTTTCTTCTTTTCTATTGTAAACAGCTTCTATATCGAATGTTACATTTTCAACATTTATACCAAGTTTTCCAGCGTGTTTAATTTCCGCATAAACTTCTGCAGCATGAAGCATAGATTTTGTTGGAACACAACCTCTATTTAGGCATGTACCTCCAACCTGTCTATTTTCTATAACTGCAGTTTTAAGCCCTAACTGTGATGCTCGTATAGCCGCTACATATCCACCAGGTCCTGCCCCAATAACTACCAGTTGAAATTTGTTCATACCTTATCCTCCCTTGATTACTAGAAATTCATCTCTTTAAAATAATTATAAACATCATCACCTATTGATGCTTCGTCGCTGAACCCTGATTCAGCCTTTCCGTTGTTATCAAAAAATGATTTTATTGCTGTAGCTATGCTATCTGGAGAATATTTTACACCCTTTATGCAATGAGCTATGCCCCCTACAAGAGTGCTCTCCATGGCATCTGAGTATACCACAGCATCTTTTACGAATCCATTTTCAACATAAATCTGTAAATTGATATTTCCCCAAGAAAATCTATGAGAGAACTCAACATTAAACGGGATTTTTCTTCCCAGTCTCCACTCCCATTCTTCAAACTGCTTTGTTATATCCTTTAATTCCTCTTGATTTAAGGTATCTATCTTAATCTCATCTGAATGAAATCCATAGGTTTCTTCAAAGGCAACTACAAGTCTATTAACCATTTCCTCCACAGTGACATCACTATTTAAATCATGAAGATTCACCACTCTGGATTTTACTGATTTTACACCCTTAGATTGTAATTTGTCCTTTGAAACATTCAAATACTTAGACATATTTGCCATATCCACATCAATCAAAATAGTTCCATGATGGTAGGCCTTGCCTTTGCTCTGGTAAAATGCATTACCTGAAAACTTTTTCTCATCCACAGTAAGGTCATTTCTACCCGATATTTTTACGTCAATGCCAAAGCTCCTTACAGCATTCATAATAACTTCACTTTGTTTTCTCACATCGTAATTTTCTACAGAGACAAGGAAAGTGAAATTTAAATTTCCTAAGTCGTGGAAAACTGCACCACCACCTGATAGACGTCTTGCAAGATAACCATTATCATTTTCAATGGCGCTTACCTTACATTCACCCCAAGCATTCTGGTTTTTTCCGATAACCACAGTTCTCTTATTCTGCCACAAATACAATATGCACTGATTTTCTGCTACATTATCCATCAGATATTTTTCAAGTGCCATATTTTCATATGGCACCGTACTTTTTGATACAATATAACTTAATTTATTTATCATATTATTTAAAATTGGAATTTAAGCTTAGGCTCTCTTGCGGCCTTAACTTCATCTGGACGTCTAATGTAAGCATGTAAAGGTAAGTTGTGCATTTCTGATGGGTTTTCTAGTGCTTCTTTATGAATTTCCTTTAAAACGCTAACCACATTGTCTATAGTAGTCTTGCTTTCAGTCTCCGTTGGTTCAAACATCAATGCTTCATGCACTATAAGTGGGAAGTACATTGTAGGTGGGTGTATCCCCCTGTCCACCATGGCTTTTGCGATATCCATAGCGCTTACGCCATTTTCTGTATGCATTTTTTCAAGAGTAATAATAAATTCATGCATACATATGCCATCCATGGCCATATCATAAGTGTCCTTAAGCATGCATCTCATATAGTTTGCATTCAATACAGCATTATTTGCTGACTCAACAATACCATCTTTTCCAAGTGTCATAACATAAGTTAATGCTCTCATTACAACAAGGAAGTTTCCATAGAAAGCTTTTACCTGACCTATAGATTCTGGAATATCGTAGCTTAGCTCGAACTCTTCACCATTTTTAATTGCATATGGTTTTGGTAGGTATGGCTTTAAGATATTTTTACATCCAACAGTACCACTTCCTGGGCCTCCACCACCATGAGGGGTTGAGAAGGTCTTGTGAAGATTTAAATGGACAACGTCAAATCCCATGTCACCAGGTCTTGCAACACCCATTATAGGATTAAGATTTGCACCATCATAATAATTTAATCCACCTGCTTCATGCACAATCTTAGTTATCTCAAGAATATTTTCATCAAATATACCAAGAGTATTAGGATTTGTAAGCATTAATCCAGCAGTATCTTCTCCCACGGCTGCTCTCAATTTTTCAACATCCATGCCACCCTTTTCATTGGATGGAATGTTTACAACCTTAAATCCAGCCATTACTGCTGTAGCAGGATTAGTACCATGGGCAGAGTCTGGTATAATTATCTTGTTTCTCTTTGTATCTCCCCTGCGCAGATGATATTCCTTTATAAGCATTACTCCAGTAAATTCACCATGTGCTCCTGCTGCCGGTTGGAATGTTATAGCATCCATACCTGTTATCTCTGCAAGATATTTTTCAGCAAGTACCATAGCTTCAATGCAACCCTGCACAGAATCTTTAGGTTGTAGTGGATGTATCTTTGCAAATCCTGGCAATGAAGCAACTTCCTCATTTATCCTTGGATTGTATTTCATAGTGCATGATCCTAGTGGATAGAATCCATTATTTACACCATAAGTTTGGTCTGCAAGCTCAGTGAAATGTCTGCTCACATCTGTTTCGGACATTTCTGGAAGGTTTGGCTTGTTGGCACGGTTCATATGATTGGGAAGATTATATTCTTCAACATCACACTTTGGAAATATGGAGCTTTTTCTACCTCTTACACTCTTCTCAAATACTAATTGCATTTTCCTGCCACCTCCTTTATTACACTTACCAGATTGTCTATATCATCCTTGGAATTCATCTCTGTAACACACCATAAAATGCATTCCTCACCATCCAATTTTATTGGAAGACCTCCAAGTATACCCTTCTTTTCAAGAGCACACATTAATTCGTCTACATTTCCCTTATAAGTTGTTACGAATTCATTGAAAAATTCTCCTGTGAATTTTAGTTCAAATCCATCTATATTGCATATGCTCTTTTGAGCATAATGAGCTTTAGATATGCACTGCTTTGCAACCTCAGCTAATCCATCTGGACCCACAGTTGACAAATAAACACTAGCAGTTAGAGCACAAAGGGCCTGATTTGAACAAACATTACTCAATGCCTTTTCTCTTCTTATATGCTGTTCCCTAGCTTGCAATGTAAGAACAAAAGCTCTATTTCCATCAGCATCTACTGTCTCACCAGCAATACGTCCTGGAAGTTTTCTTATCATCTTTTCTGTGCATGTCATAATTCCTAGATAAGGACCACCAAAAGACATTTGGATACCAAGAGGTTGTCCCTCAGCAGTAGCAACATCAGCACCACATTCTCCAGGTGTCTTCATGATTCCAAGAGCTATTGGATTGCATCCCATTATGAATTTGGCACCAGCTCCATGAACTATATTGCCTAATTCTTCACAATCTTCAATCTGGCCAAAGTAATTTGGCTGTTGAACATAGAAACTAGCCACGTTCTCTTTTAAAAGTTCTTTAAGTGCATCCATATCAGTTACACCATTTTTCTCAGGTACTATTACAACTTCAGTTTCAGATCCCTTTGAATAAGTCTTAATAGTTTCAATGGTCTCCGGACTAGATGTTGCAGATATTAATGCCACTGTGCGCTTCTTTTCTCTGCACATTGAAACGGCCTCAGCAGCTGCTGTAGCACCATCATAAACAGATGCATTAGAAACTTCCATACCCATAAGCTCACAAATATGTGTCTGATACTCAAATATAGATTGAAGTACACCTTGGCTAAGCTCAGCTTGATATGGTGTATAAGATGTCACGAATTCTTCTTTTGCCACAACATATTTTACAATGGAAGGTATATAGTGATTGTAAGCCCCCGCTCCTCTAAATATGTTGTCAAATACAGTATTTTTTGATGCAAGTTTTTTCATCTCGTTTAATACAACCAATTCAGAACGGCCTTCGGGCAGATTTAAACTGCCCTTAACCCTAACATTATCCGGAATTACTTTATATAACTCACTTATATCATTAACTCCGATAGCCTTCAGCATTTCCTGGCGTTCTTCCATGGTTGATGGAATATATGAACCCATATTATGCCTCCTCAACTAACTTTTCGTATTCTTCAGCTGTTAAAAGCTCTTCCTTATCTGTTACATTTTCGATTTCAGCTATCCAAGTTCCAAATGAATCTTCATTGATCTTCTCTGGTGAATCTTCAAGTTCCTCATTTATAGCTTTAACAGTTCCTGTAACAGGACTAAATACATCTGAAACAGCCTTTACTGACTCTACATCGCATAGTGATTCTCCCACAGTCGCGTCGTCTCCTACATCTGGAAGATTGATGAAAACTAAATCTCCAAGTTCTTGAGCAGCAAATTCAGTTAATCCTATACGAACTGTATTCTCGTCAACAGTTTCAACCCACTCGTGTGATTTAGTGTACATAACATTCTTTGGAATACTCATAATTATCTCTCCTTAAATTATATTAGTTTTATGTTATAAATTTATTTTATTCTAGTATTATTTATCAATTTTACTTATTCTAGCTACTTATTTAATGTAATTACTTAATCTACTTACTTAATCTACTTACTCTATACTACCAATCTGATAAGTTGCTACTTTTTTTCTGACTTGTAGAACGGTGTTTTAACAACTTCTGCTTTAACTCTTCTACCTCTTACATCTATTTCAACCTCTCTACCAACTTCATTGTAAGGAAGATCAAGCATAGCATTAGCATAAGCACCACCTAAAGTTGGACAATGTGTTCCTGTGGTAGTAAATCCTACTTTTTTGTCTCCAACGAAAACATCTTGGTGTTCACGAGCAATACCCTTACCAGTTATCTTGAGTCCAGCTAGTTTGCGAGTTATATCACCCTTTTCCTCCATAGCTTTCTTCCCGATAAAGTTCTCTTTCTTCATCTTTACTGCAAATCCAAGGCCGGCTTCCTTTGGCATGATAGTATCATTCATCTCATGTCCGTATAATGGCATTCCAGCTTCAAATCTTAGTGTATCTCTGCATCCAAGGCCACAAGGTATCAAGCCTTCTTCCTGTCCATTTTCAAGAAGTGCATTCCAAATTGTACATGCATCTTCAGAGGCACAGTAAATTTCATATCCAAATTCACCTGTGTAACCAGTTTGACTTACTAAGCATGTTTTTCCTGCTACTTGCATCCTTGTTGTAAATGTATAGTACTTTTCTGGCAATTCCTTTTCGTCACATATCTTTTTTAGAACCTCTTTGGCTTTAGGTCCTTGTAATGCAATTTGTGCCACACGTTCAGATATGTCTTCCATTTTGACGTCGCCCTGAAGGTGTTCTGCAATCCATTTTGCATCTTTTGCATGATTAGCTGCATTGACTACAAGAAGATATGTAGTTTCATTTATTCTGTAGACAAGTAAATCATCCACAACTGTTCCATTTTCGTAACACATAGGAGAATATTTTATTTGGTTGTCTAAAAGATTTGAACAATCATTAGTAACCAGATTTTGTATGTTTCCCAATGCATCTTTTCCTGATAGAACTAACTCTGCCATATGAGATACATCAAACATACCTACTCTTTCACGAACCGTTACGTGTTCATTTATAACCCCAGTATCGTACTGAACAGGGAGCATATACCCTGCAAATGAGACTAGCTTACCCTTCGCTGCAACATGACAATCATATAGTGGCGTTTTTTTATCCATACTACTCACCTTTCCCTTCATTTTAAAATATTTATAATATTTCAAAACATGCTTCAAGTATATGTTACTACATGACCGAATTATTTACAACCGTTATATTTTTATCAATTTTTTGGCCATATTACTATGTTATCCGCTAAATCCATTGAAGCGCCTTAATTGTGGCTTTTCTATGGCTTTTTGCTATTAATTAATTCAATACTGTATCTATTATGCATTTATTTTTTCATTTCTATTCTCAACTATTTAAATTATATTTCATTTTTCGTTTTAATTTACCCTTTTTCTCTTTTCCGTAAACGCAAAAAAATCCCTAGAAATTAATCTAAGGATTTTCATCTAACCTGGCAACGTCTTACTCTCCCGCAGGGCCTCCCCTGAAGTACCATCAGCGCTATAAAGCTTAACCGTCCTGTTCGGAATGGGAAGGGGTGTTACCTTTACGCTATAATCACCAGATGCATGTAGTTCTTTGAGGCTTTGCCTCTTAGAAATACAGTACTCATGAGCCTAAGCTCAGGAGTTTCATTAGAGAATTTATTCTCTCAAAATTGTATAATGAATAAGTAATTTGGTCAAGTCCTCGACCTATTAGTATGAGTCAGCTAAATATGTTACCACACTTACACCTCTCACCTATCAACCTTGTAGTCTTCAAGGGGTCTTATAG
>NZ_FRAD01000029.1 GCF_900142225.1 Hathewaya proteolytica DSM 3090
GCGTCAGATGTAAATAAGAAGGTAAAGAAAAGTAAGTATTATCCTATACAACAAGCAAGAATACCATTTACAGGCTACGCCATAACTAATGGACGAAAAGCTATACAAGATTTTTTTAAGGAAAGAAGTTTTAGTGAGCTTATTTATAGATAGTATGAGAATTTTAGCTAAAAATTGACGGGATAAGTGTTCCCCTTTTAGACTTCAATCGAAACTCTTCGGGGGTAAAAATTTAACTGAACTTATAATGGGAAAATTAGGAATACAAAATTGCCCACTTTAACTTGACACAAACCTTGTACTCATACATCTTGTATAATGAAAAAATAGTGATATAATATACATTATTAAGAGTTTCTTAAAACTCATTGAGAGGGGTTTTGGAGGCTCTTTTTATACTTCAAAAGGGGGAAATTTTAGTATGAATTTAATTGACATGCATTGTGATACTATATCTGTTCTGCATGAGGCTGGGATGGAAAAGAGGCTATTCAGCAATGATCTAGAGGTTGACATCCAGAAAATGAAGAATGGCCATTCGAAGGCGCAGTTTTTTGCTTTGTTTCTTCACTTAGAATCATTAATAAAAAAGGGCATAGCTCCATTTGAATTTGTAAATGATATGCTAGTAAGATTTAATGAGGAGATGGAATTAAACAGAGATTTTATACGACATGCTAAGAATCTCCAAGATATGGAGGAGAATGAAAAGCAAGGTCTTATGTCTGCATTTCTTACTATTGAAGAGGGAGGAGCCCTTGAAGGAAGTATTGAAAATTTAAGGGAGATTCACAGCAAGGGTGTAAGTCTTATAACATTAACATGGAATTTTGAAAACGAACTTGGATATCCAAATTGTAATCCTGAAACTATGAATAAAGGATTAAAAGAAAGAGGCATAGAATTTGTTGAAGCTATGAACGAATTTAATATGCTTATAGACGTATCTCATTTATCCGATGGTGGTTTCTATGATGTATTGAAGCACAGCAGAAAACCATTTGTAGCATCTCACTCTAATGCTAGAAGTATTACAAATCATCCAAGAAACATGACAGATGACATGATAAAAGCCTTATCCAATAAGGGTGGAGTTATGGGCTTGAATTTCTGTAGTGCTTTTTTAAATGAAAAAGATAGGGTGAGCAGAATAGAATATATGGTAGAGCACTTAAAACACATTAGAAATATAGGTGGTATAGATGTTATGGCCATGGGTACAGATTTCGATGGTATAGGCTGTGAACTGGAAATGAAGAATATTGGTGAAATGAATAAGCTGGTAGATGCTTTACAGAAAGCTAATTTTACAGAAAATGATATAGAGAAAATATTCCACAAAAACGTAGAACGCGTTATAGGTGAAGTTTTAAGGTAAAGTTTAGTTTTAAAATTTAAATATTATAGATTAATTTTTGGAGGCGGTTATTGTGTTAAAAGAAAATGGGAATATTTCCATACATACAGAAAACATATTTCCTATAATTAAAAAGTGGCTTTATTCTGATAAGGACATTTTTATTAGAGAACTTATCAGCAATGGCTGTGATGCCATAAATAAATATAAGAGGCTTATACAGTTAGGTGAAGCTAAGGGTGATGAAAACAATTTTAAGGTCACTTTGGAAATAGATAAAGAAGCTAAGACTATGAAGTTTATTGACAATGGTATTGGAATGACAGCTGAGGAAGTAAAAAAATATATAACTCAGGTTGCATTTTCAGGGGCAGAGGATTTCATCGAAAAATATAAGGAACAAATGGAAGATAAAAATGATATAATAGGTCATTTTGGATTAGGTTTTTATTCTGCTTTTATGGTATCAACAAAAGTTGAAATTGACACCCTATCTTATAAGGGGGGTGCCGAAGCTGTAAAATGGAGTTGCGAAGGTGGAACAGATTATGAGATGACTGAGTCTAAGGATAGATCAGCTGTTGGCACTACAATAACACTTCACATTGCAGAGGATAGTGAAGAATTTTTAGATGAATACAAAGTTAAGAGTATAATGAAAAAATATTGCTCTTTCCTTCCGGTAGAAATATACTTTGGAGAGGATAAGGAGCCTATAAACGATATAAATCCTTTGTGGAATAAAGCCCCTAAGGATTGTACTGACGATGAATACAAGGAGTTCTATAAAAAAGTATTTAATGAATATGAGGAACCTTTGTTCTGGATTCATCTTAATGTGGATTATCCATTCAACCTTAAGGGGATACTATATTTCCCTAAATTAAAAAATGAATTTGAACTAGTGGAGGGGCAGGTAAAGTTATACAATAACCAGGTTTTTGTTGCTGATAACATAAAGGAAGTAATACCTGAATTCCTTTTACTTTTAAAGGGTGTAATTGATTGTCCGGATCTTCCTCTAAATGTATCAAGAAGCTTTTTACAGCAAGACAAGGAAGTAGCTAAAATATCAAAACACATTGTAAAAAAGGTTGGAGACAAGCTAAATTCACTGTTTAAAAATGACAGGGATAATTACAACAAATTCTCAAAGGATATCAATATTTTTATAAAATTTGGATGCTTAAAGGATGAAAAATTCTATGACAATATAAAGGATAGCATTGTATTTAAGGATATTAAGGATGAATATATAACTATAAAAGATTACTTAGAACAAGCAAAAGAAAAACATGAAAATAAAATTTACTATGTAAGTGATTTAGAAAAGCAGAGTCAAAACATAAAGCTTTTCAAAGAATATGATTTAAATGCCTTAGTATTAAATACTCCTATAGATAACCATTTTATAAGTTTCCTTGAGTACAAGGGTGAAGGTCTTAGTTTTGCAAGGATAGATTCTGATGTATCAGAGGTTTTAAAAGACAAGGAAGACAATGCTGAGAACCAAGAGGAAGTAAAAAAGAATAATGAAGTTATAGAAAAAATCTTTATGGATAACCTTGGAGAAAGGGTTAAAGCTGTTAAGGCCGAATCCTTAAAGGATAAAGGCACACCTGCCATGTTGTCTGTGGATGAAAATTCAAGAAGAATGAAGGAAATGCAAGCTATGTTTGCAGGAAGCAATGACATGAATCCATTTAAGGAAGAAAAGACTCTTATTTTAAATAAGAATAATAATATTGTAAAAAAAATAATAAACTTATCTGGAGATGAGGATAAAAAAGAACAGCTGGAGATGCTATGCAATCATATTCTTGACATTGCTTTAATTGCCAATAACGATCTTCCATCAGAGGATATGGACAACTTCATAAAGAGAAGTAGCAAGCTCATGGATACTCTTTTTTAATATTTTCAATGGTTAACATTTAGGAGGGGAAAGGATGGACAATGGGGAACTTCATGACATATTAAGTGACATTAAACAGAGGAAGAGTGAGGGTTTTGAGGATCTTTATTCAAAGTATTATAAGCTTATGCTAGGAGTGGCATTTTGCATTGTTAGAAATGAACATGATTGTCATGATATTATTCAGCAGGTTATGATGAAATTGTATTCTCTGCCAGAGGACAAGTTCCCCGAGAAATATGATATGTCATGGCTTTATACTGTGGTAAAAAATGAAGCATTGCAATTCCTGAGGAAGAATAAAACAAACACCAGTTTTGATGAATTGCCGGAAATACCTGTAAATTGCTCCGAGATGGAAGAGATAATCCATATGGATTATTATAATTCCATTATAAAGGGGCTAGATGGTAAATCTAGAGAAATTGTCACTCTTAAAATCTTATGTGGCATGACTCACAAGGAGATTGCCAGTGCTCTTAAAATGTCATGTGGTACGGTTCAATGGAAATATCATATGTCTGTTAATTCCTTAAAGATAGCAATGACAAGCATCTGCGTGCTTGTAATAAATTCTATTTTGTTGGGAAGAGTTTATCTATCAAGAATATATAAGGCACGGGTTGTGGAAAGAACTATGTTGCGAAACATAGATTTGACTATAGATGCAAATCCCTTGCTAAATGCTTTTTATTGTATCTTAATTGCCATATCTGGATTTATTTTTATAAAATCAATTGCACGATATATTAGGATTACAAGGGGAGCAAAGAAGGCTGATAAATAAGTAACATCAGCATGCGTAGTGTAGATTAATACACTACGCATTTTTATTGTTTTAAAAATAATTTTGAAAATAGCCAACAATATTCCTTGCTAATTGTATCTAAATATTGAGTATATAATTATTTTAAAGTCAATAGGAGGACAAAAGTAATGAAGAGAATAATGGCACTGGTTTTATCCATAATGATCATAGGAAGTTGTTTTATCACAGGTTGTGGCAAGAAGAATGAATCAAACACCAATAAACCTGAGGTAGAAGATAAGTCAGAAAGTCAGGGTAGTTCTGAGGAGCACCTTGGGGATAAAGACGAGCAGGATAAAGGACAGTCAGAATCTGATTCAAATAAAGAAGATGATTCTAAAAATGACAATGATTCTAAAGATAATAATGATTCAAAAGATGAACCAACTTCTAGTAACACTACAACAAGTAAGCCTTCCACGGGAAATACAAGTAGCAGCAAGCCCTCTACTAGTGAACCAGTTACTACTAAACCATCTACTAATAAACCAACCACTACTGATCCACAGAAACCTAAACCTGAGCAAAAGCCCACAGAAGCTTTCAGCGGAGATTTAAGTAGTATATTAAATAACATAATTGAAAAAGGTGGTTTAAAGGATGATATGCCGGGCAGCATGGATACAGTACTTACTGCTGATAATATAGAAGGGTATCTAGGGTTGAGTGGTGAAGATTACAAGAACAACGTATCCCAGGCAATGGTGCAGGAAGCCATGATAATTTCACAAGCACATATGATTTCCCTTATAAAAGCAAAGGATGCCAATGCAGCTAGCAATGTGAAAAATCTCATTGCAAAGAAATTTAACCCAAGAAGATGGGTTTGTGTGCAGCCACAGAAGTGTGTCCTTATAAAGTCAGGAAGCTATGTACTATTTGTTGCATCTTTTGAAGAAGTAACAGATGGTGCAGTTAAGGGATTTAAGAATATAGCTGGTGCCACCGCTGATAATGCAAACGTATTTTTTAAAGGTATGGAGTAGGAAAGGAAGATAATATGCTTTTTTCAAGTATTACATTTCTATATTACTTTTTGCCTGTGCTACTTTTAATATATTTTATAGCACCTAAAAGGGCAAAGAACATTGTATTACTAAGTGCAAGTTTATTATTTTACTTTTGGGGCGAACCAATCTATGTTTTATTGATGCTGTGCACCACAATGGTAGGATATGTGTGTGGTTTATTAATAGAAAAGTATAGGGGCAAAGTGGGAAGTAAAATAGCACTATTAACTTCTTTAATAGTAGGGATAGGTTCTTTAATGATATTTAAATATACGGATTTTTTTATAAATACTATTAATGGAACATTGGGTACATCAATAAAACTTTTGGAAATAGCGTTGCCTATAGGGATAAGCTTTTACACTTTTCAGATATTGTCTTATACCATAGATTTATTTAAGGGTGATGTGATGGTTCAGAGAAGTTTTGTGTCCTTTGCCACTTATGTAACCTTGTTTCCCCAGCTCATTGCTGGGCCTATCGTAAGATATTCTGATGTGGCAAAAGAAATAGATAATCGGAGCACTAACTTGCATGATTTGTCCAGTGGCATAAGTAGATTTGTTATGGGACTAGGTGTGAAAATCCTCATTGCAAATGAGCTTGGAAAACTTTGCGAAATATACAAAAATAGTCATGAACGTTCTTTACTATTTGTTTGGATGTACGTAATCGCATATTCTTTACACATATATTTTGACTTTTCCGGATACAGCCATATGGCAATAGGTCTTGGTAGGATCTTTGGGTTTCATTTCCCAGAAAATTTTAATTATCCTTATATATCTAAGAGTATAACGGAATTTTGGAGAAGATGGCACATCTCCCTTGGAACTTGGTTTAGGGATTATGTGTATATACCCTTGGGTGGAAATAAAGTATCTCTAATTAGAAACTTATTTAATATTACCTTAGTGTGGTTCTTAACTGGATTTTGGCATGGTGCTGGATGGACTTTCATCATATGGGGGCTTTATTTTGCGGCCTTTTTAATGATTGAAAAATTTGTACTAAAAAAGGTTTTTAGTAAAATGCCTTCGATTATATTACATTTGTATACCATATTGGTAATCTCCTTTGGTTGGGTGATATTTGACGCACAAAATGTGAATAGTGCATTTTCCATTATGAAAAATATGATGGGAATAGGTATAAATGGACTTGCTGGTGTAGAAAGTTTATACTATTTTAGAAGTTATGTAGGTGTTTTTATTGTGGCCATAATAGGGTGTACTCCCATACCTTCATATTTAATAAAGAAAATAAGGTGTGGTAGACAGGGAAATGTGGTATTAATTTTACAACCTGTATTTGTATTATTGCTAATGGTAGCAATTACAGCTTATCTTGTAGATGGATCTTTTAATCCATTTATATATTTTAGATTTTAGGAGACAGCTATGAATAAAAAAGAAAGAATTTCCGCTGTTGTCACATTGGTGGTTTTTATGATCTTTATAAGTGGGTTTTTTATCATAAATCTAATATATAAAAGCCCTGAAATATCTATTAGTGAGAGGCGTAAGTTAGCAAAATTTAAGCCACCTACTGTGGAAACTGTGTTTAATAAAGAGTTTATGAGGCAGTTTGACGAGAAGTATGTTTTAGATAATTTTGCTTTTAGGGATTCCTTTAGGCACATAAAAGCATTTTCAAAGTTTAAAGTCTTTGGCATGTTAGATAACAACGATGTTTTTTTATATCACGATTATGCATCTAAAATGGAAAAGTTAAACCAAGGCTCCATCATAAGAGCGGGAGAAAAAATAAACAAGTTGAGCGCTGAACTTTTAAGTAAACTTGACGTATACTATTCCATAATTCCTGATAAAAATTATTATATATCAAAGAAGGGCTTATATCCTTCCATGGATTATGGAAAAATAGAGAAAATATTAAATGAAAAAATAACTGAGGCGGAGTATATAGATTTGTTTTCAGCGCTAAAACTTCAGGATTATTATAAGACAGACCTACACTGGGATCAAATCAAACTTTCGGGTGTTGTTGAGCAACTTAGTGAGAAAATGAACTTTGAAATTCATAATGGAGAAGAGTATGACAAGCACTCTATGGAACCTTTTTATGGTGCTTACTATGGCCAGTCATCGCTGCCTTTACCTGGAGAAAAGCTAACATATATTAGCAATGAGCATATAAGAGAAGCTAAAGTTATGGCTTTGGATGAAAAAACTGTGAAGATGAAGAAAATTTCCATGTATAACAAAGAAGCTTTTAATGGCATTGATCCTTATGATGTGTTCTTGTGGGGAGCACAGCCTCTTATCACCATAGAAAATGAAAATGCCGCTTCGGACAAAGAATTGTATATTTTTAGGGATTCTTTTTCTAGTAGTTTAGCACCACTGCTCATCTCTGCATACTCTAAGATTACGCTTATAGATTTGAGGTATATAGCTAGCCCAATGTTGCCAAGGTTAGTGGATTTTAAGGAAGGGTCCCAGGCTTTGTTTTTATATGGCACCATGGTTTTAAACAATTCGGACACTCTTATGGTAAAGTAGCTAAAGTGTGGGGTGAAATTATCCATCATTGTGGTTATAATAATAATATAATATTTGCTACAATGCTTAATGCATACTATGTATACAGAGGAGATATATATTATGATTTTTGATTCACATGCTCATTATGATGACGAAAAATTTGATGGAGAAAGAGAAACACTTATCCAAAAGCAACACCAAGAGGATGGTGTGGTGGGAATACTTAACTGTGGCTCAGATTTAAGAGGGACTAGGATGTCCGTGGAGCTTTCACACAAATTTCCTTATGTTTATGCAGCTGTTGGAATACATCCTGAAGAAGCACATGAGTTTAACCATGAGGTACTTCAAGAAATAAAAGAGTTGGCAAAGGATGAAAAGGTAAAGGCTATAGGGGAGATAGGATTAGATTATTATTGGGAAGAGAACCCACCAAAGGAAATACAAAAAGAAGTTTTTATAAAACAAATGATTTTGGCAGAGGAACTACAGATGCCTGTGGTTATCCACTGTAGGGAAGCTCATGAGGATACTTTAAACATTGTAAAACAGTTTCCAAAGGTAAGGGGAGTTATCCATTGTTTTTCAGGATCTTTGGAGATGGCCAGAGAGTTTATAAAATGCGGTTACTATATTGGATTTACAGGGGTAGTAACCTTTAAAAACTCTAAAAAGATAAAGGAAGTAGCTAGAGAAGTGCCTATGGAAAGAATCTTAGTGGAGACAGATTGTCCATACATGGCGCCAGTTCCTCATAGAGGGGAGAGAAATCAATCTTCCTATATATCCAATATTATAGAAGTAATTGCTGAAATAAGGGGAGCATCTATAGATTGTATAGAAAAATATACAGTAGAAAATACAAAAAAATTGTTTAAAATGAAATAAAATCACAAAAAAGACTATAAATACGCAAAAATAATTGCGGATTCATAGTCTTTTTACTTTGAGTTAATATAAAATAAATATATATTAAATAAATTTACAATACAAAATACATAAAATATATTATGTTATAAAATATATTAAAATTGTTAATAATTATATTGACAAGTTATTCCTTTTTGGTAATATATATAATATAAGACACCTTTACATGTTGTATTTTTTTTCAAAATAACCTTCCTCAATTTAAAGAATTGTTCAATAATATTATATAAAAAAGATGAATTGTCAGAAAACACCATAGCTTTTTTAGTGAAATTTGACCATGCTATTTTTTTGTTGTATAATGTTTAAGACTCTTAAAAGGAGGAAAAATTTTATGAGTATGATGTCAAAAGAGAAGTTGAAAAACTACTTTTCCAGCATGCCCAAGACATTTTGTATATTAGCATTAGTTATGATTTTCATGACCACGGTTATACTCAATTTCAGAAAGAAAATAAGTATATCTGTTGACGGGCAAGTAATGAGTATTACAACCTTAAGCAGTAATCTTAGGAATGCGTTAATGAATAATGGAATAGCTGTAGGTGAAAAGGACAAAATATCTGTTGATTTGAACAGTAAACTTAATGATGGAGACAAAATTCAAATAAGACGAGCTGTAAATGTGAAACTAATGGTAGATGGTGAGGAAAAGACAATAAAAACATCTGAGCATACAATTAAGGACATGCTTGCAGCAGAGAATATTACCATAAGTGAAAAAGACAAAATATCTGTATCTTTAGATGAAAAAATAGTTGATAATTTAACGCTTAAGATTACTAAAGTTAATGAAGAAGTAAAAGACATAGTAGAACCAATACAATTTGCAAAAGAAGTAAAACAGAGTGATAGTTATAAAGTAGGAACTACCAAGGTTTTACAAGAAGGGATAAATGGAGAAAAGGTTGTATCAACAAAAATAGTTTATGAAGATGGAAAAGAAGTTTCTAGAAAGGTAGTAAGCGAAAAAGTTTTAAAGAAAGCCATAAATCAGATAATGGCAGTAGGAACATTAAAAACCTACACAGCCTCAAGAGGAGGAAATTTCGCTTATTCAAAAGTTTTGAGTGTAAAAGCAAGTGCATATACTGCGGATTTCAATCCTAGTGGCGTTAGGGATGACCCATATGCGGGCATGACAGCCACAGGGGTGAGAGCTAAAAGGGATCCTAATGGTTATAGTACCATTGCAGTGGATCCACGTGTTATACCTTTAGGAACAAAGGTTTATGTTGAAGGTTATGGTTATGCCATAGCTCAGGATACTGGAGGATCTATAAAAGGAAATATTATAGATTTATACATGAACAAGTATTCGGAAGCTATGAGTTGGGGACGCAGAACTGTAAAGGTGTACATTCTGAAATAGGTTCCCCAAAATTACTGTAAGAACAGTTTAGAATTAGAATAGAAGAAAAAAGGGAGCAGACGTGCTCCTTTTTCTTTTTTCCAAGAGTAATCAGTGTTCACCACATATTTAAGGTGTATTAAAAAGATTTTTAAAAAGCTACGAAAGGAAATGAAATAGACATGGGAAAAACATTAGTATTAGCTGAAAAACCTAGTGTGGGAAAGGAAATTGCTAGAGTTTTAAAATGCAATAAGGGTGGAAATGGATTTATAGAAGGGAAAGATTATATTGTCACTTGGGCTCTTGGACATCTTGTGACTTTAGGGGACCCAGAACTTTATGATGATAAATACAAGACTTGGAAGATGGAGGACCTACCTATGCTTCCAGCTCCCTTGAAACTTGTTGTTATAAAGCAAAGTGGAAGACAGTACAATATAGTAAAGGAACAATTAAATAGAAAAGACGTAGAAAATATAGTTATCGCTACAGATGCAGGTCGTGAGGGAGAATTGGTAGCTAGATGGATTATAGTAAAATCAAAGGTGAAAAAGCCTATGAAGAGGCTTTGGATTTCTTCACAGACTGATAAAGCTATTTTAGAAGGTTTTAAAAATCTGAAACCATCGAACCAGTATGACAATCTTTATAGAGCAGCTCAAGCTAGATCAGAGGCAGACTGGTATGTGGGATTGAATGTTACTAGAGCATTAACCTGCAAAAATAATGCACAGCTTACAGCAGGCAGAGTGCAGACTCCTACATTGGCAATGATAGTTCAGAGGGAAGAGGAAATAAATAACTTTAAACCAAAGGATTATTATGTTATAGAAGCCAAAAGCAAGGGATTCAATTTAAAGTGGAAAGATAAAAACAACAATTCTAATATATTTGACAAAGAGAAAGCTGAGAATATACTAAATTCATTAAAGGGTAAGCAGTGCAAAATTGTAGATGTTAAGGAAACGGCAAAAAAGCAATTTTCACCACAACTTTATGATTTAACGGAATTGCAGAGAGATGCCAATAGAATATATGGGTACTCAGCAAAGCAAACATTATCCATCATGCAAAGGCTTTATGAAAATTACAAGGTGCTAACATATCCAAGAACGGATTCTAGATATATATCTACGGATATAGTGCCAACTATTCAAGATAGATTGAAGGCAATTGTAAATGGAAATCATAGGGCAGTAGTAAATGAACTTATGAGAAGTAAAATAAATGGAAATAAAAGCTTTGTGGACAATAGCAAGGTCAGTGATCACCATGCTATAATTCCCACAGAGGAGAAAATCAGCTTGGCTATTTTAGGCAGTGAGGAGAGACATATATACGACCTTGTTATAAAGAGATTCCTTGCTGTGCTTATGCCAGCTTATGAGTACATCCAAACTTCTATTACAGCGGAAATAGGTGGAGAAACTTTTGTTGCCAAGGGCAATGTGACAAAAGCTAAGGGATGGAAAAGGGTTTATCAAGATGAAGATGAGTTGTCAAAGGATGAAGAAAATGATGAAACTCAGGAGTTGCCAGAGATAAAACAAGGTGATGACATTTCCATAAATTCTGTGGAAATGAAGAAAATGCAGACTAAAGCTCCTTCTAGATTCACAGAGGGAACCTTATTGTCTGCCATGGAAAATCCTCAGAAGTATGTAAGTATGGACAAAGACCATGCAAAAACTCTTGGTGAAACTGGCGGTATTGGAACTGTAGCTACAAGAGCAGATATCATTGAAAAGCTTTTCAATACCTTTTACATCGAGAAAAATGGCAAAGAAATCATTCCAACATCCAAGGGAAAACAGCTTGTTTACATGGTACCAAAGGATATAAAATCTCCATTGCTTACGGCGAAGTGGGAACAGGAGTTGGAGCTTATCAGCAAGGGGAAGAGAGATTCAAGACAATTTACCGATAAAATAAAAGATTATACTGTGGAGCTTGTAAAGCAAGTTAAAGGCAGCGATGCCGTGTTTAAACATGACAATCTTACAGGAAGAAGATGTCCTGATTGTGGTAAATATATGCTAGAAGTTAAGGGTAAGCATGGTGTCATGTATGTATGTCAAGATAGAGAGTGTGGACATAGAGAAACCATCAGCATTTTCACCAATGCCAGATGTCCTGAGTGTCATAAAAGGTTGGAACTTCGTGGTCATGGCGAAGGAAAAATCTATGTGTGCCCAAATCCTAACTGTAATTTCCGTGAAAAGGAATCTCAGTTTAAGAAGAGATTTGAGAATAAGGGTGATAAGGTGAACAAAAAAGAACTGAATAAAACTCTTAAAGATATGAAAAAGCAGGCAGAGGCTCCAATAAACTCAGCATTAGCCGATGCATTAGCTAAATTTATGAAATAAAGGGGGGAATAGTATGGGATGTTTAGGTAATTTTTTGTGGTTTATATTTGGAGGTGTATGGCAAGGTTTAGCATGGTTTTTTGCTGGAGTTTTGTGGTGTATAACTATTGTAGGAATACCCATAGGGAAACAATGCTTTAAGTTTGCTTCACTGGCATTTTTCCCTTTTGGAAAGGATGTACAATATGGAGGAGGTACGGTATCCCTCATAGCAAACATATTATGGCTTATTTTAAGTGGCATACCACTAGCTTTAAGTGCCTTTGCAAACGGAATAGTCCTTTGCTGTACTATTGTAGGAATTCCCTTTGGATTGCAGTGTTTTAAGATAGCCAAATTAGCACTTATGCCATTCGGATCAAGGGTAGTCTAATGGAGTTATTAAAATAACTTAGTAAAAAGAATATAGCAAGAAATAATTTTAAAAAAGGTACAAGCATTTCCACTATATATAGTGGGCGCTTGTACCTTTATTTTTCACACTACTGTTCTGATGTTCTTTTCTGTTTAATTATTACCAGGGCAATGGCTAGGAATGCTACGGCAAAACATATTTGAACTAAAAGTGAGGTCATATAAGGTTTCAATGATTGAAAATTTAAAGTAGATACATTGCTAACTAAGTTATTACCTTTTACATACCAAAAAGAAGGTACAAAGTTTCCTATACTTTTCACTGTACTGCTCAGCATGGATTGAGGAACAAAGGAACCACCTATAAAGGAGGACATAAGTGAAAAAATAGTGGAAATAGGTGAAACAGTTTTTTCATTGGCCACTTCTGCAATTAAGAATGACATACTAAGACAACATATAGTGAAGATAAGGGTGTTAATTATTAATAGCATACCTTTAATTGTAAACATTGTACTTTTAAAGACCACTGCAGTAAGGATTATAAATAAAATAAATATTATTATAGAAATACATATATTAGCGAGAAACAATTCCATATTAAATTTGCTCATAGGCATTGGCGAGCAAATATTACGTCTCTTTAAATCTCTCTTATTAAGTTTTATCATGGTAGTAGAAATAGTTAAAATCATAATAGCTACTAACGGATAAACCAGATAGTTAAAGTAAGCTATTAAGCTTTGGTCGGAGGATGTTAAAGTTGTATCATTTTCAATATTTACCTTTACTTCTTTTTCTAAATCCTCTAATGCATATTTTACTGCTGTGTCCATGTCTAGTTTAGAATCAATAGTGTACATGGATACTGTGGTAATATACTTATTCACCATTTGATTTACCATGGCACTTACGCTGGAATCAGGTATAGTCATGGTTTGTAATTGCATGTGAGAACCGGATTTTATTCTATCTTCGAAACCATGAGGAACAGTATATATACATTCTGCAATCCTAAAAAATAATACATCTTTAAGGTTTTCTTTATCCCTTTCACTTAAAACAATGTTTCGAGTGTTTTTTTCTAGTAATTGATTTAGTCCCTTGGAAAAGGCTGAATTATCATTATCTATGATGGCTACCTTACATTTTTCCATATTGAAAGCTTTTTCTGATGGCGAATCTGCAGTAGTAGCATAAAAAACTGTTATAGCCATGAAAATGCCAAGATACATCAGGGACATTAGCAATGAGCTTTTCTTGAAGATTTTAAAATAAGCATTAAATACTTTCATACTTTTGCCTCCTTAACAATAAAAATGATGCCATGCTGAATATAACACCTATGATAATGAGGATGATTATATTGGATACATATCTGTCTAAGGTATCACCATAGTAGTAGAGGGAGTACAGTCCATCAGTGATAAGTCCCACAGGATTTAATCTTGACAGTATAGGGAACTTGCTTGAAAAATGATATTTTATTTCAATATTCATCATACCAGATAAAAAAGAACATAAGAGGGTAATACCAATGGCAAGTCCCATTTTCATACCATCTTTTTTTACTATGGCAGCGCCTATGGAGCAGCCAATAGACATACCACAAAAGCTTCCTACAACACCAATTAAAAATACGAGACCAAGTTGACTACCAAAGTCTATTTGCAATACAAGAGTCATATATAGCAATGTTAATATTATGCTGATTATATGAAAGGTCATGGAGCCAGCCAACAGTGACATAAGGATCTTGAATTTATTTACAGGACCAATGCACAGCCTACAAGCAATATTTGACTGATTAGCCTGAATTTCATTAGATATATCTACACCAAGTGTTATACAAAAAAAGCATGTCATGGCAAATAAGGAGTAGAAGTATATTACTGTAACATTATTGGAACTGTTCACAGGCACATTCTCTACATAAGTTTTATTTAAGTCTATTTTACTAAAAACTTCTTCAGGGGATTTTACTGCACCACTTTTTACTATATTGCTTATGGTGGAGGAAATTTGAGTATAGCTATCAAAGAATACTTTTGTAATTGACTGATTTAAACCTTCCTTTTTAAAGCTAAGCTCACATAATCCAGTATTTTTATCAATTGTAACGAAGGCATCAATATGGTTGCTATCTAGGAGTTCTTTACCCTCATGGGAATTTACTAATTTTATATTAAAGAGTTCACTTTTTTCCATGGCATTTTTTATGTCAGTGGATATGGAGCTAGTATTTTCAACTGCAATATTTATTTTTTCAAAAACTTCACCTTGGAGAAGGTTTTTGAAGCATAGATTGAATATTGTTGCCATTAGCAATGGATAAATTAGAAGCCAGAACATTGTTATTTTATCTCTAAATAGATGTTTTAATCTGTATTTGTACATGGTAAAAAACATAGTATCACCTCTAATCTCTAAGTTGTTTTCCAGTAATCTCAAGGAAAACATCGTTTAATGTTGGGAGCTCGGAATAAATTCTTCCATAAGAAATATTATTTTTGTTTATAATATCTAAAATATTTGACAGGTTGCTTTTCCCACCTTTGGAACTTAAGATTAATTGGTTGTCTTTGTACTCCAAATTGATAACATTTGGAAGTTCCTTGAATATTTTCAACTGTTCTTCCTTCAAACCGTAAGTTTCAACAACAACTTTTTCACCTAGGGCTATCATGGATTTTAACTCTTCCTTTGTGCCCTTGGCGATGACTTTACCCTTGTCCAATATTGCTATCCTTGTACATATCTGCTCCACTTCTTCCATATAGTGTGAAGTGTAAATGATGGTTGCGCCTTCTTTGTTGAGTTTTTCGATGCCTTGAAGTATATTATTTCTACTTTGCGGATCCACAGCTACCGTTGGTTCATCCATGATTATTAGTTTGGGTTTATGGGCAATTCCGCAGGCAATATTTAATCTTCTAAGGAGTCCACCACTTAGTTTTTTAGGGTAGAATTTTCTAAAATCTCCAAGCCCCACGAAATCCATAGCTTCTTCCACGTATTGTTTTCTAAGCTCTTTATCTTTAATATAGAGGCTACAGAAATAATCTATATTTTCATATACTGTTAATTCCTCTATGACAGCTACGTTTTGCATGACCACGCCCATATCTTTTTTTATATCGTAGGCATAGGGTGTCATATCTTTGTTGAAAAGTTTTATGGTGCCCTTATCGAATTTTAAAAGTGAGAGCATGCAATTTATAAGAGTTGTTTTGCCAGAGCCATTTGGTCCTAGAAGTCCAAAGATTTCACCTTCATTAATTTCTAGACTTAGGTGATCAAGTGCTGTAAGTTCCTTGTATCGTTTTACTAAATTTTCTATTTCTACTATTGGCATAATATATTATCCCCTTTCATAACAAAATTAGTCACAATGTTAATAAGTTTCCTTACTATGATACCATTATACGGTTTAGCTTACTCTTTAATAAGTGTCCGCTGTCATAAGATCCATGTGACAAATGTCATTAAGTTATATAAATTGCAGATGTTTTTTGTAAATGATATACTTAAGATAAAATTAAGTAATATAAAAATTTGGAGAAGATATCATGAATAATATTATAAATAAGGTTATAATTCTTTTATCTTTGGTACTCATAGCTTTTACAAAAATGGACGGAATAAGTGCTATTATACCTATAACAGTGTCCATTGCTATAAGTTGTTTTTTGGAATACTTCAATAAGAAATATTTAAATGTTATAGTCTTTTGCGTTTACTGTGTTTTATGCTTCTTTTATCCACAATTTACGTATTTTATGCCACTTATAGCTTATGATATGATGATGCAGGAAAATCAATATGTCGTCATGTTAGGAATAATTGTTCTTGTAAAAAATGTGGATTTCTGTGGATATAGCACTATCATAATAATGCCTACAATTATTATAATAGGGTGCGTTTTAAAGGCTAATGCTTCCAAGGCTGAAAGGTTAAGACGAGAATTTGTATCACAAAGAGACAGTCTAAAGGAAAAATCCATGAATTTAGAGACCAAGTTATCAGAACTAAGATATAGGCAGGATCAAGAAATAAGCATGGCCACTCTTAACGAAAGGAATAGAATTGCTAGGGAAATTCACGATAATGTGGGTCATTTATTATCTAGTTCTATAATACAAATTGGAGCTATCATGACCACCACTACTGATGAAAATGCAAAAAAAAATCTTGCCATGGTCAATGAAACTTTAAATGATGGTATGGATTCTATAAGACGTAGTGTTCATGATCTAAGGGATGATTCTATAGATTTGTATCAACAGCTTAAGAAAATCAGTGATGACTTTGATTTTTGTTATATAGAAATGGATTATCAAGTGAGTAGTAATATTAACATTCAACTAAAATATGCCATTATAAATATTGTAAAGGAAGCTTTGAACAATGTTATGAAGCATTCCAATGCTACAAAGGTAGAATTAAAATTGTATGAGCATCCAAAAATATTACAGCTTATAATATACGATAATGGAACCTTAAAGAAGAATATAAATACAGAGGGCATGGGAATTGAAAGTATAAAACAGAGGGTAGAAAGTCTTAAGGGTGTAGTGAACATTCAAAATCAAAATGGGTTTAGAATTTTTGCTAGTTTTAATTTGTAAAAAAAGGGCGTGAAAAATATGAAGATTATAATTGTAGATGATGATAAAATAATATCAGCTTCACTAAAAATAATTATAGAATCTACAAAGGAAATAGAAGTTTTAGCCATGGGGCATAATGCCGAAGAGGCTATATCATTATATAAAACTCATAAACCTGATGTAATCCTTATGGATATAAGGATGGGAGAGAAAACTGGTATTGATGCTGCTAAAGATATTATAAGTGAGTATCCTGAAGCAAAGGTGTTGTTTCTTACCACTTTTTCTGACCATGAGTATATTATTGCAGCATTAAAAACAGGGGCTAAGGGGTATATCCTGAAGCAACATTATGAAAGTATAGTACCAGCCTTGAAGGCTGTGGATATGGGACAAAATGTTTTTGGGGATGAAATCGTATCCAAGCTCCCAGAGATGCTTAATAGTAAGAGCAATTATAAAGATTATATGGAAAAGTACCAATTAAGTGAAAAAGAAATAGAAATTATAGAACTGATTTCCAAAGGCTTATCCAACAAAGAAATAAGCGGCCAGATATTTTTGAGTGAAGGCACTATTAGAAATTATATAAGTAATATTTTGGAGAAACTATCTTTAAGAGATAGGACCCAATTGGCTATTTTTTATTTTAATCATTTAAAATGATAATGTAGTATAATAAAGGTATAGCCTTTCGATTTCATAGCAAAAACTGGTGCATATACTATGAAATAAAGGAATAAAGAAAAGATTGTTTATTAAAGGAATGGAGTATATATATGGATAAAAGTATGACAGTTGAGTGTTTAGGTGGTGCTTTAGAAATAGGAGGAAGTTCAATTTTGCTTGAACTTCATAATAAAAAAATCTTATTGGATGCCATGCTCATTTAAATCATATTGGGTCATTGCCTATAATAAACATATTTTAAAAGAATTTAAAGAACAAACTGGCCTAGAACCAGTTTTAAAATAGTAAAAGGGGTTGTTTATATGGAAAATAAAATGCTAAAACCCAAGGAAATATTTGATTTTACCAAAAATATTGGTATAGAAAAGGGAGCAAAAAAATTTAAAGAAAATGTAACACTTAGTATTCTAGCAGGTATGTTTATAGCCCTAGGGGGATTTGCCGCTGGTGTGGCATCTCACAGTATTGGAAATTATGGAGTTGCAAAATTAGTATCGGGAGTTGTTTTCCCCGTTGGACTAATTATGGTGCTTATATGTGGTGGTGAGCTGTTCACAGGCAATTCTCTTATGTCCATTGCTTGGCTTGAGAAAGAAATAAGTATAAAAGAGTTATTGAAAAATTGGATTATTGTTTACTTAGGAAACTTCATAGGATCATTTTTTATTTCTTTGCTTCTATTGTATGGTGGTGCCTTAGACATTAATAAGGGTGCTTTTGCAATTTCTGTTTTGAAAACAGCAGCGAATAAAGTAAACATATCCTTTGGGCAAGGTGTTGCCAGTGGTATTTTGTGCAATATTCTTGTTTGCGGTGCTGTGTGGGGTTCTTATGCTGCAAAAGATATTATAGGGAAAATAGGTATGACTGTCATGCCCATTATGGCTTTTGTTATCGGAGGTTTTGAACACTGTGTTGCCAACATGTACTATTTGTCCTTTGCTTTTATGGCAAAAGGCCATATGACATTGGCTCAAACTGCTTCATTGCCCCTTGATAAGTTAAATAATATAAACGCTTTTGGTATATTAGGGAATTTGGTGCCAGTAACCTTAGGCAATATAATCGGCGGTGCAGTGGTGGTAGCAGGTTTATATTGGCTTGCCTATAATAAGAGATCTAATAAGTAAAAAGTGTAGAAAACGAAGGAGGATGTTAAAGTGAATTTAAAAAATAAAATTAGCTCAATGGCAGGGAAAACTTTGATTGGGATTGTGTTGGTAAACATATTAGTTTTAGCGGTGTTGTTTGTAATCAATATGTTCTTTTTATTTATTCCCATAAACGTGAAATTTTTATTTAGGTTTTTGATTATTTGGTCAGTTATTAATGGGACATTTTTAATTATATATAGCATAAAAAGCAACAAAAAGATGTTGCGTATAGGGGTCATCAGTACTCTTATTGCCATTGTTGTTTTGGCTGTTATTTCAACTAGTAAAATTTTCAATTATGAAAGGTATAGAAATCTTGCAGGAGAAATTAAAACATACGAGTTTAAAGATGATATCAAGGCTGTAGATTTAGATAAACTACCTATAAATAATAGCGTTTTAGCCAAAAATATTGCGGACAAAAAGCTAGGTGAAATACCTTCTTTGGGGTCACAGGTTGACATTGGAGAGTTTACCATACAAAAGGTAAAGGACGAACTATTTTACGTAGCACCGCTAGAGCATGAAGGGTTTTTTAAGTGGTTCAGCAATAAAAAAGGAACCCCTGGTTATGTAATGGTAAATGCTACAAAGCAAAATGATGTTAGGCTTATTACAGAACTTAATGGAGAAAAGATTAATTTAAAATATCTAAAGAGTGCATACTTTTTCTCTAATTTAAAGAGACATGCTTACTTGAATAAACTTACAAAGGGATTAAAGGATTTTTCTTTTGAATTGGATGATAACCTTAGGCCTTATTGGGCTATTTCCATGTATGATCTTGATGTTGGTCTTTCAGGGGAAAAGGTGGTTGGAACTTTACTTATTGACGCTCAGACTGGCGAGTCTAAGGTTTACTCTGTGGAAGACACTCCAGAATGGGTAGATAGGATTCAGACTAAAGATATAGCAGAAACGAATTTGAAAAATTGGGGAGAACTAGTTCATGGTGTATTCAATTTTAGCAATAAAGATAAATTAACTTTGACTGAAGGAATAAAGGTTATTTATAATGGAGACGATTGCTATTATTACACAGGAATTACTTCTGTTGGTGCTGATGAGAGTCTTGTTGGGTTCTTCCTTACCAACTCTAGAACTGGAGTTACAAATATGTATAAGGTATCTGGAGCCATAGAAACTGCAGCAGTTAAATCCGCAGAAGGTAAGGTTCAGCAATATGGATATACAGGTACTTTCCCTATTTTGACCAATATAAATTCTCAACCTACCTACTTTACAACCTTATTGGACAATAAGGGTTTGATAAAAAACTATGCCTTTGTAAATGTGAAAAACTATAATTCTGTAGGTGTTGGTGAGACCATTAGGGAAGCCTATGATGATTATTTGGAAGAAATATCTCGAGATAATTCCATAACCATTGATGAAAAGGGTGAATTAAAATCCTTAGAAGGTGTGGTAGAGAGAATAGGTCAGGCAACTATAAAAAACATACAGTACACTATTATGAAATTAAATGATAACAAACAGATATTTACAATACCTGTAGAGATAAATAAAGAACTCACTGTCACTAAAGAAGGGGATATAGTAAAAATACAGTATGTTGAAAGTGGAAATGGAAACATTACTGTGAAGTCCATAGAAAATGCAACATTAAATAAGTAGCTAGTTAATAATAGTTTAATCCTTGTTGACAAACAAAAAAATGTGCTCTATAATCAAAGATATTAGTTATAAGTAAAAGCATTGATTAGGAAGAGTAACTATTTTGTAAGTCAAAAGAGAGCGGGGAGTGGTGAGAACCCGTGGCAGAGAAATAGTGAAAATCACCTATGAGCTTAAGGCTGAATTTTTATAGTAGGTTGTTACGTATTCCTGCGTTAAAGGATAGGGTATTATTATGTACCTAAACTTATATTATTACCATAGGTGGTATAGCGGAGACATTACACTTCGTCCTATTAAGGGCGAAGTTTTTTTATTTGTAACTAAACATGAAAAGTGAAAGTATAAATTAAAAATATGTTAGAAGAGAGGATGATGATTATGTACAAAAAAATCGATAATTCACAGAGCTTTGTGGATAGAGAAAAAGAAGTAGCAAAATTATGGAATGATAATGATATTATTCAGAAAAACTTTGATATGAACAAAGAAGGAGAATATTTTACCTTTTATGATGGACCTCCAACTGCCAATGGAAAGCCACATGTAGGACACGTATTAACTCGTGTAATGAAGGATATAATTCCAAGATACAAGGTCATGAAGGGATACAAAGTCTTAAGAAAAGCAGGGTGGGATACTCACGGTCTTCCAGTGGAACTTGAGATTGAAAAGAAACTGGGTATATCTGGAAAAGAACAGATAGAAGCGTACGGTGTAGAAAAATTTATTAAGGAATGTAAGGAAAGCGTATTCAAGTATACAAGTCTTTGGAAAGATATGTCCGAAAAACTTGGCTTCTGGGTTGATATGGATAATCCATACGTTACTTACCATGATAACTATATAGAATCTGTATGGTGGGCTCTAAAGCAGATGTGGGATAAGGAATTGCTTTATCAAGGACACAAGGTTATGCCATACTGCCCAAGATGTGGTACTGCTTTATCTTCTCACGAAGTAGCTCAAGGATATAAGGATGTAAAAGAAGCTACAGCTGTAGTAAAGTTCAAAGTTAAGGGTGAAGAAAACAAGTATTTTCTTGCATGGACCACAACTCCATGGACCTTGCCAAGTAATATGGCACTTACTGTAAATAAAAAATATGATTACGTGGAAGCAGAACAAAAGGGTGAAATATATATATTGGCAAGGGATTTGGCCAAAAATATTTTAGGTGAAGAATACACAGTAGTAAGGGAGTTTAAGGGCGAAGAACTTCTTGGTATGGAATACGAGCAGATGTTTAAGTTCGAAACTCCAAAGGAAAAAGCTTTTTTTGTTATTCATGGAGATTTTGTTACTCTAACTGATGGTACTGGAATAGTTCATACTGCACCAGCTTATGGTGAAGATGACAATCGTGTATGCAAACAGAACAATGTACCTTCTATAAATCTTGTGGATAAGAGTGGTTGCTTTGTTGAGTCTGTAGAGCCATGGAAGGGAATGTTCGTAAAGAAAGCTGATGAAAAGATCATAGAGTACATGGAAGAGAAGGGTATCTTATATAAATCTGAAAAGCATACTCACTCTTACCCTCATTGCTGGAGATGTGATACTCCACTACTATACTATCCAAAGGACAGTTGGTTTGTAAGAACAACAAAGGTTAAAGATAGACTCATAGAAAACAATAATAGCATAAACTGGTTGCCAGACAATATTAGAACAGGAAGAATGGGCAAATTCCTTGAAAATAACATTGATTGGGGCATAAGCAGAGATAGATACTGGGGTACTCCGCTTCCAATATGGCAGTGTGAATGTGGTCATCAAGAGTGTATTGGCAGTAGAAAAGAGCTTATGGAAAAAGGTGTGGATGTAAATGAGAATATGGAATTACATAAGCCATATATTGATGAAGTAAAGTTAAATTGTCCACACTGTGGAAAACTTATGACAAGAACTAAGGAAGTAATTGACTGTTGGTTTGACTCAGGTTCTATGCCATTTGCACAGCATCACTATCCATTTGAGAATAAAGAAATATTTGAGGAGAACTTCCCAGCACAGTTTATATCAGAGGCTGTGGATCAGACAAGAGGTTGGTTCTACACATTACAGGCTATATCTACCACATTGTTTGATAAAGCTCCGTTTGAAAACTGCATAGTTCTAGGACACGTTCTTGATAAAAAGGGCATAAAGATGTCAAAGCACAAGGGCAATGTAGTAGACCCATTTGATGTACTTGAACACGAGGGTGCAGATGCTGCAAGATGGCATTTCTACACTGCTAGTGCACCATGGTTACCTACAAGATTCTCAGAGGATGATGTGGCAGAGACTGGAAGGAGATTCCTTGGCACTCTTTGGAATGTTTACTCTTTCTATGTTTTGTATGCTGATATCGATAAATTTAATCCATATAATTATAAGGATTTTGTATCAGAAAATGTTATGGATAAGTGGATAATTTCAAAATTGTATTCTCTAAATAAATCCATAGATGGTCATTTAAACAATTATGAGATAACTCAGGCAGCTGTGGAAATAGAAGAATTTGTGGATGAATTATCAAATTGGTATGTAAGAAGAAACAGGGCTAGGTTCTGGCAGGATACTTTAACAGAGGATAAAATTGGTGCTTATGTAACCCTTCACAAAGTGTTAGTTGAACTTTGTAAGATTGCGGCTCCATTTGTTCCATTTATAACAGAGGAAATATATCAAAACTTAGTAGTAAATCTAGATAAGTCAGCAGAGGAGAGTATACATCTTTGCAACTGGCCACAGTGTAAAGAGGAATTCATAAACAAATCTCTTGAAAAGGAAATGGATTTAGCTTATAAAGTTGTAAAGCTTGGTAGGGCAGCTAGAAACAGCGCAAATATCAAAAACAGGCAGCCACTTTCGAAAATGCTTTTATCTACTAATGTTATACCGGAATACTATGGGGACATCATAAAGGATGAACTTAACATTAAGGAAATTCAATTTGGAGCAGACGTTTCAAAATATGTAAGTTTTGAGATAAAGCCTAATCTACCAGTGCTTGGAAAGACTTATGGAAAACTTATACCAGAAATAAGAAAAGCTATATCTGCTGAAAATCAGATGAACCTTGCATCAAAAATAAGTTCCGGTGAAAGTGTTGTGGTAAATGCAGCAGGTCAGGATATTGAGCTTAATTCAGAAAATCTCCTTGTAAACATGAAAGGTCTTGATGGTTATGCTTTTTCTGGTGAAGGGGATATAGGTGTTCTTTTAGACACTAATATAACTGAAGAGTTAAGAGAAGAAGGCCATTTAAGAGAAATTTTAAGTAAAGTTCAGAATATGAGAAAAGAAAGTGGATTCCAAGTAGATGACAGAATAAATATGTATGTTTCGGGAAATAATATGCTAGAAGACATTATACGAAAATACGAGGATACCATAAAAAAAGAAACTCTTACAGTGAATATTCTATTTGATGAAGAAAGCGACTATAAAGAAATTAAAATTAACGGAGAAACATTAAATTTAAATGTTGAAGTTGTAAAATAGAATGATATAATGTAAAATTATAGAGGCATATTTAAACGAATTTTATGGATAAATATGCCTCTGTTTTCATTATAAACAGAGAGATAAACGTGATTATACCGTGTAAGAAGGTGATTTTATGGGAAAAGCTATTCTTGTGGTTATAGATAGTCTTGGAATCGGTGCCATGGATGATGTTATGAATGAAAGGGAAGAGGATTTTGGAGCAAATACACTTCTAAGTGTGATTAAAAACAATAAAAATCTTAAAATTCCTGTTTTGGAACAGTTAGGACTTATAAATGCTCTAGGTTACAGTTTTAATGGCCATGAAAAATCTAAACATTGCAAGTATGCTAAGTGTCTTCTCCGGTACAAGGGGGCTGATTCCTTTTTAGGTCACAATGAAATTATGGGATTAAGTACGCAAGGGTTTGGCAGTTCACCATTTTCAGTTTTTATAGATGAAATAAGGAATAAATTGCTACAATGTGGGTATACATTAGAAGTAGTTAGAAAAGGTTCAGCATCATGCCTTGTGGTAGATGAAAACATACTTATAAGCGACAATTTAGAGGGAGATAAAGGCCAGCTGTATACGGTTATAGGAGCTAAAGGTTGCAATATGGATTCACTTAAGCAAATTGGGAAATTAGTCAGGGCATTGGTAGATACACCAAGAATATCACTTTGTAGTTGCCATGTTGAAATAAATGAACTAAAAAGGTGTATAAAGGTGGTAGATGGTGCGTATATAGGTATAAGGGCATCCACTTGTTCACTTTACAGTAGAAACTACAGTGGAACTTATCTTATAAAAAACTTGGATTTAGAAAAAACCTCCAATGACAAAGTAAGATCAATGTTGCAAGAATTACCTGAGAAAAACATCCCCATTGCGTTAGTTGGCAAAGTTTGTGACTTTGTAGATAACAAAAATGTATATAAGTACAATGAGAAAGAAACAGATGCAATAGAAAAAATTGCATTAAGTGAAATTGAAAGTTTTGGTGAAAAACTTATTTTTATAAATTTTCAGGAAACTGATATGGCAGGCCATTTGTGTGATGCCAATTTATACGGAAGTGCTTTGGAAAAAATCGATGTATCCATAGGAAAAATAATAGA
Organism: Hathewaya proteolytica DSM 3090; assembly: GCF_900142225.1. Lineage (GTDB taxonomy): Bacteria > Bacillota > Clostridia > Clostridiales > Clostridiaceae > Hathewaya > Hathewaya proteolytica. The sequence goes on from NZ_FRAD01000029.1 coordinate 25,293, forward strand.
GAAAATGAGTCAAGAAGATTTACTCATTGTAACAGCGGATCATGGAAACGACCCATGTATAGGACATAGTAGGCACACAAGAGAAGTGGTACCAGTGATGATACACAATAAGCAAGAAAAAGAGCAAGGACCAATATATCTTGGGTGCAAAAATGATTTAAGTTACATTAATGAGTTGATTATAGATTATTTTAATGACTATATATAGTCAAATTTTATTCGAGGTGATAATATGACATCAAATAAGGAAAATTGTATCTATTTAGTATGGCACAAGGACGACAGCTCAAAGATTAAGCTGGGCAAACTATGGAGTGAAGGAAAGAAATACTACTTTCAATACTTTGAGGAGGAGACGAAGAAAGCTGTTCTTGAAGGGTTTAAGCCTTTAGAAAACTTTCCGAGAATAGAAGTAGCTTATTTTAGAGAAGAAATGTTTACTACTTTTAAAGATTTAAAGAAAAACTCTGAAGAAGACGAATACGAAGCTTTAAATGGTGTTGAAGTAGACAAAAATCTTTACTTAGAAAAATAATTTTAAATGGGGGAGTCAAAAATGACAAAGTACACAAAGGGTATATTATTTATGCTAGCATCAGCATTCCTTTACGCTCTCATGAATGTGGTGATAAAGTTAGGAAATAATATACCTCTATTTCAACGGTTGTTCTTTACCAACTTAATCACATTTATCATTTCAGTTATATTAGTAAAGAAAAATAGGGCCAGCATATTTGGGCAGAAAAGCAATCAAAAGGCACTGTTTATAAGATCTTTGTTTGGGCTTATGGCCATGATTACGAACTTCTATGCAATCAGTAAACTTTCCATAGCGGATTCATCTATGTTGAACAAGCTGTCACCTTTTTTTGTTACGTTATTTGCCTACGTGATTTTAAAGGAAAAGATGAATAAGCTACAAATCCCATCGTTGATTGTAGTATTTATCGGAGCGCTGTTAGTTATAAAACCCAAATTTAGTATGACTATGATACCGGCAGCATCGGGTTTCATTTCTGCTATAGTTTCGGGAGCAGCATATACTGCTATAAGCTATATTGGGGATAAAGAAGATTCCTCCACCATTGTTGCGCATTTTTCTTTTGTGTCAATGATTGGCACAGGTATCCCCATGCTTTTTAACTTTGTAATGCCAGATTTTAATATGGTAATGGTGCTTGTGGGTATTGGATTGTGCTACGGTTTTGCTCAAATTACCATGACCTTAGCATACAAATATGCACCAGCAGGTGAAGTATCTATTTACAATTACTGCAATATAATATTTGCTGCCACACTAGGCTTTATTGTGTTTAAAGAAATACCCGATTTATACAGTTTAATAGGTGGCATAATAATTATAATAACAGCTATAACTTTATTCGCCTACAACAAAAGGGTGAATAAAACAGTGAAAAACTAGGAAACAAATATATATTTAAATTAAATTTTATTATATAAAAGCAAAAAATACCCTTTGTATTTTTTGCTTTTATATTTTCTAAAATAGAAAAAATTAATAAAATGTAAATAAAAAAACCTTAAATATGCAATAAATAACAAGAAAATTATTAAAACAAATAAAAAAAATGCGAATATCATAATAAATTTAAACTTTTTGCAACTAAACTCTTTATTATGTTAACAAAATAAGATATAATTAATTTATAAAATTTTTATTATATGATTAAATATAATAAAATATAATAATTGGGACTATTAAAACATATTGGAGGTAGGCACATGAAAAACAAAAAGTTACTTAGTGTAGTATTATCAGGGTCAATGTTATTAAGTTCACTAGCAACTTCCATGACTGCTTTTGCAGCAGAGGGTGCAGTATTTAACAATGCCCTTGAAAATGCAAAAAAAGCAGAGTTCAAGGGAACAAAGTTTACTGCAAAGCCATTAGTTATATTAATGGACTTTCAGGATTACAAACACCATGAACTTGACGCAAAGGAATCTTGGAGAATAAATTCTTTTAAGGGTTCTGAAACTACAAAGGAATTCTATCAGGATTTGTTTTTTGGAAAAGATTATTATGAAACAAGCGATGGAAAAAAACACATCACAGTTAGAAAATTCTTTGAAGAGGAATCAGGCGGAGTATACGACTTCGATGGTACTGTAGCTGGATGGTATATGGCAAAGGGAAATGCTGCTGATTACGGTTCAAATGATGCACCAGGGGATCAGAAAAGATGTAGAGACGGTCTTGTAAAAGAAGCAATTGCCGCTGCAGCTAAAGACCTAGACTTATCTCAATTTGATGTTGAGGACAAATGGGACTTAGATGGAGATGGGGATTACAATGAGCCAGACGGAATAATAGATAGTATCGTAGTTATACATCCGGGCCTAGGTGAAGAATGGGGCGGAGGTTCATTAGGCGACGATGCTATATGGCCATTCAGATGGGGATACAATATGTTCGGATATAAGAACGAAGTTGACACCATGACTGTAGAAGAGAAAAAAGCTGTTATAGATAAAAATCCTACAGTTACAGATAAAGCGGGAAATACTTTGTCATTGGAAGACTTCACTGTGTTTGAACAAGATTTACCAGTAGATTTATTCTGTCATGAATTTGGACATGTTCTAGGACTTCCAGATTTATATGACTCAAGAAGCTGGTCAGATGTTCCAGTTGAAAACTGGTCTATCATGGGCGGAAGCTATACTGGTGAACCAAGAGGTTCGCAGCCTGTAAGCTATGGAGCTTATTGCAGACAATTCCTTCAAAATGATTTCTTAAAGAGAAAGAGAACAGATTCTAACTGGCAGAAATCAACAAAGCTTGACTTGAATGATATAACTTCAGAAGGTTTGGATATCGTTCTTGACCAGGCAAGTTTAAAGGGAAGCAATAATGATACTGTAAGAATAGATCTTCCAGCAAAACACGATAAACTTGTGGCTAAGCCAGTACACGGAAGTAAATTCTTCTTTAGTGGATGCGCAGACAATCTAGAGAATTACATGACAACTAAAAATCCTATAGATTTAACTAATGCTGCAGCGCCAGAACTTAGCATAAATGCATGGTATGATTTAGATCCTGGCTTTGACTTTGCTTCAGTTCAGGTTAAAGAAGCCGGAACAGATAAATGGGTATGCCTTCAAGATAAAAATGGTCTTGCAACAGACAAAGTAGATTCATGGGTAAAGGACAATAATACTCCAGAACAAATTCTTCACAGAAATCCAGGTTGGGGATTCACAGATAGAATTGATAATTGGACAGATATAGCCTTTGATTTAAGTGCTTACAAGGGCAAGAAGATAGATTTAAGATTTAGATTGTCTACAGATGACAATGGACCTTACTCCGGATTCTTCTTTGACAATTTAAAAGTTAGTGATGGTGATAAGGAAATATTCTTTGATGGTGCTGAGGGCGAAGAGAACTTTAAATTTGAAGGTTTCTATATGTCTGATGGTACAACAAAGGAAGCTACAAACCACTACTACTTGTTAGAGTGGAGAAATAAGGACAATGGATTGGTTGACCAAGGTTTAGGAACTATAAATATAGGTAGACCAACTCTACAATACGATGCAGGTTTAGTTGTATGGTACATCAATGAAAAATATAACGACTTTACTCCAAACCAAGATGTAAAGGCTCATCCAGGTGAAGCCTATGCAACAGTGGTAGACGCTGATCAAAACCCTGTAATGTATCAGTATGTAGATGGCAGAAGTGGAGCAGATGGTATAAATTATCAAATGCATGATGCCGCATTTAGCTTAAGAAAAGGATCAGGGATAAATATCAAGGGTGGTTCAGGAACTAAAGCATATACTGTTACTGATAACAACTTATTTATGAATCCTTCTTTCAAAGATAGCAATGACTACACTGGAAACTATGGAAATGGTGTTAAAGGTATATACCTTAGAGAATATGGCTTAAATGTATTTGTTACAGAAGAGAGCAGCAATAGAAGTTCAGCGAAGATTCACATTGCAAAGGCTACTGAAAATGCTACAGTTGCAGTTCAAGCTC
>NZ_FRAD01000024.1 GCF_900142225.1 Hathewaya proteolytica DSM 3090
TTACATAAAGGTGCATTTATACATTCAGATCAAGGGGCTCACTATACTAGTCCAAAATTTCAAAAATTACTAAAGAAATATAGTCTTGGTCAATCCATGTCAAGAAGAGGAAATTGTTGGGATAACGCTCCTCAAGAATCATTTTTCGGCCATATGAAAGATGAGATAGATTCTAAAAGTTGTTCTACATTTAAGGAATTACAGTTTATAATAGATGATTATATGGAGTACTATAATAACTTTAGATATCAATGGGGATTAAAAAAGCTGACTCCTATACAATATAGAAATCAGCTTTTAGCTGTCTAGACTTTTTCAAAATGTCCTTGACATAGGATCCATTTTAAACCTCCCCCTAGTGTTTTATTTTCACCATTATTCCCACTGAATTATAGTGGCATATGAATTCATCTTAATTATGACTCTTTCCCTAAGCCCCTGTTTTTCTACGACATACTCTGATCCCATTCTCTCTTCTTCTACCATGTGGTACCCTTGGCTTTCGATATAATTTTTGAACTCGCTGTAAAATTTAGCGAAAATCACTCTAGGATTTTTTTGCACCGTTGCAATACCGTTGCTTCCTAGCTTTATCTTTACAATACCGCCAAGCGTGGCAAAGGGGTTTATAACACCCACCGTCTTCATGGATATAATAGATGACATCATTATAAGCATTATAAATACTACAATGGCAGTTATGATTATGCGCCTTTTTTTTATTTTGCCAGCATACTTCTTTATTTCTTTACTGTGAGCTATTTCTTCTTCTTGAATTTTATTATGCTCATATGCTGTTGAATTCATCTCGTATATTCTTCTGCACTGCTCACATTCTTTTAAATGTTCCTCTATAACTTCCTTGCTTTTTTCGCTTATAGCATCTTCATGATATAACACTTCTAAATCCTTGATTACATCGCAATCATATTTCATATCTATACTCCGTTGCCAAAACTTTATAAAAATCTATAAAGCTTGTTTAATTCCCTGTTCAACGTGTTCGATTTTGCTATAAAGCTACTTTCGTTTGATGTGACACTCCGAGGGCTTAAATTCCCATACAACGCATGGTACACATTAGTAGTATCTTTTGGGTGATTAGACTACTAATTTATATCTCGAAAGATTAATACTTGCATTAAAATCTCTATCTATAACACAACCACATTCTTCACAGATATATGTCCTTTCAGATAATGAAAGCTTTGATTTTACATGACCACACTCACTACAAGTCTTTGATGATGGATACCATTTATCAGCTTCTACAAATTCAATTCCGTTGAACTCACATTTATATTGCATTTGTCTTTTAAACTCATATAAACATTGTTTCGCTATTGCTTTTGATAAATGCTTATTCTTCATCATTCCGGTAATATTAAGTGTTTCCATAACAACTCTTGATGGCTTGGTTTTCACTATCTTATTCGTTGCTTGGTGATTATGATTACTTCTTATATTAGCTAATTTTCTATGAAGTAATTTAATCTGCTTTTCGATTTTTATAATATTACTTGTTTTAACAAACTTACTCCCTTCTTTATTTTTTAGGTATTTGCGAGATACCCTACGTTGTAATCTACGTAGCCTTTTTTCAAGTTGCTTTACAACTCTTGTTTTATTGATATTTTTAAAAGTCATTCCATTGGAGCATATAGCTAAATCTTTTATGCCCACATCAATTCCTATACTTTCAGTAGTTAATTCTACTATTGGGTTTTCTTTTTCAATACCAACTGATATAAACCAATACTTTCCGTCAAAACTTATTCGTGGATTAGTATATTTACAATTCATAGGTATTGAATTTTTCTTTGTATTTACCCAACCAACTTTTTCAATTAATACTGAACTTTCTTTAACTTTAAGCTTTGATGTATCATTATAAAAAGACGGTTTAGACTTTCTTCGACTCTTGAATCGTGGTCTATCAGCTAACCCTTTGAAAAACTTCTTATAAGCTTCACAACCATCTTTAACAGCTTGTTTAGCCACATTGTTAGATACTTCATTAAGCCAATTAAGTTTTGTTTTCTTTAAGATAGTTAATTCTTTTCTTAAATCATTATCAGATATAAATTTATCACCATTCTTATAATTTTCCTCTTGTCTTGCTAAAGTCCAATTATAAATAAATCTTGCAGTTCCAACTGATTGCCATAGTTTTTGTTCTTGCACTTTAGTTGGAAATAATCTAACTTTCTTCCCCAGTATCATTCTCCAACAACTCCTTAATCATTTTTTAGCTTTATTTGCTCTTTTGACTTGAAGTCTACGACTAAAACCGGATAAGATCGCTTACCCCGTAAGCACGCCCTATTTGAATTAAATCTTCAACCAATTCCTGTCCTTCTGTCTTTTCAGTATTATCTATAATTTCAATAGTAGTTCCATACTTATTACATAGGTTTTCTATAATTTCAAAACCAAATCTTAATTTCATTATATTTTCTTTTTCTTAACATCATAAAATACCTATTCTTTGCATTTTGCATCAAAAGGTTACAAAAAAGACTGCCTTTTCACGGACAGTTTTTGATTTTGTTATTTAAATCATTTTATCCTCTTTACCAGTTCATTCACCACTATGCCAACAAAAGCCCCTGTTGCCATACCTGAAGCCATTAGCAGTGGAAAATAAATGAATATTTTAAAATCACTTATGACTGTAGCTGCAGCTAAGAGCTGCCCAACATTATGGAATACGCCACCTGCCACACTAATTGATATAATGCTTATATCCTCTTTATAATGAGTTTTAAGGGCTATCATGGCTAGATTGCTGACAAGCCCTCCCGCTAAACTGAAAACAAATCCAAAAAGATTCCCTGCAAACACTGATCCTAAAAAAGTCCTTAGAATCATTATGATAAGTGCCTCTGTAGGCCCCATAGTGTACATTAAGAACAATGATACTGAATTTGCAAGACCAAGCTTCATTCCTGGAAAAAACACTGGAATCTGTGCTTCTATGGCAAAAATGATCAATGCTATTCCAAGACATAGACCCAAATATGTTATTTTTCTAATACTCTTCATCCTTATTTGTAACCTCTCGTCTATCCTTACTTTTAGCTAAAAAGTAACACCGTCCACACTTTTATCACTTCCAGTAATTTTTATGTATACCTTGTGAGGAAGGCACACTGCCATTTCCCCTTTTTTGTTAAGCCAACCTGTTCTCACGCAAACACCGTCATGGCAATTAGCATCTTCAAATCTTATTCTATTATGCTCTAAGGCTATGACATTGTAATGGTGGTCGTCAACTTTTATGGTTATGGTTTGACGCTTGGATATGTTGGACAAATTATAAGTATACTTCTTTTCATTATTTACATAAATTTCCGCAATCAAATCACCATCATTATTATTTCTGTGAAAATAATAAAATACAGAAATTATACTGCATATAAAAACAACACTACAAAGTACAACTACAAATTTATCGCCCTTTTTCATTTTCATAGCTATACTCCTTATTTTCAACCTTAAAATTACTGCCATCAAGGCCTTTTGTGGTATATATTTTTTTATCCTTTGTTATAAAAATTGCTTCTACACCATCCATGGAATTAATTAATTTCATAGATTTTTCAACGCCCATTACATATGTAGCAGTGGATAACGCATCCCCATCAATGGATTTATCGGATATAATAGTACTACTTATAATCCCATTGTCTGAGGGATATCCTGTATTGGGGTCTATGATATGGTGATATCTTTTACCACCTACTTCAAAGTACCTTTCATAATTTCCCGATGTAACTACAGATTTATCTTTTACCCTTACAATAGCTGCATAAGTACCCTGTTCTTTTAGCGGATCTTGTATTCCAATATTTAATGGTTCACCCTTTTCTTTGCCACCATATACAAAGAGATTTCCACCTAAATTAATCAAAGCATGTTTTATATCATACTTTTTCAGTATTTTTGTAAGTTCATCTGCAGCAAAGCCCTTGGCAATGCCACCAAAATCTAGTTCCATTCCCTTATCCAAGAATCTTACTGTTTTATTTTTTTCATCTAAAACTATATTCTTGTAATTAACGTGAGCAAGACCACTTATAATCTCACTGTCCTTTGGTATTCTCTCTTTATCCGTACCAATGGCCCAAAGTTTACTAACTGGTCTTATACTTATATCAAAAGCCCCTTGGCTAATTTCACCGTAATATATAGCTTTCTTTATTACCTCTTCCTCTTCTTCTGTAAGCTTTACGTCTTCATTATAAGCATGGTTATTTATCTTGTTTATGCTACTGCTATCTATATTTAAAGACATGAGATTTTCCATGGCTTTAAGCCTTTCTATGGACTCATCTATGGCCTTATCCCCATTTTTTCCGTAATACTCTAAATTAATAATGGTACCCATGATGAAATCATCTTTAGAATACTCCTTATTGTTTTCACCACATCCTATAAATAAAACCATAGTAATAGCTAGCAAAATAAAACCTGATAAAAATTTGTTTTTACTTTTCATGTTGATTCCCTTCATCCTCTTGTTCATCCATGGCAAAAAGTTCTTCTTTTAATTGAATTAAATTAGTTTTGCTCATGTTCATTTCTGAAATATTTCCTTTTTTCACGCGGTCCTTAAGCTGCTCTAGTACCTCATAAGCCCTTTTATATTCCCTAGTTGTAATGTGATGATTCTCTAGTGCTTCTTGGAGTTCATCCTCATCGAGAACCTCCATTTGCCCTGAAGGAAGTACTACAAGGTCAAGATACATATCTCTAAAATACGGTATACCCTTTCTATTCACCTTCACCGGCTTGCATATATCAATATACCATTGCTTTAATACATTATTTTTATCGTACATTGCAGTAACAGAGTATTCTCGTCCTAGTTCAAAATACTGAACCCAACAATACCCATTGTCCCATATATTTATTTTATTATCTCTAAAAACTATGAACTTAGGATATTTTATCTCTTCAAAATAGCACAAATTCACATAGCCATAAAACTTATCACAATTAATTTTCTTCAGCATATTTTTCTGTTTTAAAACGCGCAGTGACCTATTATATCCAGCTTGTTTGATTTTCAATATTTATCAACCCTCCCGTATACAAAGTGTTGTCAATTAAACATTTATTTTTATTATAACACATTATTATTATTCTCCCAATAACATGGGCCTTTTTATACTATGTAATCATGTATATTTATAATAATTAATGTAATACTATATATATACTAAATTATGGAGGTAATCGATTATGATAGCCATTGTAGACAAAGATACATGTATTGGCTGCGGTATTTGTGCAAGCATCTGCCCTACTGTTTTTACCATGGATGTAGACGGAAAGGCTGAAGCCATAAAAACAGACATTGACGAATCTCACCAAGAGTTAGCTACAGAAGCTGCCAACAGCTGCCCTGTAGATGCTATATCAATAGATTAAAATTATAGGGAGGAAAAAATGAAGAAAAATAAAAGCTATGGGCCTTCCATTAGAGGTTATCTTGATGAATCACTTAACAGCAAAATGACCTTCTATAAGGATGGCGAAGACTACACTCCATTAGGAGATAATATCGGAGACGAAATAGTAACAAACAATATTTCATATTCTGAATTTGACTATACTTATGATAACTCTGATCATGAGCAATTTTAAAATTAAAAGGTTGTGGTATAAGCACCACAACCTTTTAATTTTAAACATTATATATTATAAAATTCAACAAAGCTCTTGTATACATTTAAATGGTCTTCCACACCAGCCATTTCTCTTATGGAGTGCATAGATAGCGTTGGATTTCCTATATCTACTGAACGAATATTTAAGTGAGCTGCAGAAATAGGTCCAATAGTTGATCCACCTGGTTCATCTGATCTATTTACAAATTTTTGATAAGGTACCTGGGCTTTTTTGCATATCATCTCGTAAACTGCGCTGGAGTCCGCATCTGTAGTGTATTTCTGTTTTGCACTAACTTTAATTACAGGTCCTTTATTTATCATCGGTCTGTTAGTAGGATCATGTTTTGCAACGTTGGCAGGATGTACAGCGTGAGCATTGTCTGCCGAAATCAAATAAGATTTGCCAAGGGCTCTAAAATAATCTTCCCTTTCTTTTCCAAGGCAAATACAAATTCTTTCAAGAATTTGTGGCACAAGTTCTGAATCTGCCCCTTGCTTAGTCATTGAACCGATTTCTTCATTATCATAGCAAATCATCACATTGGTTGTATGGCTGTCATTTGAGTTTATAAGGGCAATTATACCAGCATGAACCATCTGCAAATCGTCAAGTCTACTGCAAGATATAAATTCCTGATTTAGACCCATAATACATCCTTTTTCAGTTTCATACATATATAAATCAAAGTCAATTATATCTTCTTTGTTTACTTTCAGCTCATCTGCAATTAAGTTTAAAAGATATCCTTGTTTCTCCATATTTTCATTTATTAAAGTTAAAACTGGCAGAAGATCATTTTGTGGATTCAATTCTACCCCTTTGTTTATATTTCTATTCATATGAATGGCCATATTGGGAATTATCATAATTGGCCTTGTTATATTTAAGAACTTCTTCTCAGGATTAAATACATCATCACTTTTTAAAACAACTCTTCCAGCTATGGATAAAGGTCTATCCATCCATGTATTATATATCAATCCACCATAAGGCTCCGTATTTAACTTAACATATGAATTCTCCACAACTATTTCGCTAGCTGGTTTAATTCTAAAAGTAGGTGAATCTGTATGTGCTCCTATCAATCTAAAACCATTCTCCTCTATTTCACTTTTCCCAACTCTAAATGCAACTATAGCTGAATCATTTTTCTTAAGATAGTATTTTCCACCTTTTTTCAATTCCCATTTTTCTTCTTCCTTTACCTCTGAAAATCCCGCTGCTGCTAAAAGCTTCTCTGCGCTACTTGTAGCATGAAAAGCTGTAGGACTTTCACTTATAAAATCGATTAAGTTTTGAGCAAACTCACATGATTTCATTTCCATATCCTCCTATTATAAAAACTCATATTTTTTGTCACACTAACCATGGGTATAATTTTGTATATCCATGGACATTTTAATTATATAACATTATTGATTTTTTTTAAATACAGACAAACACTAAATGTAAGCTTAGACTTTCACCTTTGTTTATTAAGTCGAATATAATATAATGAAAAAATTCAGCGAGGTAAAGAAATTGAACGGTAATATTAACAATTATTTTTTAGGCGGCAATACTTCTTGTAAATTTTTCTCTTTATTTCATGAAGCCATTGATTTAAAGCAAGCTAACAGAGTTTTTTATTTAAAAGGAGGTCCTGGAACTGGTAAATCAACTTTGATGAAAAGTGTTGGCTCCCATTTTGAAACCTTGGGATACGATATAGATTATTTTCACTGTTCCTCCGACTGCGACTCCTTAGACTGCATTTTGATAAATAACCTTAAAATCGCTCTTTTTGATGGCACTGCACCTCACACCATGGACCCAAAATATCCTGGTGCTGTGGATGAAATTGTAGATCTTAGTTTGAATTGGGATGAATCAAAGCTAAAATCCTCAAGAGAAAAAATAATAAAATGTCAAGAAAACCTCTCGGTATATTATGATAGATGTTTCTCTTATCTTAAATGCTGCAGAAATCTATTAGAAAACAATAGCTTCACCATGAAAAAAGCAATTAACCACAAAGAATATGTATCATTATTAGGAGAGTTATCTAAGGAAATTTTCTCCAATAGCATTAAATCAATGGATTGTCCTACGAATAGCCGACATCTTTTTATATCAGCCTTTGCACCGCAAGGAGCTGTAAGTTATGTAAATGAGCTCATAAAAAAATCCCACAAAACCTATTTGCTAAAGGGTTCTATAGGAAGAAATCATATGCTTCAAGATCTTGTGAAAACTGCTTTAAACATGGGACTTTCAGTAGATGCATTTCATAACCCACTGGCTCCAGAGAAGCTTGAACACATTTATATAAAAGAACTAAACATTAGCATTGTATCTGATAACCAGTATTGCCCTTTAGATACCCCTTATAAAATCATATATTTAGACAGATTTTTAAAGTCAGAGCTTGTTTGCGACTTCCTTCAGGATATGAAAGAAAACAAAGCCTATTCTGACGAAATGTTAAGCATTGCACTAAATATGCTAAAAATGACGAAAAAGACACACGATGACTTAGAAAATATTTATATTGACGCAGTGGACTTCAACAAAATAAATTCTATTAGAGACAATATCATAGAAAAAATTCACAGTTTCATTTAGAAAGAAGTTCTAGCCTTTAAATGATGATCATCACTTTAAAGCTAGAACTTTTATCATTCTATTTTATATTTATAACGCATAGTTCATGAAGAGCCCTTGTACATGTTATATATCTCATATAGTTATTATCTTCATACTTGTGTTTAAATACCGCTATAACCTTGTCAAATTCCAATCCCTTGGCAAAATAAGTAGGAATTACTACAACGCCACCTTTGTACATAGATTCCTCTTTATTGATTATATTGACCCTGACTTTATCCTTTATAGCCTTATAAACGTATTCTGTTTGCTCCATGTCCTCACATATAACACCCACAGTGTTGTATTCTTCATCCCTAGCTCTCAAAATTTTATCAGTTACCAATTGGCATAGGGAATTTAAATCACAAATATTTTTTTCCTCCACAGGTTTTCCACTGCGAACCAATGGAATTATGTGATTGTTATCCAAGAACTTGTTTGCATACTGCATAATTTCAGTAGTAGACCTGTAACTTTTATCCAGTTTATAAAACTTCATGGACTTAAAATCGTATATATCTTTTATTTGGCTCATATTTACACCACAAGATTCTGGCATTATTTTCTGATTGCTATCCCCTAGTATGGTCATAGCAGAGGCATTTGTCATGGCCTTGATTACCTTAAGCTGCAACATAGAGAAATCCTGAGCCTCATCGATGACCACATGCTTTATTTCCTTTCCTATATCAAAACCATACAATTTGTATTTTAAATACAACATAGGTGCTAAATCATGATTTGTAATCTGCTTAAAATCATTAAATTTATTGTACAAATCTACTATGCCATCCACCTGATATTTTATAAGCTGTTTTTTTACTTCACGGAGTTGTTCAATAACATTTCTTATGCTCAATTTCTTCTTGTACTGAAGATTATTAATTTCTTCCTCCAAGGCGCTTTCACTTAGCTTCTTTTTAATTTCATTGTACTGTTGCTTTATTTTTCTAACTTCCTCATCTCTTCTATAGTGCAACTTTGATATTATAATCCTTCTTACCTTATTTAGACGCTTTGCTAAAGGCATTTTTATATAATAATTATAGAACATATCCTTGAGATCATCTTCACTAACTACTATGTCTCCAAGGTATTCTACATCCCTGCAAACGCAATAGTTTTCCTCTAGTTTTTTTACATAATCCTCTAGTTTTAAAGCGTATTCTTCTGTGGCCTTTAATCTCATGTCTTCTATTATTTCTTTATCTTTTCGAAGAATTGCCTCCATATATTCGTTAAAACTCATTACTTCCTCATCCTTAAGGCCTAAAGAATCTAAAGATAACTCCCTAAAGGTGCACTGCTCCACATTTTTTTCTCCTAAACTAGGAAGTACATCGCTGATATACTCCATAAATATTTCATTGGGACCAATAATGAGCATTTTATTTTCCAACTGTTTTCTATAGTTATACAGTAAATACGCTATCCTGTGAAGAGCAATGGTGGTTTTGCCACTGCCAGCCACGCCATCCACTATAACTGTGTCGTACGGATTTGTTCGTATTATATTATCCTGTTCCTTTTGAATTGTTCTAACAATATCTTTCAGTTTATCTTGGCAATTGCTGCTTAGAACTTGTTGTAGAATTTCATCTTTTACGTCAATATCAGAGTCAAACATGCCAAGGAGCTTTGCTTTTTTAATTATAAACTGAACCCTTTTTAGTATAGTAACATAAAAGCTATTGTTATCAACATTGTAGCATGCTTCACCTAATTTTCCTTGGTAAAACAGTGACGCCACTGGACTTCTCCAATCCACCACTACAGGTTCATTATCGCTTTTTCGAAGCAGTCCAAATCTGCCAATATAGATTTTTTCAATACCAAACTCTTCTTCTCTAAAATCAATTCTTCCAAAATAAGGACATTCCTTTAAATAAGTTAATTCCTTTAGTTTGCCATCCATAAGGTTAAAAGCTTCCTCAGTTATAAACCTCTCGTGGTCAAAATACTCAATAACCTTATCTTCATCATCCCTATATTCCTCTACAAACTGCTTTCTATAAGTAAGCAATTCATCTAGGAATACTTTCCTGCTTTCTATGGTTTTCTCGATTTCCTCATCAATTATGCATAATACCTGATCCAGCTTTTCTTTTTCTAATTGAAGCTCCATTTCCTTGGAAATATCAATGTTTTTTGACTCCATATAATTATCCTTTCCATTAAATTATTTTTTGCCATCCATTTACGCTATCAATACCAAGCCCTGGTTTATCCGTAAGAGTCAGAATATCATCTTCAAATATTACCCCACCTCTTATAGGATCATCTGTGAATCTAAGCATTGTGTCCAAATCAGATTTTATCATTTTAGCCTTGGCTGCTGCAAAGCTAGCCGCCGCTGTTATTCCGATTTTGCTTTCCACCATGCATCCCATCATGCATTTTATTCCCATGGTTTCAGCCATATTGTAAATTTTCATTACATTATTAAAACCGCCGCACTTCATCAGCTTTATACCTATTAAATCCGCACCTCTATTTTTAATAATTTTAAATGCATGCTGAGGTCCCATAACGGCTTCATCTGCCAATATTTCAGTATCTACATTGTCAGTAACGTATTTCAATCCTTCTAGATCCCAAGCCTTTACAGGCTGCTCTACAAAATCTATATCTAATCCCAGATCTTCTAACTTTCTTATTATCTTTACGGCCTGTTTTGGACCCCAACCCTGATTGCCGTCTATTCTCACTTTAGTATCTTTTTTAATGGCTTTTTTTATAGCCATTACCCTTTCCAAATCGCCCTCTTGATCATCATTGTAGCCCACTTTAATTTTAAGGCATTTGTATCCTTTAAGACTGGCATTTAATGCAGCACTGACCATTTGTTCCACACAAGCATATGGTATTGTTATATCAGTGCCTATGGACGTGCTATACCCACCCAACAATTTAAATAAAGGTATATTATACTTTTTGCCGAATAAATCGTAAATAGCCATATCAATGGCAGCCTTTGCAGAGTTGTTGTTTTCTATATTATTGTTTACCACTTCCATAATCTCATCCCTGCAGTCAATATTCATACCTATTATATGTGGTTTCACAAAATTTATAGCACCTATTATGGATGCTTCTATGTCACCGGTTATGTCAGGTGTAACAGCAGCACTGCCTATGCCAATATCACCAGTATTAGTTATTATCTTTATGACAATCTCCTTTGGATTTTTTGAGTACTTACCACAATAGTTGTAATCACTATTCAACGGTAAATTGATTCTCCCTATTTCTATATCTTTAATATTCATGATTAACCCCCATATATTGTTTGTCCAAAACCTTATTATTTAACTAAACAAAAGCATGCCACAGCATGCTCTTGTAAACACTACAATTTTATTAAATATTATTTTGCCATCTCAAACAAAGCTTCTGCATATATTTTTGCATTTATAACTAAGTTGTCTATAGAAATAAATTCATTTACTTGGTGCACAGTGTCAGGATCTCCTGGGAATACTGGTCCAAAAGCAAGTATGTTTGGCATAGCTTTTGCATATGTTCCTCCTCCGATACATATTGGAGTGGAATCCTTTCCTGTTTGCTCTGAATATACTTTTCTAAGCTTTTGTACCAATGGATGTGATTCTTCAAAATACAATGGTTTTGCTGTGCTAAGATTTTCTATTTCTATGCCAGTGCCAGCTAATTTATTTTTGAAAGGAATTTCTACATCCTCTGCATTAAACGTAACCGGGAATCTTATGTCTACAGAAACATCTATCACATTTTCTTTCATGCTTATTACACCTATATTAAATGATAGTTTTCCTGATGCTTTATCCTCTAGTCCAACGTCAAACTTTTCTCCCACGCAATTCATACCTATGGAGCTATTCATAAACTCAACATACTGATTTAAATCGCTGCTTCCAAATTTAACTGCACCTAAAACTTCAAACAGCTGCATTATGGCATTTTTACCGCCCCATGGTGTACTTGCGTGAACACTTACACCTGTTGATTCAACTATAACTTCATCATTTTCTACTTTAACACTTACAGTAAGTTGCTTTTCGGCAATGTATTTGTTTATTGCTTCTACAACTCCTTCAGTATTGCCTGTTAGCACTGCCACTGATTTATTTGGAACAATATTGTGTGCCTGACCTCCTTCTATACTCTTTAGAATGAGACCTTGGTCATTTCCATTTATCTTTTTTACAAGATTGCATCCGAACATTCCTTTTTCACCATTTATAAGAGGATATTCAGCATCTGGGGTAAATCCCATAGCAGGTGCCTTCTCTCTCTCTAAATAGTACTCTATGTCTGAATCTCCAGTTTCTTCGTTTGAACCAAAGACAATTCTTATTCTCTTAGATATAGGAGCCTTAGAGTCCATCACTGCTTTTGCACCGTATAGGGCTGCCATTATTGGGCCCTTATCATCAAGAGTACCTCTTCCATACATGTTGTCATTGTGGATTTCAGCCCCATATGGAGGATAAGTCCAGTTATCTCCTTCTGGCACTACGTCTACGTGTCCAAGAGCCATGACATACTCTTCACCCTCACCAAATTCAGCATATCCAACATAGTTATCTAAATTTACAGTTTTAAATCCTAACCTTATAGCGATATTTAAAGCGCACTGTAAGGATTTTGCTGGTCCTTCGCCAAAAGGCATACCAGGCAATGGAGCTTCCTCCACACTCTTAATTTTCACCAATTCTGCAGTGTCATTAATAAGATCATTTTTTAGTTCATCTATTCTCTTGTTAAAATCCATAATACCCTCCCAATACACATTAAAATTTTTATAAAAGATACATAGCTTAAGTATAATATCTTATGTTATAAAAATCAAATATTTATTAAATTAAAAACATATCCATCCTCTTCTCGTGAGATACCTTAAAAATAGTATTACTCTTTTATAGGATGTTTCTATGGAATCACCGGTATCTTCACAAAGCTTTTCACTTATGGACCAAACATCGTCCTTACCATTTATCATCAGCCACACCTTAGAAGACAATTTATCTAATTTAATATCTGTAATTTTAGGTTTTTTAAATAAAAAACAAACTATTTTTTCCACCATGCTATCTCTAAAAAAATATAAGGTCACTATGCCATTGTGATTTTCCCAATTTTTATATTTAATTTTAGGTACATACTTCAAAAAATTATCTTCTATTTTTTTATTTTTCATTTCAAATCTTCCTTATCCTTATTCATTTTAGAGTTCTAAGCATCTTTTCCACCTATGGAGAACATGTATACCCATGCACCTAAGATGAGAAATAAGATGGTTGCAAAAAGTGGACTTCCTGTAAGGGCAGTTAAGAATTTTTCACCAAAGGCTATGTTTATACCGCTTATAGTGAATATAGCTATTATAATTCCTGTCAGTGCATCCCCAGATACAATACCGGAACACAATAAAATACCTCTCTCCACTTTTTCTTTTTGCTTTTCCTCCTCATTTTTAAATCTCTTCTCCACAAGAACTCTGATAATGCCTCCAATAAGTATTCCGGTGTTCAAATGTATTGGAAGATAAATTCCCAGTGCAACAGGGAGAATTGGAAGACCAACAATTTCGCAAAATACTGCTATGACAGCCCCAACTATAACTAACGTCCATGGCAGCTGTCCAGTCATAACTCCCTTTACTACTAGAGCCATCAGTGTTGCCTGTGGTGCTGCTACTTCTTTTGAACCGATACCAAAGGCCGAATTGAGCATTAGAACTATAGCACCTGCTGCAACGGCTGCAAATAAAAGGCCTAAATACATACCCATCTGAACTTTTCTTGGAGAGCCTCCAATGACAAAAGTAGTCTTTAAACTTTGAGCTGTTCCGCCTGCCACGGCAATGGCAACACAAACTATACCACCAATTAAAAGAGCAGCCATCATGCCACTTTCTCCTGTTTTTCCTGTTATTTTCAAAAGGGATGTGACAATCAAAAGTGTTGCTATGGTCATACCTGATACTGGATTATTGGAAGCTCCTATTATTCCTACCATTCTAGCTGATACAACTGAAAAGAAAAATGAAAATACAACAATTAGTGAAGCTCCAAGTAATCCTACTTTAATATTGGGTAAAAGCCAAGACAATAAAAATACAAGTATGGCAGAGGCTATAACCCATACTATAGGTGGTTCTTCATCTATTCTCTTGTGAACTGATCCAGTTTTTTCATCCTTTCCAATACCGCCAATGGCAGCTTTAAAGGATTTAATTATTGTAGGCATAGATTTTCCAAGGCTGATAAATCCACCTGTAGCTACGGCACCAGCTCCGATATATTTTATGTAGTTGCTCCATATATTCCAAGCATTCATATCCCTTATTAGTTTTACAGAAGGATATATAGCAGTGTCTAGCCCTGCTCCAATATACTTTATAAGTGGAATAAAACCTATCCATGCTACTAAGGACCCTGCAAACATATACAATGATGCCTTTAATCCAACAATAAATCCAACACCAAGCAGTGATGCTATGGTATTCACTCCGAATATGGTATTCTCAACGGGTTTAATCGTCCACTCAGGTTCCTCTAGCCATAGTTTAAATCCACCTGATAGAAGTTTGTATATTCCCCCTCCTGCAAGCCCTAATAGTACATTTTTAAAGGCTTCTCCACCTTGCATTCCGGTAACAAGAACCTCTGCTGCTGCCATACTCTCCGGAAACACAAGGTTGCCGTGCTCCTCCACAATAAGGAATCTTCTAAGGGGCGTTACGAAGTATATCCCCACAAGACCACCAATAGCTGTCACAACAAAAATGGTCATTACACTGAGATTCATACCCCACAAAATAACAGCTGGGAGTACAAAGATTATTCCACCCGCTATGGATTCTCCCACAGCGGCTATAGAAGCTATCATATTAGCCTCCAAAATGTTATTGCGCTTGAATAGTATTTTTAAAAGACCTGTAGCCAAAATAGCGCCCGGTATACCAGCAGCTATAGTAAGCCCAACTTTCAAGCCTAAATATGTGTTTGCTGCAGCGAACACCACCGCAAATATTACACCAATAGTTAAAGATATCACACTGCTCTCAGGCACTGCTTCTTTATAGGATATAAAAGGCTCGTAATCATCCCCTTTTATACCACCGTAAGCATCATGTGATAATTTCTTTTTGTTTTCCATATGTTTATCTCCTCCATATCAAAGTTTTTTCCTTGGTATAGAGATATTATTTCCCTAATATGACATTCTATTCTCTATATTATTTTTAAAATAATATATAATATATATTTGAAATAAATATTTTAAATATAATGACAAATCCCATTATATATTTTATAATAAACTTATAGATGTTATGTTATAGAACGGAGGAATAATTTTATGGACAGCGAAAAAACATATACTTCTGTTTCTACTGCAAGTCTGAAACCCGGCATGGTAGTAGCAAAGGATGTATACAATGGAGATACAAAACTACTAAATATCAATAGCCCATTGACTATACCCGTTATAAAAAAAATACAATACTATTTTCCCCAAGGATTTATAGATGTATTAACCTATTCTTTAAATCCGGATCAACAAAATGTGGAACCCTCTACAGGGGCTAGAACCTTGCAAGCTACTGAGGAGACCTTTAGCAAAATTTCTTCTGATGTAGAGCTTATGATGAATTCAATCACAAATAATTCAAAGCCCTCTATTAAAATAGTAAGAGAGATATCGAATTCTATATTAGATAATATTGTAGAATACTCCCTTGCCTTAAAGTCCATCACACTTCAAAGAGATATGGACGAGTACCTTGTGCGCCATTGCACCAATGTGGCCATCCTATCTACCATGTTAGGTAAATGGTTAAATCTAAGCCATAAAGAAATAACCATGCTGAATTATGCTGGGCTTTTGCACGATATAGGCAAAACCAAATTGGATAGCCAGATTTTAGACAAGCCTGGTGAACTTACAAGAAAAGAATTTGCAGAGGTAAAAAAGCATCCAATATATTCCTACAACATTGTCAGCGAATTTCCTTTTTTAGACGATTCCATAGCTCAATCAGTACTAATGCATCACGAGAGAATTGATGGTTCAGGGTATCCATTAGGTCTAACAGGTGACAAAATACATAAATTTGCAAAGATCATTGCCATTGCAGACGTTTTTGATGCAATGACCTCTAACAAATCCTACAAATCCAGAAAAAATCCCTTTGAGGCACTTAAAATAATGGAAAGTGATTTTATATCAAAACTAGATGTAATATATTTAAAAACCTTTATAGAGAAGATGACCACATACTATACTGGTGAAATGGTGATTTTAAACAACAATGATGTAGCCAAAATTATAAAAATGGATCCAAACAATATAGATAGGCCTTTGGTTATGGTAAATGATACGTTTATAGATTTAAAAGTAAATCGTGAATACTCTATTTCCGATCTGTCCCACGGTTACGTTTTATAGATTTAAAAGACAACTTTGAACAGGATGATGTTTTTTTACTCAGTATAAGGTAAAAAAATCATCATCCTTTCCTTTATTTTTTATTTTCCCTAGTATCACATATGATAGCTGCTTTGCTAAATTTAATTTTTTTTACCCCATTAATTGTGAAATTAAATATATATTGAAGAAACTTATTTTTGTCCATTGTTCCTTTTTCCATATCCGCCAACGCTTTTTCCATGCGTCCAGTGTAGTCTGTGTCCAAGAGTTCTTTAACAGGGAAAATATCTATAAAATTGATACCTCTTTCAGTTATTAGTAAAGATTTCCCCTTGGGTTCAATGTACCCAGCTGTCTTTAATTTATTTATTATTTCAGCTCTTGTAGCAGCCGTTCCAATGGAATAACCACTTAAAACTAGTTTTTCTTGCTCCTCTTCTTCGTTTTCGCCATTGCCACTATTTTTTCCACAGGTTTCCATGGCCTTTAAAAGAGTTTTTTCTGTATGGTGAGCTGGGGGCTTAGTCTTCTTATTTTGTATGTCTATTGCCAAAATATCTACTTCATCATTGTTTTTCACCATGGGAAGCAATTCATCTTTTTTTGAAGTGCCCTCCAGTTTAAGCCAAGATTTTTTTTTCAATATTTTGCCCTTGGTGATAAAGTGCCTAGGATATTTTTCACCCATCACCGTGGTTATGATCTCTGTATTTTCAAATTCAGCTGCTTCCATAAACTGCGCAATGAATCTATTTCTAACAGCCTCATACACAGCTTTTTCATCATTGCTTATACTCCCCGGTAAAATATACGTTGGTATTATGGCGCTGTGACTCTCCACCTTTTCGTTGTTGAATACTTTCTTAGTAACTGAAAATTTGATCTCATCTGCAAAGGGAAGAGATTTTTTTACTGCATTCAAAACTTGTTCTGCCTTGTCAGTAAGACTTTCCTCTAAAGCAGTACTAGAAGTTCTAGGATAGGTTATAAACTTTTTCTCGTACAATAGTTGTGCAGTTTTAAGAACTTTTTCTGAGGTCCATCCATTGTACTTGCTAGTAATATAACCCTGGAGGTTACTCAAATTAAAAAGTGCTGGGGGGTATTCTTTCTTTAATTCCACCTTTTTTTCCGTAACTACGCCACTTTTGCCAGTAAGTTCATCTTTTAATCGTTCCACACTTTCCTTTTTTGGAAACTTATCTAGCTTATCATAAAAGAATTTGCCCTTATAATCACCGGCTTCATTTTGAAAGGTGGCATAAAGTTCAAAATAGTTTTCACTTTTAAATTCTCTTATTTGCTTTTCCCTATCGTATATCATCTTCAAAGTAGGCATTAGGACTCTTCCCACATTTAGAAGGTTTCCTCTTCCTCTACAGTATTTTAATGTAGCCATAGATGTAAAATTTATGCCTATGACCCAGTCTGTAATCTGTCGGCTTATGCCAGCAAACTGAAGATTTTTCATATCTTCGTTTTTTCGCAGTTCTTTTAGGCCTCTTTCGATTTCCACTGGAGTCCATTCATTTAAAAGTATTCTGAATATGGGTTTTTCTACATTTAAATAATTAAAAATAAGAAGAGAGATGGTCTCTCCCTCCCTATCATAGTCTGTGGCAGAAATAATTCTATCCACATCGTCTCTTTTTATTAAATTGCTTATTATCTCAAGTTGCCTCTTGGCTCCCTGATCCGTTTTACCTCTAACCTTAGAGTCCTCTTTGATTTTGTATTTAAACTCCTTTGGTATATATGGAAAGTTTTCATAATTCCATAAAGCCAGTTTTTCATCATAATCTCGAGTATCATATAGATTTAGTAAATGTCCAAAAGCCCATGTAACTATATATTGACTTCCTTCTAGATAACCATTTTCTTTTTTCGTACACTTCAATGCATCAGCTATATTCCTTCCTACAGAAGGTTTTTCAGCTAAAATTAAAGTTTTCAAATTTATCACCAACTATTATTCAAAAATATATAAGTCACTTTCCCAATATGGAGAGTACACCTTTGTTCTTTTCTTTGATTTCAAACAGCACATGTACATAGCCATAACATCATACCTTGCATCATGAAAAGACACCTCTTCACATCCAAACAGTATTTTTGTTTTTTCCAAAATTAAATTTTTATCTATTTTATAATAATCCACCACTTCTTCTAACTTTGGATTTTTTAATCCATTTCCGTACCTATTTGGAATATTTACAATACCCTTAAAGTATCCCATTGTACAAAATTCCTTAGAATATCCCGGAACTAAGCACGAACGCCTAAACTCTTCATCGATAAACTTTTTATCAAACCCTATGTTGTGAGCGATAATTGTGCTATCATTAAAATCCTCTTGAATTTCCTCTGACAACTCTTTAAAGGTAAAGCCTTCAGATAATAGATCCAATCTTTCCTTTGAAAATCCATGAACTTTTTCCGCCTCTGGCTCCACACTATCCACAGAAAAAAAGTAGTTTTTCATAGCCGTAAGCTGTTTATCTTCTTCAATAATATATGTCAGTTGTACAATCTGGCCGGGTTTTAGGCCAGTAGTTTCAGTATCTAAAAATATGCTTTTCATTTTATATCCTCTTTCCGTATTAACATAATTCTTTTTCCTTAGACGATTTACTCAACATAAGCTTATTTTATCACTTTTCTACCTTCTATATCTAGTATTTCCTTGGCATCGTACAAATCAAGATACTTTTCCCTTTGATTTCGCAGCGTTATACCATCGCAATGACGCCTATCAGTCTGGGCTACATCTTTATACAATTCTTCATAGGAGATAGGTCCCACTGCACAAAATATACTAAAGCCTTTATTTTTAAGATATTGAAATTTAGGATCCCTGTATGGTACAGAAGATCCAAAGGGATATATATACACTGAAGTTTCTCCTATAAGCGATTTAACTTCTCTTTCCCACTTATCAGTATCATCTTTTAATTTTGACAAAGAAATGGAACTTACATCTGGATGACCATAGCTATGAGAGGCAAATTTCCACCCATTTTCTTTTAAAGTTTTCACTAAAGGCATTACTTTTTCAATTTCCTGTTGTCGATTATTGCTATCACGCTGGGTTCTATATCCTAAAAT
The DNA here is from genome assembly GCF_900142225.1 of Hathewaya proteolytica DSM 3090. GTDB lineage: Bacteria > Bacillota > Clostridia > Clostridiales > Clostridiaceae > Hathewaya > Hathewaya proteolytica. Next base: position 19,828 of record NZ_FRAD01000024.1, read on the forward strand.
CCCTTCATAACCTGTAAGCCCTATAGTGGCCTTCACACCATCAAGAGAAAAATCTGGATATTTTTCTACAAAGTTGTCCAATATAGGAACTATACTATTGTCATATGATATAATATCCTCTCCATTTTCCCCTTTTGTATAAGCAGCCACCTTGCCCTCATGGTCTAAAATAAGTTTGTGTATAGTACCGTCTTTTCTCATGTAATCATAATAATTCATATCATCAATGGACAGTATTATGGGTTTCTTACCCTTTGGTATTTTAATACTCTTTCTTTCCATTTTATTATTCTCATTATTTAAAGAATAAATAGATTCAATGTCTATAAGAATATAATTATTTTTGTACAGTTGTTCTAAAACAGATTTAAATTCCTTAACAGTTACAAACCAGTCATCCATGCCTTGAGTTTTAGAGTCCCCATCAAAGGCAAGTTCATTGTACGCAATTAAGGGATGAAAAAATAAGTGTTCAGCATTTCCAACAAAATCCACCATTTCTACTGGCTTTTGCTCCTTATCTGCACCCTCATCTTTGTGTTCTTCTTCAAGTTTACTAGCTAAACTTCCATCATTATTCTCATGAGAAGAATTATGGGTTTCTCCATTGACTTGTTTCTGCTCATTGTATACCTTTTCCTTTTGCGACGTGCACCCCACCATAAAAAAAGTGGCTATTACCATTATTATTGCTTTTAATTTTATGTTCATAGGTATATCCCCTCCCCCTATAACATACCATAATATTTGCTTATAATAGTTAAAATACATTTAAATTATCCTTTGTTTACAAGCCCCATAAATCTCTTCAATTGAGTTTTATCACAAGCATTACTTTTTATATATCTAAAGTACTTCTTTTTCACTGGAATAAAATATTTAATGTACTCCCCATTATAAATTATTTTTATTTTTTCTGCTTTTGTTTTCACTTTTATATTATTTCCCTCAATTGTTATATAACCGTTCATACAATCTCTTACAACAATTCGTCCAGTATGATCCTTTACGTGCAATTTATATCCCCATCTTGGGAACACTATATAGAATACAGCTAAAACTAAAGCTGTTATTGCCAAAGAAATATTGACGAAAAATGAAGCTGCAGCTATGCCAGCAAAAGCAATTATATAAAATATATGTATTTTCTTTTTAAAGTACTCTCTGATATATATTTTTTTAAATTGGTCTTCGGTTAAATTGTATTCCATCACTAGTTTTCCGTTAAAAGTATTTTCAGCAGAATTCTTGTTTTTCCCCTTAGCTTTTTTTACGCATTCATTTATCTTTTGAGTAAATTCCTCTAAATTTCCTTCTACAACGTGATTTACAGGTATTGATAGTGGATTTAACACTTTCCCATTGTTATCACAGGGCAATATTCGCAAATATCTTTTTTCTCTCTCCAAATCATATATTTCATCATAACTTAACATTGTCATGCTAGCATTAGAAGTTAGTAAGTTGCTTATATTTATACCCTTCTTGCCTACTCTCATTTCTATTCTCTGCTTTTTAACGGTAGTCAAATTAGCTAAAAGCATAATGTAAGGAAATAAAATATAAAAAGCACCAAAACCTATTAGCAATGACCCAAAAAAATCTAATTTAGTAAAGGTTCTCAATATATATCCTAGCCCACAGATAGCTGGTCCCACAAATATTTGAACCCAATTTTCATAAAACTGCATTATAGCATCCTTGAAAACGTAGGATTTTTTTATATCATACACAATTGCACATGACTGCTCTTCTTCAAGATTTTCATTGTTTTCTTCTAAAATATTACTATTTTTATTTTTGGTCACTATGTTTTCCTCCATGAACTCCAAATTCTATCACAATTATAACATATATTGATTGTCCAACAAAGCAGTTATTTTGTGGTCACTACAACTTCTCTATCATTTAAGATTATTTCACAAAGCAAAAGTACAACTGAAATAATCATATAAATGTCTTTTATATCTACCATATACACATCCATCAATAAAAGAAAATCAATACTTCCCTTAAAAATTATTTTATCAGTTAAAGAGCAAAGGAGCGCTGAATTTATGCAAACTTTAAAACTGCAACTCCAAAAGGACTTGCCCACACTGTCTATATAATAATATATAAATAAATTCATTATGATAGCTATTAATATATTAATTATTATTAGCCAATATACATTTATATAAATATCCATTAAATTTCCTATAAAAGAATTGTGATAGTTTCTCAACACATTTTGGCTATTTTGACTATATGTAATATTTAAATACAATTGGGTTATGTCGTGAATTGCTACTAATATAAAAGTACTAATTCCTATTTTTTTATTACTATACCCTTGCCTTAAAATTGTCCCCATATAGCAAAAAACTGCTCCTAGGACCGGCAAAATTAAAAATGACATCATATTTTGCAAGATAACAACACCTCGTTTCTTATTAAAACTCAGTGCTATTTTACCATTTATTTACTAATATTTTTGTCATATTGTGATAATTGTAAAAAATATCGTATTTCATTTTTTTTATTTTAACGACAAAAAAGCCCATAGACACCAAAAGTGCTATAGGCTTTATAGAAATCTTATTTTTTTCTAGCCAATTTAAGCAGATACAAGAAAAGATTTATGAAATCAAGATACAATTGAAGGGCAGCCACCACTACAAATCTGTCCACTTCATCTGGATCCATATTGTATGCATTTTCGTGGATCATCTTTACTTTTTGCATGTCATAGGCTGTGTACCCTGAGAAAATCAAAATTCCAATAAAAGCAATAAATTTGCTTTCTGCCAGACCTGGAATAAAGAATGACATAATGGACATTACAAGTAGACCAATAAGCCCCATAAAAAGAAACTGAGCCATTCCGCTTAAGTCTTTCTTTGTTGTTATACCAATCATAGCACAACAGAAAAACATAATTGCTGCTATAAGAAAAACAGATGCAATTACGCCAAGATCATAGGCTAAAAACACAAAAGAAAAAGTTATACCGCTTATGGCAGAGTAAACAACAAACCATATGGTAGCCACAGCAATGGATAACTTTTGTGCCATAGGTCTAAGCGCTATGACCATTGCAAGTTCTATTAATGCTGAAACAAAAAACATGGTTTTAGTAACAAGGATTCCACTTTTTTCAACATAATAAGCTGCAAGAAAAGTTATAAAAACTCCTAAGGACATTATAATCATTGTCTTAGACATAAACTTATTTTCACTTAAACTATGTTCCATAGAAACACCCCCTAATTTAATATATATATATTATTATACCATTATTTATGAGATTATTCCACCAAAGAGATTTTAAATGCTTTTTTAATAGCCTTTTCAAAGGAAATTAAGGTATGATTTATATCATCTTCAGTATGTGAATATGACAGGAATAAACCTTCAAATTGTGCTGGTGGGAAAAGGATGCCATTGTCTAGCATTTCCTTAAAAAATACAGCATATTTTTCAGTATCACATTTCATCACATCCTGGAAATTTTTAAACTCTCCTTTGGCAAAAAACACGCTCATCATGGCTTTAAATCTTATAACCGTCACTGGTACATTGTATTTATCTATGATTTTATTCATGCCCTCTTCAAACTTAATTGCTAACTTCTCTAACTTTTCATAAACATCTTCATGTTCTTTAAGGAAAGATAAATTTCTATAGCCCATAAACATGGCAAGAGGATTTCCAGATAAGGTTCCAGCTTGATATACAGGACCTACAGGTGATACCATCTCCATTATAGCTTTTTTTCCACCGTAAGCCCCTACTGGCAACCCTGCTCCAATGATTTTGCCAAAACAAGTCATATCCGGTTTTACCCCATACAGTTCTTGGGCGCCACCAAAAGCTACTCTAAATCCTGTTATTACTTCATCAAAGATTAGCACTGTCTCATACTGGTCGCATATATCCCTAAGACCCTGTAAAAACTCTTGTGTACCTGGTACTACACCCATATTGCCACCCACAGGCTCCACAATAATAGCTGCTATATCTTCACCGTACTCCTTAAAAGTATCTTTTACAGATTCTAAATCGTTGTAAGTACACACAAGGGTATCTTTAACAGTATCTGCTGGAACTCCAGGACTTGTAGGCACACCATAAGTAATAGTTCCTGAGCCTGATTTTACAAGCAATGCATCAGAATGTCCATGATAGCATCCCTCGAATTTTACTATCTTATTTCGCTTTGTATAGCCTCTAGCTACTCTTAAGGCACTCATAGTAGCCTCTGTGCCGGAGTTCACCATTCTAACCATGTCTATAGATGGAAAAGCTTCTACTATGAATTTTGCCATTTTCACTTCTATTTCTGTGGGAACGCCATAACTAGTTCCTCGTCTTGCGATTTCTTCAAAACCATTAATTATCTCTTCTCTGCTGTGGCCAAGAATAAGAGGACCCCAAGAGCAAATATAGTCAATATATTCATTTTCATCCACATCGTATATCTTTGATCCCTTTGCATGGTCCACAAAAATTGGACTCATACCTACAGATTTAAAAGCTCTAACAGGACTATTAACCCCACCAGGTATGTATTGGTTAGCTTCTTTAAAAAGATTTTCCGATGTGCTTCTATCAATTTTACCCATAAAACCATTCTCCCTTCCGTGCTTCTATGCCTCTTCTCTTAATTTTTTTGCCACATATTTTGCAAAGTAAGTGATAATTATATCGGCCCCTGCTCTCTTAATGGACACAAGGGATTCCATAATAGCAGATTCATTTAATAGACCGTTTTCCACTGCCATTTTAATCATGGAGTATTCTCCACTTACGTTATATGCAGCCAGTGGCATATTGAAATTATTTCTAACTTCTCTTATGACATCAAGATAAGATAGGGCAGGCTTCACCATAACTATATCTGCACCTTCCTCTATATCCAGTTCTACTTCTCTTAGTCCTTCATTTACATTGGCAGGATCCATTTGATATGCTCTTCGGTCTCCAAAGGCAGGAGATGAATCTGCTGCATCCCTAAAAGGTCCATAAAAAGCTGAAGCATATTTTGCACTATAGGCCATAATTGGAAGATTTACAAAGCCATTTTCGTCGAGAACATTTCTTATAAAGCCTATTCTTCCATCCATCATATCCGATGGAGCCACCATATCTGCACCGGCCTCAGCATGACTTATGGCAATTTTGCCTAAGTATTCTAAGGTCTTATCATTGTCTACATATCCGCTTTTTGTAAGGATACCACAATGACCATGAGATGTGTATTCACACATACAAATATCTGTTATAACATACATCTCTGGGTATTTTGATTTTATTTCCCTTATAGCCTTTTGCACCACGCCACAAGAACAATAAGCCTCACTTCCTACTTCATCCTTCTTGTCTGGAATACCGAATAGCAGTACGTACTTTATCCCAAGGTCCAACAACTCTTTTATCTCTTCATTTACTCTGTCTACTGAAAATCTATAAACATCTTTCATAGAAGATATTTCAGTTTTAACGTTATTTCCCTCTACAATAAATAAAGGGTAAATCAAGTTCTCCACCTGAAGTTTTGTTTCTCTTATCATACTTCTTATGGTTCCGTTTGTTCTCAATCGTCTAGGTCTATTAAGCATATCTATGAACATCTCCTTTATATTTTGTATATACTCATATTAATTATTTTTATCCTGTATCAGAGTTTTAATCATGCCATCTATGGTATAATCTTCAGCTTCTTTATAAACTTTTAAACCAAAGCTTTCTATGGTTTTTGAAGTGATAGGTCCAATGGATATTATTTTCGTATTGTTTAATGCACTTAAATTGTCTTCTCCCACAATTTCTATAAAGTTTTTTACCGTAGAAGAACTAGTAAATGTAAGGTATGTATCCCTATTACTTTTAAGTATTTCCATAACCTCATCTTTATCTACATCTTCTCTTATGGTTTCATATATTTTTATTTCATCCACAGAACAAATTTTACTAAGCTCATCTACTAAAACTTCTCTTGCTTCCTTAGCTCTTGGTATTAGCACATAATCTTTTGATGTAAGTTTTTCCTTTAAAAGTTCCAATAAGCTTTCTGCTACAAATTTGTCAGGTACATAATCCGCCAGTATACCATTTTTCTTAAGTACAAGAGCTGTAGCTTTTCCTATGGCAGCAATTTTCATGTTTCCAAGAGTTCTTATATCCTTGCCACTGTCCATAAGTCTTTTCATAAATATATCTACAGCATTTTCGCTAGTAAACACCATACAAGTATATTTATTTAAATTCTCTATGGCATTTTCAATACCGCTGTTTTCGATTTCCTTAATTTTAATAGTCGGCATTTCCACTGGTCTGCCACCTAAATCATTAATCCTCTCAAAAAGCTTGCTGCTCTGAGCCCTAGCCCTCGTGATAATTACATCTGTACCAAACAAAGGTTTTTTCTCATAGAAGTTAAGCTTATCCCTAAGAGTTACAACTCCTCCAATGACAATAAGACTTGGAGAACCTATGTTCTCTCTTTGAACTATATCATAAATATCCTTCAGTGTTCCAGTGACCACTCTTTGATATGGTCTTGCACCCCAATTAATAACAGCTGCAGGAGTGTCCTGTGATTTCCCATAAGCAATTAAATTGCTAGTTATATTTGAAAGATTAGCCACACCCATTAAGAACACTAAGGTTCCCTGAAGTTTTGCTAAAGTACTCCAATCTAGGTCCTTATCCTCTTCCTTAAGATGGCCTGTTATAACGTGGAAGGAAGATGCAAAATCCCTATGAGTAATTGGAATTCCTGCATAGCAAAGCCCTCCAATGGCAGAAGTAATACCTGGTACAACTTCAAAATCCACACCTTTTTCTAAAAGGAATTCTCCTTCTTCCCCACCTCTGCCAAACACATAAGGATCTCCTCCCTTAAGTCTTGTGACAATTTTTCCTTCCAGTGCCTTTTCTGAAATTATATCATTGATTTCATCTTGGGTTTTTGTATGATACTTTGACTTCTTTCCCACATAAATAAATTCACAATTTTCCTTGGCATCCTTTAATATAACGTCATTGGCAAGTCTATCATACACGATGACATCAGCATCTTTAATGCACTGCACCCCTTTTAATGTCATAAGTTTATAATCTCCTGGCCCTGCACCAACTAAAAATACTTTACCCTTCATGGTTTATCTCCTTTAAAATCAATTTTGCAAGTTCAAATCCCAGTTTCTCTGGTGCCTTACTACTGCCCCTTAAGGTTTTTCTCACCAATTTCTCTCCATCCTCTGTACCCAAAACACCATCCAATATAAGTTCTTCACCAAGGATTTCTCCCTTAGCGCCTACTGGTATATGGCAACTGCCGTTAATCCCCTTTAGAAAAGCTCTCTCCGCTGCCACTACTATCTCAGTTTCTCTATGAGATAATGCTGCCAGTATATCCTCTATGTGTTTATCATTTTCCCGAACCTCTATGGCTAAAGCACCTTGAGCAGGAGCTGGCAATAAAATATCTGTGGAAATTGGAACAACAGTGTATGGTAGCGTATCTATTATATTAAGCCTATTTAATCCAGCCATAGCCAGTATTGTCCCATGCAAACCCTCAGTTTCAATTTTACTTATTCTTGTATCTACATTGCCCCTTATAGGAACTATATTTAAATCACTTCTATATTTTAGAAGCTGATATTTTCTTCTTTTGCTACCGGACCCTATGGTAGCACCCTTTGGCAGACTCTCAAGGGAATCATATCCCTTTGCCAAAACAATGACATCTCTCACATCTTCTCTCTTAGGTACATGGGAAAACTTTAGGCCCTGAGGTAATTCGGAAGGCATATCCTTCATGCTGTGAATAGCCATATCTATATCACCGTTTAAAAGCTGTTCTTCAATTTCCTTTACAAAAAGCCCCTTATCACCAATTTTGTCCAACGCTACATCCTGAACTCGATCGCCTTTGGTTTTAATAATCTTTACCTCAAATTCTACCTTAGGAAATCTATCTTTTAATTCACTAACCACCCAATTTGTTTGAGTCAAAGCAAGTTTACTCCCTCGGGTTCCCACAACTATCTTCATTTTCCATCTATCCTTTCAATTGATCTACGACCTTCTTTAATTCCTCAAAGTCCATATAAACCATTTTATTTAAAATACTTCTTCTCTCTTCAGCATTTTGTATTTTATTAAGTACCAATTCTCTACCCTGTCCAAGTAATTCCACAAAGTCCGCCATAGACTCTGGATACTTTTCCTCTAGTTCCTTTCTTACCTTAGCACATAAAGAAGGGCTTTTTCCTAAAGTTGAAATGCTAAATATAAGACTCCCCCTCTTCACAGTCGAAGGTACAATATAATCACATTTTTTAATATTATCCGCCACACTACAAAGAATATTTCTATCCTTGCACATAGTAGCTACCCGTTCATTGATATTGCAGTCATTGGTGGCAATTTCAGCCATGAATACACCCTGAAGGTACTCTTCCTTGAAATCCCCCTTTAGTATTTGAAGCCTACCCTCATATTTCGACTTAAGCTCCGAAAATTCCTCTTTTATTTCCCTACCAATAACCTTTACTGTAGCCCCATACTCTAAAAATTTAGTTGTCTTCCTAAGAGCCACACCTCCAGCGCCAACTACACATACAATTTTATCATTTAGATCTATCATTAAGGGATAAAACACTTTAAATCCTCCACACAATTTAACTTTTAAAAATTAAACAGCTTATTAATCATTTCCACATATTCCTGGGATTTATTATCATTTTTTAATTCTTTAAGATTGTTTATTGGTTCTCTTATAAGCCTTTTCAAAGATGATTTAACCATCTTTTCAATGATTTTCTGTTCTTTTTTATTCAATTGAATCTTTCGATTTATATACTCCAAAGTATCCTCTTCTATCTCCTGACATCTGTCATTGAGAGATTTAATAACAGGATCAAATTTTACCGTGGTACACCACTGATAAAACTCATCTATACTACTTTCTATAATACCCTTTGCCTTTACAGATAATTCCTCACGCTTTCTTAAATTATCCTTGGATCTCTGTTTCAAGTCGTCCACATCATAAAGATGCACCATTGGCAGTTGTGAAATTCCCCTTTCTACATCCCGAGGCACTGCCAAATCAATGATATGGATTGCTTTTGAAATCTCTGGGAAACGTTCTTTTTTTAGTACAAGATGTGATGCTGCTGTAGCTGTAAATACAATATCCACATCCTTTAAAATATCATATCTTTTTTCGTATTCCACAGCCACCATTTTTAGATTTTCGCATTGGCTACATATATCCTTTACCTTCTCAAAAGTCCTATTGCATATGTATACACAGCCCACTTTTTCTTCCTCGAAATATTTTAAAGCAAGAAGGCTTATCTTCCCAGCACCAATAAGAAGAATGCTCCGGCCTTCCAAACTTCCAAGTTCTTCCCTCAAACTCTTTATGGCAATATAACTGGTAGAAAGGGGAATCTCAGATATAGCCAAAGTGGATTTTATATTTTTCGCAGCAGTAATTGCTTCCCTAAATAATTTATTTAACAACTTCTTACTACTTCCAATTTCCATGGAAAACTGCAAAGCATCTTTTACTTGGCCTAATATTTGATCCTCTCCTATGACTATGGAATCCAACCCTGCAGCCACCTCATATATATGATGAATAGCCTCATCATCCTTTTTTATAAATAAATATTTTACTATGCCCTCATCTTTAAAGAACTCCCTATAAAAACATTTTAGCTTAATAATGGCATCCTCTACATCAGAACATACTATGTACATTTCACTTCTATTACACGTTGAAAGAATCAATGCTTCCTTCATACCTAGATCCTGAACATCGTTTAAAGCATCGATTTTCTCCGAATCACTGAAAGCTACTTTCTCTCTTATTTCTATAGGCGCATCATTATGGTTAACGCCAATAACCACTATATGCATTGCATTTCCCCCTGGTCTTTATTATATTTGATTTTTGTTTATCTGATGGCTAGCCCTTGTAAAACAGCCGCATATGTGTTATTAAAAATAAAACTCCCTTGTAAAAGGGAGTTTAGTATTCATCTTGTAATGACACTTTTATATGGCATGATATATATAATTAATATATCCACCGATCTCCCACCGAAATCTTGATGTATGTATTATTGGGCAGGTCTCCTGACTTACGACTTAACCTCCATGGCCCTTCCCGAAAATTCTCAGTGGATATACCATTTTGTATTCGCTCACAGTAGCGGGGGCTGTGGCGGATTTTCACCGCTTTCCCTATTAAACCCATGATGGGTACCTTAAACATATATAATTATACTTTTTTACAAGGTGGTTTACAAGTGGATTTTAAAACCACTTGTAAAATTTTTTCAGTATTATCTTGAACTAAAGCAAATCTCTCCACAGGCACATCTATACACATAGGCCATAAATCCAATTTCACTTTTGAATAATTTTTATATGTGGAAAACATATCCCAAATAAAATCTTTTAGAAATTACATAATTTCCTTTTTCGTTTCCTTTTAACTATAATATTAACCACTATAAAAATAATATAACCCACTGTAACGATTGTACGAATTACCATACCTTTAAAGTTCGTATAGTATAAATTGTATTGACAATTTTTATCAACCCATATTTTAATTTTATCTCCTTTCTTCATCCACCACTCATATCCATTAAATCCATACGTATTAGGTGTATCGGGATGTTCATCCATGTTTTTCTCACCTGTCCTATACCACCTTCCATTATCGTAGTAATCAACCATAACAAATTCTACATGTTTGGAACCAAAAAAGCTTGGCACTGTTCCAAAATCAACTATTATAGCATCACACTGTTTACAATTCCTTATTTTTTCCTTATTTCTTAATACTATAATAGTATTATTGTATAGTGAAATCAGTAAAATTAATAAAATTGAATATTTAATTATACACTTAATATACGTAAAAAATTTTTTCATCTAACTTTCTCCTTCAATATAATAGCCACCCTATCATCGTACTTTATTTTCAAAGTTATTTTGTATTTCAGTAGTTTCACTGACAAGAACTGTTCCATTTTTCTACCTTGATTTATTACATTGTGTACCAATTAGTTGAAAAGTTCCCCACATTATCGTCATAAATCATCATGTGGGGAACTTTGGTCAGATAAAAATTTTTAGTAATTAAATAATTTCCTTTTTCGTTTCCTCTTGACTATAATATCTACTATTATAAAAATACTATAAACCACTGTAATGATTGTCCCAATTGCCATCCTTCTAAAGCTAATATAATGAATATCCTCTGGATCATTTTCATTAACCCATACTTCTACTTCATCACCTATTTTCGCCCATTTTTCAGGCTCACTAAAATAATACCTCCTACCTCCCTCTACTGCTTTTGCTCTATATAGCACACTAGAGGGCTATTTATTACTCAACCTCACAGTTATCAAGATCTCGCCTCAATTGTTCTTTATCCCACCATGTTACATCTGAGTATGATAAGAATACCTTCTTTAAAGATTTAAAGTTATTGAGGACTTTACCTTCTGTTATTACTGGCACCCCTATATCCATATACTCTACAAAGTCGTAATGTGAAGAATCTTTTATTTTGTATACGTCAAATTCATCCCTCATTTTAATTGACATACAATTTAACTTATTCCCTCTCTCTGTTAAATTTTCCACTCTGTCACTCCATTTTATCCTTATCTCATTGCTAAAAGACAAATACACAGGACTATAGGAATTAGTAAAATAAAAATTCAACTCCATATGATATCCATTATTCAAAAAATAGTCTGGGTTATTTTTAAGATATTCGTTCATTTTACCACAAAGAATAGCATATGATTCCATTGTAGTTTTTGATTTATCTGTTAATAAATATTCCACAGTCTTTTCTTTTTCGTCCAAATTAACTTGCATCCTTCCAAAATAATCCCTATTACCCTGTAATGCATAGTTTATAATTTTATATTCCTTTTTAAATGTATACGGTGTCCTTAAGTAAAGATTATACAACACTATTATGATTATAGTACCTACAACTATCTTTTTCTTTCTCTTTTTCACATCATCACCTACCTTATATAGATCATACTACTTGTCACCCTATCTCCATGATTTAAGATATAATCTCTATATTCCCAATAATCAACATAATATTTTTCTCCCCAGCTAGACACACATAACATCACATTATGTTTGCTTGCTAAATTATCAACTATAACACCTGTAATCGTCATATAATGTGAATTTGTATTGTAATTGTGATTATACTCATATAAATCATCTGAACCATATTCTTTGTTTTGTTTATATAAATTAATTTTATATTTCCCAAAAATATTTGGTGTATTAGGTCCCACTGAAAAAATCACCGGAATATCCTTTTTTAGCATCTCCATTATTTTGTATAGCATTTCTCCATCATTTAAGAAATACTCCCATGATGCTTGATAATTCATATCCTTTAAATATACATTGATTACCTTACTTAATTCATTACCTAAAGTCCCCCAACGCTTAGTTTGTGTATATAGCATATCTATTTCTTTTACATAGTCCATGTAATACTCTTTTTCTATTTCACTATTATTATTTTCCTTTTTTCTTTCACAATATAATAATAAGTTACTTACTGCTATGGTCCCACATCCAGCATTATTTAAAACATACTCCTGACTTAACCATTTTTCTTCACTGAACCACCCTTGATTTCCTCCGTAATGTAAACATTGTTTCTCATCTACTATAGGCAAAAAATCTTTGTTTTCTATATTATAATAAAAAACATCACACAAACAAGGTCTTGGATCTTTAGCATCTAAATACCCATCGGTATCTGTATCTTCCTTACTTGGATCACTCTTATAGTCAAAATAATTATTTTTAATTATCCCATCAATTCCCAAATTAATAATTATCTCTTTGAATATTGGACTATTATTTAAATCAAACCTAGCAACCATTTCTTCCCCATCTGTAAGACCATCTCCATCAGAATCTTTATTTAATGGATCAGTATAAATTACATTGCCATTAGCTATCTTCATCCCTGCTGTTTCATATACATCATAAAGCCCATCATAATCAGTATCAGTGGTATCTATCTTATTCACAGTTTCATCCTTTATCTGATGGCTAGTCGTTGTAACACACCCTGTTCTTTTAGAAGTGTGATAACAACGGACACGCCCCTAGATAACGACTTCTAACCTTCAGATGGGTTAACCCCCCCACCTGAAGCTAAGAATTCTGTTTATACCATATATAGCGTCCCTTATGTCAGCAGATTCCTGTGCACTATAGAACTTACCCTCAGTAACTTCTGCTATATGCTCTAAAGCTGTTCTTCCACTACTCCATCCAATAAGGACTGTATATATCCTTATTCCAGCATCTTTGGCCCTTTTCAACGTAGCCTCTGTATAATACACATCACCATCACAAAGAAGTATCATCATCTTTTCATTTTTTACGCCATTATCATTCATTTGAGGTTCAGTTTTGTCAAACAAATCTAATGCAGCTACTAAACCACTTTCCACATTAGTGCCACCAGACGCTCTAATATTACCTATACTGTTTTTTACTGCCTCATCACTTGGGCATATAAATGGTAAATGCACCTGTGCCGTGGAATCAAATCCTACAATGGCTACCCTATCATCATAATGCATTGCTTCATTAAAACCTAGCATAGAATCTTTTGCTGTTATTATAGAATTACCCGACATACTTCCTGATCTGTCTACTACAAAACATACATCAAAATTTTGACTTTCTTGTGTTTCCTGCGAATCATCAGTCCTATAGTTTATTGTGCTTCTCCAACACTCATACCACTTCTTCTGATCCACTACAAGATAAGTTGAGAAGTGGGTGGTAGTATAGCTTAATGTGTTATTTTCTTTATCTAATACCGTTTCGTTATTTAAAATAACATAATTATTATTTTCCTCATCATACCACATTATACGCAGGTCATCTTCATTTACATCGCCCAGTTTACTTTCGTCATATGCAAATGTGATAGTTGCTCTGTCAAACTCCGACTTCGTCTCTATATTAACAGGTACGCCTACTAAACCCACTACTCCAGTAGATAACATATCGATTCCAAAGGTATTTTGTATTTCAGTAGTTTCACTAACAAGACCTGTCCCATTAATTTGTATAGATACGTTACTAATTGCACATTCTTGCTCTTCTATAGCACATTCTAAATTTTGTTCTGTCTTCTCTTGTCCATCTAGTATACCGTCATTGTTACTATCGTTTAACAGTGGATTGAAACCTAACTTAACCTCTGCCCCATCATTTAAGCCATCTTTATCAGTATCTGGATCTTTTGGATTAGTCCTGTACAAAAAAACCTCTTCATAGTCTGGCAACCCATCGTAATCACCATCATTTAAACTATTTTCATATAAAAACATGTGGTAAGTCGGTTCTACCACCTCATCCTGTGTCTTAAATATATAACTTACTTTTATAGATGCTCCTACCTCAATGTTAGCATTTACACCATTATTAGTAATAAGGTAGCTTCCATCCTCGCATTTCGAATAGCCATTATCATAATTCTCCCATGCACCGTTATACACAGAATCTATTCTGCCTGATGGCTAGCTGTTGTAACACTCCCTCCTCATTAGAATGGAGTTAACAACAGACACGCCCCTAGATAACGAATTCTAACCTTCAGTTGGAGTTAAAACTCCACTTGAAGCTAAGAATTCTGTTTATATGGACAATCAAATTTTAAGCTCCAATTGTTTATTGCTTCTTCTCCAGTGTTAGTTACAGTGATAAAAGTCTGGTATTCATCTTTTCTGTAGTTATTTACATCGTACTCCATGGTATAACCATTACCTTGAGTACATATTTTCTCTTTTTGTATTAATCTTGAATCCGTAGGTTCTGTAACCACTTCATCTGTTCTAAATGTGCAACTTAACTGCACACAACTTCCCGGCTCTATATCTGCATTATCTACATGATTTGTTATAATATAACTGCCATCTTTACACCTCTCGTATCCACTTTCGTAAGTTTGCCATTCTCCATTGTATATTGCATAGATCTCATAAGGACTATTGAACTTTAAGCTCCAATTGTGTATCACCTTATCACCTGTGTTGGTTACGGTAATATTATCCTGATATCCACTAGCTTCGTAATTGATAATGTCGTGGTCTATGGTATATCCTTCCCCTTCAATATTTAGCATCCCGCTATGCAACAATTGAAATTCCGTAGGATCTACTACCCCATTATCAGATTTAAATGTGAAGCTTAACTGTACACATCCTCCAGCCTCTATATTTGCATCCCATCCTTGGTTTGGAATAAGATAAGTCCCATCTGAACATCTCTGATAACCATTCTCATATGTCTCCCATGTTCCATTACATATAGCATCTATATTGTATGGTAGATTGAACTTAAGTTTCCAATTTTCTATGGTCTTATCTCCAGTGTTCGTTATCCAAATTTGTTCTTGGTATTCACCTATGTTGTAATTGTCAACGTAGTACTTTATTTCGTACCCTTCCCCAGTAAAATGTGATGCATTTTCCACTCCTTCACTTGCTTTTTGACCATTAATCTTGACTTCACCAGCGCTGGCTACTATAGTATTGCATAATGTCATCAACCCCATAACCAAAGTCAATACTAATGACATTAACTTTTTTGTACTGTGTTTCATTATACCACCCCTGCAGTAGGCTAGTGGTTTCTGCCTTCACTTCCCTCGGCACAAACCTACTATCCCTTGCTGTGGGTAGTACTAGAATTTTATCTTCGCCTTTTGGCTTGATAAAATAAGTACTACTCCCATTTAATATTTTATTTAACAGAATATTATTTAATAATTCATTTATTTAATAGTTCTGTTACAATTATTTATTTCTACATTTTATTCTAAATTCCTTTATTTTTCTATAAATTTTCCCGTATGGCTCCCTATTTAAATTGAAAAAAGCTGCTAATCGTAAGCAGCCTTCTATCATCATTTATTTTCTTTAAAAAACTCCTCTACTTCTTTAAATTTATTTTTCCAACACTCTATATCCTCTTGATTTAGTACTTCTATATTTCCACCTTGAACCTCTTCACTACAATTTTCCATAGAAGTTTCCATGGTAGCTTCTATACTAACATAATTTTTTCTAAGAGCTTTTAGTATATCCGGAGCAGGTTCCCACATCTTTCTCTCGTGCATCTCCAAGAACCGTCTACCTATTTCCTCAAGAGCATATTTATTGTTTTCCTCAAACCATTTTCTCATATCATCATCGTTAATATACATATCTACTACTTTATCAATATCCTTATGTTCAAACTCTTTAAGCAAAACTTGCCAATCAAATAAGGTTTGTATAGATTTTATAATATCGCTAGCACCCTCATAGCCATCTTGCTTCATTCTTGTTTTCCACTCATCATTACACAAGGTTTCCTCTAAATTCTTTTTTAGTTCATCCTTTAATGCCCCAACCATAGGTTTTTTGTCTTTTATAGAGTTTCCATGATATTGACACATATCTTTACCTGTAAAAACTTTTTTTAATATGTTAAATCCTCCATGGACAGAGGCTGTAAAACAACTATTAAGAGTGTCAAATCTTCTTGAATCAGTAACATCATATGAAGCATCCGTATTCTTTATATTTTCCACCAATTCTTTAATAGCTAATTTCCCATTTACATCCTCTCCATAAGCATAGGATGTAAATTGAGCAAACACCTTAGCTAGATCTTCTTCTTCCTTCCATGCACTAGCTTTTAAAGCAAGATCAACTCCGGCTCCATAGGCACCTGGTTTATCTCCAAATACTCTTATGGAAGCTCTTCTTTCAAGGTTATCAACTTGCTTTGCATTGATAAGCGCGTCCTTTATCATCATGGTATTTTTCTTTATAAAATTATCAGTTAAATTTTCGTCCAATGAACTTACTATAAGTGCAGCCTTGTCTATCATTGCCACAGCCTCTGGAAAAGAATCTCTTAATACACCTGATATTCTTACTGTAACATCTATTCTTGGTCTTTTAAGTTCTTCTAGTGAAATTACCTCTATATCAACAACTTTTCCCCAACTATTCCAACATGGTCTAACACCCATAAGATACAATATTTGAGACATTTGTTGACCTTTAGCCCCTGATATATCTGTAGATATCATATTCATGGCAATTTTTTCAGGCATATCACCATGATTTTCTTCCATATATTTATTTATAAGCTCCTCTGCCAAAGTTTTACCTATATCATAAGCTTCTTTGGTTGGAACCTTATGGCTGTCCATAACATGCATATTCCTTCCTGTAGGCATAACTTCTTCAAGATTTTCTTCGGGAATTCCGGATAATCCTGCTTCTATGTATTGACCACAAAGAGCTGCCATTAGTGAATTTATTTCATTTGCCATGTTAGCACATTTTTCTTTTACAATCTTATAGCTTTTCTCAATTTCCTCCATGCATGGGTGACCATTTACAACCTTCATGATTATATCAGTGATCTTTTCGCCAAATTCACTTTCCTTCTCATAGCTATCCCTAATTTTAGCCATGGTTTCGCTATTATTCAACATATACTGGTATATAAGAGCTACAATTTCTTTTTCATCCAAATCAGCTCCTAGTTCATGAAGATTGGGCTTTTTATTCTGCCATATATTCTCTATGACACCAGGCATATGATCTATAATAACAGAATTTCCTCTACGTTTTGCTACAGTTCCTTCGCCACCCACAGCGGAATTGTATACATAAATATGAGGCAATGACCCAAGGCATATAGTAGGGAAACAATTATTGCTAAGTGTAACGGATTTGCCTGGTAAAAATTCAAGACTTCCACCTGTTCCAATATCAACAACTGCATTAGCTTTTAAAATGTACTCTATATATTTATACGTAGCTACATAATTATGCGGTGGTGGGCACGTTGGATCATGCAATATCTTACATACTTCTCCAGTACACTTTGCTCCATAACATCCCCTTTTAGGTTGCACCATAACCTTTACATTCCCAAAATCCAATCCTGTTATTATTATCTTATCATCATAGACCATAGATTCCCCAGGTAATTCACCCCAAGTTTCAATGATTTTATTCCTAGAATTTTCAGGTATATCATTAAAATACTTGCCATATTCTTCACCGTTCATCTCATATAATACACCCTTTGCAGCCACGATATCTTCAACAGATGTCCATCTGAAATCGTGGAAAGCTTTTCTGCTCATAATCATTTCCTGAAGTTGTTCTCCACTATCTGGAATATCTTTTATATAATATCCTTGTTTTTTCATTTCATTCATAATCCTAATAATACTGTTGAAAACATGAAGCCCAGGAGCTTTCCCTATGGTAGCCTCCACACCGGCACAGGGAGCATTGTGTATCATGATAACCACTATTTTATGTTTATTGTCACATACTCTAAGTTCCATCCATTTAGAAATTCTAGAAGCTAGTCTGTCCACAGCCTCCATCATTACCAACTGTTGTCCCTTTTCATCTCTAAAACCTATTATTACAGGCTCTATCATACCAACAGCTTCTGGTGTAGTATAAGCCCAACTATTCTCGCCAACTAACCCTAAAACACTATGTTCCCATTGTTCTTTTGTTTGTGAATAGCTTATTATTGGCCTAAACACAGGAACATTAATCCTCTTAAAATTGTTTATCTCATGCTGAAATAAATTTTCTTCAACTAATTCCCCTGATACAGTTAGCATTTGAAAATTTACAAGTCCGCTAATTATTAAAGATTCTTTGTAAGAATAGTAATCCTTTACCACCCCTCGAAAACTCTTAATATCAGCTTGTTCCTCTGTAGTTGCATAACTAAATGCTAGTATGACCTTGTACCCCATTTGCTCAAGCTTTTTCTGTAATTCATATTCCACATGAAGACTGTTCGATTCCCATCTACTTCTGTGCACAAGGATCCCTATCCATACATAGTTTTCGGGATTACCATCACCAATATACCATTTACAATACTCATTAAAACTATGAAACACATCATTAGTATCACCATGGGTTATGCCATTAAAAGCCAACATTTCAGGTGCAAATATAAAACTTTTATATTTATCCTTATGCAATTCTGAAAAGTTTTCGCCTAATATATGATAACAAATGTAACTCATTGCAGAGGTTAAGTTTTTCATACCTCCCAAAGTAATGTAATTGTTTATCTCTAAGGCCATAGATGGTTGGATATTGTAATATCCCTGATTAATTGCATGGGAACCTACGGGCACTATAGATACCTTTAAATTATCATTTAATTTCTGAAATATACCATCCCAATGCTCTTCTTGAGCTATATTGCCTATTAAAATTAAGTCTGCTGCTTTATCTGCAATATTATTAACTTCTACATTGTCATCCTTATCTTTATTTAATCTGTATGTTTCAATGCATATATTTTGATTGTCTATTGTCCTAAAAACATCTCTTAGACGATAAAGCATAGAGTCCAATCCTATACATAATATTTTTATCATATATTTCTCCTTATTTCGTATGCTTATCACCTACTCTCAATTAATCATGATATACAACCTATTAAATAAAATCAAGATAATTTATTGAATTAGTTAAATTTAATTGAAATACACAATATCTATTGTTATAATATAGCCATGCTATAAAATTTAATATATTATTCAGGTACCTTTTATTTAAGGTTGAAAAGGGAAAATGGTGAAAATCCATTACAACCCCCGTTACTGTAATCGGCTACAAATCCATATTACCACTGGAATTTAAATTCTGGGAAGGATGGAAGAGGATGATCCGCAAGTCAGGAGACCTGCCTGTTTAATAGTATGTTATTGCTTCGGCGGGAAGAAAACACATACAACATGTAACGGTTATATCACCTACTCTCAAACTAATCGTTAATTTTGTTGTTCTGCATACGTTTATTTCTCCGCCGAAAGCGGAGTTTTTTATTTTCTTAGGAGGACAAAAATTTGCTAGTTATTAAAAATCTTGTAAAAAAGTACGACAAGCTCACTGCTGTAGATAACCTGAATCTAGAGCTTAAGAAGGGAGAATTTTTCGGTCTTTTAGGACCAAATGGCGCTGGAAAAAGTACTACAATTAAAATGATAAGTACCTTAACGCCGCCATCTTCAGGAGATATATACATAAATGAACAAAGTATGCATAGAAATCTTACAGAAATTAAAAAGAAAATAGGCGTTGTACCTCAGGGCAACAACCTTGAGGTAGAAATGACAGCCAGGGAGAATTTAGAGCTCCACGGAAGACTTTACGGCATCCCAAAAAACCTTAGAAACCAACGCATAAACGAATTATTGCAATTTACAGAACTACAAGACCGTTGCAATGATCTTGTAAAAGGATTTTCAGGTGGTATGAAAAGAAAATTAATGATTGCAAGAGCTCTTATGCACAATCCAGATTTATTGCTATTAGATGAACCTACTGTTGGCCTAGATGCTGTAGCTCGAAGAAAGCTCTGGGATCTATTAAAGAGACTGAAGGAAAAGGGTCTTACGGTTTTACTTACCACCCATTATATAGAGGAAGCTGAAGCATTATGTGATACCGTAGGCCTAATTGACAACGGAAAACTAGTAGAATATAATTCACCCAAATCTTTGGTGGAAAAGCTGGGGAAATACACTGTTGAATATTTCGAAAATGGCGAAACCACCTATAGATTTTTTAAAACTAGAGAAGAAGCCACCGCTTTTTCTGTGAACATAACAGAGAGTTTAAATATACGACCAACTAATCTAGAAGATGTATTTATCAGTCTTACTAACAGAAAGGTGGAATCCTAATGTCAGCGTTTTTAAGTATTTTATGGCAAGAAGGTGTGCTTTTTAAGCGCAAAATAATAACGATTACTCTATCAGCCATGGTGGCCCCTATTTTATACCTCATCGCCTTTGGTTGGGGATTGGGTGGAAATATGACTGTCAACGGTGGATCATATATCAATTTTATTATACCAGGAATAATAGCTTTAACTACCATGACCACTAGTTATAATAACACGGCCAATTCGGTTAATATATCGCGAATATTTTATAAGACCTTTGAGTCTTTTATGATTGCTCCAATATCCACTGCATCTTATGCCCTTGGCAAAATTGTTTCCGGAGCATTAACTGGTATGTATTCGGCTACACTCATAATAGTATTATGTACTGTAACTGGCACGGGACTATCAATCTCTTTGTACTTCATATTGATTATTATTCTTAACTGCCTTGTATTTTCTGCCATAGGATTTACAGTGGGAATGTACATTCAATCCCATAGTGATATGGCAAAGTTCTCAAGTTTTGTTATAACTCCTATGTCATTTTTGTGTGGAACATTTTTTTCTTTAGATAAAATGCCCTCTATAATAAAAAATATTATATGGCTTTTACCTTTAAGTCATACAAGCACTGCACTTAGAAGCTTTGAAGAGACAACATTTCAAAGGATTATACATCCAATAGTTTTAGTTACGTATTTTCTTATAGTTTTTTACTTTGGAATTAAGAAATGCAAAGAAGCTGAATAATAGTGAGCTAAAGAAAGAAGCCTATGATCTTTTAATATTCAATACATAGGCTTCTTTCTTTTTTATTTATATTATTTTTAATTAAGAATTCTGTTTATACAAAAAAAATCCCTAGAAATTAATCTAAGGATTTTTGTCTAACCTGGCAACGTCTTACTCTCCCGCAGGGCCTCCCCTGAAGTACCATCAGCGCTGTAAAGCTTAACCGTCCTGTTCGGAATGGAAAGGGGTGTTACCTTTATGCTATCATCACCAGATATTTTCTTTTGTCAATCTAATAATTATTTCATTTAGAGTGCTACCAGCAAAGACGGTAACCGGCCAAATTCTTAACGTAAATCATAGATTTACTAAATTTGGCGTTCGAAATCATTTAGATTTCTCACCCTTTACGCCATAGTTACCAGATGCATGTAGTTCTTTGAGGCTTTGCCTCTTAGAAATACAGTACTCATGAGCCTAAGCTCAGGAGTTTCATTAGAGAATTTATTCTCTCAAAATTGTATAATGAATAAGTAATTTGGTCAAGTCCTCGACCTATTA
>NZ_FRAD01000026.1 GCF_900142225.1 Hathewaya proteolytica DSM 3090
AGATTCTCTGTATGATTTACGCCATCTTTTGCTTGCACTCCAAATTCTATCATTACCTAATATATCTATATCAAAGCCTGCATCAATAAAAATTTGAGTTGGCAAATATCCCTTGTTATATTCAGCAATAAACAATGATTTAAATTCATCTGTATAAGTAATTCCACGTTTACTTACAGATTTTACATATTTATTCTTTGATAAGACATCAATCTCTTCATCAGAAAATAATTTCTTGCTCATTATATTCACAACCTTTCTATTACATTGTACAAAAAAAGATCCTGTAGGAGTAGACTTTTTTTTATTGTCTACTCTATAGGATCCATTTTAAAAATGCCTAAGTGTTTTTTTTAGAGATTTATGAAGCGATGTTGTGGAGAAACATAATATCTTCTAGTTGGGCATTTTCTATAATTAAATCATTGTAAATGCTGTCGTTGCTATGGGATTTTATAAATTTACATAGTTTATCAGATGAATTTGTCAATGCCTCAAAACCGTATTTGTTTTTTGATACTCCTAGGAACAATGCTTTTAAATCTTCAGTTAGGGCAGCTAAGGGACCTTTAACTACTTTGTAATTCTCACGAAGTTCTTCATTGGAAAGAGAGAAAACCATATTTCCGTTACTTAAAAATGTTATATAATCCGCTATTTTATCTAAATCTGTGGTGATGTGAGTAGAAATAAGTATGCTAACATTTTGATTTTCTACCAAGGTTTGAAGTTCCTCTAGTAGTTCACTTCTTACAACAGGGTCCAGGCCTGAGGTTGGTTCGTCAAGGATTATAAATTCAGCCTTGTGGCTCAAGGCTATGCATAGAGAAAGCTTCATTTTCATGCCTTTTGATAAATCTTTAAATTTTTGATTCATACACTGGCTAATGCCGAATCTTTGCATATAAGAGTTAAATGCATTGCTGTCCCAAGAAGAATAAAGGGAAGAGACAAGGGCAATATTATCTTTTACGGACATGAAACTGTATAGGTTAAGTTCGTCATACACAAAGCCTATCTTCTCTTTTACGTCACTTTCAAATTTTATATTATCTTTTCCAAATACTTCTATACTGCCGGAATTTGGTTTTACAAGGTTTATGATGAGCTTTATAAGTGTGGTTTTGCCGGCACCATTTTCACCTATAAGTCCCATGATAAATCCTTTATCAAGGCTTAAATTTATATTGTTAAGTGTAAAATTTTTATAACTTTTGCATAGGTTTTTTATTTCAAGAATACTGTGTTCACACATGGGCAAGTTACCTCCAATTTGTTTTTAATGGAATAAAATTAGTTTTCAGAGGATAGCAATTTAAGTGTTTCAATTACTTCATCCAATGATATGCCAGCTTTTTGTGCTTCTTCTAAGGCTTTGCTAAGGTAATCCTCCATATTCCTCATAATGGTTTCTTTTAAAAGGGCCTTGTCTTGAACGTTTACAAAGGAACCCTTACCGGGCAATGTATATATGAATCCTTCATGCTCTAACTCGTCATAGGCTCTTTTAGTTGTGATGACACTGATTCTAAGATCCTTGGCTAGACCTCTAATGGAAGGAAGTGGTTCATGGGCTTGCAGTACATTAGTTAATATTTGATTTTTTATTTGTTCTTCGATTTGTGAGTAAATCGGCTCTCCTGAGGAATTATTTATAATTATATTCATATGTTAATTTACCACCTTCAAAATTAGTAAAAATCTTTTTTATTATAACCCATTGCTCCTATAAACATAAATATAAAATAGAGAATTAGAGACATTACAAAGATTATAATAGTAGTTTTATTTATAAAAGACATACTTGACAATAAAAGTTTGATTTTTTTAGATATATCTGGTAATAGTCTGTTTATTAGAGCTAATATTAACATGGGACCATAAATTATGGACAAAGTTAGCACAGTGCCATATTTCATAATGATGCTTTTATCACAGGCGAAGTATAGGCAGGTTCTAAGTCCCATAAAGATAGAGTAAAACATAAACATAACGCTTTCCATTAGAAAAAATTGGCCAAGGTCTGTGGAGTTAAATTTATTAAATACAAGCATCAATACTGTGAAAATTGAAAAAGTCATAAGGTACAGAATAAGATAATATATAAATTTAGCATATACCACATCACTGCGTTTCACTGGAAAGCTGTTCATGACTAAATCAAAGTTTTTTCTCATCTCCTCTGTGGAAGAGAAATTTTCAATTAAAAGTGGAATCATTAATGATACCATGGAGCTAATTACAAGGGTTCCTTTGGTATTCATAAAAATAGAACATGATATTATGAAGATACTAAGAATAGTCATGCAAATTATAAGAATAAATTTGCTGCATAAGAATTCTTTTTTTAACATGGCAATCATATAAAAACCTCCTAAAAATCCTTTTTTTCGTATATGACAATTGTCAGCAATGTCAAAAGCCATACTATTACTATCATTATTATTAAAAATAGCAGATTATTAAGTATAGAAGTACTGCTAAGAAAATTGAACAAAGTAGGAAATAGGTCCCTCACTGTATTTGTTGAACTTAAAACTGGAATTTGAGAGTAAAAAAGCATAGCCAGGAAAAAGGTGAAAAAATACAGTATCTTGGCAAATTTTACGTTTAATGAATAGGTTATCAAATAGTAAATGCTCATAAATATCATGGTGAATGCTAATATTAATTTTACATTTGAAAAGGAAGGCATATTGAAACCATAGGGGATCATATTCTTCATTAAAGATGTTATAAGTATAGCAATAACCATGACTGTTATAAACCAGCAAACCATGTTGATGAATTTACCTGCAATATATTTACTTCGAGTACAAGGTGTGCTGAGTATAAAGGTATTGCAGCCATCTCTAAAATCACACTCAGGTAAGGCCAAAACCATAATAGCCCCCATAAGCATGGTAATAGAAAAGAAATCGTCATAAGTTTTAGTTATAGTAAAGAAAAAAGGGATTATTAAAAATAAAAGTAAGGACTTTTTATACATATATAATGTAGCTTTATAATTGTAAAATGCTTGGTGTATCATTGTGCATTACCTCCCTTGTTCATATAAACCATGATGTCCTCTATGGACGGTTTTTCAAAAATTAAACTATTGTAAAGTTTCTTATCAATACTGTGGATATCTTTTATGAGTCCTTGAAAACCATATTTATTTTCTCTTAGACCTATTATTAAGGATTTATCAATGGATGAAAGAAGAGCTAGAGAACCTTTTATTATTTTGTAATTTTCAAGAATATCTGTTGTAGCACTGGATAGTAACACAGTTCCATCCTTTATATAGGTTATATAATCTGCTATTTTTTCAAGGTCTGAAGTAATATGGCTAGAAATTAAAATACCTATATTTTCGTTTTCCATTAGATTCTGAAGGATATTCAAGAGATCCCTTCTCATGATAGGATCTAGCCCTGCTGTTGGTTCATCTAAAATGAGAAACTCAGTTTTATGGCTTAAAGCAAGGGCTATAGAGAATTTCATTTTCATACCCTTGGAAAGCTCTTTTACTTTTTGTTTATGGTTTAGTTTAAAAATTTTAAGATATTCCTTAAAGGTATTGAAATCCCAACATTTGTAGAAGTTAGAAAATATTTTTGCATTGTCCATTATAGAAAGTTTTTCATAATAAAAACAATCATCATACACAAAACCAATCTTTTCTTTTACCTCCTTTTCGAATTTAATATTGTCTTTGCCAAAAATTCTTATTTCTCCACTTTGCTTTTTTATAAGGTTCATTATTAGTTTAATGGTAGTAGTTTTTCCAGCACCATTTTCACCAATAAGCCCCATTATAAACCCTCGTTTCAACGTAAATGACACATCTTTCAATGTGAAGTTCTTATAAGCTTTGCTAACATTGCGTAATTCCAATATGTTTTCAGTGTTTTCTAGAGAATCCACACTTATTCCCCCCATATAAATTAAAATTGTGTTCATATTCAGTATAAACAGTTGTTATATATACAGTATATGTCGTATATATACAGTATGTCAATAGAAAATGGGAAATTTTTTGCGTGTATAATGTTTTGTAAGTTTTACTCATGAAAAAGCTGTGTTGTATATGGCAGTGGTGGGTTAAAAAATGAGTATTTATCGTAAAACAATAAAAATACATTGAATACATTGATTATAAGTGATATATTGTATATAAGAATATAGTGTAAAAACTTTACACTAACTGTGATAAAGGGGAGGAAATAAGATGGTTTCTATATTTAAAGCTCTATTTGAAGAAGTTGTAGGTAGTATAGCAGGGGTGATTTTTATTGTCATGATTATATTTATATCCATGGGGATTTTTCTCATTGGTAAGGATAATAGAAATAGAAAGAGTATTTTAAAGTACTTTACATTGGAAATTGGGATTTTAGAAGTGTGTGATTGGTTTTGGTTTTTGTATTTTTTTGAAGAAGGTCAATATATAAATAGAGGAATGAATGGAGTATGGGTTGTGATGATATTTCCTCTATTGCTCTTAATAATGAATTTATTAGTGGTAATGATTAATTTGTTAAAAACAAAAAAAAATCATGCATAGAAAAATATAATGTGTAATTTACTGAACATTCATATAAAAATGTGCTGAAGTGTGGTATAATAGAATTAGACTAAGTGACTGGTTGTTGTAATTACTATGAAATAAATCTGAATCTGAATCTGAACCTGACTAAAAGATAAATATGGCTATTAATGTGATCATGTCCATGGGTTTGGATACGGATAACAATATGACAACTGAAAACATGAAAGAGGTAACTGAAATGTATACGTGCGATGTATGTAAGGAACATGCTTGTAAAACTGGCCACATGGAAAAAACTCCAGGAAATTGTCCTTGTGCTGAAGAATCATTGCAGAATGAAATAAGAGAACTATATGGTGAAGCTGAGAATCATAAAATAGCTTATAATTCTGCCATGGTGGAGGCGGAAGGCTACTGCGTGAAAACTAGATTAGAGGAAATCATGGATTTCGCTAAGAAGTGTAATTATAAAAAACTGGGTATAGCTTTTTGCATTGGACTTGCCAATGAGGCGGCTGTGCTTGGGAAAATTTTGAGGCATAATGGGTTTGAGGTAAATTCTATTGTGTGTAAAAATGGAAGTATTCCAAAAGAGGTAATGGGTATAAAAGAGGAAGAAAAGGTAAGACCATGTACTTATGAGCCTATGTGTAATCCAATAGGACAGGCTAAATTATTAAATGAGTCTCATACTGATTTAAACATTTTGCTAGGCCTTTGTGTCGGGCACGATTCCTTATTTATAAAATACTCTGAAGCTCCTGTTACCGTATTTGCCGTGAAGGATAGGGTGCTTGGACACAATCCTTTAGCTGCCTTGTATACTGCAGAGAGTTACTACAAAAAGAAGTTATTTAAGTAGTTTTAGTTGGTGGTTAGGTTTTATATCACTCCGCTTAATTTAAGGGGAGAGGACAGCGGACAGGCTCCTAGATAAAGACCAATAACCTTCTTAGTGAATAGTCTTCATAGTTAATAATCTTCAGAGTGAGCTAAAATTTCATCTAAAGCAAAGATTTCTGTTGTGACTGCCTAGGTTATGCTTAAGTCCTCTTTGGGAGGAAAAAAGTTTGCTTGTAGGTAGCCTTTCTTTTCAAAATTAATTATTATCACATGGTTAGCTGTTTAAACAATGTCATCTTCCTATGGGAGAGATAATAACTGACACGCCCCTGGATAAAGATTTCTAACCTTTCATCTTAAATAATATAACTGTTTATTCCTTAAATTTTGAAGTGTAGTATAGCTTATGCTCACACTTATCCCGTAAAATTTTCAAGTCTTATATATTATTCACAAAAATCTCTAAAACTCATATATTATAATGATAACTAATTTATGAGGTAAATGTCTATGGAGATCGGAGATTTTGTGGTAAGAAAATCCTATGATAAGGATATAACCTTTAAAGTCATTGATATTGTAGAAGAAGACAATAAAAAAATTTATATGTTAAAGGGAGTAAATCTTAGGATTGAGGCTGAT
Organism: Hathewaya proteolytica DSM 3090; assembly: GCF_900142225.1. GTDB lineage: Bacteria > Bacillota > Clostridia > Clostridiales > Clostridiaceae > Hathewaya > Hathewaya proteolytica. Next base: position 6,023 of record NZ_FRAD01000026.1, read on the forward strand.
GCTAGTGAAGAGGACCTAGAAAAGGTAGCTGATAGTAGTACAAGCAAAGCTGATATTATTTTCAACGAGAAGATTAGTAACTCCTTAAGGCGTGTTATAGCGGAGAGAGATACGGAACTTAAGATGGTATTTAACGCAAAAAAAAAGGAAACAAGAGAAAAATACAGAGAAAAAAGAAGATCGAGAACAAGAGGAGACGGCGACATAGGAAAAGAAATCTCCTTAGACGAAAGTAAAAAAATGGGTTTTGGCAGACCGGGAAGAATTCTTCATATAGATGGGGATCCTGAATATTTGGAGGTGTGCCTTAAAACTTATAAGCAGTTGTCTATAGAAGCTGTGGGAAAGGCAATACCCGAAAAAGATCAGCCTTCTATGATAGTTGAACTTTTAGATGAATATAAACCGGACATAGTAGTGATAACGGGTCATGATGGAATGATTAAGCATACCACGGATTACATGAATTTGGAGAATTATAGAAATACGAAGTATTTTGTAGAAACGGTTAAAAAGTTGAGAGATTACGAAAAGAGTTACGATGACCTTGTAATATTTGCTGGTGCATGCCAATCTTGCTATGAAGCCATTTTGGATGCAGGTGCAAACTTCGCAAGTTCCCCTAGTAGGGTACTGATTCACTGTCTCGATCCTGTGTTGGTATGTGAAAAGGTAGCATATACCAATATTGAGAAAACTGTTCCAATAAAGGATGTAATACAAAATACTATTACTGGCATAAAGGGAATAGGTGGGCTTCAAACCAGGGGTAAGTACAGAGAAGGCTTCCCTAAATCTTCCTTTATCTGATGGCTAATTGTTGCTACACCGCCCTAAGTTAAAATTTTGTTTATTTCGAATTGGAGTAGTTTTGTTTGCAAAAATAAAGGACCAGGCTGTAGCGTATATTTATGTTTAAATAAGGGATAATATAAATAAGACAAAAAATAATTGAGATAAATATGATGTTACGCCTTATGAAAGTAGGTGAAGTTATGAGCAGTTATAATAAAATAAATTCTATAAGAAACGAAATTGAAAGTCATGTTGGAGATACTATAAGTATAAGAGATTTAGGTGGCAGAAAGAAAATTTTTATTAAAGATGGAGTCATTGAAAGAGCGTATTCAAGTATTTTTACAATTAAACTGGATAGTGATAACAATGAAAGAAGGCTTACCTATAGTTATTCAGACATCTTGACCAATACTGTTCAGATTCAATACGATTTATAATTTATGTAAAGCTTTAGCAGATAAATAATACTGCTAAGGCTTTAATACTTTCAAACAGGATTTTTAGTATTAAAAAATAAAATAAAAAAGTTTCGTATATTCTTCATAAATTTAGTACAACTGCTATATACATTAATTAGTAGTTATTATAAGGAGGAATCAGTATGGAACTTATTAAAGAAAATATAGAGTATGAGCAGTTGATGGCTGAAAACTCAGTGGATACAATATTGCACGGTGAGTATGTTATTCCAGATACATTACCAGATGTACAGGAGGTATTGATGCTGGACTGCGATGCAAGGATCCAAAGTATACAAGTGTTAGAAAATAAAATTCTTGTAGATGGCAACTGCCGTTATACTGTAATATACTTAAACAAATCAGAGGAAGGCTCTACGGTGCACTGTACATCGTACTCAACTAATTTTAATAACAGTATCGATTACAATAGGAATGACAGCGATGTTTATGGCGATGCTGAATGTTTTGTTGAACATATGGAATGTAGTATTGTTAATGAGAGAAAAGTGAGTATAGAGGGTATAATTACTATTAAGGCTCAAGTGTTTTCGAAGAATAGATACGAAATAGTAAAAGATGTGGATGGGGCTTCGGAAATACAATTTTATAAAACTCCTATATTCATAGATAAAATCGTGGAGAACATGGATGTAGATATGTCTGGGCAGTGTAAAATAAAAGTTCCCATGAGCAAACCACCTATAGATAAAATAATAAAATCGGAAGCTTCCATTTATAAAAGAAATGTGAGAATTATAGATGGGAAGTGCAAGGTAGAACTTTGGGCAAAAATTTCCATGCTTTATAAAGCAGAGGACAATGAAGGGGAAATATTCTCATCTGAAGATGAAATGGTGATTGAAAAGGAAATCCCTGCAGACAATCTTAGAGAGTCCATGCGAGAGATATCAAAGTTCGAAGTGGCGGATATGGATGTGAGCATTGAGGAAGACGATATGGGGGAAAAAAGGTCGGTGAACTGTTCTGTCCTTTGCAAGGGCAACATGAGGGTTTTGAGTAAGGAAGAACTGTACGCCATAGAGGATGCTTATTGCACTACTATGCCTCTCGATTTGAATATTGAAAAACATAAAATAAACATTATGCACGATGAAGTTGTAACAGACACTATAATAAAAGGTGAAATAGAGCTAGAAAAGGAAATGCCTGTTCCAAAGGAAATAATATTCTGCAAACCTGTTTTAACTATATCTGATAAGAGAGTTATAGATGATAAGGTTATTGTGGAAGGTGTAATGACTGTAAAGGTAATGTACAAGACTAACAATGAAGAAATTCCTATGTACTCTGTTGAGGATGACATACCATTTACTTCTGAGATTCAATGTGATGGGGCAAAGCCAGAAATGCAGGTTATGGCTAGGAGCTGCATAGAAAACAGTGATTGTGAAATAGAAGGTAATGTGATTGCAGTAAAAGCTGTAATTAAAACAAGGGCTATGGTGTCTTACACTGTGGACAAAGATCTTCTTGTGGACTTGAAAGAGGGGGAGGGTGATCTTCCAAAGAAAAAAGCCAGCATAATCATATATTCTGTTCAAAAAGGAGATACACTTTGGAAAATAGCAAAACAGTACAACACAACAGTGGAAAAAATTCTCCAATTTAATGATATAGATGATCCTGATAATTTACAGATAGGTACAAAGCTTATCATACAAGGAAGAGCTGTTTTATAATTTTAATATTATGGTTAGTGGATAAGAATTTATTTAAAAGAAAGGGGTGAATAGTGCATATTCATGTTGCCCTTTTCTTTTTTTTTAGCTAAAATAAATTATATAAGAAATCCTTATGAGTATTGTATGAAAGGAAAGAATGATGATTATAAAAGCTTATGCAAAGATAAATTTATCTCTAGATGTGGTGGGAAAAAGGGATGATGGATATCATTTGCTAGAAATGGTTATGCAACAAATCGATTTATACGATGTCATAGAAATACATAGTAATAGTACAGGTATGATTAATGTAACTTGCGATAAAAAATATGTGCCTTGTGACGAAAGAAACTTAGCCTACAAGGCAGCAGCCCTATATAAAGAAAAATACAATATAAAGGATGGAGTAAGTATAGGTATCACAAAGAACATCCCTGTGTCAGCAGGCCTTGCCGGTGGAAGCACTGATGCAGCTGCAGTCTTAAAGGCAATGAGAAGGATGTTTCCTATGAAAAAGGTTAGCCATAGAAGCTTAAAAGAGCTAGGGTTAATGCTAGGCGCAGATGTTCCATATTGTATCCAAGGGGGAACTGCTTTGTGTAAGGGAATTGGAGAAAATGTAAAGCCTTTAAACTCCATACATAATGTTATAGTTGTTCTTGTGAAGCCTAATTTTGGAATATCTACAAAGGACATTTATGGCAAATTGCAGTTGGATAAGATAAATAAACACCCTGCTACAGATGAGATTGTAAAGACAATAAAAGAGAGAAACATAAGGGCTTTATGCTATAATATGAAAAACGTTCTGGAAAATGTGGCGGTGGGTATGCATCCTCAAATCTCTGGCATAAAAAAAGAAATGATGCGATTGGGGGCTGAAGGTGCTCTTATGAGTGGCAGTGGGCCTAGTGTTTTTGGTATATTTCCAGATATGTTAACAGCTCAGCGTGCTTTTGAGTATTTTAAACAGTTCTACAATGAAGTATTTATTACGAGAAGTCTATAGGAATAAAATATTAATTAATGTAAAAACTATGCTATATGTGCATGGTTTTTATTTTTTTGAAAGAGGTGATGAAGGTGAAAGAAAGTATAAGAAAAAAGGTAACAAAAGATGCTATGGAAAATATGGGGTACATAAAAGAGTTATTAAAGGATAATTCAGATATTACTTTTAGGCATTTTTGTGTCAGCGATAGAAATGTAGGATTAATTTACGTAGATGGGCTTGCAGATAAAATTTTATTAAATGACTACGTTGTTAAACCTATGCAGTTATTCAATGAAGATATATGCTCTGTGGAGGAAATAAAAAACAGTATAATATCAGCTTCAGATGTAAAGCTTGAAGCTGATATGGCTAGCGCTGTGAAGAATATACTGTCTGGTGAGAGTATAATTTTTATAGATGGGGTAGAGTTTGCGTATATTATAGCTACTCGTGCATGGCCTAACAGGGGAGTTTCAGAGCCTAATAGTGAAACTACTATTAGAGGATCAAGGGAGGGTTTTGTGGAAACCATTCGATTTAACACAGCCCTTCTTAGGAGGAGGATTAGGGATTCAAGACTTAAGCTAGAAGCTACCACTGTGGGAGTGAGATCGAAAACTGATGTAGTTATAACCTATATTGAGGACATAGTAAATACTGAAGCTTTAAAGGAGCTTAAGGAAAAAATCAACAAGATAGATATAGATGCTGTTCTAGATAGTTCATACATTAGCCAGGAGATTGAAGAGGATAGATTTTCTCCGTTTCCACAAATTCAGAGTACAGAAAGACCAGATGTGTTGGCTGCAGCCTTATATGAAGGTAGGATAGGCGTAATCGTTGACAATACGCCTTTTGTGCTTATCGTTCCCACCACTTTGGTAAATTTGATGCAATCTCCAGATGATTATTATTCTAGGTGGATATCTGCTTCTTTTATCCGATTGATAAGGTTTTTTTCCATATTTTTATCCTTGCTATTGCCTGCCTTGTATATTTCTGTAACGTCTTTTCACAACAATATAATACCAACTAAATTTGCCTATTCTATAGCTGCTTGCAGAGAGGGTGTTCCATTTCCAGCTTTTGTGGAGACTATATTTATGGAAATAAGCATTTCACTTTTGTTAGAGGCTGTGGCAAGGTTACCTAAAGCTATAGGAGCCACGGTGGGTATTGTGGGAGGGCTTATTATTGGGGACGCGGCTGTGGGTGCAGGAATAATAAGTCCTATTATGGTTATAATAACTGGTTTAACAGCCATAACCACCTTTATTGCTCCGAATTATGAGGTGACTTCTTCTTTTAGGTTTATAAGGATAATGCTCATAATACTTTCCTCTATATTGGGTCTTTATGGAGTCATGATTGGCATGATATTGTCACTAGTCCATCTTTTAAAGTTGAGGAGTTTTACTGTTCCATACTTAGCTCCTTTGGTTGGCCCTGAATTTAATGATTTAAAGGATGTATTTATAAGGGCACCATTAAAATCCTTTAGAAGAAGACCGGAGTACATGAAAACTGGTGATAAAATAAGACAAAAATAAGACAAAAATTGTATATGAAAGCAGGTGAGATTTTGAAAAATAAAATAGTCATTGAGGACTATCAGCTTTTTTCAACATTGGTTATAGGGATGTTAGGCATAAATTTATTTTCTTACGCAAGGGGTGTAACCATATACTTAGGCACGGAGGGATGGATAGCTGCTTTATTAAGTGGGGTAATTACCTTTGCACTTATGCTTATTATAATAAATCTTATGGCGCTAAATGATTACAAAGATTTTAATTGTATTTTAAATGAGAATCTAGGATGCATTTTGGGAAGAATAATAATCGTTTTATATATAATCTATGCCATAATTTATTCAGCAACTTCTCTTAGGGTGTTTGGTGAGGTACTAAAGCTGTATCTTCTTCCTAGAACACCTTTAAGTATTCTTATTATAACATTCATCATAACCTCTTGGGTTATTGTTGGAAACGGACTAGATAATGTAGTTAGGTTTAACAGTGTAGTTTTTGGCTTTATATTTATACCCTTGGCAGTTATTTTAATGTTTACTTTAAAAAATAGCGACGTGACAAATATACTTCCAATCTTCAATAATAATATAGTAAATTATGCAAAATGTACTGGTAGGAGCATGCTTTCCTTTACATGTATATTCCTAATGTTTGTGCTTGTTCCTTATGCTAAAAATAGGGAGCACACTATTATTGTATCTATGAAAGCTATATTATTTGTTACTATTACTTACGCTGTTGTTACAATGATTTCCGTAATCCTGTTCACAAAAGAGGAGGTTAAAGATATGCTTTGGCCTACAATCACAATGATAAGATCCATAAATTTAAGGGGTACTTTTGTGGAAAAATGGGAAGGTGTTGTAATGGTATTTTGGATTTTGTTTTTCTACTGTAATTTTATAACACTGTATTCCTTTTCTACAGAATCACTGATAAAAACTTTCAATATAAAGGGGAAAAAGCTGTTGGCGGTTATAATCGCCATAGTATATTATGCCTTATCCATGATTCCGGAAAATGTTGAGCAAATATACGAAGTAAACAGCACAAGGTGGTTTAATTATTTTAGCACTGCTACACTCGTAATTCCTGTTGTTATCTATATAATAAGTAGATTTAGAAAAGCTTATGTGAGGTGAATAAAATGAAAAGACGATTATTTAAATGGTGTGTTACATTGATTTTTATCACTTCATCTCTCACATTTACGGCTTGTTGGGATAGGGTTGAAATTGATAGAAGAGCTTTTGTATCTACTATAGCCATAGATTTAGGTGATGATGTGGAAAAGTATGAAGATAATAAACTAAAGGGAAATGACAAGGCAAATAACGAAGGGGAGCTACACATATTAAACGTAACCTTTGGGTACCCGGATATAAGCAAATTAAGTCAGGATTTTGGCAGTCGAGTGGAGGAGAAGAAAATTGAAACCATGGCTTCTTCCATAGAAGATGCAATCTCCCAGGTGACGTCTAGAAGCAGCAGAAATATAAATCTTGATCACAGCAAAATGATTATTATAAGTGATGAGATGTTTAAATATCCAGATATTTTAAAGCAGTCCATGGATTATTTTAGAAGGAACTCAAATTTAAATAGGCAAACGCATGTTATTGTGGTGGAGGGGAAAGCTTCAGAGTTTGAAAGCTTTAAACCGGATATGGAAAACAATTTTCAAACTTACATGACTGGTATTCTGGAAAATAGCAACAGGAATGAAGGGGTAATTCCTATAACACTTAGCAATTTATTGAGTTTTAGTTCTGAAAAAAGGGATATAATGATACCTTATATAAAGTTCTTTCAGGATAAAAGCCAAGTGGAGTTGAATGGGGTTGCCATTATAAAAGATTATAGGTTAGTTGCTCGTCTAAATAATGAGGAAACCTGCTATATAGAGCTATTAAAGGGTAGAGCCTCTTCAGGAAGGAAAACTGTGTTTATCCACGGTGTGCCTATTGATTATGTGGTGGAAAGTTCTAGAAGAAAAATAGATATGGAGTCCTATAAAGATGGAAAACTCAGCATTGATATAGATGTTGAATTAGATGGGGCTATAACGGAGCTGTCTGTTGATTCAGGGAAAATGTCATCTCAACGCATAAAGGAGTATGAGGAAAAATTTAATTCAGCTTTTGAAAAGGACAGCGAAGAAGTGATTAAAAAGCTGTGTGGACAGTATGGCGTAGATATAATGGGTATACGACAGTATATGGAAAAATTTCATCCTAAAATATATAAAGAAATCGGGGCACAGTGGCATAGTGTGGTGAGAGATATAAAGGTGAAAGTTAATTTTACAACCAGGATAAGAAGAATTGGAGTTATGCAGTAAAATACATGTATAAATATTCTGTTAAGTGGACAACATATTAATATGAACTAATTGATATGATAATACATTTGTGTATTACTTAGGGTTGAGAGGAGATTATTAATATGAAGAGAATATTGTGGTTTGTGGTTTTGTGTGTTATAATATGTAGTTACGCCTATACATCAAAAATATATGCAAAAAGAGCTGAAGAAACTATGCTTGGAGATATATCTAATAAAATAATAAGATTTCACGTTTTGGCCAATAGCGATTGTAAGGAAGATCAGGAATTGAAGCTTAAAGTTAGGGATGAGGTATTAAAGTATATTTCCCCTAAAATAAAGGACTGCAATAGCATAGTTGAATCAAGGAAAATAATAAATAAGTACAATGATGAAATAATGGGTATATGCAGAAAAGTAATAAAGAAAAATGGTTATAAATACAATGTGTCTAGTGAATTGTCTAGAGAGAATTTTCCGTCAAAAACATACGGGAACATCACACTTCCTCAAGGGGAATATGAGTCCTACAGGATATTGATTGGAGAAGCACAGGGCCACAATTGGTGGTGCCTTATGTTTCCACCGCTATGTTTTGCAGATGTAACAAAAGTAGAGGTAAATGAGTTGAAAGTTGAAAGTGAAATGAAAAGTGTGCTTACAGAAGAACAGTATGATTTTATAAACAATAAGGGTAAAAAGCCTGATTTCACTTTAAAATCCAAAATCTTTGAGTGTATTAAGGAATTTCTTAAATAACCTGCAACTTTTCTTATTAATCGTGATATAATTAATAGAGAAAATTTGAAAGGAGCAAAGTTACCATGAAAACTAAAATAGCAGTATTATTTGGCGGTAAATCTACTGAACATGAAGTATCAAGAGTGTCAGCAACTTCAGTTCTTAAAAATATTGATGAAAAAAAATACGATATATATCCAATAGGTATAACAAAAGATGGTAGATGGTTTGAATATACAGGAAGTTATGATAAAATAGAAAGCGGTGCTTGGGAACAAGACGAGTTCTATAAGAAGTCTGAGGGAGAGAGAATACTATTCAATAGAGAAGTTGATGTGGTATTCCCTGTGCTTCATGGTCTTTATGGAGAAGACGGAACAGTACAAGGTATGTGTAAACTTGTAGATATACCTTGCGTTGGTCCATCTGTAATGGCATCGGCAGTGTGCATGGATAAGGTGTACACAAAATACGTTTTAGAGAGATTTGGAGTAAAGCAGGCAGACTACGTAGTTGTAGATAAATTCAATTATGAAAAAGATAGCCAGAGTTTAATAGAGAAGATAGAAAAGAAACTTGGCTACGATTTATTCATTAAGCCTTCAAATAGTGGTTCTTCAGTGGGTATAACAAAAGCTCACAATAGAGAAGAATTGATAAAGGGAATAGAAGAGGCTCTAAAATACGATAGAAAAATTTTAGTGGAAGAAGCTTTGAATGCTAAAGAGGTTGAAGTTGCTGTGCTTGGCAACGACGATCCAAAACCATCTATACCTGGAGAAATAAGACCTGCAAAAGAATTTTATGATTATGAGGCTAAGTATCAGGATGCTTCTTCAGAACTCTTAATTCCTGCAACTATGAGTGAGGAAGGTCTTAAAAAGGTACAGGAGATTGCTGTTGAAGTGTTTAAAGCACTAGATTGTGCTGGATTGTCTAGAGTGGATTTCCTTGTAACAAAGGATAGCGAGGATATTTATCTCAACGAGGTAAACACCTTGCCAGGATTCACCAGTATAAGTATGTATCCAAAACTTTGGGAGACAACAGGGGTGCCATACAAAGAATTAATTGATAAACTTATTGCATTGGCAATGGAAAGAAAAAACGGATAAGGAGAATTCGATATGACGAGAGCACTTGCTATGATATCTGGTGGACTTGACAGTATTTTGGCTGCAAAGTTGATAAAAGAACAAGGGATAGAGGTCATAGGTATATGTTTTAAATCATACTTTTTTAATGAGGAAAATGCAAGAAGAATGGTAGGGCAAATTGATGTGCCTTTGGAAGTTGTGGATTTTTCAGAGGAACATTTTGAAATGGTAAGGAACCCTAAACACGGTTATGGTAAAAATATCAATCCGTGCATAGATTGTCATGCCATGATGATGAGATATTGCGGTGAACTTCTTGAAAAATTCCAAGCTGACTTTATTATAACGGGAGAGGTTCTCAATCAGAGGCCGATGTCTCAAAATAAAGGCGCTTTGAATGCTGTTAAAAAGGAATCGGGGATTGGAAACAAAATTTTAAGACCCCTATGTGCCTTAAATCTTGAACCAACGGAGATGGAACTTAGTGGCATGGTAGATAGAGAAAAGCTAATGGGCATAAGTGGAAGAAGCCGAAAAATACAAATGGAGTTAGCTGAAAAATGGAATATAAAGGATTACCCTTCACCAGCAGGTGGATGTAAGCTTACAGAGCCTAATTTTTCTGATAGAATGAAGGACTTATTAAAGTATCAAGACAAAGTGGACGAAAAGGACTTAAGGCTACTTACTATTGGAAGGCATTTTAGAATGAGTCCAACTTGTAAAATAATATCTACAAGAGTTCAAGAGGAAACAGCTACACTTAAAGAGTGTCTTAATAAGTCAGATTTGTGTATGTTGGCAAGAGATTACAAGGGATCATTGATTGCAATAAAGGGTGAGCCTAGTAAGGAAGAATTAGATTTTGCTGCATCGGTTACAAAGCGATACTGTAAGGGTAAAAATGAAGAAAATGTAGTTGTGAGGTATGGACACTATGGCTCTCCTTCTGAAAGTGAAATAATAGCTAAGGATATATCTGAGGAAGAGTTTCAGAAGTACTTGCTTTAGTAGAAGAACAATATTGTTCGTGGAGTAGGGGGATATATATGAAAAAAAATGCTGTGATTTCTGTTGTTAGTAAGCAGCAGAATGACGATGAGGATGTAATTACCGTAGTTACTCCAGGAAAATATTACAATAGAAATGATAAGTATTATGCCGTTTATGAAGAAAGTGAACTTTCTGGCATGGAGGGAACTACCACCACTTTAAAGATTGAGGATGATATGTTTACTCTTTTGAGAAGTGGAACAGTAAATACGAAAATGATATTCAAGAATAAAGAAAAAAATCACCTTCTTTATGTTACTTCCCATGGATCTTTAGGCCTTACAATGGAGGTAAAATCTGTCCATATTAATATAAATGATATGGGTGGAGATATTAGTGCAAAATACGACTTAGAAATAACACCGGGAAATGTTTTGCCTACGGAAATAAAGATAAATATTAATACGGAAGACATAACAGCTGAATAAAATGTACCTCCTGTGTCAATAATTATAGGCATGGGAGGTGTATAAAATGTTTTTAAAGGAAAATTACAACATTATAATCCAAGTGGTGTGTGAGGCGCTTAATATAGATAAGTCAAAGCTTAAAGCTTTAGTTGAGGATGAAGATAATCAGTATTTATTGATGTTAGTGTTGAGTAGATTTAATTGCATGGATGTAAATCTTTTAAAAAGTGATTTTAACTTAGAAAATATACATAGCATAAATAAGAATGCAGAAGAAAAATTATTTGTAAATAGTGAATTTAGACAAGAATATTTCAAATTATTAAAACAAATTAGTGAAGAAAAAATTATTTAAATAATAAAAAACATAAGGGAGGGGCATATGGATTTAAGTGGTAAACCGTTAACGGACTTAAGGGAAATAGCAAAAAAACTAAATATCAAAAATGTTTTTAAATACAGGAAAAGTGAACTAATAAATGAAATCATAAATTCATCAAAAGAATTTGGTGAAAAAGAAAACACAGAAACTTCCTGCTGTAATCCAAAAACAGAGAGCTATGAGGATGTTAAAGAAACAACCTCTGAATGTGATTATATAGCTAGAGAAGGAAATGAAGAAAATAGAGAGTGCAATAGCGAGGACAAGTGTGTAAAGAAAGAAAAGCTAAAGGCTATGATAGATGATTCTAACAGTGCCAAAGGCGTTTTAGAACTTATTGACAACAATAATTTTGGATTTTTAAGAGGCAATAATTATCTCACTTGCTCTGAGGATATATATGTCTCTCCATCTCAAATAAGAAAATTTAATCTGAAAACAGGGGATGAAGTAAAAGGAAAAGTAAGAATACCTAAGGATGGCGAAAAATTCAGGGCACTTTTATACGTTGAAAGCATTAATGGTGAAAGTCCTCAAAAGGCAATAAACAGAGAAAATTTTGAAAAACTCATTCCTATATATCCCCATGAAAGAATATATCTAGAAACAAACCCCGATGACGTGGCGCCAAGAATTATGGACATAATATGTCCAATTGGGAAAGGTCAGAGAGGCCTTATCGTAGCACCACCAAAGGCTGGTAAAACAACTCTTCTACAAAAAATAGCCAACAGTATAACAGAAAATCATAAAGATATAAAATTGATAGTATTGCTTATTGATGAGAGACCAGAAGAAGTTACAGATATGCAAGAAAACATTGATGGTGAGGTTATATATTCTACTTTCGATGAAGAACCCGCACACCATATAAAAGTAGCAGATATGGTGCTAGAGAGAGCTAAGAGGATGGTGGAGCAAGGTCAGCACATTGTAATATTAATGGACAGCCTTACAAGACTTACTAGAGCCAATAACCTTGTGGTGGAATCCACTGGTAGAACTTTATCTGGCGGTTTAGATCCAGGGGCTTTGTTTAGACCTAAGAGATTTTTCGGTGCAGCTAGAAATGTAAAGAATGGGGGAAGTCTTACCATTCTTGCCACAGTACTTGTGGATACTGGAAGTCGAATGGATGACATGATTTTTGAAGAGTTTAAAGGTACGGGGAATATGGAAGTCCATCTGGATAGAAAGCTTCAAGAGAGAAGGATTTTCCCTGCTATAGATATATATAAATCCGGTACGAGAAGAGAGGATTTACTGCTTAGTAAAAAAGAAACAGCTATTTCATATAACTTGAGGCGCGTTATGTACAAGGAAGGAAATGCTGTGAATACCACAGAAAAGCTCATTGGCGAGATGATGAAAACAAAAAATAACGAGGAATTTATTTCATTGTATTTAAAAGAGTTGTGTGGAAAGTAAACCAAAAAAAATCTGACTTCTATAGAATTTCTATTGTAAGTCAGATTTTCTTTAAAAGAAAAAGAGCTATGTTAATAATGAAAGTTCATTCATTATGCCTTAGCTCTTAAAATACTAGTTTTCTTCTTTTAGGTTGAATTTCTTCATAAACTTATCAATTCTTCCACCTTGGTCTACAATCTTTTGCTTTCCAGTGAAGAATGGATGACATTTTGAGCAAATTTCCACCTTTAGCTCAGGTTTAACTGAACCAGTTGTAAAAGTATTGCCACATGCACACTTAACAACAGCATCATTATGATATTCTGGATGTAAATCTTTTTTCATTATATTCACCTCTTTCAAAACAAAAAATTATAACCGTCACATCAACCATTATAGTATAACATGGTACAATATAAGTGTCAATATGGATTCTAGATACAAACAAATTGCTCTATTGTTAACAGAATGGTTCACAGGAGATTAAAAATCTGATAAAATGAATGTGTATGCAAAAATTATATTAAATTTGGATAACTTTTTGAGGGGGAAATATGAAAAAATATAAAAACGTTGGAGGCCAGGCAGTTATAGAGGGTGTTATGATGCGTGGTAAAAATGGTATGGCAACTGCTGTAAGGTTAAACAATGGTGAAATTGTGGTTGAAAAAGAAAATAAGCCTCCTTTAACTCAAAGACATAAAATTTTGGGCTTGCCGTTTATACGTGGTATAGCGAGCTTTGCCGATTCTCTAGTCACGGGAATAAAGATATTAAATTATTCAGCTAGTTTCTTTCAAGAGGAAGATGGTGAAGAAGAAGAGGGAAAGTTTGATAAATGGTTCAAAGAAAAGTTTAAGGAGAATTCTTCTAATGTTATTGTAGGAATATCTTTATGTTTGTCTCTTGTGTTGTCTTTCTTTTTGTTTTTTGCAATGCCCACATTTATTACTGGTCTTCTTAAAAATGTTATAGATAAGAGGTTTGTTTTAAATATAGTTGAGGGTGTTATAAGAGTTTTAATATTGGTTTTGTATATGTTAATTGTAAGTAGGATGGAAGATATAAAAAGAGTTTTTCAGTATCATGGAGCGGAGCACAAAACTATATTTTGCTATGAAGCTGATGAAGAACTCACTGTAGAAAACGTTAAAGCCTTCGAAAGATTTCATCCTAGATGCGGCACCAATTTTATTTTTCTTGTTATGGTTATAAGCATAATAGTTTTTTCTGCAGTATCATGGAATTCTCTGTGGCAGAGGCTGATATTCAGAATTTTGTTGTTGCCTGTAGTTGTAGGTATTTCTTATGAAGTTATAAAATGGATGGGCAAGAGCAATAGCTTCTTAAGCAATTTTTTTGCGTATCCAGGGTTATTGCTTCAGAGGATTACTACTAAGGAGCCTTATGATGATCAGATAGAAGTAGCTATAAGAGCACTTAAGGAAGCGGAAGGCATATATTGTGATGTGCTTCCGGAACATGGAGATGAATAATAGAATATGGATATACGAGAAGCCTTATTAAGGGCCTATGATATACTTAAGGATGGACATAATGATACCTACAAACTTGACTCACAACTTTTGCTAGGAAAAGTTATAGGGAAAGACAGGATGTTTACCATAACTAATAGAGATTACCAATTGACAGATGGAGAAGTAAAAGAGTTCTTTTCTTATGTAGAGCTTAGAAGAAAAAAAATGCCTATAAAGTATATTCTAAATAAATGTGAATTTATGGGTATTGATTTTTTTGTTCGCCCAGGAGTTCTTATACCTAGGCCAGATACGGAAATACTTGTGGAGTGGGCTTTGAAAACCATTAAGCACAATGTGAAAAACGGTGTTTGGAGTGAGCCTGCTATGGTATGCGATTTGTGTTGTGGCAGTGGCGCTATAGGGCTCTCCATAGGAAAACTTTTAAATGAAGATTCCATAAAAACTATGGTGGATCTTTTTGATATAAGCGACGATGCTCTTGATGTTACTTCATACAATATAAAGAGCATGGATTTATCAAATTTTTGCAATGCGCATTACAGCGATATGCTTGAAAGTTCCATAAGAGAAGAGAAGAAATACCATATGTTGCTCAGTAACCCGCCATATATCTCTGATGAAGATATGAAGGGGTTAATGGATGATGTTAAAAATTATGAACCTGAGCTAGCCCTTTGTGGTGGCAGCGATGGACTTAATTTCTATAGAAAAATAGCCCATGATTGCAGAAAAGTTATATTACCTTGTGGATGTATTGGATTGGAAATCGGTTACAACCAAGGAGAGGCAGTTAGTGAGCTATTAAGACAAAATAATTTTAAGGATGTAAATGTTATGAAAGATTTCAATGGGTTAGACAGAGTAGTTATTGGACACTTGTAGCTAGGATATTGTAGAATACAAAAAATCTTCATGTAGATAGTTTTAAAATGAGTTGTAGCTATGTAACTATAAAGTTAAAAATTGTCTGTAGTGAAGAGGTTATCATTGTGGTATAATAATAAATATTTTAGATACGGAGTGAGTGTTATGTTAAGTAAATTAGATTTTTTAGAAAATAAGTATGATGAGTTATCGAATAAAATTAGCGATCCAACTGTAATGGAAAACCAGAAAGAGTGGCAAAAGCTTTGTAAGGAGCATGCAGATCTTGAAGGTATTGTGGCAAAATATAAAGAATACAAAAATGCTACAGAGGCTATAGAAGAAAATAAAATAATGCATACTGAAGAGACCGATCCAGAGATGAAGGAAATGATTCAGGAGGAGATAAAGTCTCTTATAGAGCAAAAAGAACAATTTGAACAAGAATTGAAAGTTATGTTGTTGCCTAAAGATCCCAATGACTCAAAAAACGTTTTTGTGGAAATAAGAGGTGGTGCAGGTGGAGAAGAAGCGGCCCTATTTGCATACAATTTATTTAGGATGTATACAAGATACGCAGAAAAGAGAAATTGGAAATACGAAGTAATGAGCTTAAATGAAACAGACCTTGGGGGCTTTAAAGAAGTTGTCTTCATGATAAAAGGTAATGGAGCCTATAGTAGGTTTAAATACGAAAGCGGAGTTCATAGGGTACAGAGGGTACCAGACACTGAATCTAGTGGAAGAATACATACTTCTACTGCAACAGTAGCTGTGTTGCCAGAAGTTGATGATGTGGAAGTTGAAATAAATCCAAACGATATTAGGATAGATGTTTTTAGGTCTTCGGGAAATGGTGGTCAGTGCGTAAATACCACAGACTCAGCTGTAAGACTGACTCACATACCAACAGGTATTGTAATATCTTGCCAGGATGAAAAATCACAGCTTAAAAATAGAGATAAAGCAATGAAAGTTCTTAGGGCTAGACTTTATGAATTGGCTGAAGCAGAGAGAAATAAAGGTATTGCAGACGATAGAAAGAGCCAAGTTGGTAGTGGTGATAGAAGTGAAAGAATAAGGACTTATAATTATCCTCAAGGAAGAGTGACAGATCACAGAATAGGCCTTACCTTATATAAAATTGAGTCCTTCTTGGATGGAGATATGGATGAAGTTGTAGATGCTCTTATAACTGAGGAGCAATCTAAAAAAATGCAGGCCATGGGAAATTCTCAAGTGTAAACTAATATAAAAAAGATGAAGGTGAGAACATGAATTTAAGTAAAGCCATAAAAAAGCAAAGGAGTAATTTTATCTTGTTTCTTGTTTTTATGAGCTTTACTTTTCTATTGCTCCCAACCGTGTTGCTGTTTTTAAATAATTTTAAAATAATTTTATGGATATATCTAGCTTTAGTAGAAATAGTAATTGTGTCAGGTGTGATAAAAAGGATAGATCTGGAAATACTAAGTTATAAAAATAACATAGGAAAATTTAGAATGCGTCAAGGTATATTTGATAAGAAAATAAGCTTTAGATGTGAAGATGTGGTTTTTGTGGATGTGGAGAAGGGTGGGCAGCAATGGGATATTGTCATGATCTTTCAGACACAGAGGTATAACAAATACTTAAGAAATATATCGAAATCAGCCATGAAGAAACATCCATATGCAGCCAGCTATTACTACAAGATACATGAGAGCAAACCAGAATTTTATTATTATTACCTTGTTATAAATAAGGGATTATATAAAAAGTATGGTTTTTTAAATGAAATATACAGTAGCTGTTTTCATGCTTTTTATTCAGATGATGCAATAAATCTCATACGTCAGTGGCGATAACGCATTATGGTGGAGTATCAATTGAAAGTAACATAAATTAGGCTTATATCAAATAAACTAATTATATATGTTATTTTAGGAGGCGGATTTTGTCTATTAGAGAATTATTTATAATATTGCTTTGTATAGGTGTTTCTATTGTGGGAACTTTGCTTGGAACTTTCATCAGCATATCATTTAAAAAGACAACTCCCTACATCGTAGGAAAGGCATTGAGCTTTTCAAGTGGTATAATGCTAGTACTTACTTTTTTTGAAATTATACCAGAGGCAATACACTCAAGTGGTATTGATTTTTTTATGATATTTTTTACGGTGGGCCTAGCCTTTGTGCTATTAATAGATTACCTTGGTGATTTTTATAAGGGAAATTCTAATTTGAAAAGAATTATAATTATAATTCTTGGCTTTATGCTTCACAATTTTCCAGAGGGGTTAGTTATGGGTGTTGGGATCCTGCAAGGAAATTCTATAGGTTTTAAGATGGCTATTTTAATTGCTGTACATGATATTCCAGAGGGTATTTCAGTGGCGGCGCCTCTTTTGTACTCAAATACTGGAAAAAAGAAAATGATATTATCGTCCCTAATGGCTGGGTTGCCTGCTGTAGTAGGGGTTATTGTTGCTATAATTCTTAAAAATATATCTCCAGCAGTAATGTGCATAAGTATGTCTATAGCATCGGGAATAATGAGCTATATGGTTTTATTTCAATTAATTCCCCAGTCAAGAGACATAATTGGGTTTAAAGATAATATGGTATACATCACATTTGGAGCAGTAGTCTCCATACTTATGATTAAATTTTTTTAGGAAATTTGGAGATGAAAACATGGAAACAAAAGTTGTTATAATGAAAGAAGAGGACATCCAAGAAGATGATTTAAAGGAAGCTGCACAGTATATAAAAAATGGTGAAATCGTGGCTTTTCCCACGGAGACTGTTTATGGATTAGGGGCAAATGCTTTAGATGAAAAGGCAGTTTCAAAAATTTTTGAGGCAAAGGGAAGGCCACAGGATAATCCGCTTATAATACATGTTTGTGATAAAAATATAACACCTTATGTAAGGGATATTAGTGAAAAGGCTGAAAGGCTTATGGAGTTGTTTTGGCCAGGTCCATTAACTCTTTTATTTTACAAAAAGGATATTATTCCCTACAAAACAAGTGCGGGACTTTCCACTGTAGGGGTAAGAATGCCGGATAACAAAATAGCTCTAAAACTTATTGAGCAAAGCGGAGTTCCCATTGCGGCTCCTTCAGCAAATTTATCTGGAAGGCCAAGTACAACCAATGTACACCACTGCATAGAGGATCTCAGTGGAAAAATACCATATATAATTGGCAGCGAGGAATCCAGGGTGGGAGTTGAGTCCACCATAGTTGATTGTACGGGCCAAACACTATGCGTTTTAAGACCTGGAGGAATTACCTTAGAGCAATTGAGAATGGTGGATAGTAACGTATATATTGATCCTGCCATATTAAAAAAGGAAGAGGCGGATTTAAAGCCTAAAGCGCCTGGAATGAAGTATAGGCATTATGCTCCAAAGTCTCCTTTAAAAATTGTTAAAGGAGATGTTCAGCGCACAATAACACAAATAAACCATATGATCCAACAGTATAAACTGCAAGGAAAATTGGTGGGTGTCTTGGCCACAGAGGAAACAAAGAATAGCTACATTGATGCAGAAGTGATTTTTAGTGTGGGTAGCCGTGAAAAAATTGAGGAAATAGCGTATAATCTATTTGATGCGCTTAGAAAATTTGACAGCACTGATGTGGATGTTATAATATCTGAAGCCTTTGAGGAAGAAAACATTGGTGTAGCTATAATGAACAGACTAAAAAAATCTGCAGGTTTTAATATAATTGAAGTTTAATATTTAGTGAAGTAAAATATATATTAAGGTTTAATATGATTAGGATTTAGTAGGTTTTCATAAAATATAGGAGGTAATATTATGAAAATAGCATTAGGATGTGACCATGGAGGGTTTGAATTAAAAAATGATATAATAAAGCATTTGCAGGGCAAGGGAATTGATACAAAAGATTTTGGAACGTATAGCGAAGACTCTTGTGATTATCCCGATTTTGGTGAAGCCGTGGCTGAAGCTGTGGTATCAAAGGAATGCGATTTAGGTATCATTATTTGCGGAACAGGTATTGGAATAAGCATAGCTGCCAATAAAGTTCCGGGCATAAGGGCAGCACTTTGCAGTGACACTTTTAGCGCTCATGCTACAAGAGAACACAATGATGCCAACATATTGGCTATGGGTGCAAGAGTTGTTGGAAAAGGTCTTGCTTTAGACATAGTGGATGCATTTTTAGCTGCAGAATTCCAGGGTGGCAGACACGAAAAAAGAGTGAATAAAATTTCTGAAATTGAAAAAAAGTATTCTAAATAGAGTATAATAGATTAGGGAAAAATATATACATATATGAAATTGGAGGTCGTACATAAATGAGAAAAGTAACAGAAATGAATCACCCATTAATACTACATAAACTTGCTATAATAAGAAGTAAGGAAACTGGATCAAAAGATTTTAGGGAACTTGTGGAAGAGGTTGCCATGCTCATGGCCTACGAGGTCACAAGGGATATGCAATTGGAGGATGTGGAAATAGAAACACCAATATGCAAAACAACTTGTAAAATGCTTACAGGAAAGAAAATGGCTATAGTTCCTATTTTAAGAGCTGGTCTTGGTATGGTAGATGGTATGTTGAAGATTATCCCAGCTGCAAAGGTTGGACACATAGGCATGTATAGAAATGAAGAAACACTTCAACCGGTGGAATACTTCTGTAAACTTCCACAGGATATAAATGAGAGAGAAATTATTATAACAGATCCTATGGTTGCTACTGGGGGATCCGCTATTGATGCTATTGAAGCATTGAAAAAAAGAGGAGCTAAAAGCATAAGAATGATGTGTCTTATAGGTACTCCAGAGGGTATAGAAGCTGTCCATAAGGTACACCCTGATGTCCATATATATGTAGGTGCTATTGATGAACGCCTTAATGAAAAGGGCTATATAGTTCCTGGTTTAGGCGATGCAGGAGATAGATTATTTGGTACAAAGTAATATTATATCAATAAATCATGGCTGCGAGGTAAGAAAATATGGATAGAATAGACAAATGCAACTATTATTTGGACATTGCTGAAGTTATTCTTGAAAGGGGAACCTGCCTTAGAAAAAATTACGGTTCAGTAATAGTAAAGAACGACGAGATAATTTCCACAGGGTACACAGGGTCTCCACGCGGCACTGTTAATTGTACAGATCTTGGCAGATGCATGAGGGAGGAACTTAATATTGAAAGAGGGACTCACTACGAGCTGTGCCGTTCAGTGCATTCAGAGGCCAATGCTATAATTAGTGCCTCTAGAAGTGAGATGCTTGGTGCTAGTCTCTTTCTTGTTGGAAAAGACGTGAAAACGGGAGAGTACGTAGAAAATGCCAATAGCTGTATTATGTGCAAAAGACTAATTATAAATGCAGGCATATGCCAGGTTGTCATTAGGGATACAAAAAAGGGATACAGAGTAATACAGGTAAAGGATTGGGTTGAACAATCTTTGGATATATTTAGAGAAAAGGGTTATTAACAAAAGGCGGGATATGATGAAGGAAGCTATTATATATTTTATAATTGCAATGGCTATAAGCACTGTAACAACACCTCTGGTAAGAAAGTTCGCTGTTTTTGTTAAGGCAATGGATGTACCGCGGGACAATAGAAGAGTTCACAATAAGCCTATTCCACTGCTGGGAGGATTGGCTATTTATATAGCTGTTGTTATTGGTATGCTCATGAGGTTTAAGTCTATTGACAAGGTTTATATTGGAATAATCATTGGCACAACTATCATCGTAATAGGTGGATTTCTAGATGATAAAATAGATCTTAGACCAATTTACAAAATAATTTTTCAGGTAAGTGCGGCTGTTGTTGTTATGTTGTGTGGGATTAAGATTAATATAATTACAAATCCCTTTTCAAGCAGTAGGTTGTTTTTAAATCTACAATATATTTCTATACCCATAACAATAATTTGGATTGTAGGTGTCACCAATGCCTTTAATCTTATAGATGGCCTTGATGGACTTTCTACGGGTATAGGGTTTATTGCTTCAGCTAATTTGTTTATTATTGCAATTTTAAACAATAGACCTGATACTGCTGTGCTTACTGCTATACTAGGTGGTGCTCTTTTAGGTTTCTTACCCTTTAATTTTAATCCAGCATCCATATTTTTAGGGGATACGGGAGCTCAACTTATAGGTTTTTTACTGGCGGTGATTTCAATAGATGGGGCCATAAAATCTGCTACGGCTTTTGCTTTGGCGGTACCTATTCTTACCTTTGGACTTCCTATATATGACACTCTGTTTGCTGTGGTAAGAAGAAAAATTAATGGTAAACCAATAACTCAGGGGGATAAAGGACATCTTCATCATAGATTATTAAGTTTGGGCTTAACACAAAGACAAGTTGTTCTTATTATGTACTCTGTAAGCATAATACTTGGGGGAATTTCGATTTTGGCTATGGAGATAAGTGGTCCAAAGTCTTACTTCCTTATGACATCTGTTATAGTGTTTATAATGATTTTGGCCTGGAAGGCTGGCTTTTTTAAATCAAGAGATTGATAAACTAAAATAAAAACATATTCCAAAATTAAAAAATCGGATAACATAAGGTTTATCCGATTTTTTTTGCACAATTTTAACCCATCATATATATGATAAAATATGTATGTTTTTATCCTTGGTAAGGGTATAAAAACATATTAAGTGGACAGACTCTAAATAGGAATACATCATATATGGTAAAAGGAAGGGAATATAATGAAAAAATCAATTTTAATACTTATTTTAAGCTTATTTGTTGTTAATTTTACAGAATTCCTTTTCCATAAGGATTATAGCCCATCTTTAATGGTAGATAGACAAGCCATAGAACATTGTGATTACTACTTTAATGTAAATTTAAAGGTTGAAAAATCATGGGATATAAAAAATAAAATAGATACTATTTGCAAAACTATGATTAGTAATGGTATTGATGTTGAAATAGTAAATGAAGATGTTATGAAAGATATATATGAAAAAAACGCCTGTTATATATATTGCAGAGAAAAGGCTGAGTTTTACAATTTGATTTTTGATGTAAAGCTTCAGAATGACCACTGGGAGTCTGAAATAAATTTGGAAAACAGTATGGCATTAGAGTTAACAGAGAAGGTTAGGGAAATATTTAAAAATAGTATTTTAGATATAAATGTGGTAAAAAATGCGAAATTGCAGTTAAACAGTAATTATTCCTTTGAATTTGCTAAGGAGATGGTTACAAAGTATTTATCCAATCTACAGTACGAATTTAGAACTGAAAATATACCTAATGCCTTTGCCATTGAAGTTATGGGAAAATCAAATTATAGTAATAAGTTTTTAATAAGTGT
Source organism: Hathewaya proteolytica DSM 3090 (assembly GCF_900142225.1). Lineage (GTDB taxonomy): Bacteria > Bacillota > Clostridia > Clostridiales > Clostridiaceae > Hathewaya > Hathewaya proteolytica. The sequence continues at coordinate 28,606 of NZ_FRAD01000026.1, forward strand.
GGCAAAATATAAAGACAAAGTAGTTATAATATGTGGAGAACCCTATATTTATGTCTCCTATTGATCAATTTATAGCAATTTTTTGGAGGATAATTCATGGATAAATTTAAGATAAAGGGTGGAAAAAAATTAAGTGGAACTGTAGAAATAGATATAGCTAAAAACGCAGTATTGCCAATAATGTCGGCCTGCATTCTAAACGGTAAAAGAAACGTTATTCATAGAGTACCCATGTTGGAGGATGTTGTTGTTTTATCAAAGGTATTAAAAGGCTTAAATGCCAATGTAACAGTATGTGATGAAAAGAGTAATTGCCATAATAATTCTGCTGGCGATATTATCATAGATTCTTCTAGAGTAGATTGTGGAGAGGCTCTAGATGGTCTTGTAAAGAAGATGAGAGGATCTTTTCTTCTTATGGGGCCTATGTTGTCAAGGTTTGGAAAATGCAAAATATTTCTTCCTGGGGGGTGTAATATAGGTAGTCGACCTATAGATCTCCATTTAAAAGGATTTGCGGAGTTAGGTGCTAAAATTAGTATCGGCCACGGCTATGTGGATGTTCAAGCGGATGAGCTAATTGGAAACAGGGTATACCTTGATTTCCCTTCTGTGGGTGCCACGGAAAATATAATGATGTGTGCTGTAAAGGCAAAGGGCACAACTATAATTGAAAATTGCGCTGAAGAACCTGAAATTGAAGATTTAAGTAATTTTTTAAACAGTATGGGTGCTCACATAGAGGGTGCAGGCACTGATAGAATTGTTATAAAGGGGGTGGAAGAGTTAAGAGAAACGGAATACACTCCTATATATGATAGAATAGAGGCGGGAACATTTATGATCGCTGCTGCTATTACTAAAAGTAAAATAGATATTAAAGGTATAAATGAGAGCCATTTAAAGCCTGTCATAGCTAAACTTATGGAAATAGGTGTGGGTGTAGAGGTAAAGGGAAATACTATTACTATAGATGGCAATAAAGATTTCAAAAGTGTAGATATTAAAACCATGCCATATCCAGGTTTTCCTACGGATATGCAGTCTCAAGTCACCGCTTTGCTAAGCATTATAAATGGAACAAGTTTATTAATAGAAAATATTTTTGAGAATAGGTTCATGCACGTGCCAGAACTGAATCGCATGGGTGCCAACATAGTAATAGATGGCAGAAGTGCGATTATAAGGGGTGTAGATAAACTTACAGGTGCTGAGGTAAAAGCCACAGATTTAAGAGCTGGGGCGACTTTAGTACTAGCAGCACTAGCAGCAGATGGTGTAACTGTTGTAAACGATATATACCACTTAGATCGAGGTTATTATAGAATAGAAGATAAGTTAAAAAAATTGGGAGCAGATATTGTAAGAATAGCTTCTATATAATAAATATAGAAAAGTATATATAAAATTAAGAATCCTCACCAACGCATAAAGTATAATATATTTTTGCGTTGAGAGGATTTTTTTTGTAGTCATATATTAAAGAAAAAATAATATTATATTATAAGACCAATTAGATTTGGCAAATAATGCTAGAGCTAAAATAGAAGAAAAGGTAGGTGAAAAACCTGATTTATGGCTAGTTAATTTTAAAGCATAGTCTATAGAGATCAGGGGAATATGGATTGGAAAGCTAAAGTGAAGTTGGGATTATGTAATAATATTGTTCAAATTTTAGTAGGGGTAATTATGTTTAACGTTCTTGTTATATTATCTAGTTTTGTATTGGGAAAGGGCAATGTGTCTGCAGTTCAAAATCATGAAAAAGTAGTGGACATAGATAGGGATGTATATGAAGAGGTAGAAGATAGGGCAGAGGGAATTTTACATAAAAACAATAATTTAAATGACCAGCCCATAAGGTTGTATTTAAAGGAAGAGGATAGAATAATAACTTTAGGACTTGAAGAGTACGTTATTGGAGTTGTAAGTGCAGAAATGCCTGCAAGCTTTGAAATTGAGGCTCTAAAAGCTCAAGCTGTGGCAGCTAGGACTTACGCCATGGCCCATTTAAAATGTGTCACTGGAAAGGGCTGCTCACTGAATAAGGAGGCTGATTTATGCGACACAGTGCACTGCCAAGTGTATATGAACAAAGAAAAACGCATGGAAAAATGGCATGAAAATAATGAAGAAGAGTTGTACGATAAAATTGTTCAAGCCGTGAACAGTACAAAGGGTGAGGTGCTGACTTATGAGGGGAAATTAGTTATGCATCCTTATTATTTTTCAACTAGTAGTGGTAATACAGAAGACTCTGTGGAGGTTTTTGGGGTGGATGAACCTTATTTGAAAAGTGTTCCTAGCGTAGGAGAGGAAAGGGCACAAAAGTATAAAACAGAGTTTAGCTTTACTAAAGAACAAGTGTTAAGTTTGATAAAAAATAAATACCCCATGGTGAGTGTTAAAGCTGCTAATATAAACGAAAAAACGCTTTTAGTTAAAAGTCGCACGGAACAGGGAACAGTGAAGAGTATAGCCTTAGGGAATATTTCTATGACTGGAGCAGAGTTTAGGTCAATTTTAGGGCTTACATCGGCGAATTTTAATTTATCTTACAGAGGCGATAATGTAAACATAAGCTGCAAGGGTTACGGACATGGAGTTGGAATGAGCCAGTGGGGGGCTGGAGCCATGGCAAAAGAAGGGGTAGGGTATAGAGAAATTTTGAAACACTATTATACTGGAGTTACTATAGAATAATAGCAAAAACATCCTGTTAAATATACAGGATGTTTTTTTGTCGAGGAAAATTAATAAAAAAATAGAAAAAAATATATTTTTATTAAGAAAAAGTGTATTAATATAGGTAAATTGGACAAAATTACTAGTAGGAGGTGCTTAATATGAATGATAAATCAAATAACTTAAAAGGAAAGGTACTAAATTTGTTTAAAAAAGACAGTTTTTACGTAGTATTGTTTATTAGCTTATGTTTAATCGCTATAGTTACAGCCGTGGCTGTTAGCACCAACAAGGCTAATAAAATTGAAGTTGCAAAGGAAGACAAACCAGTTATTTCTCAAGAAGCCAGTGTAAAGGTTGAAGAAAAATATGAAATAGCTAAAAGTGGAAAAACTTTAGAAGAAGGAGAAGCAGCCGTTATACAAGCTTCTGCTCCAGATTTTCAAAAACCAGTATTAGGAGAGGTTGTCCAGTCTTATTCAGATATTCCTGTTTTGGCTGTGGTTTCTGAAGATAAAACTTCGAAAACGTACAAGACTAATCTTGGGATAAATTATGAAGCAAAGTTGGGAGAAAAAGTCACCAGCGCCGCAGAAGGTACAATTGACTATGTAGGAGATAATCCAAAGGGTTTTGGTTATATGGTTGTTATAGCTCACAAAAATGGTTATAAATCCGTATATGCAAACTTAGATAAAAATGTATCAGTAAAACTAAACCAAAAGGTGGCAGCTGGCCAAAAAGTTGGTGTAGTAGGCAATACTTCATTGAGAAATGTAAGAGAACTAAAACCAGATATGAGCTTTCTTCATTTTGCGTGTGTACACGGTGAAGGCGATTTTATAAAGCTAGATACTGATAACTCTTATTTAGATCCATCTGAATTCATAGAAAAAAAGTAAGAATAAAGGAAAAACCAATATCTAAAGTAGTCGTGTAATAGGGCTACTTTAGATATTTCTAAATCTGGAAGGAGGGACAGTTTTGAAGGATTATATAGAACAGAGAGTACTTGATGTTGCTAACTACATAATTGAATCAAAGTCTACCATAAGAAAAACTGCTGTAAAATTTGGAGTTAGCAAAAGTACTATCCATAAAGATATGACAGAAAGACTTCCTTTGATTAATAGTATAATTGCAAACGAGGCCAAGCAAGTATTGGATTTTAATAAAGCAGAAAGGCATATCAGAGGTGGAAAAGCTACGCAGTTGAAATATAAAAGCGTAGAAGCATAATAAAATAATACAAATTAGAGAATATATATTTCATATAGATACTTAATATGTTAAAATAGAATTAGCAGTGTATAATAAAAATGCATAATCAGATGTGAAGAAGAAACATCTGATTATGCTGAATTTATCTTATGGCTAGCCCTTGTGACACACATCCCCTTATAAGGAGGGCGATGACATGAGCCACGCCTCTAGATAACGACTTCTAACCTTTACGTGGGATTAAAACTCCACGTGAAGCTAAGAATTCTGTTTATAAATAAGATATATTGTGTGTAACATCACAATTAAAGAACTTCAGAAAAATTTACTATTTAACTAAGAGTAGGAGTGAGATGTATGTTTTTTTTCGGTATGGGTACTGATATGGGTATAGATCTAGGTACAGCTACTGTGCTTGTGTACATAAAAGGAAAGGGTGTAATTTTAAAGGAGCCATCTGTTGTCGCTATAGATAAGAACACTGATCGCGTTCTTGCAGTAGGTGAAGAAGCAAGACAAATGATAGGCAGAACACCTGGAAATATTGTGGCTACAAGACCATTAAAAGATGGAGTTATATCTGATTATGATATGACTGAGAAGATGTTAAAGCATTTTATAAAGAAGGCGTGTGGTAAAAGAAAATCAGCTCCAAGAGTTGTAATTTGTGTTCCTTGTGAAGCCACAGAAGTAGAGAGAAGAGCAGTGTTGGATGCTGCAAGAATGGCAGGGGCAAAGATGGTGAGGCTTATTGAAGAACCAGTAGCAGCTGCTATAGGAGCGGGATTAGACATTTCCAAAGCCAGTGGTAATATGGTAATTGATATTGGTGGAGGAACTACAGATGTAGCAGTAATATCACTAGGAGGCATGGTTGTAAGACAGTCAATAAAAATTGCTGGTGATGAGTTTGATGAAGCAATAATAAAGTATATTAGAAAAAATCATAAACTTATGATTGGTGAGAGAACAGCCGAAGAATTAAAAATACACATAGGTTGTGCCTATGATGTAGAGGATAAGAGCATGGAGATAAGAGGAAGAGATCTTATAAGTGGACTTCCTAAAAACGTAATTGTAACATCAGCTGAAATGAGAGATGCACTTACGGAGGCTGTATCTGCTATTGCGGAATGCACTCATGCTGTATTGGAAAAAACCCCACCAGAATTAGCTGCTGATATTGCAGATAAGGGAATTGTTATGACTGGTGGAGGAGCTTTGTTAAACGGTCTTGACAAGCTTATTGAACAGTACACTAAGGTTCCTGTTTATGTTGCTGAAAACAGCGTTTCTTGTGTAGTTCTTGGAACAGGAAAGTTCTTAGATTTTATAAACGAATAAAAAGAATTCTAACTATCATACAAAAACTGCTCTTGTTCTTTTGAAATATAATCGGGGCAGTTTTTTGTATATTCTTCAAGACAGTATTCTATTATATAAGCAATGGTATAAGCCATTTTCCATACAAGGGATAGGCGGACTTTACGGTTTATAAAAGGTTCTTCCGTGTCGTCAGGACATACTCCAGCTAAGATACTTAAATTTCCTATGGTGGGGAGTTGTTTTCCTATACCTTTTCCAGGTCTTACAGGGTTTGTAGAAATAAAGATGTGTCCTACCTGCTCAGGTTTGCAGATACAGGCATCTATAGCAATTATAGTTGAATTGGGGTATTTTTCATTTATATGCCGTAGTACTTTTTTATAGTTTTGTGCTTCGATAGGTCTGTTTAAGGTGCCAAACACTGGAAATGGCAGATTTCTTTCTTTTAAGAGTGTTCCCACCACGGGACCAAGAGAATCAGCTACTAATAAGTCACTGCCCACACAAACGATAATAGTAGAACCATTAAAATATTTTTTTATTTTATTAGATTTATAAGAGGTCATATAATCTAATATCTTTTTTTTATTGGGCAAATAATTTGGTAAATAGGCCATTATAACACCATCCTATTGCTTTCTTTATTAAATACAGATATATGATTATATGAAGAAATGCTGTTTATTATGAAATAATAATTAAGGCAATTTGTTAATTTAAACTTTATAGTATAATAAAGAAAATAAAAGAATAGTAAAGTATGTAGGGAATAATCTTTAAAAATCGGCTTAATATGATTTGAAATGAATAAAAGAAAACTGTATACTAGAGTCTGTCGGTGATTGAGACACTTGATTGTAAGTGACTTATCTGAATATAACTGGAGGAGTTCCCGAGTGGCCAAAGGGGGCAGACTGTAAATCTGTTACGTTTCGTTTCGATGGTTCGAATCCATCCTCCTCCACCAAAAACTTAATATATGCTGGCATGGCTCAATTGGCAGAGCAGCTGACTTGTAATCAGCAGGTTGTAGGTTCGATTCCTATTGCCAGCTCCATCATGGAGGAGTTCCCGAGTGGCCAAAGGGGGCAGACTGTAAATCTGTTACGTTTCGTTTCGATGGTTCGAATCCATCTTCCTCCACCAAAAAAGTCTTGAATATCAAGGCTTTTTTTTATGTAAAATTAATAATGTTAATGAAAGGTTTATACAATATTTAAATGTCATTGAAATTGGAAAAAAATAATGATACAATTTAAATAATAGTATATTATTTTGGAATATAATGCTCTAACAAATTCAAAGGGGTGTTATTATGGCTTCACTAAAAACTTTATTAATAATAGACGATGTGACTTTAGATAGTGAGGATTTATGCCAAGCACTCTCTAGAGACTGCAATCTTTTAAGAGCTAGCAATGGAAAAGAAGCACTGAGGAATATAAATGATAGCGATAGCAGTATGATTGCTATTATATCTAACATGGCGATGCCCACTATGGATGTGTATATTTCAACCTTAAGAAAATTGGCATACTTATCAGATTATGATTCCCTTACAGGAATTTATAATAAGAGAAAGTTTTATGAAGTTACAACTGCCATGTTGCACAAGTATGGTAGTGAAAAATTTGTTTTTGTTCGTTTTGATATCAATAGGTTCAATTTAATAAACGCTTTCTACGGTATGGGAGAGGGAGATAAACTACTTAAATACATTGCTGATAAGATTATGGAACATACATCATTGCAACCTAAATGTACATATGGAAGAATGGAATCTGACGTTTTTTTGCTTTGCTTCAATTATGAGGGGATGGAAAGAATTCTTGAGATTGTACAGCTAGTTAAGAATGAGCTTAAGGTATATAACAAGAATTACGATATAGCGCCTAACTTTGGAATTTATATTATAGAGGATAATTATATGCCAATTAATATAATGGAGGACAAGGCCAATTTAGCGGCGAAGAAGTCAAAAGGTGATTACATTAACTGCTTTGCTCTATACACCGAGGAAATGGGAAATGCCATAAAGCTTGAGCAAGAAATCACAAATAGCATGAATGAGGCACTTGAAACAGAACAATTTGAGGTATATCTTCAGCCTAAATACGATGTTAAAACAAACATGCCAGTAGGTGCAGAAGCATTAGTTAGATGGTGTCATCCTAAAAAAGGAATAATATCTCCTGAAGATTTTGTACCTGTTTTTGAGAGAAATGGATTCATTGAAAAACTTGATTATTTTATGTGGGAGAAGGTATGCATAATTCTAAACAGGTGGATAGAAGAAGGTAAAACTCCTTGTGCTATATCTGTCAATGTGTCTAGAGTAAACTTGTATAATCCCAATCTTGTGAATTTAATATCATCTCTTACGGAAAAATATAATATACCAAATGAACTATTAAATTTAGAAATTACGGAAAGTGCATATATGGACAACCCTAGTGCTATGAAAAAAACCATGAAGGCCTTTAGAAAAAAAGGCTTTATAATAATGATGGATGATTTTGGAAGCGGATACTCTTCACTGAATATTTTAAAAGATATTATGGTAGATGTGTTGAAAATAGACATGAGATTCCTTTCTGACACGGAAATACCAGGGAGAGGGGAAAATATAATAGCATCAGTGGTACGTATGGCTAAGTGGCTCAAGATACCTACAGTGGCGGAAGGCGTTGAAAAGAGTGAGCAGGTAGATTTTTTAAGAGAAATAGGTTGTGAATATATACAGGGTTATTATTATGCAGAGCCAATGCCAGTTAAAAAATATGAAATGCTTATAGAAGGCAAGAATCAGGGCTATAAAAAAGAAACTCACCATGAACAATTCGATGTAAATACTATCTGGGACATCAATTCTGAAATGAATATGTTGTTTTCTAGTGTTATGCAGCCTGTTGCTATATATGAGTTTGACGGAAAAGAAGTTGAAATATTAAGAGTGAATGATGCTTACTATGATATGTTTGGCTATGATAGTATAGTAGACCATAATAATAAAATAAGAGTAGGTGTGGGATTATCGGATCAAGCAAGTATAATAGATGCCTTTGTCAATGTGTGCAGAACAAAGGAAGTAACTGAGTGTGACTATTTAAGATGGATTGACAAAGAAAATCATGTATGGGTAAATCTAAAATTAAAATATATAACCAGTGTAGGCAACAAACACGTACTAATAGGAACTTCTACGGATATAACCCTTCAGAAAAAGATGGACGTGGAGATTCAAAAGTATAAGTCAATGTTAAACATGAAATCTTTAGAAGCTGCGTCTATACTTGTGGTGGATGATTTGGAGATAAATAGAGAAATTTTAAAACAAATGTTTAAAAATAAATATAGAGTTATTGAAGCATCTGACGGAGAAGAGGCGCTGAAAAAATTAGAAGAAAATTATCGCAGCGTGGAACTTATCCTTCTAGATGTTTTGATGCCCAATATGGATGGAAAAGAATTCCTTAAATACAAAAATGAAAATAAACTTTATGAAAACATCCCAGTAGTGGTTATATCAGCAGAAAGCGATGAAAATCTTCAGATAAACATGTTGCAACTAGGGGTAAATGATTATATATCTAAGCCTTTTGTGAAAGAAGTTGTAATGAGGCGTATTAAAAACGTTTTAGAGTACAATTCTAAATTTAGAGGTATGATGAAAGAATATGAAAAATTATTGAATAAGTAACTACTATAAAAAGCTATGATAGTATAGCTTTTTATACATTATGAGGTGAATTTAATGAAAGCAAAACAAAAATCAAGAATGAATCTTAGAAGTAGCCTTTCTTTTTGTCTCCTTTTAATCTTTTTATTCCAACTTTCTTTCACTGGAGTTTCTTATGCAAGTGATAGTACTTATGAAAAGATAAGAGTCGGATATTGTGATATGCCTGGATTTACGGAAATCGATAAAAATGGTGACCGATGGGGATATGGCTATCAATACCTGTTAGAGTATAATTTTAGTAGGCAAAGGTAGTAGTAATTACTACTTATAAAAAAATAAAGGAGATACAAAAAGTATCTCCCATATACATAATA
>NZ_FRAD01000023.1 GCF_900142225.1 Hathewaya proteolytica DSM 3090
AAAGGCTACTGAAAATGCTACAGTTGCAGTTCAAGCTCAGAGCGAAATAAAAAATGTAGAGCTTGAAGATGGAAAACTTGTAGTTAAAACAGACAAGCAGTATGCAGATAAAGCTTATGCTTTACTTGTAAAAGGAACAGAAAAACAGGAATTAACATTGAACTATGGAAATGGACAGTATGTTTCCAATGCAAAAACTGGAGAAGGATGGAAGGTAAGTTTTGTTATACTTACCGATGCTGCAGGAAATGCAAAGGCAATATACAATAGTGGCGAAAACGGTCTATATGGAGTAAATATGGATGAAATGGCAACTATAAAATTCCAACCTGTAATTACCGATAAAGCAGTAGAAACTACTTTAGCTTTTGAAAGTGCTTCTACTACAGAAGTTGCAAAAGTATTAGTAGGTGCTTACGATGCTAACGGTAAACTTATAGCTTCATCTGTAAAGAACGTAGAAGTTAAGCCAGGTGAAACAATTAAAGTTGAAAATATAATTACAATTCCTACAGAAGCTACAACAATTAAGGTATTCTTATGGGAATCAAAGCCTAACTTTGGACCATTAAAGAGAGCCTTCGTTAAGAATCTAAAGTAAATTTATATAAAAAGCAGGAACACATATTTAGTGTCTTGCTTTTTTTAATTTGTAAAAAACTATTGACATGTATTTAATAATGTGATACGATAAAATACAATTTCATATAATCACAAGACGATGATAAGAAGAGTAGTGAATACAAAAGCATATAGAGAGCCAGGGTAGGTGAAAGCTGGTTGCGGAAGTATTTATGAACATGGCCTTTGAGTCTGTTTCTTGAGCAAAACTTGTTAGAGAAACATGGTTTCAACCATTAAATTGAAAGCAGTCCCATGTATATGGTGCTGTTATTGAGGCATATACGGCGACGTATATGCAAAGTTAGAGTGGTAACGTGTATATTCACCTCTATGGAATTATCCATAGGGGTTTTTTTATTGGAAAAATTAAAGGAGGAAATAATAATGTGTAAAGGAAAACCGTTTTATATTACAACCCCAATTTATTATCCATCAGCAAAGCTCCATATAGGAAATACCTATACTACCATTGCGGCTGATGCAATTGCAAGGTATAAGAGACTTACTGGGTACGATGTAATGTTCTTAACTGGAACTGACGAGCACGGTCAAAAAATACAGAGGCTTGCAGAAAATAAAGGTGTTACGCCAAAGGATTATGTGGATGAAATTGTAGATAGCATAAAAGAGCTATGGAAACTCATGAATGTCAGCTATGATAAGTTTATAAGAACCACGGATTCATACCATGTGGAATCGGTAAAAAAAATATTCCAGAAATTTTACGAGCAAGGCGATATTTATAAAAGCTCTTATGAAGGATTATATTGTACGCCATGTGAATCCTTCTGGACAGAGAGCCAACTTGTAGATGGAAAATGTCCTGATTGTGGAAGACCTGTGGAAAATGCAAAAGAAGAAGCGTATTTTTTCAAAATGTCGAGATATGCACCTAGACTAATTGAATATATAGAAAGTCATCCTGATTTTATCCAGCCGGAATCTAGAAAAAATGAGATGCTGAACAATTTCTTAAAACCAGGATTGCAAGATCTTTGTGTTTCAAGAACTACTTTTGACTGGGGGATTCCTGTGGAATTCGATAAGGGTCATGTAGTTTATGTGTGGATAGATGCTCTATCAAATTATATATCAGCATTAGGTTATGAAAATGACAAAGAACAAATCATGGATAAGTATTGGCCTGCAGATGTTCATCTTATAGGAAAAGACATATTGAGATTCCATACAATATATTGGCCAATTATGCTTATGGCTCTTGATTTGCCACTGCCAAAACATGTATTTGGCCATGGATGGCTTATGTTAGAAGATGGGAAAATGTCTAAATCTAAAGGAAATGTAGTTCAACCGGAATTGCTTGTGCAACATTTTGGAGTGGATGCAGTGAGATATTATCTTCTTCATGAAATACCTTTTGGAGCAGACGGTATATTTAACAATGAAATATTTATAAAGAAAACAAACTCCGATCTTGCAAATGACCTTGGAAATCTTGTTTCAAGAACTGTAACCATGATCGACAAATATTTTGAAGGTGAGATACCAGGTCCAGGTGAGAAGCAAGCAATTGATGATGAACTGGTGAATTTAGCATTGGCGACTCCAGCAAAGGTTGACAAACAGATAGATTGCTTTAAGATACCATATGCATTGGATGAAATATGGGAATTAATAAGAAGGACTAACAAATATATAGATGAAACACAGCCATGGGTTCTTGGAAAAGATGAAAATTCTAAGAGCAGACTTGCTACAGTGTTGTATAATCTATCAGAATCCTTGAGATTTACATCTATTTTATTAAGTGCATTCTTGCCAGAAACCAGCTTAAAAATCAATGAGCAGCTTGGTATAAAAAATATTTCCTATGAAAGCTTACAAAGCTTTGATGGAACAGTGGCAGGAACCAAAGTTAATAAAAATGGAGTAATATTCCCAAGAATAGATGTGGAAGCAAAACTAGAAGAGTTAGGAAAAATATTAAATAAGCAAAAGGAATCAGCAGCCCAATGCAAAGAAAAGTTTCTTCCCCTAAAACCTGAAATCGATTTAGAGGATTTTCAGAAAATCGACCTTAGAATAGCAAAGGTTTTAGAATGCGAGACAGTTAAAAAAAGTGATAAGCTTTTAAAACTTAAAGTAGATATTGGCGGGGAAATAAAGCAGGTGGTTTCAGGAATTGCAAAATTTTATAAACCAGAAGAGTTAGTAGGTAAAAAGGTTATCATGGTAGTAAATCTAAAGCCTGTGAAGCTAAGAGGAGAAATCTCTGAGGGTATGATACTTTCAGCAGCGGCAGAAGATGATAGTATTTTAAGTGTGACAACAGCTTTAAAAGATGTACCTTGTGGATTAATTGTTAGATAAGATGAATTTGTTTATTATAGTGCTCTATCAGAAGAATGATAGAGCACTAAATGGAAGAGGGAAATTAAATTGATAAAAGAAGTAATTGTAGTTGAAGGACGAGATGACATAACGGCAGTGAAAAGGGCTGTAGATGCTGAAATCATTGCAGTGGGTGGATTTGGAATAAATAAAGCTATTATAGATAAAATAAAATCTGCACAGGAGCGGTGTGGCGTTATTGTGCTTACAGACCCTGATTTTGCAGGAGAAAAAATAAGGCGTATAATAGCAAAGCGAGTTCCGGGAATAAAACACGCATATATTGGCAGGGATGAAGGAACAAAAAATGGAGACATAGGAGTAGAAAATGCTGTCCCCCAGGCCATTCTTAGGGCATTAAATGGCGCAAAGTGCGAAACTATTGACAAAAACGAATTTTATGATATAGACGATATGATATATTTTAAACTTACAGGATGTAGCGACTCCAAGAGGAGAAGAGAGTTGCTTGGAAAAAAACTTGGTATAGGGTATGGAAATTGTAATCAAATAATAACAAGATTAAATAACTATGGAGTGGACAGAATAGAATTTATTGAGGCTATAGAGTACATAGAAAAGAATATATAGCACAATATTTTTAGAAATCTAAAATAATGAAATTCTAATGGAGGAAATATGCATGGAAAAACTAACTACAAGAGAAGTTGTGGCTAGAAATGAATTTAAATTTTCAAAAGCCTTAGGACAAAACTTCCTTACGGATGAAAAGGTCTTAAAGGATATTGTGGATGCTGGAGAAATTAGTGAAAATGATCTTGTTATTGAAATAGGGCCAGGTGTGGGTACTCTCACAAGAGAACTTCTAAAAAAGGCTAAAAAAGTTATAGCTATTGAACTTGATGAAAGGCTAATAAATATCCTTAAGGAAGAACTTTCAGATTTCCCTAATTTTCAACTTATACATATGGATGCTCTAAAGGTGGACTTTAATTCTTTGATTGGTGAAGAAACTAGTGTTAAAATTGTGGCCAACTTGCCATACTACGTAACAACCCCAATAATAACAAGGTTGTTAAATGAAAGATACAATTTTAAATCCCTTACAATAATGATACAAAAAGAAGTTGCAGAGAGAATAGCTGCAGATGCCAATAGTAAAGAGTATGGGGCTTTGTCTTTACTTGTTCAATACCATTGCAATGCAAAGATTGTAAGACACGTTTCACCTAATTGTTTTCTACCAAGGCCTAAAGTAGATTCTATTGTTATTAAACTTGATAAATTAGATAAACCTAGGGTAAAAGTTGAAAAGGAAGATTTGTTTTTTAAGGTAATTAGAGCAGCCTTCAATATGAGAAGGAAAACCTTATGGAATGCACTTAAACCTATGGGATTACCAAAAGAACGCATGGAAAAGGCTTTTGAATTAAGCAACATAGATCCATCTAGGAGAGGAGAAACTCTTAGTATAGAAGAATTTGCTAGCTTATCAGACAATATACTTAAGCAGAGTGTTGATTTTTAAAAAAATTTTATATTAATAAGGCATTTTTTTATAGTCTCTTCATATATTATAGGGAATAAGTAGTATATGGAGGGACTAATTTGGCTTCTAGAAAAAGTTATTCAAGATATTTTATAATTTTACAAGAGGATGAAAAGGGGTATGTATTAGATAAGGGTAAAAGCTCTTCGGGGTACGTTAAGTTAGAAAGAAAAAATGATAAGTGCAAAGTTTCTTGTTACGCTCAAAATATTAATCCTAGCATGGGACCTTATTACGTGGTTCTTATATGCAAAAATGAAAGTCCAGGTAGAATGGTTGTACTAAAAAAAGTTGACGTAGATGCTCAGGGGAAAGTAGATACTACGTGTGAATATGATGCTGGAAATATTGCAGGGTCCAAAATGTCTATGCAAAATATAATAGGGGCGACTTTAGGCAAAATTGCAGACGGCAACGTAATTCCGCTATTAACAGGATTTCTTACTTCTGAGGCACCAAAAAACTGGAAAGAATATGAAATAATTAATGAAAAAAAGACTATTGAAAACGAAGTAAAGACGCAAGAGGAAATAAAGAAGCAGGATGAAATAAAGCAACAAGAGGAAATAAAGAAGCAGGATGAAATAAAGAAGCAGGATGAAATAAAGCAACAAGAAGAGATAAAGCAGCAAGAGGAGATAAAACCAAAAGAAGAAATAATTAAGGAAGAAGTGGCTAAACCAGAAGAAGAAATTAAGCCAGATGAAACAGAAAAACCAAAAGAAACAGAACAACCAAAAGAAGTAGAACAACCAAAAGAAACAGAACAACCAGAGGAAATGGTACAACCACAAGACGAAATTAAACCGGCAGAAGAAGACGGTAGTATTTCAGGGGAAGTATTTGATAAATACGAAAAAAATGTAGAAAATGTTGTAAAAAATAAAGAAGGCAAGGATTATAGGGGGAATGAAGACCCTAAACGAGAATTCTACACTCTTCAGGAACATATATTGAGAGAACACAATCTTAGTGATAAAGAGACCTTAGAAGACATGGATATCCCAACAGGAAGAGTTGGAGCTTATTTTAAAAGTCTTGTATATGAATTCGAAGAGATAAGGGAAATGGGGGAAGAGGTGCCTAATTGTAGATGGTATAAAATACCTGTAAATTCCCTAGAAGACCTCTACGACTCCTCACAATTTAACAGATATACCATAATATATTACCCTATGATTTGTTATCATTCATTTATAAAACCATATAAGCATTTTTGCATAGGATATCAGTGCGATAAACAGGGCAAACTGCAATATGTTGTATATGCTATACCTGGCATGAGGGATAGAGATAACCAGCCTTATGGAGGTAAAACGGGATTTGTAACCTGGATTCCTACTAACAAAAATCAGGGCTATGGATATTGGATCATGTTCTATGATGTAAAAAAGTGTACAACTGTTGTTCCTATAAAAAGATAAAAACTTAAAGCTCTAGTACTCCTTATATAAGTCATATAGGAGTATTAGAGCAAATGGGCATATATTTGTGTGGAGGTAGGTATATATTATGGAAAAAAATAATGAAAGCAGCATGAGCACTGTTTTAATATTATGGTGTCTTGTAGTTATAATGTGCTTTAGCGGTCAATTTTTTTACGGAAAAATAAAGCCTGCATCTTCGGTGAAAAATGCAAAGGAAGTCGTACAGTATGATTTTTGGAATGATAAAGGCCAAAATAAACATTGCGATTTTCCGGTTCATTGGGAAGTTGATGAGGATAAAAATAAAGAAACAAATAACGTGAGATTCTATGGGACTTTTAAGAGCCAAGCAGAAAATTTATATGGTTACATTAAAATATTTAACAATAAGGATGATTTTCATGGGCTGATTAATAAAGAATGCATGGCTTTATCTCAAAATCACAATGTGTACCATATTAATAATGATAAAATAGAAAATAATAATGTAAAAGTTACATACTGTACTGTGGATGTATATAACATGAAAACATATCACGAAAGTTATTTTATAAATAATAAATGTGGAAATGTGGAAATTTCATTTTCAAAAGCTTATGGTGGATTTGACAAAGAAGATAGAAATAATATAAATACAGTTCTGGAAAGCATAGTGGATAAATAATCCACTATGTTTTTTGTCTAAAAACATAAATTTTTAAAGGAAATAATAAGTTTTTGTAGAATACAATTTAGTAGGATAAATAAAGTTATTAGTTTTTATCATGGTTTTACTATCCTAAATAAAAAAATTATAATAATAAAAGGAGGATTATATTTAAATTACCTTTATATCTTAGGAAGTATGACTCAACGTATAATGAAAATTTTAAAGGTAAGGAGTAGAAAAAATGGCGAAGGGTAAAGTTAGTAAAATTAAAAGCAAAAGAGTATTTCCTGCTATTTGTAGTTTGATTATTTTAGTTTCTTTTATTATCACTTCCAATATTGTCTTAGCGGAAGAAATTATTAGCCCCACTGTGGCTAACACTCCTATTATGGGGGAGCAAGTCATGAGTCGTGGACAAGCTTTCACTTTCTTAAGAGAACGAAATAAAGCAAAGACAGATATTTATATTGAAGAGTTTGTTCAAATTACATGGGAAGAGGCTAAAATAGAGGGAATAAGACCGGATGTAGCTTTTTGTCAAATGATGTTAGAAACGGGATTCCTTAAATTTGGTGGCGATGTAAAGGAAGAGCAAAATAATTTTGCAGGAATCGGCGCTACAGGTTCGGGAGCTCCAGGACATTCATTTCCAAGTATAAGAATTGGAGTAAGGGCAGTAATTCAGCATTTAAAGGCATATGCATCTAAAGAACCATTAAATCAAGAGTGCGTAGATCCAAGGTACCATCTTGTTAAGAAGGGATGTGCACCTTATGTGGAAGACCTATCGGGAAAATGGGCTGTTGGTTCAGATTATGGTGGTAAGATTATTTCTCTTATTAATACAGGAAAAGAATTAATTGATCATCAAGCAGTGAGCTCTTTAAAAGATTTTTACGTTAAAGATGCTAAAACTCAGAAAACCATAGGATTTGAACAGTTATTCAACAATAGAGAGTACTATATAACTGCTAAGGCAGAATCTACTAATAAACCATTATATAAATTTTGGACCAAGAATAACAAAACTGGTGAAATAAAGATATTAACAGATTATACTGAAAACGACAAATTTTTATGGAGTGCACCAGCTAACACTGATTATTATTCTATTGGAGTATGTGTAAAAGATAAGTACGCAGTTCCTGAAATTGAAGTTCAAGATCAGTGGGAGAGAAATGTAAAGGTAGTTGCTGGTAAAGCTAAGGTATCAAATGTTGCTATATACAGTGGTAATAAGAGAGTAGACAACAATGAAATATTCAATGGAATGCAGTATACTTTAAGAGCTACAGCAAAAGCAGACACAGAGGCACTATATCAGTTCCGCATTAAGGATTTAAATACGAACAAGTGGACTGTACTAAGAGATTTCTCAGAGAGTAGCACTTACCAATGGAAAGTAACTTCTGATTCTGACAATTACGTATTAGGAGTCCGTGTGAAGGATAAACATGGTAATGAAGGAGTATATGGAGAAAAGTATTCCGGTGTTATTATAAAGACCTTAAGTGGCAGCATAGATAATTTTAATGTATACAATGGATCCAATGTGGTAAATGAAGTTAATGTGGGAGATACGTATACAATTAAAGCTACTGCTACAGGAATAAATAATCCGGTTTATAGATTTTGGATTAAAGACGTAAACAATAAAAACATATCTGTACTTAAAGATTATAGCACTGCTAGTGAATTTAAATGGGTAGTTAACGGTGTGGGTGAGAGATATATCCTAGGCGTTGATGTTCGTGGAGATAACATGGATTCGTCTCAAAAGTTCACTAAGCAGGTAGAGGTTAAAGCAATTAATACTGGTGCCAAATTGGAGAGTTTTAACTCATACCTTGGCGATATGGAAATAAGCACAGGTATTCATGTTCCAGGTGCTAAGTATACTTTAAAGGCAAAGGCTACGTCGAAAAATAGGCCAATGTACCAGTTTTGGGTTAAAGATGTTTTAGCAAATAAATGGACTATGATAAAGGATTATGGATATGAGAATACTTGTCAATGGACAGCTCCTAAAGTGGGAGAAGATTACCAAATCGGTGTCCATGTAAAGGACGAAAGAAGCATAAGAGATTTTGATGATCATAAATATGTTTCTGTAAAAATATATCAACCTGAAGTAGAACCATGTAAGGTTGACATTGTTTTGGATGCTGGCCATGGTAATACAAATTTAAAAACCAATGGTATAGACTCTGGTGCTGTAGGTGTGGGGGGCGTGCTTGAAAGTAACTTAACTCAGATCTACGTGAAGAAATTAGGAGCATATTTAGAGTCTCTTGGATATAAGGTGCTTTATACAAGGGATTTTCTAAAGGGTTATAATCAGGTAACTGACGATTTACAGCAGAGAGTAGACGTAGCCAACTATAATAATGCCTCTTTGTTTTTCAGTATGCATTTTAATAGCTATGCGGATCCATCTGTAAGTGGCATAGAATCATATTATAGTTCTTTTAGACCTAATTTAGACAACACTGATATTGTAAGTACAGAAAATCTTACTTATGATAAGACACCTACTCAGGCGGCTATAGATAGCAAACAGCTAGGAGCTGATATATTGAATTCCCTTTCTACATTAGGTTTTAATAATAGAGGTGTAAAGGATAGGGGCTTGTATGTAACAAAAAATACAAATATGCCTTCAATATTATTAGAAGGTGGTTTTCTTACTAATTCTGATGAAATAAAAAAATTAACTGATCCGAGTTTCCAAGATAAAATGGTGAAGATTATAGGCGATTCAGTAAGGGCATTTTTAGATAAATAATTGATTTAAATGTAAGGACGTATTATAATAAAATAAAGTTGACATGGGAGAGGCTGTGGCTTCTCCCATTTAATTGGGAGGGAAAATATGAGACTGTATTTATTCGAAATTTTTGGATTTAAGATTCCATCATATGGGGTCATGATTTGTATCGGCTTAATTTCTGCGTTCCTTATCACCATGAAAATTGGAAAAAAACATGGCATGGATGAGGATGACTTATATGGTCTTTTTATTCAAACTGTAATATTTGGAGTTTTAGGTGGAAAACTATTGTGGATTATAACTGAATTTAAAAGTGTTATAGAGGAGCCTATGAGCATAATAACAGAATTCGGTTATGGATTTGTTATTTATGGTGCCATAATAGGCGGAACACTGGGGATTTTATTATATGCTAAAAAATTAAAGTGGAGTTTTTTTGATATAACGGATCTTGCAGCACCGGCAGTAGCAGTTGCTCAAGGTTTCGGAAGGATTGGCTGTTTTCTTGCAGGATGTTGCCATGGTAAGGCCACCCACAGCTCTTTTGGTGTACTATTCCCATCAAATTCTTTAGCACCATCTACCATGAGATTATATCCTACTCAAATAGCATCTTCCATATTCGATTTTATTTTGGGAGTTTTTTTAATTTGGTATACAAGTAAGAATCCCAAAAAAGGTAAAACTACGGGACTATATTTTATTATTTATAGCATAGGTCGTTTCATTGTTGAGTTTTTTAGAGGTGATGAAAGGGGAAATGTAGGGTTTCTAAGCACATCGCAATTTATAGCCATATTCATACTTATTGGTGGCTTAGTTGTATTCTTTTACGATAAAATAAAAAATAAAAAAAATGCTGAAAGTAAAAATGAAGATTAAAGTAGGAGTTATGTATATATGAAAAAACATATATTTATAATAGCCATAATGTGCTTGCTTTCAATAGCCATTACAGGATGTACCACTATTAAAAAACTAGAATTGAAGTTAGGTATTAGAAATGAAAGTTTTGAGTACATGAAAAATGAAAGAGAAGTGAAAAAGCTGGTAATACAGAGTGAACGGGATAAGGGATATAGATTCGAGGTTACCAACAAAGAAGTAATAAATGACATTGCTGAAATTCTTTCCAAAGCTAAAAAAACTAATGTTAAATCAGAGTTCCAGAATGATTACATAATAGAAGTATATGAAAAAGGTGGCACTGTTAAACAATATAAATATGTAGCTGGCCTTGACAAAAGGTATGGAGGTAACTTCTATAGCGAAGAACAGGGCGAAATATTTATTGTCTCCTCTAGATTGGATAAGGACATAATAGATAATTTTGGAAACATAAGAAAACCAATAAAATTTAATGAGATATATTATGATGGTATCTTGAAAGCCATGGACGCTTACGTAAAAAATAATAAATACAACAAAGATAAAGTCATGGGAATAGACCTTCGTGATGATATGGAGATACAGAAATATATGTTGTCTCTTGATATAAATGATTTTCAAGAGAAAATGAAGGAAAGATATCCATTTGTGAAATTTGGAGAAAAAACTTCAGATGATGATTATACTTTAAGTGTAAAGACGGAAGGATATACAAATAAAGTATATAAGATGGTCTTAAATTTTATTGATAATAAAACTTCAAAGGAACAGAAATACTATGCATGGGGTACACTAGATACCTTTAACGATTGGGTTATTAAGGTGTTTTCATCTAAGCCTAACGATTTCTAGTGACTAAAATACTAATATAAAATATATGAAAGGGTGTATTAAATGAGCAGTTGTAGTGAATGTAAAAACAAAGATAAATGTTCAAAGAGCACTGGAACAGCATCATGTAATTTACTAAAAATAAAATACGGAGAAGTAAAAAATGTGGTGGGTGTAATTAGTGGAAAAGGTGGCGTAGGGAAATCTACTGTTACTGGTATACTAGCCTCTAAACTTAGAAATGAAGGGTATAGTGTAGGTGTGTTAGATGCTGATATTACTGGTCCATCTATGCCAAGATTTTTTGGGATAAATGAAAAAAGATCGGAAGTGGTCCCAACAGGAGAAAAGGATTCTTTTAAATTCATCCCTGTAAGCACTGAAAAAGGCATTGTGGTGAACTCTCTAAATCTTATGACTGAAAGAGAAGAGGATCCTGTTATTTGGAGAGGCCCTGTTATAAATGGTGTTCTCAACCAAATGTTTTCAGATACGGAATGGGGTGAGCTTGACTATCTTTTAATAGATATGCCTCCTGGGACTGGAGATGTGGCGCTGACGGTGATGCAAAGCATGCCAATAGATGCTATGATAATTGTTTCAACTCCTCAAGACATGGTGTCCATGATAGTTAAGAAGGTAGTTAATATGGCAAAAAAACTTAACATTTCATTGCTGGGTGTAGTAGAGAACATGAGCTATGTAACTTGTAATTGTGGAGAGAGAATTAGGATATTTTCTGAAAAACCTGCCATTGAAGCTGCTAAAGAGCTGGGGTTGCCATTGCTTAGCGAGATGCCTATTGATAGAGAAATAACAAAGCATATGGAAAATAAGGACATAGAGAAATATCTATGTCAACCTGATTTGTACGATGATTTATTGAACAGTTTTAAAAGTGAATACAAGAAAATTTTAAAATAAAAAAAAGCTGGTCCATGGGAGACCAGCTTTTTGACTTTAGTAATATTTATTTTGTAAGCCTTAGACAATTCAAAACTATTGGTAGGCAACATAAAGTTTCTATCAGTATCATTGATAGAATAGAGAAATCAAAAGAGAGATACAGTAAAAGTGACATAAGCTTTACTATAAAACAGAATATAAAGTTTTGTAGTATAATTTTTTTTGTCTTTTTACTGAAGTTTATGAGTTTCTTTATTGTTGACATTTCACTATAATTTATTACAATATCTGCAGCTTTAAGAGCTAGCTCATCATTATTTATATAAGAAGTAACTCCTATATCACTCATACATAAAAGATGCACATTATTTATATAGTTCCCAAAGAAAATGACATTTGAATATTTGCTTTTGGATGACATAATGTTTTTTAGTATTTTACGGCGAATAAATGGCATTGGTAAGCAAGAGATTATATCTATGTTAAGGTTGTCTATGGTCAAACTTAAAGATGTATAATTGTCATTGTCATAGGCCTCTGATTCTAAGGGGAAGTACTTTAAAATCACAATTCGGCTTACATTGCTGCCCTTTAATTCCTTTATTAGCTCCAATTTATCAGATAAAATGTAGTTTTTAAAGTCCTCTATAGTGTTAATTTGTGTTTCCATTTTTATGAATGAATCATCAATAACTAAGGTATCAATTTTATTTAAACCCTCTAGAACAACGTGATTTCTGAGGCTTATACCCTTTTTTCTAAGGGATTTTATTATTCCAAGATAAGAGATATATACATTTGTAATTAATGCAATGGGCGCAAATAAAAGCATATATTTATAGGCTTTTTTTGTATAAAACAAAAGTTGTGCATCTTTATTAAAAATAGGTGGTAAAAAAATGTATAAAATAGCTAGGAAAATTAGTACGGTTATGTACATGTTAAGAATTCTGTTTGTTACATTTACTTTTTTCGATTTAGCAGAAACACTATTTAATATGGTGTTTTTTGTTTTTATAACAGTGGAGTTAGCGAAGTCTCTAGTAACTTTTACTGTTATGGTGCTTTCTAAATTAGTAGATCCGTTTAATACTTCATCGTGGATTTTAACAGTTCTAGGTTTTGAATTTCCGGTCAGCTTGTATTCGCTTACAGTGGATTGGCCTGATATTACAATGCCATCTAGAGGAATCAGCTCTCCTTCAGAAATGGTGATAGTATCTCCCACAACTATGTCATTTGGTGATTGGGTAATAAGCTCTCCATTTATCTTTATATTGGCACTTTTTGGCATAAAGTTAAACAGGTTGATAAGGTTTTTATTGTATTGCTTTTTATATATATCCTGGGTGATATAGTGGATTTTGAATAAAATACATATTCCAATACACAGTGAGTACTCTTTAAAGACGCAAGCTCCAATAATGCATATTAACATAAATATGTTTTCATTGAGGGAATCACCCACTGTTAAATCCTTGAAAGCTTCGTAAATAATATCATAGGATATAAAGATAAGGCTTATTATGTGAATAATATTCCTTGAAGTCACGGTAAGGTGATTAAAAATTGAGATTATAAATAAAATGATTCCTATGGTCAAAGGCAATATATGCTTTAATAGAATCATGCAAAGTCTAGATTTTTTCATACTTTTTCCTCCTATATAGCCATATAAATATATTCTATCATAATATAGCGTATTTATTAACATAAGTTTTTTTAAATTTTAACTAAAATCAAAAGAAAATAAGCATAGATAATTATAAACCATTTTAACTAGATTTACAGTAGAATTTTAGAATTGAAATAATGCTTATAAAATAGTATAATTACAAACATTGAACTATATATTGTGCGAAAGGGGAAAAAAATATGCTATATGTTGTAAAACGTGATGGTAGGAAGGTTGCGTTCCACTGGGACAAAATTCGAAATGCCATCAAGGGTGCTGCGGAGGAAATAGGAATTACTTTGACTAAGTCCCAGGAGGAAGCTTTAGTTGAAAAGATAATCGAGAATCTTGCTCACCATGGAAATGAAGTTGTTAGCGTTGAAGAAATACAAAACGAGGTGGAAAAAGTTCTAAAGGACAGTGGCTTTACAGAGATCAGTAGAGCATACTCTGTTTACAGAATTGAGAGGACGAGAATTAGAGAAATAAAGTCGGATCTTATGAAAGCCATAGAAAAAATAGGTGTAGAGACAGATCGCGACAACGCCAATGTAGGGAACAATTTTAGTTCAAAGCTTTTGAGGATAGCATCTGAGTCTAATAAATGGCACAATCTTTCTGTTATGCCAAAGAAATTAGCTAAATTACACGAAAACGGAGATTTATATTACCATGACCTGGATTCTTACAACCTAACTGTTAATTGTCTTCACATACCTACAAAAGAAGTATTGTTAAGAGGTTTTAACACAGGCTATGGAACAGTGAATATGCCAAAGAGAATTGAGTCAGCTGCTGAATTATCTTGTATACTATTGCAATCTACACAAAATGATATGTTTGGGGGGCAGTCACATCCGGATTTTGACAATGATATGGCAGAGTTTATACAACCTACTAGAGATGAAATAATGCAGGATTTAAAAGAGATGGGCATAGAAGGGAAAAAAGCCGAAGAGATAACGGAAAGAAAGCTTGTTAAAACAGTAAATCAAGCTATGCAGGGAATTGTATACAACCTTAATACAATGCACTCGCGAGCAGGCTCACAGGTTCCCTTTAGTTCTCTAAATATAGGTATTCCCCTTAGCAAAGATGCAGCATTGGTATGTGAATGCTTCTTGAAAGAGTATGAAAAGGGCTTAGGAAAGGGTGAGCAGCCAGTATTTCCGAATATCATTTTTAGAGTTAAGGAAGGAGTAAATAAAAAGCCAGAGGACCCATATTATTATCTCTACCAGCTAGCTTGTAGAGTTGCAAGTGTTAGAATGAATCCAACCTTCATGAACTTAGATTCAGATTTCAATAAAAAATATTATGACATGGGAATTATACCAGCTACAATGGGCTGTAGAACTTATATATGCAGTAATTGCAATGGAGAACCTGGTACTAAGGGCAGGGGGAATATAGCACCGACTACCATAAATTTGCCTAGGATAGGACTTTTGAGTAAAGGGAATGTGGACAAGTTCTTTGAATTACTATCCATAAGGCTAGAAAATGCTAAGGAATCACTTTTACACAGGTATGATGTTTTAAAGAAACTGAGGGTAAAGGACCTTCCATTTGTCGCTGGGCAAGGACTCATGAAGGGATCGGAAAATTTAGGACCAGAGGATTCTATTGAACCAATTCTAAAGCAAGGTACCTTTGCTATAGGTTTTATCGGATTAGCGGAAACACTTACAGCGTTAATTGGGGAGCACCACGGCCAATCAGATAATGCCAGAAAGCTTGGCATAAGAATTGTACAACATATAAGAGACTATACTGACAAACTTATAGATGAAACAAGTCTCAATTGGAGCGCTTATGCAACTCCAGCAGAGGGACTCAGTGGAAGATTTATACTCCAAGATAAAAAAGTGTTTGGAGAAATAAAAGGCGTTACGGACAAGGAATACTATACTAATAGTTTTCATATACCAGTTGGCTTCCCAATATCTATGAAATCTAAGATAGATATTGAAGCTCCATATCACAAATTATGCAATGGTGGTCATATAACTTATATAGAGGTAGATGATAATCCATCGCCAGAGGTGGTTAAGAGCATAATCGATTATGCATACAACCATACCAATATAAGCTATATAGGAGTTAACTTCCACATAAGGTATTGTAAAGATTGTGGAACATCATTGTCCTCGGAGCATTGTAAATGTCCAAAATGTGGAGGCAATAATATCCAAGGTATTTCAAGAGTAACAGGGTATTTAAGTCTTGATGAAAGATTTGGTCCAGGTAAGTACTATGAACGAAAGGATAGATTGACACAGGGTAGCAACAAAAATAACTATAGTAGCTGTTGTTAAGTTGAGTAAAAATAATAATCAATAAAAATAATCAATAAAAATAGCAATAAAAAAAGAATTGAACTCACCATGAAATAGAGTTCAATTCTTTTTTTTGCATTAGAGGATCTAAAGAAAACTATCATTCTCTTTGTTTTTATTGCTTTCTTCCTGAGAAAGTGGTTCTCTAAAGTCCATATAGTTATCACGGTACTTTAGCATTATCTCGTTTAGTATTTCAGATGTAGTTGGAGGCGTATAGGTTATAGCATTGGCACCTGCCTCTATGGTTTCCTTAATAGTAGCATCGTTTGGACCACCCGTTGCCATAATAGGAAAGTCAGGGAACTTCTCGCGAATTTTCTTTACTATATAAGGTGTTCTTTTAGCACCAGAAACGTTTAATATGGTGGCTCCAGCATCTATTCGAGCTTTAATATCTTCGTATTCAGATACAACAGTTACAATAATGGGAATATCAATGGTCTCCCTAACCTGTCGAATTACATCATTTGGTGTAGGATTGTTTACAACAACACCTAGGGCACCTTTAAACTCTGCATCTAGAGCTAAATTTATAACTCTTTTTCCCGTGGTTATTCCGCCTCCTACTCCGCAAAATACAGGAACATCTGAGGCCATGATCAATGAAGCTGTAATTATGGGTTGCGGAGTGAAAGGGTACACAGCAATGACAGCATCGGCATTGGTGTTTCTGATAATTGCTACATCCGTTGTAAAAACAAAGGATTTAAGCCTTTTACCAAAAATAAGTATACCACTGGCATCCCGAATAGAATTAGGCATTTCGATTATGTGATTTCTTAAGTTGCCTTTAAAGATTGGTACGTTTTTACGCATTGATTTCACTCCTTTGAACAAGTTGATAATGTATATATAAGTATAACATTTTTTTTCCTTCATGACTATTAGCTGCAACACTATCATTTTTTTTCTGATGGCATTGCAGCTAATGGACACGTTTCTAAAAGGTAAGTAAGAAATTTAATATTCCAGTATAAATACCTTATTTTCTTTATTTTTAATGTTCTGTAGAGAATCCAATTCAAGGGAGTTACAATTTACTTTTTCAAAATGGTTAAAGCTGAGCAAAAAATCATCCATATTGTCTAAATCAAAGTTCAATGCCGGGGTTTTGTAGTGCATAGGTATAATTATATTTGGGTTAATGAGCCTACATACTTCAGCAGCTTCTTTGCTATCAATAGTATAATTTCCTCCCACAGGGATAAATAGTACATTTATTTCTCCATAAGATTTTATTTCGTCTTTTGTAGGAATATAACCAAGATCCCCCAGATGACAAAAGTTAATGTTATCTAGTGAAAATGTGAATATTGTATTTAGTCCACGTTTGGTTCCATGCATGTTATCATGGTATGAAGGATGCCCAGTGAAGAGCGTTTTACTGCATAGGGTTTCTCCAACTTTATCCAATACTACGTAGTCTCCTTTTACATACTCTAAGCAGTTATGATCGAAGTGGTGATGGCTTATAGTTACTACGTTAGTCCATATGTCATTTGTTTTATAACCTATAGTATTTGGAAATGGATCTGTAAGTATTTTAAATCCATCGTTTGAAGTTATTAAAAAACTGGAGTGTCCAAACCATTTTATATTCAAAAAATCACTTCCTTATAACTTATAATTATAATATACCACTTTCATTATACAATTATTATGGGAAGAATTTATTTAAATTATTATAAAATTAGTTAACAATTAGTTAATATATTTTTTCTCATATTTTTTATATGCACTTCAATCACTACTTATGCTATTACACATAGTATAATGATATAAACAATTATCAGAGGTGTTATTCTGTGCTTTATGCATTAATACTAGCGGGTGGAAAAGGAACCAGACTTTATCCTCTATCTAGAAATGAAAATCCAAAGCAATTTCTAAATGTAATAAATGATAAAACTTTTTTAGAAAATACCATTGAAAGAATTAGTCCCATTGTTCCTAGGGAAAATATATTCATTGTAACTAATGAACTATATTATGATAAAATATGTGGTATTTTACCTTATATAAATAAATCTAATATTTTTATAGAACCATACAATAAAGAGACCGCCACTTGTATAGGCTTTTCTGCTATAAAACTTCTAAAGAGAGATAATGATGCCACAATGATTGTGCTGCCATCAGATCATCATATTGAAAATGTGAAGGAGTTCCAAGATTGTGTAAATCAAGCTGTATCCATTGCTACAAAGCGACGAGGGATTGTTACTATGGGTGTGAATCCAGACAGGCCAGAGACCGGGTATGGATATATTCAAATGGGTGATAGAGTGGATAGCAATATCCCAACCTATAGGGTAGAAAGGTTTTTAGAAAAACCTAATGTGGAAGTGGCAAAGGATCTACTTTGCAAGGGGGATTATTTGTGGAATAGTGGTATGTTTGTTTGGAGAGCTGATGTATTTTTAAGGGAAATGGAAAAATATCTTCCCAAAATGTATAAAAGACTTATGATGATATATGAAAGCATCGATTCAGACAAAGAAAGTGAAGTTACAAAAGAGCAATATGAACTTATAGAGGGAATATCTGTGGATTTTGGTATTATGCAAAAGACGAGAAAAGCATATGTGGTGAAGTGTTCATTTCCCTGGGATGATATTGGAAGCTATGCTGCTTTGGGCAGGTTTATGAAGCAGTTTAGGGGCAACAATATAAAAGGGAAGGTGTATATGGAAGATAGCGAAGACTGCTCTGTATTTGCCGATAAAAGGTTGGTAATAGGGTTTGGTGTGAGTAAGCTGGTCATTGTTGATACTGGTGACGTAATACTTGTTATGAATAAAGACAAGGATCAGGAAATTAAGCATCTTGTAACGAAATTAAAGGAAGAAAGCGATTTTGAGGAATTTCTATAATATTAATATAGCGAAATATGCAGATATTAAAAGTGCTGGGGCTAGTAAAAACGCTTCAGCACTTTTAAGTACATATTTAGATTAGTGGCAATGAGAACAATTTCCGCAACAACCACCCTCAGGTGCTATTTCTGGCTCTATGGAAAGACCACCGTAGCCGTTTTCTTCTCCTGATTTTATTGTAAGTTCTCCAAACTCTTCATTGATATCCTTATCCACAAGGAAAGTTGTGTCGTTGACAACTACTGCATTGTCGTTTTCTTTTTGCTCATCTAGAACAAGACCAAAAGCTGGACCACTGCATCCCATGCCAGAGATGACTATTCTAACAACCTTTGTCTCGATATTATTGTCTATTAAAACCTGCTGGAATTCCTTGTACGCTCCGTCGCTGATATTTACAAATGCCATTATTTTAATCCTCCAATGATTATATAATTGTATTTTTAAAAGTTACATAAATACTTATGCTAATATACTAATATAAAGTGTAAAAATGCGCAATATATGTATTTGAAATTCAAATAGAACACAAATTAAATATTTGAAATTTAAATATAAAAAACTGCCCTAAGCATATAATCTATGCTAGGGCAGTTTTAAAAACTTTTATGTTTATGTTGGATTAGTGACAGCTAGAGCAGCTAGAGCATCCGCCACCTACAGAAGTTGCAGGCTCAATTGAAAGCCCTCCATATCCGTTTTCTTCACCAGATTTAATTGTAAGAACACCAAATTCATTAGTGATATCTTTTTCTACTAAGAATTTTGTTTCGTTGATTTCTGTAACATTGTCATTTTCTTTTTGTTCATCCAGAACAAGGCCGAAGCTAGGGCCACTTCATCCCATGCCAGATATAACTATTCTTACTGTATTTGTTTCAATATTATTATCAGTTAAAACTTTCTCGAATTCTTTATAAGCTGAATCGCTCATTTTTACAAAACTCATTTCAAATACCTCCTTTGTATTGAAATAATAAATAGATAAACAATAAGCTATTTAAAATATCTATAATTGTTTATAGTAATATATTAATATAAACATGGACAATAATCAAGCTAAAATTATGTAAACTTTTAGGGAATATAATCATAGTGTAGTACTAAGACTAATTTTGGAGTGATTATTTATGAGTAAAAGTATATACAAATTAGCTCCTATATTTAAGGGAAAGCCATGGGGATATGAAAAATGGATATTATGTTGTCACAAGGAAGGTGAATCCATTGTCCAGAATGATGATGTGCAGAACAAGAGTTTGTGGAGTCACCTAGATTACAAGCCATTTCCCCTTATGATAAAAATAATAAGAGCTGAAGAAAATCTATCCATACAAGTTCACCCAGATGACTTGTATGCTAAAGAAGTTGAAAATGATACGGGCAAAAATGAATTTTGGTATATAATAGATGCCAAACAAGATGCTGCAGTTTACTGTGGGTTAAAGGAAAAAATGGATAAAGAACAGCTTAAGGACATTCTAAAACAGGGGACTATAGAAAACTATCTTAACAAGATAGAGGTTAAAGCTGGAGATTATATATATATACCAAGTGGAGTAATTCACGCCATTGGAAGAAATGTCACCTTATTAGAAGTACAGAAGAATAGCAATATAACCTATAGAATATACGATTACAACAGGGGACGACAGTTGGATTTGCAAAAGGCTCTGGATGTAGTAGATATGCGTAAAAATATCCATGTGGAAAAGAAAGAGGACTTTAAGTTTTTCACCAGTGAAAATTTTATTATAAAAAAAGAGAGGTTAGATGTCATCGCATCTTACTTCAATAGAGACAATTTCGAAGTTGTTTATATAAAGCAGGGTGTAGGAGTGATTTATAGTCATGAGGAGCAAATAGAAGTGTGTAGTGGAGATACTATATATATAGAAAAAGGAACATTCTACAATATTCAAGGAGATATGGACTATTTTCATATAATATGTAAGTAAAAAAAAGCTGTGCATAATCATTTTAATTAATTATGCCACAGCTTTTTATGATGTTGAAATTAATTTTTTAATTCTTTATTTCTATTTATTTCTTCTACTAATTCATTTAAATATTCCCAGCGATTCATTTTTTCTTCTAAGAGTTTTTCCGCATTACTTTTTTTCTCTAGTAGCTCTTGAAGTTTTGCATAATTTGTAGAATTCTTATTTATCTCATCCTCAAGGGAACAAATGCTATCTTCTATATCTGAAATAACATGCTCTATTTCATCGAATTCACGTTGATCCTTATAAGATAATTTTTTTAGAGGTTTTTCTGCGAGAACTTTTTTAGAACATTGAATATCCTTAGAGTTAGGACTAGATTTAGAGGAAGAAGGCTGTGGCATTGTACCTTCTTTTTCTTTGCAAATCAATAATTTGTAGTCTAAATAGTCCGAGTAGTTGCCAGTATGATATAATATTTCACCATGGCCCTCAAAGGATAAAATTTTATTTGTTATTTTATCTAAAAAGTATCTATCGTGTGACACAACCATCACTGGTCCTGTGAAGTTTTCTATATAGTCCTCCAGAACTTCTAAGGTTGAAATATCTAAGTCGTTAGTTGGTTCATCCAGTAAAAGTACATTTGGTGATTCCATAAGGACTTTTAAAAGATATAATCTTCTTTTTTCACCACCAGACAGTTTATATATAGGAGTCCACTGTTCCGATTCATTGAACAGAAATCTCTCTAGCATTTGAGAGGCTGATATTTTATCTCCCTCTGATGTTGAAATGAATTCTGCAGTTTCCTTTATGTATTCAATTACCCTTAAGTTTTCATCCATATTGAAATTACTTTGGCAGAAGTAACCTAATTTTACGGTGTCTCCTATATCTACACATCCAGAGTCTTCTTTAAGCTTACCTGCAATTATATTTAAAAGAGTAGATTTTCCCATGCCATTAGCACCAATAATTCCTATCCTATCATCCTTGCACATCACATAAGAAAAATTACTTATGATATGTTTGCCGTTAAAGGTTTTTGAAAGATCGGTGATATTCATTATTTTGTTGCCTAGTCTGCTATGGGCTGTAGAAATTTCCATGGTACTAGAAATATTTGAAACTTCAACGGAGTTCAGCTCATTAAATCTGTCAATTCTAGCCTTTTGTTTTGTAGTTCTGGCTTTGGCTCCACGCTTAATCCATGCTAACTCTCGTCTTAGCAGATTTTGTCTTTTATCCTCATTGGATTTTTCCATAGCTTCTCTTTCTATTCTTTTTTCAAGGAAAACACTAAAGTTTCCATGGTAGGAATAGAGGTTTCCACCACTGAGTTCAATGGTTTTATTGGATACCCTATCTAAAAAGTATCTATCATGAGTTATCATCAACAAGGCGCCATTTCTATTTTGAAGGTAATTTTCTAGCCAAGCAATGGTGTCGTTGTCCATATGGTTTGTAGGTTCATCTAATATAAGTAGAGTGCATGGCTTAATAAGGGCAGCAGCTAAGGCAATCCTCTTTTTTTGACCACCTGACATTTGGCCTATTTTTTTTGAAAAATCCTTTATACCTAGTCTAGTTAAGACAGTCTTTGCAGAGCTCTCCATATCCCAAGCATTTAGGGCATCAATTTCGGCAGAGATTTCCATTAGCCTATTAGAAAGGTTAGGATCCTCAGGATTTCTTTCTATGTCAAGTAAAGTACTTTCATATTCTTTTAAAGCTTTAAGTTCCTTAGAGGAACCTTGGAATATCTCATCCATGGCAGTATTTTCTTCATTGAACACGGGAACTTGGGGTAAATACTCTATAGTAAGCTCTCTACTTTTTATAATAGTCCCACCATCAGCTTCCTCTTCTCCAGTTAGGATTTTGAGAAGGGTGGATTTACCACAGCCATTTACACCAATTATACCAATTTTGTCTCCATGGTTTATTCCAAAAGAGATATTATTAAAAAGAACTTTTTCTGTAAAACTCTTACATAAGTTCTCCACGGAAATTAAATTCATCTTTATCATCCTCGTATAGTAAATTTAACATATGATTTATTTTAACATAGCATCCTTAGGGTAACAATGTCAATATAACCCTTAATCAATAACATTTACTTAATGTATAACATATAATATTGTAAATTAATAAATGGGAGTATGCGAAATGAAGTTGGCTTTGAATTTTAAAAACGGAAAGAAAAGAATATTTACCACTGAGGAGAGCGACCAAATAGTTAAAGGTTTGAATTATATGAAGGTAATACAGTTCTTCATGGGAAATAAAGAAATAAAGGGTACCCTGAATGTATTAGGCAAACAGATACCCGTAAGTGATATTCACTCCATTGAGTTTATATTGTAATTCCACATAATAACAGCATTTTCTATGGGATTAGAGTAGAAATTTTTTCTCAACCCACAACTTACAAAACCGGATTTTTCATAAAGTGAAATGGCGGCTGTGTTGGACTCTCGAACCTCAAGAGTCATAGCATCAGCCCCTTCACCTTTACATATACTTACAAGAGAATTTAATATCTTTGTGCCTACACCACATCTTCTAGCTTCCTTAGCTACAGCTATATTTGTTACATTTCCTTCGCCATATATAATCCACATACCGCCAAAGCCCAAAACAGTTCCGCTTTGGTCTTTGCATACCACGTATTTAGCCTTATTGTTGTGAAGTTCAGATTTCAAACTCTCCATACTCCACGGATTTTTCAAACTTTGCAAATTTATATTATAGACATCATTGATATCTTTATCCGTCATATATTCAATATTGTGCATTAATCCTCAATTCCTTTATGGTATTTTTCTTCGTACTCACGCTCAGCTTGAGGCTTTCTAAGATATATTGGGTGGAGAGTAAGGGGGTTATCACATTTTCCATCCTTTAAAAGCATAAAACCAAGTTCTCCTATGGAAGAAGCTCTTACCATATTTAGATGAGTAGGTGCGAAGTTAACTGACTTTGCGTCAAAGCTTTCCATTATAAGAGATTTATATTTATAAACCCCATCTCCAAGAAAAGTCGTATGTTGGTGAAATTCATTGAGCATGGTCATCAAGTCTTTAATATTTATAATCATGGGGTCTACTAAAGTAATCATCTTATCATCATGGAATCTATATACACCCGTATAAACATTTTCTCGCAGAGCATCCATAATAGGACATATAATTCCAGGGGTATATGCAAGGCTAAATGCTATGGCATCTAAAGTTGATATACCTATAATAGGCTTATTACCCCCCGCGGATAAGCCTTTAAAAGTAGCCATGCCTATTCTAAGTCCAGTAAATGAACCGGGGCCTTTAGATATTGCAAAACCATCAATATCATCGATGGAGGTATCGGTATTTTTTAAAAGTTCATCTATCATAGGCATAATAAGTATGGAGTGCTGCTTTTTATAGTTGAAGCTGATTTCGCCAAGAAGTTTGTCATCTTCTAGTAAAGCACAAGTGGCACACTCTGTGGCGGAATCGAAACTTAAAATTTTCATTGCGCTTAAATCTCCTTTATATAATTGTATTTTTCGTTCATATATTGAATTTCGATGAGTCTATTATTTATTTGAGATTCATCTTCATATAGAGTTTTTTCAAAATCCTTTGTTATTTTTATGTATAATGCATCCTGCTTTGGGATGAGCTCTTCAATGTAATTTGCCCACTCTATTATGGATACGCCATTACCGAATATATACTCGTCGAAACCTATGGCTTCAATTTCACTGGCATCGCTGACACGGTATACGTCAAAGTGGTACAGTCTTAATCTGCCTTGGTATTCATTAACTATAGTAAAAGTTGGGCTTGTAATGTGATCATCTATATTAAGACCTTTTGCAATACCTTTTGTGAGATGGGTTTTGCCAGTACCTAGATCTCCAATAAGGCATATTATATCTCCGCTTTGGCACAGTGTACCGATTTTTTCGCCAAGGGCCATGGTCTCTTCTGTAGAACTTACTTCATATGTAAATTTCATAATATACACCTCGCTTCTATAATATTTTATCTTATGTGAGGCGAAAAGTTAAGTACAATATAACAATAGTGAACTTAAAACTAAAAAAATATGGATATATATTTCTAAAATTAAAAAATAGTTAAATAGTTCTATATGAATATCGATATAAATAAGGTATAATATAAATATAATATTATTGGGTAGTAGAAGGAGGATTGCAAATGTTTGTTAATAATTTAATGTTAAGTAGAGAAAAGTTAATAACTGTTACACCAAAGGACACAGTAAAAAAGGCGCTAGATTTGATACAGAAACATAACTTTTTATCCATTCCCGTAGCTGAGGGAGGAAAATTTTATGGTGCTATATCAAAGGAGAGAATATATACATTTTATTTTGAAAAGGATCTAGATAAACAGAGCCTTCTAAGTGAATTTTCTGTAGAGGATGTAATGAGGGAAGATGTTCCTAAAATTGATCCAATGAATCAAGTGGAGGAAGCTGCCAATTTCTTAGCTACTGAAAATACTCCTTTTGTAGCAGTGATAAGCACTATTAACAATGAATTCCAAGGTATAATCACACATAACGCTGTATTTAAACAGTTCACTGAAATGTTTGGATTATACAGAGGAAAGAGAATATCTGTAATTGCTCACGATGTACCAAACCAAATTGCAAAACTATCTAAGATTGTAGCAGACAGTGAAGCAGATGTAATAAGCTTTGTGGTGGTTGATCCTAAGAGCGTAACAGATGTAAAAGAAATAGTGGCTAGAGTTAGAACTGATAATTTTGAACAGATAATTGAGAAATTAAAGAATGAAGGATTTAGAGTAAATTAAAAATATATTCTTTATATAAAAATCCATAGTATTACAAGATAAAAATACCCTAAGATGAGATTTAACCTTAGGGTATTTTTGGGGAAAAAATAAATGCAATAAAAAATACTTGCCAAGGGAAAAATCATATGCTATAATAATTCATGTACTTAGGGGTATAGCTCAATCGGTAGAGTAGCGGTCTCCAAAACCGTTGGTTCCGGGTTCAAGTCCTCGTGCCCCTGCCAGGTAATATTTAAAAAATTGATACAGCATTTAAATGACTAAGCCTATATTATAGCTTGGTCATTTTTTATGTTATAATTGTATCCAGAGGTGAAACAGAATGAACAATTACGATTTGGTGATAATAGGAGCAGGTGCTTCAGGCCTATCAGCAGCCATACAGGCTAAAAAAAAGGGCATAGATAATATTCTTATTTTAGAAAAAGAAGAGTCCCTGGGTGGAGTTTTGAATCACTGTATACATAGTGGATTTGGAAAGTACATTTTAAAAGAAGAGATGACGGGGCCGGAATACGCTAATATACTGGTTACGGAAGTTGAGAATTTAAACATAGAATATAAATTAAGCACAGTGGTTCTTAGGATTTCTGAGGAAAAACAGGTTACATATGTGAATAGTAAAGAAGGCGTGGTTACAATTAACTCAAAGGCCATTATAGTTGCCACTGGTGCTATAGAAAAAACTAGAGGTGTAGAGAACATATCTGGTAACAGTTTTGCGGGTGTATTTACAGCTGGAATGGTTCAAAAACTTGTAAATGTAGAGGGTATTTTGCCAGGAAAATCTGTAGTCATCCTGGGTTCTGGTGATATGGCACTAGTAGTTGCCAAAACGCTTATTCTAGAAGGCGCTAAGGTGGAAGCCTTCATCGAGAAATTGCCTTACTGTAGAGGACTTGAAGAAAACTATATTGATTGTATAAAGTATTTTGATATACCTTTGAAACTTCAGCACACTATCACTAATATTTCTGGAAAGGAGAGGGTGAATGGAGTAACTATAGCTCAAGTTAACGATGAAGGGAAAATCATTAAAAATACAGAGCAATTTATGAAATGTGATACTGTAATTGTAGCTGTAGGAATTGTGCAAGATTATGAGTTATTGAAGGATTTAAACGCAGAATTTGACCCCAATCTTGGAAGTGTAGTGGTGGATGAATGTATGCAGACTAGTTTAGAGGGCATATTTATATGCGGAAATGCGGTGAATATAAATGACTTTGTGGACGACGTAACTGTGGAAGGTGCCATGGTAGGATGTAAAGCAGCTGCATACATCAATGGTGACTTTCACAAAGGGGAACACAAAAAAGTCATCGTGGATGCTGGCATAGAATTTGTAATTCCACAGAAAATAAACACAAAAAATCTTCTAAATGGTGTGCAATTTAAGTTCCGCACTACTAAGATATACAGAAATGTTATAATTAAAATATGTAGCGGTGAGACGGAATTAGCTTTTTATCGAGAGAACATTCTCCCAAGCCGTATGGAGATTTTATATCTTCCAAAGGAAATTCTCGAAGAAACTGGAGATGAAATCAATATTTCCATTAATGAATTGTAGGAGACTATGATGGTATATAAGGATTTAATAAAGGAATTTTGTAAGAGCCATGGACTTGATATTGTAAGATTTTTGCCTTGCCAAAGCTGCAATGACGTTGAAAATTATTTTCAGTATAGAAAAGAGAATGGGCTTATTAATGAGTTTGAGGAGAAGGATATAATAGTTCGCTCCAATGCAAATTATAGTATGGAAAATGCGAAAACCATCATATCAATAGCCTTCCCATATAGATATAAAATAGATAAAAGCAGTAATAAGTTTTGTGTTTCTAAATATACTTTAGGTGAGGACTATCACAAAGTAGTAAAGAAATATCTGACTTGTATATCAGATTTTATAAAAGTAAAGCTAGGTGGAGATGCAAAGGTTTTTGTGGACAGCAATAGTCTCCCAGAGAGATATATTGCTATGAAATGTGGTGTGGGATTCATAGGAAAAAATAATTGCATTATAACTGAGAAGTATGGATCTTATGTTTTTTTGGGCGAGATTCTTACAGATTTAGACATAGAGGGAGATAAGCCAATTGAAAACCTCTGTGGAGCTTGTAGAAACTGTATAGAAGCGTGTCCTACAAAAGCCATAAATGGCTCAGAAAACAACAAAGACAACAATTCTAACATATGCATATCCTATACTTCACAAAAAAAAGATTTAGAGTCTTTTTGGTTTCCATATTTAAAGAACAGCTTATGGGGATGCGATATATGTCAAGATGTATGCCCTTTTAATGAAAAAGCACATTACAGCAATATAGTGGAGTTTTCTCCTAAACCCTATATGTTAGATTTGAATATAGAAAATATAATTTCCATGAACAATGAAGAATTTAATAGGAATTATAGGAATCTTGCCTGTGGATGGAGGGGAAAAAATCTTATAATACGAAACGCCATCATATGCGAAAAAAATGTATACGGTGTAGTAAAAAATAGGAACAATATAGCTTCACCTTATGTAAAATCATATTATGATAGACTTTTGAAGGGAAAAAAATTTATAATATAATGTAGTTGTACACAAATACACAACATATCATGAGATATTTGGAGGGATAGTATGATTTCTACCAGAACTGCCAGACTAATATCAATTTTACCAGAGAAATTGGTAAGACGCATAGCAGATAAAGTTTTGGATGGTTATATGAAAAGAAATGCTAATATAATAATTGAGGGATTAGATAATGTAAAAAATGCTAAAAAACCTGTGATTTATGTTTGCAATCACTTGAGCAATGCGGATGCCCTTGTTTTAAAAAGAGTACTGCAAAAATATGATAGCCCTACATTTGTTGCTGGTGTTAAGTTATCACAGAATGTAATTACCAATTTAGCACTAGGCACATGTAAGACTACAAATATAAAGCCTAACTCTCCAGACAAGGATGGGCTTAAGCGTATAATTGAATTGGTTAAAGGCGGCGAAAGTATAGTAATATTCCCAGAGGGCACAAGAAGCCGAGAAAAGAAACTAATTGAAGCAAAAAAAGGTGTGCTTTTAATAGCCAAAATGGCAAAAGCGCAGATCATCCCCATTGGCATGGTGGGTACAGAAATTTTGTATCCAATAAATGAATCAGGTGATATGAGCGCTGAGGAGTTTCATAAGGCCGATGTACATGTTAAAATTGGAAAACCATTTGAGTTGCCTAAAAAGGCAGAAGATGAGGATAGAAAAAGTTATGAAGAAAGAGCTATACGCCATATAATGTATAATATAGCTGAACTGCTTCCAGAAAAATATAGAGGTATTTATTCTAAATAGATAAAATTCACCTACAAATGAATTATTTTATTCATTTATAGGTGAATTTTATTGTATAATATGAATTAATTCATACAACTATTTTGGAATAATGGGCAATAAAGTAGTAAGTTAACATTGAAAATATTCCTGCACAGTAGTATATTTAATATGTGGGTTAAAAACTTTTGGAGGTGCATTTCATGTCAAGTAAGATTTTAGAAAAATTTTTAAAGGACAATTTGGATGATTTAAAGCAAAAAGGACTATACAATGAAATAAATGTTTTACAGAGTGCCAATGGTCCTGTTATAAAAATTGATGGTAAGGAACTTGTAAACCTTTCATCAAACAATTATCTAGGATTAGCTACTAACCCTGAGATGATTGAGGCAAATGTTTCAGCAACAAAGAAATATGGTGTAGGTGCCGGCGCTGTTAGAACTATAAACGGAACTCTAGATATTCATATTGAATTAGAGAAAAAACTAGCAGAGTTTAAACATACTGAAGCGGCTATAGCTTTCCAATCAGGTTTTAACTGCAATATGGCTGCTATTCAGGCAGTTATGGACAAAAATGATGCTATATTATCAGATGAATTAAATCATGCATCAATCATTGATGGATGTAAATTATCAAAGGCTAAGATTATAAGATTTAACCATTCCGATATGGAAGATCTAAGAGCAAAAGCTAAGGAAGCAAAAGAAAGTGGATTATACAACAAGCTTATGGTTATCAGTGATGGTGTATTTTCTATGGATGGAGATATCGCAAACGTGCCAGGTATAGTTAAAGTTGCTGAGGAATTTGATTTAATTACTTACATCGATGACGCTCACGGTTCAGGTGTATTAGGCGATGGAGCAGGTACAGTTAAACATTTTGGATTATCTGACAAAATTGATTTCCAAATAGGTACATTATCAAAGGCTATTGGTGTTGTTGGCGGCTATGTTGCAGGTAAAAAGGATTTAATTGATTGGTTAAAAGTAAGAGGCAGACCATTCTTGTTCTCAACTTCACTTACTCCAGGTGCTACAGCTTCATGTATAAAGGCTATAGAAATATTAACTAAGAGCACAGAGCTTAACAAGAAATTATGGGAAAATGGAAACTACCTAAAGAAGGGTCTAAAGGATTTAGGCTTTAATATCGGAAACAGCCAGACTCCAATAACTCCATGTATTATAGGTGATGAGGCTAAAACTCAACTTTTCAGTAAGAGATTATATGAAGAGGGTGTATATGCAAAATCTATAGTATTCCCAACAGTGCCAAAGGGAACAGGAAGAGTAAGAAATATGCCAACAGCAGCTCATACTAAAGAGATGTTAGACAATGCACTTCAGGTATATGCAAAAGTAGGAAGAGAATTGGAAATAATAAAATAAAAATAAATATTAATGATATAATCGGGAGGCGAACTTAATGAAGAAAATACTTGTCACTGGTTCATTAGGACAGATAGGTTCTGAACTTGTTGAAAAGCTTAGAAAAGATTATGGTGCAAACAATGTTATAGCATCTGATATAAGAAAACCAGAAGGAAACCCAGTTGTAGAAGCAGGCCCTTTTGAAACTATAGATGTACTTGATGCTCAGAAAATGGCTGACGTTGTAAAAAACAATGGTGTTGATACTATAATTCATTTAGCTGCATTATTATCAGCAGTGGCAGAAGCAAAACCACAGTTAGCATGGAACATAAACATGGGTGGTCTTGTAAATGCTTTGGAAGT
Source organism: Hathewaya proteolytica DSM 3090 (assembly GCF_900142225.1). GTDB lineage: Bacteria > Bacillota > Clostridia > Clostridiales > Clostridiaceae > Hathewaya > Hathewaya proteolytica. The sequence goes on from NZ_FRAD01000023.1 coordinate 30,699, forward strand.
TGCAAGAGAAACAAAGTGTCAGTTCTTTACTCCAAGTTCTATAGGAGCCTTTGGACCATCAACTCCTAAGAAAAATACTCCACAGGATACTCTTCAGAGACCAGAAACTATGTATGGTGTAACAAAGGTATCAGGAGAATTATTATGTGATTACTACTTCAAGAGATTTGGAGTAGATACTAGGGGAGTAAGATTCCCAGGCTTAATCTCTTACGTAGCACCTCCAGGAGGCGGAACTACAGATTATGCTGTAGATATATATTATGAAGCAATAAAAAACAAAAAATATGTTAGTTACATTGATAAGGGAACTTACATGGATATGATGTATATGCCAGATGCTTTAAATGGTATTGTTACATTAATGGAAGCTGATCCATCTAAATTAGTTCACAGAAATGCATTCAATATAGCAGCTATGAGCTTTGAGCCAGAAGAGATAGCAGCAGAAATAAGAAAGCATATTCCAGAATTCCAGGTTTCTTACGATGTAGATCCAGTTAGGCAGGCTATTGCAAATAGTTGGCCAGACTGCATTGATTGCACACCAGCTAAAGAAGAATGGGGATTCAAAGCAGAATACGACTTAGCTAAGATGACTACAGATATGTTAGAAAAATTGGCTGCAAAAAACCTTAAATAATAAGCTTACTAATGCTGCAAACTATCTTGCAGCATTAGTCATAATGTAAAAATATCTGTGCGAGGAGAAAATATGGAAAAAGAAAAAATTGACCATGTGATAAAAATACTTGAAGAGACCTATAGTGACGCCAAATGTGCTTTGGATTTTAAATCTCCTTATGAGCTCATGGTGTCAACTATATTGTCCGCCCAATGTACAGATGAAAGAGTAAACAAAGTCTGTGGGGAGCTTTATAAGAAATACAATACTCCCTATAAGATGGTAGAGCTTACAGTGCCACAGCTCACGGAAAAAATTAAATCTTGCGGGCTTTCCAACAACAAAAGTAAAAATATTTTAGGGGCTAGCAGAATGCTCATTGAAAATTTCCATGGTGAGGTACCTTCCAGTATGGAGGAACTTACTTCCCTTCCTGGTGTGGGTATAAAAACTGCCAATGTGGTTTTATCTAATGCTTTTAACGTTCCAGCCATTGCCGTGGACACCCATGTTTTTAGGGTATCTAAGCGTATAGGGTTATCTAGTGGTAAAAACGTAGAAATTGTGGAAGAAGATTTGATGAAAATTATCCCTAAAGATAAGTGGAGCCATATGCACCATTGCCTTATTTGGCATGGAAGAAAAATCTGCAAAGCTAGGAAGCCGCTTTGTGACGAATGTCCTATAAAAGGATTTTGCATATATTTTGAGGAAGAGAATAATAATAAATAATTTAAAGGATGGTGTACATTATGACAAAGTCATACGCTGAAAGAGCATTAGAAATGCACAAAGAAAATAAGGGTAAGTTAAGAGTAGTAAGCCAAATCGAGGTTAATTCCAAAGATGATCTAGCTGTGGCATACACTCCAGGTGTTGCTGAGCCTTGTCTAGAAATTGCAAAAGACAATGATAAAATTTTTGATTACACTATAAAATCTCACACAGTAGCTATAGTTACTAATGGAACAGCAGTTTTAGGTCTAGGAAATATAGGTGCAGGGGCAGGACTTCCAGTTATGGAGGGTAAAGCGCTTTTATTTAAAGAATTTGGTAATGTGGATGCATTCCCAATCTGCATAGATTCAGAGGATCCAGAAGAAATCATAAAGACTGTAAAGTTAATCGCTCCAGTATTCGGTGGTATAAATCTTGAGGATATAAAGGCACCAGAGTGTTTTTATATTGAAGAGACATTAAAAAAAGAGATGGATATTCCAGTATTCCACGATGATCAGCATGGTACAGCTATAGTAACTTTAGCAGGTCTTTACAATGGTTTAAAGATAGTTGGAAAGAAAATTGAGGATATAGAAGTTGTTATAAATGGTTCAGGAGCAGCAGGTACAGCTATATGCAAGCTTCTTTTAAATGCAGGAGTAAAAAATGTGGTAATGTGTGATACTAAGGGTGCTATCGTAGATGGAGATCCAAGATTAAATGAAGCAAAGAAGGAAATTGCAAAGATTACAAACAAGAACAAAGAAGTAGGAACATTGAAAGACGTTATAGCTGGAAAAGACGTATTTGTAGGTGTTTCAGCTCCAAAGTCAGTAACTGAAGAAATGGTAAAATCCATGAATAAGGATGCTATGATATTTGCTATGGCAAACCCAACTCCAGAGATTATGCCAGATGAAGCAAAGGCAGCAGGTACTAGAATAATAGCTACAGGAAGATCAGATTTTCCTAACCAGTTAAACAACGTTCTTGTATTCCCAGGTATATTCAAGGGTGCTTTAAATGTAAGAGCAAGTAAGATTACAGAAGAAATGAAATTAGCTGCAGCTAAGGCCATTGCTGATTTAGTTCCAGCAGAAAAATTAAGTGAAGATTTCATCATACCAGACGCTCTTGACAAAACAGTTGCAGATGCAGTAGCAAAAGAAGTTGAGAGAATAGCCATTGCTTCAGGAATTGCAAAAATAAAATAAGAAATATATAATAAATTTAATAAGATATATTTATTACAAATATAATTAAATTAGAATGGAGGGATTTTGTATGTCAAAGGTTGTAGAAAGATTTTTAAAATACGTTTCTTTTGATACGCAATCAGCAGAGGATACAGGCAAGTACCCATCTACAGATAAGCAACTTGTGTTAGCCAAGTATTTAGTTGATGAGTTAAAAGAGTTAGGTTTGCAAAATGTAGAGCTAGATAAGTATGGCTACGTTACAGGAGAAATACCAGCAAACATAGATAAAAAAGTGCCAGTGGTGGCTTTTATATCACATATGGATACAAGCCCAGAAGTATCTGGTGCCAATGTTAAGCCTCAGATTGTAAAGAATTATGACGGAAAAGACATAATTTTAAACAAGGAACAAAACATAGTACTATCCACTGAGATATACAGCGATATAAAGCAGTTTGTTGGCGAGGATATAATCACTACAGATGGTACTACTCTTCTTGGTGCCGATGACAAAGCTGGTATAGCTGAAATCGTTACAGGAATAGAATATCTTTTAAGTCATCCAGAAATAAAACATGGTGTTGTAAAAGTTGCATTTACACCTGATGAAGAAGTTGGAGCAGGAACTGATTATTTCGATGTAAAGAAATTTGGCGCTGATTTTGCCTTTACTTTTGATGGTTCTGAACCTGGCGAATTCGTATACGAGACTTTCAACGCTGCAGGTGCTACAGTTACTATAAAAGGAAACAATGTACACACCGGTTCCGCAAAGGGAAAAATGGTAAATGCCATATTCATAGCACAGGAATTTATCAGCTTACTTCCAGAGAACGAGAGACCAGAGAATACTGAAGGATATGAAGGATTCTATCATGTAGATGCTATCAGTGGAGATGTGTCAGAAATAAAAATTCAGTATCTTATAAGAGACTTTGACAGAAAGAGTTTTGAACAAAGAAAACAGTTTATAAAATCCCTAGAAAATAAGGTAAATGAAAAATACGGAGAGGGTACAGTTACTGTAGAGGTAAAAGATCAATACAGTAATATGAGAGAAGTAATAGAAAAGTATCCTCACATCATTGAAATAGGTAAGGAAGCTATAAAAGCTGTAGGACTAGAATTAAAAGTACAGCCTATAAGAGGTGGTACAGATGGTGCTAGACTTTCCTTCGAAGGGCTTCCAACACCAAATATATTTGCCGGCGGTATGAACTTCCACAGTAAATATGAGTACGTAGCAATATCTGCTCTTGAAAAAGCTACAGAAGTAGTGGTAAAGATTGCAGAGCTAGTTGCAGAAAAATAAAATAAAATATAAGCATATAAGAAAAAAGCTATACAGCGGGGTCAAGAGCTGTATAGCTTTTTCTGTATATCTTATGAAGGGGAACTTATAAGATATAGAATCTATATTAAAAATTTATTAAGGGGTAGCAATTTAATTGTAGTCTTATTTTACTGTAGTGTAACTTTTGCAAGTTTTTCCTTACCATCTCTAATTAGAGTAAGAGACAAGGTATCTCCGGCTTTAAATTTGGCTTTTTCGGCATTAAGTTCTTTACCAGTTTTTATAGCTTTGCCATTTACTTTAACGATGACATCAGCTATTTGTATGCCAGCTTTTTCAGCTGCTGAATACTGTTCTACAGAAGCTACATATACTCCAATTGGTAAATTGTATTTTGCTTTTGCAGCCTCATCAATATCTCTTGTGCTTATGCCAATCATAACCTTTGGGGTCATTAATTCTTTAAACTTTGATTTAATTTGGTTGATTGGAATTGCAAATCCAAGACCTTCAACGCCATTTCCTACAGTTTTTTGAGTGTTAATGCCTATGACTTGGCCTCTTGAATTTACTAGTGGACCACCACTGTTACCAGGGTTAATAGCAGCATCTGTTTGTATAAATTTTAAATCTTTATTTTCAGCATCAATAGCTCTATCTACAGCACTGACAATACCAGCACTGACAGAACCAGAAAGCTCTAATCCTAAAGGATTTCCTATAGCCACGGCGGTTTCACCAACGATGATGGAATCAGAATCACCTAATTCTGCAACACCTGGCATTTTTACCGAGGTATCTGTAACTTTAATTACAGCCAAATCATAGCTAGGATCTGAGTTTATAAGTTTTGCTTCAACTTCCTTTCCATCTTTAAAAGTTACCTTTATACTTTGGGCATTGGCGATAACGTGATTGTTTGTAAGTATATATCCATTTTCATCTAGAATTACTCCAGAGCCCACGCCTGATTGTCCCTCCATTATGAATCCCCAGTAGTTTTGAGGTAAAGTTTTTGTAGTAATACCTACAACAGCAGGGCCAACCTTTTGATTTATCTCAGGAATAGTTAAAGTATCATTGTTTTTTGCCACTAAGCTTTCAGCCAATACTGGAGTTTTACTACCACCAAGTCCATTGGACGAGTTTAAAACTTCATTGTTATAATGCTTAGCTGTGAAGTAAGCAGCTCCACCACCAGCTATAGTTCCAGATAGTAAGCAAGCTACTAAAAGCAATGCTACAGTTTTAAACTTTCCTGAACCAGGTTTTTTTGGCTTTTTAACTTTTTCATTAACAGTATGCCCATTTGCCATATTGTATTGGTAATTAGTATTTTGTGAATCATAGGAGCCACTATTGTATGAACTAGAATCACCAAACTGAGCCGTGTTGTTCATATCATTGTAACTTCCCTCACTATAGTTAGTATTATTTTCTTGAAAATAATCATTGTTCATGTTTTCATTGTTTAAATTCTCATTGTTGTTAAAGTTGTTCGTTTCAAAGTTATTATTTTCGTTCATTTTAGTTTCCTCCTATACTACTTTTAAGTATTCCCTGTTTTCTATATTTATATAATAAGATATGAATGTGACAGTAATGTGTCAAAGGCTAGCCATCATATAAATTTTTAAATTAAATTTTTAAATAAAAAAATACTTATTCACAATGTGGATACATTGAAAATAAGTACAAGTTATATTTTTAGTATATTAATATTTGCCTCAATGGCAGTATCAAAGTCTTTATCTAAGGTAAGAAAATAAGTGATGTCATGACTTATAGCGCTGGAAAGATGAAAAGCGTCATTGATAGATAACATATATTTTGTTATAAATAGCTTAGACAATATGACATCTGTATGAGTAATGCTAACAAATTTTAAGTTTAAAACTTTCTCAAAATATGAAAAAATATCTACAGAAGTTGTAAAATAAATTTTTAAAAGATCCTTTTTCCATGGATTTTTGGCGATGTTGTGAAAATATTTATTAAAGGGTATTTCCTTATAATATTCTAATCGTCGTTCTTTTATAAGTTTCCTATCCCGTTTATTAAAACATGACAAGATTATTTCAATATCGTTGATGGAATTTAGAGGCTGGATTCTATCAATTTTGTATTTCATATCATTGATGAATAACTTCTTTGTTATCTGGTTTATGGTTTCCGCTATAGTCATATCGTTGACATATAGGGAGCAATTATTTCTTCTCAACAATGACAGCGTATTGCAACTTTCCATGTTTTTTGGATCTGTATCATAAAGAAGGGTAAGAATAAAGCAAGTATCCAGCATTACAGAGCTTCCTAAAAGTATTCGGTTTGGATCAAAGGGATAATCAATTATATTCACAAAATAGCCTCTTAATAGTATTGTTTATATAGTTTATTATGAGAATATATATATTATGACTTCTCATTATTTAAAGTGCTTTTGAAAGCATTTTTTGCAAAGATAGCTGTGCCCCTTATTTATAGAAATAAGTTGGCTTTTGTCATAAGATTTGCCACACATGGTGCAAGAGTACTTGTCAATGCTTGACCCAGTTTTCTTTGGAGTACTTGATTTTTTAAAATTTTTTACACCTATGCCACCGCCAGCGTTGGAAGGAGGGGCATATAAGATTGATTCATCGGGAATATTTTTTTTCACTATGTTGTAATTCATGCCGTATATGCTCTCCGCAAAGAGCTCTAATTCAAATCTAGGATTTTCTTTATCATAGAATTCTTCAATAATTAATCTTCTTACTTGTGCATCGTTTACGATAAGACCACTCTTCTCTATACCATCAAAGATGCTTTTGGTTATATTATTTGTGTCCGGATGTCTTTTGCTACTTTTATAATAAACCTTTAAGACTGCAATAAGTGCTTCATCCATGACCACATTTGGGTTTTGAATTCTTGCCTTCAAGGCAATTTCCTGCTCGTATAATGCATACCTATCGTGATATTTCCCAGAGTTAACAGGGAGAATTGCTCTTCCATTCACGTTGAATAATTTAAAATTGGATTTAGATATGGGGGAACCCTCCACCATAACCTTAGCGTATTTGTTGTCCATGTTTCTCTCCTTGTCTGTGATAGTTATATTGTATACATTTATTATATCATACTAAATTATTAGTGTAGGCATAGGAATAATTAGCTTACAAATCTACAGGGTGGGGGTAGATTATATAATATAACAGAGGACAGGTTATTATAAGATTAATATTTAAAAGTAGTTATTTCATTTCCCTTAGCAATTCTAATATTGCCATGGCTGCTTCTTTAGGCCCTTGGTGCTCTTGACCCTCGATACCTAGTCGTGTTCTTATCTCACCAACTTTTATATTTTGTTTAAACAGGCAGCCAAAGTAGTTTGTGAGAAGCAAATCCGTTTGTTCCCTTCTCTGAACAGGACCAAAGGGATTTGCAAAATAAGATTCTACGATGCCTTTTTCTGTAGTAGTTCCTTTGGCAAATCGTCTGCCAGCCCTAAAAACTTCCAAAGCTTCTGAAGCATTACCAAAGAAGCTTATGGACTCCCCACCTTCCTCGTAGTTGTTGGCATAGAAAATATAATCTACAGGATGATTTTCTACCACATCTTTATAATCTGTGATGGGAATAATTATACGGGCATTGATTTTGTCTGGGTTCATGAATACAGAGCGGTCCAGTTCTTTAAAGCTGTACCCAGTGTCTAGGTCATCTAATCTTACAAAGGCGCCGATTTCCGTACCACTGCTTTTAATTGTTCCATTGTCATCTAACAGCAATACACCCATGTCATCGTAAATAGTCTTTATGTCAGTGATGGAGGATTCCCCGTGGATTTTAAGCTGTTCAATAGTTTCAGATTTACCAGCACCACTATCTCCCATAATGATGATATTGTTGGTTTTACCATCTAGCATGGTCATTTTAACCATAGCACCGTGAATTGGCAATTGGTTTTGATTTAATTTCTTTACGTTGTGCAAAGTTAAGATCATTTTTTTCATGTATCCAAAGTAATCGAATTTGTCATCGGAACTTAGAAAACCTACAATAATATCGTTGTCACTGTCCTCATAAAAAATTTCATTTTCCTTGTGGTCTTCGTAACCATATACGTAAATTAAGTCAGGCTTTCTGTTTCTATACTCTTCTTCTATAGCTAATTCAAAAAGGTTGCAAAGGGCAACACCTTGGGCCATAAAACGCTGATTGAAATACACAAAGGCAAGCAAATTACCAACCTTGGCAGGGTAGCATATCCATTGGTCGCTGTCAAATTTCTTATCCTCTAGAGGGTTTGTTTTTGTCTCCATAAAAATTCCGTCTCTCTTATTTCTTTTTGAATAGGCGATAAAAGGAGGATGAATTATGACGGATTCAATAAAAGGAATATGGTCCAGATTTCTATATTCATAAGGAAGATAAGAACGCATATGGGTCAAGGTGAGACCAGCATTGACACCAGCTTTAATCTGACGATAAACTTTGTTTTTTTTACCCATGACTTGTTCCTCGATAGAACGATATGTAGATAATACCAATTCCTCAAATCTTGACTGAGCATCTGCAAATTGCACATTTTGATAACCAGTTCTTTTCTCATTGTTAAAGACTATGGCGTATCTTTGTAATCTTCTCCAGTATAAATATAAATCTTCTACTAGCTTTAAAAATTCATCTTTGTTTTGTAAATATCCTTCAAGGTTAGGTCTGTGGGCTATGATTTCTTCAGTATTTACTATGAGTAAAAGTTTAAAGACAGTTTTAAGGTCTTTCAGTATCTCTATCTTGTCTTCATTTACTGAGGAAAGATAGGAATAAATCACACTGTTTTTTCTTGAAATGTGGTCAAGGTATCTTTTCAAAACTTTGGAGAAAGATTCGCTTTCTATAAGTTCGCATCTTGATTGGCAGTACTCCTCAGAGAAGTTCAGTATGGCGTTGTTGTGTTTTATTTTGAATTTATATGACATAGCTATACCTCCGAATATAATCTGTCTATTACTGTTTTAAAAACAATAATGAATTTGTCTAAATGTTCTTTTGTAATATCACCTATTACTCCAACTCTTAGGAGATGTTCAGCATTTTCTCCCATACCCCTGGCGATATTTATACCCATACTTTCAATTTCCCTGTGAATCATGGTGGAGCTCATGAATTCCTTCAGTTTTATTACCACCATTACATTGCCCTTATTTTCTTCTTGGGCAAAATCCGTGTGAAACCCTATATCCTTTAGCCTGGATTCAAGATAGGATCTAAACTCATAATGATGATTATAGTAGTTTTCCAAACCTACAGTGTTACATATATAATGGCAAGCTTTTTCCATGGCAAATATAAGGGATATGTTAGGTGTAAAAGGTGTTTCACTTACTTCCATGGACTTCAGGTATTTTCTAAAATCCAAATAAAACCTTGGCAAATCACTGCGGTCCATTAGTTTTAACGCTTTACTGCTAAGACAGGCAAAAGCGATACCTGGAGGAATTAAAAAGCCCTTTTGGCTTCCAGCTAGTACGCAATCCACATGGTACTTTTCCATGTCCATGGGATGAACAAGCAAGCCAGAGATGGAATCTACTATGAACAGGCAGTTGTCCATGTTTTTAATTAAATTTCCCACGTATGCTATATCATTCTTTACTCCGCTGCTAGTTTCGTGATGGGTAATGAAAACTCCTTTTAAATCTGGATGACTAGAAATGAAGTTTTTTACTTCATTTTTATCGTAGGTTTCACCTAATTTATATTGCAAAACGTGTACATGAAGATCGTATGCTTTACAAATATCCACAAATCTATTTCCAAAGTATCCAATGCTGATTACTAGAACCTCATCATTTTTTCTAAAAAAATTACATACAGAGGCTTCCATGGTAGCAGTACCAGAGGATGTAAGGATAATTACTTCGCCTTCTTGGTTTAAATTTACTATATTTTTTATTTGATTTCTTACCTTATCAAACACTTCTTTAAATTCATAGGATCTGTGATGACAGATTCTGTTGCTTAAAATATTAAGAAATTCTTGCCTACATTCCGTTGGTCCTGGTGCTAAGATAAATTGATTTTTGTCCATACTATTCCTCCCTATGAAAATAAAATTCTTATAGTTTTTTATTATACCCTTTTAAGAGAAAAATGCAAGAAGAATATAATAAAATTGCAAAATAATAAATTTAAACCTAATACTAAGGATGAAAACGCAATAAAGATAGAATAGAAATTGCAAAAACACAGTTTAAATAATTATTATTAGATAAAAATGAAGAAAGTATTCATATAATCAAGTCATGGAGCAAAAAAAATTATGATAAATTCTTGAGGTGGCTATTTAAAAATGGGAAATGTATAATATAGATAAACAAGGTGATAAGGAGAGGAATTTCAATGGATATTGTTATACGTGAAAATATTGATGAATACTTGAAGGGCCTTAAAGAATGGATTAGTGGCCTTGAAAATCATAACTTTGAAGAGATGGATGAGTTTTTTAAAGCTCGTATAGATGATTATGAAGAGCATATGGAACATTGGGAAGATGCATACACCTTTGTTAGTAATCAAATTCCCAAAGATACAAAAAAACTTTTAGATGTTGGATGCGGCACAGGGCTTGAACTAGATAATATATTTAAAATTTTACCTCATGTAAGTGTCACGGGCATTGACCTCTGTGAAACTATGCTTCAAAAGCTTCAGCAAAAACATGGAGACAAGCATCTGTCATTAATATGTGGAGATTATTTTCAAGTACCTTTTAAAGAAGAGGAATATGATGCAGTTATTTCATTTCAATCATTGCATCACTTTAAGGGTAGCAAGAAAGTAGAGTTATTTAAAAAAATATATAACTCATTAAAACATGGCGGTGAGTTTATCCAATGTGATTATATTGCTTGTTGTGAAGAGGAAGAGGAGCTGCTTTCAAAAAAAGCTGAGGAAATACGTAGAGAAAACAAGATTTTAGAGGATGTATTTATTCATTTTGACACACCACTTACTCTTAAGCACGAAATAGAACTTTTAAAAAAGGCTGGTTTTAAAGACGTAAAACCTTTATGTGCCATAAATGGTGCTACAACAATTGTGTGCAAGAAAATTTAATTTAAGTCAAAAAAGTCTGTCTAGTATATAGGACAGGCTTTTATACTTGGACAAGCACAAGAAGTTATTAAAAATATAATCTCAATTGTAACGAAAACTTTTGTTATAATATTAATAAGTTTATGGTATAATATAAAATAATAGCGATAATAATGAAAATAATGAAAATATAAAATATAGTTGAGGTAATTATATGAATAATAGAGTTAGGTATATGGAGCAAATACGTCCTTTTATAATTTTGCCCGTAAAACCTCGTGCCCTTGTGGTCGAGGATGTAAGGGCTTTAAGTTAGTGGAGTTCGATACTCCCCTAACTTAACATTACACTAACTTCTGATTTAGAACAAAATACAATATGAAAGTTAATTCTGACGTCATTTCAATAGCATTGTATAATCACTATACAAACTACATAAAATACATAAGAAATGAGGTGGTATTGTGGAGAAGTCTTTTAAATTTAGGTTAGTGCCAACTAAAGAACAAGAAATTATGTTAAGTAAGACTTTCGGCTCTTGC
>NZ_FRAD01000037.1 GCF_900142225.1 Hathewaya proteolytica DSM 3090
TCCCTATCCGCTGCGGGCGTAGGAAATTTGAGAGGCGCTGTCCTTAGTACGAGAGGACCGGGATGGACTGACCTCTGGTGCACCAGTTGTTCCGCCAGGAGCACAGCTGGGTAGCTATGTCGGGAAGGGATAAACACTGAAAGCATCTAAGTGTGAAGCCCACCTCAAGATTAGATTTCCCTTAGCGTAAGCTATAAGACCCCTTGAAGACTACAAGGTTGATAGGTGAGAGGTGTAAGTGTGGTAACATATTTAGCTGACTCATACTAATAGGTCGAGGACTTGACCAAATTACTTATTCATTATACAATTTTGAGAGAACATCTCTCAAGTAACCGTCAAACAACAACAAAATAATAACCTAAAAAAAGAAAATATCTGGTGATGATAGCATGAAGGGTGAGAAATCTAAATGATTTCGAACGCCAAATTTAGTAAATCTATGATTTACGTTAAGAATTTGGCCGGTTACCGTCTTTGATGGTAGCACTCTAAATGAAATAATTATTAGATTGAAAAAGAAAATATCTGGTGATGATAGCATGAAGGTAACACCCCTTCCCATTCCGAACAGGACGGTTAAGCTTCATAGCGCTGATGGTACTTCAGGGGAGGCCCTGCGGGAGAGTAAGACGTTGCCAGGTTATTTAAGGATCATTAGCTCAGTTGGTTAGAGCAACCGGCTCATAACCGGTAGGTCTGGGGTTCGAGTCCCTGATGATCCACCATTTACGGGGGTATAGCTCAGCTGGGAGAGCACCTGCCTTGCACGCAGGGGGTCAAGGGTTCGAACCCCTTTACCTCCACCAAAAAATACACTAACATAAAGTTGGTGTATTTTTTTTGCGAAAAATAATGAAAAAATATATTAATTTAATATGTTGACAAATTGGTCTATAAGTAATAGACTAATAATTAAATAGGTCTATTACTTATAGATTTAAAAAAAAAATAAAATAACTGTTGGAAGTTAGAATACATGAAAAGGGGTAAAGTTGTGAATCGTTATAAATTAGCCGAAACTGAATCAAAATTTGCTCAAATCATATGGGATAATGAACCTATTAGTTCGGGGGAATTAGTGAGAAAATGCGAAGAAAAATTTAATTGGAAAAAATCTACAACATACACAGTATTAAAGAAACTATGTCAACGCGGAATATTTAAAAATGAGGATGCCATAGTTACATCTGTTATAACTAGGGAACAATTTGATTGTATTAAGAGTAAGGAATTTGTTAAAGAAAGCTTTTCTGGATCTTTGCCTAAATTTCTTGCTGCTTTTATGGGGGAGAAAAAGATAGATAAAGAAGAAGCTAAAAGATTGAAGGACATAATAGATAAATATATTGAGGGGGAATAAATTTGGAGAAAATATGTGTGTATATATTAAACTTGAGCTATAAATCAATATTTATTATTTTTATAGCAATGATAGCAAGATTAATAATGAAAAAATCTCCTAAAATATTTTCTTATGTTCTATGGAGTGTGGTTTTTGTTAGACTGATAATTCCATTTGGCATACAGGTAGATTTTAATATGAAAGATGGAAAAAATACTATAAGTAGGTATATACCATCAACATTTTTGCAAAATGATATGGAACTAAGCAATATAGAATATAAAAATGAAAAAATAACAGTAAAACCAGAAGGGACTACAAATTTAGGTAAAGGAAATAGCAGTGAAGCTAGTAGTAATAATTTTAGAGTAAAAGGTTATATCGTTAGGTTGCTTTCATGTGTATGGTGGTCTGGAGTGATACTTTTGCTGACATTAAGTATTATATCTTATTTTAAAATGAAAGGAGTATTGAAAAAAAGTAAACATATAAAAGATAATATTTATCTATGTAGTGATATTGAAACGCCTTTTGTATTTGGTATAATTAATCCCAATATATTAAAAGTGATGTTAAATCTAACAAATTGCTTCATTCATATAATTTATATTTTAATGATGAAAATGCTGAATATCTTGTACCAGAAAGGCGAAATATTGAGGGTTCTGATCTTGAGCAGGTCCTATATGAACTTTTTAAGGGAGCTGAAAGTAAAGAGCTTACTTGTGTAATACCAAAGGATGTGAAGATAAAAAGTGTAAATGTAAAAGACAATATTGCTTATGTGGATTTTGATAAAAGCATTGAAGGAAAAATACAGGGAAGTTGTGGAGAGATAATGTTTACTTATTCCATAGTCAATACACTTACATTGAATAAAAGTTTAAACATAAGTGGAGTAAAATTTTATGTTGATGGAAATGTAGTTGAAAGTCTTGGTGGACACCTTGATCATTCAGAGGTAATGGAGCCTGATCTAGATTTAATAAAAAAATAAAATATATTTGGAGGAAATTAATATGAAATCTAAACTAGTAACTATGTTAGCGATTATGGTAATGGCTTTTTCTCTAGTGGCATGCACAAAAAAAGGAAATGAGGCAGTAAAGCCTTCTACACAAAACAGTGTTCAAGAGGAGAATGGTAATAGTGAGAGCAAAAAGGAAGTATTTTCACTTTATTTTCCAGATGATAATGCAGAGTATGTGGTGGAAGAAAAGCGCGAGATAGAAAATCCTGATGCTATGAAGGTTTTGAAAGAATTACAAAAGGGATCAGTAGAGAGAAATAAGAAATTTATGTTTTCAGATGACATAAAGATTAAAAATGTAGATATAAAAGATAAGATTGCAACTATTGATTTTGATGAGAGTATTAATGGAAAAATAACAGGATCAGCGGGAGAAATTTTGACTATCAACTCTATAACTAATTCTCTGATTCTAAATGAATCCCTTGGAATTGAAAAAGTTAGATTTACTCAGAATGGTAAGCTAATGGAGTCTATTGGTGGCCATGTTGATACTTCTGAACCCTTAGGGCCTTCAAAGGAAATGATTAAAAAATAATAATAAAAAAATAAATAGAAGTATTCTGGTGCTGGCTGGTCAAAAGATGAACCAGCCTTTTACATATATAATGTGATTTAAATGTGGTATAATAATAGGGGATTTCTTGTGAAATGGAGAAAAATTTATGAAGTTTCAGAGAGTAATTCAGTTTAATATGGCACTGGGTGATATATTTAGAAAACTATCTAAATCAGATATGAAGTTTATAAGAGAATACCTTGATGATGAAGCTATATTGGCGTTTATGTGTATGAATAATATGAATAAGCATCATTGTATACGTGTGGCTAAGGCTGTTATTGAAAATAAAGATGTATTTGACATAGGTGATAGGATAAAAGACGTTGTGATTGCGGCACTTTTGCATGATGTAGGTAAATCAAAGTGTAGACAGAGCATCATCTATAAGGTGCTATTTGTGCTTTTAAAAAAACAGCATAAAAAGGGAAATTTAAAGTGGAGAGAAGCAGAAAAATACTATAACCACGCAAAAATTTCGAAAAAAATTTTAGAAGATAAAAATGTAAATAATATGGTTTTGAATCTTGTTGAAAATCATCATAAGGACACTGGGGAGAATGATGACAAATATCTTAATGCACTAAAATATTGTGATGATAAAAATTGATATATACAAATTGATATATAAACATTAAAGTTGTTGAGTAAGGGGGTACAGAATTAATTATTAGATTAATTCTAAATTAAAATGGATTATGATGTTCTTATATTAGGTGGAGAGCTTATAGGCTGTGCTATTGCATATGAGCTATCAAAATACAATCTTAATATTGCTCTTATAGAAAAGAATTATGATATAGCTGATGAAGTTAATTTGGGAAATACGTCTATGATTTTTAATGGCGTTGAAAATAAGGACGAAAATACTGCACAATTAGAGTACGAGGGAAATAAGGAAATTGAACAGGTTGCAAAAAAATTTAGTGTTCCATATAGGAGAATGCCCAGTATTATAATGTGTGATGAGGAGAATTACATTGTTGATAGTTATAAGAATTTAGAAGATAAATACAGGGATAGTTGTAGGTTGATTGGCAACAGTGAGCTTAACAAAATTGAGCCTGGTATTGATTGTAAAAATTCTAAATGGGCTTTGTATATCAATAATACGGGCATTATATCACCTTATGATCTTGCAATATCCTATGGAGAGGTTGCTTTTGATAATAATGTTAATTTTAAGTTGGAGGAAGAGGTAATTGACATTACAAGAGAAAATAAGGGGTTTAGAGTGAGCACAAATAAAAATAGATTTACTTGTAAAATTGTCATAAATACTACTAGAAGGCACAATTATTCTATAGATACTAGTTATAATACGAAAAAGAAAGATACGGATACTCGTATTAAATTTTTTACGACCCAGAAGGATATACAGTATATGTATTCCAATCTTATATTCAGTATAAAAAATGGTAGATATATGGTGGCATTACCTAACTTGGACGACGGTGTAGTTGGAGCCCTTATTACTAAAGATGAACTCGACAATTCTATGGTTTTCCATGAGTTGAAAGACATATTACCTGGTGTGCCAAATAGCTATATAAAATCCTTTTACGAGTCTAATCATTATGATGAACCATACCACATTATAAAAGAAAATGACTATGGATATATACAGGTTAGTGATAAACATTATGCTATTGCCACAATGGCACCTGCTATAGCTAAGAAAGTGGTGGAGTATGTGGCTGAATCAATTCATTGTAGTGCAAAGAAGGATTTTTTGGATAAGAGAAGAGATTTTTATAGATTTAGGGACATGGATGATAAACAGAGGAATGAGATAATCAATGTAAACCCTAAGTATGGCAAAGTAATTTGCCATTGCAATATGATAACTGAAGGTGAAATAGAAGATGCCATAAGAAGACCATTGGGGGCGAGAACTCTTGAAGGTGTAAAACGGAGGACAGGTGCTGCTTTTGGAAAGTGTGAAGGATCTAGATGTCTTAATAAAATATTAAGGATACTTGCTAGAGAGACTAATAAACCGTTAACGTCTATTGTAAAGGATTCAAAGAATTCCAATGTGTTATTAAATAGGATAAAAGAGTTTGATTCAATGTAGGGGTGATTTTTGTGCAATGTGTTAATTTAAATGAGGTAATTCCAGAAGAGTACCTAAAAAAAACAAATATAAGGCAAATAGAAGAAAGTTCCAGTAGCATTTACAAAAACCATAATAGTTTTATCAATAATATGGAGCAGGTATATACTACTATTATTCGAGTGAAGGGTTCAAAATACGCCAATGTCATACCCGTAAAGAGCAATAAACCTGTTAGCATGAATTTGTGGATGGATATTTCTAAGGCTTTAAGTAGACTTAGAATAGGTATACACATAAAAGCTGGAGATGTGATTTGCAAAAATATTTTAAATACAGGTGTGGATATAGTTTGTACAAAAGATTTGAAGGGATAGGAATGTATATAATATTTTATAAGATGAAGGGGGAAATATTATGTTAAATGAAAAGATTGGGGCGATATTTAATAATATTAGTGCTGTAATAATGGGCAGGGATGAACAGGTATTGAATATTATAAAGGGTGTTTTGGCTGGCGGCCACATATTAATAAATGATGTGCCAGGAGTGGGAAAGACAACATTAATAAAATCATTGTGTAAGAGTATTGATTTGAAGTGCAATAGAATTCAATTTACGCCTGATTTGCTTCCAACGGATATACTGGGAGTATCAATATACAATAAAACCTTAGAAAATTTTGAATTTAAAAAGGGACCTATCTTTTGCAATATGATCTTAGCAGATGAAATCAATAGGGCTTCTCCAAAGACTCAGTCAGCGTTATTACAGGCTATGGAAGAAAAATGTGTTAGTGAGGGTGATTTTACATATAATTTGCAGGAGCCTTTTATTGTTATGGCAACTGAAAATCCAATTGATGAAGAAGGTACTTATTCTCTTCCAGAGGCGCAAAAGGATAGATTTATGATTAGCTGTAAGATTGGATACCCTTCCCCTAAAAATGAAGTTAAAATATTGTATAAATATAGAACAGAAAATCCTATAGATGATATAAATGCTGTAATTAGTGGTAGAGATCTTATGGAAATGCAACGGGAAGTTAGGAATGTAAATGTGGATAGTAAGGTTCTCAGTTATATTGTTTATATTGTAAATGCTACAAGGGGAAATCCTTATTTAAGAGGTGGTGTAAGTGTGAGAGCTTCCATGGCCTTGATGAGGGTAGCTCAGGCTACAGCTTATATTAATGGCAGAAATTATGTGATTCCTGATGATGTAAAAGATAATATTGATTTAGTTATAAAACATAGGTTGATTTTAAATGTTAAAGCATACAATGACAAGGTTACGCCAGAAATTATAATACAAGATATTATAAATAAAGTCACTCCACGGGTATAATGTTATGATTAAGATAAGCGGAATTTTTATTTTATGGTTTCTTCTAGTATTAATCTTTAAGATTGCTATGGGTGGCTTGATGGTAAATACTATTTTTATAATTACAACCACTGCCTTTGTTTTGTCATTTGTTAATGCTATTATTCAAATTAAGGCAGTAAACATAATTGTTGAATTTAACGATGTAGATTATTTTGCAGGTGACACTGTTGGTTTACGATTAACTTTAAAGAATAAATTTAGTTTTTTACTGACCAGCTTAATTATAAAAAGTGATTATTTTACATGCTTTTTTTATTGTTCTCCTTTTAAACAAAATAAATTTGTCCGAAATATAACTTTTGATAAAAAGGGTGTATATCCTATAAATGATTTTAATTTAATAATAAGAGATGTCTTTGGAATAACTACGGTAAAGAAGAATATTGAGATTAATAAAGTTATAAATATATATCCAAGGTTAGTAGACATTTCCCATGAATTTAAATGCTTAGTAGGATATGAGAAATATGAAAATAAGAAAAAAATCACTAAAAATATAATGGAAAATCAGCAAAATGATATAAAAGATTTTAGAGTGTTTGTACCTGGTGATAGTTTGAGAAGAGTGCACTGGAAATTGTCAGCTAAAAGAGATCAATTGTTTGTTAAGGAATATGAGCAGACTAATGAGTGTAATATGAATGTATTTGTTGACCTTACTGAAGTAAAAAAGAAGGAATATATAAAGTATGATGATGTTTTAGCGTCCAAGGTTGTATCTATAATATATTTTCTTTTGAAGAAAGGGTATAATATAAGGATTTTTATTAATGATCTGGAAAAAACTCAAATATCTTTAAAGGGGAAAGTTGAATTTAAAAAGGTTTTGACGTATTTTACTGGTACAAATTATTACTCAGCTGCAGATATTATGGATTTAAATGATGGAAGACGGTATACTAGTGGCAATAATCTTATTCTTCTGTTTAATCCTGAGGGAAACTTGAACATTGGTGGCAATGGAAATGTTGCGGATAACGTGGTTGAAATGTATCAGCTGATAAGAGGTGGTTAACATGGTTATAAGTAAAAATAGATTGAAAATTACTAAACTAATATTATCTAGTACTTTATTAATGATTAGCATCCTTGTTATTGGAAATCTGTGCAAGGATTGTTTTTTTATAAACAACTATTCACAAACCATTGTTTTTGCATGTGTGATTTGTGGAATATTTGTGCATATTGTTTTATCTAGATTTCTAAAAAAATGGTGGCATAAGGCTATTTTTATTATTATGCTCATATTGTCATTTATGGTATTATACAAAGTTAATAAGTATTTTTATTATGATTTTTATAAACACAATATTCTTGAACCAATAAACTATATGGTGAATTGCTACAATTACAATAAAATAGTGGACTTTAAAATAATAAAACCTTTAATTAGATTTTCTGTTCCAATCTTATCAGTTTTAATTCTCTATATAGTTGAAAAATGCAGTGTGAATTTTATCGTTTTAATTAATGGTGTTGCGCTAATATGTGTGTGGGCATTAGAAAATTGGCTTCTTCAAAAATATATGTTTAAGTTAATAGGCTTATCTTTTGTAACGATTATCATAAACCAAGTTTTGAAAAATTCTAAAAAGAATATTGATAAGTATGAAAAAATAGAAATTACATGGGGAAATACATGTTGGATTATTATACCTGTAATTTTTATTTTAATCACTTCATTTTATGTTTCTTCAACAAAAGGAGGAATATTAAGTGAAAACAATATCATATCAGAAATTAATGAATATGTATATGGCAATGGAAGTGTCATATACGGTGATCAGTCTGTATTGAATAAGGTTGGATATAACAATAGTACAGATATTCTTGGCGGAAGTATAAGTCTTGATGATAAGGTTGTTATGTACGTAGATACCGATAGGCCATGCTACCTCCGTGGAAATATCAAGGAAGAGTATAGCGGCTACTCTTGGAGAGCTAAAAATAGCTATGGTAAGTTAGAACCTAATTTACATTTAAAAAATTTAGAGCCTAAAACTTCTATGACTATAAAATATGCTGGGGATTTTAAAACTTACAATTTCTTTGTGCCAAACAATTATGTAAAAATACAGTACTCTAATCCTGATGGGATTCGATATTCAAAAAAAGGAGAGGTGTTAAATAACACTTTTGTTAATGAACCATATACGGTGGTAAAATATGATAGCATTGGTGCAAAGGATTTTTTATATTTTGATTCTATAGATGATGTAGTATTGGGGCAAGCACCCAGATATATGGATTACCAGGTGAGTGTGCTTTCAAGATATAATTCCTCAGAGACCATGGACGATTTTATCTATGATAAATACGATGAAACCATTAAGTTTCAGTATAATGATTATCTTCAGTTGCCAAAGATGCCTAGCAGAGTAATTGAGTTATCTGATAGTATAACAAAGAATTGTAATTCTACTTATGGGAAAGTTCAAGCTATAAAAAAATATCTTGAGGATAACTATACTTATTCATTAAAGGTTGATGTACCTAATAGGGATAAGGATTTTGTGGACAACTTTCTTTTTGAAGAGAAAAAAGGTTACTGTACATACTTTGCCAGTGCCATGGCTATTTTGTGCAGAGCCCAAGGTATTCCGGCAAGATATGTAGAAGGATTTTCAATGAACAATGCAGAGAAGAGAAAAAATGAGTACATTGTCACTAGCAAATGTGCACATGCTTGGTGTGAGGTTCTAGCTTCCCCAGAAAAAAATCTGTGGACCATTGTTGACCCTAAGACAAGTATTAATAGTGATAGACCAGTTATAAACGATGTACCCATTAATGAAATTCATGAGCAAGAAAAAGAGGAAGATAAAGAAAAACTAAAGGATCAGATTGAAAAGAAAAATCAAAATGAAAATAAGAAAACTCAAAATGGTGTAAGTAATGAGGTGGGGAACAAACATAAAACATTCTATGAAAAGTATCTTAAAGAGTTCAATTTGTTTACTCTAACATTATGTGCACTTCTTATTGTAGGTATAGTTGCAGCTGGTGTTTATAGTGTAAGAGGCATTAGGTACATGAGAATCATGAAAGATAAATCTCTTAAAAGTCTATATAAATACTACGTAAAGAAGTTAAATGCAATGGGTATTGTGTATGAAGAAGGTGAAACGGACCTAGAGTTTATGAGAAAAACTAGGGATACGGAAATTTATCCTTACTGTATGGAATTGGTGGAAAAACTCAATGGTGAATTGTATGGTGGTATGGTGGGTGAACTAGACAGAAAGAAATATTACAAATTTATAAATCGGTATTATAAACAGAATTCAAAGACGAGATAGGTGATAACATGAACAATTTTTTTTAATAGAAAAATAAGTGTTTAAAATATGATATTTTTAATGTTTTTTCAATGCTAAAATGTGTCATTGACAAATTGGTGAAAGCTGAGTATCATAAATATTAGTTAGAGAATGCTAACTAAATTCCTAATAGGACGTGATATATTATGACTCTGGACCAGTTGAAAGTTGGCAGTACGGCTACTATAAAATCTGTAGGTGGAGAGGGTCCCCTTCGTTTGAGATTATTAGATATGGGACTTATACCTAGAACAAAGGTAACTTTGCAAAAAGTAGCACCTATGGGGGATCCTATTGAAATTCGTGTTAGGGGATATGAATTGACACTTCGTATGGATGATGCTAAAAATATTGAAATTGAACATATGGGAGGCGACGAAAAGTGATATTTGCACTGGCAGGAAATCAAAATTGTGGAAAGACTACACTGTTCAATGCACTTACTGGCTCGAACCAACACGTTGGAAACTTTCCAGGGGTAACTGTTGATCAGAAAATCGGTGAAATACGCAATGCCAAGGGTTGTTCCATTGTTGACCTTCCAGGTATTTATTCGCTGAGGCCCTATACACAGGAAGAGATAGTAACTCGTGATTATGTAATAAATGAAAAACCAGATGGCATTATTAATATAGTAGATGCCACTAACATTGAGAGAAATCTTTATTTGACTTTACAGCTTCTTGAGCTTAAAATTCCCATGGTACTTGCACTTAATATGATGGATGAAGTTAGGTCTAATGGTGGAACTATTGATGTTAAACTTATGAGTGAGGCTTTAGGAATACCTGTTATACCTATTAGCGCCTCTAAAGGCGAAGGTGTATCTGAACTTGTGGACAAGGCTCTTCAAGTAGCAAAGAATAGAATCGAGCCAAAGGTATGGGATTTTTGTGGTGAGGAATCACCTGTGCACCGATGTATACATGCAGTTATGCATCTGATTACGGATCATGCTGAACGTCTTAATATTCCACCTCGCTTTTGTGCCACAAAGCTTATTGAAGGCGACAGTGACATGGAAAATCGATTGGGGTTAAATCAAAACGAAAAAGAATTAATTGAACATTGTATAGTCGAGCTGGAAAATGACTCTAGTTTTGATAGAAATGAAGCGTTGGCAGATATGAGATATTCATTCATAGAAAATGTGGTGGAGACTTCTGTAGTGAAGTGTCATGAAAGTCGTGAACATAAAAGAAGTGTCAAGATTGATAAAGTACTTACGGGAAAACATACAGCAATACCTGTTTTCTTAGGTATTATGCTATTTATATTCTGGATGACTTTCAATGTCATCGGCCCCGCACTATCTAACGTGCTTTCTATGGGAACAGATGCTCTGACGAACATTGTGGATAAAGGGCTTACATCATATGGTATAAATCCTGTGGTGCATAGCCTTGTTATAGATGGTATTTTTGCGGGTGTAGGAAGTGTATTAAGTTTTCTTCCTATAATTGTGACCTTATTTTTCTTCTTATCTATTCTTGAAGATACAGGATATATGGCCCGTGTGGCTTTTGTAATGGACAAACTGCTTAGAAAAATTGGTCTATCGGGAAGAAGTTTTGTACCAATGCTTATAGGTTTTGGATGCTCTGTGCCTGCCATAATGGCTACGCGAACATTGTCTTCTGATCGGGATAGAAAAATGACTATATTGCTTACTCCTTACATGAGTTGTTCCGCTAAAATACCTATTTATGCAGTATTTTGTGCAGCATTTTTTAATAAATACCAGGCGTTAGTTATGATAGGATTGTATATACTTGGGATTATTCTTGGTATTATAGTTGCGCTAGTTTTAAAGAAAACTGCTTTTGCAGGAAATCCAGTTCCTTTTGTCATGGAACTTCCAAATTATCGCTTCCCATCAGCAAAAAATGTTTTATTATTACTTTGGGAAAAGGCAAAGGATTTTATACAGAAAGCTTTTACAGTAATATTTTTGGCTTCTGTCATCATATGGTTCTTACAGACCTTCGATACACGATTAAACGTGGTTAGTGACTCATCACAAAGTCTTTTAGCTATGATTGGTCAATTCGTAGCGCCTATTCTTGCACCTCTTGGATTTGATGATTGGAGGGTGGCTACATCACTTATTTCAGGATTTACTGCTAAGGAAGCTGTAGTCAGCACCATGTCCGTACTTCTAAATACTAGTATGGCCAATCTTAGCTCTGCATTGACAGGGTTATTTACTCCACTAGCAGCTTTTAGTTTTCTTGTGTTCACCTTGTTGTATACTCCGTGTGTAGCTGCTGTTGCCACCATAAGGCGTGAGTTAAAATCTGTAACACAGACAGTAGGCGTAGTTATAATGCAGTGTGCAATAGCTTGGCTTGTTGCCTTTGCTGTATATCAAATAGGGAGTGTTATAATATGAATATTTTAGACTACTTAATAATTGCTGCCATAGTTGTATGGGCATTATGGTCCCTCACATGGCTTAGGCGTAGAAAGAAACAAGGTAAATGTTGTTGCGGATGCAGCGGTTGTGCAAAAATGAGACAATGTAAAAAGTAAAAATTACCCCCCTCCAGAAAAACTTTAAGTTACTTTCAGAGGGGGTTTTATAATTTTGCCCGTAAAACCTCGTGCCCTTGTGGTAGAGGATGTAAGGGCTTTAAGTTAGGGGAGTTCGATACTCCCCTAACTTAACATTACACTAACTTCTGATTTAGAACAAAATACAATATGAAAGTTAATTCTGACGTCATTTCAATAGCATTGTATAATAACTATACAAACTACATAAAATACATAAGAAATGAGGTGATATTGTGGAGAAGTCTTTTAAATTTAGGTTAGTGCCAACTAAAGAACAAGAAATTATGTTAAGTAAGACTTTCGGCTCTTGCAGATTTGTATATAATCACT
>NZ_FRAD01000009.1 GCF_900142225.1 Hathewaya proteolytica DSM 3090
TTTAACGGCGTCAGATGTAAATAAGAAGGTAAAGAAAAGTAAGTATTATCCTATACAACAAGCAAGAATACCATTTACAGGCTACGCCATAACTAATGGACGAAAAGCTATACAAGATTTTTTTAAGGAAAGAAGTTTTAGTGAGCTTATTTATAGATAGTATGAGAATTTTAGCTAAAAATTGACGGGATAAGTGTTCCCCTTTTAGACTTCAATCGAAACTCTTCGGGGGTAAAAATTTAACTGAACTTATAATGGGAAAATTAGGAATACAAAATTGCCCACTTTAACTTGACACAAACAACTTTGTTCATGGGTGTTGACTGTAGTATTTACTGCAGGGTATAATATAAAAGTAAGAGATGCGAATAGGATGAAATCTAACTATTTCACATCTGAGAAATTCGGCACACCTATGGTATATTATTAGGTTGGCGGT
This sequence comes from Hathewaya proteolytica DSM 3090, assembly GCF_900142225.1. Taxonomy (GTDB): domain Bacteria; phylum Bacillota; class Clostridia; order Clostridiales; family Clostridiaceae; genus Hathewaya; species Hathewaya proteolytica. Next base: position 440 of record NZ_FRAD01000009.1, read on the forward strand.
CGGACGGTGGTGGTTTCTTTAACGAGAGTTAAAGATTATAAATAATGATACTATAATTGGATATTGCCCTTAGGGGTTTATTGATGTGCCTTTACATTTTGTGCTGGCACATTTTTTTGTGCCTTGATATAGATAAAAAATTTTAGGAGGCATTTATTATGTTAAAGTATTTTCCAATTGATGATTTTGTAAAGCCCGTTTGTAGTACGGATTTGCAAAAGGTTATGAAAAAAAGTTGTATGAATTTATTTAGTTATGCTTTTGAGTTGTTCAAAGAAGTTGAGAAGGTTTGTGACAATAAAAGATTCACTATTCTTCAAGATGATTTTCGTAGAGGATTTATTTCTGTAGCTGATAATAGATTTGAAGCTCCATTTGTGATTTTTGTTAAACAGGCTGATGATTTAAGCTATAACACAATGATTTATGAAAGAAAGGCTAAAGGTTGTGGGAAAAGCAAAAAAGCCAAAGAGTTAGTTGAAAAAATAAATTTTGCTCTTATTGCCGGCGAGTGTAGTTTAAAAACAGATGGTATTTATTTCAGTTACACAAAACCCTGTGCCATTAATTTTGACCAACAAGACAAAATTAAAATTGTTTCAGCATTTTTTAGAAGTGTGATGGATAGTGAAAATAAAATATTAGATATTATTGATAAATAATAAGTGGGGGTATTTGATATGGTAAATAGCAATAGATTTAATAAAATTGTTAATAACAATATGGTAATTGGTGATTTGACTTGTAAGAGTGCAACAGCTCTTGTATATCTTCGTAAAGTTTTAGATGAAAAAAAGTTATTTAGTGGTTCTGATGCTGAAAAATTTTCTATTGATGTAAATAAAAATTCAGGATTTTGTGAGTTTTCAATTGTGGTTGATAAAGCTAAAAGAAAAATCATGCTTGAAGCAAACATTTTATCATTTAAAGATACTTATGTTGATGAGATTGTGGATATTGTAAATGAAGCTAATAATGAGTTAGAAAATGGTTTTTGCTCTGTGATAAATAACAATGTAATATATAATCTTCGTGACAGTTTTGGCTCATCAATTGATAACTCTGATATTGCAGAAACTGCTTATTGCTTTTTTGATGCATTTGAAAATGATTATATAATCTTGATGCAAGGGGCGTTTTGCGATATGGCAATGGTTGTTGAGAAGGAATTTTTGTTTCCTATATTTTAACTTTTTAAATATAAAGTAGTGGCTAAAAATAGCGTCAATTTTTAATCTGACTATTTTTAACCACTATGTTTTTGTCTGGTATAAATAATTACTATAAAAAGATTTGTAACGGGTTTTAATATAAAATGGCCAAAGTGTCGATTTTTTCAATGTACTTTAAATTGTGGAGTATAAAAGTCGTTAAATATTCCACAATTTATGTGATGAGATTACAAATACATGCTTTATAAAAACAAAATACAGTGTTTATAAAATATATGGACACAGGATATAAGAGAATTAGGGGTGATTAAGGTGCTATATGCTTATGTGCTTGAAAATAAAAGTCGTATTTATGAAGTGGATAATAAACCATTATTTAAACTAATTCGGGATTGTGATTTACCGGAAGATAATATTTTTATTGATGATATGGGTAGTATTGATAGAATTGAATTGTATTCACTTAAAAATAAGGCTGTTTCAGGTGATACCGTTATGGTCCGTAGTTTATTGGATATAGCAGATGCGCCTTCACTTCTTATTGATACACTAAAACACTTCGGAGATATTGGTGTTGATGTGGTATCTGTTAAAGAGCCGTACTATGATTATAAGCAAAATTTTAATATTATTGAGGATGTTTTGGTAATTAGCCTGGAACTTGCAGAGAAGAAAAGAAAGATGGGTATTGATAAAGCAAGAATTGATGGAAAGATGGGCAGAAAGGCTAATTTAGAGATAAAGAATAAGGTTTTGAAGCTGAAAAATGCGAGGTTTTCAATTTCTGAAATTATTGATATGTGCGATATTAGTCGTAGTACCTATTATCGCATCATAAAGAGTGAGAAAAATGCGTAGAAATCCTATCTTAATCTTTCTTGATGATTAAAGTGTGGTAGCGAAAATTTTAGATAAATAAAATATGAAAATATTTTATTATGATATGGTGAATATGTTGCAACTATAAGGCTTTTAAATTTAAAAATTAATAACCTATTTTAATGTTGATATAGCTGAAAATCGTAGAGTTTTACATAAATTTAGTTTTTAAAAGCAAGTTTAGGTATTCAAATATTTTAATTTATGAATACCAATTTGTAGATATGTAGTTAAAAGGGATAAGGAGTGTTCAAAATATTTATTCAAAAGTGGGTGATAAAATGATATATGGATATGCAAGAGTGAGTACAAAAATCCAAGCAAAAGATGGAAACTCACTTGAGGCTCAAATAAAGATGCTTGAAGAAAATGGAGCAGCAAAAATATTTAAAGATTCTATTACGGGTACAAGAATGCAAAGACCAGAATTTGATGAACTCTTAAAGGTGATTAGTCAAGGAGATACATTAATTGTTTGCAAACTTGATAGAGTTGCAAGGTCATTATCTCAGGGAAGTGAACTTATCAACGAACTTATTAAAAATGGTATTAAAGTAAATATTTTGAATATAGGGATAATGGATAATACTCCGTCATCTAAACTGACAAGAAATATATTCTTTGCTTTTGCAGAATATGAAAGGGATATGATAGTTGAAAGAACTTCTGAAGGCAGAGAAATAGCAAAACAAAAGGTCGGGTATCGGGAGGGCAGACCAAAAAAGTTTTCAAAAAGTCAAATTGACTTAGCAATGGAGCTTCTGTCTCATCATTCATATAAACAAGTTTCCGAGATGACTGGTTTATCAAAAAGTACACTCCAAAGAGAAAAAAGAAAATATAGTAATTAACATAAATCCAAACATCTACACAGTTGAGTGTGGTGGAGACATAAACAGGATAACGTGGACATAAATTGAAACTGTTTGCCCTATAAGAATTGAAGTTCAATTTTTATAAGAGGTTTTCGTAATGAAAAAAGATGTTAGTAATTTAAAAGTAGTTAGAGTATTTGAGGAGGATGCAGTATCTTTTGACAATATGTTTGAAAGTGTAATAGATGGCGTTGTTGAAGATGCTATTTATAATAGTCTTGTTGTGCCACACGATTTGGAGGTGGCATAATGAGAGCTGCTGTATATGTAAGGGTTTCTACTGATAAAGATGAGCAAAAGGATTCTTTAGTATACCAACAAGAGTTTTTTCAGAATTATATTAAGGATAATGGATTGGAATTATATAAATTTTATATTGATATAAAGTCTGGAACTACTGAAAAAAGGGTAGGTCTTCAAGAGATGATAAAAGATGCTCAAAACAATAAATTTGACATTATTTTGACTAAAGAATTAAGTAGGCTTGCAAGAAATCAAAAATTTGCAATGACTTTAAAGGAATTATTAGAAAATAAGAAGATAGATTTAATTACAATGGACGGAGCAATAGATACTACAAAAGGAAATACAAATATGTTTGGATTATATGCCTGGGTTTATGAACAAGAAGCTCAAACAACCTCAAGGCGAGTAAAAGATACTTTAAGTACTCGTGCAAAAGAAGGTAAGCACCATGCTCAAGCTCCATATGGATATAGAAAAGTTGAGGGTAAATTGATTGTAGCAGATGATGAAACTCCGGGTAATGTAAAGCGCATTTTTAGAGAATACATATCTGGCAAAGGGTTTGATGCTATTGCAAGGGGGTTATATGAAGAAGGTTATAGAACTCCATCACAAGTCATAGGCAAGAAAAATGCTAGTGAACTTTGGCATGGGTCATCGGTAAGGGGAATTTTAGAAAATCCTCATTATTTGGGTAAAATGGCACAAGGTAGAGAGGAAACAATCAGTGTAGTAAACAAGAGAAGGAAAGTTATAGATGTAGATAAGTATATTGTTGTTGAAAATACGCATGAACCATTAATTTCTGAAGAAGATTTTAAGACAGTTCAATCACTTTTAGAAAGTAGAAGACAAAAGGCCTTCAGCAGTAAGAATGGTGAAAATCAGCCGAGTAGACCACATCAAAATATACATCTTTTTACCGGGTTGATTTACTGTGCTGACTGTGGTAGCGGATTTCATTTTAAACGTAATAGAAAAGGTTATGTATGCGGAAGATATGATAAGCATGGACGCAAAGCATGTAGCGACCATATTGTTAGAGAAAAAGATTTGATAGATATAATACGGGAAGATTTAAAAACTCTATCTAAAAATGTTAGTTCTAAAAATAGATATGAAACAATTAAAAATAAATTGTCTAAGAATAAAATAAAAATAGAAAAAGAATTAAAAACTGTTGAGGGTAAAATTGCTGCTATAACTACATTTAAAACTAAGGCATTAGAAAAGTTAATTGCTGAAGAAATTACAAAACCCGATTATGATTTGATAACTAATTCAAAAAATCAAGAATTAGAAAAACTACTTGTTTTACAAAATACTTTGAAAAAAAGAGTAAATAATGAAGTAGATGAGGTATTATTTCAAAAGATAAAGCAAACGGTTGATGAGAAATTAGAACTAAATGAAATAACTCGTGAAATTTTAAATAGGTTTGTTGATAGAATTGTTGTGACTGAAGATAGTACAGTTACAATTTATTATAAATTTAATGGTTCTGACAAGATTATAAATGAATTGATGGAATGATACAATGAAAATAACTAGCCTTGAGAAATCGAGGCTTTTTTGATATAATAAGAAATATAAAAAGATAACGTTGAATGAAGTTTCCTGCACATAGCAACCAACACATATTGAGGCGGTTGTTCTGCTGACACGTTGTGGTCAAAACGATAAATAAGCCACTCTGACCACAAGATGTTGTGGTTTTTAAGTAAAAAATGGGCAAAAATTAGGCTAAAAAGTGCCCGATTTTTGCCCTGATTTTTAGAGGAAAATATAGATGACATAGGTGATTTTAACTGATGGCAGGTTAAAAAGTTGATGTTAGAAGCAGTTGGTTAAGAAAAAAAATCATACTATGCCGTATTGTTAAGGACTACAAACAATGATAAGAAAGAGAGGATAACCATGAATAAAAAAGAAATAGAACAAGCAATTTATGTGGAAATATCTGAGTGTCTTAAAAAAGTAGGTACGATGCCATTTGATAAAGCACTTCCATTGCTTCAAAAAGATGCGTGGAGACTTGCTGATAAATACAATACTGATGGTGGTAATGTTATTAACATATTGCTTACATACATGAATAAGGGGGATACTAAATGAACGTAAGCAGAGGGCTTGCTATTGTCATTGCAAATGAGCAATACCAAAATTGTAATCCCCTGCCGTCTTGTTCAAAGGATGGTGTTGATATGAGTACTATTCTCAAGAGGCTTGGATTTGATGTGCTTGAAGCATATGACTATTCTCGAAATGACTTATTTCAACAGATTAGCAATTTCTTAAATGTAGCGGAATCATATTCAACAGTACTCTTATATTATTCAGGTCACGGTGTTCAGATTGATGGAGAAAATTACTTGGTTCCTGTTGATTGCACTCCTATTGATAATAAAACAATTATGATAAGTACAGGATTAGTCCCTATTAGGGTTGTTACTGAATATATGAGTGCTCATCCGCAAAAAACCAACATTATGGTTCTAGATGCATGCAGAACATCGCCTGCTTTTACAAAAAACATTTTTTCTGGTGGATTAGCAGAAATGAAATCAGGTAGTGGTACATTTATAGCTTTTGCAACTTCACCTAATACTGTTGCTATCGGATCTTCATCGCCGACAAAGAATAGTATTTTTACGGAATGCCTTTTAGAGCATATTGAAAAGCCTAATATTAAAATAGAAGACTTATTTAAACTGGTTCGTAATGATGTTGATAAGCGAACAAATGGAACGCAAGTACCTTGGGAAAGCACATCATTAATGTCAGATTTTTGTTTCAATATTATGAATGAAGATGAGATTAATGAACGCATTTATCAATCATTAAGGAATTTATATATGGCTGAAACTCTGATTGGTCTTTCAAAATATTTTACAATGTCCATATCAGATATTATTCGTACCTACTTACATCAAAAAAGCGAAAAACCTGGGGGAATATATTTTAGCGATAAGGAAGAACTAGAAGAATATATATTGCATATACTTTTAGAGTTTGGGTTTGAATTTAACCATTATCGCTGGATGTATAAAGACAATCCAGTAATAATGGGAGAACTTTATCATAATCCTGCTCGGATAGCATTACAGCCAGTACGAGGGTGCGAAGTCCATGCTACCTTTAATTTATACCAACCAATTATCGATAATATAGGATGTGTCATTAGCGGCTCAACTTCACTTCCACAATATACCAACTTAATGATAAATTTAGTTAATACAGACCTACCATATTCAGCACAATCGAAGGCAAGTGTAAATGAGGATGGTGAGTTTTCCAGCCAGCCTTTTAGCAGAAAAGGACTCAATATTCCGAAGGGTGAATATACAGTAATAATTTCTATGCCGATTGCAAGTGTACAGCCTACAAGTGTTCAATTAAAAATTGGCGAACGTGGAAAAAACTTGGCGGGATTGTATGTGAAACTTGATGTTTTGAGTGGTAAAAGTATTGAATACAAACAAATGATAACAGTTCAATATTAGAATGTCAGTCTCACATCATGATTTACTTATTTCATCTTGATAGATTATTTTTATAATTTATACTTATATGTACGAAAATCCAGAGGCATTGAGAAGAAAATTCTTGATGTCTCTGTTTTCATATAAACCTAAAATACAATTTAATAAATCTGCCATCGGGCAAAACAACCATGAGGTTATGTTCTTCGTTACTGAAAAACATAGCCTCTTTTTTTATTTTCCGATTTGCAGAAAAGAAAGGACTGATTAAAGTGATTACAAAATTTATGAGAGATACGCCTCTTGCTGCTATAGAAATAGAAATGCAACTTATTCCTGGATTTACTCCTCGTGCTTGCGGAACATTCCGAAGCCAGCAAAGATATGTGAATCCAAACAATCCGAACCCTATTTTATATGAAGAATCGCTAGGGTTGTTTTTGAAAGAGATAGAGATTCAGGCATTTGCTCTGCGAGTGCAAAGAATCATAGAGGCTGCGAGCAACCTCGGAGAAAGCGAGGTGAACCAAATGCTTTTTAGAAATGCAGAGCATAAAAAAAGATTTCAAAGTATCTGTAAAAGCGGTCTGTTTCCGAAGTTAGAAGAAAGCTACGGATATGCAGCCGCTATTTTTTTACTCTCTGAAGATGCGTTTGTTTGGAGTAAGACAAAAAGTTGTTTAGACAGCCAACTTATTCATTTTGAAGCTATCTGCATTCATGGTGTGGATTTAGATGGATACGCCATCTTTCATATGGCAAAGGAGCTTTACTCTGGGAAGCCGCATATCACTGTTTCGGAATTAAGCGATCCGGAACTGATTAATGATAGGCTCCTGCGGCTTATCGTCAATGCCTTTTTAGTGAGGCGATATGGAATCAATGTAATCAAAGGAGGGCGATAGCAATGGAAAAACAAGAGCTTCAAACCTTGCGGCTGTGGAATCCCCTGTTCCCAAAGATTTATCGTAAAAACGAATGGGGTGACACCGAAAATGAACCAGAGGATATGGATGCTAATGAAATAGTGGAATATAAAGAAGAAGTCCTAGTTGCTATTGAACGAGAGAAACTCTCAAATGAAGGCGAGCGTGGTTTGGCTGTTTACCTTGATAACGATGTTCTAAGAGGAAAAGTGTACAGTATTAATCTGGCTGTTGAGGAATGGGATGGCAAACTGTGGGGTGTTACAGAAGTACAGTCGCATGGCGAACTGACACAGGCTGAACTTGACGATGTTATATCAGAGCTGACAGGGCAGTTTTCAGACGGTTGGGGTGAGGGCTTCGAGCAGCGACCAATTGATACTTCCGATGGAGAATTGTATCTCAGCTTTTTGGATGCAGGAAATGTATTTTTTATTAAACCAGAAGAACAATTGAAAACCAACAGTCACAAGGCTTTGGCATGATAATGACATAATTATTTGTTGCGTTTAAGGGAGGTGATGCAATATCAATAGTTTTATTAGTTGGGTGGGCGGTAAAAAAGCCCTCCGAAAAATCATTTACAAGCTGTTCCCAAAGGACTTCGGAAGATACATTGAAATCTTTGGCGGTGGAGGCTGGGTGTCGTTTGGCAGGCCGCCTGATCCAAAGGCAATGGAGGTATATAACGATTATAACGCTAACCTTGCCAACATGTTCTACTGTGTCAAGAACCGGACTTGGGAGTTTTTAAGACATCTTGGCTTTTTGCCTATTAACTCAAGGGATGAATTTATAGTCATCCGCAAATTCATGGAAAAGGAGGAATTCGACACCGAGTATTTGAAACAGGAACTGGAGCTTGCACAGCATAATCTGCCGCCTCCTGAGTTTGAGGACATCAAGGAGATTATGCAGGAGAATGCAAAAACCAGTGATGTACGCAGAGCAGCAGCTTTTTTCAAGCTCATTCGTTACAGCTATGGAAGCGGCTGTACTTCCTATGCTTGCCAGCCATTCGATGTGCGGAAAGCATTTTTTCTCATTTGGGAAGCATCGCGAAGGCTTGCAAATACAGTGGTGGAAAATAAAGATTTTGAGGCGTTGATCCGGCAGTACGACCGTGACAATGCCTTTTTTTATTGCGATCCGCCGTATTATGAAACCGAGGGTCACTACGCTGTGGTGTTCCGAAAGGAAGATCATGCACGGCTCCGGGATACTTTGGCATCCAGCAAAGGTAAATGGATGGTTTCTTACAATGACTGTGAATATATCCGGGAGTTGTACAAAGACTTCCACATTTTATCCTTTACCCGTATCAATAACCTAGCCCAGCGGTATGACGGAGGTTGCGAGTATCCGGAGGTTATTATAACCAACTATGATCCGAGAGAGCGTCAGCAGGCAGAATCAAGGCAGATGAATCTTTTTGATTATCAAAATGAAGGAGAGGAAGAAGATGAATTCTATCGAACAAATGAGATGGGCTAAAGACCTTATCTCAGAAAAGACAAACGGTTTTATGGAGCTTACAGTCGGAAATATGCATGATGATTGTGCGCCACGAAAGCGTATCTAAGTAGCCTGAAAAGGTTGCCTAGAAGATAGCTATGCTATACAAATGATGGTGGAGGGCCCACCCAAATCGCCGTACAGGCGGAGATTTTAAACTACCTTAAGGTGCTGTAGACAAAAGCTATGGTATTGAGCATTAAGTAAAAGGCAGTACTAAACTGTCATGTGTGTGCTAAAAAGATGAATGAACATATGAGCCACTTACGAAAGTGTCGAAAGCGTATAGATCCCATCAAAACTAGGGGGTAGTCATTAAACTAGGATAAGTCTAGAGGAAACCTGTTTACTGATTAGGCGGTGGGCGGCATAAAGGTGGCATGACTTTAGCATAGGCGTTTGTATGGAACGTGGGAACCCACGGCTTGATGTTAAGAGAGTATTTCAAGCGGAAGAAACGTAAGAAAAGAGTATCAATGCAAGCATGGGGGCAGAGTGAGTCATAGTAGTAATGAAGCTTCTGTAATGGAAGTGGAGCGAAGGACTTCAAGTTATTCAGTTTCAAGGATAAGTCAACTTTGAAAGGAGGAGGAACTTATGCAAGAAACAAAGCCGTTTAATATCTCTAAAATGGTTGTAGCTACAGCCTATGAGAAAGTGAAAGCAAACAAAGGAACATACGGAGTTGATAAGCAACCTATAGAAGATTTTGAAAAGAATCTAAAGAATAATCTATATAAAATATGGAACAGAATGTCATCAGGAAGCTATTTCCCTAAACCTGTGAAAGCTGTAGCAATTCCAAAGAAAAATGGAGGAATAAGAATACTTGGTATTCCTACTGTTGAGGATAGAATTGCACAGATGGTAGCTAAACTATATTTTGAACCACAAGTAGAGCCTATATTCTATGAAGATTCTTATGGATATAGACCAAACAAATCAGCAATACAGGCACTAGAGATAACTAGAAGAAGGTGCTGGAGAAAAGACTGGGTTCTCGAATTTGATATTAAAGGTCTATTTGATAACATCAGACATGACATATTATTAGAAATGGTAAAGAAGCACACTCAAGAAGAATGGATTATCTTATACATTCAGAGGTGGTTAACTACACCATTTCAGATGGAAGATGGAACGATAGTATCAAGAACCTCAGGTACACCGCAAGGTGGCGTTATAAGCCAAGTACTTGCAAATCTTTTCTTACACTATGTATTTGATGATTTTATGGTCAAAGAATTCAAAACCATTCCTTGGGCGAGATATGCAGATGATAGAATAGCACATTGCGTGTCTTTAAAACAAGCGAGGTATCTACAGAAAAGATTGCAAGAAAGATTTGAGCAATACGGATTGCAGCTAAACCTTGAGAAAACAAGAATTGTATATTGCAAAGATGATGATAGAAAAGGAAATTATCATAATATATCCTTTGATTTTCTTGGATATACGTTTAAACCGAGAGGTGCAAAGAGTAAGTATGGTAAGTACTTTACCAGCTTCCTCCCTGCGATAGCAGAAAAGGCTAAGAAGGCAATTCGTAAAGAAGTAAGAGGTTGGAAATTGCAACTTAAAGTAGATAAAGATTTGTGGGACATATCAAATATGTTTAATAAACAGATACAGGGATGGATTAACTATTATACTCACTTCTATAAGTCAGAGATGTATAAGGTACTTCGATATATCAACGGCTGTTTAATTAAATGGGTTCGCAGAAAATATAAGAAGCGAAAACATAGAAGAAGAGCAGAGTATTGGTTAGGAAGTGTTGCATTAAGGGATAGAAAATTGTTTGCTCAGTGGAAATTAGGGATACTACCAACGGCTGAATAATGGGAGCCGTATGAGCTGAGAGGTTCACGTACGGTTCTGAGAGAAACTAAGGGGGAAGTTCCCTTGGTTTACTTACTTTGTATGCTGTTTTAGATATGAAAGCGAAGCTAAAAAGTTTTTAGCAAAGCTAAAAGAAAGGTTATCAAAATTTGGGTTAGAAGTAGCAGAAGATAAAACCAAGATAATCAAGTTTGGAAGATTTCAAAAATCCAAAGAAACTTTTGACTTTCTAGGATTTACGCATATAAATGGTGTAAATAGAAGAGGTAACTATAAACTTGTTCATAATACATCAAGTAAAAAGCTTAAATCTAAAATGCAAGCGGCAAAGCAGTGGCTATATGAACATTTTCATGATAAACCTTCAGAGATAATTGAAAAGTTGAATGTGAAATTAGTTGGTCATTATAGATATTATGGAATTTCAGACAATCACAATAAGCTAAGGAGATTCCAAAATTACTGCCGAAGGCAATTGTATATAGCACTTAATAGAAGGAGTCAAAAGAAATTAACTTGGGAGAAATATCTAAATATATTAAAATACAACCCAATAGTAGAGCCTAAAATATATGTTTCTACCTGGCAATAAATGATTTTTATGAAGAGCCGTATGCGGGAAAACTGCACGTACGGTTCTGTGAGGGGCGGCAGTAATAGAAATATTATGGAAGCCGTCTACTCGACCTGTAGACTCCCTACAAAACATCAGAAAACTTAAGGAAAAGAATATCGGTGTTATTTTTGAGAAAGAGGGTGTCAATACACTGGATGGTACAGGCGAGCTGGTCATTGTACCAGAGGAAGCGGAACTGGTCAGACGAATTTTCAGGCTTTATTTAGATGGTAACAGCAGCATCAAGATTGCAAAAATATTGAAAGCGGAGGGTATCAAAACAGTAACCGGAATGGATACTTGGCAGCCTAGTGTACTAGATCAAATGCTACGAAATGAAAAATATATGGGCGATGCATTACTGCAAAAGACCTATACCGTAGATTTTCTTAGCAAGAAACGAGTGAAAAATCAAGGAATTGTTCCACAGTATTATATTGAGGATAACCATGAAGCAATTATCCCAAGAGAGCTTTTTTATAGGGCGCAGGAAGAAAAAGCAAGGCGGGCTGCCATATACAGGCCATCTGCCGAAAAGAAATCCAAGACAGAAAAAAGCAAATACAGTTTAAAATACTCTTTATCGGATATTATGGTATGCGGAGAATGCGGTCAGCCTTACAGCAGGCAGACCTGGTCAAAGTACGGACAGAAAAGCGCCGTGTGACGCTGTGACAACCGCTTAAAGAACGGAACAAAGAACTGCAGGCATCCCCCCACTTTAAAAGAACAGCCTCTTTATGAGGCAATTATGACCGACATAAACAGCGTGGTAGAAAACCAAGGTGAATTTGTAGGAGCCTTTCGAGAAAATGTAATAAGAGTCATCGGAAGTTACTTCACCAGACATATTCCCTCTGAATATGATGAACAAATAGAAAAACTGCAGGGTTAGATGCTTACCCTTATCGAAGAAAATGCAAAGCAGGGTTCTATCAATGAAAATTTTGACGAACAGTACCATAATATCGCCGAACGGATAAGAGGATTAAAACTAAAAAAGCTTAAGCTGACACAGGAAAATAGGCTGGCAGAAACCTTTAGTCAGAGGATTGATGATGTGGATCATTGCCTCAAGGATAGCACTTGTACGGTAGGAGGATATGACGATGAACTGGTCAGACGGCTGCTGCAAAGTGCTAAAGTAATCGGCAAAGATAAGATAGAAATACAATTCAAGTCTGGAATTGTAATGCAGCAAAGGGTAGCATATTATGAGTAAAGAATGAGCAGGAACAGGTAGTATTCCCAGTTTATGCTTATATGAAGCTGTTAAGACTAAAATCCTCAGTACGCTGAGGGTTTTAGTGTTGGCAGATTGGGACGCAAGACAAGTATTTATATATAATTAATTTACACTAAATGGTGTCAAAACATATACAAAGTTGCTCTAATATAGTATAATTACTAAAATGATTATGCATGGAGGTGCTTTGATGATAGAAAATAAATTTGTTTCAGAACCTTGTGTAGGAACTAAAGAGATTGCTGAACACTTAGGTGTTACTATAGAAACAGTTAGAAAATGGATCAAAGCTGAGACTATACCTTGCAGTCGGGTAGGTAAGTTATGGAAATTTAAAAAATCAGAAGTTGATATATGGATTAAAACTGGCGGAGCAAAAGATGAGAAATAAGTGAAGGTAGACCATACTTCAAATGATAAATCTAATAAGCAATTATACCGCGTCATCGCCGATGAGATTAAGGAATTAAAGAAGAAAAAAGCCAAGGCCATCCGGGAACGCCAGCTTGCAGAGTCCTATGACCAGCGGTTGCAGGATATGGAGGGCTATATGAAGAAAATCGGTTATCTAAAGCGGGAATTTGACGATGACCTTGTCCGCAGGCTGCTCCAGACAGTCAGAGTCATCAATGAAAGCAAAGTAGAAATCCAATTTAAGTCCGGCATCGTCATGAGCCAGCCGATTGACTTTGAGGATTGAATCAGCGGCGGGAGCCCAGAATGAGAGAAAACGCCTGCCACGTACATAAACACTGCTAAGAACAAAATTCTCAGATATAGGAGCTGAGAGTTTTGTTGTTGGCAGTGTTCGCAGAATGAACAAAGCAAACCAGAAATTACTTTGTTCATTAGTGCATCAGTGATATAATAATTTTATTAATGATTTTACAATAGCTTAGGTAGAGGTGGCGGGATGACAAGCAAAATATTAAATCAACAACAGTTGAAAGCTTTATGCGACATTCTCGGTCATACGAATGAGGGTTTTACAAAAACTGAGTTGAAACGGTTATTGCAACAAAGTCAAATTGTTTTAGTGGATGATGGAAATTCTAACAACGGTTACAGTTATACAATTGGGTTAAATAAGCGCGATTGGTTATACAACTGTTTAGCCAATGAAGTAAACACCAGTAAATCTTTGAAAAGAGTCTATCAATTTCTTATAAATGCGTTAGATCCTGTTTCTTTTACAGGACAGGCTGACAGAGAAAAATACCATCATCTTTTAGAAGAAACCAATAGGGTGCTATTATTGGCTGGTTTGTCAGTCAACAATGAAGGAAAGCTTATTGAGGTTGTTCAGGCAAAAACACTAGATGAAGTTGATTGGCGTGTAAACCATTTGAAACGTGAACTTTATAACAGAACTATTCATAGTGAAGTGCAAAAGTATTGCATTAAGAATTACTTGCGCAAAGATTATTATGATGCCGTATTTGAGGCGGCCAAAGGCCTAGCCGAGCGGGTGCGGCAGATAACCGGCTTGACTTCTGATGGTGGAGAATTATTTCAAAAGGCTTTTGCCAAAGGTGATCCGTATCTATTTTTTAATTCCATGCAAACGGACAGTGAAAAAAGCGAGTTTACTGGGGTAAAAGAATTGCTTGAAGCTATATATCATTTGGTGAGAAACCCGGCAGCCCATACTCCTAAAGTTAACTGGAATGTAGAAGAAACAAAGGCATTAGATATTTTGACGTTGATCTCATTCGCACATAAATATTTGGATGAATGTCACAGGATGCCTAACAAATAGGAGAATTGCATATGAGACCTCAATATTTAGACTGGCTTATTCAGGGAAAACCAGTGATTACTTCTGAAGGAAAGTATATTGTTATATATGAACTCGTCATTCAAGATGACGAGAGCGTTCTTAATTCATGGGCAAAGCATTTGCGGGAGCATTATTGTGCAGATTCAGAAATAGATGTCTTACGAGCAGGATATGGTTTTGAAAGAGATGAATATCTAAAAAAAATAAAGTTTCCGGACGCAAACACCAATCCAGGCCCTTCTGTGCGTTCAGGAGATTTTACAGAAATATTAATTGCCGATTACGTTCAATATGTGCTGGAGTATATTGTCCCAAGAACACGTTACGACCGCAAAGTAAATAAGAACTCATCAACTATGGGCAGTGATCTTGTAGGATACAAGTGTGGCAAAAAAATAAGTGGTAACGATGAACTTATAGTTTTTGAAGTGAAGGCCACAGCCAGTGAAGTTCGTCCATCATCGAAAGCCCGGCTACAAAAAGCAGTCGACGATTCCAATAAAGATGTTGTTAGACTTGCAGAAACATTGAATGCAGTTGTTCAGCGATTAATTGATCGAAACGATTTGGAAGAAGCAAAACGAGTACAACGCTTCCAAAATTCTTCGGATACCCCTTATCGAAAGACATTTGCTGCGGCTACGGTACATTCTAATATGTCTTATTCCGAGAACATACTTAAAACGGTTTCTACCATACATCATGCCGACCCGGATTTGAAACTTATAGTTATGCACTGTGATAAGTTAATGGAGTTCATCCATGAAATGTACGGGAGGGCGTGTAGATGTTAATAGGGAGAGATTCAAAATATCTGCTAAAGCAGACACGCTCAAAAGCGAAAATGTATGAATATAGCGTTCCAGATGAATTGCACATCGCAGTAGACGATAATGCAAATGAACTATTATTGATTGCAATTGCGGCAATTGGAAATATTTCAGCACAGGTACTTCATGAAAATAATCCCTACAGGATAATTCCGGCAGATAAAAAAGAGGAGCTTGAATTTGCATCACATTATTTTGATGCTTTTTTAAAATCAAAATTAGATCCAAACTATCCTCAATATTACTTAATTTTAGGAGCAATCGCATATTATTTATGTGATTACGCTGGTAGTGCAAAAGTTATGGCAAATATGATTGACACCGATGAGCTGGAACTAGGGTGTGGTGGAATTGAAACAATACTGGCGTTGTTGCTTCAAGATCAATTGAATGTAAATACGTTGGGGGCTGCTGTTCAAGAAACCTCGTACACGCGATATTTGCATCAAGTGACCACAGCTTATGACACCTGCTTTCACCAGCATAAAACTGCTGAATTAGACTTTATAGTGGAGTTTCGTTCTCTAATATATTCACAAGGCTCCCCGCGAGAATTGTTATTGACCGATGCCATGCTTGCGGTTTTGCTTATAAAAATAGAACGCTCGGCGTTAAATCTGCTTCCAATATATTCAGGGTTGTCGGCAGATAAGTGGAAAGGAATGTTGCAGAACAAAAAGAGTATTTATGAACTTTGGCCAGCTCAAATTCGGCTTGGTGAGGCTGGCGTCTTTTCCGGGAAATCAGCGATTATCCAAATGCCTACTAGCTCTGGTAAAACGACATCCATGTCAATCACTATAAGAGCTTCTTTTCTATCGGGAAGAACCTCGATGGCTGTTATTGTTGCACCCTTTAGATCATTGTGCCGAGAAATAAGTGTTGATATTTCCAACGATTTTTTTGATGATTCCCATGTTCATGTCAACGCACTTTCTGATGTTCCAGAAATGGAAGATCTGCTTGAATTATTAGAATCTGGCGGAGAAAACAGCAAGAACATTTTGGTTTTAACTCCAGAAAAGTTGCTTTATTTACTAAGGCAGGACAATGAACTAATTGTAGATACAGGATTAATCATATTTGACGAGGCACACATGTTTGATGATGCTTCGAGAGGCGCTCAATATGAGCTCTTAATTTCGTCCATTATGATGTATTTGAGAGCCGGTACCCAAAGGCTCCTTCTCTCCGCTGTCATTCCAAACGCAGGGCAAATTAATGACTGGTTCACCGGCGGCGAAGGGGTTGTGATTGCTGATAACTCAATACGTGCAACAGAAAAAACGGTTGCAATTACTGACTGGGAAATGTCTCGTAAGGAGCCATATGGATACCTGTATTTTCTCGATCCGGAGAATCCTAATGAACTCGAATTTTTTGTACCGCGTATTATAGAAATTAAATCATTAAACAAACTGAAAAAGAACGAAAAAGCTCGTTTTTTCCCAGCTGTAAATTTCCAAACGACCAAGGTTGAGCATAATGATATAGCAATTTATCTTGCCGTAAAGCTGAATCATAATGGTGGGGTGGCGATATTTTGTGGAAGAAAAGATACTGCAGACAGTGTTTTGCGAAGAATTCTTGAAATCAATACCAGAGGCATAGATGTCTCGTCATTTATCGAGCATATTGTTGATAATGAACATGAGAAAATAGCACAATTGATAAAAGAAAACTATGGACAAAGCAATATTTATTATGATGCTGCCTTGAAAGGGGTTTTCACTCACCATAGGGGCATATCTAATGGAATAAGAATTGCCACAGAATATGCAATGAAGAAAAATTTAATTAGATGCATTGTTTGCACATCAACCCTAGCGCAAGGTGTTAATTTGCCTATTCGATATTTAATTATTTCAAGTCTATATCAAGCTCAAGAGAAAATCAAAGTGCGAGATTTTCATAATCTTATTGGACGAGCTGGGCGCGCAGGACTATATACAGAAGGAACTATTTTGTTTTCGCAAACTTTTGTATATTCCAGAAGAAATATATTTAAAGACAGATGGCGCTGGAGAGGATATTTAGAAATGCTGGATACCAGTAACGCTGAGTCTTGCCTCAGCCAGTTCCTGTTGCTAGTGCGCCCGGAAACTTTTGAGATATCATATGACGCCTCTGTAGAGTATGACTTTTATAAATTGGCATTGGCTCGTTATACACACGCTGAACGCTACGGAAAAGCTGTGATAACATTAGTATCACAATTTGAAGAAAACTATCCCTTAAAGATATCCACCTTTAAGTCTGCTATTTACAGAGTCAATCTTAGCTTGGATGCAATTGAGAGTTACCTTCTATCATTTCTTAAAGAAGATAATATACAGGATATTAATTTGCTTGTTTCCAGTACATTCGGTTACTTCCTCTCTGACAAAGAGGAAAAAGAACGAATGATGACTCTATTTACAACTGTCAGAAAGTATTTGCTTGATACTGTAAATAGCACAAATAAGCGGGCTGTTTTTAGCCGCACTCTTCTTGGAATTAATCAATTGCTTCAAATAGAACAGTGGGTGGACGTGAATTCTAGTGCACTCATAAGTTGCGAGACAACTTATGAAATTCTTGAGTTGCTTATGCCACAACTTATAGAATATAGTGAAAACAAGTGTATTAAAGCTGTCAGCGTAAAAAATGAACTTCTTGGAATCGCCAATATGTGGATTGCTGGATTGTCCTATAAGCAGATTTTTGATTACGCACTCGAACATAATGTTAAGATCATTCGAAGAAATAAAGAGGTAGACATACAACTTGGTGAAATCATAGATATTTGTGACGAGGGATTTGGGTATGCATCAACACTTATCATCAATGCCATTTCTGATCTGTTACAGTTTAATCATCAGGAAAGCGAAAATGCTTGTAAGCTGATGACTGAGTTGAGCAAACAGATGCGGTATGGACTTCCAACAAGAAGGAGCATAATTATTTATGAATCCGGATTTGCTGATCGGGTGATATCTTTAAAAATTTCAACTGAACTGCTGGGAATTCGCATAAAGACTAAAAAGCAATTTCAAGCAGCCGCAAGGAAAAGGAAAGGCGCCTTGATGGAAGTTTTGTCTGAGTTTCCTAGAGTGTTTTCCGATAGACTGTCTGAACTATAAAAGTTGAAATGCCTCTTCGAAGAGGGATAATTAACACAAGTTCAAATCTATTATATAATCTTATAAGACAAAGTTTTTAATTGATGGCTTAAAAGGTGATTGGTTATTGTAAAGTGACGGTAAAGGAGAAACGCTAAAGTAATATATGTTTATAGAAGGCGGTGAGTTTTTAATGGATAAAAAGAATAATGCAGGTGCTATAGCTTCAAATGCTGGAGATGATTTTCATCTTATTTGGGCATGTAAGAAATTATTAGATACACTTAAACCTAATAGTGAATTGACTGCAATATCGGTTGAAGGCCCCGCTTGGGCAGACTCAATCGAAATTGTGGATGAACAAAAATTATATTCTATTGACTTGGCTGAGTACCATGGGGGAATTAATTTTGAACGAGCTGAGCATGTAATTTTCTCACAGTTAAAATATAGTGCCTACCAAATGGATAAACCATGGACGGCAGCGGGCTTATGCACTAAAACGAGCACAACAACGGACAATTCCATCATTCGTCGCTTGGCAGATACTTATGCTGGATTCGACGCTAAGTTTGACAATACTTCAGGGAAGTTAACATTAAAATTGGTTAGTAATCGTAAATTACATGTCGATTTTTCAGCAAATATTGCAGAGGCTGTGCTTAAACTTAAAGAAAAAAAGTATAAACGAACTGGAGATTTGCTGAAAAGCGTATCCCCTAAATGCAAAGATGATATTGAAAAACTGTATAAGACGTCGAGTCTTACTTCTGTTGTATTCACAAAATTCTTGTTAGCCTTAAATTTTGACGATTGTGGTACGGATATTCGAAGTATTCATAGAGCTGAAATTATAAAGCAGTTAGGAAAATGGGGAGCAGGTAATTTGCGTGGCAGATATGATGCATTAATTAAGCATATTAAGGAAATGATGCTGCCCGAAAGCCCGATTGGATTTCCTATGGACAAGGAGTATGTATTAGCTGCATTAGATACAAGTAGTAGTGAGGTGTTTCCTGCACCAGCTATAATAGAAGCTGCATCAAATGGTTATATCAAGCGCAATATAAAGAATGCGATCCTCGACTGCATTAAAGAAAATAGGAAAAAAATTATCTGCATTCAAGCCACTGCCGGTATTGGTAAGACTACATTTGTAAGTCACCTTGAAGACATTTTACCAAAAGAATCGGTGGCAATTTTATATGATTGTTATGGTGGAGGAGCATTTTTGCAAGAGAGCGAACGCAGACATTTGATTGAGGTTGCTATTCCGCAAATTTGCAACACGTTAGCAACGGAATGTGGAACAGAATGGATTATTGGTAAGCCAACACATGAATATGAGTATTGGCGATTGCTTGAGCAACGATTAAAAGATGCAGTATTTTATGTAAAAGAACAAAATCCTCAAGCTGTAGTAACAATCATTATTGATGCAGCAGATAATAGTGTGATTGCATCAGATTTATTTAAAGAAGAGTGCTTTCTAAAAGGACTGTTAAGAGAATTACTCCCTGATGGTGTATTTCTAATCATTACTACAAGAACGGAAAGGGTTCACCTTATTCCGTTTGGCGGTGAAACCCTTCCAATTAGTTTACCTGCATTTAACCTCGGCGAGAGTTCGCAACACATCCATTCTGTCTTTATGAATGCAACTGATAAGCAATGTAAAGAATTTCATTTGCTTACTGATGGAAACCCTCGTTTGCAGACATATCTATTATCAGGAGCTACATCAATAAATGAAATGCTGTTGCAGATAAAACCAAATGGTAAGACCATGGAATCTTTGTTTAAAGAGTTTATTGATGTGGTTAGAGCAGAATATGATAAGTTAGTAGACACAGACATGCTGTTTTCGGCCTTAATTAATCTACCTAGACCAACTCCAATTAAAGTTCTATGCGAGTTGCTCTCTTTAAAGCAGGATGCCCTTCTAAGCATCAGTGTGGAGTGCCATAATGGATTTTATATGGATAATGCAAATATTTTCCTTAAAGATGAAGATTTTGAAACATACTTACGTATTCGTTATGGTAATAATGAAAAAACGATGAAGGTTATTGCTGACTACATGTATGATAAAAGAACGGCCTGCTCGTATTGTGCTAGATATTTACACATTTTTATTGACAAAGCAAATGAATTTGACCGATTAGTTCAAATTGCTTTAGACGAAAAAATAGACCATGATGCTATTGGGCTAGTGCAAGCAAACAAGGTAATGAAGTATCGCATACAGTTCGCTTTAAAGCGGCATGAGATGACTTTAGCTCAAAATCATCTATTAGCATGCAAATTGGTATATCGACTAATTGATTATAACGCCAAAGAAGATGCACTAAATGAATTTCTAACAAATGCACCAGATGAAGCGGTTGTATATTGTGATGAAATGTCTGTTTATAATATTTTCCATACTGAATCTAATGATTTCGATAGCTTGGGAAGATCAGCACTTGTATTTTCACATTTATCCAGTTACCATGCTGATGCTCGGCAATATATAAAAAGCTATTTAGCGGCAATCAAACTATATTACAATAAAACTGAAGATGTCAGAGGGTACCATTCCAGACCGAGCACATCTAATATTGTCGATATAGCTGAAGCAATGCTAAGGCTGGGAGAAAGTGAAAAAGCTGTAAATTGGCTATGTAACTGGAACCCGAAAAAAATTGAAACAAAATATATTTATAGAATAGTGCATAAACTTCTAAAATATAAATATACGGATCTATGCGGCGTACTATTTTCTCAAAGATGGACAAGCCCTAACAAGTTGGCGATTGTCTCCGCATACATTTCGTTAGGAAAAGAGCCGCCAAAGGCATATGTTGCCTATCTCCTAAGATTATTTAAGAAAATAAATAGTATACCAGCAAGTCGGTTTAGTTATAAGCAGGTACTATTGTTTGCAGAATATAGTTTACACATTAAAAACACTGAATTAGTAGGAGAGCTAGTAGATAAATTTTCTATAAACACTAGGTTTTCTAGAGTTCCATCTTTATATATGGAAGAAGAAAAACAAGGTTTTTTTGATACACTACGATATTATGCAATAAGGTATGTATGCACACGAGAGGCTGTAAAACCGATTGATTTGTGGGATGATAAAGGAAAATCAGCATCAAAACAAGAAGCAGAAAATAAACAATCATTTACGCGAATGGTCGATTTTCTTTTTCCTATTTACTTATTGCGTCTAAATTGCATCCAGAACAGCCCTAATTTACTTTATATATGCAACGAGACTCTTTCCAAGATGGTGAGGTCATCCTGGAATTTTCACACATACGATAAACATCAATTGTTGGAAGCCGGGTTACTCATATTTGTTGAGTCAATCTCTTGGGCTAATTTTACACAAAATGAATTTAAGGAGTTAATAAGTAAGTTAATAAATGTATGTAATACTGCTCCCCAATTTAAGTTAAAGCTATTAGATAAACTTATAAGCAATAAATATGCATCTAAGGCTGCATTTATAATCCTGGAATCGATCGATAGTAGCTATGAGAAATATCCTGCTTCGGCCAAGGAAATGTCCGAGGGCTATTTAAGTTGCGCTCAAATGGGGCGGAGAATTCAAGCTGAATTGGGTTTAAAGTACTTTAGAAAGGCAATCGAATGCACAAAGGGGCTGGATTATGAGTCTTATCGAAAACTTTACCTGTATAAGTGCCTTGCGAATAAGATTAGTGAGACAAAGGGAGACAATTTAGAACTGGCTTACAGAATAATAAGGTTAAGCGAAGATTTTTGCAGGAAGATGGGCGATGAAAAGAATTTTCCTTATCAAGAGTCAATAGGAGCAGCAGCTGTGCTTTCGCCTCAAAGCATTTGGGGATCATTGTCTCGCTTAGATGATAGAGATGATCATAATGGATTTTCGCTACAAGATACCGTTTCTATTGTACTAACTACATTATTGAATGCAGAGAAAATTTCTCTTGAAGATACAGTAGCCTTAATGGGCCTTTTACTTCCTGACTTATCTTCACAATATAACGAGTTGGTAGATACTATCTTGAAAAAAATGACCAAAGGAATACCTTCTCGTCAAAAGGCAATGCTTGAAATTTTAATACATGATGTCTTGTACAATATTCCTATGGATGAAAAACAATATAGGAGCAAATGTATAGTAGAATATTTAGATACAAATGTATTATCTCCGGAATTAAACACAGATAAAATTAAGTCTATGCAAAGCTTTTTGAAACAGATTCAAATAGAAAAACAATACCAATTTGCTCCTACAAAAGAGCCGGAAAAGGATATTGATATAAAACAATATCTGTCCGAAAGCGATATTTCGTCCCAGAAAATACTTCAAGATAGACTTAATCTACGAACCACCGCTGACAGAGAATTGTTTGTCACAGAATGGTTGGAAAGCCTTCTGCCAGATCAATATGTACTTTCACTAACATGGCTGTTGGAAATTATCGCAAATGATTTTTATCATTATGGAAGCAATCAAATATTAAAAAACATTGCAGCTTTTGTAGACAGCATAAAAGAATGGCCATCAATTGAAAAATGGCGTAACGACACCGCCATACAACAACACTTCATGAAATTATTTGCAATAGAATTATTGCATTTATATGATGTCTATGAGGATGTCTACAATACATTACTTGCTATATTTCCTGCCAATGGTCAGGTGCAATATGAAGCCTTCTTATATTACGTGGCAAATCATATTGAAATTTATGACGAACAGCTTGTAAAGACGATTTGCCGAATGTCTGTTGTACTTTCTTCAAAGGAAGCTTTAGAGATGCTGCATTGGGCAACGGACAATGAAATGGTTCATGTACATCCGGCTTCTGGAGACGGAGCAGACTATAATATCAAGGTATCAGAAATCAAAAATGATAAGCATGGTGTTGAGTATTTCATATGGCGTCTATTGGGGCATAAAGATAAAGGCGTGCGCTGTAAAGCAGCACATGTTTTGTTGCGTACTGCTGTTCTTGGAGACTTTGATATAATAAAAAGTATCGTGCAATTCTATAATAATCCATTACCTATATGGTATATGGATGAAAAGAACTATTTTTTCATAGAATCAGCGAGAATCTGGTACTTAGCTACTTGCTTGCGCATTGCAAAGACATATTCGAAATCGCTAGTTTCAATATACCCTTTTTTCAAATCTATTGCATGTGCCGAAAATATAGTACATGCTTTACAGAGAAGGTTGGCAAGAGATATTTGCCTACTTCTTGCACCATATTGTGATGCTGATTCCATAGATAAACTCTCAATATGCGATAAATGTATAGAGGATGATCATGTTGGTGGAATGAGAAAATACCAACGTGAAAGCACAAAAAGTTCTGAAAGTTGGAAATTCAGTTTCGATACTACTGATACATTGCGATATTGGTATGATGATGTAGCTGAAATATTTGGCTGTACACAAAATGAAGTGGCGAATGAATGTGATTTCTTTGTTGCTCAGTTTGGAGTTACAAATGAGCAGTGTATCAAATGGAATAAAAATTTTTTAAGGCAAGAAGAATATCAAAAAACATACAATGATCATGGGCATATTCCAACTGTAGAGACTCTTGAAAAGTATGTAGAATGGCATTCAATGTTTTATGTTGCAGACAGATATCGCCAGACTAAAGCACAAATTGCAGATGACTACCGATCTTATGAATCGTGGCTAAATGGATATCTGTTTGGAGTGAATGGATTATGGTGTTTTGAATTTCGTAACCATGTACCATTTTTGCCTTTTTTGTGGGACTTTACAAAGACGATAGAGACAAAACCGAATTGGCACTATTTTATTCCTGAACATCTGCCGAACACGATGATAGATAATCCATTGGGAATTTCATTAGATATGATATATTCCGCTCACTTTCAGCAAAGCAATAGATATATTCAGATAGAGAGTGCTTTCGTCAAGAAAGATTGCATTAATCAATTAGTAACTGAACTGGAAAAGCCCAATGTTGCACTTTTTGACTTTTATCAGAAGAACTATGAGTATGGATACAGAGAGAAGCCTAAGTTTTTCGCTTATCCAACTTGCGATGTGATTACTACATTCCCAGATGATGCCCTTGATAAAAAAGATTTGCTGTTAAAAGATTATATTACTGCATCAAATTATTTAATGGGGGTATCCGATAAACTCAGGAAATATTTGAATGTATCACAAGAAGATCAACTTTTGTATACGAGAGTTGATAGCAATACCGATTTCCCTATTCAGATGTATCATTGGAGCGAACCGGAAAATGAAAGCGGTTACGAAAAACATAGTACTTATGGGAATATGGTTATAATCGAAAAAGAATGCTTGTTAGAAATATTGAAAAAGCAAAATCAGGCAATTGTATTTGAGGTATCGATATCTTTTGAAGATGATAGCTATAGGTTTCATGGAACTCCTAGTAAGCCCGCAAAAGCAAAAACCATATTATCTTTGAAAATTGATGAACAGAACAATGAGTTTGTTTGGGGAGAACACATACTTCCAATAAATGATAATTAATATATGTTTGGTACTAAGGCCTAACCATGCCTTTTGGGAATGTTTAGTACATAATCAATACATGTAGAGACGGTGATACAAATAACGCAGCCAGGGCGGTAAACTGGAATATGCAACCCCGCGCATGAGAAGTAAGATTGCATTATCTCCACTGAGAAAGAAGGAATAAAATGTTAGAAAGTATAGCTTGGCTGAACGAGTGCGGAATTATAGACTTGATTGGAATTATAGTCAGCCCTATTATCTCAATCATTATTTTGTGGTTAACCTTGAAGCATGACAAAAAGCAATTTAGGATACAAATTCAAAAACAAGAGAAAGAGCATAGAGAAAATATAGAAAAAACAGAACAACAGCACAAACAGCTCTTAAAACAACAGAAAGAGGAGAACCGAATCGCCGCAATGCCTTATTTTGTAATGGACAAAAAAATAGATACATATTTTGAGAACGAGACACTTTATTTTACAATTTCGTTTACAAACGAAGGAAATGGAACTGCCATTGAATTAACAGGGAAATATATAGCAGGTATGTCAAAAGATTATCTATGCCCCATGTGTGAAACTATTTCTGCTATCTACGGATGTGGCTGTCCATTTGACTATGAGACAAATGTGGCAAATCCGAAAGGAACTTGCCGTTTTGATATGTATCAAAAGCGAAATGCAGAAAATCAGGGGGATATGAATATTGATGAGGTCACTTTTAGCATTTTGTTTAAGGATATGTATTTGAATTTATATGAGCAACAGTTTATGTTCATTTTTGGGCAGAGTGCAGAAGACCGGAGCATAAGGATTATGCGCGTGTCTGTTGGGACTCCAGCATTAACAGAAACTGCTGCAGAAGAAAATTAATGCTTCCTCCAAGGCCCAACCACACCTTGCGGGAATCTTTTTCACACGCTCAACACATTGCGAAATCTGCTGCCTTTTGTCGAAACTGGATGGATAAATTAATTAGGAGAGGGAAGTTGTTATGAAAGTCATTGCTGTGAATGGAAGTCCAAGAAAAGGTGGAAACACTGCCGTATGGCTCCAAAACGCACTTAAGGGCGCGGAAACAAAGGGGGCTGAAACAGAGCTAATAAATCTTTATGAATTACATTTTAAAGGCTGTGTCAGTTGTTTTTCCTGCAAAAGAAAAGGAAATCATTGTAATGGAATCTGTGCAATCAAGGATGATCTTAGAGGAGTTCTTGAGAATATATTGACTTGTGACGTTCTTTTGCTGGGTTCTCCCATATATTTCGCAAACATTACCGGTGAAATGCGTTGTTTCCTTGAACGTCTGATATTTCCTAGTCTGCCTTATAATATAGGTGACAGATCTATTTTCCACGGAAAAATTGTATCGGCATTTATTTACACTATGAATGTTACGAAAGAACAAATGAAACAGATGAATTATGAAGCGATCTTTAAGCAAAATCAGATGCTGCTGGAGCTGTTTCGTGGACATTCAGAGATATTTATTTGCAATGATACCTATCAGTTCAAAGATTATTCCATGTATGAATCATCTAAATATGACGAGGCGCACAAAGCCCGAGTAAAGGCAGAACAGTTTCCAATCGACTTCCAGAAAGCTTTTAATCTGGGCATTCGGCTGGCAACGGGTTGATTGCTGCTTTAGACTGGATTTCTGAATTGAAAATGATAGTTTCCTCCAAGGCCCCACCAGCGTCAAGCGGCATCATTATCACCGCCACAAGGCATATTGAGGCGGTTGTTCTGCTGTCACGAGTGTAGCGAAGTGAGAGCAGATATACAACCACCCATGCAAGGTTTGCCCAAGAGGCATTGAAAGCTTAGTGAATTCGAGGATACGAAGAATGAACTTAGCGAGAAAGCCCATCTTACGAAGAGAAACGGAGTAAGATGTTCCTATCTCATAAGGAGTGCAGCGACAAATAAGTTTTCTACAATCACCATGCAAGGGCTTCCAAGAGGCATTGAATGACGGATGATATTCAATGCCTTTTCTGTTCTCGGGAACATATCCATATAATTATCCATATTAAAATGTTCTCTAAGAATCGTTAATCAATGGAAACGTGAAGATGAATATTTTTATGGATTGGATATTAAATGAGAGTTTTGAAGGCCGAACTAACTATGTTACGGAGCCCTATAGAATGGCTTATGCAATAGAAATGGTGGCAAAACTTTATTTAAAGGATAAAGGAATGAATTGGCATCATGCAATGAAGAAGTTGTTGTCGATGTTTATTTCACACATACAATTCTATAAGCGGTTACCTTTACATAACATATAATATGAAAACATTAAATAAATATATGGTAAATCGATTAGAAGGAATTTTGCTTGCAGTTTACGAGAAAAAATGGTTACAATTAGAATTACTGCATGAGTTTCTAACAGGATTTGGTGATGAATGGGATCCAGCTGAACCAGATATGAAAGACTTAGATTTAATTTGGGAAAGAAATTTAAAGTTGATAAAAAGCAATCTTAATATTAAATAGAAATTTATGATTAGATTTTATAGACAGGTGAATTATATGTATTAAATAAATTTGGTTTAAAAATTGAAATTCTTGAATCATTATCATATAAATCTAAACTAGGAATTAGTTTTAAGAGATCTTTAGGAAGATTTAATAAAGATAATGTCATAGAAGAAATAAAAAAGGTTAGGCTGTGGTATAACCAACAAAACATAATTGATAGTTTGCCAATAGATTCGAGGATAAAGAGTATTGGTTCGGCAATAATAAAATTTGATAAATATTATCCAGATGTAAATTTTTCCAGCGTATTTAATGATATATTGGGATTTAGAGCAGTTTGTTCTGATTATAGTGAGGTACTTGAATTAGAACTTGAAAAGAATATCAGAATTGTTGATATGTCAAAAGGAAAATCAAATGATGACGGGTATCGTGGAATTCATGTGTATTATCAAAAAACTAATTACCATTATCCTATAGAGATACAGTTAAATGCATATTATGATAGACAATTTAATGATTGGATGCATGATAAATTTTATAAAAGAGGATTTGATAAGAGTATTGGACAAATCTTGCGTAAACAATACGAAGATGGTAAAATAAAAACAAGAAAAGAATTTGAGGAGGTGCTAAAGTATGTGTTATCTAATTGCAAAAAAGTTTAATGAATCAGGTAGTATTGCACTTAAAACTGTTAGGGGCAAAGAACTAGCCTATTTTGTTGATGAATTTCAGGAAAAGATAGGATATGATATTCAATTAGTTACCATAACTAGGCCTTCAGCATATGGTGAATATGAGCCATATCAATTTGTAGATAGTTATGAGGAGTTTGAGAAGAAAGTAAATTTAATGTAATATTATAAACAGTAAAATTAGGTAAGGAGATAAGACTATAGGTTTTGTCTCTTTTTTATAAAGATAAAAAATCTAAGTACAAAGGGTTATACTGTGTACCTTTTGTCTAGGGTGAGCACAAAATAGTGAACCCTGAGATTCTTATTATACAAAAGGAGGGCCCTATTTTGAATATAGATTATAACGGGTTATGTATTAGAAATGCTGAGGAAAATGATTGCGAACAATTGGCAATGTGGTGGAATGACGGAAAGGTAATGGCGCATGCAGGATTCCCTAAAGGACTTGGAATATCTGCTGCTGAAATAGAGAGCCAGCTTGCTAATGATAGTGATGAGACCAAAAGGAGGTTAATTATAGAATATCAGGATAAGTTAATAGGAGAAATGAGTTTTTATTCCTATGAAAATGCTAAATATGAGATAGGTATAAAGATATGTGAGCCTGCTTATCAGGAAAAAGGACTTGGACGAATTGCGTTAAGTATGCTGATTGAAAAATTATTTCATATGGGAGCAAAACTTATTTTTTTAGATACTAACCTCAATAATACTAGGGCTCAACATGTATATGAAAAATTAGGTTTCAAAAAAGTAGCAATAAATAAGAATTCGTGGAAAGATCAGTTGGGGGATTTTCAGTCATCTGTTGACTATGAATTGACTAAAGATGATTTTTGTAATTTAAAATAAACCAAGTAAATTATTTTAATAATAATCAAATAACTAGTTAGGTATTTAGTTAACAAAATTCATTTATATAATACGGTGCGAAGGGGTAGAGTATATGAAAAAATATGAATATGTAAGTTTAGAAATTGGTAAAGTCTTCAGCTCTGGTAATGAAAACCATAGAGAAATTATTGATAAATATGCTTGCGAAGGTTATAGGTATGTAGGATTCATGCCTACAAAAATAGAATATCATGGGAAAATAGATATGGTAGATCTAATCTTTGAAAAAGAGATTGAATAGCCAATTTTTATCTAGAAATGCTAAGAAGAACTTAGAGAAATCTAGGTTTTTTTTGCTAACATAAAGGTATAGTCTAACAACTTTTCGTTGACATATATCCTATTAGTAAAATCAAATGAAATAACTTTGAAAATTAGATATAATATAAATGAAAATATAGTAAGGGAGAGGTGCATTATGAAGCTTATTATTTCTTTCTCAGGTAGGGAAAATGGCAATTGTAAAGCTTTGGCTGAGTATATTAGTAAAACTAACGATAAAATTATTGATTTCAAGAGTTTAGATATTCACGGTTGCAGTAACTGTGAATATGAATGTTTTACTAATAAATGCAAGTATAGGGATGATGATATTTATTCATTATATAATGGAATGGTTAATTATGATAAAGTGATTTTAATTGTGCCAATCTATTGTGGAAATCCATCGTCTCTCTATTATATTTTCAATGAACGTAGTCAGAATTATTTTATGCACAATGAAGAGAAATATAATGATATTGTGAATCGTTTGTTTTTCATTGGTGTATACGGAAGTTGTGAAGAAGCCCCAGATTTTTTAGATGTATTTGAAAAATGGTTTGATTGCGCGGATTCAAAAAAACATATTCTCGGAATAGAACGACATAAATACAATGAAAAGATAAATGATTGTATAGTTGATGCAACAGGTGTTAAAGAAATAGTAGATGAATTTCTAAAGTAATAATGGGGGCGTTTTTTGAGCTACATTGGTTGTATTGATATAATGGGTGGAGATATAAAGGATATAATGGTAAACTAAAAAAGTAGGCTACTCGTCATTAGATATAATTGCACTTTGTTACACTTTGGGGTTGCAAAATACAATTTATTTTATAGGAGAGGTGAAGATATGATAAATATTACCCAAATAATAGGTATTTCAAATAGTTATCCAGAAGAAATTGAGGGAACAAATGAATGGTATTCCTCTAGAGAAGAGTCAGTTGAAGTTTGTGACTTATACGAAGCACAAGAGATATTTAATAAAAATGGATTTTTTAAAGGAATAAATTATCACTTAATTCATTACCCTGATGGGAAGGTACATTCACCATTCCAAATCCAAGCAAATATATATGTTGAAAAACCAATATGGAATAATGGAGTATTAAATTTTTTAGTTATTGATTTTGTTGAAAATTTAATTAGGATTACAGAATATATGCCAGCCGAAGAAAAATTAGAAGTAATTACTGAGTTGCATTTATCAGAAGTTGAAGATTGCTATAACTTAATGCTTGAAACAACACCACTTACTCTTGGAAGAAGTGGACATGATGGATTCTACGAAATTGTTTGGCCAGAAAAAAAGAAAATTGCTATTGGAGAAACAGAAACGGTATTATTTCGGGATGAGGATAAGTTATATCTATCGGAATGGTACGAGGATCCGGACTATCATGAAAATGTAATAGTTAGAGATATTCAAACAGGGAATATAATTGAAAAAAGTGAAGGTTATTTACGTAGACTACCTAATAACGTGTACTGGAAAATATAAATACAATATTGTTTAGCCATAAAGTGAAGGTTGCATTGTTGATTCAATAGTTGTTAATGAAATAGTGGATGAATTTCTAAAGTAATAATGGGGTTCATTTTGAACTACGTTAAAGGGTTTGTGAACTAGTTCCCACAAATAAACAGTAGTATATGACAGCTTTCTGTGGTGTGTATGCTATATAAAAGGTAAACACATTGGCGTGACACGATTTCCAGATTAAAAAAATATTTCCGTAAACAGAAAATGGATTCACCTTTGAAACAGTGATATAAGAAATATACAAAACTTAGAAGTATAAGGAGCATTCATTAAAATTGGATGCTCTTACTTTTTATAAATTCAAGTTTATTGCAAATGTATATTAGGTGAAATTTTGTTTATAATAATAATGTCAAGTAAAAATCAAAAAAACTTGACGAATAAGAGTTATAAATCATATAATTTAATTAGAGAGAAGGTGATATTTTGAATTATCAACTTGAAGTAAGAAAAAAGATAGAAGAATATCCAGTTAAGGAGTTAATTATTGCCAATAGATTTTTAAAGCAAAACCTACCATATATTCCGGCAGATGCTTATTATAAAAGCATAGAAAGAATGTTAAGAAATGGCGAATTAGAAAGGGTGGCTAAAGGGGTTTATTGTAGACCTAAAATCACTAAGTTTGGAAAAGTATCAGCCAGTGAAGAAAATATATTAAATTATTTTATTGGAAAAGAAAATTATACAGGGGTTGTTGTAGGTTATAGATTATATAATAAATATGGGATTACAACTCAAGTATCTAAGACAGTTAATATTTATTCAAATATTTTAGAGGAAGAAACAAAAGTCATTAAAAATGTCCAAATAAAGAAAATAAATATATCAATTAATTCAAAAACTAAGAGAGCAATAGAACAGTTGGAAATATTAGAAAATCATAATCAAATTGAAGAGATTGATAGAAAGAAAATGGTATACGTTCATGGGATTATTGCAGAAGAATATTCAGATGAAGTTTTTACAAGTGTTTTAAGAAATATGAAGTATAAAAAAAGAACTATTGCTTTTTTAGAAAGTATTTTAAAGGGTAAAAGAGTAGAAAATACTCTTTCACAGTTTTTAAATAAGACGTCAAAATATAAAATACCAACAATGGAGGAATCTTATGAATCTGCATACTAATAAAGAAGATTTTGAAGATTTATGTGTACTCACAAGCGAATATATAGGAATTCCTCAAGATGCTGTAAAAAGAGATTATTATCTTGTAATGTTACTTAAAAACTTACAAGATAGCAATTTTGCTAGTGAATGTGTATTTAAAGGTGGAACATCATTAAGTAAATGTTATCCAGGATCAATAAATAGGTTTTCAGAAGATATTGGTTTAACATTTATACCAAAAGAACAATTAAGTAACAACCAATACAGTAAAACATTAAAAAAGATAGAAAAAATAATAATTGCAGATGCAAAAAGCGAAAAGATAGAAGATGAACGTAGTGATAGAAGTAAAAGCTCATATGTATGGTTTGAAGAAGAAGGTAGAGTTAAAATGGAGATAGGTTCAAGTGTTATGCCAGATCCTTATGAAGCAAGAGTTCTAAAAACTTATATTCAAGGATTTTTAGAGCATAAAAATATGTGTGATGAAATAAGATAATATGAATTAGAAGAAGTTAATATTAATGTGTTAAGCATTCAAAGAACCTTTCTTGATAAAATTTTTTCAGTTAAAAGGCACACAATAGATGGAAATATAACCGAAAAAGTAAGACATATATATGATGTGACACAATTGTATAAGATGAAAAAAATAAAAGATTTTATTAATAATAAGAATGATTTGAAGAATCTAGTAAAAAAAATCAAAGAAACTGATTCTTTTTATTTAGAAAAACGTAATAAACCATCTAAATACAATCCTCTTGAAAAATATAATTTTAATTTATGGAAGATATATTTTAAAGATGATGTTAAAAAAAGCTATGAATCTTTGCATGAAAACCTAGTATATGGAAACAAAAAGCAGGATTTTAAAGAGGCCATGGAAACTTTTAAATCTATAGGTTTTTTATTTGAGGATATAGATGAGTAAAATATATTGGAGTATTAGTCAAAGCATCATGTTTTAGATATTTAACCTGTCTACTTGACAGGTGGCATATCAGTTAATAATCGGGTGCTTTTCTATATAAATAATTATAAAAAATAGAAGGAATATTTAAATTTATAAAGAAATATATACGTAAGGGTAAATTTATGC
Source organism: Hathewaya proteolytica DSM 3090 (assembly GCF_900142225.1). Classification (GTDB taxonomy): domain Bacteria; phylum Bacillota; class Clostridia; order Clostridiales; family Clostridiaceae; genus Hathewaya; species Hathewaya proteolytica. The sequence goes on from NZ_FRAD01000009.1 coordinate 33,576, forward strand.
TATTTACTATTATAAATTTTATAAATAATGAGTAATTAACTCAATAAGATTTTAAAGGGGATGTTTTAATTGTCAAGAAATGTATACCATGTTGTGCATAATAGTGATAAAGAAGTTTGGCAGGTAAAAAAAGAGGGAAGTTCAACAGCAATTAAGAATTGTGATACAAAGAATGAAGCAATTGATTATGCTGTAGAATTAGCAAAAAATAACAAACCAAGTCAAGTAAAAATTCATAAAAAAGATGGAACTATCGAAAGTGAAAGAACTTATGGAGATGATCCTTGTCCTCCAAGAGGATAATATTATAATTATTTTTTAGTAAATTACTCATTATTTTAAAACATCAGCTACAAATAGTATCTGGTGTTTTATTTTGACTAAAAATATTTAATAAGGTTGTTTTTGAGAGCATAGTTTTAAGCGTCAAAATTAAGTACCTAGAAAACCAACCTTCTATTGATAAACTTAAGTAAAAGATTATCAAGGGAGGATTGCTTATGTGTAAAAAATTAGATAATAAGGCTTGGGAGGAATATTTAAATAACTTTGACGCTGTTAAAAAGAGACAATAACAGTAAGAGGTTTCTGCGAAGAAAACAACCTTAGTAAGAGTTAATTTTATTATCATAAAAAAAGACTAGGAAATGTAGCCGGAGGTAAAGAACCTGTTTTTCAAGGTATCTCTTTGAATTGTAAGGTTCATAGTATGGAAGAAGACACATGTACATCAAAAGAAGTAAAAATTACCATAGTGCCATTTTTACATAACCTTTTGCATAGTACTTTTGCTATCTGCATATAAAGCAGTAAAATGATATGCAGATAGTAGCGAAATATTATTGATTTTCTGCATATAAACAGAGATGCGTTGAATGAAATCCATTTAGGATATGACCGTATTGATATTGGTGAGAGCGACATTCTCCGATTGCACGAAATGTTGATGTCTATTGCAGGCTATGAATTTGGCGGCAAGTACAAAACGGATGACAATGTTATTTTAGAGGTTGATGCTGATGGCACACGGAAAGTTCGTTTCAGACCAACCCTTGCCGCTGAAACAAAAAAGGCTATGGAGCAGCTGGAACTTGCCTATATGGAGGCACGGGATAATGCTAATATCAATCAGCTGCTTTTGATCCCTTGTGTTATCCTTGACTTTCTATGCATTCACCCGTTCCGTGATGGTAACGGCAGAATGTCACGGTTACTGTCCTTATTGTTGCTTTATAAGAATGGTTATGATGCAGGCAAATATATTTCCTTTGAGGAACAGATCAACAATTCTAAGGCTTACTATTATGAAGCGTTGAAACAATCCTCTACCGGATGGGACACAAATGAAAACACCTACTTCCCATTCATTGAAAATTTTCTGTCCACACTATATATGTGTTATAAGGAATTGGACAAACGCTTTGCTGTTGTCCATGGGAAAAAGATTACAAAAAAAGCACGTATTGAAGCTACTGTGATGAACAGCTTGACACCGCTTTCCAAATCTGAGATTTGTAGAATTCTTCCGGATGTTAGCCCAACCACGGTAGAAGCTGTGCTCGGTGCTATGGTTAAAGATGGAACAGTCAAGCGGATTGGTTCATCCCGGTCATCAAGATATATCAAAGTGTAAATATAAGTAGAGTAATGATGAATGCTTGGTAATTAAAGCATGAAATCAATTAGCTTATATCGTTATTAACTTTCCTACCAAAGACAAGTGGAGAGCAAAAAATATGGAATGAATATTGTTCATTTATAAGTGAATAATATTCATTTATAATTCTTAATATGGATGGTGATTTGCTTGAGAACAATTAAATCAATTGATGAAAGGCAACAGGAAATATTAGATGGAGCTATGAAGCTTTTTAGTGAAAAAGGGTATGATAGAACATCTATTTCGGATATTGCCAGATATTTAGGAATATCACAAGGATTGTGATATAGGTATTTTAAATCAAAGGAAGAAATATTTAAAAATGCAATTGATGAGTATTCAAATAATATAGCTGATGAAATGATAATGGTTATAAAATCTCCGCATATGTCTCTTGAAGAGAAAATTTTAGGAGAAAAAAGAGGATTTATACTATAAGGTTTTTCATGGAGAAAATTCAAGACCTTTACATGAACGTATGTCTATTAATATTTGTAGAAAAATTATTCCATATATTCAAGAAGAAATAGAAAAGGAAATTGTTAATGGAAAATTAAAAGCTAATGATCCAATTTATTTAAACAAGGTTATACAACGAAATTAGGGAAAAATCGTGGTATTGGCTTATATTCAGTAAAACAAATATTAGATCAATATGAAAATACTATATATAACACTTATATAAAAAATGAAAGATTTGTGCAGGAAATTATAATAAATAAATAAGGGATTATTGGTTAGTTCCTCAAATATTACATATTTAATAGTTTGTGATGCTGACTTGTAAATTGGAATTTATGATGAATTCTTAATTAATTATAGAAATACTCTATGCTTGACAATGATTTTATTCCTAATTGTTTTTTTACAATAAATTTGTGCTATAATTTTAAAAGTAAGAAAAATGTAAATGTAAGGGTGGAGATTACTATGAAACGAAGAATTTCAGCAATAATATTTGGGGCAGTGGTATCTTTGTCACTTCTTGTAGGCTGTACAAAAGCTACACCTTCCACAAGCACTGGAGATGGTCAGAAAACAACAGAGGCAGAAAAGAAGGTAGTCAATGGAATCGTAACTTACAATGTGGATTTAACTAAATACGAAAAAGGTAAAAAAGTCCGCTTGTGGTTGCCTGTAGCTCAGACTAATGAAGAACAAACAGTGAAAGACCTTAAGTATGATGCATCTGGGGCAAAGGCTTCCTTAGAAAAAGATAAGGAAGGAAACCAAATTCTTTATGTTGAATGGGATGAAAATGCAGAGCCTACTACTCGTAAAGTAACTTGTTCCTTCGTAGCTAACAGACCAGAAGTTTTAAGGCCTGAACTTAAAGAATCAGGAACAATTCCTGAAGAGATGGGTGAATTCTTGAAGCCAACTAAAATGGTAGTTACTGATGGTAATATGAAGATATTAGCTGATGAGATTACCAAGGATAAGAAGACTGTATTGGAAAAGTCTAGAGCCATCTATGATTGGGTTATCGCTAATATGAACCGTGATGAATCCGTCATCGGTTGTGGTGTTGGCGATGTAGAAAAACTATTAATAAGTAAGGGCGGTAAGTGTACAGACATTAACTCAGTATTTGTCGGATTATGTCGTGCAGCTGGTATACCAGCACGTGAAATGTTCGGTGTTCGTATGAATGCAGATGACATTACTAAGAATCAGCACTGTTGGTCTCAATTCTATCTTCCAGGAACTGGTTGGGTTTATGCAGATCCAGCTGATGTTCTTAAGGCTGTATTAAAGAACAAGTGGACTAAGGATTCTAAGGAAACTAAAGATCTACAAGAATACTTCTGGGGAGGTATGGATGAAAAAAGAGTTGAGTTATCCAGAGGTCGTGATATAGTCCTTGCACCTACACAAGCTGGTGAGCCACTAAATAATTTTGGCTATCCTTATGCGGAAATTGATGGCCAGGATATTGATTACTATGCACCTAGTAACTTTGTTTACACTATTTCCTTTGTTAAGAAGTAGCATATCAAAGTGCATAACTGTATTACTAGGTTATTTTAATGCTAATTGTGGAAATTGTTTTATAAAAAAAGGTGCTCTGATGGGCACCTTTTTAAATTAATAGATGTGAAGCTATTGAAATTAAAAGCAGAAAGGATAGGTTCCTGTGTATTTTAAGCCAACTACCCTTAAAATTTTTATTGATGAATGCACCATATGCACCTAATGCAATTATGACCAGCATTATTATTGCTGCAGCTAAGCCGGTAATAGATAAGCCCTCTATGTTATACATTATAAAGAAATGAGTTATAAGTGCAATGGCTGCTGCATACCCGGCCAACTTATGATATCTAATAACATATCTCATTACAATTCGATAGTAGTCCACATATTTCTTATAGGACTTTGGTACTTTTACAATATATTTCCTATTAATGTACTTTAAAAGGAAATTTGCAAAAGCAATACCATACCCAATAGCTATAATCCAACCTAATAATTCAGCAAAATCTTTCATAATTAACCTAACCCCCATATAAGTGTTTTATTATAATATTGAATATACAAAAGTAAATAAGGGAAATTGAATTCATGATAATAACAAACTTTCATGTTATTTGTGTTTAGCGATTTAATTATAGCACAAAAAAGATGTAATTATGTGTATTTTAAAAAAATAATGTCACACTTAATATATGAGAATAAAGTAGGAAATATAGTGTAAAAACTTTACACTAACAAGTTTACTTATTGATGATAAAGAAGAAAAGATACTAAATATATAATTTTATCAAAATTATTGAAAAAAGAAAAATAAACTATATAATTAGGAGTGGAGTATATGTAATAAAATATTATTTTATATAACATGAAGTACAAGGAAGAAAAAAGATATATTGAAATGAAAAAATGAATAGTGCATGGAATCATTGATGGCATTGAGGATCCGCGCAATTTACAAACGCTGTTATGAATTTTATATAAATGAACAAACATAAAGTTTGTGGAGGAGAACTACTATGGTAAAAGAAAGTGAACAAGCATCAGTGAACGAAGCTACAACTGATGGGAAGAAAAAAATATTTGGTATGGCACAGGCGGCTGGTAAAGGATTTGCAAAGATGGCAAATGGTATAGGTAAAACTACTACAGCTGTGGCCAAGAAGACAACGGAATCAGTTGTAAAGTCGAAAGAAGCAGTATTTCAAGCTATTGACCAAAATGGAGATGGTCAAATTGGTATTGAAGATGTAATCATCATGGGTCTAAATGTTCCAGGAGTAAAAATTAATCGTGAGGCCTTTTTGAGAAAAGAGTTATTCAAGTATTACCCTCAAGATGTTATCGACGATGCAGTGCAGTTTAATCCCCTTCATGCGAAGATTAAGTTAGAAGATATCGACAAGATTGCAAATGAAGTTATTAAATTTGAGCGTAATTGTGTATCCGGCATATCAGCGGCATTGGGGGCTCCAGGCGGAGTGGCTATGGTAGCAACAATACCGGCAGATATCGCACAATACTATGGTTACATGATTCGTGTGGTTCAGAAGCTGTTGTATTTATATGGTTTCCCAGAGATTGACTCAAAAGAACAAGGTAATGTCATTGATACAGAAACAATGAATACGATTATTATTTGCATGGGTGTTATGTACGGTGTTGCTGGTGCCAATAAGGCAATTAAGGTAATGGCTAAAGCATTAGGGACAGGTGTGGAGAAGCAATTAATGAAAAAGGCACTGACCAAAGGATCTATTTATCCTATTGTAAAAAAAGTAAGTAACTTTTTTAGTGTTAATTTAACAAAGAAAATGTTTTCGGGATTTTTTAAGAAGTCCATACCTGTTATTGGCGGCGTTATTGGTGGCGGAATTACTTTCTTTTCCTTCAAGCCATGCTGTGACAAATTTAAGCTATCTTTGCAGGATACTATGCTCAGCAATCCTAACTACAATAGTGATAATTGTGAATTAGATATCACCACGGATGATGCTGAAATTATCGATGTGGAAGTAGTAGAAATATAAAAATAATTAGGAATAAACTAGGATGATTCATTGTAAGATTTAAAAATTAAACACTCAGAAAACTAATCCTCTCATTGATAAACTTAATTAAAAGATAAGCGGTGGGAGGATTACTTCAATAAACTTTATTAATGTAAAGAAAAATATAATCAAAGTTATATAAGTTATGGGGAGGTTTACAATGGACGCAATTATTTATAAATCCAATACGGGGACAACTGCAAAATATGCAGAATTATTAGGCGTAGAAACTGGGCTGCCAGTTCACGAGATAAGCAAAGCTAATGGGGTTGAACCTAATGCTGAAATCATTTACCTTGGGTGGCTTATGGCAGGGGAAATCAAAGGCTATAAACAAGCTGATAAAAAGTGGACAATTCGTGCAGCTTGTGGAGTTGGAATGAGCGCAACTGGTACACAAATTCAGGATGTTAGAAAAAGAAACAAGATTTCAGAAAAGGTTCCTGTCTTTACTTTACAGGGCGGTTTTTATATCAATAAACTTCATGGTTTGTATAAATTTATGATGAAGGTAATGATAAAAATTGTGGGGAAAAAGCTGGCTGCTAAAACAGATAGAACACAGGATGAGGATGTGATGTATGACATGATTATCCATGGTGGAGATTATGTTAGCATTGAAAATCTGAAAGATGTGTTGGCATGGTATTCAATAAGTCATGAATAAATATAATGAATATTTTAAAAGGAAAATCATTTATAATGTTTGTTTTTTAAAGAGGGAGTTGCTAGAATATGAATGCAAAGGTTAAAGAAGTTATGGTAGAAAAACACAGAAGAATAATTGCTATAAGTGATATTCACGGAAGTTTGAATCGGTTTAAAAAGCTATTAGCCCAAATTTCATATAATAAAAATGATATTTTAATATTAGTTGGGGATTTAATTGAAAAAGGGGAGCAAAGTCTGGAAACTCTAAGATACATAATGAAGCTATCCTTGGAACAGCAGGTATATACAGTCAGTGGAAACTGTGATACCCTGTGGGAAGATATTAAAAGTGAAGAAGATGGTGAAGGACTTTTACGGTATATGTTATTTAGGGAAAATAGCATATTAAATGAAATGTGCAGAGAACTTTCAATAGATGTTAATGAGAAATCTGATATAAATCATATTAAAATAAAGATAAGAGAAAATTTCATTTCAGAATTAAATTGGTTGGAGAATTTACCACACATTATAACCTTAGGGGATTTTATATTTGCCCATGCTGGAATTACCTCAGAAGAAAAATTAGAGCATAATAATGCAGATGAAGTAATGAAACGTGACGCTTTTATCAGTGAAGGTTTGGTGTTTTCAAAATATGTTATAGTAGGTCATTGGCCAACTGCTAATTATGGAAAAGAAAGAGGTTGTTGCAATCCAATTATCAATGAGCAGCAAAAGATTATTAGCATAGATGGTGGAAATAATATTAAGTCAGAAGGGCAGCTCAATGCGCTGATAATCCAAGAAAATAGTATTACTTTTCATTGTGTAGACGGTTTTCCTAAGGGTAAGGTAATAAAAAATCAGGAAGCCAAGGCAGATACTATTCAAATTACATGGATGGACAATAATATTCAGGTACTTGAGCAAGGTGAAGAGTTTACTTATTGTAGGCATGTATCCTCTAACCATGAGCTTTGGGTCAAGAATGATAGAATTTTTCAAGCTGAGGATGGTATCTATAGGTGCTACGATGCTACAGATTATTTTATAGAGGCCCATACAGGAGATATGGTTTCCATAGTGGAACAATGCAGTGATAAAACATTGGTGAAAAGGCATGGAGTCATTGGTTGGTTAAGAAATGACTGTTTGGAGGGTGGAACATGCGAATTATAATTTCACCAGCAAAGAAAATGAAAGTAGATGATGATTCCTTGGAATTTAAAAATCTGCCGGTTTTCTTGGAGGATACTAGACAAACCATGGAGTGGATGAAATCTCTCTCCATGAATGAAGCCAAGGAATTATGGGGGTGCAATGAAAAGATTGCAAAGCAAAATTATGAAAGGTTTCAGAATATGAATCTTACAGAGGGGTTAACACCAGCTATTCTTGCCTATGAAGGAATCCAGTATCAATACATGGCGCCGGCAGTGTTTGAGGAGAAAATGTTAGCCTATGTGCAGGAGCACCTTAGAATTCTTTCGGGATTTTATGGTGTTCTAAAACCAATGGATGGTGTTACTCCATACCGTTTGGAGATGCAAGCAAAAACGCAAATTGGAGATGTAGAGGGTTTGTATGATTTTTGGAAAGAAAAACTATATGATGAGCTGGTGGATGATTCCCATATCATTATCAATCTTGCATCAAAGGAATACTCTAGGTGTATAGAAAGCTATTTACAGCCGGATGATAGATTTATAACTTGTATTTTCGGTGAGATGGCAAATGGGAAAGTAGTTCAAAAGGGTACATACGCTAAGATGGCCAGAGGTGAAATGGTTCGGTTTATGGCCTCTAGGAATATTAATGAAGCAGATGGAATAAAGGAATTTAATATGATGGGATATAAGTATAAAGAGGAGTTGTCCACGGATACGGAATATGTATTTTTAAAATAAATGTGGTCTTTGGGAAACCACCCCAAAATTTGACTTATAACAATATACATGATACACTTATATATAAGAGAACCGTCTAATTTAAAGAAGGGCTTTTGTTGGTTTCATTTTAAAATGAAGCAAATGGAAGTCCTTCTTTTAGTTTTAGGCGAAAAATATTTAATAAAACTACGAGGAGGGTAATTATGGATATTATTACTGTACAAAATCGTAATGAAAATTTAAAAGCAAAACAGTTGAGGAGACAGGGTATTGTGCCTGGCTGTGTTTATGGAGGCAACCTTAAGGAGTCTATTTCCATTCAAATGGGACAGACGACTGCTGATAAATTGCTTAGAGAACTAAGGTTGGGAAGTAAAATCCAGCTTAAGTTAAATGATCAGGTTATTACAACACAAATAAAAGAAAGCACACGATGCTTTGAAAATAACAAATTGGAGCACATCAGCTTTGAAGCTCTAAACCCAGAAACTAAGGTTAACAGTGTAGCACATGTAATCTTGAAAAATGATAGCAAAACTAAGGGAATACTGGATAGACGTCTATTAGAAATCCCATACGCTTCCTTACCTAAGGATATGATTGATACTGTTTCTATAGACTTGGAAGATAAAGAGGTGGGAACGGTTGTAACCGTTGGTGATATTCCCGAATTCGTAAATGATAATATTGAATTACAGGTTGAAAAAGATAGTATTATTTACAAAATTGATGAAAGAAGAAGTTTAGCTTCACAGGATACTGAAGAAGCAGATGAATAACTAGTATAGCAATTAGAGCATGCCAATAGGGCCTTGATTATCAATTTGTTGTAGAATAATCAAGGCTCTGGTTTTATTAATTATAAATTTAGGAGGAATAAATGTTAAAGTCAGATATAGATGATCCTATAAAAATGTATTTGTTGCAAGCTGGCGAAGCTCCTCTTTTAAGTGAGGAGGAAGAATATCAACTTGCAAAGCTAACAGCACAAGGAGATGAGAACGCAAAAAATAAATTAATTTGTTCTAATTTAAGACTGGTAATATGTATAGCAAAAAAGCATGCATCCTATGTACAGTCATTAACATTGCTAGATTTAATACAAGAGGGAAATATGGGTCTTATGAAGGCTGTTGAACGATATGACTATACTTTGGGATATCGTTTTGCTACTTATGCTACATGGTGGATTCGTCAAGCCATCACCAGAGGAATAGCTGACCAGGACCGTACCATACGATTGCCAGTGCATTATAGAGATGATGTGAGGCTTGTTCATAAGGCTTTGCGTAAACTTGATCAAGAGAAAGATGAATTTACAAGTCAAGATGTATCTCGTATTACGGGATTTTCCGTGGAAAAGGTAGATAAGCTTATAATGGACTCTGAAACCGTTGTATCCCTTGAAACACCTATTGGGGATGATAATTCTAGTTTTTTAGGTGAATTTATTGAGGATGAAACCGTGCCATCTCCAGAAGATCAGGTAACGGATATTATGTTAAAAGAGGAAATAAAAAAGCAGTTATCTTTTCTAAACCCTAGAGAAGAAATTGTGGTGAGCATGAGGTTTGGGCTCAATGGATACATACCACATACCTTAGAAGAGGTAGGAAATGAAATAGGCGTTACTAGGGAGAGAATAAGACAAATTGAATCTCGAGCACTGCGCAGACTCCGTACACCAAGTCGCAGAAAATTTCTAGTTGATTTTACATAAACAGAATTCTTAGTTTCACGCGGAGTTTTAAACCCATGTGAAGGTTAGAAGTCGTTACCTAGGGGTTGCCCCTATAGATTCCTGGAATGATTACCCAATATATCCTTTAAAATAATTTGTTTCCTTTAATCTCATATGGAGTTTCAATAACCATCTTTGGTAAAATGGAAACAATACTATTATGAGGAGGATATTTATGAGGAATTCAAAAAACATAAGGGTTTTATTTAGCGCTATGGTAAGTACTTTAATGGTTACTTCATTTCTAAGTATCAATGTACAAGCTTTGGATTACACGGTTCAACAAGGTGATTCTCTTTACAAAATTGGACAAAGATATAACATATCTTATGAGAACATTATGAAAGATAATAACCTTAAATCTACCCTAATATATCCTGGTCAAAAGCTTTATGTCAATGACAATGTAAAAGTTACGTATACTGTGGTGAAAGGCGACTCACTGTACAAAATAGCAAAAAAATACGGAACAACTGTACAAGCTATAAAAAGTCTAAATAATTTAAAAAGTGACATGATATATCCTGGACAAGTTTTTGTTATAAAAGGAAGTAATACACCTTCCACCACTGAAAAGCCAGAAAACAATGTGGTAACTCCTAAACCAGTGGATCCAAATGAAAAATTCACTTCAAAATCAGGTGTAAGCTATACGCAATCGGAGTTAGATCTGCTATCAAGATTAATTAAGGCAGAAGCAGGTGGAGAATCATATAATACTCAATTAGCTGTGGGAGCGGTTGTAATAAACAGGGTAAAAAATGCAGGATTCCCTAATACAATTAAGGATGTAATTTATGAAGTAAGCTACGGTTATTATCAATTTACACCAGTTTTAAATGGTGAAATAAATAAGCCGGGCAATGAGCAATCCTTAAATGCTGCAAAGGAAGCTCTAAATGGAACTGACCCTACTAATGGAGCCTTGTATTTTTTCGATAATACAGTGACAAACAATTGGCTGTTGTCCAAGCCTCGTGCATTAGTAGAGAAAAACATGATATTTGCTTACTAAATATGAAAAGATAAGGTGGCTTATGCTACCTTATTTTTTGCAATTCACTTGATTTTTTAAAACTGTCCTAAAAGTATACCGTTTACTTTTATGAAAGAAGTATATATAATAAAACAATACGAAAGCAAATATGGTCTGCAAGATGACTTTAAATATAGGAGGCAAGAATGAAGATATCAAAAAAGGATGCACTGATGTGGCTAGAATTCTTTGCTATGCTACCAGAGGATGAAGAGCTTATGGTAAAACAGCAAGAAATTGTTTATGCTACCCTTGCACAAATTGAAGAGGCAGTGGAGCGTAGGAATAATGAGTTAATGGCTGAAATAAAAGGTTTGAAGAACTTACAAAATAGAACATTTTTTGTGGGTGAGGATAGCAAATTCTCAAAAGGATGTCGTTCTTGCCTATTGGGAACTGGTTTAGGAGCTATTAGAAAAACCAACAAATGCAATATACAGTGTAAGTTTTGCTATAATTACGGAGAATTAGATGATCTTCCACCCATCGGTGAAGGAATGTGGGAAATCGGTGGCACAAAGTTCTACGAAAGAGATATTGATTTACTGCTTTCCATACACAATAAACCTACTGGAGTTGCCTACGTTTATTTGGAACCATTTATGGAAATTGAAAAATACTATTCTGTAATAAAGAAATTTAAGGATGCAGGTATATACCAGCATATGTACACCAATGGCACCTTAGCTACAGAGGAAAATCTTAAAGCTTTAGGTGAGGCAGGACTTGATGAAATAAGATTTAACCTTGGAGCCAGCAATTGTGCGGACAAGGTTATCGAAAATATAAAAATAGCTAAAAAGTATATTCAAAATGTAGGTATTGAAACTCCAATGACACCGGAGTTTTTTGAAGAGTTTTTCAAGAAAAAACAATTGGTTTTAGATACAAAGTTGGATTTCATTAATTGTGCAGAGCTACATTTGAATGAAAATAACATATACAATTATGAAGGAGAAAAAATGTATATGTCTAGGCAAGGGTATATATCTCCAATTTGGAGCAGGGAACTAACATTGAAATTTATGAAAGTAGCAGACGATGAAAAGTGGGACATAGTAGTTCACGATTGCTCAAATCACACGAAGTTTGCTAGAGATTTAAATTTGAGCAGTAAAGAGGGCAAATGGTTTGGTGCTAGTAATTATGCTTGTGAGTTCTCAAGGATACCATATGAAGCATTTTTGCCAATATTGCGTGATGAAAACTTCAAATTTCTAAGTGAAGAAGATTTACCTAACGGATACAGGCCAGGAGAGATGATTTTTTAGATTAATATAAATTCTGTAACTTATTTACTATATTATGATATAATGTGGTCTAATACTATGAAGCATTTTGGAGGGGAAAATGATAATTATGTGTTCAAATAAAATCTATTTTATGGGTAAACTGGCTTTACACAAAAAACTCTATGCAGAATCAGTCTTATAGACATTGGTGGTAGCTGCATAGAGAATAAGTATAGTTGCCAAAATTCATTCTAATTTAAAGTTCTATTAAGTCTGATTTTGCATCCTTATTTAGTATTTTAATGAGGGAGCGAGTTAGGATGAAATATGTAAATGCTAAGGAAGTATTACCAAGGAAACTGTTAAATGAAATTCAAAAATATATTTCTGGAGAAATGTTATATGTACCTCAGCCAGAGGGTAAGAAAAATACCTGGGGTAGCAAGAGTGGTACACGACAGGAAATTTTTGATAGAAATAAAAAAATTAAATTTGAAAAGAAAAATGGAAAATCTATTGAAGAACTTATGTGTACCTACAATCTTTCCTATGATACTATTAAAAAGATTGTATATACGAAAGAATAAAACTAATGGGAAAGGTAGATTAAAGATAAAGCCTCGCAAATTTTATTTTGCAGAGGCTTTTTTGTGCATAAAAAATATATAGTCATTGTGTACGTTTTATTGTGGTGTATCATGAAGTACAATATGATTGAAAGCAAAACAGAGCTTAATAGGGGAGGATTCATTATGGGAAATAACAGAAATATTATCAGTCCAAGAATAGAACGTTTATGTAATGAGGTAAAAAATAATGGTACTGCAGCATTAGAAAGGTTTTGGAATGAAGTAAGTAAAACTGGTACTCCGCTTATAGAAAGCATAGAAAATGACAAGGAAAATTACTTGGTTACACTACTATGGAGAGAAGAGGAACCCATAGAGAGAATTGCAGCGTTTGGTGAGATGTTTGGATTTGAAAGTTGCAATGCTGAACTTGAAAAGTTGCAAGATACAGATTTATGGTATAGAACTTGGGTGGCAAAAGGTGATACAAAATCATTATATATGTTTATAGTTAATGAAAAGGAAGAGCAAGAATGGGATGAGTTAGATTTTAGGTTAGATCCTTTGAACACTAGTAAATACGTATGTGTAGAAGATGAGAAGAGGGTGGGTGAATATTATATTGTTAAAAAAGAGGAATCTTGTTTTTGTTTACCCAATTACAAAGAAAAAAGTTGGACAATGGAAAGAGAAGATATACCTAAGGGAAATTTAGAATTAATTGATAACTTTCAAAGTAATATCTTGAATAACAAGAGAAGGATATGGGTCTATACACCAGATAGTTACAGCCAAAATTCAGAGCCATTACCATTGGCAGTATTCACTGATGGATGGGAATACCTTCATGTTACAAAAATTATTACTACATTAAATAATCTTATAGCAGATCATGAGATTCCAGCTATATGTGTTGTATTTATTGAAACAAGTGATAATAGGGATAAAGAACTTACTTGTTCAGAGGAATTCCAAAGTTTTGTTATGGGTGAATTATTGCCATGGATGAATCAAAATTACAACATAAGGCAATCAAACAACTTGTTTGCAGGGTTTAGTTATGGTGGGATTACAGCGGCCTTTATAGCTTATAATCATCCGGAGGTATTTTCAAAAGTGTTATGTCAATCCGGTGCTATGTATTGGAATAGTGAAGATGATGAAAGTAAAAAGGGTTGTATATTGGAAACATATAAAAATGGTATAAAAAAACTGATAGATTTTTATATGACCCTTGGAGAATTTGAAAAGAGTTTTGAGGTTCATTATAGTGCTAATAGGGATTTTTATGATATACTAAATAATAAAGGATATAATGCTCAGTATCATGAGTTTTGTGGTGGTCACACTTATACAGATATTGATATGGAATTGGGGACTGGACTCATATATCTTCTTAAGAATAAGTAAATGTATTTTCAAATTATCAGTGAAAATAGTATGTTTATTGCAGTGAAATAAAAAGGGAGTTTGCCAATGTGTGAAGAAAGAGAAATGTATTATTCAACTGTTTATTTATCACCTATTGGAATGTTAACTTTAGTAAGTCATAAGGAAAAACTTATTGGTTTATGGATAGAAGGACAAAAACATTCTGCTATTACTGTATTGGGTAAAATCATGCATAAGGATGATGTGCCAGTGTTAGAAAAATCAAAAGCTTGGCTAAAACGGTACTTTCTTGGAGAAAATCCAAAAATCTCGGAACTTTCACTATCACCTATAGGAAGCAAGTTCCGTCAAGAAGTGTGGCAAATTTTGTGTGAAATTCCCTATGGAGAAGTAACTACCTACGGAGCCATTGCAAAAATAATGGCTTTTCGTATGGGAAAAGAAAAAATGTCAGCACAGGCTATTGGCGGTGCTGTAGCACATAACCCCATCCCCATTATCATACCATGTCATCGAGTTATAGGGGCTAATGGAAGTCTCACAGGTTATTCAGGGGGAATAGATAAGAAAGTAAGTTTATTAAAACTGGAGGGATATGATGTATAGAATAGAGAAAATAAACATAAGCAATTTGACAAACCATGAAGTTGATGAATTATATGGAACTTATGAGTATATAGTAAATAAGTACAAGCTACTACGTCGATTTAGGAATAGTAAAGAATATACAGAATCATTTTTACAAACATTTTGTGACCATGACAAAGTATTGTACATTACTAGGAATGAATCTTTAATATGTGGTATGTTGCAATGGGTTAAATCTGCTGATTGGAACGGAAAAGAGTTGTACAAATTGACTATATATTTATGTGATTCAGTAATTAGCCGAGCTTTATTATTGTGCTTAGATGAATTTATTCAGAAAAAGACAAAGCAGTATGGAAAATTTGCTATAGTTACTTACAATGATGAGTTGAAAAATATTATGGAGGATATGACAGATGCACGAGAAGAGGGTTATGTAAAATACATTATAACGCCTGATAAACAAAGAAAGTTTAACGAATCAAACAAGAAGACTAATATTACCCATCATTGTTATATGATTTTTAATGATTGTAGTGAAATGGTAGCAAAATCAAATGTGTCGGTAAATAACAATGATCCTAGGTTCCCATATCAATTTATGATTGGGGTTAAAAAAACGATAGAGGTAGAAACTTGGGAAAATGGCTTTATGCATCTATGTATAAAAAGTTAGTGGAGGATGTAGAGTTTGAGAAAACCATAGTATATCATCATGTAGAGAATCATCATGCTATAAATATTAGCAAATGGATTGGATATAAATTTAATTATCTAGAGACAACATATATAGTAACGAATGACCATGGGAGAATAGAATGAAAAAAATAGATGAAATGTTAATAGAGGCTTTCTTATTATTTGATGAAGGAAAGAAGGAAGCGTCATTAGATGAATTTAACAAAATAAAAGCTTTAATAACTGATAAACAATCAGAGGAATACTCAAAATATCTAATGAATGTGGGTTATGTGTATACAGGGTTAAATATGTTTAAGGAAGCAATAGATGCCTATGAAGAGTTGCTAGGACTATCTCAAAATAGAGAGGACGAGCATATAGCATTACACCAACTAGGTATGGTTCAACGTGAGGCTGAAAACTATGAGACGGCTTTAGTGTATTTTGATAAAGAAAAAGATATTATTGAAAAGGAATTTTCTCGTGATTATTTAAAATTATCTATTAATACTTATGAGCAAGGATATGTACGATTTAAGTTAGGAAAGTTTCAAGAGGCATTACAGTGGTTAGAAATGTCTTTAAAAAATGCACTACAGTGTGATGATTTCATTGCAAGGGCTTGTGCCTACAGAGGAATAGGAGAAGTATATGCGGCCCAAGGACAGCAGGAAAAAGCTTTGGACAATTTTAGACAATCAAAAGAAAACTTTATAAATGCAGAAGATAATATAGGCGCAGAGGAAGTTCATGAGTTAATTAGTCAATTATAGTTTGAAATTAATCAATATATGTCGAAAGTAGGTGAAGAAAATGGACTATGTAAAATATATCCGAGAGAAAGTGGGGCATGAACCCATAAATCTCACAGGAGTAAATGTTTTGATCATCAATGAAAATAATGAACTTCTTTTACAAAACAGAGGTACTTTTCCAAAAGTATGGGGATTAGTGGGAGGCGTTACGGAGCTAGGTGAATCGCTTGAGGAAACAGCCAAGAGGGAGGCAAAAGAGGAGACAGGCCTCCATATAGAAGAAGTAAGTTTGTTAGGAACGACTTCAGGTAAAAAATGTTTTATGAAATTTCCACATGGAGATGAAGCATATTTTATTACCATTGGATATATTGTAAAAAAATATAGCGGTGAGTTATTAGTGGATGGGGTAGAAACAAAAGAATTGAGGTTTTTTTCTTACGAAAACTTGCCCAATAACATCCCCAAAAGCCATATGGAATTTATTGAGAAGTATTACAAGAGTTAATGTACAAATATAAAAAAGTTGATATTATTCAATAAAGGGGAAATGTAGAATGAAGTACCAATGGATTGATGAATATTGCCTTTCAAAAAAAGGTGTGGAGAAAGATTTTAAAGTAGAGTGGAATGTAACAAGGTATCGTATTGGAGAAAAAATGTTTGCTATGCAAGGTGGAGATAAATATAATAAAAGTATTATTACTTTGAAGTGTGAGCCATCTTTTGGGCGAGCTTTAAGAGAACAGAATGAAAATATTGTACCAGGTTATTATATGAATAAAGAGCATTGGAACTCTGTATATTTAGATGGAGATGTACCGGATGATATTTTAAAACAAATGATAGACATGTCATACGAATTGGTATTAAATTCTTTAAGTAAAAAATGTAGAGAGAATTTATTGAATAGTAAATAATTACAAGGAACATAGTCATGACAAGTTAATAGCTTGTCTTTTTTATGCACTTTTCAAAAAACACAAGTAATATATGGTTAAAAACAGCATGAAAAATAAAATAATACTTAAAAATACAAAAAAACACTTAAGAAATAAGAAAATAGTACGAAAAATTGATATAGCCATTATACACAATTAAGGGTTGACCACGAACAATGAAATTAGTAGTATTATTTAGAAAATTTATAAAACTGGAGGGGTAAAAGTGATAACAGGGAATATGAGTTTATTAGACATTGTAGCCAAATATCCCAAAACAGAAGAAGTTTTTCATGAATACGATGCTATTCTAGGTAAATGTTTATTATGCACAAATCTTTTTGATTCAATAGAGGACATAGTAAAAGAGTACAAACTGAATTCGGATGAATTATTACAGAATTTAAATAAAAATATATCATAGCTGAAGGAGAATTAAAATGAAGATTAAGTGGAAAATTGTATTGTCATCAGTTGGCATAATTTTATTGTTAACATCAACTATTCTTATATTTACCAGTTCAAGGGTAGAAAATCTTTTTTTCACAAAAGGTAATGAAGAGTTGCAGAATTATTCTAATATGGGTTTACAGTTGTTAAATAATGTTTATGATGGAGAATGGTCCAGTAGTGATGGTAAGTTATATAAAGGAAAGATAGAAATCAATGAAAACTACGATTTAATAGATGAGTTTACAAAGGGAACTGACGTATTGGTAACAGTATTTCGGGATGATACTAGAGTTGCAACTAACGTGAAGGACAAAAGTGGAAAGAGAATGATTGGAACTCGTGCTTCAGATGAAGTGGTTGAAAAAGTTCTTAAAAAAGGTGATACCTACTCTGGGACGGCAGATATTTTAGGAAAGTCAGCTCAGACGTATTACATACCCATAAAAGATAAATCTGGCACAATTATTGGTATGTGGTTTGTAGGGATATATACGGATGTGGTTTCACAAAAAATTAATGGTACTATGCTAATGATTTTAATATTGGCGGGTGTACTATTGGCTGTTAGCATTGTTGTTTCATTCTTTATTGGACATGCTATTGCGAAGGGAATTAAACTGATTCAAGAGAGGCTACTACTCATGGAGGAGGGGAAGTTTAACTTTGACTTTGAAGAGAAGCTTTTAAAGCGAAGGGATGAGGTTGGAATTATTGCTCGTTCCGCGCAAAATATGCAGAAGAAGATTTCAGATATCATGAAAGGTATTCAATTAGAAGCGGAAAACGTAAAAGACATTGCAAATATGACTTTTAAAAGCGTAGAAGAAGTTCATAGCAGCATGGAAGATATTTCTGCAACCACAGAGGAGTTATCAGCGGGAATGGAAGAGACTTCGGCTTCTACAGAAGAACTGAATGCTTCCACCTATGAAATAGAATCAGAAGTTTCAAATATGAAAGAGAGAACAGTACATGGAGAGAATATTGTTGTTGAAATAAAGCAACGTGCAGGAAAATTGAAAAGTGAAACTTCTATATCTCACCAAAATGCCATAGAGCTATATGATAAAACTAATATTCAATTAAGAGAATCCATAAAACGTACAGAGGCCATTGAAGAGATTAAAGAGCTGTCACAGACAATACTGCAAATTACTTCTCAAACTAATCTTCTAGCACTTAACGCTGCCATTGAAGCGGCTAGAGCTGGTGAGGCAGGCAGGGGATTTGCTGTGGTAGCAGATGAAATTAGGGTACTGGCTGAGAACTCTAAAAATGCAGTGTCTAGAATTAACGAAATAACTTATAATGTATCAGATGCCGTAGAAAGTGTGGTAAAGGATTCTAAATCTTTATTAGAGTTTGTGGACAATCAAGTCCTTACTGATTACAATGCATTTGTCAACACAATTAAGCAATATGATCAAGATGCAGATATGGTTCGTGAAGTTGTTACAGAGATTAATTCCATTGCAGAGCAGTTGTATCACACAATACAACAGATGAGACAAGCTATAAATGAAATAACAACAGCATCTTCAGAGGGAGCAGAAGGCACCACAGACATAGCCACAAAGACAACAGATATTGCATCTAAAACTGATGATGTGTTAAATCAAACAAAGGAAAATGAAAAAAGTGCAGTAAAACTAGATGAAATGGTTGGATTCTTCCAATTGTAGAATTGAGATAAATAAAAGTAAAGTCAAATTAGAGTAAAAATAAAGGGAGTGCCACTAATTTAGGTAACTCCCTTTTTATTTAAGCTAGTCCTGCTTGTTGTAATACTTGTAACACTATATCGTTTTTATCTGGAGTAGCTTCTGGACTTCCATAGCGTTTAGTGAGGTATGTTGATTTAATATCTTCCGTTTTTGTGATGGTTTTTGAGTCTTCCTTCTTTTTCTTGTCATCATCCTCAAAGATATAATCAAGAAGTGTTTTTTGACATCCACGTTTAAGTCGTTTTTCTTCTGGGCTCAATTCGCATTCAAAACGTTGTCCATCTATGACAACCCATCGTTTATCCATATCAACTCCGAATTCTGAGGGTTTATTTGGTCCATTAACAGCAGCATATAGTATTTGATTGTAGTTATTCCTATCAATGTGTATGGTGGTGGCAATGGCCGTTCCTTTATCCAATGGAAGATTATTCATACCAATACTATATTTTGGATTTGAAGGTATATATGTGTCAGATTTTAAGTCCCTATCAGTTGAAAGCTTAGAGTCATTTTTTTGTGAGGTATGTAATAAATGTGATTGAGAGTATCCATGGTTTAATGAGCTAATTTTCATACGAAGGTCTCCTTTCTATAACTTGTATCTATACATATATATCGAAGAATGTATAAAGAAATAAAGATGGTTTTAATAATTACATAAAAATATCATGAATAAGAGGTAAGCTTTATCTGTTGTCAACTTTTTCTGGGTAGATATCGTGATTGGCCAACCTATTGAAAGCAATAGATTCCCATGGAGTTCCTGGCTTGCCGTAATTGCAGTAAGGATCTATGGAAATTCCGCCTCTAGGTGTAAATTTACCCCATACTTCTATATATTTTGGATCCATAAGTTTAATAAGATCCTTCATTATAATATTCATGCAATCTTCATGGAAATCCCCATGATTTCTAAAGCTAAATAAGTATAACTTTAAAGATTTGCTTTCCACCATTTTAAGATCTGGAACGTATGATATGTAAATAGTTGCGAAATCCGGTTGTGATGTGATGGGGCATAAACTTGTGAATTCAGGGCAGTTGAATTTAACAAAGTAATCATTATGTGGGTGCTTATTATCGAAGGTCTCCAAAACTTCTGGAGTGTATCCAAAACTGTATTTAATGTCTTCATTTCCAAGTAGGTTTAAATTTAAATCTTTTCTCACCTTAATTCTCTCCTATCTTATTTTTTAGTAGATTGACAAGAAGTACTCCCAATATTCCGGGAATCACTTGTCCTAAACAAAGGCTGAAGGCTAAAGTCCAATAGGGAACATTTAGTATGGATGATAACCAAAGGGGTACCATAAGCCCAGGAATAAAAGTAATTGGCAAAGCTATTAACAATGTGGATAACTTGTACCTTCTTATTCCATAGACAAGTAGTGAGGTTAAAAATCCTGCAGCAAATCCGCCGAATATGTCGAAGAAACCTAAACTCCCTAAAATCATATTAGACAATAAATTCGAAAGTCCCAAAGGTAAAACTAGGAATGGAAATAGATAGGCTAGTGCATAGATTGATGTTGCTACGCGAACTTGAACAGCTCCAAATGCAAAGCTTTGTGTAAGAGTCATGACTACCACATATAAAGCAATTACTATGGCAGATATAGTGATTTTTTTTGTTTTTGATGTTGCACTCTTAATTTCCATAATATCACCTCCAAAATAAAAAAAGGCGGAATGAATCCACCTTATTAAAACATAGAATATTACCTTCTATTTTTTCCTAGTTTTATTTATAGACAGGATGGTTACGAACTGTCTTTTATGAAGTTTTCAGTAAAAGTATACAGTATAAAGTTAGATAAATCAACAAAAATGATTTTTACATCTCCTGTGCAAATTTGATTTTCCAAGAACCCCGGACAAAACGTATGAAAAGGACAGTAAATCTAAACATGTTGTCTGCCACCATGCATGCCCACACAGCATTAAGTCCTAAGTGGAATACATTTATACATATTAATGTAGATAATATTCTAACTCCCCACATAGATACTATTGATAATATTACTGGAGTTCTTGTGTCGCCTATGCCATTGAAAATGCCCTCTAAAATAATAAGTGCTCCAAACATTGGTTCTGAAATTGCTACAATGCGAAGTACAGTGGAACCCATTCTAATAACTTCAGGGTCATTTATGAAAATAGACATCATGGTATCAGGGAACATGAATAAAAGAGCACCTGTAATGGTCATAATTGTAACAGCAATGATCATGATGGTTACCGATACATCGTGGAGTTTTTTCTCATCCTTTTCACCAAGCGCATTTCCAGCCAAGGTTGAAGCTGCTGTTTGTATACCGTATCCCGGAATATAAAAGGCTTCCTCAGCAGTTAATGCTATGGAGTGAGCAGCAAAAGCTAATGTGCCAAGTTTTGTAACGAGGGAGGCGAAAACTACGTGCCCTAGGCAAGTAACAACACGCTCTATTGTAATAGGGAATCCTACCTTAATACATCTTTTCATAATTGGCTTATTCAGCCTTATTTTTTCACCCCTTGGTGAAACTAGTTTATTCTTATACAGTGCAAAAAACATTAGTGAGCCACTGACACAATAGGAAATTGCTGCAGCTATGGCAGAACCAGCTACACCAAGGCCTGCCCCGTGTGTAGTGATTTTTAATGGACCTATGTTTATTGTCTGATTTCCGTATATTAAGAAGAAGTTTAGGGCTATGTTGACAATATTCATTACCAAGTTAACCACCATAGGTGTCTTCATATCACCAGTGGCCCTAAGAACGGCTCCGAAGATTATTGTTGCGGTACGGAATATCATTGGTAAGCATATTATAGCAAAATAAACTGAAGCATCTCTCTGAATTTCAGGATCAGCTCCTAGCCATTTAGGTAAAAATGGGCTTATAGCCAATGTGATGATACCCATAACTACACCTAAAATTGTAGCTATTATTATGGACTGACTTGCTGCAGCCTTTGCCTTATTTATTTCTTTTGAACCAATAAAAAAGGAAATACAAGCTAGTACACCAACTCCCATGGCAAAGGAAGGGCTATTTATAAGCCAGTTTACTGTGGTGGTTAGCCCTACTGAGGCGGAGGCATTTGCTCCTAACTGACCTACCATGGCAGAACTTACATATATTACGGCAGTTTGAAGTGCTTGTTCCACTATTGAGGGCCATGCTAAGGCACAGATGAGCTTTATCATCTCTGTTCGTTGTTTTAGATTAGTTTTAGTGTTTAACATATTTATCTCCGTTTATTTATATTATATATTATTTCTCTAAATGATATAATAAGGTGTATAGTAACTATATAGTCAAGAGGAGGGATGAGAAATGAACAATAAAATTTATTTAACTACCGGTGAGCTAGCAAATATGTTAGGTATTAAAAAACAAACTTTGGTTTATTATGATAATATAGGATTAATTTCTCCAGCAAAGCGAGATGAGAAAAATTACAGGTATTATACTTTAGAACAAGCTGATGAATTAGATTCAATTTTAACATTTAGAAATTTAGGTGTTCCCATAGATACATTAAAGGAATACTTAACGGTGAGGAATGTTCAAGGCTGCATTGAAATGCTGAAAAAACAAAAGGAACAATACGACATAGAAATACAAAGACTGGACAAGATAAGAAAAAAGATTGAGAAGCGTTCCAGTTTGTTAGAAGAGGTACTTAGGGTGGAAAATTTTGAAAAGGTAGATTTCATAGAAGAATTTAGCGAGATGTACATGGTAGAACCTTATGTAAATAAGGACGAAAAAACTTGCATGAATAGCTTCATATCAATATGTAATCGTTCAAAGGAACTTCAAATAGACTTTGAAAATCCTATCTGTGAGATAATATCCAAAGAGTCACTTAAAAATGGGGACTATAAGAGTACAAGCTTTTTGGGAATAAAGGTACCCGAAGGTTTTCACGGTATAGTTGATAAAAGTTTTGAAAAGCCCAGGGGAACTTATGCTTCTACATACCATAAGGGACCCTACGATACAATAAAATCATCCTATGAAAGGTTGATAAAAACTATTAAAAATAATGGTTACGAGGTATGTGGACATGCGTATGAAACTGATTTACTGAGTATACTTACTAGCTCTAATAGTGAAGAGTATGTAAGGCGTATATCCATACAGGTATGCAAAGCACAGTAAATTTCAAAGTGTGGACAAGGTTACGAATTTAAGGCTATAATAGTAAATATAGCAATGAAATTAATTGCTGAAAAGAATGATTTATAAAAAACGGAGGAGAGAAATATGGCTTTCATATGGAGTAAAGAACTTGAGACAGGAAACACACAAATTGATGGAGAACACAAGCAACTGATCCAAGCAATAAATGATCTTTTAGCTGCATGTTCTTCTGGAAAAGGAAGAAGTGAGATTGAACATACTGTAGATTTTTTAAATCAATATACAAAAACACACTTTGCTCATGAACAGGTATTGCAGATAAAATCTAAATATCCAGACTTCGTAAATCATAAAAGGTACCATGATGAATTTATTAAAGTTGTGGACAACATCACTGGGCGTCTTAAAACAGAGGGTGCAACAGTTCAATTAGTGGCAGAAATCAATAAGCAATTAGGTAATTGGCTAGTAAACCATATAAAGCGTGAAGATACTAAAGTTGCTAAGCATATTAAGGAACAAAATAAATAGTAATTTTAAAGTAATTTATGAACAATGGGAAAATTTATAGAATGTAAACGATTTTTAATTGTTTTTAAATAAAACCTGCACTAAAATATAGTAAAAGGTACGATTAGTACTATATTTTAGGAGGGAAACTATGAAAAGTAAATTATTATCTTTATTTCTTTCAGCTTTTGTTGTCATAGGTACAATGTTTTTTTTAACTAAACCTGCTAGCGCTGTTACTGCAGAAGACATCTATTATAAGAATGCCTTTGATGTTACAGCTAATGTTGTTGGATACAATTTAAAAGAACAGTGGCAGTTATCAGAGTTGCAGCAAATGATAAGTGATGCTAGAATAAAAATTAAAAAGTTAAATCCAAAATCTGATGCAATCCCTGTATTTAGTCAATTATTGGATGAACGTCAGCAAGAGGTTTTTGTGCTGTTAAAAAAACGGGTAGATAACCTTTCTATGGTGAATGAACCATATATATGCTACTATCAATATGAACTTGATGAGATAAGAACTATAATGAATGAAATAATCAAGATATGTGACAAATATCCTACTGATATTCTTGAAAAAGTTGAACAATATCAAGAAGAAAAGATCCAGAAAGCTTTAGAAGTTTTTAACCTTTGCAAAGCTAACCCTACTGAAGATAATATAAACTATGCTTCATGTGCAATATATGATTTATCCAACATCAATGAAAATCATCCTAAAAAAGCTTTTGTTGATAATTTACTTGTTGAATTTCAAAAAATACAAGAAGAATTCTACTCAAATACAAATAATAATATTAAGGAAATTTTAAAAGGTGTTTTGGATAATCCAATACTTCGAGAGGAGTTCGGGAAATACTTTGATAAAGATACCATGGGAAAACTTGCTGGTTCCTTAGAAGAAATAAAGAAATTCATAGATGACCACGACGTAGAATATATAATGGACCTAATTGAAAAAATTGAGATGAACCATTTCATCATGAAATAAATAAGTTAATAAAACAACACTGTTTAAGGTAATAACCTAAGGCAGTGTTGTTTTTTTGAATATTTTAATTCATATAGTTTTGAAATAGAAGGATATTAATTAATACTATTTTAAAATACTTATTAGAAAGGTTGGAAGTAAATGATATAATGATTGAGTAAATTATATTGACAATAAAATAACAGGACTCGGTTAATGGGAAGTAGAAAAAAATTCATTTTAAAAATGAGGAGAGGGGATGGCAAAATGGTAACAACTTGCAAGAATTGTTGCAAATTTAAGGGACTAGAAGAATTTATATCACAGCAGGATAATAAAGAGGCTGCATTGATAGCAGTTCTACACAAGGCTCAGGGCATGTATGGTTATCTGAGTGAAGAACTACAACTTTTTATAGCTGAGAAATTGGGTGTTCCAGCTTCAAAGGTGTACGGCGTGGTAAGTTTCTACTCATATTTTACTACGGAGCCTAAGGGTAAATATGTTATTAGTGTATGTACAGGAACTGCGTGCTTTGTAAGAGGAGCGGGGGATATCGTTGAGGAATTTAAGAAAAAACTTAACATTAATGTTGGACAAACTACACCAGACGGATTGTATACCCTAGATACTTTAAGATGTGTCGGCGCTTGTTCCATAGCTCCGGTAGTGCTAGTGAATGATAAAGTTTATGGTAATTTTACTAAATCACAAGTTGAAACGATTTTGAATGAGTTTAAGGAGTGATAAATAGCTATGGAAAGAATTAAAAATTATGATCAATTATTAGAAATTGTTGAAAAGTACAAAAATAATGTAGAAGTAAGAAGAGTAGCAGGAAAAATCACCATAGATAAGAATATTAAAGAGAGACAGATTCTTGTGTGTGGTGGGCCAGGGTGTAAATCTGCTAATTCATATGCCATAAAGGATGAATTAAATAAGGAAATAGAGAAAAATGGATTACAAGAAAATGTAAAGGTAATTCCAACAGGATGCTTTGGATTCTGTGCAGAGGGACCGGTTATAGAAATGGTTCCTGATAATGTTTTTTACGTAAGAGTAAAACCAGAGGATGCAGCTGAAATAATCAAAAGCCACATTATAGATGGAAAAGTGGTTGAAAGACTTGTATACGTTAATCCTGAAACAAAAGAAAAAATCGAAAATAAAGAGGAAATACCATTCTATAAGAAACAGGTTAAGATTGCTCTTAGAAACTGTGGTGTTATTGACCCTGAAAATATTGAAGATGTACTTGCTACAGGTGCCTACACTGCTTTAGGTAAAATAATCGGAAAAATGACAGCTGAAGAAGTTGTAGAAGAAGTCAAAGCTTCAGGACTTAGGGGAAGAGGGGGCGGAGGATTCCCAACAGGTAGAAAGTGGGAAATGGCTCTTAAGATTGAAAACGATACAAAGTACGTAATTTGTAATGCAGATGAAGGAGACCCAGGTGCCTTTATGGATAGGGCTATTCTAGAAGGAGACCCTCACAGTGTTCTTGAAGCCATGGCCATATGTGGATATGCTACGGGATCTAATCAAGGATTTATATACATTAGGGCAGAATATCCTTTAGCGGTTCATAGATTGAGAATAGCCATTGCCCATGCTGAGGAATTAGGTTTATTAGGAGAAGATATATTAGGAACAGGATTTAATTTTAAAATAGATATAAAATACGGTGCAGGTGCATTCGTCTGCGGTGAAGCTACAGCTCTTATTCATTCTATTGAAGGGCAAAGGGGCGAGCCAACTATGAAACCACCTCGTACATCACACAAAGGATTATGGCAGAAACCAACCTGTGTAAATAATGTTGAAACATTTGCCAATATTCCCGCTATAATTAACAAGGGAGCAAAATGGTATAGTTCCATAGGTACAGAGAGATCAAAGGGAACTAAAGTTTTTGCCTTGGCTGGTAAGGTTAATAATGTTGGCCTAGTGGAAGTTCCTATGGGAATTTCTTTAAGGGAGATTGTTTATGAAATTGGTGGAGGAACCATTGGCGGAAAGAAACTAAAAGCTGTTCAGACAGGGGGACCTTCCGGAGGATGCATTCCAACTGAGTTTATAGATATTCCTATTGAATATGATACGCTAACTGAAATTGGCTCTATGATGGGTTCTGGTGGAATGATAGTTATGGATGAAGATAACTGCATGGTGGATGTGGCTAAATTCTATCTAGATTTCACTGTGGAAGAATCTTGTGGAAAGTGTACCCCTTGTAGAATAGGGAATAAGAGATTACTTGAAACTCTAACAAAAATAACAGAGGGCAAGGGAGAAGAGAGTGACTTAACAGAGTTAGAAGAGCTTTGTGATCTTATACAAAATGCTTCTCTTTGTGGTCTTGGAACATCAGCGCCAAATCCAGTTATTAGTACACTACAATATTTTAGAGAGGAATATGAGGCACACGTTATAGATAAGAAATGTCCTGCAGGTGTCTGTAAAAATCTTTTAGCTTATAATATTACAGATAAATGTATAGGATGTACAAAATGTGCAAGAAGTTGCCCAGTAGGATGTATTACAGGCAAGGTGAAGGAAAAGCATATTATTGACCAAGATAAATGTATAAAATGTGGGGCATGTAAGGCAGCTTGTCCTGTTAATGCCATAGAAATAAAGTAAAGGAGGCGAAGGGCATGAGCATGATTAAATTAACTATAAATGGCGAGTCTGTAGAGGTTGAGAAGGGTAGTACAATTTTAGAGGCAGCCGCAAAATTAAATATTAAAATACCTACTCTTTGCCATATGTATATGGGTAATGATAGGACTAGGAATTGTAAGGGAACTTGCAGGGTTTGCCTTGTGGAGCAGGAAGGAAAGAACACACTTATACCTTCATGTTCCGTAGAAGCATATGATGGTATGGCGATTAAAACTAATACTCCTAGAGTTGTAAATGCTAGAAGAAGAATGGTAGAGCTTATACTATCTGACCACCCACAGGATTGTCTTAACTGCAAGAAAAACACTCATTGTGAACTGCAAAAGCTTGCTGCTGATTTAGGTATAACTGAAGTAAGGTACAAGGGTGAGATGTCACAGTATCCTATAGACGATAGTACAAAGGTTATTGTGAGAGATATGAATAAATGTATACAATGTAGACGTTGTGTAACTATGTGCAATGAAGTTCAGAAGGTACATGCATTGACTATGGTGGATAGAGGTTTTGAATCTACAGTATCCACCTTTTTCAACATGCCATTGTCAGGAACGGAATGTACTTATTGTGGTCAATGTATTGCAGTATGTCCAACAGGGGCTCTTGTGGTATCAAGAGATTATGACAAGGTATGGGATGTATTAGATGACCAGGATAAATATGTGGTAGTTCAGACTGCTCCTGCTGTTAGAGTAGGATTAGGAGAGGATTTTGGACTTCCTGCTGGTAGTGTTACTACAGGGAAAATGGTAGCTGCCTTGAAAAAGCTTGGATTTAGTGCAGTTTACGACACAAACTTTGCGGCAGACCTTACTATTATGGAAGAGGCAACAGAATTTATTGACAGATTCACTAAGCAGGAGAATCTACCGGTTATAACTAGTTGTTGTCCAGCATGGGTTAAATTTGCGGAAGACACATATCCAGAACTTTTAAACCATATTTCTACGTGTAAATCCCCACAACAAATGTTTGGTGCTATTGCAAAAACATATCTTGCAAAAAATTTAAATATAGATCCCCAAAATATAGTAGTTATATCCATAATGCCTTGTACAGCTAAAAAACATGAAGCTACAAGACCGGAAATGGGTAGAGATGGCATCCAAGATGTGGATTTAGTTATTACTACAAGAGAATTTGCAAAGATGGTAAAAGAAGCAGGTATAGATTTAGTTAACATAGAGCCAAAGGAATATGACGATTTGCTTGGACAATCTTCTGGAGCTGGAAACCTCTTTGGAGCTACTGGCGGAGTTATGGAAGCAGCTCTTAGAACTTCTTATGAATGGGTTACAGGAAATGCACTTGATAATGTTGAATTTAAAGATGTAAGAGGTCTTAAGGGCATCAAAGAAGCTACCATTGAGTTGTCAGGAAAAGAAGTTAATGTAGCAGTAGCAAGTTCTCTAGGTCATGCTAGAAAAATTATGGATGATATAAAGAGTGGTATATCTAAGTATGATTTTATTGAGATAATGGCGTGCCCAGGTGGATGTATAAATGGAGCGGGACAGCCATTTATTAAATCTAATTTTGATATAGTGGAAAAGAGAATGGGCGGCATTTATACTACAGATTCTGAAAAAACTCTTAGAAAAGCTCATGAGAACCCAATGATAAAGAAGTTATATGATGAGTTCCTTGAAAAACCAAACAGTGAAAAGGCTCATGAATTGCTGCATACAAAATTTGTATAAAGTAAGGTGATACTCCTTATATAGATAAATAACATAGATCGATTTTCTTGAAATAGTCTGGAAAGTCGGTCTTTTTTATCTTATGGAGTTAAAACTCCACTGAAGGTTCGAAGTCTGTTTATGACTCAATTTTTGTTTGAAGATGCCATGATTCAGCCAGTTCGTGATGTAATGGATATTTGTCCAGGAAAATTTGCAGCTGGTAACAGATATTAGTGAATTGATGATGAATATCATAGAAATAGAAAAACTTAATGAAATAGATTTATATTTATCTGATGACAACCTCATTTAATGAGGTTGTATTTCTTTATATAAAAGAAAAAATATATTGTAATGCAATAAAACATTATTGCATTATTCAAATAGAGGTGATAAACTAGCTTTAGGGAGGTGGAGAATTTCATGAAAGAAAAATTAATGAAGCATTTGGTATTATACTCATTTCTTTTAGCGGAACTAATTGGATTTACAATAGTTATTATTTTTATAGTATATAAAGATGGAAATTTTAAGGTTACACTGGAAGAAGTTAGATTTTTTTTGTTGTCAGTTTTCATTTTTGGAACTTTTATAATATACCCCATGGTACTGACCTTAATAAACTTTATTTTTCTATTCATTAAAGGGAGAAATCCAGAGGTAATAAGATGTGGTAGAATATTTGAGTATATAACCATAAGTTTAGGTATTATATTTAGTCTTTTAGCTTTCGGCATGTCTCAAATAAAGTTTGATTCTGATTGGATGGTGGTGTTATATAAAAATGAACAACACACGCCTATATTTACACAAAGCTATGTCACTATAATAGTTATTGCCATAGTTGCCATGACAGCATATTTTGTGCTTTCATCCATAAGTCTTGAAAAGATGCCGCCTTTAGTTACAGTGTGTTGTATTGCAGCTATGTACATTGGTATAATTGAATGCATTGTGTGGATTGTGCAAATAATGAAATGGGATATAATTGACATAATGCTATGTTTGTTTCCGTTAAATGGTATTATTATAGCCATAAAAATTATAAAAAATAAGGTGATTCAATGGAGAAACATGCAACATGATGAGATAAAGCTTTATAAATACAATTTTCTTAATGTGCTAAATAAAAAACTTATGAATTCTGCAACATGGCCCCTTATGGCTTTTATAATAATGTGGCCTCTTCTTGGATTTTTAATATGCATTTTATCGCTTTTTGGACAACGTCCGGATGCAGCCATAAGAGCGTGGACAGAAACTAGCGATTGGAGGTTATCACAAAGGATCTCACCACCATCTGTTTATCCTGATGGTCATTATTTATGTACTGTAGCAGCAGGCGGACATAAGGCAATAGTAAAGCCTTTACGACGGGGTATACGGCATGGTCATGAAGACATTGTGGTAAACCGTCAGCTTTGTGTAGCCAATGCTTTTGAACAAATATTAGAGGAAAAAACTCCAAGGCTCCACAGAATCATTAGAAATTTCTATGATAAGTATGGCTTCCCACTTTCAAAGTTAATTCATTCACCGTACACTGCTGATCTTATATATATGCTTATGAAACCCTTGGAGTGGATATTTTTAATAGTATTATATTTATGTGATGTAAAACCTGAAAATAGAATTGCAGTTCAGTATATAATAAAGAAATAATAGATTGATATTATTCATAATATATGATAAACTTAGTAAGAAATTAAATTAAAATTTATAGGAGGATATCAATGACTAATATGCTTTATTCTTAAATTCAGTCTTAACGTATAACAAAGAGAGTGTGTTTGCTGTGCCTAAAATTTTTTATAAGGTATGGTTATTTTGTTATATTCGTTGGTTGAAGAAGAATAAAAGCATAGTTGATACCCTACTAATTCGCATTTAAATATATTCCATATTATGGATGTATAATTGTGACTGGTGGCGTTGTATGTTATACAACACTTTTTGTTTGCAAAAAATACTAAAGGGTATAGGTGAACGATTGTTTTGCTATGCCCATTTTTTTATGCAAAAAAGAAAACATAAGGAGTGACATGGATGAAATCAGAAATAAAATCTTATTTTAAATTATTATCAAAATATCTAAAAGCTATGAAGCTACAGGTTATATTTCTAGGTGTTGTATTAGCTTGTAGCGTTGGTCTGCAGCTAGTTATACCAAAGATAACTGGTTATTTCATAGACTCTGCTACAAAGGGAGCCCCTATGAAAATATTAATATTTGCAGCCACATCATTTATTGTACTTGCCATAATTCAGCAGGTATTGGCTTTGGTATCCACTTACGTAGCACAAGTTGTAGGATGGAATGCTAGCAATGAGCTTAGAATAGACTTGATAAGGCAGTGTTTGAATTTAGATAGTAGTTTTCACAAAAGTTATAAACAGGGTGAGCTTATAGAGAGAATAGATGGAGATGTAACGGCTTTGTTCAATTTCTTTTCAAAGCTTATGCTGAATTTATTAAATAATATAGTATTAATACTGGGTATACTAGTTATGTTATTTTTTGAGGGCATATCTGTGGGAATTTCAATTACAAGCTTTGTAATAATCTCAGTAGCTATATTTATAAAAATACAAAAAAAAGCCGTGCCTATATGGACTGAAAATAGAAAAATAACATCGGAGCTTTACGGCATGCTAGGAGAAAGTATAGGAAGTACAGAAGATATTCGTACCAATGGAGCTGTTTCCTACTTTATTAATTGCTATGATAAATTTCTAAAGAAAAATTATAAAATAGAAAGAAAATCAAGCATGATGTATTACTACATGTGGAGTTCATCTATAATCCTATTTGCCATGGGAACAGCGGTGGCTTTAGGTTTGGGCGGCGTATTGATGATGAAAGGTTCTATAACCATAGGTTCGGTGTATATAATTTTCCAATATACAGAACTTTTAAATAGACCGGTTAATCAGATAAGGTTTCAGCTAGAGGATCTACAAAAGGCAGGTGCTAGTATAAAAAGAATTGAAGAGCTGTTTAATAAAGAATCAAAATTGAAAGATGGCCATTGCGAAGTTATTATGGAAGATAAAATATCCTTGGATTTAGAGAAGGTGTCTTTCAGTTATGAGGATGGTAAAAGAGTTCTTTATGACATTTCTTTTAAAGTTCCCTCGGGAAATATACTTGGCATACTAGGACGAACTGGCAGTGGAAAGACAACCTTAGCTCGTTTAATAGCAAGATTATACGACCCTGAAAGTGGAAATATAAAATTTAATAACTATGATATTAAGGATATAAAACTAGAGAACTTAAGAAAAAATATAGCCTACGTGACACAGGATGTTCAAATCTTTTGCGCTACGGTAAGAGATAATATTACATTGTTTAATCCTAATATAGAAGATGATAAAATTATGGCAATAATAGATGATATGGGATTAAGAGGTTGGGTAGATAAGTTGCCACAAGGGCTAAATACTATGTTACAAGCTGATGGTGGTGGTCTTTCCGCGGGGGAAGCTCAGTTGCTGGCATTTGTAAGAGTGTTTTTGAAGGATCCTAAAGTTGTAATATTAGATGAAGCATCCTCAAGACTAGACCCTGTCACAGAGGGACTTATGGAAAATGCGTTAAAGAAACTTTTAGATGGTAGAACTTGTATAATCATAGCTCATAGATTGGCTACTGTTGAGAGAGCAGACCAAATTATGGTTTTATCCCAGGGTAGGGTTGTAGAAAATGGGGATAGAGAAGAGTTACTTAGAGATAAAAGTTCAAAATTTCATGAGCTTTTGGAGAAGGGCATAGAGGAGGTTCTGGCATAATGGAATTAAAACAAAACTATAAAAGTATGAAAACCTACCAATTTTTGTGGGAACTAATAAAATATAAACCCTTAGTATATTTGTGCAATACTTTTTGCTGGGTGCTTGTACATCTATCACCTTTGGTGCCAGGATTGATAATAGAAAAAGTATTTAATGTTTTAGGTGATAATGCACAGGCGGTAGATAAGATATGGATGCTATGTGCTATTCTTGTAGTATTTGCTGTGATTCGTTCCTGTATAACTTATGCAGGGTTTAGGTTTGATGTGTATTATAGGTTTTCTGTGGGTGCCTTACTTAGAAAAAATATGTTGAAGGCCATTTTGGAGAAACCAGATGAAAGTAAGGTATCAACGTCTCTAGGCGAGACCTTAAATTGTTTAAGAGATGATGCAAATCTTGCAGAAGATGTAATCAGCTGGATGATAGATAGTGTAGGGGTTACGGTATTTGGTACAGTTTCTATGATAATACTTCTTGGCATAAATGTTAAGATGACTTTATTTGTATTTATGCCCTTATCCTTAATACTCATGATTGCCAAATCTCTTAGCAAAAAGATTGAGAAATACAGAAAAATTTCAAGAGAAACCACGGCTAAAGTTACTGGTGCCATGGGCGAAGTATTCAACTCGGTACAAGCTATACAGCTAGCTTGCGAAGAGGAGAATGTTCTTAATCATATAAAAAAGCTTAACAATGATAGATATAAAGCAACTTTAAGAGACACATTGCTAAATCAAGCTATGATTTCAGTGTTTGATAATGCTGTAAATATAGGTACAGGAATTATATTGCTTTTGTCTGCAAAATTGATTACAACAGGTGATTTTACTGTGGGGAATTTTGCATTGTTTGTATATTTTTTAAGTCATGTGACAGACTTCACAATGTTTCTTGGAGAAATTATGGCATATTATAAACAGGCAGGTGTTGCGTTTAGAAGGATGACCTCCGTAATGAAAGGGGAAGCAGAAAAGGAACTTGTAAAACATAGGGATTTGTATTTAGACAGGGAAGTTCCTGACATAAAAAATGATTACAAAGTTAAAAATCCACTTAAGGAATTAGAGGTAAAAGGGTTATCTTATGTTTATGAGAGCACTGGAAGAGGTATAAGGGATATTAGTTTTACAGTAAAGAAAAATACTTTTACTGTAATAACGGGCAGAATCGGTTCAGGGAAAACTGTGCTTATTAAGAGTTTGTTAGGAGTCTTGCCGAGCCAACAGGGAGAAATATATTGGAATAATCATAAGGTACATAATCCAGCTACGTTTTTTGTGCCGCCTATGGTTTCTTATACTTCTCAAATACCTAATTTGTTTAGTGATACCGTTAAAAATAATATTCTGCTTGGTATAGATGATGGGCAAGTAGATATGGATAAAATAATACATGAAGCTGTGTTTAAAGAGGATTTAGAACAGTTAGAATGTGGTATGGACACCCTTGTGGGTCCAAAGGGTGTAAAGTTGTCAGGGGGACAAAAACAAAGGTTAGCTGTGGCAAGAATGTACGCACGTAGTTCTGAAATATTTGTATTCGACGACATTTCCAGTGCCTTAGACGTAGATACAGAACTGAAATTATGGCAAAGATTGTTTGAAAGAAAAAATGCTACATGTATAGCCGTTTCTAATAGGAAGATTGCCCTTCAGAGAGCAGATAACATAATCGTACTGAAAGATGGAAAAATTGAAGCACAGGGAAAATTGGAGGAATTATTAAAAAGTTGTAGGGAAATGAAGCAAATATGGAATGACTAACCTTATTGCATGAACAAATTGATTCTTTGGAAACCATTGATAAAAACCATGTGTTAAAACCTTGACTATTATTGTAAACTGAGAGCAAAAGTTATACAATCTATGTGATAGTGTTTATTATATGTACAGGGAGAAGATTTGTATGGATATAACACAGGCAATGAATTATATAGAAAAGATGTCCTCACTGGGAAGTGTACCTGGGCTTGAAATGACCATGGAGTTATGCAGACGCCTTGGGAGCCCTCAGGAACAATTGAAATTTGTTCATATAGCAGGAACCAATGGAAAAGGGTCTACAATGACATACTTATCATCAATTTTGCAAAAACATGGTATGAGGGTAGGAAGGTATTCTTCACCAGCTGTTTTTTCCTATTTTGAAAAGTTTCAGATCAATGGAATTAATATAAATGAATCAACCTTTTTAATAATTTTAGAAAAAGTAAAAGAAGCTGCAGAAAGTATGGCATGTGAAGGACTAGGTCATCCCACAGTTTTTGAAATGGAAACTGCGTTGGCATTTCTGTATTTTAAAGAAGAACATTGTGATATTGTGCTTCTTGAGACGGGTATGGGTGGAACTTTAGATGCTACTAACATTGTAAAAAATACTTTAGTTGCGGTGATTGCCAAGGTATCCATGGATCATATGGACTTCCTTGGCAATACCATAGAAAAAATTGCGGAGAATAAGGCGGGAATTATAAAAAAGGGCTGCCATGTGGTTAGTGCAGCTCAAAGTGTGGAAGCTGAAAAAGTTATTACAAAGAAAGCCCAACAGGAGAAATGCAAAATTTCATACGTGGCCAATAAAAAGATAACTTTATATAAGTGTGAATTAAACAAGCAAGTATTTTCCTATGATTCCTACAGTAAATTAGAAATCTCTATGAATGGCACTTTTCAATTAGAAAATGCTGCGCTTTCTTTGGAGATTTGCAAAGCATTAAAGGATGAAGGCATAAATATAAGTGAGCAATCTATTAGATATGGTCTTTTAGATGCTAAGTGGCCAGGGAGATTTTCATTAATTTCAAAAAATCCTACGTTTATTGTAGACGGGGCCCACAATGAGGATGCCTCTGTGAAACTAGCTCAGTCCATTGATAAATATTTTAAAGGAAAAAAAGTAATTTATATTATGGGGATATTAAAGGACAAGGAAGTAGAAAAAATCGTGCAAAATACTGTTAGATATGCCGATATTATAATAACTGTAACTCCTCCCAATAACTTACGGGCTTTGGATGGTCATGAGCTTCAGAAAATAGTGAGTAAATATCATAAGCAGGTTATAGTGGCAGAAAGTGTAGAAAAAGCTGTTTCCATGAGTTATCATATGGCAGAAGATGATGGCGTTATAATCGCTTTTGGATCTTTGTCATATCTAGGAGCTTTAACAGAAATAGTTGAGAACATAAGGAGATAAAAATAATGATAGATAAGGAAAAAATAGAAAACGCCGTTGAAATGTTATTGCAGGGCATTGGTGAGGATCCAAATCGTGAAGGTCTTAAGGATACGCCACAGCGTATTGCTAGGATGTTCCAAGAGATTTTTGCTGGTATGGAGGAAGAGCCATCAAAGCATCTTTCAAAGACATTTCAGGTAGAAAATAATGAAATGGTAATGGAAAGGGATATTACCTTCCATTCTATGTGTGAGCATCATCTTATGCCTTTCTTTGGCAAGGTACATATTGCGTATGTACCAAATGGGAAAGTGGTAGGGATTAGCAAGCTAGCTAGAACTGTGGAGGTATTTGCTAGACGACTTCAAATTCAGGAAAAAATGACTGCCCAGATAGCCCATGCTATTATGAACGAATTAAATCCTAAAGGTGTTATGGTCATGGTAGAAGCGGAACATCTATGTATGTCCATGAGGGGAATTAAAAAGCCAGGTACTAATACAGTTACAGTGGTAAAACTAGGCGAATTCGAAGAAAATAGAGAAAAGGTAGAGGATTTCTATCGCATGCTAAGATAGCGTAGTGGAGATAAGACATGGAGAGAATTAATAAATTACTAAATCTTGTTGCATATAAAGATTATGTGGGACAGCTTGTGGATTACGAGAAGGATCGCAAATTCTGCAAACACAACATGGACCACTTTTTAAGTGTGGCCAGGATAGCGCAGATTTTGTCCTTAGAGGAGCAATTAAATATTAATGTGGAAGAAATATATGCCACAGCTTTAACTCACGATATAGGACGGCTTCAACAGTATTTAGATGGGACACCTCATGAAATAGCCAGTGCAGACATTGCTCATGGTATATTGCGTCAGGTTGGTTTTTCAGAGGAGCAGGTTGAAAGGATAAAGGAAGCAATTTTAAATCATAGAAATGAAGAGATTGCTAGAAAGCGTAATTTGTCTGGCATTATATATAGAGCAGATAAAATGAGCCGTTTTTGCCATATGTGCCAGGCGTTTCAAGAATGTCACAGAAAGGATAAGGGTATATTTTATGATTATTGGCGGTAAGCAATTTAATGTTGGTGAAAAAGCATATATTATGGGGATTTTAAATGTTACACCGGATTCATTTTCCGATGGAGGCAGTTATAAGAACATGGATGATGTATTGTACCGTGTAAAGGAAATGATAGAACAAGGAGCGGATATTATTGATATAGGTGGAGAGTCCACAAGACCTGGTCATGTACAAATATCTCAAGAAGAAGAAATAGAGAGAGTTTGTCCAGCTATAGAGGCTATAAAAAAAGAGTTTGATACTGTCATATCTCTTGATACCTATAAAGCGATGGTGGCTGAAGCTGGTATAAAATCTGGTGCAGATCTTATAAATGATATTTGGGGATTAAAGTATGATAAAGATATGGCAAAAGTCATTGCAGATTACAACGTATCCTGCTGCCTTATGCACAATAGAAATAATAAGGATTACAAGGATTTTGTAAGTGATGTTATAAATGATTTACAAGAGTGTGTGGATATAGCAAAAGAATCGGGCATAAACAGTGATAAGATAATTTTGGATCCTGGTGTGGGATTTGCTAAAAATGTAGAGCAGAATCTTAAGATTATTAACAATGTGGACAAAATAGTGCATATGGGTTATCCAGTTTTATTAGGTACATCTAGAAAGTCTTGTATAGGTCTTACTTTAGATTTAGATGTAACTCAGCGTGTGGAAGGGACCTTGGCTACATCTGTCATAGGAATCATGAAAGGATGTGCCTTTGTGCGTGTTCATGATATAAAGGAAAACGTAAGGGTTATTAGGATGACAGAAGCTATAATAAATTCAAGAATATAAGTATGTAAATATAAGTGTTTAATGGAGGAAAAGGATGAGAAATGACCATATTATTATAGATAGGCTAAAGGTCTATGGATTTCATGGAGTTTTTCAAGAGGAAAATGAGAAGGGGCAATTTTTTTATATATCAGCAGATATGGAGACTAGTCTTAGAAAAGCAGGAAAAAGCGATGAATTGGCTGAATCTACTCATTACGGTGAGGTTAGTGAAC
This sequence comes from Hathewaya proteolytica DSM 3090, assembly GCF_900142225.1. GTDB lineage: Bacteria > Bacillota > Clostridia > Clostridiales > Clostridiaceae > Hathewaya > Hathewaya proteolytica. The sequence continues at coordinate 71,975 of NZ_FRAD01000009.1, forward strand.
TTATAAAGAAAGTTGTAGAGGGCAGTACTAGGAAGCTCATTGAAACTGTGGCAGAGGAATGCGCTGAAAGTATCCTTAAAACCTTTCCTTTTGTGAAAAAAGTTGTGCTCTCCATATCCAAGCCTAGTGCACCCATGGCTATACCATTTTCCGATGTGCTTGTGAAAATTGAAAGGGCATGGAATAAAGTATATGTTGCTTACGGTTCTAACATGGGTGAAAAAGAAAAATACATCGAAAATGCTATGAACTCTATAAGTGAAAATGCATGCTGCAGGAATCTTAGAAAATCTAAAATATATGAAACAGAGCCCTATGGTGATGTAGCACAGGACAACTTCCTAAATGGGGTGTGTGAATTTGAGACCTTGTATTTTCCAGAGGAATTATTGCAGTACCTTCATGAGTTAGAGGAAGCTGCAGGTAGAGAAAGGATAATACATTGGGGTCCCAGGACGTTAGATTTAGATATCCTTTTTTATGAAGACTTAATTATGGAAAGTGAGGATTTAATAATACCTCATCCAGATATGCAAAATAGAAAGTTTGTCCTAGAACCCTTGAATGATCTTACACATTATTTCCAACATCCAGTGTTTCATAAATCTGTTATGGAGATGCTGGAAAGAGTTAAGTAGATTTAAAAATAATTTTTATTCCAGAATTGTACATTTTGTGTACAGGTCTATGTAGGTAATATTATTTTTGATTGCAATATCATATCTGGATACTGCAGTACAAGATGTGTTAAGTGGAGAGTTATGAATTATGTACTTGCTATTATTATAATCTCCAAGGTACATAACTACATGTCCATCTATAAATAATATATCGCCTGGTTTTAAAGTGCTTATTTTTTTTGTTTTATCTTTTGCACTTAAATCTCTGAGGTTTATACTTTTGAAATTTACTAATTCTTGTTCATCAGTATTCCTAGGAAGATATATCCCCATGGTTTTAAATGTGGAGGCTATAAAACTGGAACAATCTCGGCCATTATTAGCATCACCCCAACAGTAGGGTGTTCCTAATTGTTTAAAGGCTTGTTTAATAACATTTTCTCGGGTGTAGTCTAGGTATCCTATACTATAATCTAGATCTTTGCTTAAAGTGACAGGTTTCTTACATAGCTTGCCCTTATCATCCACCACGGGAATGTAAACTAAAGGTTTATTTTTATCACCCATAGTGTATTCTATGGGTAATTTTGTTCCCATAAAGTATTTGTATTGCATTCCTTCCTTAGTTAGCTCAGCGGCGTTTTGAAGAATCATGATAAAATCTTTGGGATTTGCAAAATAGTTTATAGAATTCAAATCTGATACGCAAATATCTTTATTTTTTACCCATCCCATATAATTGTAGGCTATTATAAAACTCCACTTTTTATCCTTACTTTCGTGCAGAATAATAATTTTCTCACATGAATCTATGGCTGTTTCTTGGAATCTATCGTGAATTATTGGTTTTCTATAATCGGCCTGAATTTCGCTGGGAAATCTTTTTAGTGAAGTTCTAGTAAGGGTAATTCCGTATTTAATATCCATGGTAGATGGCATTGAAGTCAAGGACATATTTTCTTTAATCTTATTATATGTTGAAGTTTCTATGGTATTGTTGGATTCATCATACATTGTTGAGTTTGGGAAAGTGTATTTATTGATATAGTTGAGTACGGTATTGCTAGACAAAGTATGAGGGAATTCATCTAGGTCATATAAACTTTCTATATTATCAGTATTATTTTTATTAAATATTCCTATTTGATCTTTAGTCATTATCAGTTTATTTTTATCTGAAAGAAGGTTTGTCCAATAATCATTGTCTTTTAAGTAGGAATCATGATTATTTGATTTAACTGGTTTTTCTATTGAAAGTGGTTTGATCTCAGCAAAATAATTAATAATATCATTTTTAGGTGAAGCCCTATTTGGGGTTGCTGTGATTTTTGAAACTTTTACTGGTTTTTTGTGATAAAATAAAAGATATACTACTAAAAATGAAAGTAATATAGCAAAAATACATATTATAAAGATGATTTTTTTGTGTTTGTTGGATTTTAGTTTAATCATATTATCAACGCTCCTTGGAATGTATTTAGTATAATTAAGGCTTGTTGTAAAGTCAATATGTAATATAGCCTTAACATTTCAAGCGTGTAAAGAAAATATAATTTATAGGAGGTAACTTGGCAATTTTTTTGCTAAATACGGCATATGGAAAATGGAAAATTTCAAATTTATACAGGTGATGGTAAAGGAAAAACTACAGCTGCCATGGGACTTGCTTTGCGAGCAGTAGGCGCTGGTATGAAAGTGTACATTGGTCAATTTATAAAGGACATGGAGTACAGCGAAATAAAAATAATGAAGTCATTCCCTCAGGTTACTGTGGAGCTGTATGGTACGGGGAAAGGCTGTCTAATATTTCGTGAGCCAGATAAAGAAGATATAAATTGTGCACAGCAAGGGCTTGAAAAAGCGTGTGAGGCTATGATGTCGGGTAAATATGACATGGTCATCATGGATGAGATAAATGTGGCTTGTTCATTAAACCTTTTGACACCTACTGAACTAATGGAAACAGTAAAAATGCGACCAGACAATGTGGAACTGGTGTTTACAGGAAGAGGTGCTACAGAGGATATTATAAAGCTTGCAGACCTTGTGACAGAAATGAAAGAAGTAAAGCATTATTATAGAACGGGTCTTATGGCTAGAGATGGTATAGAAAGATAGATAAAATAATAAAACAGCGTTTTGTCTTTTAGTAGATGAAACGCTGTTTTTAGTGTTGCTAACACAATTATATATTCTCAATTTGCCAGTCAATAGGTGTTTTTCCTATGGAAACTAGAAAATCATTGGTCTTGGAGAAGGGCTTACTAGCGAAGAAGCCTCGGCTAGCTGACAAGGGGCTAGGATGCACGGACTTTATAATAAGGTGCTTTGGATTTGTTATTAATTTTATTTTTGACTGTGCATTATTTCCCCACAAAATAAATACAATGGGGTCTTCACGCTTGTTTAGAAGTTGGATGATTGCATCGGTAAACTGTTCCCATCCTTTGTTTTTGTGAGAGTTTGCTATGCCGCCACGGACTGTAAGCACTGTGTTTAAAAGCAGAACTCCCTGATCTGCCCACTTCTTTAAATATCCGTTGTTTGGTATGTAACAACCAAGGTCGTTGTGAAGTTCTTTGTAGATGTTTACAAGAGATGGGGGAGCAGGCACACCTGGTTTTACAGAGAAACTGAGACCATGAGCTTGACCTGGGCCATGATAGGGATCTTGGCCAAGTATTACTGCCTTTACGTCCTTGTATGCTGTGTAATTTAGTGCATTAAAAATATCGTACATATCTGGGTAAATAGTTTTAGTTTTATACTCATTATACAAGAAATTGTGAAGGTTAATATAATATTCCTTATGAAATTCATTTTTTATAAGATCTTGCCAATCATTTTTAAAAGTTATCATTTTTCATCACCAATTTAAATTATATCAGCAATTTGCAAAAAGAAAAGGGAAAGTATATTATTCCTATTCATATAATGCATATATATTGAAAAATTGGAGTGGATAATTGAAATGAAGAGAATACTTATTATAACTACTTCTCTAACGGGAATGGGGCATAAAAGCGCCTCAGATTCCATTGAAGGTGAGTTGTCATCATATAAAGATTTGTATGTCAAAACTATAGAAGGTTTTGAACTGGGCAGTGAATGGTACAAGGCGCAAAGTCAGATATACAGTAAATCTGTCAAGTTATCCTATGATTTATGGCATTTCTTATGGGTTACTAGTGATATAGGGTATAAAGAAATAAATATGTATATTTCAAAAAAAATAGAGAAAAAATTTTTAGCCACAGTAAAAGAAGTAAAACCCGATTTGATTCTTACAGTACAGCCTATGTTTGTAGGTTCTATTTTAAACATTATGGAACATTATTATATGGACATCCCTTTTGGCGTTTGCATCACTGACATTGTGAGTATATCGAACTTTTGGACAGATAAAAGGGCCAATTTTGTCATTTGTCCCACAGAGGAATGCAAGGAAGCCTGCTTGGTTAGAGGTGTGGATGAGAAAAGAATTCAATCCTTGTCTTATCCATTAAGGCCTCAATTTTTGAAAGTTCTAGATAAATCTATGGATTTTAGAATACAATTTATGAAAAGATGTGAATTGAAAAATCAAGTAAATATTCTCATGGTGGCAGGTGGAGATGGCACTGCAAATTTCTACGATATTTGTGACAAAATAAGAAAAAAGCTTTCTCATAAGTACAAATTCTCCATTACTATTGTTACGGGAAGAAATATGGTTCTTAAAGCTGAATTAGAGAAAAAATTTAAAGTTTGGGGAAAGGATAAGAGGTTTTATATTACAGTTAAAGGATTTGTGAAGAATATGGAACATGAATATATGAATAATAACATAGGAATTTTAAGAGCAAGTCCTGGTGTTATGATGGAAGGCGTTGCGTGTAGACTACCTATGATTTTCTTTGATTATATTCCAGGTCAAGAAAGTGGCAATGGTGAGTTTGCCCAAAAAAATGGTATAGGAACTTTGTGTAGTTCTAGTGAAGAAATTATAAATAAAATCGAAAATTATATAGGTGAGGATTTTAAAGTTATGAAAGATATGATTTATAGGCAAAATGAATTTTATCACAAGTATTTAAACAAACCCCTAGGGAAATATCTATATGATTTTATAAATAATAAAACTACACTTTAATTAATTTAGTTATAATATTTAAAATATTATAAAGACGTGATATAATAGTAACCGTAATTATAATTAGAATTTATTCAAAAATAGGGAGGAAAAGGAATGATAACATGTAATAAGTGTGGAAAACCCATAGAAGGTAATGAAGAAAAATGTCCTCACTGTGGCAGTGACATAGACGCAATGGATGTATACAAACAGTGGAATAGTAATGATGAGAGTTTTGTTTTGGAAGGTCAGGGCAAGGGTAAAAAAGTTGTAGTTATATGTATTGCTGCTGTGGTGTTTGTAGCTATCGGTATATTTATGGTGATTTTCATGCAGAAGTCATCCTTAAACCAGGATAACATTAAAAAAACATCTTCTACTGTAGATGGCAATTATAAACCTGGAATGGATTTTCAAATGGGAAATGAAAAAAAAGATGATGGAAAAAAAGTTGAGGAAGACAAAGGCCATGAGGTAACCGGTGAAACTCCAGAAGAGGGTGGTAAGGGTAAGGTTGAGAAAGAGCCACAAAATGACATGATTATGAAATACAAAGGTATATCCAATAAAAATATAGTTGAAACAATTTACAAAGCTGATGATACATTGAGACAAGTCGTATTTTCAACGTCTCAAGTTTCTAAAGAAGGCAATACATTAGAATTTGATGGTATAGAGTATGTTAAATTAAGTGATAGTTTTGATACAAGAACTAAAGCTAAGGGAGTTTTGTCTCAATTCATATGTTCAGAGAAAATAAATGAGATTTTAGGATCTTATATTTTTAAGGAGAAAGATGGAAAATTATATGCTATATACGGCAACAATAGTTCTCTTATGGATATTTTAAAAACTACTGTGGTTGAGAGAAAAGAGTTGGAAGATGGAATAGATGTTAAGCTTAATGGCAATGATGATACAGATGAGAATAGAAATTTTGAAGGAAAGGTATCCTTGGAAAATGGAAAACTAGTAGTATGTAAATGGAACTTTTTTTAATTAATGTAACACTTGAAACAGTTATTCACATATAGTATGATAAATTAATAAAAGATATTATGATGAGGAGGAGCAAGCGCTTGTTTGCATAATGTGAATATGAAGCACGATGACAGTTTTTTTATAGGTTTGTTGAAAAGTGAAGTTGTTCCGGCGCTAGGATGTACTGAGCCCATAGCTGTTGCATTGGCGTCTGCCAAGGCCAGGGAAGTACTTGGTTACGAACCAGACAGAATAGACGTGGTGGTGAGCCACAATATATTGAAAAATGGCATGGGAGTTGGGATCCCCGGAACTGGCATGGTTGGTTTGCACATAGCAGCGGCTTTAGGTGTTATTGGAGGAAATGCTGATGCAGTACTAGAGGTGCTTAAGGATATCAGCCCTAAACATATCGAAAAAGCAAAGGAATATGTAAAGGAAAGCAAGGTAACGGTGAAATCTCAGGATACTGAGAGCAAGTTGTATGTTCAAGTTTCATGTTATTTTAATGAACATTCAAGCTGTGTTACCATAGAGCAATGTCATAGCAATATAACATCTATAGTTGTAGACGGCAAGGAGATGTTAAAAAGGCAGTGTTCAAAAGATAAAAATCAAGGTAGTAAAGATGTAGAAGTTTATCATGAGGACACCTCTCATACTAATATCAAGGAAATATACAATTTTGCAACTGCAGTAGAGTTTGAAAAAATAGAATTTATCCTTCAGGGCGCTGTTATGAATAAAACCGTGGCTCTTGAGGGATTAAAAAATAACTATGGTTTAAAAGTTGGAAAGACTTTAAAGGATAAAATTGATAAGCACATCCTTAGTGATGATATCCAAAATAGAGCAATGGCAATGACAGCTGCTGCTTCCGATGCAAGAATGGCTGGGTGTATGCTTCCTGTAATGAGCAATTCAGGTAGTGGAAATCAGGGGATTACGGTGATGATGCCGGTGGTGGTTGTTGCAGAACATCTAAATGTTTCAGAAGAAAAATTGGCAAGGGCACTTGTAATCGCAAATTTAGTTGCTATACATATAAAATCCTATCTTGGAAGGTTATCTGCTTTGTGTGGGTGCGTTGTAGCATCTTCAGGAGCCAGTGCTGGTATAGTGTATCTTATGGATGGTGACGAAACAAAAATAGAATACGCTATCAAAAATATGACTGGAAACATAGCTGGAATGATTTGCGATGGTGCTAAAACAGGATGCGCTCTAAAGGTTTCAACTGGTGTAAGTGCTGCTATTCAGTCGGCATTGTTAGCTATGGATGGCATTGAAATATCATATAACGATGGTATTATCGACCGTGACATAGAGAAAACCATAGAGAACCTTGCCAAAATAGGCAGGGATGGTATGACTAAAACTGACGAATTAATTTTAGACATTATGACTTGCAAATAATAATATCAATTGACATAAGGAGGATGTATTGTGAGTATTCGTATTGGAATATTAGGTTATGGAAACCTTGGAAAAGGTGTTGAATCGGCTATAAAACAGAATGATGATATGGAATTAGTTGCGGTGTTTTCAAGAAGAGGCGACAAGGGAATAGACATAAGGGACGAAAATGCAAAGGTTTGTTCCACTGAGGAAATTTTACAGTATAAAGACAAAATTGATGTACTTATAATCTGCGGAGGGAGTGCTACAGACCTTCCAAAACAGACACCTGAATATGCAAGGTATTTTAATGTAGTTGACAGTTTTGATACACATCACAATATACCTTCTCACTTTAAAGTTGTGGACGAAGCGTCTAAAGAAGGTCATAATATTGCCATTATATCTGTGGGATGGGATCCAGGTATGTTTTCAATAAATAGACTTATGGGAAATGCCATATTGCCGAAAGGAAGAGACTATACTTTTTGGGGCAAGGGTGTAAGTCAAGGGCATTCGGATGCTATAAGGAGAATCGAAGGTGTTAAGGATGCAAAACAGTATACCATTCCGGTGGAATCTTCCTTAAAATCTGTGAGAAGAGGAGAAAATCCTGAGCTTACTGTAAGGCAAAAACACACTAGACAGTGTTACGTTGTAGCTAAAGATGGCGCGGACAAGAATGAAATTGAACAGGAAATTAAAAATATGCCAAACTATTTTGTTGAGTATGATACAACTGTACACTTTATAACAGAAGAAGAACTTAAAAGGGACCACAGTGGAATTCCACATGGTGGATTTGTCATAAGAAGTGGCAGAACAGGGTGGAAAGATCAAAATAATGAGATTGTGGAGTACAGTCTTCAGCTAGATTCAAACCCAGAATTTACAGGCTCTATTCTTGTAACTTATGCTAGAGCTGCCTATAGATTAAGAAATGAAGGTCATATTGGTTGTAAAACTGTTTTTGATATAGCTCCAGCATATCTTATCAATTTAACTGGGGATGAAATAAGAGAGAAATTATTATAAGCAACCACCTTGTGTATTTTACACAAATGAATTAAAATAATAAACAGTGTGAAATTATAAGAGACTAGAAGGGGGAAATTTAGGATATGATGAAATACAAAGAAGAATTTATAGAGCTTATGGTAGAAGCCAATGTTTTAAGATTTGGAGATTTTACAGCTAAAAGTGGCAGGAAAACTCCTTATTTTATAAATACTGGCAATTATAAGTTTGGTGCTCATATTAGTAAACTTGGAGAATTTTATGCAGATTGCTATCATGAATTTTTAAAGGATGATGTGAATCTGTTATTTGGACCTGCATATAAGGGTATACCACTTGTAGTATCTGCTTCTGTAGCATTGTCCAACAAATATAAAGTAAATGCCCCAATATGTTTTAATAGGAAAGAAGCAAAGGATCACGGTGAAGGTGGAATTTTTGTAGGTAAAGCCCCTGAAAGTGGTGACAATATCGTTATAATTGAAGACGTAATTACTGCAGGAACTGCCATAAGAGAAAGTATGGATATCTTTAAAAACGTGCCAGGAGTAAATGTGACAGATTTGATAATTGCTGTGGATAGAAAAGAAAAGGGTAAAAAAGGAAATAAATCTACTCTTCAAGAGTTAGAAGAAGAATTCGGTATAAAGGTACATCCTATTGTAACTATAGATGACATTCTTGAATATCTATACAATAAGGAGATAAACGGAAAAGTGTATATTGATGACACTATGAAGGCTAGAATTGAAAAATATCTTAGCGAATATGGTGCAGTATAGGTTTTGAGGAGAATAAATATGGCACATTATTTTATTAATGACGAATTATTGCCTCATGATTACAAGGAAATTAGATACGGCTTTAAAGGTAATGGTCTTTGTTTTATCACAGATTCCGGTGTGTTTTCAAAGGATCATGTAGATGAAGGTACGGATATTCTCATAAATAATCTACCACTGTTAGATGGTAAGGTACTGGATTTGGGATGTGGATATGGATGCGTGGGAATCACATTAAAAAAAGCCTACCCAAATATAGATATTACCATGGCAGATGTGAATAAAAGGGCTATAGAGCTAGTAGAAAAAAATTGCCAAATAAATAACATAGAAAATGCCCAAATAATTCAAAGCAATTGTTTTGACAGTATAGAAGGTGAATTTGATTATATAATACTTAATCCACCAATAAGAGCTGGTAAACAAGTAGTTTTTAAAATGTACGAGGAAGCCTTTTCACATTTAAAAAATGGTGGAAAGTTTATATTTGTTATGAATAAAAAACATGGACTTGCAAGCTCACTAGAAAAAATAGAATCTCTGTTTGGAACATATGATTATTTATATAAAAAAAAGGGATGGAATGTAATTCAGGCTAAGAGGCAATAAGAAATAGTCATGGCATAAACTAAAAAGGAAGCATAACTACTTATAGGTTATACTTCCTTTTCGTATATACAAAAATATTTGAAGGAAAGGTGATATAAGATGAGGTACCCCAATTTTTTAAATAAGGGTGATACAGTGGGAGTAACAGCTACTAGTGCAGGTGTTGGATACAAAATTAATAATTATAATAAGTCCATAGAGAATATAAGGGCACAAGGCTATAACATTAGAGAAACTGAAAATGTAAGAAAAAATGATATTTTCAGTTCAAGTCCCAAGGAGAGAGGGCTGCAACTTAAAGATTTATTTCAGGATCCAAAGGTTAAAATCATAATCTGTGCCACAGGTGGAATGTTTCAATTTGATATGATGCCTTATATTGACTATGAAGTTATAGACCGAAATGAAAAATGGGTAATGGGTTATTCAGACCCCACATCTCTTTTGTATACAATAACTACAAAGTTAGATATAGCAACACTTTATGGCAATAATGCATCCTCCTTTGATCAAAATAAAATTCACGAGAGTCTTGAAAATTGTTTTGAAATAGTAAAAGGTAATATGGTAAAACAATATAGCTTTGAACACTATGAAAAAAAAGGCAGTGGGAAAGATGATTTTTCTGGATACAATTTAACAGAAAGAGTGGAGTGGCTTAAATTAAGGGGTCATGAGAACTTTAAGGGAAGATGTATAGGTGGATGCCTAGAGGTATTGTGCAACTTAGTAGGTACTGAATACGATTATACAAAGGTATTTCTTGAAAAATATAAGGATAATGGCATAGTGTGGTATTTGGATGTGTGCGAGATGGACAGTGCCCATTTATACCTTGCCTTATTGCAGCTAAAGTACGCTGGTTGGTTTAAACACAGCAAGGCCTTTGTCTTTGGAAGGGTAGCAATTAAAAATGAAGTGTTTGGAATGACATACAGTGAAGCAATATTAAGAGCTCTCTATGATATAGAAAACATATCAATAATAATGGATGCTGATATTGGGCACGTAGCTCCTAAAATGACCATGATAAATGGGGCAATAATTCAGGTAAATTGGAATGAGGGAAAAGGGGATATTTCATTTAGTCTAAAATAAAAATAAAGCTTGAAAATATTATTTTCAAGCTTTATTTAAAATCTAAGTAAGATAAAAGTTATGTGAAATGTATAAAAGTATAAGTGCTTATCTATTGTTTCCAAAATAACATAAAAGTATTACGTCTGGGCCAGCATGGGTACCAATAACAGGTCCTATGGTGGTTATGTGGAATTTAACATCTGGGTATTTTTCTAAAAGCAAGCTTTGAAGATATACTGCATCTTCTTCACAATCTCCATGAGCAATAAATACGTAATTTGATTTGTCGCCATCCCAACCTTTTTCAAAGGTTTCTACGATTTTATGAATAGAATTTTTCCTTCCCCTAACTTTTGTAACTGGGACAAGGTGACCTGTAGGATCTACGTGAAGTATTGGGTTGATTTTAAAAGCTGTTCCGAGAAATGCTTGTGTAGATGACAATCTTCCACTTCTTTTAAGGTACATAAGGTCTTTTACACTAAACCAATGGCATATTTGGTTTTTTGCATGCTCTACCCATTGGTATAGTTCATCTATACTCATACCCTCAAGTTGTTTCTCAACTGCAGTTTGAACCAAAAGTCCTTGACCTGCAGAGGCACAAAGCGAGTCGCATATATATAATTTCCTATTTGGGTATTTCTCTTTAAGTTCCGAAGCACTAATGCAAGCTGAATTGTACGTTGAACTTAACGCCGATGAAAACGCTATATATAATATATCTTGCCCCTCACTCAGGTATCTTTCAAATACTTCATTGTATGTATTTGGAGATATCTGAGAAGTGTTGTAAGCAATCCCTTCTCTCAAATCATTGTAAAAGTCGTGAATATGAAAATCTTTGTTATCTACGTAAGAGATTTCGTGCTCTTTTAATGTAAGAGGTATAGACATAACGTGTAGATGGTTACACTCTAGTAAAGAATCTTTTAAGTCTGCTGTGCTATCCGTTATAATTTGGCAGATGCTCATTTATGGTTCCTCCTTAAAATTGCCTAATATACTTATATTATAATATTAATAATATAGCAATGTAAATCAAATATTAAACATTGCATATATTATTAATGTAAGCGTCAGATAAATTGGGGGTAGTTCAATGGAAATTATTATGAAACACATTAATAGAAATTATTCTGTTGGCAGAAAAATAAAGGCTGAATTTATTGTTATACACGAAACTGACAACAAAAGAAGAGGGGCTGATGCTGAAGCCCACTATAGATATTGGAATAGTAATACTTCAGCCAATACAAGTGTTCACTATGTAGTTGATGATAAAAAAGCAATACAGCTGCTACACCATGATGAGAAAGCGTGGCATGTGGGGGACAATGTTGGATACTCTAAGATTACTAACAATAATTCTATTGGCATAGAAATTTGCGTTAATGAGGATGGTGATTTTGAAAAGGCATATCTTAATTGTACTGAATTAGTTGCCATTATAATGAAGCAAAGCAATATACCCATAGAAAATGTGGTAAGACACTTTGATGCCAGTGGGAAAAATTGTCCGAGAAATATTATAAAAAATAATTTGTGGGAAAGGTTTAAAGAAGAAGTTCTAAGAAAATTTAATAAGACGGAGAAAATTCATTTTAATCAGCAGACTAAGTGGATACAAATCCTTGCAAACCAATTAAATATAAAAGACATGAATAATCAAAGTCTAGTTGTGGACGGAATATTAGGAGAGAGGACTTTGCATGCCATAAAAAAGCTTCCAGTGCTGAAAAAATGGTGTAGCTATGCTGTGGCAGTGAAGCACATTCAAAATCTGTTAGGCATAAATGCTGATGGAATTTTCGGAGATAAAACTGAACAGAAAGTAAAGGCTTGGCAAAAATCCAAATTGCTAATTGAAGATGGGGTTGTAGGCTATGACACGTGGAAAAGCTTTTCAGAATAAAATCAACTAAATAAATTGCATTAAATTAAAAATATGGCTACACATTCATACAAAATAGGATATGTAGTCATATTTTGTAAAAAGTACAGAAAAAATAGTAGTCTAATTTAAAAAAGTGTTAATGTTTACAATAATGTATTGAAAAAAACTATAGTTTAAGTCATAATTATAAGGATATAGGAGGTGGTAAGTGTGAGGAAAATTACTTTGAAAAAATTATTTAATATGGAATTGGATATTACAGAAGGCGTTATATGGAAACAAATAATGATATTTTTTATACCTATCTTATTTGGAAGTTTTTTTCAACAGTTATACAATACGGTAGATGCCATAATTGTAGGTAATTTTTTGGGAAAGGAAGCATTGTCCGCTGTGGGAGGAGCTACAGGAACCCTCATTGATTTAATGGTAGGATTCTTTGTTAGTTTGTCTGCAGGTGCTACAGTGATAATTTCTCAGTATTATGGTGCTAGAAAAGACAGAGAAGTTTCTCAAGCTGTCCATACGTCTATTGCCCTGGCAATTGCAGGTGGATTTATACTTATGATTGTAAATTTCTTTGTTACTCCATTTGCCTTGAAAGTCATGAAAGTACCAGAGGAAATTATGGATTATTCACTAATATATATAAGAATTTATTTCATAGGATTAATACCCAATCTTATATACAATATAGGTTCCGCAATATTAAGAGCTGTGGGGGACTCAACTAGGCCTTTAATATTTTTAATTGTAGCATGTCTTACAAATATAGTATTGGATCTTCTTTTTGTAGTAGTTTTCAAGTGGGGCGTTGCAGGAGTTGCTATTGCAACTATTGTTTCACAACTTGTTAGTTCAGTCCTTGTTATATTGGTCCTTGCAAGGTCACAGCAATGTTATAGACTTTATTTTCATAAAATTAAATTTTATAAGAACAGATTTAATGAAATAATAAGAATAGGGGTACCAAACGGCATACAATCTATTATGTACAGTTCGTCTAATATTCTAGTTCAAGTGGCTATTAATACCTTAGGAACTAATACCATAGCAGCGTGGACAGCCTTTGCGAAAATGGATAGTATTTTCTGGATGATGATAGGAGCTTTCTCAGTTTCCATAACCACTTTTGCTGGTCAGAACTTTGGTGCAAAAAAATATACCAGAGTTAAAAAAGGAATAAACCAATGTTTAGGACTTACTGCTTTGGGCACAATAATTATGAGTTTAATATATGTATTTTTCGGCAAGTATATATTCTATATATTTAACCAAGATGCTGAAGTTATTGAAAAAGGCATGATAATTCTAAGGTGGATAAGTCCTACGTATATAACCTTTATTTGCGTTGATATTATAGCAGGAGGATTGCGTGGAATGGGTATTTCAGTAATACCTACTGTAATGACTGCCGTAGGAATATGTTTATTCAGAGTTGTATGGGTATTTTTTGTAGTACCTCTTAACAGAACTATACCTACTATAGCTTTGTGCTACCCACTGAGCTGGACATTGACATCAATAATGTTTATTGCATACTATATTTACTTTTGGAAAAAGAATAAGAATAAGTACGTAGATATAAACTAGTCTTTTTAATTTAAAGCAATTGTTACTTTAAATTATCATGATATATTATATAATAGAGTTATGTAATATTAGTGAAGAAAAATATAGTTAAACATTTATATGTGATAAGAGGAAAATTGATGGATAATATAGAAAACAAGTGTGATTTTATAGATGTTAAGAGTATGTCCTTGGAAGAGTTAAAAGAGGAAAGTAAAAGAATACGAAATTTCCTTGTAAATGAAGTCTCCAAAACTGGTGGCCATTTGGCTTCTAATCTAGGAGTAGTAGAGCTTACATTGAGTCTGCACAAGGTGTTTGATTTTGACCAAGATAAAATTGTTTGGGATGTGGGTCACCAATCCTATGTTCATAAATTGATAACTGGTAGAAAACAAGGTTTTAAGCAATTAAGAGAATATGGTGGAATGAGCGGATTTCCTAAAACTTGCGAGAGCCAGTATGACTTTTTTAACACGGGCCACAGTTCTACTTCTATTTCCGCTGCTTTAGGCATGGCACGAGCTAGGGATCTAGAAGGTAAGGATCACGACGTTATAGCTGTTATAGGAGATGGAGCTTTGACAGGCGGTATGGCCATGGAGGCGCTAAATGACGTTGCGTACAATAAGACTAATATGATTATAGTTTTAAATGATAATCAAATGTCTATATCAAAAAATGTGGGAGGAGTCTCTGCATATCTTTCAAAACTAAGGTATGCACCTCGATACAATAGATTTAAAAACAATTTCAACAAAACTCTTAACAAAATACCTGTTATGGGGAAAAAGATAATATCAGGCCTGGAAAAATTAAAGGGTGGCATTAAACAGATAGTGGTTCCAGTGATGTATTTTGAAGATTTAGGTGTTAAGTATTTTGGTCCAATAGATGGCCACAATGTGAAGGATTTGGTGGAGGTTTTCGAAAGTGCAAAGCTGATAAATGGACCTGTAGTTATACATGTTATAACAAAAAAAGGCAAGGGATATGAGTTTGCAGAGCTGAATCCTAATAAGTTTCATGGTATTGGGGCTTTTAATCCTGAGGACGGTGAAATTATTGGTAAAAATCACAATACATACTCAAAGGAATTTGGAAATTATATAATAGAATGTGCCCAAATCAATACTAAATTAGTTGCCATAACTGCAGCTATGCCAGACGGTACTGGTTTGTCAAAGTTTTCTAAGATTTTTCCTAAAAGATTTTTTGATGTGGGTATTGCAGAACAACATGCTGTAACTTTAGCTGCTGGCATGGCATCACAAGGGCTTAGACCGATTTTTGCTGTATATTCTACTTTTCTTCAGCGCTCCTACGATCAGATTCTCCACGATGTGTGTTTGCAAAATCTTCCTGTTATATTTGCCATAGATAGAGCCGGGATAGTAGGTAAAGATGGAGAAACTCATCAAGGTATTTTTGATTTGTCCTACCTAAACAATATACCCAATATGGTTATTGTATGTCCAAAATGCGTAGAAGAAATCAGTGTGCTGTTGGATTGGGCGTTGCAGCATAATGGTCCAGTTGCCATAAGATACCCTAGAGGTGGCGACTGCAGCTCGGTAAAGCTGACTCCAAGAGCTACTGTAGAGTTGGCAACTTATGAGAAAATATGTGGTGCATCAGCAATTAAAGTTATTGCCACTGGGAAAATGGTGGAATTAGCTGTAATTACAAAGCAGTTATTAGAGAAGGAAAATATAGAGATAGAGATTATAAATGCTAGCTTTGTGAAACCAGTAGATAAAAATATGATTAGAGAGATTAGCAAATCATCCACTCATGTCATAACCATGGAGGACAACGTGATAATAGGAGGTATGGGATCTCTTATACTTCAAGAACTCAATAACTGTAGGTACGAAGGTCAATTTATGAGCTTTGGATATGAAGATACATTCATACCTCACGGTTCTCCGGAGTTGCTGTACGATTTGTATGGATTGAGCCCAAAAAAGATGGCGGAGAGAATCATCAATTTTGTGGAGGGAAAATAAATGAACAATAATATGGGGTACATTAATATAATCAATGCTTATGAAAACAACTTAAAGAATGTCACTGTAAGCATTCCAAAGAAAAAAATAACAGTGTTTACTGGAGTGTCTGGATCGGGGAAATCTTCTCTTTGTTTTGATACTATTGCGGCAGAATCTAGGCGGGAACTGAATTCTACTTTCCCTACCTTTGTACAACAATACTTGCCTAAGTATGGAAGGCCCAAAGTTGAGAGAATCGAGAACTTGCCTGTTACCATCGTAATAGATCAAAAAAAACCTGTGGCCAACGCTAGATCTACAGTGGGTACATATACTGATATTTTCCCTTTAATTAGGCTTTTATTTTCAAGAGTGGGTAAGCCCTTCGTAGGATATTCAGATAGTTTTTCCTTCAACCATCCTAATGGTCAATGTGCAAGATGTGAGGGATTAGGTCAAGTAGTGGATCTAGATGTGCACAAGTTAGTGGACTTTAACAAATGCCTTAATGACGAAGGTGTAATAGACTACCCTGCTTTCACAACGGGGGCGTGGCGATGGAAAAGATATGCTTATAGTGGGCTTTTTGATTTAAATAAGAAGATTAAGGATTATTCAAAGGAAGAGTTAGATTTATTTCTTTACTCACCACAGATAAGATTAAAAAATCCTCCATCTAATTGGCCTAAATCTGCAAAGTTTGAGGGGATATATCCCAGAATGTATAGAAGTGTAATTAACACAAAAGAAGGACAAATGAGAGAAAAAGTTCTAGAAAGAATGGTGACAAAGGGAACTTGCCCAGAGTGCCATGGGACTAGGTTAAATGAAAAAATAAGAAGTTGTAAAATAAATGGTAAAAACATAGCAGAAGTTGCTGAAATGCCAATTCCAGAGGCTATTAGGTTCATGGAAGGCATAGAGGATCCCAGGGGCTATGACTTAAAACGAGAAATATGTGGAAGGCTTAAAGCCCTTGTGGAAATAGGGTTATCATACTTATCTCTAAGCAGAGGAACAGGAACTTTGTCAGGAGGAGAAGCACAGAGAATAAAAATAGCAAAATATATAAATTCAGCTTTGACTGATATGGTATATGTTTTAGACGAACCAAGTGCAGGACTGCATCCCAGGGATATACAGTTATTAAAGGATTCAATTGTGAAACTTAAGGAACATGGGAACACAGTTCTAATTGTGGAACATCATAGGGAAATAATAAAGATGGCAGATTATATTGTTGATATGGGACCAGGTGGTGGCAGTCAGGGTGGCAATGTAGTGTTTACTGGAAGTTATGATGGATTGCTAAAAAGTGAAAGTGCCACTGGCATTGCTATGAAAGAAGGGAGTGAATTTAAAGCTACTCTTCGAAAACCTAAGGGATGGATAGATATAAACTCAGCTGACCTTCACAACCTAAAAAATATAAATGTAAAGCTTCCATTGGGGGTTATGGCTGTTATAGCTGGTGTAGCTGGCTCGGGTAAGAGTTCACTGATGGAGTACTTTTTGAGAGACCATGGGAATAATGTTATCTTCATAGGACAAAAAGACATTGGCATAAACATAAAATCAACTCCCGCCACTTATTTGGAAATAGCAGAAGATATAAGGGAAATTTTTGCGAAAAGTAATAAAGTAAAAAAATCCATCTTCAGTTTCAATTCTGAAGGTGCTTGTCCTGCCTGCAAGGGTAAGGGCGTAATTATATCAGAAATGGCTTTTATGGATTCAGTAGAAACGGTGTGTGAGCTTTGCAATGGCAACAGATATAGCAAAGATGTTTTGATGTATGAATATAAAGGGAAAAATATTTCTCAAGTAATGGATTTCACAGTAAAAGAAGCAATTGAGTTTTTTAAGGGAGAAAAATTTATCCATAAGCTAAATTGTCTTCAACGAGTAGGTCTTGAGTACATCCATCTAAATCAATCCATGACAACATTGTCTGGTGGGGAACTTCAAAGAGTAAAATTGGCCAGTGAGTTAGGAAAAAAGGGAGAGATCTTTATAATGGATGAGCCAACCAATGGACTTCACCTAAAAGACATAAAAAAACTCATGATTTTATTCAATGAAATGGTGGATGAGGGAAATTCACTTTTCTTAATTGAGCACAGCACGGATGTTATGAAAAATGCAGATTATATTATAGAACTTGGCCCCAAAGGCGGAAATGAAGGTGGAGAGCTTTTATTTGCAGGAGTGCCTAGGGATATGAGTCAAAGCCCTTCTTCCATGACAAAAGAATATATGTAAGAAGATAAAATACAAATGTTAAAAACAGCTATGGTTAACCAAGGGTTAATAATAGCTGTTTTTTCCTACAAGGTAGCTTAGTAGTTCTGGTATATTAGCAGCGCAGTGAGTTGGGTTGCATGACTTTAATTCTTCTACAGAACCGTATCCATATGAAACACCAATTGAATCTATATTGCACTTTTTAGCACCTTCTATATCAAATTTTCTGTCACCGATCATGATAGCTTCTGCAGGATTGAATATATTGTTCTCTTTTAGAGCATAATTAATTATATCTTCCTTTTCAGATCTAAGTCCGTCAAGAGTACTACCTGAGATGTAGGTGAAGTATTTGTGTATATCAAAGTGTTTTAAAATTTGTTCTGAAAAAATGGTGGGTTTTGAAGTGGCAAGTATGATTGTTTTGTTTAAGCTTTTTAAAATATGTAACATGCTAGTCACACCGTCATATAGCTTGTTTTCATATATGCCCTTTTCTTTAAAGTAAACCCTATAAGCCTCTATTGCTTTATCGGCAACGCTTTCTGACATATGGAAAAACTCCATAAAGGATTGCTTTAGAGGGGGACCTATTACCCGTCGCAATTCACTTTTGTCTTTGATTTGTATATTAAATTGCTCTAGGGCATACTGAAAGGAATTCATTATACCTTCACCGGAATCTGTAAGTGTTCCATCTAAGTCAAAAAGCATGTATTTTTTTTGTAAAGATCCATGTTTCATAAACATTACCTCATAATTATAAAATTTGTTTACATACATATTCTATCACATACACAGAAAAATTAAAATTATTGTAGATATATTTTTGAACCTGCTTTATAATTAAGAAAGTAATAATAATAAGTAGGTTAGATTATTTAGGAGGTTTCTCACATGAAAATTGAGGATAAGATAATAAGTTCCATAAGAATACACGCTGTGGAAGCTATTGAAAAAGCGAATTCAGGTCACCCAGGACTACCGTTGGGTGCAGCTCCTATGGCTTATACATTATGGGATAAGATTATGAACTTCAACCCTGAAAATCCAAAATGGGAAAACAGAGACAGATTTATACTGTCAGCGGGTCACGGTTCAGCATTGCTGTATTCGCTATTAAACACTTTTGGATACGACATAACAAAGGAAGATTTAATGAATTTCAGGCAATGGGGAAGTAAAACTCCAGGACATCCTGAATATGGTCACACTGTTGGAGTAGAAGTTACTACAGGTCCTTTAGGTCAGGGTATCGCAAATGGTGTTGGTATGGCTATGGCTGAGGCACACCTTGCACAGAAGTTCAATAGAGAGCATTTTAATGTTGTGGATCACTATACATATGTTTTAGCTGGTGACGGATGTATGATGGAAGGAATTGCATCAGAGGCAGCATCACTTGCAGGTACCCTAGGATTGGGGAAATTAGTTGTTTTATATGATTCAAATAACATTACTATCGAAGGCAATACCAATATTGCTTTCAGAGAAGATGTTGCAAAGAGATTTGAGGCTTATGGATGGGGAGTATTAAAAGTTGAAGATGGCAATGATATATCAGCCTTGGAAAAAGCTCTTATGGAAGCTAAGGAAGATGGGGAAAGACCAACTCTTGTAGTTGTAAATACCACCATTGGATATGGTGCTCCTAAGCAGGGTACATCTGGAATACACGGGTCGCCACTAGGAGATGGCATGACTTGCACAAAAAAATTCTTCCAGTGGGAGGAAGAGCCTTTTGAAACTTGTGAAGAAGTGAGAGAGTTTACAAAGGAGAAAAAAAACCAGGGAGTAAAAAAAGAATCTTCTTGGAATAGTATGTTTAGTGAATACGCTTCAAAGTATCCTGAACTTGCAGCAGAATGGAAACAGTGGTTTTCAAAGGAGATGCCAAAGTTAGAGGAAATTGAAGAATTGTGGTCTTATGAGAAATCTGTAGCCACTAGAGCAGCTTCTGGAACTATGATAAATAAGCTTACCCAATATATACCAAACTTATTTGGCGGATCAGCAGACTTAGCACCTTCCAATAACACTAATATGAAAGATAAGGGAGACTTCTCCAAAGAAGATAGAAGTGGATGTAATATACATTTTGGTATTAGAGAACACGCTATGGCTGCCATTGCAAATGGTATAGTACTGCACGGTGGTTTGCGCACATTTGTAGCTACATTCTTTGTTTTCTGCGATTACATGAAGCCTTCAATGAGATTATCTGCTTTAATGAAGCTTCCAGTTGTATATATCCTTACACACGATAGTATCGGTGTGGGCGAGGATGGTCCAACTCACGAGCCAATAGAGCACTTAGCATCTCTTAGAAGCATTCCAAATTTTACAGTATTTAGACCAGCAGATGCTAGAGAAACGACTGCTGCATGGATAGCAGCTTTAAATAGAAATGATGGACCAACAGGAATTGTTCTATCAAGACAATCCTTGCCATTGCTTAACGGTACTGGACAAAATGCTTTCAAGGGAGCATATATATTAAATGATAGTGAAAAAGAAACACCAGATATGCTACTTATGGCTTCAGGTTCAGAAGTTCAGCTAATACTTGAAGCGCAAAAGCAACTAAAAGAAAAGGGAATAGATGCAAGAGTAATTAGCATGCCTTCCTTTGAAGTGTTTGAAGAACAAACAGAAGAATACAAGGAAAGCGTGATGCCAAAGTCTGTAAGAAAGAGAATGGCTGTGGAAGCAGCTTCTTCTATGGGATGGCACAAGTACGTCGGAATAGATGGGAAAATATTATCAATAGATACCTTCGGAGCATCAGCCCCAGGAGAGGTTTTATTTGATAAATTCGGATTTAAAACAGAAAATATAGTTGCAATGGCAACGGATGAAATATAGCAAAAAACAACCTCGGATATAATCTGGGGTTGTTTTACTCTTATGCTGTATTATTACTTAAATGTTATAATAGAATTAAGTGGAAAGTGTGTATTAAATTATGTGCAAATTATATTTGAATATGATACAATTAAAATATATGTGTATTTGGGGAGGAGTTTATGATCGAAGTAATTAATGTAGGAAAAAATTATTACAATAGACGTGATAAAAAAAAATATAGTATTATATCAAATATAAACTTTAAAATAGAGCCAGGGGATATTATTGGGCTTGTTGGCAAAAATGGTGTTGGAAAGTCCACATTATTATCTATTATTGCTAGTATAACAGAAAATTACGATGGAGAAGTGTTGTACAACGGGGAAAATATAAAAAAACAACTTGTATCATATAGATCTAAAGTTGGGTATGTACCACAAAACGCAGTTTTGTTTGACGAATTAACAGTAAAAGAGAATTTAGATTTTTTTCAAAACGTGCAGGAATTAGATCAAGAAGTGAAGGATATGATATATGCTCTTGAGTTAGAAATATACATGGACAAAAAAGTGAAGATATTGTCTGGAGGAATAAAAAATAGAGTAAATATTGCTGTAGCAATGATGAATAACCCTAAAATATTAATAATGGACGAGCCTCTTGTAGGCATTTCACTGGGCATAAAACGAAATGTATTTAATATGTTGAAAGAGTTTTCTGAGGAGGGAAAATATATAATTATGTCTACCCATGAACTAGATACTCTTGAAAATATATGCTCCCACCTTATTATTGTAAAAGAGGAGGGTAGCATTCAATTTAAACCCATGAAAGAGATAATGGCTGAAGCATACGCCCAAAAGGTAGATTTGATTGAATATCTTCACATTATAGGGGGTATATAGTGAGTATATGGAGACTCCTTAAACTCGATTTTTGGAGATATGTTAAAAATAAAAAAATGTTTATAGTCATAACAGTAATGCCCCTTATTGCACTACTATGCACTGTTTTATTCATTAATTGTATATCAAATGTGACAAATTCTAAGCTTAACGTGGGAGTGCTGAATGAGGATAATAATGAAGATATGGATTTAATAGTAAATATTGCAAATCAATCACCTTCTGTTAAGGAAAATGTGAACTTAATTCAGTATACAGATTTTCAAACTATGAAAAGACATGTGGGCAACAAAGAATTACATTGTGCTATTAAAATTCCTAGGGGATTTATTCAAAATATATACGATAATAATGAAGGACAAGTTGAATTTTACAATGCTGAAAATCCGGGGATTAAGGTAATTGCTCTTCGGAGTATGGTAAATGATTTTGTAAAATTGGGAAATTACATGAGAGAAAGCCTTGAGAACTTATGGCAGTCCATGGATGACCTGCATATTTCAAATAAAGAAAAGATAAGCGTATATAATAAGACGGCAGAAAAGCTTATTGTCAGCATGTTAGCTAGGGATAATATGTTTCAATATAAAAGCAGCATAACCTTGGTGACATACTACCTTGTGTACTTCGTTGTGATTTTTATGTATATAAATTTTTTTTCTATGTATAGAAACATTACTTGTGAGGATGAACAAGCTATAATTGAGAGGTTAAAACTGTATAATTGCACAGAATCTAAATATATTTTTAGTAAATGCTTTATATGTTTTACTATTCAGATGTTGGTAAATGTCATTATCCTAGGAGTTCCCTTGTATATTTTAAAGGTTAAATTAATATATATACTTATAAATGTACTTTTGATTACTTTATTTAATGGGATAGTGGTTTTTACGGTAATAAAAATGTTCCACAAAGTTAAGTGCTTTTTTCTAATTGCAAATTTCTTTGTGGTTTATATAATTTTATGCAGTGGATATGAAAAAATAAACCCACTGAAGATCAGTACTAATGCAATTTTGAATTTTTTTAAAGGTAAACCAATGCTTCACTATTATCATAATATAATTAATGCAATATTATTTATGGCTATCATAAATGTATTATTTGAAGGAACTAAAAAAATATTAGAAAGTTTAAGGAAGGTGTGATTTAATGAAAAATTATTCTAGTAAAAAGAAACTTATAATTGGGATAAGCACCCTAGCTTTACTATGTATTGTTGCCATAGTTTTGTCGATGAATGTGTTTGGCCTTTTTATGAGCCCTGCTGAAAAGGTGTTGGAAGGTTTTAAAAACGAAATGAGTGATCCAAGCAAGCATGCTAGTATGTCAATATCAGTAAGCGGTATGGAAAAGTTAGAACTGCCTGAGGTTCTAAATAGAGTAAGTTTAAAGGCAGAATCAGCAAGAACAGAGAATAAGTCTTATTCTAAGATGGCTTTGCTTTTAAATAACTCATCTGTTATAGATTTTGATGTTCTTTTAAAGGGAACTGATTTATTTATAGGCATGGGTGACAAGCCATTGTGTATTAATATGAAAGAAATTTTATCATCGAAAGCATCCAAAAATAATTTTTTAGAGGGCATTGATTTTAATGATATTTTCGGAAAAAAATACGATAATGCTATTCTTAAGGAACTAGAAGACAAAGTAAAAAAAGTAGGCGATAAACATGTTATAGAAATAGATGCGAAATCGTTGTTAAAGCTTATAGACCGTGTCTTTGAGGTAGCTCAGAAGGATGAGGAGATTGCCGACAAGTTGTATGATGCGCTTGTGAAAATAAAGGCTAATGCCCTTAAGGAAAAACTTGATTTAGGAGAGGAATTCCATGCTTTTCTAGATGAACCAAAGGATAATGTTATAAATAGCATTAAGGCTGCTATTTCAATGGCAAGGGTATCTTTAGGGCAAGCTCAAAACAATATTCCTGCCGAATTGCAATTTAAAATCAAAATAGAAGTAGGAGCTTTAAATAGAATAAAAAATGCCAATGTAGATATCAGCATTCAAGGGGTAGGTATTAATTTAAAGATAGACAATTCTGCTAAGGTTGAAATTAAGGATTACACTAGAGAAAAGTCTACAGTTATTGAAAATGTGTCTTCTAATAATGAACAGATAAGCTCTGAAGTTGAAAATTATTTTGTTAAGGCAATAGACAAGATAATTACCAATAAACAGGTTATAGAAGAGTTGGATAAGTTGGGGGTATTTAATGAGTATAAAGCTATGACTGGAATTTCCGACACAGCTGAATTGATAAATGCTCTAAAGGAACCTTTTATGGAGCAGATGAAAAACAGTATTAGAGAGGGAATGAAAAATATAAAGTAGTTTTAGTCCATGTATTTTTTCACCCTTATTAAGATAAAGTATAGGAATTTGATACACTGTAAAATAATTAAAAGGGGATAAAATAAGGTGCATAAATCAAATAATTATAAATCTTATGTTGGAATTTTTGTATTGATAATGGCATTTGTAGTTGTATCCAATATTTTGATAAATCTTTATATAATGGTCATAGATAAATCTAATAAAGCTTTAAGTATAAATATACAGGATAATGACAAAACATCTTTATCAAGTGAATTAGCAGATGAGATAAGAGCAAAAAATAAGGGGGCTATAATATACAACGAACAAGATGGCATAGAATCTGTGGCAAAAGGTAATACAGATCTATTTATCATAATAAATAGGGATTTTGAAAGCAAAATTAAATTAGGAAGTTTTAATGATGTTATCACTGTGTACACATCTTTTAATCCTTCTCAAAGCAAAATACTCTTGGAAACTGTGTCAAAAGAAGTCTTGAAATTTTGGACAAATGCAAAGATAAAAAAGGATAATAAGGATTTGCGCATAAAGTGGAATCAAGTGTATGGGGAAACAAAGCAGAATATTTCCCTTAGGAATGTCACTGTAATAACTGATGACGGTGGAAATATAGACCAAATAAAATCTGATAAAGATGACATAACACCAAACAGAAATGATATAAAAATTAAAGTTAATATAATCATATTATTTCTTAGTGCTAACGGATTACTTTATTTCTTCTCTAAACGAATAATGGTTCACAAACTTAAAGGATTAAAAACTAGGGTTGAACTATTTAAAGTTGGTGGAAAAACTCTTTATAGAAATAATTTTTTTACTTTCCTTATAGTTGTTTCCCTTGAAAGCATACTTGTATATTCCGTAGTGCTGAGTATATATGGAGCAAGTTTAGGGTTTATACTAATGTTATTTTTGAAGTTTATAGCTTATCAGCTGGCTGTCTTTATTGTCACTGGCTTTACATTGAAAGTGAGTAAATCCATGGCTGTATATTACGCCCTTAACACGTCCTTTGCATTAATCTGTGGCATGATTATAATCATGTGGGTGTTTATCTGATGGCTAGCAGTTGTAACACACCATACTCTCAGAGGAAGGCGTGTCTATTGTATTCAAAGGGGAGGATTTTATGAGTTTTTTTGCCTTAAAATTATTTGCTGTTGTTACCATGTTTATTGATCATATAGGGGCTTTCCTCTTCCCTAAAATAGGGATTTTGCGAACAATAGGAAGGTTGTCATTTCCCATATTTGCCTTTTGTATTGCAAATGGGTATAAACATACAAAAAATAAGTTTGTTTATATGATGAGGCTAGCTGCTTGCGGTGTTATATCCATAATTCCCTATTCCTATGTTCATTATGGCTATGACAATATAAAATGGCATAATAACATTTTCTTTACTTTGTTTCTCGGTTTGCTCTGTATATTCTTTTTTGAAAATGCAAAGAAGAAGAGAGATGGATTGAATAATTTAATAAACATATGTTCTGCTGTCATGGTTTTTGTATGCCTTTCTCTGGGGAATTATCTCGACGTAGAGTATGGACTTTTAGGGGTAGCACTTGTATTGTTGTATCATTTTGGAATAGAATCTCGTTTAGGCATAGTTTTAGCTTCTATATGGGGAAATCTATTAATGGAAATAGAGTTTTGTATGTCATATGGAAGATTCCCTTTCTCAAACTTAAAAAAACTTAGTGATGTGTTTGATGTATATTTCTATTGGAATAAAATTAGTGGCTTTAAGTATGGAATAGGTCAGTGGTTTGGAATGTTTGCGGCTATACCATTATGCTTTTATAATGGAAAGAAGGGGTACTCGTCTAAGTGGGTACAATACGCGTTTTATCTTTTCTATCCAGTGCACTTACTTCTAATAGGTTTAATATATAGATTAATCTTTATCTAGAGATTTGTATAAAAAAAGTTCAGCTAAAAAACTGAACTTTTTTTTATTATTAGTCGTTGGCTAAGTTGTCAAAATATCCTTGAATGAAAATAACGGGAGTACCCTTGTCTCCGCTGCCAGAGGTTAAATCACATAAAGAACCTATAAGATCTGTAAGGCGTCTTGGTGTTGTACCTTGAGTAACCATGGATCCCTTCAAATCTGAGTCTTTATTTGATATGTATTCTTTTATTGCACAATTAAGCTCTTCACCTTTTAGATTAGCAAAATCATTGTCTGCTAAATATTTTAATTTAACTTCATTAGGCTGTCCTTCAAGACCACTTGTGTATCCAGGAGAAACTACAGGGTCAGCTAGTTCCCAAATCTTGCCTGCAGGATCTTTGAAAGCTCCATCCCCATATACAAGGACTTCAACTTTCTTTCCTGTCTTTTCTAGCATAATTTTTTGAACATCCTCTGCAAAAACTTTTGAATCTCTTGGGAAAAGTTTTACGGTGGATTCAGTAGCTTTGTTTGAACCTAATAATCCATAGTGCTCATTGTAGCCGCTGCTTTCTATGGAAGAGGTCATTATATCGTCAAGGCCAAGGACTTTTTCTGCACCTGCTGCCTTTAAAATTCTTTTGCTTCTAGCTCTAGTATGAATATCACAAGTAAGAACGTTTTTAGTGTAATTTAGTATGGTTCTTGCATCATTGGCAAATATAACTTCTACATCTGCTCCTTCTTCCTTTATAATAGAAGAATAGTATTCCACATAATCTACACCTGTGAACTCATGTTTTTTGTATCCAAAGAATTCTCTGTATTGTTTTTCAGTAAGTACATCTGTCCATGGGTTTATGTTTTTTTCATCAAGTTCGTCTAAAGTTACAAGATGATTTCCAACTTCATCAGAAGGGTAGCTAAGCATAAGGTAAATTTTCTTTACTCCTCTGGCGATTCCCCTAAGGCAAATGGCAAATCTGTTCCTGCTTAAAATAGGGAATATAACACCTAATTCTTCTCCACCAAATTTGTTTTTAATATCACACGCAATATGATCTATGCTGGCATAATTACCTTGGGCTCTTGCAACTACTGATTCTGTTACGCCAATGATATCTCTGTCATTAATATGAAAGTTTTCACATTGTGCAGCTTTTAAAACGGAGTCTGCTACCATATTAGCTAAATTATCACCCTGTTTTATGATTTCAGTTCTTATACCTCTTGAAATAGTACCAACAGTTCTTGACATTTTTCATACCACCTTTATTTATTTTAAATTAAGCCTGCATTTATATTGTACAATGTTATATAATATAAGTAAAATCATTAATAGTTATTTTAGATATAAGATGTACTTATATCTATTTAAGGATGGATAAAATGAAATTTGATGTAAATTTAGAGCTTTATAAAATATTTAAAACTGTGGCAGAGCAAGGTTCATTTTCTTTGGCTGCAAAAAAAATGTACATATCGCAGCCGGCTGTAAGTCAAGCCATTAATCAGCTGGAGAGCCAGCTTTCTGTTACCTTGTTTAAAAGAACCTCTAGAGGGGTTTCGCTAACTTCAGAGGGCAATATGCTATTTCAATATGTAGAATCAGGGCTTAATACCATTGAGGCTGGAGAGGAAAAGCTATTCAATATGACAAAGTTATATTGTGGTGAGATTAAGATAAGTGCCGGAGATACCCTTGTGAAGCATTATTTAATGCCCTATTTGGGCAGATTTAATCAGCTATATCCAGATATAAAAGTTAAGGTTATAAATAGAACCTCCATTGAATCGATTGAACTAGTAAAAGCTGGTACAGTAGATATGGCTTTTGTAAACTTGCCTGTGGAAGACTTAGATTTAAATATAGAATCTTGTTTAAAGGTGCACGATATTTTCGTGGCAGGAAAAAAGTTCAAAGAAGCTGGGGAAAAAGTCATAAGCTATGAAGACTTGTCTAGATACCCACTGGTTATGTTAGAACAGGAATCTAGTTCTAGAAGGTATGTAAGCAATTGTTTTCTAAAGGAAGGAATAATCCTTGAACCGGAGATCCAATTAGGGTCCTATGATTTGCTAACGGAATTCGCACAAATTGGATTTGGCATATCATGTGTGGTGGAGGAATTCTCCCGAAAAGATATAGAAAATATGAATCTTACAAAGGTAAATCTTGCAAAGCCAATTAAAGCAAGAGAAATTGGTATGTGCTACTTGAAGAATTCGCCATTGTCTTTGGCCTCAAAGGCTTTTGCCCACATTATTAGCGGTAAAATATAAGTATTTCATTGACAAATTTTTATACATAGACTAGAATTGTAGTGTCTAACGTGTCCGTTAGAAGTATAATGTAGATTTAAATTACAGGAAAAGGGGAGCATTTATTATGGAAGAAAATAAAAAAGTTATATTTAGCGGAATTCAGCCTTCTGGTGATCTTACACTAGGAAATTATCTTGGAGCCCTTAAGAACTGGGTTAAATTCCAAGATGAATACGAGTGCTATTTCTGCGTTGTGGATTTGCATGCTATAACAGTAAATCAGGAGCCAGCAAAGCTTAGGAAGAAAACACTTGAGCTTTTATCTATATACATTGCAGCTGGAATAGATCCATACAAAAACACATTATTTATTCAGTCACATGTTCCGGCACACTCAGAAGCTTCATGGCTTTTAACCTGTAATTCATATATGGGAGAACTGGGTAGAATGACTCAGTACAAGGATAAATCTAAAAAAGCAGGAGAAAATGTAGGTGCTGGTTTATTTGTTTACCCTGTACTTATGGCCGCAGATATCCTTTTATACCAGACAGATCTTGTACCAGTTGGCAAAGACCAAGTTCAGCATTTGGAATTGGCAAGGGATTTAGGCGAAAGATTTAATCGACTTTACAGTCCTACCTTTAAGATACCAGAAGGTTACATCCCAAAAGAAGGGGCAAAGATAATGAGCCTTCAAGATCCAACAAAGAAGATGTCAAAATCAGACGACAACCCAAACGGTGCAATTTTAATCATGGATCCTCCAGAAGTAATTAGAAGAAAAATAGGAAGAGCTGTTACAGATAGTTTAGGTGTGGTTAAATTCTGCGAGGAACAAGCAGGAGTATCTAATCTTATGAATATTTTAAGTTGCATCACTGGAATGGATATGGAGCAAATTGAAAGCAAATATGAAGGTCAGGGATATGCACAATTTAAAATTGATGTGGCAGAAGCAATAATTGGAGAACTTGAACCTATACAGAATAGAGTAAAGGAATTAATTGAAAATAAATCTGAATTAGAGGAAATATATAAAAAAGGCGCTGAAAAGGCAAATTACATTGCAAAGAAAACTCTTCGAAAGATGCAAAAAAAGGTAGGCTTTATACCAAATATTTAAAAATTCTATTCAAACTAATATTAGTTTATTATCTGAAAGGAAAAAATGATGCAAGATTTGATTGAAAAAATTAACAAAAGAAGAACTTTTGCAATTATATCCCATCCTGATGCGGGTAAAACAACTCTTACAGAGAAGCTTTTATTATTTGGTGGTGCAATAAGAGAAGCTGGGTCTGTAAAAGCCAGAAGATCAGCTAAGCATGCTGTGTCAGATTGGATGGAGATAGAAAAGCAAAGGGGTATTTCTGTAACATCCTCAGTATTACAATTTCGATACGATGACTTTTATATAAACATACTGGATACGCCTGGACATCAGGATTTCAGTGAGGATACTTACAGAACTTTAATGGCAGCAGATAGTGCTGTAATGGTGGTAGATGGAGCAAAGGGTGTTGAGGCTCAAACGCGAAAGCTTTTCCAGGTTTGTAGTATGAGAGAGATACCTATATTTACATTTGTAAACAAATTAGATAGAGAAATAAGAGATCCTTTTGAGCTCTTAGAGGATATTGAAAATGAACTTGGAATTAAATCCTACCCATTAAATTGGCCTATTGGATGTGGCAGAGAGTTTAAAGGTGTATACAACAGAGAGACAGAAACAATTCAGCTTTTTGATGGTGGTAACCATGGACACTCATTGACTAACTCCACCTTTGTGGACTTTCACGATGAAAATATTGAGGAAATACTAGGTACATCTTTCTACAATAAACTCCTTGAGGATGTTGAACTTCTTGACATCGCTGGAAATGAGTTCGATTATGATAAAGTGAAGGATGGAAGGTTGACACCGGTTTTATTTGGTAGCGCCCTTACTAATTTTGGCGTAGAACCTTTCTTGAAGGAATTTTTAAGATACAGCGTTCCACCTCTTTCACGTGAAAGCGATAAGGGGGAGATTGAGGCTACAAAACCAGAGTTCTCAGCGTTTGTTTTCAAAATACAGGCCAATATGAACAAGGCCCACAGGGATAGGATTGCTTTTATGAGGATATGCTCAGGAAAGTTTGAAAAGGGTATGGAAGTTTTTCACGTTCAGGGCAATGAAAAAGTTAGGTTATCTCAGCCACAGCAATTTCTAGCACAAGATAGAGAAATTGTTGAAGAGGCATATGCAGGTGATATAATTGGAGTGTTTGATCCGGGGATTTTTAGCATAGGAGACACCTTGTGCAAGGCTTCCGATAAATTCAAATTTCATGGAATACCAACATTCGCACCAGAGAATTTTGCTAGGGTTAAGCCCATAGACACTATGAAAAGGAAGCAGTTTGATAAGGGTATAACCCAAATTGCCCAAGAAGGTGCTATACAGGTCTTTAAAGATCCTTTTATAGGTATAGAAGAACTTATAATTGGCGTAGTAGGTGTACTACAATTTGAAGTTCTAGAGTATAGGCTTAAAAATGAATACAATGTGGATATCAAGCTAGAGATGTTACCATATAGAAATATAAGATGGATAGAGAAAACACCAGTTAAAGCAAATAAGCTTAGCATTACATCTGATACAAAATATGTTAAAGATTTAAAGGACAGAGACATACTTATATTCCAAAGTGATTGGGGAATAGGGTGGGCGTTAGAACATAATGAAGGATTAGTGTTATCCAATGTGGGTAAAGCCGAATAGTATATTGCATAGTCAATCCGTATATAGGAATCCTGTATATACGGATTTTTGGCTATAAATATAATTCTAAGAAATAATTTGAGGGGATAATATGAATGAAAAAAAATTAAAAGGGTTATTGAAACGAGAAGAGAATCCAAAATTAGACTTCAAATTAAAACTAGATTTAAGCACTGAAAGCGGTAAAAAGGAATTGGCAAAGGATATCTGTGCTATGGCAAACACAAGAGGTGGCAGGGGCTATATTGTTGTGGGTGTAGAGGACAAAACAAAGCGCATCGTGGGAATACAGTATGGTGACCTTAAAGAGGAGTCAATTCAACAAATTGTAAGTTCAAGGTGTGAACCACCTATTCCTGTTATTTTAGATTTTGTTCCCTATGGAGGTAAAATTCTAGGGGTTATAACAATTCTCAATGGTGATCAGGAACCCTATCAGGTAAGGGACAATGGAGCTTTTTATATAAGAAGGGGTTCTACCAGTGATGTTATGCGAAAGGAAGAAATAGTAACTGCACTTGCTTACTCCCTGACCTTAAACCCTGAACTTTGTCCTGTACCAAGGGCGGATATAAAACACCTTGACATGGATTTAATTAAGAAGTATTTTAAACTACAGGGTTTTTATGAAATAAGTGATGCTGCCATGGAATCGCTGATGATTAACTCAGGTATAGCGGTGCTTGATAAGGACAGTTTGCAGATGATACCCACCATGGGCGCTTTATTGGTTTTTTCATCCTATAATAATATTTATTTGCCTCAAAATCAGATAAAGATTGTGTTAAAAGATGAAGAAGAGGACAAAATAATAATAATTAAAGGTAAATTATTGGATATGGTAGAGGAAACCGATGCGTATCTTAGAACTGTAATGCCATCTGATTATCCCATAAGGGCTATTACTGAAGGTTTAAAGAATGCGGTAATGTACAGGGATTACACCTTGTATGATAAGGTGATTTGTATAAATATTAGCAAAAAATTTGTTGAAGTTATAAGTCCTGGATGTTTAAATAAAAAGAAAGGGTGGCAGAGGGATAGTTACATTAAAAGAAATATGTGGATGTATGAAAAACTTATTGTATTGGATGAGGAGAAAAAATTCCTGGATGCTGGAAGAGGATTTGATATCATGAAAAAATCTTTTGAAGGAAAGCATAATAAGGTCATGTTTTTTAACTCTAAAAAATACAATTATTTCAGAATCCTTTACCCTGGAATTGAAAGCTATAGAGAATTGTAATATAATGCTTTTATAGATAAGGAAAATGAGGAGGATAAACATGGAAGATAAAAATGTATTTGATGTGCTTCAAGAAAGAGGTTATATCAAACAAGTGACTCATGATGAAGTGAGAGATATTCTTGGAAAGGAAAAAATAACATTTTATATAGGGTTTGACCCAACGGCTGATAGCTTACACGTTGGTCACTTTATTGCCATGATGTTCATGGCCCATATGCAAAGGGCAGGACATAGACCTATTGCTCTTGTAGGAGGCGGAACGGCTGTAATCGGGGATCCATCTGGAAGAACTGATATGAGAAAAATGCTGACTAGAGAACAAATAGATCACAACGTGGAGTGCATAAAAAAACAGCTTTCAAGATTAATCGACTTCTCAGATGATAAGGCTATTATGGTGAATAATGCAGATTGGCTGCTAGATCTAAATTATGTTGAGTTTATAAGAGACATAGGAATGCATTTTTCAGTTAATAAAATGCTGACAGCTGAGTGCTTTAAACAGAGATTGGAAAAAGGTCTTTCTTTTTTAGAATTCAATTACATGCTTATGCAAGCCTATGATTTTCTTGAACTAAATAAGAGATATGGCTGTACAATGGAATTGGGAGGAGATGATCAGTGGTCCAATATGCTTGCTGGTGCTGATCTTATAAGAAGAAAAGAATCTAAACTTGCTTTTGCAATGACCTGCACTCTTTTAACTAACAGTGAGGGAAAGAAAATGGGTAAGACTGCCAATGGTGCACTTTGGCTAGATGCAGAAAAAACTTCTCCATATGAATTTTATCAATACTGGAGAAATGTGGACGATAAAGATGTTGAGAAATGTCTTTCTCTTCTTACATTTGTCCCAATGGACGAGGTAAAGAAACTCGCTTCTCTTGAAGGTTCTCAGATAAATGAGGCTAAGAAAGTGCTTGCTTTTGAAGTAACTAAATTAATACACGGGGAAGAGGAGGCAAAAAAGGCTCAAGATGCTGCAGAAGCACTTTTTGGTGCAGGTGGGGATATGAGCAATGCTCCAACCATTGAGGTTACTTCAGAAGAGTTAGAAGGAACACTTTTAGACATATTGTTAAAGGGTGAGGCTATTCCATCGAAAAAAGAGGGAAGAAGGCTAATTGAACAGGGTGGCTTATTTGTAAACGATGAAAAGGTTACAGATCCAAACTTTAAGTTTATTACAGAGTCCTTTAATAATGGCGAGGCCCTTGTAAAAAAAGGTAAGAAAAAGTATTATAGGATTATTTTAAAATAATTATTTTCATAAGGAAAGGGCGCGTAGCAATAACTACACGTTCTTTTTTTCGGTATTTTTTCAATTGTCCCCCTAATCCCTTAATGTGTGTATGTAAATATACGATAATTAAAAAGAGAGTATAATGAAAAATATTATGGAGGAAATTTCTATGGCGAAAATAGTTGGAATTAATTCTGTCAATTATATAGATAAAAGGAAGTTGGAGAGTAAATTGTCCTTCAAAGAGGGAGAAAAATTTTTTGCCAAAGTATGTTCCTCCAATAAAAATACTGGTGAAGTGATTTTAAAACTCCCCAATGGGTGGGAGTTTAAAGCGGAACTTTCCGATGCGGCTTTAAAAGATAATATGGAGTTTATGGAGGGGAAGGTTCTAAAATTCAAAGTAGAGGATTTTTCCAATGGCAAAATACAGTTAAGCCTTCCAGAGGAAATATCCAATGAAGAGTTAAATAGTTCCTTGAAAAATATATTGGGAAGGCTTAATTTGCCAGGAACTCAGGAAAATGTAGAACTCTTAGAAAAAATGATAAAACACGATATAACTCTAGATAAGGATAATATATTTTTATTTAAAAATCTTATGTTTATTAAACAAAGAATAAATCAAGGAACAGAAGAAATAGACAATCTCACAAATTTATTTCTTATGAAGTGCAATATAAATGAAGGCACGGAAGAATCAGAGTTTATAAAGAGCAATCTTCGAGAATTCTTTACAGCTTTAAATGAGATAGACAACGATGTTTTACTTAGTTTAAAGGAAAATAATTTGGATGTTCTATCAAAAGATAATATTAAGAGTATGGTGGATTTGAATGAGGGAACTCACATTATTGAGAAAAGCATAGAAGAAATACTTCAGGGTCTTAGGGATTGTGATGAAAATAATAAAATTTATAAAAGTAATGAAGATTTACAGTTTAATACTTCACAAAAAGTTAGCAGTGAGGTAAAACAGAATTTAAATATAAAAGATGTGAATATGGAGGTTTATAAAGAAGTAAATGACTTAATAGAAAGTGATGAAGCAAATGATATCAAAAAGGAAATGGAAAAGTTTCTTTTAGAACTTAACTCTGGGGTTGAAGACATTGGAGATACAAAAGAGAAGAAAAGCCTCCCAATTGTGCCAGATAACTTAAAAGATAAAATCAGCCATGGGGATTCTCTAAACACAAAAGAAAATCCAGAAGTTAAGGAGAATTTAAAAGTATCTAAGGAAGCTATTAATCAGCTATCAAGTATAATAAAAGATAATAGTGATATAAGAGAAAACATCGTAAAAAAGCTAGATTTTCAAAAGGAATTTAATTTAAATGGCAAGGGCACAAGCAATAATTTAGTTGAATCTCCTGTGCTAAATCTTGCGGATATTGAAGCTATGGACATTAGTCAGTCTGTAAAGAAGATATTGATTAACAGTCTTGCTGTAAAAGAGACTATAGGCGGCAATATAAATGAAATAAAAAAGTTAATAATTGAGCTAATGAATATAAAAGAAAATGTAGATGAAACTTCACAAAAAAGTGTTATGCACTCTATAAAAGAGTCAATAAACAACTTGAAAGTCATTAATTCTATTACGGATCAGTATTATTATCTTGATACTCCTTTAAATATTAACAATAAAAAACACGATTTTAAACTCATTATAAAAAACAATAATAAAAAGGGTCATGAATTTGATACAAAATGCATAAAAATATTTGCCAGTATTAAGGGTCCTAAAATAGGATGCGTGGATAATTTTATAACTATAAACAATACAAACATGCAAATAAGAATATGCTGTAATAAAAAATATATGAAGTCAATAAGTAATAGGAAATCTGAATTAATTGAATCTATAAGTCTTATTGGGTATACTCCTACCGTCATAGTAGAGGAGAGAAAGGAATCAACCAATCTATCAAACTCTGCAGAGTTTTTCCAAGAACAGACTTTTACTATGATAAATCAACTTGTTTAGGGTACCATAGCTTATTGTCTTTGAAGGGAGAGACGTTGTCTATGAAGACCAACAAAAATCAAAAAAATCAAAAGGCGGCAGCTTTAAAGTACAATACAGGATATGAAGCGCCTGTGGTTACTGCTGCAGGTGCGGGATTTATTGCGGAAAAAATCATAGAAAAAGCCAGTGAGAACAATGTTCCCATAGTAGAAAATAAAGAATTAGCAGAGCTCCTTACAAAGACTGAGATAGGGGATAGCATACCAGCAGAATTGTATGATGCAGTGGCTAGAATCCTCGCCTATGTGCTAGATATAGATAATTCATTATAGTTAGGATTTATAATGAAATCTGTGGTATAATAAGGTGTATTTATTTGTTAAAGTAAGGAGATAACTATGGCATTGTGGGCAATTTCTGATTTGCATTTATCATTGACGTCGGATAAGCCAATGGATGTTTTCGGCGAAAATTGGATAGATCATGAGGAAAAGATTAAGAAAAATTGGATTGAAAATATAAAAAAAGAAGACACTGTAATAATAGCAGGTGATATATCTTGGTCGATGTATATGGAGGATGGGTTATCTGATTTAAATTGGATACATGAACTACCGGGTCGAAAAATACTTGTAAGAGGAAATCATGATTATTGGTGGCAGAGCATCACCAAGTTGAACTCACTATACGATGATATGTACTTTATACAGAATAACTTTTATACATATGGAGAATACGCAATATGTGGAACTAGGTTGTGGAACTTACCAGGCACTTCTGGTTTTACGGAACACGACATGAAAATATTTAATAGGGAATGCATCCGATTAAGATTGTCTTTAGATGCTGCAAAAAAGAAGGGATTCTCAAAAATAATCGCAGTGGTACATTTTCCACCAGTGTATATGGAGTACAATGAAAATGACGTAATTCGCATTTTTAAAGAATATGGTGTAGAAAAAGTAATATATGGACATTTGCATGGATACGCTTTAAAACACTCCTTTGAGCAGGAAGTTGATAACATTGAATACATAAATACATCTTGCGATCATCTGGATTTTAATCCAAAATATATATTATAAGCCTTGAATGTAAAACATTCAAGGCTTTTTCAAAAGGGGGAGAATTATATCGATGTTTGTTTGCATAAGTCTTTTTGGGTCCTAGCCATATTTTTTAAGGATTGTTTTATTCCCGGTGCTACAATGACCTTTCCAAACCAGGAGATTGCTTTTTCGTTGTTGCCTAATCTTCGATTTAGTTCACCAATTAAGTATCTCAGGGTATGAATGTCCATGCCGTATACTGGCAAGGCCTCGTTGGTGTAGCATAGTTCAAAACCTTTAAGAGCTTGTTCTAAAAAGAATTTTTCGTGATTTTCAAAGTCCTCGTCACAACTTATTCTGTACATCCAAGCTATTTTTAAACATATCATTGCCTTTTTGCTAGAGCGAGATTTAGATTCTACTGCGCTAATAAGACAAAGTTTATACTTTTCCAGTGCCACTGCAGTGGTATATGCAATGGAATAGTTCTTCTTTTTCCATTTGGAACATATGTTTTCCTTTATTAAGTCAATTTCATAATCTTTTAAGTTGAAAAAATCTGATTTCATTGCAGCATAACCGCAATTTTCGCAAACCCAAGGATCGTATAGATAAGGATTAATTTTATCGTAATGTATATATAAATCGCTATCTCTAGATTTGATTTTATAGTAAGAGGCTTTTACAGCTAACACTTTAAAAGTTGTATTACATACCGGGCAAGTGACTGTCTTAAAATAAAGCATATCTTCTAAAGGAGTTGTGTGTTTTTTTTCTGTGGTTTCTATTTTCTTCTCCTCGCTTTCATAAATATTAATGTTCGTATATTCAAATCCAAGGGGACATAAGTCGTCAAAAACATTTTTCATAGCATCACCTTATAGTAATTAGTTATAGAATAAATTCCAATTTTGTAGTACAATATATATGGTTTTGTTTAGAGGTGAGTATATTAATAAAAAAAGGAAATTAATTCTTAAAAAACTCAGGGTATATATAATTGTATTATCGTCATTATAAAGAGATACTTTATATATAGCGGAAAATTCCCAGAGGAGGTTGTGCAATGGCTAGTAAAGATTGGAAAAGCATACTGATGCCCTACGAGCAAGCAGTAGATGAACTTAAAATAAAGTTTAAGAGTATTAGAAAAGAATTTCAAAAATCTAATCAGTATTCACCTATAGAATTTGTTACTGGTAGAGTAAAAGATATATCAAGTATTTTGGAAAAGGCCAATAATTTTGAAATGCCCATAGATAGAATTACCTACGAAATGGAGGATATAGCAGGCATAAGAGTTATGTGCCAATTTGTAGATGATATAGAGAGAGTTGTGGATATTATCCGTGAAAGAAAGGATATGCAGATAATATACGAAAAAGATTACATAAAGAATGTGAAAAATAGTGGATATAGGAGTTATCATATAATTATAAAATACCCCATATACATGGCTGAGGGGAAAAAGGAAATTCTAGCGGAGATTCAAATTAGGACTCTTGCCATGAATTTCTGGGCTACTGTAGAGCATTCCTTAAATTATAAATACAAGCACGCAATTCCTGAAGGCGTGAAGGAAAAACTTAAAGCAGCAGCAGATGCGGCTTTTAAGCTAGACACTGAGATGATGGAGATAAAAGAAGAGATAAAGGACGCACAGAGACTTTTTGAAGTTAAATCCGATTTAATTTCTGACATCATGGACAACATTAGTGAACTAGGATACTTGGGGAAGCATACTGAGGTTCTGAGGTACCGAGAACAACTGAGCACACTGTTAAATGAAGGCGATATTTTTCAGCTCACAGAACTACTTAACACTACGAAAAAATTAATTCAAATTTATAAGCTACAATAAACAGTAATTTTAAGCCGTACATACCTAAAAGATTTAAACTAAAGGTATATACGGCCTTTTTTCATGACGTTAAATTGTGACTTAGTTTGCCACTATGTTTACCAAACGTCCTTTAATTACAATAACCTTTCGAACTGTTTTGCCCTCTAATGCCTCAGCTATAGCTGGTGTAGCCAGACAAGCTGCCTTTATGCTTTCTTCATCAGAGTCAGAAGCAACATTTATTCTTGCCTTTATTTTGCCGTTAATTTGGATTGCTATTTCTATTTCATCCTTTACAAGGGCCTTAGGATCAAATTCAGGCCATTTTTCATTAAAAACAGAATAGTCCATTCCAAGAATCTCCCAGCGTTCTTCTGAAAAATGTGGCGCAAATGGAGCTAGGAGTCTTATGTAATCGGCTAACACTTCTTTTAGGAAGGTAAAGTTTTTAGTGCTTTCTTTTGCGTACTTGGAAAGAGCGTTCATAAATTCCATAAGTCTAGCTATGGAGGTGTTGAACTGGAATATTTCTGTATCATCAGTTATAGACTTTATGGAATTATGTCTCCAGAAATTAAGTTCTTTTTCAGCATCGTCCATGGTATCTTTATTATTTTTATGCTCTTTTATTTCTTCAGCAAGTGAATCAAGGGTTCTTTCTACTCTATCTATGAATTTTCCCATAGATTTTATGCCATCGTCGCTCCAAGCTCCACCTTCTGTATAACCAAAACCAAACATAAGGTACATTCTAAATACATCAGCACCGTACTCTTTAATGTAATCATCTGGTGAAATGGTATTTCCCTTTGATTTGCTCATTTTTAGTCCGTCTGGTCCAAGAATAAGCCCTTGGTGTGTAAGTGAAATAAACGGTTCATCAAATTTAAGATAACCCATGTCTCTAAGAGCTTTTGTGATGAATCTTGCATATAGAAGATGCATACATGCATGTTCTGGTCCACCAACATATTTATCTACAGGTAGAAGTTCATTTATGATTTCAGGGTCAAAGGCCTTTTCACTGTTTTTGTTGTCAGCATATCTAAGATAATACCATGAGGAACAGACAAAAGTATCGAGAGTATCCACGTCTCTCAAAGCATCAGCACCACAACATGGACAAGTAGTATGAATAAATTCGTCACATTTTGCAAGAGGTGATTTTCCATCAGGTGTAAATTCCACGTTGTAAGGAAGTTTTACAGGAAGTTGATCCTCTGGTACAGGTACTATGCCACATTTATCGCAGTAGACAACGGGTATTGGAGCACCCCAATATCTTTGTCTTGAAACAAGCCAATCTCTCAATCTATAATTAACTTTTCTATTACCAGCTTTAAGCTCTATAAGTTTATCTGTAATGGATGACTTTGCTTTTTCCGACTCCATACCATCAAATTCACCACTGTTTACAAGAGTTCCACTTTCAGTGTAAGGTAGAGCTTCTCCACCTTCTACAACTCTGTTAATTGGAAGGTTGTATTTTGTAGCAAAGGCAAAATCTCTTTCATCATGGGCAGGAACAGCCATAACTGCACCAGTTCCATAAGTGTTTAGTACATAATCACCAACCCATACAGGTACTTTTTTATTGTTTATAGGATTTATAGCATAAGAACCTGTAAATATGCCTGTCTTTTCCCTTGTAATAGATTGTCTTTCTATTTCAGATTGTTTTTTAGCTGATTCTCTATATTCTTCTACAGCCGATTTATTTTCAGCAACAGTTATTTTATCTACTAGTTCGTTTTCAGGAGCAAGTACTACATAAGAAACACCGAACAGAGTGTCTGGCCTTGTTGTAAATACATTGAATTTGATGTCAGAATTATCTATGCTAAATGTAACTTCAGTGCCTGTAGATTTTCCAATCCAATGTTTTTGCATAGCTTTTGTCTTTTCAGGCCAGTCAAGGTCATCAAGCTTTTCAAGTAATTCATCAGCATAGTCTGTTATTTTCAAGAACCATTGAGTAAGATTTTTCTTTGTAACTGCAGTAGAACATCTTTCGCATATTCCATCTATAACTTGTTCGTTGGCAAGGACTGTATTACATGATGGACACCAGTTGACAGGTGCATTTTTTCTATAGGCAAGCCCTTTTTTGTATAGTTCAAGGAACAGCCATTGTGTCCATTTATAATAATCTTCATTGCAAGTTACAACTTCGTTTTCCCAATTAAACATAGCACCTATGGATTTAAGTTGTTCCTCCATTTTTGCGATGTTTTTGAATGTAGAATCTTTTGGATGAATACCTGTTTTTATAGCATAGTTTTCAGCAGGAAGTCCAAAAGCATCAAATCCCATAGGCTGAAATACATTATAACCCCTCATTTTTTTAAATCTTGCCCAAGAATCTACGGGTCCATAGTTAAACCAGTGTCCAGCATGTAGCTGGCTACCAGATGGGTAAGAGAACATCTCTAAAGTGTAAAGTTTTTTGCCAGGCTTTGAAGAATCAAATTTGTAAAGCTGAGTTTCTTCCCATTTTTTCTGCCATTTTGCATCAATTTTTGTACTATAATTACTCATGTTTTTTACCTCCGTGTATATTTTTCAGCGAAATCATAAACAAAAATCTAATCTTTAGGTGGAGTTTTAAATACATTAAATCAAGTTTTGAATAAAAAAATAAAACCTCCATCTCAAAAAAAAGAGACGAAGGTTATGTTTCGCGGTACCACTCTAATTGGATATAAATATCCCACTTAATTCTTTAACGGTGAAAACCGTATCTATTTTTGCATAGATAAGCTCCCAGGCAAGTTCGTATATTACTGTACTGTTTTACACCATACAACAGCTCTCTTAAACATTTACTATACTACTACTCCTGTTCATAACATTTTTATATTCGTTTTATTAATTCGCTATAATATCATATTATAGTTTAAACAAAAATCACTGTCAATACATTCTGTGAAGTTTGAATGAAGATAAGTAAATATGTATGGATTATTAACATATAACTGTGAAAAAAGAAGATATAGATTATAGTCTAGTGTTTCACAAATAACACGAATTAAATTATGATTTTTGTAATAATTATTCGTAAAAAAGAACATAAAGGTAAATATGAACAATTTTTTAATATTCTTTTCGTAAGTTTTTAAATTCAATTGATTTATGTTAAAAAATTTGGTACAATATAAATTGGGTGAGTTAATATTTGTAAAATAATATCGTGATTAACGAGATTATTTTAAGTAGTATAATAATTTAAAATTTAGAATGGAGGATTTTTATGGATATCAAATTATCTATGATTCAAACACTAGCATTGGCAATTGTATGTTACTATTTAGGTCTCTTCACAAAGAGAAAAATCTCAATACTAGATAAGTTCTGCATACCTTCACCTGTAATTGGAGGGCTTATCTTTGCTATA
Organism: Hathewaya proteolytica DSM 3090; assembly: GCF_900142225.1. Classification (GTDB taxonomy): domain Bacteria; phylum Bacillota; class Clostridia; order Clostridiales; family Clostridiaceae; genus Hathewaya; species Hathewaya proteolytica. The sequence continues at coordinate 114,063 of NZ_FRAD01000009.1, forward strand.
ATCAATTTCGCACTTAGACAGTTTAACATCGTTATCATTAGTCTAGATGTAACATTACAAGATCCATTTATGCTTGTGTTCTTTACTACCATTGGACTTGGCGCTAGTTTAAGTATTCTTAAAAAAGGTGGGAAAGCAGTTTTACTCTTTTCTTTATGTGCTGTTGGCCTAGTTGTTTTACAAGATATAGTAGGAATTTCATTGGCAAAATTAATCGGAGCAAATCCTTTAATGGGATTAATAGCAGGGTCTGTAACAATGACTGGTGGACACGCAACCGGAGCTACTTGGGGTAAATTGTTTGAAGCAAATTACGGCTTTGTAGGTGCTTCTGCCACAGCAGTAGCTGCAGCTACCTTTGGATTAATTGGTGGAAGTATTATTGGAGGGCCTATTGCTAGAAAACTTATACAAAAAAATAATTTAAAGACCAACTCAGAAGAGTTTAAAGAAGTAGATGTAAATGAGGGTCACCATAGAGATAAAATAAACTATAAGTCTATATTTGATACTATGAGTGTTATATTTATATGTATGGGACTTGGTTCTGTTCTTCAAATAGTAGTATCTAAATTAGGCATTGTTCTTCCATCATATATCTATCCTATGCTTGTTGCCAGTGTAGTAGTAAATATAGGAGAGGGAACAAAGAAGTATAAGATAAATGAAAAGTGCGTTGATTTGCTTGGCAACATAGGATTGAATGTATTCTTATCCATGGCCCTTATGAATTTAAAGCTATGGGAATTGAAGGATACAGCAGGACCACTTATGATAATATTGATAGGACAGACTTTACTTATGGCTATGTTTAGTTACTTTGTCACATTTAGAGTTATGGGAAAAGACTATGATGCAGCAGTTATATCAGCAGGACACTGTGGATTTGGTATGGGAGCTACACCAAATGGCATGGCAAACATGGATGCCATAACTACTAAATATGGACCGTCTCCTAAAGCCTTTTTCGTACTGCCTGTTGTAGGTGCTTTCCTGGTGGATTTCCTTAATTCAACCATAATAGGTGTCTTAGCAAATATACTTACAAAATAAGTTTTTAGTTACATATGAATTAAAAAAAGAAGTGTTTTCACCAGAAAAATGGTGTAGCACTTCTTTTTGCTATTTACTTTATGTGTTTTAGAATGTGTTTATTACTATAATTTACAAACTGTGTTAGCAAGTAATCAAGAACAAAACACGCCACATCAAATACTAGAACAAAATAGTATATTGGTATGGTTGTAATATTTTTTACAAGTAAAGTTTGAACTAGATAAAAAATAAGTAAGCAGGTTGATGAAAAATATAGCAGTTTTAATATTACTTCAACCACAACAGAGGCCAACTTTTCGATAAAATACTTTATTATACCATAGATTCCAAATAGACATATATAGTATACTACAACCTGTTTATCTGGCACAAATAAAGCTCCAATTAGAGAGGTGCTAAAATATACTAGTATAGCTGTATACAAACCTGATGCTGTTAAGGCAAGTGGTATTATGGCAGCGGAGGCTAGGAGAAAAAACATGGTATTTATAGGTATTACACTGCTGAGATAAAGTATGATGACACTCAAGGCCGCAAATATAGCTCCTCGCGCTATATTGTTGGAAAGCAACTTTGATTTATTCATTTATATCACCTCTTTTAAATGATACTAAATTAACAACAGGAAATTAAATCTCCTCCTGCACACTCACAAATAGTGTCAAGACACCATAGTTTCGTACATAAATCACACATATCGTCGCTGTTATTTCGTGTGTGTCCGTAGTAATTTTGTCTGTATGTTTTGTTCTGTGTAGCTAGCTTATTGTAAGTGTTTTTGTATTCAACATTGGATGGATTCATATTGTAGGCTGTGGTTATATAAGAATTTGCGCTGTCGTACCATCCTTTTTTTAAGTACAAAAGCCCCATAAGGTAATTCCATTCAGCATCTTTGAAGGGAAGAGAATTTAACTTCCTTTCAGCTGATGATAGGTTTCCGGAATTTATATCATTTCTAATAGATTGGTATGACGTATCATTGCTATTAGTTTTATAATTATAATTTGATCTGGAACTGGCATCACTGTTTTCAGTATAACTATAGCTGCTTCCACCAGTAGAATAACTAGGACCAGAGTCTGCGTTTTTCATTAGATTTTGGTAAGCCTCATTTATTTCAGCCATTTTTTCTTCAGCCAAGTCTTTAAGGGGATTATCTCCATACTGATCTGGATGGTATTGTTTTGCTAATTTTTTATAAGCTGATTTTATTTCATCTTTGGATGCTCCTCTTTTAATCTCAAGAACTTCATAGGGATCTCTCATTGCTTTCACTCCTTTTAAAGATATTATCCATTTTTTCCATTAAGCCCAGTTCTATTATATTATATAATAGATCCTGATTTTTTTTAATAGGTAGTTTCTTAAAACTGTTTAAGGAATTTACTGCACAACTACTAAGGGAAAAATCTATTCTTCCTTCTATGTCATGGACAAAATCCTCGTATTTACTATTATGTTTATTGAATATGACGTTGATGGCATTGAATTTGTTCTTTTCCATATCTGCTTTTAAATCATCATATGCATCTATGATATATATCCATTTCCCTATATTATAACCTAGAAAGTTTAAATTTGCTTGAATTTCTTTGCCAATATTGTAACAGCCCATAAGGTTTCCTGTAAGCATTGCAAAAGGTTCCGCTATAACATCTAGATTTAGATTATCATAGGGTGGGTTTTCCATCTTATTTAATTCCGTGAGTTTTTCACTTGTATATTGCTCTATAGAGTAGTCACTGTACTTTTTAAGATATGGTCGTAAGGATTTTGACAGTATAGTCTTAAAAATATTTTTGTCGTCCTTTCCATCGTCCAATAGTTTATAATATGTAAGCATTACGTTACAATATGCCGCATAATCAATGGCAGAATTGCTTTCCACTATTATTTTTTTCTTTGATGGGTGGGCAGCACAACGTATGACTTTGTAGTTGGTCTTTTCCTCTGAAAGACTGTCTAAAAGCACAGCAAGGAAGGTCATATCGTAGTTCAATGTGAATCTTGGCAGATTGCCAAACTGCCTTTTTATGCTATGACAAAGTCCACAGTAATATGCTTTAAATTTTTCATAATCTTTAACTTTAAGCTCCATTTTGCATGGCATCACGTATCCAAACATATATTAAAGCCCCTTTAAACCTGTATTTAACTTTATATTCTTTTCTTCTTCAAGAATGTCATATATGTTTTTTGAAGTTGTATCTTTCATAGTATATCCTAGAAGCTTAACAACTTCTTCAATTTCCCTTTCATACTCAGATTCAATTTCTATATAGGGAAAAGGGCAGAAAGATTTATCATTTATATCAATCTCAATAAGGGTGTTTTTATATTTATAGCTCTCTCTATATTTTTTTATGGAAGCACACAATTTAAGTCCTAAAGATTCAAAAATAGCTCTCCCCATGTCTGCATCTTGAATTATTGTTTCTTTTTCATCCATTATTTTATATTTTTCGCTGTTTAAAAGTTTTTTCACTGTCATATAAACTTTTTTTTCTTCCTTAATTAAATCCTCTACCACTCTGATTCTAGAATATCCCTTCTTAGCTAGTAGCCTTCTATCTTCAAAGTCGTATATATTATTGATTTGATTTTCCATTTTTACTTTTTTAGCACCAATTTTTTGTGCTATACTTCGTATGTTTTCCACATCGATTTTTATAATTCTTGTCTCCATTTCTTTCAATGTATATCACTCACTTTACATTATGTTTTGAAATCATTTTTAGAATCCAATATGGAGATTATACCATATATTAAATGACTATATCATTAAAATTGCATTAAAAAACCACAGCAGTTATGATATAATAAAGGAAAAGTTAGTAGATGTTTGAAGAAAGGAACAGTGTTAGATGGAATATATAAAGGAAATAAATATACATGAAGCAGTTATTCACATATTGGACCAAAATTCTGATAATCCCATATTAAACGAATTTGCTTTGGATTTAACAGAGGAGACTTACGGTTTTTTGTATAAGCACATCCAAAGGCTTTTAAAGGATGAGGAACTTAAATATGCTAGATTTAAAGAGGGCAGGAACATTGTAAAGGAAACAAGTAGGGAATACTTGTCTGGCCACAACAATATTCTCGATGTATCCAAGGAATTAGCTAGGCAGATGTTTACTCTTATGAAATCTAAGGGTAATGTTCCTTCTTGTGATCTTATAATTGCGTCTATTTCTACAGAATTTGGACCTATGCTTGGTATCATGAAAATGGATTATGTAAAGAATTATATGCATACTGTGGAGTTTGTGGAGGATAAAGTGGGCATAGATATAATACCCCAAGTTACGGGACTTCCAGCTAGTTCTCAGAAAATACAAAAGTGTGCCTTCATAAAGCCAGTGCCAAACGAAAACGGTGTGGAACTCATGGTTTTAGATAAACAGAAAAATTCCAAGGACAGCGATGATTATGGAACAAATTATTTTATGGACAATTATCTTGGTTGCGAAATCTTGGTGAACGAAAGAGATACCACAAAGGGATTTTTAGAAGCAGCGGAGCAATGGACAAGAGTAAATCTTTGCGATAATGCAGACAAAGCTGAAAATGTAAGGAGAAAGGTAAAAGAAAAGCTAAGAGAAGAAGACAGTATAGATGTTCACGAGCTTTCAAAAGAAGTCTTTGAAAATGAGGATGCGGGAACTAGTTTTGTTAGCTATATAAAAGATTCTGGTGTCAGCGAGAAAATCGATGTGGACAAGGAATGGGTGGACAAGAAGTTAAAAAGAGTACGACTAAAGGTAGATGGGGACATAGATCTATATATAAAAGAAGAAGCATATAAGGATAGCAATAGATTTATCATAAAAAGAAATGGTGATGGAAGTATAGATATGATCATAAGACATGTGACAAACTATATTGAAAAGTAGGGGAAACATTTAGTGTTAAAAGGCACAGAATTTGCATTCATAGCAGATTCTGTGCCTTTAAGTTATTCATAGTGATTACTTTGAACCTAAAATATTTTCAATTTTATTTATCACTAAATCTTTTATGTTGTCTCTTCCTACTCCAAGATATTTTCTAGGATCGATTTCTGATGGTTTTTCGCTTAAAACTTTTCTTACAGAACCAGTCATAGCAAGTCTTAAATCTGTATCCATGTTGATTTTGCATACTGACATAGAAGAAGCTTTTCTAAGCATTTCAGCAGGTACTCCCTTAGCTCCACCAAGCTCTCCGCCGTATGTGTTGCACATTTCAACGTATTTTGGATCTACAGCAGAAGCTCCATGAAGAACGATAGGGAAGTTGTGGAAACCATTTTCCTCTAATTTCTTAGTTATAGTTTCAAGTCTATCAAAGTCAAGCTTAGCTTCGCCTTTAAATTTGTATGCACCATGGCTTGTTCCAATAGCGATGGCTAAAGAATCTACACCTGTTGCTTTAACAAATTCTATAGCTTCATCTGGATCAGTGTAAGTAGCATCCTTTGAGTTAACCTTTACGGCATCTTCAATACCAGCTAATTTTCCAAGTTCAGCTTCAACAACAACGCCTCTTGCGTGAGCGTATTCAACAACTTGCTTTGTAACTTCTATATTTTTCTCTAATTCAAAATGGGAACCATCTATCATAACAGAAGTGAATCCCATATCTACAGCAGCTTTGCAAGCTTCAAAGTCAGCACCGTGGTCTAAGTGAAGTGCTATATCAAGGCCTGATTCTTCAGCAGCAGCTTTTACCATGGCCATCAAATAAGCTGGTCTCATGTATTTTACAGCGGAAGATGAAACCTGAAGAATAACTGGTGAGTTCTTTTCCTTTGCGCCGTCCACAACTGCCTGGATTATTTCCATATTATTGATATTGAACGCTCCTATGGCATAACCACCCTTAAAAGCATCTTCAAACATTTTTTTCGTAGTAACTAATGGCATAATCAAATTCATCCTTTCACATTATATATTAAATTAAGTCTTATACTTATATTATAATGTATAATGGTAAATTAACAAAGGCATAATTAGAAAATATTTTCGATGTTTAATTCCTGCATTTTTTTTATGTGGTTTAAAAAGAAACTTATTTGGTTGCTATATACCCTAGCTTCTTCTTTATTTTGTAAATCTATATAGGATTGCAGAGAAATAAGTCTATCATTTATGGTGTGCAACTCCTCTTCACTGCTGAAGGAGGAAAGAAATTTACCTTGGGAACTCCACACTTTTATAAGGGAGTCACATTTTGAAGAGGCTTTTTCCCAATTGCCATTATCTATATCATGTTGAATACTAACACAAATATTAGATAAATCATTATAAACAACATCTAGGTGATTAAGGGAAAAAATAATACAGACAATAGTTAGTATAAAAATAATAAACGATATTATTGAGTTCTTCATATCTTTTTCTTAGTTCCACCTTTCTTGTTTTTATTTATAAGTTGGCAACAAAATTCACCTTGAGAATTTAAGTAAGCGTGAAATACGCATTTTGATGAATTTATGTGCATTTTTTTTAATTGCTTATCTAACCAAGGCAAATTTTTACCATTTAGTTTTAAATTTTCATAGTTGATTTTGCCATCCATTATAAAAGAAATAGGTATTTCATCCTGTTTTACTTTTATTTTGAGGTCTTTTTTTGTAACCACGTCTGCATGACTTTTTGGTATAATGGAAAGCTGACCACTAGTTTCTAAAATTGCATAATGAACATCTTCTACGTTGTAGATATCTTTCAATCTTAATTCTTCTAATAAATCATTTAAATTTATACGTTGTTTTTTTAGTTCTTCTCTTACTACTTTGCCATCCACTATTAGTATACTTGGTCTTCCAGAGAAAACAGTTCTAGCTATTTCGCTTTTCAGTTGAAGTATAGATGTACTTACTTGAAGTATTAGCAAAGTTATCATAGGTATGATAGAATGTATTAATGGGAGTCTATTATCTTGCATAGCCATACTGGCAAGATCTGAGATCATTACAGTAAGGACTATTTCAAAAGGTTGGAGCTCACCAATCTGACGTTTTCCCATTAAGCGCATAATAATTAGAGCTACAAAATACAGTATAATTGTACGAATTATAAGTATATACAAATAAAACACCACACTTTAAAAATAATATTTGTATTTATTGTTGCCAAATCACGATTTTTTTATGTAATGGAGGAGTTGAATTAAATGGGAGATATTAAAATTACTTTAAAGGATGTAGGAAAAAATATTGTAGTAGATGATTCTATAAGCTTTTACGAAATTATGAGGAAGTATGAGATTGAAAAGGAAAATCCCATAATACTATGCAAATACAATGAGGAATACTATGAGTTGAGCCAGTGTCCAGAATGTCATGGGGTTCTTGAATACATAACCAATAGTAATGATTTGGCGAGAAGAGCCTATGTTAGAACTTTGCAGTTTGTTTTGGTAAAGGCTGTGAAAAATTTATACAAAAGCAGTCAGCTTGATATAGAACATTCCCTAAGTAAGGGGCTTTACTGTGAAATCCATGGCATTGAGGGAGAACTTAGCAAAGAAGACATTGAGCGTATAGAAAAACACATGGAATATATTATACAAAAAGATATTAAAATAGAAAAATTAAAGGTAACAAGGGAAGAAGCCATTGATATTTTTACAAAACAGAATATGATGGATAAAGTTATGCTATTAGAATCCATATCAAAAGAAATAGTTACATTATATAAATTAGAGGGGCTCTATGACTATTTTTACGGCCATATGGCGTATTCTACAGGGGATGTTAGTTTATTTGAAATAAGAAAATATAGTCAAGGTTTTATTTTGAGATTCCCCACTGTGGATGAGCCTTATAAGGTACCAGAGTTTGTAGAGCATAGAAAATTGGCAAAAATATTTCGTGAAAGTGAGGCATGGGCTGACATACTTGGGATACCTCATGTAGGGGCTTTGAACAAAATAATTGATGACAATGAGATGAAAAGACTTATTCTTATAAGCGAGGCTTTCCACGAAAAAAAACTTGCACACATTGCAGATATGATTCACGAAAAGGATAGTGTAAAATTAGTTCTTATAGCTGGACCATCTTCTTCAGGGAAAACTACATTCACTAAAAGATTGGGAATACAGCTTCAAGTAAATGGATTAAAACCTGTACAAATCTCCATGGATGATTTCTTTGTGGACAGAGAATTTACTCCAAAAGATGATAATGGTAATTATGATTTTGAATCCATTGATGCCTTAGATATTGATTTATTTAATAGGAGCATAAAATCAATCCTTGATGGAATAGAAACTGAAATACCTACCTTTAATTTTAAAACTGGAAAAAAAGAATGGCTTGGACATAAAATAAAACTTCCTAAGAATGGCATACTAATGATCGAAGGAATACATGGTTTAAATGAAAGGATGACATCTACTATTCCAAGGGATCAAAAATTTAAAATATACATTAGTTGTCTTACACATTTAAATATAGACAATCACAATAGAATACACACTACTGATGTAAGAATGATGAGGAGAATGGTAAGAGACAGCTTATCTAGAGGGTATTCAGCAGAAGATACCATGGCAATGTGGCCGTCAGTAAGGCGTGGAGAGAAGAAAAATATTTATGTTTTTGAGGATGAGTCTGATGTTATGTTTAATTCAACTCTTGTATATGAACTTTGTGTTTTAAAAAAATATGCTTTAGAGGAGCTTAAAAAAGTAAATAAGGATTCTGAGTACTATAATGATGCCAAGAGGCTCATCAGCTTTTTAAATTTCTTTAGGGAAATAGATAGGGAGTTGGTCCCTGATAATTCTATATTGAAAGAATTTATAGGTGGAAGTTGTTTTTATAATTATTAACATGGTTGTTTAAATTTCAAGCTACCATATGGTATACTTGTTTATGTAAAATATAATATTGCTTAATTTAAAGGAGAAAATCATGTTTGTAAGTACTGGCAAAGATTTAATTGATGAATGTGAAAAGAAGAAGATTCCTATATGGCAGTATGCCATTGAGCAAGAAATGGAATATGAAGAGTGTGACCTAGATACTGTGTGGGATAAAATGAAAAAAAACCTAGAGGTTATGAAGGAGTCAGCTTCCTATGGACTTACTAATGGGTTAAAATCAATCGGTGGACTTATTGGTGGCGACGCCCTAAAGCTTAATGAATACAATAAAAAGAAAATCAGCCTTACTGGGGATGTAATTATAATGGCTATGGCTAGGGCTGTATCCTGTTCGGAAGTAAATGCTACTATGGGTAAAGTTGTGGCAGCTCCCACGGCTGGGTCTTGCGGCATACTTCCAGGTTCTATTATAACTGCAGCAGAAAAGCTTCAAAAGGGTGATGATGATATGATCAAGGCCCTATTTACAGCATCTGCTATTGGAAACATTATAGCTCAGAATGCTAGTCTTGCAGGGGCAGAAGCGGGATGTCAAGCAGAATGTGGCTCTGCAGCGGCAATGGCTTCTGGTGCCATTGTGGAAATGATGGGCGGAACTCCAAGAATGGCTTTAGATGCAGGTTCAATTGTAATAAAAAATATACTTGGCCTTGTGTGTGACCCTATAGCTGGTCTTGTGGAGGAACCATGCGCAAAGAGAAATATGGCTGGAGCTGTAAATGCCCTTACAACTGCGGATATGGTAATGAGCGGAATAAGAAGTATAATACCTTTTGATGAAGTGGTGAAATCCATGTATAAAGTGGGAAAGGCACTACCATCAGAGTTTAGAGAAACAGCACTTGGTGGAATAGCTATTACAGAAACTGCCTTAAAGTTGCAAAAGGATATTTTAGGAAGATAACATAGTAATGATATTAAAACTGCCTTTGGAATGAATAGTTTCAAAGGCAGTTTTTTTATTTCAAATAACAAAGAAAATGGAACCTAAGCGGCTAGATAAGAATAACATATTATAAAATCAATATTTTAGGAGTAATTATGGAGAATTTAAAGGGAACTGAGACAGAAAAAAATTTATATAGAACTTTTAGTGGAGAATCTAGAGCTAGGAATAAGTACACTTTTTACGCCGAAAAAGCAGAAAGGGAAGGAAATCATTGGATTGCTGAAGTTTTTAGGAGAACAGCAGATGATGAGAAGGCTCATGCAAGGCGTGTTTTTAACGATTTTTTGAAATTAAATACTGATTTAAAGTTGGACTTAATGGATGCTATTGGCGGCGAAGTGGATGAAGACAATAACGTGTATAAGAAGTTTCAAGAGCAAGCTGAGCAAGAAGGGTTCTCATGCATTGCCAATTTTTTTCGTGAGCTTAGAGACATAGAAGAGTACCACGCTAAGTGTTTCAAAAGTTTACTAGATAGGTTGGAGAAGGGTATGTATATAGATAGCCAAGTACAGAGATGGCAGTGTATCAACTGTGGATATATTCATGAGGGTATATCTGCACCTGAAAAGTGTCCTGCTTGTGGGTATCCACAGGGATATTATAAGATGATGAATTATAAGTGTGAAGAGTAGGGGTGAGGGAAATGGATATTATATATCCTGAAAGAATGCAACTTTTTATGCAAAGTGAAGATGGTGAAGAGGTAATTGGCTATGCTCAGAGATACATGGATGTGCAGGATGAACAATATAGATGCTGTAATAATGTGGAAAGAGACTATATAGATTCATTACTTAAAAAGATAGATAATGATTATGTGGATATGGTTCTAAAAAAGCAGTAGATTAATTGGAAAAAGGAGTATTTTAATGACATATAGGAGAGTCATCGAAAATTACTACTCAGATGTAAATAATCTGTTGGATGCCCTGGGTAAGTTGACATTAAATTATAGAACTCTCATTGGAGGGGCAGATGAGTTGTCCAAAAGTGTTATAGCATCAAAAAGCGACGTAAAAAAAGCTCTTGATAGGGCTGATAATATAGGAGATATAATAGATATTGTTATAGACGATTTGGATAAATATATGGCATATTATTTAAAGTATTGCAAATCAAAAATGGAAGTTATAAAGAACTACAATAGAGAAGATTATATTGTTCGCGAAATAGATGAAGAGCTGAAAATATAAAGTGAAATAAGGGTTGTAATGCAAAAAATGCAATACAACCCTTAAGTTTTATATTTTTTTAAACTTGACTTTGCTTACCATTAAATATGCTAATAATAAAAATACTGTTATTGATATGCAGATGTGCAGTGGGGTGTTGTATGTTAGCAGGCAATACAGTGCAAGAGCGGCTCCAGCTACTGTAATGGGAATACCTGTGTATACATTATCGAATGTTGAAATGTTGAACTTTGCAAGTCTATAAGCACCGCATATAGGGAATACTATTATAAGTGCATAACTTATAATTCCTAGATTCTCAAAATTATATATAAAGTACAACAATATGCTTGGGGCTACTCCAAAAGAAACAAGGTCAGCTAAGGAATCTAGTTCTTTTCCTATTTCACTGGAGGCATCGAAAAAACGTGCAATTTTACCGTCATATCTATCTATTAGGGCAGCGGACAAAACGGCTATGGAACTTATAAAATAATTTTCTTTAATTGTCATCAATATAGAGATTATTCCCAGGGTGAGATTGCTAAAAGTAAGCGCATTTGGTATAAAGCTTTTTGACATAGTATCACTCCTATAAAATATTTGTATTTAATTCATCAAGCTGTCACATAAGGATATTTTCTGTTCGTATTATATACAAATCCTATGAAATTAATTATAACAATTTAATTATAACATTTTTTTGTGAAAAGGTGAACGAATAAAAGGTAATTTATAAAATATATATTTGCAGATTAATGTGATATAATAATATGAGATAAAATTGTGTTAAATTTGAATAATAAATAATAAATACAGAGAGATAAATATCAGGGGGTTACTTATGAATAAGGTAAAACTTATATACAATCCATATGCAGGTGAAAACCAGATACTTAGCAAGCTAGACACTGTCATAAAGGTGCATCAAGAAAATGGGTACAGTATTATTCCTTATAGGATAACAAGGGAAAGTTCCATGGAGGAAGCTTTTCAAGATTTAGACGAAGATTATAGCTATATTCTTGTTGCTGGTGGAGATGGAACTGTGGATTGTGCCGTAAATATCATGAAAAATAAAAACATTGATAAACCTATGGGAATTCTTCCAGTTGGCACAGCCAATGATTTTGCCAGATTTATAGGAATGACTGGTGATGTACTTAAAGATTGTGAAAAAATAATTCACAGTAAACCCAAGGCTGTAGATTTAGGTAAAATGAATGAAAAGTATTTTATAAACGTGGGTAGCACGGGATTATTCACAGATATATCGCAAAAAACAGATGTTAACTTAAAAAATACCATAGGAAAATTAGCATATTATATAAAGGGTGTGGAACAAATTCATACTCTTAGAAGGTTAAAGGCAAAGATCACAAGTGAAGAGTATAATTTTCATGGAGATATGTACTTGGTTCTAGTTTTTAATGGAAGAACTGCAGGTGGATTTAACTTAGCTTACAATTCAGTGGAGGATGATGGTTTATTAGACGTTATTATTATTGAAGGTGTAAAAATTCACAACATAATAAATATATTTATTAAGATTTTAAAAGGTGAGTATTTGGAGGGCACTCCAGGAGTTATATATTTTAAGACTAAGGAACTTGTAATAGATACAGAGGAAGATATCGTCACAGATATTGATGGTGAAAGAGGTCCTAATTTTCCAGTAAGAATTTCTTGCGTAAAGGGCGGCATTAATATTTTAGGTTGTGACAATAATAGTGATGGAGAAAAAGCGTTGGAGTAATCCAGCGCCTTTTTATTTTTTTCTTTTTTTAGAAACGTTGTTTATATTTTTTTTGCTGTTTTTATTATAATTATTATGAGGTTTATTTAGGGGTATAAGGCAGTTGTGTCCATTTCCTATTAAATCCTCTCTATGTGCCAAGATGAGAGCTTCTTTTACAAGGTCGTAGTTCTTGGGATTTCTAAACTGCAAAAGGGCTCTTTGCATATTTTTTTCTTTTTGCGTTTTTGGCGTGTAGATTTGTTCTCCCGTAAAGGGGTTAAATCCGGTGTAGTAAATTGTAGTTGATAGACTTCCCGGTGTTGGGTAAAAATCTTGAACCTGCTCTGGATCGTAGCCCATATCTCTTATGTATAGAGCTAATTTTATAGCTTCTTTTAGTGTACTTCCGGGATGGCTTGACATAAGATATGGAACCAGGTACTGTTTTAAATTTAGTTTATTGTTCATTTCACTGTAGCTTTTACAAAAACTTTCATATAGATCTCTTCCAGGCTTTCCCATTTGATTCAGCACTACATCGCTGACATGCTCAGGTGCCACTTTCAACTGACCGCTAATGTGGTATTTGCACAGTTCTTCAAGGAATACTTTGTTTTTATCGTACATTAGATAGTCGTACCTAATGCCAGAGCGAACAAATACTTTTTTTATTTTTGGTAGTTTTCTTACTGTCCTAAGTATATCTAGATATTCTGAATGGTCAATTATAATATTTTTACATGGCTTTGGATACATGCAGTTTCTATGCTTGCACACGCCAGCTTTTAGTTGAATTTTGCAAGCTCTGTTTCTAAAGTTGGCAGTGGGACCACCAATGTCGTGTATGTAGCCTTTAAAGTCAGGCATGTTTGTTAGAAGTTTTGCTTCTTCTACTATAGAAGTTTTGCTTCTTTTTTGTATAACTCGACCTTGATGGAAGGTTAGGGCGCAGAAAGAGCAGGAACCAAAGCATCCTCTATGGCTTGTTATAGAAAAACTTACTTCTTTTATAGCTGGTATACCACCTTTTTTTTCGTAACATGGATGGTATGTTCTTGTGTAAGGTAAGTTGTATATTTCATCCATTTCCATGGGATTTAAAGGCTGGGAAGGTGGGTTTTGTATTATAAATGTCTTTTCGTGTTTTTGTACTAAAGTTTTTCCTCTTATATCATCCTGTTCTTCTGATTCAATTTTAAAAGCTTCACCATATTTTTTCTTACTCTCACAAACTTCCTCAAAAGAAGGCAATTCAATATAATCTTGTATAGATGACAAGGTGGAATTTTTGTATACAGTGCCCCTAACAGAAGTTATATCTTTGATATCCATACCATATCGGATTAAATCACATATTTCTTTGTATGGTTTCTCGCCCATGCCATATATAAGTAGGTCGGCCTTAGAATCTAAAAGTATGCTTCTTTTAACTCTGTCACTCCAATAATCATAATGCGCAAATCTTCTAAGGCTTGCCTCTATACCTCCTATGATTACAGGTACATCCTTGTAAGCTTCTTTTACTTTATTTGAATAAACGATTACAGCTCTATCGGGTCTATAACCAGCTTCTCCCCCAGGGGAGTAAAGATCATTATGTCTTTTTTTCTTTGATGCAGTATAGTGGTTTACCATGGAGTCAATATTGCCTGAGTTAATGAGAAATGCTTGTTTAGGTTTCCCTAATTTTTTAAAGTCATCCACGGTTTTGTAATTGGGCTGTGCTATTATACCCACTGTAAATCCTAGACTTTCAATGAGCCTACTGATAATGGCAGTACCAAAGGAAGGGTGATCTATATATGCATCTCCAGTTACTACAATAAAATCTAGCTGTTTTATATTGTTTTTTGTCATGTCTTCTTTGCATATAGGTAAAAATTTTTTATTTATGTACATAGTATTCCCCTTAATTTTGATTTTACATGCTTATACTAAAATCTGTTGCAATGTGAACTTACCCCACCCACAAGGGGATGGGGCTTCCTGCTTCTTCGACCTCGCAATCTACTATCTCCACAGGCTTGATTCCGATAGTTCCTACCGTATTTATTACAGGATTACGCCACCTCTATTTTTAGTTCTTTTAATCCTTGCTTTAGAATATTCTTACTTGCATTAGCATCTCTATCGTGTATGCTATGGCATTTAGGACATACCCATTCCCGTATATTTAAGTCCTTAACTTCTACATTTTGATAGCCACATACTGAACATAATTGGCTTGAAGGGTAGAAGGTATCTATTTTGTGTACAGTTCTACCATACCATTCAGCCTTGTATTCCAGTAGTCTTGTGAAC
>NZ_FRAD01000027.1 GCF_900142225.1 Hathewaya proteolytica DSM 3090
CTCACCAACTAGCTAATGCGCCGCGGGTCCATCTCAAAGCGAATTGCTCCTTTAATCTATCTGCCATGCGGCAATTAGATATTATGCGGTATTAATCTTCCTTTCGGAAGGCTATCCCCCACTTTGAGGCAGGTTACCCACGTGTTACTCACCCGTCCGCCGCTAATCCATCCCCGAAGGGATTTCATCGCTCGACTTGCATGTGTTAAGCACGCCGCCAGCGTTCGTCCTGAGCCAGGATCAAACTCTCAATTTAAGATGATGCTAGAAACTTGTTTCGTGTAGCATCTTACTCATCAGCTGCGCTGAGGAGTCACCTTGCTACCCTAACTTGTATCTGCTCTTTTATTGAGATATTATCTCTTGCTCGAAGCATTACTTGCTAAGCATTTTACTTACTTGTTATTCAAAAGAATACGAGTTTGTTTATTTCTTTTATTCTGTTTAATTTTCAAAGACCATTTATCTTCGTCGCCGTTAAGCGACTTGTTTAGTATATCAAACCTAAACTTTCTTGTCAACAACTTTTTTCAATGTTTTTGAAGTAAGTTGTCTGTCGCTTTAATCCCTGTTGCTTTCAAGTAACTGTGAACCGCAGCGACAAGATATATCTTATCATATAAATCTTTGTTTACTATAATTATTCTACCCATATGGCAAAATTATATTCATCATTCTTTATATTTCTTTATATTTCACAGTTTTTTATTTATTGATACGCAAGGATATGTTTATATTAAGCTTTAGAGCTTCCCCCTACATATTCCACTAAAATCCCCAAAAAAATAAACCTCGTATCTTGTAAAACGAGATTTATTTTATGATTAAAAGTCTATTTATTTTTACAACAACTTATGTAACGATTATATATATCACATAAATTTATAATACAGTGCTAAAACTATAACCCCTGGTATACCAAATATTCCACATATAACTGAATTTAAAAGAGTAGTTGGTATGGTTATTCCAAATGAAGCACCAAAAAAATTCACAATAAGAAGAATTACATAACCTACAAGTCCATTAAAAAATAACTTAACAAATATTCTTATAGGCAAAGAAAGTATCTTTATTGTAAGAAAAAGTACTCCTATCCCAATTATAAAACCCAATATACTATTCATATATTTGCTCCTTTATAATTAATAATACTACAGTTCTTTTCTTCCCTCTAACGCCTTAGCTAGCGTCACCTCATCTGCATATTCTAAGTCTCCCCCAACAGGTATACCATGAGCAATTCGAGTAACTTTAGCCCCAAGAGGTTTCAAGATTTTAGATATGTACATTGCTGTAGCTTCACCCTCTACATTAGGGTTAGTTGCAACAATGACCTCATTAACCTCATTGTTTATTCTCCTCACTAATTCCTTCAATCGTATATCATCTGGGCCTCTCCCAGCCATAGGAGATATGGTTCCGTGAAGAACATGGTACACACCATTGTACTCACGGACTTTTTCCATAGTCATTATATCTTTAGGATTTTCAACCACACAAATAGTGCTTCTATCTCTATTTGGATTAGCACATATTGCGCAAGGGTCACTATCAGTATAATTGCCACAAATGGAACAATATTTTATTGTACCTACTGCCGTAACCAGTGCCTCTGCAAATTCCTTAACCTCATCTTTTGGCAGATTCAGAACGTGCAAAGCAAGCCTTTGGGCAGTTTTTCTACCTATAGTAGGTAGCTTTGCAAATTCTTCTATGAGCTTTTCTATTGCAACAGGATAAAAATCCATGTCATCACCTCAAATTTTCTACATTTGTTTTAGAACATTCCTGGTATATTCATTCCACCAGTCAATTTACCCATTTCTTTTGAAGTCTCTTCTTCTGCTTTTTTTATAGCCTCATTTACAGCAGACATAATAAGATCCTGTAACATCTCAACATCATCTGGGTCTACAACTTCCTGTTTAATCTGTATATTTGTTATTTGTTTTTTCCCATTTGCCACGGCAACTACTGCTCCACCACCAACGGATGCCTCAAATTCTTTTGTTTCAAGCTCGCTTTGCATTTTTTCCATCTGCTGCTGCATCTTCTGAGCCTGTTTTATTAGATTGTTCATATTTCCTCCCATTCCTCCTGGGAATCCACCTCTTGCCATAATCAGTTACCTCCTATGATATTATAATAATATATTTTATTGTAATTTATTCATATAATATTGTCAAAGCTTATTCAAATACTTCAAACTTAACATTGCCCACAGACTCTCGTATTATTTCTTCTTTTGTTTTCTTAGTCTGTTCTTGCTCTATGACATAATGTACATTTACAGGCTGCTTTAAAACTTCTGATACAATAGCATTCACCTTTTTTTGTATATCTATATTGTCTAAACGCTTCTTATTGAAAGCATACTCAGAAGTGTAGGATATAACAATATTGCCATCTTTACACGAAGTTAAAATTCCAGTAGTCAGAGAAGCATATATTATCATCTCACGCCTTGATTTTATTAGATCTAAAATATCCTTCCATGCTGACTTGACCTTATCCAAAGTTAAATTGCTAGCACCCATTGAAGGGTTAGAATTCTCACCAACCTCTGAAAAATTATTCTCCCTTGTAGATTCCACTTTAACCCCGTTAGAGCCATTAGAATTAAGCTTATTAAACTGATCATTTCCAATGGATTTAGTGGATTCCTCTAGGGAATTTAAGTCATCACGCAAATTTACAGATATTTTGCCCTCTTTAATAAGTCGCTCTATATTATTGATTCTAGAAACTATAACTTCCTTTGATGTATCATATTCTACTTTTATCATCTTTATAATGGCTAATTCAAGAAAAATCCTACTCTGTTTGCTGAGCCTACACTGTTCCTCTGCTTCTTGGAGAATCCTAATGTATCGCATTATATCTTCTACCTGAAGTTTTCCTGCCTGCTCCTTAAGATAAGATATATTCTCCACAGACATATCTATTACCTCTTCAGGATTATTGGTTACTTTTACAATCATCAAATTTCGCATATGACCTATAAGCTCTTTTATGACAATGTAAATATCTTTCCCACTAAAAACAATATCATCAATATTCAGTATAGCTTTATCTATATTCTTGTAAATTATGTTATCCACAAGCTTTAGCATATTTTCATTGGTAACAAGACCTAATATATCTATTACCTTATCGTATTTGACCTTAGAATCTAGTGATATCACCTGGTCCAAAAGACTTAATGCATCCCTCATGGCACCATCACACATACGCGCTATAAGATTGAGACTATTATCATCAGCGCTGATATTCTTTTCATCTACAATTTTTCTAAGTCTTTTAGATATCTCTTCACTCTTTATCCTTTTAAAATCAAATCTCTGACACCTGGATAATATAGTGATAGGCAATTTCTGAGGATCTGTAGTTGCTAGGATAAAAACCACATTTGCCGGTGGTTCTTCTAAAGTTTTCAAAAAAGCATTCACAGCACCCATAGACAGCATATGCACCTCGTCTATGATATATACCTTATATTTTGCCTCTCTTGGGGCATACTGAACCTCATCTATAATATCTCTTATATTGTCAACACTATTATGGGATGCAGCATCTAACTCCACAATATCCACAGCTAATCCACTGCTGATTTTCTTACACATATCACATTCATTACATGGTTCACCGTTCTGAGGATTTAGACAGTTAATAGCCTTTGCTAATATCTTTGCAGTGGAGGTTTTTCCGGTTCCTCTAGTTCCACAAAGCAAGTAGGCGTGTGCTATTTTATCTAAACGTATCTGGTTTTTAAGGGTAGTTGTTACATGCTCTTCACCAACCACATCTTCAAATCTTTGTGGTCTCCATTCTCTGTACAATGCAGTATACGACACTTTCCTCACCTCAATTTTATATGGTAAAAATAAAGGACAAGCATTATTTCAAGCTCATCCATTCTTTGCAATACAATCACAATATATAACATATAAATTTTAAAACCGTACACCATACCTCGAATAATAACTTATAAGCGTTACAAGTACAGTTAACTCAAGCCAGATTGATCCACGGCACATAAAGGCTTCCGCTTATCGCTGCTTCCTTCCGGACCTGACGAGGTTCACAGATCTTTATTGCGTGGGACCCAACTCTCAACATCACTTATACAAGTCAGACCAAACAAGTTAAACCCTCAGTATGGCATTCACCCCTGCTGTAGCGGATTGCAGGTACAGGGCACCGCTAACTCCCCGGCTAGTACGATTATGGCGGAGAAAGTGGGATTTGAACCCACGTTAGGGTTACCCCTAAACACGCGTTCCAGGCGTGCTCCTTAAGCCACTCGGACATCTCTCCATATAATTTCTGTATATATTATTTTAACTATGCTATATTATTCTATCACATGAATTTTTCAGTGTCAACGAAGTGTTTATTTAATTATAACAATCTATTGATTTAGGTAGATTATTTATAAAACTAATCGAATCATTATTTAAAGGATTATTAGCAACATGTATAAGACATAAATCAGGGCAATTTTTTAACACAGATATATCTGAGATTTTATTATCTGTCATAGATATCTTCCACAATTTAGTTAGGTTGCTCAAACAATCTATATTTTTTATATTATTAAAGCAAAACGATAGAGAGCTTAATTTTAATAAGTTTGATAATGGTTCTATGGTATTTAAGTCATTATAATCTATCTTTAACTCAGCTAAAGCTAATAAATTTGACAATGGTTCAATATCTTCTATTTTATTTGAGTCTAAAGATAAAGATTGCAATTTATTTAAATTTCCCAAAGGTGAAATATCTATAATATTATTTTCCGACAAATATAAGTTTTGTAAATTTGATAGTTTTTCTAATGAATCTATATTCGCCACTTTATTTTCACATAAGTTTACATGCTTTAAATTTATCAATTTTTCTAGTGAATCTATATTTACAATACTATTTCCACATAAATCTAAGTAAGTTAATTTGGGGAAATTACCTAATGGAGTTATATCTTCAATACCATTATGTGTTAATCTTAACACTTCTAAATTGATAAGATTTTCTATACCTGAAAGAGAAGAAAATTTCAATTTGGGATCATTAATATTATTAGGGGAAGAATCTACTTCAGTTATTATTTCAACATCGCTTTTTACAATATCTCCAGTAGGTTTATTTATTGTTTGTCTAATAAGGTTTTCTAAATTTTTATCTTTAAAAACAACTAGCTCATCTTTATACACTTTGTTAGCTGCCCCTGAAGAAATTGTATTCTTATCTTGAGATGCCTCTTTAAGTGTTTTCTCTATACTCTCCTTATCGTTAGTATTTTTACCACACCCTATTAAAGTAAAAATTAAAGAAACACATAGACTTGCAATTAAAAATTTTTTCATTTTACCTTCCCCTTTTTAAAATAATTGGTATACACCAGAAAAATTACTCTGCTATGTCTTATATTACTTAATTTGTTTAGTTTTATTCCTATTAAAAAGTATACCACGTCTATTATATTTATATAAGCTTTTTATGCTTAAATTTTCAGCCATTTCTTTCTTTTGAGCTTTTCATTTACTAAAAATATGGTTTCTGTTTTGCCTTTGCTTCTGGGTATAGGTAAAACAAGGTACTAGAGGGGATCTAGTACCTTGTCAGGGGATTGTTAAAGTTTTAGAAAAATTTCTAAAACTAGAGGATAACATTGCATTATTATTTATTGCTCAACCTTATTATAATATAATTTACAATAATATGCAATAGTTATTTTTTTATACTTTTTTTATTTTTTATTTTAAATCTTGCATTGTGCAAAATACAGATTGGAAATACACCCTTTTAATTAAAGTTTTGTATCATCCACAGAATCAAGCCATGCTTTTACAGAGCTTATGATAGACTTTATGCATTCTGGGTCGAATGGAGATATAAGGTTTGCCCTGTCTATAAGTTTTAAGAAGGATTCACTTCCACCCTGTTTGCACAAGTTCATATAGTCATTCCATGCATTTGCTCTATCATCATTGGCCTTTTTCCAGAACTGCAACGCGCAAATCTGTGCTAATGTGTAATCAATATAATAGAATGGTGATTCAAAAATATGTCTTTGACCAAACCACCAACCGCCATTTTCAAGGAATTCAAATCCATCAAAGTCCTTACCAGGTTCATATTTTCTCTGAAGTTCTCTCCATTTTGCCCTTCTTTCCACTGGAGTAGCCTCTGGATTGTCATATACAAAGTGTTGGAATTCATCCACGCATACACCATAAGGAATGAAAGTAATAGCCGAAGCCAAATGTTCAAATTTATACTTCATCTCATCCTCTTCAAAGAAAAGTTTCATCCATGGCCATGTAAGGAATTCCATGCTCATTGAATGAATTTCTGAAGCCTCGTAGGTTGGGAATGCGTATTCAGTTACATCATAACCTCTACTTGTATATGCCTGGAAAGCATGTCCTGCTTCATGAGTAAGAACACCAACATCTCCTGAAGTGCCATTAAAGTTAGCAAATATAAATGGGCTCTTTACTGTACTGAAGAAATGACAGTATCCTCCACCTGCTTTACCCTTCTTGCTATCAAGATCCATCATGTCGTTTTCAATCATATGTGTGAAAAACTCGCCGGTTTCCTTTGACAATTCATTGTACATAGTCTTTGCATGATTTACCATCCATGCTTTATCGCCCTTTGGCATAGGGTTTCCTGATAAAAACTCAAAGGATTCGTCATAGAATTTTAATGACTCTAATCCTAGTCTCTTGGCCTGTCTCTTCTTTAATTCTTCAGCTAGAGGAACTATATACTTTACAACCTGATCTCTAAACACAGCAACCTTTTCTGCATCATAATCAGTTCTGTTTAATCTATCATAGCCAAGCTGAACGAAGTTTTTATAGCCAAGTTTTTTGGCTGTTCTTGTTCTTACTTTTACTAATTTATCGTATATATCGTCTATTTTATCCTGATTCTCTGCATAGAAACCAAATTTAGCTTCACAAGCTTTTTTTCTCATAGCTCTATCTGTAGACTGTTGGAAAGGAGTCATTTGTGACAAATTTCTCTCTTCACCTTCAAAATCAATCTTTGCAGATGCAATCAATTTTGTATATTCACTGGCTAATTTGTTTTCTTCCTGTGAATCTGTAACTACCTCATCAGAGAAAGATTTTTCAGAAACCTCAGCTATATTAATAAGCTGTTCCTTAAATTCCTTTCCTATGGCCTCTTTAAATGGTGATTTAACTAAAAGCTTATAAAACTTTGATACAAGCGTAGAATAAACAGGATTATTTATATCAAAATATTCTTGCTCATCCTCATAGAACTTATTTGTAGTATCAATAGTATGTCTTACATATGCTAGAGCACTCATACTCTCGAACTCTTTTCTAAGTTCACAAATACCCCTTACAGCCTCTACAGCTGCCTTTTCATCTTCAGCTTTTTCAAGTTCTAAAAGCGACTTATTAAACTGTTCTTTACAAACTTCAATATCTGGTCTCTTGTATTGAATATCCCAAAACTTCATGTTATCCCTCCTAAAATTTTTGCCTTATTTTCATTCTATCACATTTATGTACTTTGTGAACTAGGCTTATATCTTCTTTTTTTAAAAAAATCCACCATTATATTTTCGCATCCACTGTGATACATCCATTTAACTTCCGTAAATCCGTCCATAAATCCAAAATCCATGAAATTAGCTACAGACCCACACGCTCCACACTTTTCATTGAAAGTCCCAATGTATATTTTTGCTATACGGCTCTGGCATATGGCTGAAGCGCACATGGCACAAGGTTCCACCGTCACATACATTCTACACTCAGTAAGCCGCCAATTATCAAGAACTCTGCAGGCCTCTCTTATGGAAAGAATTTCAGCATGGGCTGTGGGGTCTTTCAGCTCTTCCTTCATATTATGAGCCCTGCTTATTATTCTATCACCTTTTACGATTACAGCCCCTACCGGAATTTCATCTCCCTGAAAAGCTTGTTTAGCCTCTTCTAAAGCAATATTCATAAAATAATCATCTGTACACATGATATTCTTCCTTTATTTTTATATTTTAAAATCATTCACAGGCTCTTCTATGTTTTTCAGCGCTTTTTTAAATTGGAAAGTAAAAAGACATACTGTGAAAGTTACTGCCATAAAATCCGCTATGGGTTCAGCCGAATAAACACCATTAGTCTTATTACTTATGAAGTTAGGCATGATATATATAAGAGGAATAAGCAATACAAATTTTCGCATCACCGCTACTATAATAGAAGACTTTGCATTTCCAAGGGATATAAAAGTCATCTGACAAGCTATCTGAATTCCCATTAATGCCATGGCTCCACAGTAAATTCTCATGGCTCCCTTTGTAAATTCAATAAGAGATGCATCAGGTGTAAATATTCCTGCAAATGCTTGTGGGAAAATCATTATAGCCAACCACAAAATCGTAGAGTAAATAAAACATACCCTAAGCAATAACCAAAAAGTCTTTTTCACCCTCTCCACATTTTTCGCTCCATAATTATAACTAGAAATAGGCTGCGCACCTTGAGCAAATCCTTGCATTGGAAGCATAGCAAACTGCATTACACTGGTTAATATAGTCATGGCTCCTACAGCTATATCTCCACCATATTTTAATAAGGATGAATTAAAGCATACAGAAATCACACTCTCACTGGCCTGCATAATAAATGGAGCAAGCCCTAATGCTATACATGGCATAATTACTTTTCTATTTAATCTAAAATTTGCTTTTTTTAATTTAAGAACGCTGGTTTTCCCCATAAGAAATCTTACAACCCATATGCATGAAACAGCTTGGGAAATCACAGTTGCTAGAGCTGCACCCTGTACACCCATGCCAACTCCAAATATTAATATAGGGTCAAGAATTATGTTGCATACGGCTCCTATAAGAACAGTGTACATAGCCGTATTTGCAAATCCCTGTGCTGTGATAAAAGCATTCATGCCTATGGTCAACTGAACAAATATAGTTCCCAAAGCGTAAATATTCATATACCCACTAGCATATTCTATGGTGTTTTGGCTAGCTCCAAAGCTAAGTAAAAATCTTTCATTCCATACAAGCAATATAACAGTTAAAATAGCAGATATTATTATCTGTAAAGCAAAACAATTTCCAAGAACTTTTTCCGCAGCCTTATCATCGCCCTTTCCCATAAATATAGAAGCCCTTGGTGCTCCACCCATACTTACCAAAGCTGCAAATGCCGATACAATCATAATTATGGGAAGACACACACCCACACCTGTTAGTGCAAGGGAGCCTATATCCTTAATATGCCCAATATATATACGATCCACGATATTATATAACATATTTACAATCTGTGCCATTACCGCTGGAACAGCCAATTTAAACATAAGTTTTCCTACGGGTTCTGTTCCAAGAAAATCATTGTTTTTCTCCATAACTTCATCTACTTCCTTTCAAGATAATCTAGTGCATTCTTTACTATACGTGAATTCATATCCGAAAATAATTGCAGCTCTTCCTGATTGAAATCCCGAAAAAGCACCTCCACAAGTAACTTTCGCGATTCTTGTATGTCAGGAAAAATAGCCCTACCTTTTTCAGTTAAAGTTAAATGTATCTTTCTTCTATCCTGTAAGTCCTGATTTCTTAGTAATAGTTCTTTATGGATCATGCTTTCAACGGCCTGCGATACATTGGCTTTGGGAAGCTTTCTATAATCTACAATATCACTGGCTGTATCCCTACCCGGATTATTTACAAGAAAAGCAATAATATCTAGCTCCGTCTGCGTTATACCATACTTTTCTCGAACACCTTCTCCAACTTTTTCATATACACTAATGAAACACCTTATAGTGCTAAGTGCATTGGGTAATTCTACACTCATTGTATTCACTCCTCTCTTATAACCATTGATAATGCATACATCATTATTTCCTTAAATAATAGTTCTAATATAAACGGTTTATTTACGAACTGTTTTTATATGAACTATTTTATCATTTTTTTAAAAGAAGTCAACACAATAATCAATTAGCCCGTACTATAAAATTAACTTATTTTCTACAAAAAAACTGCCACACCAATTATTTAGTGTGACAGTTTTTTAAGACTGTGTTATCTATGTAATTACTATTTGGCTCCATATGCAAACAAAGCTTTGTTATCATATCCACTTAACATGAAAAAGATGATTAAACATAATACTAACACCATAAATTTTTTCATTTTAATCCCCCTTTTTATTCCACTCCGATCTTAAAATTCCCATAATGATTTTATCGTGAAACTTACCATCTCTATAGCATGCTTGTCGCATGATTCCTTCCTGTTTGAAATTGGCTTTTCTATATGCTTTTATGGCACCTATGTTATATTCAGATACGGTAAGCATGATTCTATTAAGGTTTAATTTTTCAAATCCATATTTCAAAATTTCTTTTGTCACAAAAGTACCTACACCCTTACTATGACAGTTTTTATCTCCTATAAATATAAAATATTCCCCAGATAAATTAGTTTTGCTAATCTTGCATATTCCAGCGTATCCAATAAACTTTCCGTTTTCCGTATCAACAATTGCTTGATTATACGTAGATTTGTCCTCTAAAATGTTATAAAACCATTTTGATATATCCTGATCCGTGTTCATACTTTGAAAAACAGCTAAAGAATACTTAATGACTTCTTTATCTCTTACCCATGTAAAAAAGTTGTTTTTATCTCTTAACTTTAAATCTCTTAGTATAACATTCATTTCTAACTATTCCTCTACACATTTATAATGCTAACTTTCTTATTTGTTGCATCAAGCTCCACTTCACACCCAATGGGCATAGTTATCATAGGATGTGTATGGCAACAGTCAAACTCCGCAAGTACTGGAAAATTAACCTCTCCCATAACTTCCATTAAAACATCATAAGGCTTTCTTCCCGTACCTCTATCATCGAACAACTCATGTTTTCCTAATATAAGCCCGCCTATTCTATGAAAAATACCACTAAGTTTTAAAAGTGAAAAACTTCTTTCCAATGTAGAAATATCTTTCATGGTATCTTCAATCATTAATATATCGCCCTGTTTAATCTCCGGCATATACTCCGTTCCCCATATTCCTGTCATGGTATTTAGATTTCCACCAATAAAACGGCCTCTCACTTTTCCCTCATGAATAGTTACTAGCTCATTTTTATTGCAAGTCTTTGCCCCATCCTGTATTTCCCAGTCAATAAATTCATCAGTCCAATGTTCAGGCGTAGGAATCGTATATGGGATTTTCTTTTCACCCATTACTAGATCTGCAAAATATTGAAAGGTCTCATCTACAAAAGGCGGAAATTCACCAAAGGAAGCTACCATAGCTGGACCATAATATGTGATTAACCCTGTTTTGGCATATATTCCAAGCAAAAGCGCCGTAACATCTGAATAACCTATAATCTCTTAGGATTTTTTACCAATGCTTCATAATCCACATATGGGAGAAGGGAATTGGAGTTCATTCCCCCAATAGCAGCCATTATGCACTTTACATCTTTATTGTGTATTAATTCATTTAATTCATGTGCACGTTCCTTTATTGTGCCTGAACGATAGAAGTCACTTTTCCCTGTAAGGCTTCCCTCTAAAATTTTAAATCCTTTTTCTTCAAGATACATTTTACCCCTCATATATCTTTTTTTTGCTGTAGCCGTAGCTGGAGATGACGGCGAAAATACTGCTATGGTATCTCCAACACGTAATTTTTCTGGTACAATCATTTTTAACACCACCTTGTATTTGCTCTAATATTCTTTACTCAACAAGAAATCTGAAATATGCATAGTTTTTATTCCTTCGTAATTTCCACCTGCAAAAATATCAGTCCTCAATACATACTTCGGGTAGTTATCTCTGATATCCAGAAGTCTTCCATACTCACGTTTTCCGGTTTCTGGTGAACCTATTTCCTGTGACACCTGAATGTATAATTTATTTCCCTGTTTAGTAGCTATAAAATCAATTTCAGCTTCACCTATTTTACCAACATACACAGCATAGCCTCTTCTCAATAATTCTAAATATACTACATTTTCCAGCATAGCTGCTATACTATCTGATGAATATCCCAATACACTATACCTTAGGGCAGGATCAGCTACATAAAATTTTTCTTGTGTTTTTAAGATTTCCTTTCCCTGAACGTCATACCTCAAACACCTGTTGAGTATATATGCACTTTCAAGCTTGTTAAGATAATTATAAATAGTTTCGTTGTCTATGCTCCTATTCTCGCTCTTTAAATACTTTGATATAGATGATGCCGAGAAACTTCTACCTATATTATCAAAAGAAAATCTTACTATACGCTCTAGCTGGTCTACTTTTCTTATCTGATTTCGCTTTACAATATCTGTAAATATTGTGGAAGAGTATATATCTCTCACAATAGTGTAAACTTCATCTTCAGAATATGGTTGCAGATGTACAGCTGGAAACCCTCCAAGCCGTATATAATTTGCAAATTCTTCCTTTATATCCCCTACATTATTATATATTTTGCGGAACTCAAGATATTCTTCAAAAGAAAGCGGATAAACTCTAAAAGCAATGTATCGCCCTGTTAAATAAGTAGATATCTCTGAAGACATCATTCTAGAGTTTGAGCCTGTCACATATATATCCACATCAAAATCTATCATCAAAGAGTTTACAACCTTTTCCCATGACTCTACTTCTTGTATTTCATCAAGAAAAATATATGTTTTGCCTTTATCACTAAGTCTTTCTTTTAAATATTCAAATAAAGCTTTTGCCGTTTTTATATCCTCATATTGCAATGAATCAAAATTATATGATAATATTCTTTCATCCTCAACGCCATTTTCTTTTAATTTATTCATCAACATCTTCATGATAGTGGATTTTCCACACCTACGTATACCTGTTAGTATCTTAACAAATGGCATGTCGACGTATTTAAAAATTTTATTTACATAATTAGGCCTTAATATCATAAAATCACCTCCGCTTTACATAATTATATCTCAAAATTTACCACAATACAACGTTTTAAATATTATAACCGCAAAAATAATAATTTTTATATACTTTTGCGGTTATAATTTTATTTTGTATAGTATATTCCCAAGCTTTGTATGATATATGACAATCTTAAGCTATGTACTTGGCACTATCAACCCGTGCTCGGGACTCTCACTCTTTAGATTGCTCCAATGCTGGGCGCACAACATATATTTATATTCTTAATTTATTTCGAAATCTTTATCCTCTAATTTTTTATAATAGGATTTTACAGCATCATAACTTTTAATGGGATTTCCTTCGAGTCTTAACTCAATCAAATTAGTTAAGTACTTTAATACTGTAATATCGGATATATTATTTCTATCCATATATAATTTAGTTAAGTTGTTTAGAGATTTTAATGGACATAAATTAGAAATTTTATTCACACTAATATTTAAATCAGTAAGATTTATTAAACTTTTTAAAGGATCTATATCACAAAGTGTGTTATCTGATAAAGATAAGATTTCTAATTTATTTAATTTTGTTAAAGCAATAACATCATATATTTCTTTATTATTTGATAAATCTAGGTAATTTAAATTTACTAATGAATTTAGAGGGGTAATATCTTTAAGTTTATTTGCACATAAATTTAATTGTTTTAAATTAATTAAATTACCTATAGGTTTTAAATCTGTTATTTGATTTCTGCCCAAATCTAAATTGGTTAAATTAACCATACCCTTCAAAGGTTCTAAATTTGCAATAGTATAATTACCAAATAAGTTTAAATTAGTTATATTGTTAAGTTTAGATAATGGTTCTAAATTGGAAATTTGATTATTATTTAAATCTAAATCTTTTAAATTAATAAGATACTGTATTCCTTCAAGATTAGAAATTTTTCTATCTGAAATTTCTAAATAGGTTACTTTTTCAATATTATCTTTCGAAAGTATATCAGAGTTTGTTGTCTTTATTAGCTCATTTACTATTGCTATTCTTAGATTTTCGTCTGGAATTGTAATAATGGTGTTTTTTTGTTCTTCATTTTTTTTATTTACAGTAGTACTATTAGCTTTTGTGATTCCATTATTTTCAGAAGTACTTGCTTCGCATCCAGATAAGCATAATAATAACATTGATATACTAATTATCTTAATTATTTTTTTCATTTTTTAAATCATCCCCTTTATAAATAATCGCTATTTAGTAGTCATATTGTCAGCACAAACAACGCATATCTAAACTATTGGTTTTAATTTGTATCTTCTTTTTGTAAATTAGGAAGATTTTTTAGAACACTCTTGTCCGATATATTATTCATATCTAACTCTAATTTCTTTAATTTAGTAAGATTTTTTAGTGCGTCTATATTTGCAATTTTATTATTACCCAGGTCTAATATCTCTAAAGTCATTAAACCTTTTAATGGTTCTAAATTTTCTATTTTATTTTGATATAATGCCAGTTCTTTTATTTGATTATAATCCTTTAGTGGACTTAGATCAGATATGTTCTCATTGTTACTTAAATCTAAGGAATCTAAGTATTTTAATAAACGGAGGGACGTAATATCGGTGATCTTATTTGCACCTAACTCTAAACGGGAAAGACTAGTTAAATTAGATAAGGGTTTTAAATCTGTTATTTTATTTCTTCCTAAATTTAATTCTCTTAAATTGGTCAATCCTCGTAATGGTTCTATATTAGTGATACCACACTCAAATAAATTTAAATATTGTAATTCTTTCAGCCCTTCTAATGGTTTTAAATCTGCAATATGAATAGTTGCTAACTCTAATCGGTCTAAATTAGTTAAATTTTGAATACCTTCAAGGCTAACGATTTTTTTTGGATCTTTACCTATGCGTAAAATAGTTATTTTCTCAACATTACTTTTTGAAAGTATCTCCGAACCATTAGTAATATCGAATACTTCATTTTTTATTGCATGTCTTAGATATGGATCGGGAATTGTTATTATAGCATCTTCCTAAGATTCATCTTTCATAGTTACACTATTAGTTTTTTCTTTTGTTAAGTCATTATTTTTATAAGAAGTTGTTTCACAACCAAATAAGCATAATGCTATAGTCAATATACTAACTGTAGTAATAATCTTTTTCATTATTTCACCCCAAATTAATTATATTTTATTAATTTACACATTTTATTATATTGTTTTATTATTCTCAATACAATATGATTTCACAAACCATACTTTACATATTTGTAACCAGTTCCGTTTTTATCTCCTCATATTGCAATGAACAAAATCAGATTATTATCCTCCATTGAATAGGCAAAAAAATCTTACACATACTAACTATGAGGTGATAATTTTATGAACAAAGGTATTTTGGATACAAAAGAACGAGAACGCTTAAATAAACAGAAACAGTTAAACGAATTCAACAGTGTAACTCAAAGCGTAAAACCAGTTAACCAAAATCAAACGCACAATGTAAAAATGGAAGGCTTAGGCCCATCACTAAATCGAAACAAATAGCACCCTTTTGAGGGTTGAACTTAGGGATTTCGGAGAAGAACATTTTCTAAGGACAATCTTCAATCGGAGGCAAACAGAAGAAACGGTCAGATGAGAGTTACAAACTTTTATCTGGCCGATTTTGTCTACCCGGAAGGTCACAGAAAATTATCAATCTATATTGCACATTCTACTTGCTATTCCTTCCCGATAGAGTGATGTATGTACCAAAAGTTCACGATGCCAGTAAAATTATGGAAGCTTCTTGGGAATATCGCATGGAGAAATGGCACACCGGAGAAGGAGAATGACAGCGATGATTAAAGCAGAAAAGCTTCAGACACTCCAGATCCAGTACCCGTTCGGCTCAAGAATTGAGCTCCTGCAAATGGACGACCCAACATCGCCGCTAGTAGGCACAAAAGGTACCATTATTGGAGTAGATGACATCGGAGACATTCTGGTTGACTGGGACAATGGCTCCTTCCTGAACGTGGTGCTAGAAGTCGACCGAATCAGGAAAAATTCAGAGTAACGAAAAAGCCGCACCAATGATATCACCTGATGCGGCTATGTTTTTTATAGGTCTTTGAACATCTCTACAAATTTATCAATCGTATAGGCTCCGTCCATTCCAAGGTCTTTATCCTTGAACACCATAAAATATCTGTACAGGCGTCCAGCGAGTGACTGCCATTTTCGGCCCAGGTTTAATTTAGTCTTACTGTCATATCCATCGAGATAATCACCTTTGGCCTCTATAAGCACCGTTTTCCCGGTTTTTGTTCTTACAATGAAATCTGGATAATGATTAATGTACCCGTTTATCCGGAACCCCTTTCGTTCGATATTTCTGTGCCACCACAGAACATTATCTTGCGAAGCGATGACATCAAGCAACTGCCGTTCAAAATTATTCATGTCGTTCTTCTCTGCAACATACAGGGAGTTCGGAATGGAATCTATAGTATCAGCAGGGGTAATAACATCCGGGAATGTATAGTTTTCGCGACATATGATCTTGCCACTATCTATCAATTTGTCAAATTGCTTCTCACGATATACATCCTCGAGCTTTTCAATCTTATCCTGTATCTTTTTTGCGTATACAGGAAGAGATGTCTCCATCGCAGTCATTTCATCCTCAGTCATATTGGAAACAACACGTCGAACATAATCTGAAATCTCCCTTGCAGCATAACGATTGTTCCGGTTAATCAAGCCGCTGATGTTATCAATGCAGGCTTTGACTTTCCGCTCCTGTGGAAGCCGAGCAAGATATTCTCGGAGATATTCGCTATCCCTTTTTGACACTCGCATATATTTAGGCACAGCGTCCCCTTGCTCTTGAAGGTCTACTCGATACATTTCTCCTGTTGACAGTTCAAAACTAATATCGGCATCCTGCCCAGAGAGAGAGAAACCTTTCGAAAGATTCTCTGGCTCGAGCGGATCATACGCATCACCGAAGAGATCAGGCGATGTTTCAAGGAAAAACTGAGGAATATGCACAGCCTCAGCATCACTTTTGTACTGAGACTGTATTTCATTTTGCGTAAGCATATTTCCAAGTTCACCTCCTATAAATCCGCTTGATTCGCTTTCAGCGGCGTCCTGTTCATATTCATTTGACTGACTTTCAACTTGCTGAATCATAGTATTTACAGATTCATTTGTTCCGACAGATTCAGAGGATATCTGTAACTGTTCTTTAATATAATCGGCAGAAACATTATCGAAGTCTTCGGTACCTGTCTCATTGCTTGAATCTCCTGTCTGATTATCATTCTGTCCACTTAGATAATCTGTAACATTCTGCTGCTCACCTGATGGCCTTTCAGATGCGCTCTCCTGCTCATCAGTGCCAGTAGGTACAGCTTCACCTACACGATAATCCTTTCTACTAAAGCCTGCTTGATTCAATCCTGTAACAACACTTTCAAGTGTATTATGAAAATCATTTGAACACGTTAGTACATAAGATGTGTTCAGCAATGCTGAACTGTGCTTCTTTGTGTATGGCTGACGCAGTATTCTTCCGACAATCTGCTCAACATCGACTTTGGATGTCTTATTGGTGAGAGATGCCAGAATATAAGCGAACGGACAGTCCCAACCTTCCTTCAGTGCGTTAACCGTAATAATGTAGCGAATCTTGCAATTATGACTCATTAGATCGATATCTTTCAATTCATCGTTATCAGATGTCTTAATAGCAATCTGTTCTTCCGGAACACCGATATCAACGAGTTTCTGCTTAATTTTATCGAAGGTTTCGTTATCCTTACCTTTGATATTCGGCTGTGCCTGAAACAGCACAATAGGCCGGATATATTCTCCTCCAGCGTATTCCTCGTCCTGCGCCTGTTTCTCAATGCTGCCGCGAAGCTGTATAGCGTCCTGTATCACGCTCTGTAATGACGTACGATTAAATACGACCACAGGCAACTTTACCATGTTTTCCTTCTTGAGTTCACGTGCATCCACATAGGAAAGAATATTACTGTTATCACGTGGAGTAGCAGTCAGGTCAAGGACAAATGAAGGATTCAGGTTGTTCAGCATTTCAACACTGAGATCTGATCTTGCATTGTGACTTTCATCAACTACAGTCACAGGTGAAAGCTGTCGCAATACCTGAATCAGAGCCGTGTCCGGAGTATCTGCAAGTAATATATCCTTGTCCCTAAAATAATCGGCAAAACGCAAAAAATTTCCATTTTCTTGATAAACTTTCCGGACATCTTTCTTTGTGCTGTCAATACGAAGGGAGCCATAGCTTAAAATACAAATAGTCAACATTTCCCGGACAGTGTCCGGAGAGAAATTCTGCCCATTAAGTAGCTGCTCCTTGGTATAAACTCCGACTTTCCCAGAAAAATCCATATCAAGCTTCTGCCTGTACGGATGGGAAGTATTTGACAAAGTATTGATTGTCTGTCTCAGAATAGCATCAGACGGGACAAGCCATACTACGACCTTTAATTTATCAAGAGGCATTGCATCATAAATGCGCTTGATAGCACAACAGGCCATAAAGGTCTTGCCACCTCCTGTCGGTACCTTCATACATACATGAGGTACACCAGGAATATTTTCCTTATAGAAAGGCACCCCTCCTAAGCCGACGTTTATATCCTGTCGAAACCAGTATTCACGCCACGCAGAAATAAGATTCTCACTACGTCTCAAACAATTCATATAGGAGGACAGGTTGTCCATGACCTTTTTTTGATAATTTTTCAATTCCATGATGTATCCGCCTCCTTATAGTTTCGATATATCACGAGGAATTTTCTTGAAAGTGATATGGTATTTTTCAAGTTCCCTTTCGCTGAGCGTACACAGATCTGCATACATAACATAGCCATCCACTTTTGTTTTTACGGTATGCAGGAATTCTCGGTCGAGTGTTGTCAGGCTGTCTTTCTGGTAGTAGAAATAATATGCATTTCCGGCATACTTACCGAGAAGATAAGGTTCATCAGCTGTGTCAGCAGAAAGTTTCTGCTTTGTCTCAGTAAAATAGACATATTCTCGGATTTTATCAGCACCAACTGATTCGTTGAGCAGACCATCTTGTAGTAATGGTTCTCCAAGTTCATAATAACTGAAACTACCGCCTGTACCAGAGACAGATTTCTTACCTTCACCATATCCACATATAACTTTTTTGACTCTCTCTGCCGTTAATGTATCAGCGTAATCCATCATTTCCACAAGAATAAATGTCGGAACATTTACTCCATGATTTTCCTTATACATATCCAGAACCGCATGAGCTGTTGTTCCTGATCCGGCGAAGGAATCAAGAACAACCGAGTCGCTTTTGCAATAAAATCCAAGCAAATATTTAATTAACTCTAATGGCTTCGGAAAATCAAATTTGATTCCCATTTTCGCAAGTTCATTGCTCATATTTTGTGTGCTTCCAAGGTTTGAAAGGACTGACAACACATGACTAACATTTTCGCGCTTCTTAATCATTTCAATAGCGCCAGTCTTAGTGATTTCAAAAGTTGTTAATTGTCCTTTTGAATCCAAAACAGGCTTAAATGAATTTTCTATAAATGACAGCAATATTTTTTTTGATGACCACCCACTTTCAACATCAACTTCATTGGACAGTTTACCTGAATGGATAACAGCTGTCGAATGATAATATGGGAAAGCATCATATCTTTCAGGCACAGTAAGTTCCTGAACAGCGCATGGAAAACCTATCGGCAATTTAACTACGGACATTGGATTTTTAGGGCCATTTTTAACAACTGTATTGCGTATCTCGTCATTGAAAATTTTACTATCATCAGAGGCATTGGGGTCAATTCCATTTGGAAGCCCTATGGCATTTGGCGTTTTTGTGTAACATAAAATATACTCATGGCAAACTTTGATTTTGGCTTGATTATCAAAATTACCATCAGACCGCCAAACCAATTGAGCGATAAAATTATGATGACCAAAAATTTCGTCACATATATAACGTAAATTTGCCGCCTCATTATCATCTATGCTGATAAATATAACACCATTTTTTGACATAAGCCGGCTGAGCAATTTTAAACGTGGATACATCATACACAACCATTTATCATGACGCGATAAATCTTCTCCTTCATCTCCAACGGTTGCATTAATCCAGTTTTGAATTCGCGGATCATCCACGTTATCAGAATAAACCCACGCTTTGTTTTTTTCTGAACTTCTTGCAGTATTATACGGAGGATCGATATAAATACAATCAATACCATTTTCATATTGCGGAAGCAATGACTTAAGTGCCAGCAGATTATCCCCGTGGATAATCATGTTTCCGCTTCTGTTGTCTTCCTCGTGCATACCACTTTCATCAAAGCTGTATTTCCGATCGAGGACGTGATAAGGTACATCTAAATGATGATTTACGACCTTATCTTTCCCTATCCAATCTAAAACTGGCATTACTTGCTACCTCCGTTATCTTCTTCATTCGGCAAAAACTCCACGATATCATCTACCTTGCAGTTCAGCACCCGGCATATTTTTTCCATTGATTCAAGGGATACATACTCATCCCGGCGCATTCGCGTGGAAATATTAGCGCTGTACCCGGCTTTCTTCTGGAGTTCCGCAACACTCATATTTCTATCTATCAGCATATGAAATAATTTCTTGTAACTAACAGCCATAGTACGCCTCCCTCTTGATCACGGTTTACTAAATTAGCATATCACGAAAATGTTAATTTTTCAAGCAGTTGTGAAAACTTCACCCCTAACTCACCCGTCCTCTGCCGTCTGGCAGGGGATATTTTTTTGCCTTGATCCGCCCAAATTGTCTTTCCATCTCAAGTAGTAAGTGAAAGTCAGATACTGCTCCTGGAATTTTACCGACGCTCCTCCCTTAGTAAGTCAGCTGGGGTTGATTTTCCCTGTAAGGAACAGAGGAAGGGTTCGGTTCTTCGGAACATAGTGAGGAAGATTTCCTTAACACCCTCAATATAAGTAGAACTTTTCTGTTTAACAACGGGAGGATGCGATCTCTCAAAACAAAATATCGAAAGCCTGATTAAGTATAGGGCCGGGATACATATAGTCCATCACCTCGACTGTCGCGGCAAGACTATCGGTACACTTGAATAACTACGCCCTTTCCGGTCAGCCTTTGAGTTCCTTGACGCAAAACAAAACTCACACGCAGTGAAGCATTCAAGGCACTGCAGATAAGCGCGGCGGCATATCCCACACCGAACTGGTAGCGCCTCTCCGGGATTATTGACGAAGGGCTGATCAATACGCTCATTATAAAGTACATGAGCAGGCTCGGCCGGGAGTACTTACAGGTCGGTATGCTTACCAACATAGTCCTCCCGAACGCCGACATCCGGTTCATCGCCATCAACAATGGTGTGGACAGCGTAAACGGTAAAGAGAACGACATGGCGCCGTTTATCAACCTTTTCAACGAGTTTTACGCCAAGGTCAATGTCAGAAATCCGCTCGGAATCGAAACACTGGATAACCGGAGCACCGCTGATGATTACAAATGGGGCAACATCACGATTTTACATATGTTGTTCAAGCAGAAAGTACATTAACAACACCGTGAATTTCAAAACCTACCGGAAATCTTACAAGCAGAATAAGCAGCTTCATAACTACCCGGAGAACTAACGTATTTTCGAGCCTACCCATGACGCTATCATATTGACAGGAGGCCATCGCCATTGTACAGCGCATCCAAATCGTGTGGAACTGCATCAGCGAGTTTACTCTGCCGGAACATAAAAAAACGGCATAGACGGGATTACCGTCCATGCCGAATTTTTCAGGGATTAGAAAATCCCTAAGTTGCACCGCCTTTTGGAGTGCTATTTATTTCTACTTTATACTCTACTTTTATATTACTTACTATTTGGTTCCCATAGCTTCTTTTACTATACTCTTCATCATATCTGCCGTAAGGGCACTCTCCACGTATCCTTCTATTTGGCCCTTTGTATTTACAATAAAGGTTGTCGGGAAGGCACGTATTCCATATTTTGAAAAACTTTCACCACTGTTATCCATAAGCACTGGGAAGGTATAACCATTTTTCTCTAGAAATTTTTTTATATCCTCAGCACTTCCCTCTCTACCAAGGTTTGGAGCTACCATTCCTAGAACAACTAAATCTTTTTCATTACCACCGTATTCTTTATACAATGCCTCTATATCTGGTAACTCCCCACGACATGGTGGACACCAAGTTGCCCAGAAGTTTA
Source organism: Hathewaya proteolytica DSM 3090 (assembly GCF_900142225.1). GTDB lineage: Bacteria > Bacillota > Clostridia > Clostridiales > Clostridiaceae > Hathewaya > Hathewaya proteolytica. The sequence goes on from NZ_FRAD01000027.1 coordinate 22,240, forward strand.
TAAATACAGTTTTACCTTTGTAATTAGATAATTTATGTTTCTTTCCATACTGATCAGTAAATTCAAAATCTGGTGCTTCAATAACCTTTTTATCCTCACTCTGACTTGTATCGCCCTCGGAGGCATTTTCCTCTTTGCTGGAGCTTGTGCCTTGCTCTACATCTGGCTTAGTATCGCTAGTCTGTGACATATATCCAGTTATATTATTCATAAAACCAGTAAGAGTCATTATACCCATTACTATCATTAGTAATGCACCAATCTTCACAGTATAGCGCACAACATTTACATGCTTTTTGAAAAATTCTAGAACAGTTCCTGTAAATAATCCCACCAATATAAATGGTATAACAAAACCAAGGGTGTATACACATATAAGAAGAAAAGCCTTGGTTGCAGTTGCAGATGAACCAGCCATAAGAAGAACGCTACCTAATATAGGACCAACGCATGGTGTCCATGCAAAACTGAAGGTAAATCCCATAATTAAGGCTGTTAGCGGACCCATGGCTTTATTGCCCATGCCGATGTTTAATCTATGTTCTCTTTCAAAAGCCTTGGATTTTCCAAAAAATCCGAACTGATATAAACCAAACAATATCATAATAATACCGCTTATACGAGCAAACCATATTCTATTGTTATTAAAAAATTTTCCAATGGTGGTGAACCCAAAACCTAAAAGGAAAAACGTTGCACTTATACCAAGTACGAAAAAGAAAGTATTCATCATTATTTTCCCACGAGGGTAACGTATATTCCCATTTTCATCCTCTATCTTTGCACCACCTGCAAAATAACTCACATACAAGGGTATTATGGGCAAAATACATGGTGATAAAAAGCTCAATATCCCCTGTACAAATACAGTTAAAAATGGCACTCCTGTTTCAATTGAAAACATCATAATTTATGCTCCTCCTTTTTATTGCAATTATTTTTTCCTTTTTTATCGGAAAATATTTTCCCTTCAATATCAGCTATGGTAACATTTTTCATTCTATCACTACAGCACTGATTTAGATCAAAAATCATATTATCCATTATATCTGCCATGCCTGATGATATAAGACAAGGCTTATCGTGAGACCCACTGCGCCAATTCATATCCACAAATTTCGTTTCCAATGCCTCAGCGACCGCATCAACACTAATCTGCTCTGCATTGAGACTCAAAATATATCCACCAACATGACCCTCTCGAGTTTCTACTAAACTAGCTTTTTTTAACTTTGACATGACTTTTCGCACCCTAGCTGAATTTGTACAAATATTTTCTGCCAATTCTTCGCTAGATGCCATACATCCTTTATGACTTAAATATACAAGCCCATGTATAGCAACACATAAATCGCTATTCATTTGATCGTCCCCTCTTCAAAAACTTTTACACTAAAATATCTTACAATACAAACTGTATATATTTTGATTACAGTTTGTATTGTAAGTATATCAGTTACATTTAGGTGTGTCAATACATAAAAAAACTGTAAGGCGAAAAAAGCTTACAGTTCTTTTGTGCGCTGCCAAATCATTTCTATATGAGGTATTCCATCCTCTAGAAACTCATCTGATGATTGCTTAAACCCTGCTTTTTCATACAAAGTTTTTGCATAGGTTTGCGCTTCTATTTTTATTTTATCTGCATTATAGTACTTTTCAGCAACTCTTATTCCCTCATTTATAATGCGACTTCCAAGTCCACATCGTCGTTTTAAAGTTAACACTCTTCCTATGGAAACCTCATCAAAACTTACGCCTCTGTCCAATACTCGAAGATACGCTTGTATACCCTCTTCATCCTTTAGGAAGACATGGTATGCACTCTTATCCCTTCCATCTATTTCACCATATGGACAACTTTGCTCAACGACAAAAACATCTACCCTTATTTTTAAAATCTCGTATAATTCATCAATAGTCAATTCATCAAATTTTTTTATACATAAGTTTAGCATACTAGCTTCTTCCTTTCTATATGATATCTATATACTTTAAAACCCCGTAAGTCCAATACTTACGGGGTTTTTCTGGCACCCTCTACCAGAATCGAACTGATGACTGACCCTTAGGAGGGGTCCGTTATATCCACTTAACTAAGAGGGCTCACACTATCTGTGCTGACTATACTTATATTATTACAAAAATAAAACGGTGTCAAGTTATTAAAATTTTCCCCGACTATTTTAATTTAAAGTCTCTTGCAGCATTAAGTAGTGCATACATATTTTCTATAGGTGCTCCCGTTGCCACGTCACACCCTGTGCTCAATATATATTTATTGGGATTATTTATACCTTTAATTATACATTCCGTTGCTTCATTATACACATCCTCAGTTGTGCCAAATCTCATGGTATCTACAGGATCTACATTTCCAACTACACATACCCTATCTCCAACCATCTCCACTGCTTCCGCCACGTCTTCACAATTATCTATGCTTAAGGTTTCAAAACCAATGTCCACTAAATCATTCCATACAGCTTTAGTCTTTCCACATATATGTATAAACCCTGGAACACCTTTTTCCTTTATTCTATCAAGACATATTTTTAAATAAGGCAGAGCAAATTCTCTAAATTGCTTTTTGCTTATCATACTTAAAGATGCAACAGGGTCACAAATTCCTATACTAAAACCCATACTGCTTACAGTATCAATATACCTTATATTATTTTCCGTAACTATTTCTAACAATCTATGAACATTTTCTTTATCCTTAATTGTATCCTTAAGAAAGTTATCAGTACCTCTGACAAAAGCTGCTACACTAAAAGGTCCTGCAATATCTGAAGCGACTTCTACTTCCTTTCCAATGCTCTTATCTGCCATTGTTAATGCCTCTAATATTATAGGAAGCCTACCATCCTTATGAGGATCTATGCGTTTTAAATTATTTAAATCCTTATAATCATTTAGCAAATTTCCTTTCATAAAAGGTACTCTATTTTTTTGATATTGAACTTCAGCCCCCATAGCCTCTGCCATGGCTCTAAGACCAGTACCTATGCCACAACTATCATGTCCAAAGGTTCTATATGCTTCAATTTCCATCTTGGCCATTATTTCCGCTGATTGATTTTGTTCAGAAGGATCTATACCTAACATTGGCGTGCTAGATTCTCCTAAAAAAGGCATACATGGTATCCTATCAACTGACTTACCTTTAAAATATAATTCTATCCTCTCTCTTGATGTAAGTTCATCTTCCTTACGTCTGTTTTCTCCAAAATCCCTCATGAATCAAACCCTCTTTCATATTTTACATTACTGTTCTAAAAATGCTTGATAAAATTTTGAATAATACAACAAAATTTTATCACATTTATATTATATTCAGTATAGTTTTTAGTAATAGATAAGCCGTTATCTATTACGTAAATATTTTTAGTGACTTTAAAATTTAAATGATATAATATAATAAGATGAATTGAACTTAATGAAAGGAGAGCCCTTCGCGCTATATGTAAAATTTGCAAGTGGCATATAATTGTTTTGATTAAATATTACGATAGAAAAACAAAAAAAATAGAAATAGAAAATGTAGCTGGAGACAAGTATCTAAATTGGGTTTACACCTCACCCATCGGCAAAGGACTTTTAGAACTTATAGTAAAACGAAAATTTTTTTCATCACTATACGGAAAATACTGCGATAGCAATATGAGCAAGAAAAAAATTTTAAAGTTTATAGATGAATTCAATATAGATAAAGAGCTATTTGAAACTGTTCCTGAAGACTTCAAGAATTTCAATGATTTCTTTGCCCGTAAACTAAAAAAAGAACACATGATTTTTGATAAAAGCAATGACGTACTCATATCACCTTGCTCTGCTAGAATTTTCGCTTACACTGACATAAAAAGCAATACGGTTTTCAATATCAAGGATTTTAAGTACACTCTTAGAGATTTACTAGATAATGACCAAATATGTGAAACTTATAACTGTGGTACTTGCCTTATATTTAGACTATGCCCTACGGATTATCACCGCTTTCATTTCATAGACAATGGGGTATGTTCGTCCTCTAATAAAATCAAAGGTAGCTACTACTCTGTAAATCCTATATCATTGGATACAGTAAAGAAAGTATTTGTAGAGAACAAAAGAGAGTGGTCTGTGTTCAAATCAGAGAATTTTGATGATGTGATTTATATAGAAGTTGGTGCCACATGTGTAGGTTCCATTATCCAAACATATACAGCTGATGCTCCTATACAACGTGGAGATGAGAAAGGATATTTTAAATTTGGCGGATCTACGGTTATAATGCTGTTTAAAGAAAATATAGTAGAGATTGACCATGATATAGTGTCAAATAGCCGTAAAGGTGTTGAAACACTTATAAATATCGGTGATTCTATAGGCAAGAGATTAGACCGCTAACTGTTTATAATCAAATACTATCCATTTTACAATAAGACCGATGAAAAACAACATGTTTCTCATCGGTCTTCAATTCTACTAATCAGGTTTTACATCTATAAAATACCATTTTGATCTTAGGTTTTCATTTAAAATTTCCATTGCTTTTTCTTTATCATCATAAGGTGGAATTATACAAATACCATCGTTAGGTGCCCAGGAACCATCCTGCTTAAGAATGAGCATATACGGTTTTTTTAAGATTGTTCTTTGGTCTATAAGACCTAAACTATAGTATTGCCGCTTAAATAAATCTTTATCTTCCGACTCTGTAAAATAACTCATATGTCCTAGTTTTCTCTCATCATTATGACTGAATATTATTTCATCCATTAATTTGTTATCAATATTATAGCCTGATATACTTATATGTCCTTTGAATCTATCATCGTGTAAATTAAGATAATATTTACCCTTGATTTTAATTGTTCTCTCAACTTCGTAAGAAGGATCATCTAACTTTATTTCTTTACATACATATTCTTTGTCTATAGATATGGGGATTATTAAAGATAAAAACCTGATAAATAAAATTGATATAATAAGTATAAAAATATACTTTAATATTTTTCGTGTTTTTTTCATATCTTCTCCTTACACCAACAGAAGCTTGTACATACATTATACATGTTATTTTTCCTGCTGTCTCTTTTTATTTAATAATTTACAACATTCTTATATATTATTATTTTCTGCCTCATTTTAACGTCATAATTAAACATTCAACCCCCATACATACCCCCTTGCTATCTTTTTTCTATTTCTTATCTTATTATGTAAATAATCAACAAATAAGACCGATGAAAAACAACTCGTTTCTCATCGGTCTTATACTAAGTTATTTAATTCCATTCTGTTGCCAGAAGAAATTCCCTTATATTGCGATGCTTGATTCCATCACGACTCATATCAAATTCATCTAGGGATACAACATACTTAGGAAAATTATCTCTTATATTTTCATATACACCAAACTCTCGTTTTATTGTGTCCTCGGATGCTAGTAAATAAGTCACCTGAACGTACAATTTTTCTTTTTTCTTTTGACATACAAAATCAATTTCTTTTTCATAAACCTTACCTACTGTAACATTGTAACCTCGACGTAATAGCTCCATATAGACTATATTTTCTAAAACAAGATTAATATCTCTCATGTTGCCGCCGAAAACGGCTTCTCGTATACCATGATCGGCAACATAATATTTCTCGTTCACAGTTAAAATTTTCTTACCTTGCAAATCCTCACGTTTTACCTGATAAAATAAGAATGCATCCGTACACGCTTTAACATAATTTAAAACAGTTTCCGGTGATACAGCACGCCCCTCACTTTTTAAATACTTTGAAATTCCTGTAGCTGAAAAAGTTGTTCCAATATTAGCTGTGATATAAGCTATAATTCGTTCTAATAACTCAATATCACGAATTTTGTTACGCTTTACAATATCTTTTAACTCCACAGAATTATAGAGGTCTTGTAGATACTGATAACTAGCTTCTTCCTCATATCGTAAATTACCTAAGTAAGGCATTCCGCCAATGGTAATATATTTTGAAAAACATTCTCTTATTGATACCTGCGGAAAAATCCTTTGGTACATTTCTGTAAATTCTTTAAAAGAAAATGGATAAATTACAAATTCTACATATCTACCTGCAAGATACGTGGCCAGCTCACCAGAAAGCAGTTTAGCATTAGAACCTGTAATATAAATATCGCAATCTAGCTCTACCCTAAAAGAGTTAATGCATTTTTCCCAATCACGTACTTCTTGAATTTCATCAAAAAACATATAAACCTTACCATGAATATTTTCTGCACGATTCAAAATTTCATCATGCAAGGCCCGTGCTGTACACAAATGTTCATTACTCATATTTTCAAAGTTTATAGATATAAACTGAGTTTCATTGACACCAGATATAATGAGTTCTTCCTTAACAAGTTCCAGCATAACTGATTTCCCACTTCTACGAATACCAGTGAGAACTTTGATAAGCTCCCCTCCGATAAATGGGCGGATTCGATTCATATATAATTCTCTTTTAATCATAAAATCATAACCACCTTTCCTTTAATTACCTCTATAGTATCACGTTTATATCTTAACTTCAATGAATATTTATTATTTTTATCAGTTATAACTGATAAAAATTAATCTTTATTCCATTTTATCTTCTTTAAAATATTAAACTAGAAAAATAGAAATAGAAAATGTAGCTATCCACAAATACTTGAATTAGTTTTATACCTCAACTATTGGACAATTTTCTTTATCATCCAATAAGACCGATGAAAAACAACGCGTTTCTCATCGGTCTTAGATTTTTATTTAAATTTGTTTTTAATCATGCTTTCTCTTCTTTAAAAGCTTAATTATGTCGTACCATAAAACTGACACCGCTGCTATACCCATGGAAGCAAAAAATTGCGTTAAGGAAATAGGTGCTAATTTTAAAAGATTGTTCAATGGTGTATAGAGAATTATTAGTATCATAGAAACAATACCAAAGTTAGAAATCCACATCACCTTATCTTTTGCAAGTTTTTTCATGGATTGGTAAGCAAGATCATAATCCGAACTATTCACTTGAACTAAAAACACATTTGAAAACATTATTATAGCAAGTCCCATAGAACGGGCCACAGGAGCATTGTCTGAGTTTCCTGAAAGCATATAATAATAGGTGGCAAAAGATGTCATGAATATAATCAACCCTTGTATAATGCTCTTAACTAATACGCCTCCATTTAAAAGTTTTTCATTAGGATCACGAGGTTTCCTGTCCATGATGTTTGTCTCTGCTGGTTGTCGTTCCAACACAATAGAACAAGTTGGATCTATTATAAGTTCCAAAAGAACCACATGCAATGGAAGCAATAATAGTGCTGATGGAGCTATACCAATAACAGGTGCTAGCAGTGAAGAAAATGCAATGGGGATGTGTATGGTAAAAATGTACCCTACAGCTTTGCGAATATTATCATAAATTCGCCTTCCATCTTTTACGGTCTCTACAATAGTTGTAAAGTTATCATCCATTAAAATAAGATCTGAAGCTTCCCTTGAAACCTCGCTACCATGCTTACCCATAGCTATACCAATATCAGCATATTTAAGTGCCGGTGCATCGTTCACACCATCTCCTGTCATAGCTACAATCTCTCCATTTTCTTTAAAGGCCTTTACAATCCTCATTTTATGCTCTGGGATAACTCTAGAAAAAATACTGACGTCCTTAACCCTTTCTCGCAGTTCTTCATCACTCATACTATTTATCATGTCCCCAGTTATTATATTATTGTAGTTTTCCATACCAATTTTCTTTGCTATGGATGAAGCAGTAATTCCATTATCCCCTGTAATCATTACAGTTCTTATACCAGCTTTATGACATACCTCTATATCCTTTTTAATGCTTTCCCTTGGTGGATCCAGAAGTCCAATAAGTCCTAGCAACTTCATTTTACAATTAGTTATTTTATCTGGTATATAGCTTTCATCACTTGGGTTCATAGTTGCCACAGCAATAACTCTCAACCCTTGGCTGGACAATTCAAGAATTTTTTCCTCTACAATTTTTCTATCTTCATCATTGATTTCACATATAGATAAAATGCTCTCTGGTGAGCCCTTGGCAGCAATAATAATTTCACCTTGCCTTCTCCATACATGCCCCATCATTTTCAATTCGTTTGTAAAGGCATACTCACTTATAAGTTCTCCACCAAAAAGTTCTTCTCTCTTTATACCACATTTATCACAGTGAACTAGCATAGCTTTCTCCATTGGATCATATGCCTCAGTTTCGCAGCCTAGCCCCATTACCGTAACTAGCTCCTGTTCCTCACATTGTATAGGACATACTTGCTCTACAGTCATCTGATTCTTTGTAATAGTACCAGTTTTATCTACACAAAGCACAGATACGGCTCCTAAGGTTTCCACAGACGGAAGTTTTCGCACTAGAGATTGTTTTTTTGCAAGACGCCATGCCCCCATAGAAAGAAATACGGTTAGAATTACAGGAAATTCTTCTGGAATCATAGCCATGGCCAAGGTTATACCTGACAGTATGCTCTCTATGATTCTATCTACAAATGAGTGATCTGGAATATTCATATAAGTGAAAATTCCTACTAAAACCAATAAAACAGCTGCAATACCTGCGCATAACTTTACTAGACTACCTGTTTGCTTTTGCAGTGGAGTATCCTCTTGTGGTGCTGACACCACATTCATACCTATTTTTCCATATTCAGTTTTGGTACCTGTTTTCTCCACAATAACATTAGCTGTACCCTGGGTTACCAATGTTCCAGCGTAGCAATAATCTTTTCTCCAATAATCTGAGGTGCCTTTATAATCTTCTGTGGCATATTTCCACACACCTTCAGCCTCACCAGTAAGTGACGACTCGTCCACACATAAATCACTGCATTTTAAAATAACACCATCTGCGGGAATTTTTACCCCTTCATGAATAATCATCAAATCACCAGGTACAATTTCTTCACTTTCAATGACATTTTCAACACCATCACGTATAACCTTAATCCTAGGTGCGGACAAATCCTTTAGAGCATTTAGTGTTTTATCAGTTTTCCATTCCTGTATTACATCAATGCTAATAATACCTACCACAAAGATAAGCATTATAGCGCCATCCCTTGGTTCCCCAAGGATAAAATAAATAACAGCAGCAATAATTAAAAGTAAAAACATAGGCTCACAGATAATATGGAAAATCTTTTTTATAAAGCTTTCCTTCTTCTCGGGCACCAGTATATTCTTCCCGTATTGTTTCTGTAAGTCCTTTGCTTCATTAGTTGTAAGTCCTGTGGTACTAACAAATTCAGGGCCTTTCATAAAAATTACCTCCAGTGTCGCATAAAAGCGTTTTTATTTCTCCACGGCACTCCACTAAACTTTATAACATGTCCCAAATATGTGTATAAAAATAGCACACCTATGGAACATACTACTGTCCCACAGATGTGCATACTTGCAATCTGCTGCCGCTACTCACGGCCCGGCCCCATGACCTTCTTTACACAAAGGTTCATCGCCTGCTCAGTTTGTACTGTTGATTTTGCATTTCATTTTATGAAATGTAATGCAGTGCAAAGAGATTAATTAATCATATTATATGCTAAAATTTCTATAAAGTGAATACTTTTTTCTACTTCCCCTTTGTAAATTTTGCTTTACATATAACTTACCTTAAATATTTCTACATCTGTAGAACATACTTATAGGCACTTTCACTTGGGTTATTATAGTAACCTTCTTCTACTTTGTTTAGTTTGTAGCCACATTCTTCAAAAACTATTTGCATTGCTTTATTGGATGCCCTTGTTTCCCCACAAAAACGTGACATTCCTATTTTTTTCATTTCCTCTGTAACGTGATTTAATAGCTTATGTGCAAAACCTTGCTTTCTATACTCTGGGTGAACTGCAACATTCATGATTTTAACGTAGTCTTTTTCACCTTTCCAATTGTAAGTGAACTTACCCCACCCACAAGGGGATGGGGCTTCCTGCTTCCTCGACCTGTTAATAGTCATTTAGACTATTAACCCTACTATCTCCACAGGCTTAATTCCGATAGTTCCTACCATATTTATTTACAGGCTTACACCGCTTCTATTTTTAACTCTTTCAGTCCTTGTTTTAGAATGTTTTTACTTGCATTGGTATCTCTATCATGTATGCTATGGCATTTAGGACATACCCATTCCCGTATGTTTAAATCCTTTACTTCTACATTTTGATATCCACATACTGAACACAACTGACTTGAAGGGTAGAAGGTATCTATTTTGTGTACCGTTCTACCATACCATTCAGCCTTATACTCTAATAATTCTGCGAACTCTGACCAACTACAGTCGCCTATTCCCTAACACCTATTGCATTAGAATTTTGAGGTAGTTGTATAATCTCCACATCAGTACAACAAATGGAAACAAAGTACTTATTAGAAGGTGTTCTGCTAACAGTTACGTTTAATATTCTACCTTTAATTTCT
>NZ_FRAD01000006.1 GCF_900142225.1 Hathewaya proteolytica DSM 3090
AAAAAGCAAGTAAAAGAATATACAATTTAATAAATGAAGTATGCTCAGGCATTGTTACAAATGAGAAACTAGAAACAATAACAGAGATGATTACTTTAACGGCGTCAGATGTAAATAAGAAGGTAAAGAAAAGTAAGTATTATCCTATACAACAAGCAAGAATACCATTTACAGGCTACGCCATAACTAATGGACGAAAAGCTATACAAGATTTTTTTAAGGAAAGAAGTTTTAGTGAGCTTATTTATAGATAGTATGAGAATTTTAGCTAAAAATTGACGGGATAAGTGTTCCCCTTTTAGGCTTCAATCGAAACTCTTCGGGGGTAAAAATTTAACTGAACTTATAATGGGGAAATTAGGAATACAAAATTGCCCACTTTAACTTGACACAAACTTCTTTCCCACTAAACTTGATGAAGTAACAGGATCAGCTATTGAAACTCCAACGCCCAAATTAGCTAATTCTTTTATGTACCTATTATTAGATTCAGTCACTAGCTCCATGAGTTGCTTTACTTTTTCAGGATATTTAATAATCCACCTTAATAAATTTTCAGCACCTACCAAACATGTAGCAACGCTAAAAGGACCAGCGATTCCCCCACCAACACTCACTTCATTGCCAATGGCATCCATAGTCATCCTTAAAGCTTTTAGACACAAAGGTAATCTGCCATCTTTCTGTGGATCAGCTATTTTTAACTTATCTATATCATTAATCTCTTTAACTGCTGGTTCCTCAACATATGGAATAGAATTTTTAGGATACTTGATTTTAGAACCCATGGCTTCCCCCATTCCACGTAACGTTGTAGCTATGGATTCAGAATCCGAACCAAATTCTCTAAAAGAGTTAATTGCTACATTTGCCATTATCTCAGCTGAATTGCTGTATTCATCTAAACCATATCCAAATGAAGGTGCTATTGCTTCACCTAGCGAAAGAGAAATAGGAATTCTGTCAATTTTTTCGCCTTTGCTAAATGCAATCATTCTCTCTTTGTGTGTCATTTGATCTTTAAACATTTTTACTCCCCCTTTAAACTTTTTAACTTTACTCCTTGTAGCTTTAGCTACCTATAAATCGATAGCTTGTATCAATAAAATAAAATTAAATTAGACAAAATTAAATCAGTCTTAAAGATTTCATTAAGTTATATTTCTAGTATTTTATTCAATATTTTGTCATTTTACTAGTATATCATTTAAACTTATGGTAGTCCAATCGATTATATCTATTGTTATTTGTAAAGCTATATTTTTTTGTAATTTATAATTGGGTATATAAATTGTAAAGTACACTCAGTTAAGTTAGGCAAAGAAGGTTTAACCAAGGATTCATAGTGACAAAACCTTTATGAATAATCATATCTATACACTGAAACACCTCAAAAAAGGTGCTTTGTTTAAACATTGGCGCTTTAAATTATCTACTGTACTTCATCCTTATTATATTGACTACCCTATTTTTTAGGATTTCTCCTTTTGGCTTTGTAAAGAATTTCTCCTGTCAACATAGCAAAATAAAATACTATAGCCACAAGCATGATAATACAAAAATCCCGTTGAGATGAATAAGTCGTAAAGTCAATTCCTTTTATGCAAAGATGAGCTGCCATGTAGGAAATTGGAAACAATATAGTTCTATCAATCCACACAATTATAACTGACTTATTTTTCAATAAGAATCGTGCCATTGCCAGTACAACAAAGGCAAGAAAGGCTAATATAAAATACGGCATTAAAATTAGTCTTGGCAATGTTACAGTATTCTCACCAGCATTTTCATTCACCCCATAAATTAGTACATCTTCGGAACCATCGTTTTGAGCATAGAAAATTTGGATTTTATTTTCACTGCTAAAAGGTATAACCATATTTTGTTTTCCATGATTAGATGAATATAAGTCCCAAGTTGTAGTCCATGCATTTATGCGATAAACCTCTGTTTCTGTCTCACTATTAAACTCTTTGATACAGCTATAGCCTGTCACCTTATCATCAAAGCCTATGATAATCTTTCCCTTATGGTTATCAATAATATCCAATAAACTATTAGAATAAGGGAAAAATTTAGGTGTTGTCAAAACTCCAAAAACGACGACTACTATAGAACACACTAGCGTTACTGTAAAAAAAATAGTCTGTAGGAGTTTGATAAATAACTCCTTTTTTATTCTCTTTAACGGAGCAATGTCAGTATCAGGGATAAATTCTGTAGTTTTTCTCATATGCTCAAATTCCTCATGACATTCTTCACAATGTTCAAGATGATCACTGACGAATTCTCGTGTCTCCGCACTTACCATGTCTTCTACATAAAGTGGAAGGATGTCTTTAATTAAATTACATTTATTGCTCATCATGGTCCTCCATTTGTTTTAATATTTTATTTCTTGCTCGGTGATAAGTGACGCAAGCCCAGTTCTCTGTTTTTTGAAAAATATCTGCAATTTGTTTGAAACTTAACTCCCCAAAAACCCGCAGCATAAAAATTTCTTTATATGGTTCAGCTAAGTTATGCAGCAATGTATGTATTTCTATAGCATCATATTGATTTAATATTTGTTCTTCAATATTATCTTTATGTTCTGGAAAATCAATAACATCAAGATCATCAATGTCCACAATGCGCTGCTGCTTTTTCAAATAAGAAAAGCAACAGTTTTTTGCAATTTGGCAAAGCCAAACCCGTATATCTGCTTCACCACGAAAATTATCTATTGAACGCATCGCTTTGAAAAAAGTTTCGCTTGTAATCTCCTCTGCAATGCCTTCATCTTTTGACAGCTTTTTGAGAAAAAGAAATACATCATTAAAGTATCTTATATAAATCTTCTCAAATTCTTTTCCGAACTCTGCCACCTTCTCACCCCCTCACCTATAAGACGTCCTTCCTTTAATAATCTTACAAGTTTTTTTATTTTCTTTTTTCTACCTCTATATAATCAAATATATCTAGGCATTCTGTAATTACTAATATATATATTATAGACCTTTGAGACAATAATAGTTGGTGCGTAAATATAAACTTTAAATCCCTTTAACTTAGCCGCCTTGTTAGGTGGATATATAAAAATACTAGAATAAAAAAAGCCGCTTACTCCTTTTATAGAAGAGTAAGTGGCTTAGTTATCGTGCCTTAAGTGTATTAAATTTTTACTCTATTTAAAGATGCATTTATGGCATTGAAAATATGTCCAACCTCATAGGTATTAATTTATTTTTTTAGATAATATGCAGTTCCAAAAGTTATTTCTGTATCCTCAATAATATTTGAACCATTCTTTTTAATTATTGTTTTCTTCATGTCATCCGGTTCAATGGTATTTATTGTTTTAATAAGCCCTTCTAAAATAGCGTCTGATATTTCCCACGATATTCCACACATCATCTCATTTTTTTCCCATTTAGCACTATGTCTAGTTCCTGCACAAAGCATACTTAAATCCATACTTTTCGTCATAATTGGCTTAGCTGTTGACTCATAACAAACAGCTTGGTTACCTGCTATGTCATAGTTCTGTTTTAATCCAAATTCATAAGAATAAGCCTGAGATAACCTCATAGCGTAATACGGTTCACAAACAATTATAATAACATCAGGATTTTCACCAACAAATTTGTTTAATGGTTTAGCGACTACACCATAGGTTTTCTCTTCAAATACTAGCATATCATTCATAACCTCTTTAGAAATCTCCATGCTTTTATGAAGACCAAATGTATATACCCACTCTCCATCATAAAATCCTTCTGGCAAATCATGATATCTAAAAGTAGTCCCTGAACCAGAACAAGCAAAATTTTCTCCTCTAATCTTTAATGATTTTCCTGTCATAGCAGATTTAATGAATACGCAATATATCATGTCTTTTTTTATATCTTGTGCATCTTGTTTTAAATACTCTTCCTCAGTCTTTAAGAACTTTACCCCTATTATCTCCCTGTTTAGAGACAAAACAGTATTCCATAAATCATATCTCTTTTATTAATTTTTCCCGAGATAGAACCAGTATATAAACTCACTGGACTGAGGGGAGGCTACTTATTCAAATCAAAATGCTGTATAACAGTATCAGAAAAACTTGTAGACACCCATTTGTCTACTTCCTCTGGTGTGTTAAACTCCCTAAACTCTTCCAAAAGCACAACTCCTCAAATTTAATTTTTATATATCTTTATTATACAACAAATTTCATTATATTTCCAATAGATTATGCATTATTATATAAGACACGAACTAATTTGACAGTTGATTTAACTTTATATCAAAAAATTAAATTTTCATGTCCCTATCTTTATAGCACAAAATACTGCATTGGTAAAAAGGCTAAGTTATGGATCATTAATTGACCTACAACTTAGCCTTCATACTATTACATATTTACTTCTCTTTCACATACTCATGTGGGCGCTCCACATAATCTTTAACCTTATACTCTCCAATGCTTTCATAGTTTCCAGCGACAGTAGTGGAAACATCATCCTCATTAAGGCTGTCGCCTAATATTGCATCGGAAAAGATTCTTTCAAGATATTCGTGTTTTGAGTACATTCCTTGAGATGCCCACACCAAGGCATTTCTCACATAAGCTGAATGAGTTTTAAAGAGCTCATGGTTTACCTCAAATCCGAGGTGTTTTGCCAGTAGCACAGCAAATACAATACAAGTTCTAGTGTTACCCTCTCTAAAAGGGTGTATCTGCCAGATTGTTGCTATAATTCTCTCTAAGCGAAACACGATATCCTTATCATTGCTGTCTGTTCTTTTCAGTTTCTTTACTTCCTTCATTACAGCATCAAGCTCTTTCTTAATCTGTTTCGGGAAAGTATATCTAACCGTATCTCCTCCCAGTACATCTTCATATTTAGCAATTTGAATTGTACGGAACTCACCAGCCCAATCGTATATTTGTCCAAAAATATTTGAGTGAATATCTTGCAATGTTTTTGTATCAAAAACTTTATAAGATTGGTTATAGACGGCAAGCATAGATAAGTTTGTTATATCTGCCTCGGCTCTACTTAATAAATCATGGTCTTTGATATTGGCGAGATTTTTTAATATATCTACATCATCATATAAATAAGGATCCCTCATCTTACACCTCCGCTGTAAAGCCGTACATATTTAATGTGGATTGAAATATAGAAATGAAGGATTCATCGCCAACCTTCCATTTAGCAATATTCCGCTCTGTAGTTTCACTAGCATATACACCCTCAATGGCATTTAGTGCGTTGGCAAAAGATGCACTACGTTCTTTTTGCACATCATTTAGTGAATCCATTCCACAAGATAATTTAAGGAGGGTAAGGTGTCTGGCAATATTTTTATCAATCAATTTGGCTGCCTGTTCCAGCTGTTTTAAGCGTGCTTCAATTTTAGGAAGTTCAGCTTTATATTTCTGGCAAAGCTCAACTTGTTCTTTTATAGTATCAACTTCATTTTCTTTTAGATACTTGCTTACTATTTTTCCATTTACTCTATTTTGTATATAGTAATATTGTTTTTCTTTAATGGTTTTCGTAGAAATATATCCCTCAGGAAGAGAAGGGAGTGTTTTCTCAATTTCATTTTTCTTTAATAAAAGCTCTTGGTATTCATTTATAATAATAGCTGACATTCCTTATCACCTCACTATTTAGTATAATTATTATATCATATATTAACCTAATTATCAACATTGTATTCATTTGTAGGTTAACCAGTGCGTGATATTTTTTAGCTACGACTGGGAAATAATATTGCCATTTTTAATTAGAATACAATCTTTAATACAATAAGTAGGAATACCACTTTTAAAAATCGATTTTTCAATACTATCGATAGTATCTTCATATCTATCCAAATCGCTTTTAGATTTACAGATAAGTAAATCAAGCTTATCTTGGTTATGCAAATCAAAGATTTTTCTCATTCTATGACTTCCTCTTTGAAAACTTTTTTCGTTTGTAAAGAAACCAACTAAATCGAAAAACTTCATTCGACTTAGAACCTTATCTGTGGAATGTATGACGAGATTACTGAAGTTGTTTGGGATAAAAAATGCTACTTTAATGTTTCTTCTTTTTATCCCAAGGCTACTTTGAAATTTAAACACCGTGGGAATAACAGTTATACTTTTGCAGCTCATAGTAACCCTCCTTGCTATGCTCATATTTTTTTATAAAAAGACTTGATATTTTAAAACTAACATTTGTGAAATATCTAGGCAGAAAAAATAGTCAGAGGATCATTATAGAATCCGCTGACTATTTGACTATTTCCTATTCAGTTTTATGGGTGAAATCTCGAAAGTTACCTATGTCATCTATATTTTTGCTTAATTTTAGCCCTCAAACAGATGACATTTTCACCCGTTTTTTCGCTCCAAAATCGGTCGAAAACCACTATATATTGTGGTATAACCCTCGTTTTTTGCCTTGTCACCACAATACGTCATCATTATTATCGCTTCCACGTGAAATTGTTAGGCTATTTCACACTTTTATAAAATACAGAAAAAACCTAGTGTTGTTAAGGTTTTAAGTCCATATTATCTACTCGACCTACTCTTTTTGATTAGGCTATTTTGAAAATTCACTGTTTCGAACTATATTTTTTACTTTTTCTCTGTAATCCATTTTCGCCTTTAATGACATTGCTTCTTTTAGTTTTTTCTATCTGCACAGCTTGAAATGTTTCCTTAGAAATAATTGCTGGGTTGTTATCCTCACTTAAATAAACCGCTTCATGTTTTCCATTATCTAACAATTTTACACTATCCGTATATTTTTCGTTGCTAAGCATCACATCAATTGTACGCTTGCTCCACTTATCTTTTCCAGTAGGAGATTTAACACCCAAATATTCCAACTCAGTAACTATATCAATAACACTTTTACCATGGAGGTACATCTCAAATATTTTCGTTACATTTTTAGCCTCATCGTCTTTAATAATCAGGTTGCCTTCTTTATCATGTACATATCCATAACATTTTCTGTTATATAGCTTTGAGGTACCTTGTGCGGCACGTTGTTTTATTCCCCATTTAATGTTTTCACTTCTAGATTCATTTTCTGCCTGTGCAATAGCTTCAATAATAGATACCATAAGATCAGTGTCAGTATCGGCAGTATCCAGACTCTCCTGTTCAAATATAACACGAACACCTAATGTCTTTAATTGATTCAAGGCACCAAGCGTATCAACCGTATCCCTACCAAATCTACTAATACTCTTGGTGAGTATTATTTCTAGATTATGGAACTTACAATCGTCCAGCATCCTTTCAAACTCTCTACGAGAAGAACCTGTTTTACTTGATGCAATATCCATATATACATCTACTAATAACCACTGCGGTGTAGCCGCTGTTAATCTTGTTAGTGCTGATACTTGTGCTGTTAGGCTTTTTAATTGGTCTACGCTATTTGTACTTACACAGCAATAAATACCAACCCGTTTTTCTCTTTTTAGAGGTTTCGCTGGTATGTAATTAACTTTTTTATTCTCTGACACATTGCACATCCTAAATAATTCTAATCCAAAACTTAATTTAATTTATACTATCTCTCTATAAATCTATTTACAGTTTCCTTCAGCTCATCACTGAACTCTTCGAGATTCTCAAAACTAATCGCACTATCACTTATAAGAGAAATAATGTTATTAATAAGGTTTGAACGACTAATTTCTAATTGAACACCAGTCTTTTTCCTATCTTCCTTTATTCTCTTATCCAGCTTCCAAAACTTTTCTGATGGATTAGTATCTTCACTTAGTAAGTTTATATACTCTTTATTTAGCCTATCCATATATGATTCTTGCCAATCAGCAACTTTGTTTTTAAAAAGTGTCCAGTCTCTTTTTGTAAATCCCTGCTCTTGCAAAACCCAAAACCTCCCTTTAAATTCCTACTTAGTTGTTCAATATACATCTTGATAATATCGGTCTTTAGAGTTAATATGTGACACTACCAAAGGAGGTATCATCATGAATAAAAAACTAATATTACACGTTTCCATTTGCTTTGAAAGTTGTTCATCAGTAGTAAGGAAAGAACTAAAAAAGCAATTAGCCAATTATGCTCAGCAACAAGATCGACGCATCACTTATGCAGATATTTGCATTGATGCTCTTCATTTTCAGGAAGAAAAAAGATTGCAACAGGAAATGCTTTATGATGCTGTCGTAACAAGTGAAATCATAAGAACATTAGCTAATGCTAAGCAAATATATACCTTCGCCGCCCTACTAATCAGCCTTACTTTACAGCGATTATATAAAGATAACCCCGATTATAAAAGCGAAGATTGGATGTTGATATCTTTTACTCCATCAAAAGAGAATCCAAATATCTATAACATTGGGTGTTCAATCGGTCTGTAATTCCTTCAAGACTAATCATCATTTTGATGATTTTATTATATGATAATTAGCCTATTTTTACAACATTTCTGTCTACTCAACCCGCCCAAAAGTAATCTTGTCAACTCAACTATCCGTCTTTTTGTCGTTGGATATATTCCCACAGAGTAGCCATTTTACAAAGGGTTCTGCCATTCTGAAAATCATCAAAACACGCAGAACCCCTTATTTTCTATACTTTCAAGCCTTCTATTTTTCTTTTCTTGACATCTTTTTTAATCAGTGTTTTGTTCTAAGCCTCAGCAGTAGTTTGCGCCAATCACCTTTCGCTTTGCTCGGGTTCTTGAGCAAACCTTGCATGGGTGGTTGTATATCTGCTCTCACTTCGCTACACTCGTGACAGCAGAACAACCGCCTCAACATGCCTTGAGAGTACAATAATGATGTCGTAAGGAGATGGTACCCCCTTGGTGGAAGGGCATATTTCTAAAAGGACATAGTAACATCCTGCCTTACTAGCATACATTCCATCAAATTATAATAAAAACTATCATCTTAATTTGAATCAAAATAATAGTTGAGTACTATTTACCTGTGAGATAAATTGAACCCAATAAAGCTTTCAAATAATTGTGCCTTATTTGAAAGCTTTATTCGGCACAATTATATTTTGTTATTGTTCTTCTATAGTAATATCTACATTAATAATATCTTCTTGAGTACATGCAAAGTGATCCAAACTCGCAATATTTATATAGTTTATCTTGTCTGTTTCTTTTATAGTCCCTAATACAAAACAGTGTGTTTTCTTATCTAAAAATCGCTCTATCATATTTAATCCACCTGTACGACTATGTGTATTGTCTATAACTTCTTGCTTGATTACACATTTAACACTTTTGGTTGATTCTTTAAACATGCTATTAAAATTTATCCAATATTCTCCGCTATTACCTTTGCTTATAATTGCCTGTCCATAATATACTTTTGTTTTCCAGCTTAAGTCATCAGTATATTTTATTTCTTTTATATCTAGGAAAAGTGTTTTTATTGAATACTGATATGGTTTGCCTGAAATCGCTAAAGTTATCGTTGTGCACTCTATCCTTTTTTCTTTTATACTTCTTATGTATTTTGACACCAGTGTACTTAACAGAAATAAGTTGGACTTTCTTGCACCAGACATCTTCTTTTCTGCTGAATTATTTTTTCCTCTTTCTTTTTTTTCGCTACCATTATCATCATAGGTTTCTTCCACTTTATCAACTTCATTATGCTTTTTAGGTCGAGTCATATTAAATGTTATATCTTCTCCAATTTCAGGTGCACTTTTTGCATTTTCTTCTGTTTTTTTCTTAGCAACATTGTTATAATTCATTATTTCTTTGCATTCTTTACTGTGCTCTCCAAACACTTTAAAATGCTCTCTCATTTTCATTTGATGTTGCTGTTTATCCATATTGACACATGTTATTTGTGCATTGCAATTTTTATCTATGCACTCGAAAGCAGTTTTGTCATGTAAATCTCCAATTATCCAAGATTCATGTGCTTCGGATGCTGTTAATTCTCGCTTCTGTTCTAAACTCCAAGCATAATCAATTTTCGCCATAAATATCCATCCCTAACTCATATTATTTGCGCCGTATTTCCAAGTTCCAATTCTAATCATATATAACTCATACCAATGTTTCTATATTTTTTGTTTTTCTTTAATTAATTTCTCAGCATACAATTCTTTGCCTGTATTATTTAATGGTTTATCAAAAGGTGTTAAACCATTAATAATAAATCCATCATTTTCTTCAATTTCTTTTATATCTTTAATTATAATACTATTGCTCTTTTTAATAAGTGATAATTCAGTTCTGAGTTTTTGAGTCTTTAAATCTTTCACTAAAATCGGTAAAAAATTAAATGTTTTGTGTTTTGAAATAACTTGCTTTATTAAATTTATATTAAAATGATCTTTTGCTTGCATGGTATGTAGCCTTGTCATCTGATTAATAATTTCTGGATCACTATCTCTTTTATTAAAGTTAGTATTAAGCATATTCTCGCCTATAACAATTCTATACCAATAAGGATTATACTTATTAATTCCTGTGATAATACCAATAGTAACTTTATCAGCTTTAGATTCCATTTTCCACTTCTTAAAAATATCCAATCCTTCTTTGTTATCAAATATTAACCCTACATAAGGTGGATATTCAAAATCTTGGTCTGCCCAAACAAAAAGTCCTTTCCATCCCGCCTTGTCCCATAATGGCAGATAAATAACATCACTTATTTGAATTTTATTATGATGTACTTTTGAAAAATCAATTTCTTTTGGTAATCCTCCGTAATGTATTTTTCTAATACCATCCATACTTACATGATTTGTTTGAGTTTTTGATTCTTTATGCTGAGAGATACTTTCATTCCTAATATTCTTATACGCTTTTGCTTCCTTTGTTATTGTATCCTTAAAAGAAATATCTTCCTCAAAAACAACAAAAGTATCCAAAGTACTAGAGCAATTAAGCGTTCTAAACATAGCCTCTTCTTCTTCAATAGATTTTTTTATTTTTACTAATTCATTTGAAAAAGGTACCATTTGAGAAATAAACATTGCCATAACAATATTTAGTTTTTCTGAAACTAGGCCTCTATTTATATATTCAGTTAATTCTGCAATTTTTGAAACATAAATATAAATTGTATTATCGTTTTGTATAACTTCAATATCAAATTGACTTTCTTCAATTTCTTCTATGTTAACAGTAAAATCTGAAAGCATGGGAATAATTTGATTTGAAATTGATGTAGCAAATATGTTCTCAAACATTGCTAATATAGTTGCTCCTAGCTCTCTTTGAAAACTATTTCTGCTTGTGTTGACGATTACATTACAACCAACAATTTTTGTTTTTAGTTTTATTTTTTCATCTAAAAGATCTACATTTAATATTTCCTGAAAATCATTTGAAGCAGGTTGTTTAAATAAGTCTTTCATAAAGACATCTAATGCTTCTTCCGATCCCATTGCCTGAACATAATCTTCATCATAATAACCCAAACTATACTTTAATGCTGCAGATGACGTCTCTAATCCTTTTTCTTTTAAATAATCTGGGAATCTTTCAAATTGCTCATTATTATTCCTTGTTAAACTTAATAATACAATTGCTAGTAAAGCATCATAATGTAAATATTTTTCCCATTCCTCTTCTTCATCAGTAATATATGGATATAAATTTAATCCTAATAATTCTAATTCATTAAATCGTAGTGAATGGTCAATTCGTCCTAAACGTAATTCTAAATACTTAAGTGATCTCATTGATAAAAACAAACCTGGAATTGCATTTCCTTCATCAAAATATAAATTGAGTGAATCCATAAATGCTCTTATATAGTAACTCCTAGCACTCCAAAACAATCCAATTTGCTCAAAAGTTCCACCTAGTTTCATTAAAGTTTTTATTAAATCAATTTTCGAGTTTTCATTATACAATTTAGTTAATGCTCTACTATAAAATTTAATAGATTTATATACATTAATCTCTAGGTAGTCATCACCTCTATTTAATAGTAATTGTGATGATTCAATATTTCTGGATTGTTCACCTAATAAATTAATCAGAAGTTCAAACAACTCATCATATTTGGGACATTTTTTCAAAATGGGAAGTTCCATTATTCTTTTCAATTGATATAAATCGATATCATTATTAAAATGCATATCTTTAAGTATTTCAAGATATATTTTAACTACATCATTCCACATCTCAGGATCTTGTAATCTCATCATTTGATAATCATATTTAGCTAATTTTGCTCTCCTTGGATTTTCGTGGTCTTGAATAAATTTATCGAATGAATCTATTAACAATTGTGTATGAGTCTTCATATTTGCAATCACCTTTTTTCCTTGATTGTGATTGGAATATAGAGTAATCCAGAGAGTACTCAAATCTTTTAAAATTGGGTAATTATTGGTATTTTCTTTATAAAGATTTTCAACTTTAACATACATCTCATAGTATATGTCACGATCCTCATACCACCATATCATTGTCCAACAGTAGTCATATAAGGCATCTGCATAATTTTTTATATCACCATATTTTTTAGCGAATCTAATGTTTCTTTCCAAGGCATTAATAATTGTTGATTTATCAACTTCTAATTCTCTTAATAATTCTATATATTCTTTTGATATTTTTACAATTCTTGCAGGTTTTAATTGTTCTAAATTTTGTAATTCCATCTCAATTTCATCTAGCAACTTTTTACGCTCTTTATCTTTTGAACCTTCATCAATTACATCAATTAATTCATCTGACATATTGAAAGCACTAATTGCAAGTTTCTGATTATCATTTTTATATGTATTGTCCAGTAGCCAAGTCCTATCTAAAATACGTATATCTAATTTATATTCTTTTCTTAATTCATCTTCTGCTTCTGCCCTTTTTTTATCGGAAACAAATTGATTTGTAATAAAAAAAATCCTTGTGTATCCCCTATTACTTTCTTCATTAGTTGCAACAATCTTTTTAACATCAGATTTTAACTTTGGTTTCCAGTCTTTCTTTGCACTAATAGCAAAAGCCCATCTTTCATTATGAGCAGCATCATTATATCCATATAGCCAGCTTTCTGCTATTGTTTCAGAAACTGGAAAAGTTTCTGAATCTACTTTGCTATCACCACCTCCAGTTGGTCCTGTTTGAGGAAGTAAATTAGGGCAAATAGTTGTTTCAACTATACTACGGCAAAAATTTTCAAATTCTTTCTCTCTGCTCTGACTTGTCAATGAGTCTAAAAAATAAGAAAAAAATTCCATTGAAAGTTTCCCTGTTTTAACAATTTTAGAATCTGAGAATAAATTGGGATGGATTTTTTTATAAAATGTTTTTTCACTCATTTGAGATCTTGCCTCCCTTTGGTGTTTTTTCATTACCTAAAAAGTTTAAAAAGATAAAATTGATAACTTAGCCTATATGAGACTCTCTAACAATTTTATAAGGTAAAAATATTTCCTTGCTAGCATCATAGCTTCCTTTATAAAGCGATTGTATGCATTACCTTTTTATCCATAAATATCCAACTATTACTGTGATGCATTTTATTTGTTGAACTTTTATTTTCGCCTTAGTAGATATAATTTTGACTTGACCATTATAAAGAATCGCGTCTAATTGAGTGAGTGAGCGATTCATAATTCTTGTTTTCAATATAGCATATTCGCTTTGGAAGAACCCCCAGAGATGCTTAGACTAATAAATCCAAATTTAATTGAAATACCTGAAATACAAATATTTTTTATAAGTTCTTTCATGCCTTTTTTAATCATGAGACATCCCTCCTTTAAAACATCGACTGGGTTTGGCTGGTGGTTCTGCCAAGGACCGCAAGGGTAGTCTTTCCAAAACGAATATGTTGATTTAAAATCTATATATCGGTTATTTTACAACAAGTATTCTTTACTATATGGCTCATTTCTTAGAGTAATTCTATCATACGTTCCACAATGGCGGTGACTTGCCCATCTCGATATCTTCTTTCAAATGCTCCATTGCTAAAATGGTCTTCTCTTAAAAGCATGGTTAGAAATGCTACACACAAATCATAATCTGCACCCGATAAACGCTTTAACTCTGTTTCCACATCTATTGGAGCTGTTGTCATATAGTCATTATAATTTGTTTTAAGATCATCCATTTCTTCCAAACAAGTATAATAAGATTCTTCTCTTCCTGTATTCTTTGCCAATAGGATTTGAAGTTTTTCCTTCTTTTCAATATTAGTCATTGAGCTTCCTCCACTGGTTTAATTGCTGTTATATCCATACTTTCTTGTCTGCAAGGTTTCTTTCCACCATGACTCTCTTTCTAAGATAATATGGTCATCAACCCTTGCATTATAGTTCTCAAGGATAGAATATTGGAAATTAACTTTTATATACTCATATCCTTTTTCATTAACTATCTCAACTAATTCTTTATTCCCACCGTGTCCATTTGCAACATAACTTCTCCATCTTTGAAGTAGCATTCCATAGTCACTTGTTGCAGAACCAACATACATCTTTCCATTCTCTTTATCGGTAATTAAATATACTGCTTTTTGATTCTCAAGAGCTGCAATCCAATCTCTCTTCCCACGATTTAATACCGACTCTAACTGTATATACGAAAGTCTGAC
This sequence comes from Hathewaya proteolytica DSM 3090, assembly GCF_900142225.1. GTDB lineage: Bacteria > Bacillota > Clostridia > Clostridiales > Clostridiaceae > Hathewaya > Hathewaya proteolytica. Next base: position 14,560 of record NZ_FRAD01000006.1, read on the forward strand.
TTTATCATATCCAGGAAAATCATCTCCATCAAATACTGTTGGGAGTATTTGTTGCACCTCTAAGTCATCACATATTTCACCATAATATCTACCTTGTTGCTGAAAGGTCTTATGGTACTTAATAACAACTCGTCCAAAGTAAGATTTATACTGTTCTAATTCCTCACCTTCGTAATTGATACCATCATAAACATTAAGTTCTTTAGTAACCTTTTTAATTGTGGTAAGCAACCATGTATCATATGATAATTTTAAGAAGCATATAGCTATTTGTCCTACATAAAAATAACGTTGCTTACTTCTCCAAAACAGCCATTGATTATTAACAATATCTGGATTACCTTGATATAATTCCATAGGATCTTCATAACCATTTGATTGGTTAAATTTTATTTTGATATTCCCATAATCCGCTTGATTAAAATGGAGCAAGTTATTCAAATATATCTTTTCCATAAGCCACCTCTTTTACATTATCTTTTGTTCCAATATTAATCGCACCCTACTTCTAACAACTAATCAATACAAATCAATACTTTTTGGGGAATTTTTCTTTTCCTAGTTGCCATAAATATTTATCAATATCTTTAAGGTTATAAGTTGTAAGAGAATAGAAACTACCAAATTCTAATAATATATTTTTGAATTTTACATAATTCTTTAGGTCATCATTACTGAACTTATAAAAACCATCTACATCCCTGAAATATCGGAGCAACTTGTCCACATAACTGTCATAGATAGGGAAATCAATAGGTTTATGATGACTACAATATTTTGTTGCAAAAGAATAAAAGTTTTTCACCTTCCCATTGTCCATAGTTACTTTGGCTATATCATTTACTAACGTAACATCTCCAGCTTGGAGTCTATCATCTATATCTAAATTAATGATATGCTTTGCTACCTGAAAAGGAGAAAAAATATTTGTACTATAGAAGTCATTTAAAGCTGATACCTTTATGAGAACATCGTCAATATCATTGTTCAGAGGATAAGCCCTATAAAACAACTTATCTAATGCACTTTCTTGTAATGCATAGTTTTCCAATTGATCCCACGACAATAGATAATTAGCAACTTCATCAGAACATGGCCTTGGAACATCCAGTCTTGATTCTTTCTTTTTTCTTTTAATTGTAGTTTCTCTTTTAATGGCAACATATTCAAGTTCTTTTGGCTTATTTGTTAAAGCATACTCTACGTATTCTGCCACACCTCCATAGGTGTTATCAAGAAAACTCTTAAATATCTTAAAGGTACGCATATAACCATAGGAATTTCTTTTAGGATCTTTATGAGACTTCTCATTTATAAACCTAATTTCTAATAACTGACGAGCCTTTCTTAAAGAGTCTTCATCAATAAACACATCCCAAAATTCAATTCCTATATCATTTCGATAAGGATAAAAGGCATCACTAAAAATAACACCTTTATCTTTCAAATGACTGTAATTAACATTGAGGAATTGTTTGAATTGCTCCTTAAGAGCTTTTATATGTAAATCATTGATTTTATCAATCATTAGTACCTCCTCCTGCTCATGGTTTATAAATTAATAATTTTCCTTCTTATATTTCTGCTGTCCTGATGATGTCTTTTCAATCGGAACGATTCCTATATCAGTTGATTTAATATAATTGATGAATAAGGTGCCAAGCAACAATCGGTTACTCATAGATATTCTATTCCACTCATAACCTTTGAATAAATCACGTACTAAAAATATTTCTTCAGAATTTAAGTTTTTTAGTTCTTCCTTTGCAATTTCCAACAATTCATTTGTATTTAACACTTTTATTCCTCCCAATGAGAACAATCATATAAACAACATTGTTGTAATAATTGTATCTCTAAGAGAGCTTTTTTACAAGATAATTGTGTATAATATTCCAAATTTTTACATCAACCAATTAACGTAATATAATTCTCAACTACCATCACTATCTGCCAACAATAAAATCCTCAACTTATTTGAGGATTTTAATCTTAGCAGTTTTTTCTTCAGTCTTACTCATAACCGCCTATGGGACAGGTGGTTGCGGAATTACAACATTCACTTGTCCCGCATGGTTAACAAAACAATAAATAACAATCAGGAAACCAATCCATACAACACCAATCACAACAGCTGCAGTAATTATCTTAGTTTTAGCTTCTTTTATCACTTTGTCCTGCTCAAATGCATTCTCCATGTCCCTTTTATCGAGGATTTCCTTATAATTGGACTTTAACTGATTATAACTCATTCTAAAGAACCACCATTTAACAATCATAGCTACAAACGTAACTAGAAGATACGCCACAGATGCTGTAATGAATATCTTGGTTACAAACATCAAGTCTTGACTCAAACTTCCAGTTTTCAGAAAGTCATCCCAATCAACAGAATCCGTAAGAATGATTGTGATTAGGAACATAATAACCGCTATAAAATTATTTTTTAAACCGTCAATTAAATCATGTATCATTTCTTGTAATTGTTTTGAAGAATCAATAATGAATGTTGAAATCTGGTTTTTCATTTCAATATACTGTTCCGTCGTTTTCCTCTGATACAACACATAATTCGATTTTATTGAACTCCAGATATCTTCACCAATTGCAGAAATTTGATCTGATTTTTTGCAGTTGAGGCAAATAACATTTCTAGTAATACCCGCACGCTCTACTGTATTATCACCTTCAAACGCCCATTTAAAGAGTTGACAAATATGTCGATTATCAATAATTGTATTTATTTCATAATCAAACCCACCTTGTTCAGGTGAAAATTGAAGAACCATCTTACCATTTACAACATATGAGCTGTTTGCTAAATAAAGATATGAAAACATCGTTTCTAGCTTATTAAAAAGCAATACCGTTTTCTGATCCTTATCTTCAACATCTCCAAGAAGTTCAAAATCATATGGTGTCAGAGGTAGTTCAATGCGGTTCAGAAACAAACTGGCATTCTCGCACTTTTTTAGATACTCTTGTCTGGCAATATCTAATTGAGGCCAACACTCATCCTCTTGGCAAAAACCAATGCTGTGTGTGTAAAGTCCAACTACTTTATCTAAAACCTCAAAGCGTAAATAGGAGTGATTAGAAAAGGCAGATACAAAAAACTTCAATAACTCATCTACAGGCAAACCTCTATAGTATTTCATAAATTCATCAAAGCAATAAATTGACAGAGCATTATTTTCATCATATTTTTTTTCAATGTGGATGCTAATTTCAACCTCATCTTCTGCATCCCCATCAGAAAGGAATTTATTGTATGCATCTTGCCATACCAATTTATCTTGTGATCGGTAAGTAAAATCTGTACACGCCCTCATAGTAATTTCAATGTCATCACGTTCTTTAAAATTTTCGAGGTAGGCATCAAAACAATTCTCATCGGGTAACGCATCAATTATTGCTGTAAATTCAGCATTAACTTCAGCAGCAGCTTCATAATATGACTTTAATGTTCCTATCACTTGTTTAGAACTACTCAAAAAATCAAACACTACTGCCACCTCCCTTAAATTAATATTAAAATATGATTAATTCCTTTCGCGAAACAACTCGTATGTACTATTCTCACGACATGCAATTTGAAGATATCTAGCTCCGTGCTCATCAGTCTTTGCAGTAATGGAATCTCGATAATTTTCTGTATCCTCAGAAATACTTAATTCGATTCCCGTGGTTATAGGGAATTTCAATCTACGTCGCTTCTTAATAGCATCAGGAACCGTATTGAATTGCCGATCAAAATTCTTTTTCTCCGGCAACTCAAGTAATGCAGTTTGCAACTGTGCCATGTTAAGAACAGGCTCATCAGGCTGGTAAGCACCTACCAATGTATTAACAAACTCTGGATAATTAACTTGTTGAGGTGTCTTCATGCTATGAATCAGAGTATTTCTTAAATTATAGTAATCTCTTTCGGAATGTTTTTTTACCTTCCTCTTTAGTTCCATTTCTATTGCATTAAATGCAGCACTAGTGTTGGTTTGGTCGCTACGCTCCGCAGTAAGTTCAAGGAACTGAACCGCCCAATACTTTGCATCATTATCAGTATATACTCGTACTGTATCAAATGTAACCTCATCATCTATGAAAAGAGGGAACACAGCCGATTTCCATACATTTTTCTTCTCGCTTGGAAATCCAAAATTCTTTTGTAAACTCTCTCCATCATACCATTCAGAATGCTCGACCTTTGCTATGATGTACATATATTCATCCGCATCGTTCTTAATAAATGCCTGAATCAAACTGCCTTTCTTAATTTGTTTACCAGTAGCCGCAATTCGCTCTTGAGCCTGCTGTTCTTCTCTCAACAGTTTATTCGCAATACTATGTGAATATGAATCCAACTCACCCTCTTGTTCTTCAGTCAGTGCATCAGAACTGAGTGTGATATTAACAATTCTATCGATACAGTTAACTACAGTCGTATTAATATCAGGTATCGTATACAATTTGATACTATCATTCTGAGTAGCAAACCGAATGTATTCATCCACAAACGTATTAAAATCCTCTGGCATCTCCTTACGAATTAGCATACCACTGCCAACATCAATATTATGAAATGACTTATAAATTATCATTTATTTTACCCTCCCCTGGTATAATGGTGTATCAATAAAATGGTAATTGGTCAATATAGATAGTTTAATACCATTTTAAGATTTTTGCATCTGAAAGTACCCTATTACTCTTATTTAATAAAATTTAGCTGATCTTTTTTTATAATAGAATTATAGATTCCATATGTGTTATTGCCGTAATTCTGATGATCACCGCACTCATTGCTCTCTTGACACCAAGATATATTTTTAATTAAGATATAAAACATAATCTCTTATTATTCTTTTGAATCTTCACTTTAAACAAAACATGAATATGTAAAAAGCGCCACAGGTTGTGAAACCTTTTACTCCAGCTCCTTCTCAATTTCTTAAATCTTTTTCTTCATCCCACGTTACATGAAACTTTTTATTTTATTTCAAATTAATAATGTTAGTTGCTATTTTTCCGAATGTACGTTCTTTTATTGTACTATGATTTGAAAAATTATGCAATGTGAAATATAAGAAAGCAACGTAAGAAAATTAAGCTTTATCTTACTTCATTTTTTATAATTATTTGTTCATAGAAATTTTCGTATATTTTTAATGCAATTAATTACTACCATTCATTCTCCAATAACTCATTTGCATTTAACACTTTTATTCCTCCCAATGAGAACAATCATATAAACAACATTGTTATAACAATTGTATCTCTAAGAGAGCTTTTTTACAAGATAATTGTGTATAATATTCTAAATTTTGACACCTTCCGATTTACGGAATTATAATCTCAACCCTCATCACTATCTACCAACAATAAAACCCTCAGCTTTCTGAGGATTTTAGTCTTAACAGATTCTCCTTATACTAAGAGCAGTAACCCCTTTATCTATCCTAGCTACTGCTCCTACTCTTTCTAATCATAGTAATCTACCAACTGCTCCATCACTATGCCTGATTCAAACTGTATTTCCAGTCTCTCACCCTTATTCACTTTAATGGTCTTTATTAATCTTCTGACTAAGTCCTCATCAAACTCTCTTACCTGTGGTCTTACAGTCTTTAGGGTACTGTCCATTTCCGTTAGTTTCTGTTTATAGTTCTCAGCCTGTTTCTTCTCCCTTACAAGCTTTAATTTTGCCTGTTTAAGCTCATTTATGTGTTCAGATATCCTTTTGTACTCATTATCAAAATCTTCTGCTACAGCTCCTTGTTTTGCATTTTCTTCGATTAAGGCTAGCATCTCCTTTTGCAGGGATTCGATCTGCCCATCATATTCAGTAGGTATATCTTTAGTGGAGTATCCTCCAATGACTCTAATGACATTTTCTCTGAAAGCTCCTATAAAATCCCCATTGTTTTCTACCACATTATTAATAGCTGTCATAATGGCATTATGTAGTGGTTCTTCCTTTAGCGTAGGTGAGTGCTTGCAAGATGCCTTTGTACCATTCTTTAACCTGTTCTCGCATCTCCATACTGCACTTTTCTGTCCGTATTTTGACCATGTCTGCCTACGATATGGATGTCCACATTCGGCACATACTAAGATTTCAGTTAGTGCGTATTTGGAGCTAAATTTGCTCTTTTCCTTTTTTAGCTTATTTGCCTTTCTTGTAACTGCAGCTTTATTCAGGCTGGCTCTCCTAGCCTTTTCTTCCTGTACCTTATAAAATAATTCCTTTGGAATAATGGCCTCATGGTTATCTTCTATATAATACTGAGGTACAATTCCGTTATTCTTCACTCGTTTCTTTGTCAGGAAGTCTACGGTATATGTCTTCTGCATCAGGGCATCTCCCATATATTTTTCATTGACTAACATTTTTTCTATTACACCAGGATGCCATGTTTCCTTTCCTGTGACTGTTTTGATTTTATCTGCCTCTAGAGCTTTAATAACCTCTCCTATACTACTTCCTTCTAAATACATTCTAAAAATTCGTCTCACTATCTCTGCTTGTTCAGGTACTATAACCAGCTCTCCAGTTTCTTTATCTTTGGTATATCCCATAAATTTCTTGTGATTGACTGATATGATTCCATTTTCATATCTTCTTACAATTCCCCATTTTGTATTTTCACTTAGGTTTCTGCTTTCTTCCTGTGCTTGACTGCTTAAGATAGTAATCAGTAATTCTCCTGTGCTTTCTAGGGTATTCACACCCTCTTTTTCAAAAAATATAGCGATATTCTTTTCTTTAAGTTTTCTTATGGTCTGGAGCGAGTCTACTGTATTTCTTGCAAATCTGCTGACTGATTTTGTTATGACCATGTCTATTTTCCCAGCCATACAGTCATCAATCATGGCATTAAAATCATCTCTCTTTTTTGTATTAGTGGCTGACTTTCCATCATCTGCATAAATTCCAGCACACTTCCAATTTGGGTTGCTTTTTATTTTCTCTGTGTAGTAGGATATTTGAGCCTCATAACTGCCTTCCTGTTGTTCTAAGGTGGTACTAACTCTACAGTAAGCTGCTACTCTTAGGGTTTTTAGCTCCACCCTTACATTCCTGTCATATATGGTTTGTGCCGGTATAAATGCAACATTCTTTTTTGCTACTGCTACTGCCATTGTTATTCATCCTCTCTTATTTTCTCATGATCTTCCTCCATAGTTATGCCATTGATAAATTCTACTAGGATTCTTCCTTCTTTATAAATAACTATCTGCTTTATTATGTTTATAAATATATCTTCCTCAAACTCTATTAGCTGTTCTTTATCAGACAGTGATAGTTTTATTTTCTCGGTGTTGTAATCATAATCATCAATTTTAGCGATTTTATAATATGCCTTTGCTCTTTTAAAGATTAGCTCTGATAGTTCCTTAGACGAGAAATGTTCTTCTTCCTCTAGATCTTTTATTCGTTCTTCCAACTTTCTAATTTCTAAGGTGATCCTTGGAGGTTCTTTTTTCTTACCTTTATCTAGCATCCACTTTCTTGATAAGACTTTATTGGTTGCTGATATAAATGTAGTTACTATCTCTTTTTCAGTTAAAAATATATTTCTGCAGTGTACTCTATTTTGGTAGATGTACCTCTTACACTTCCAGTTACCCTTCTCAGATGGTCTGCCAGCATGTTCAATGTATTTGCGGTAAACATCACCACATTCTCCACATATTAATTTATTACTATATAAACTTTGATTTTTCATGCTATTAGGTTGTAGGGTTCTTCCTAGAGCTTGCTCTTTTTTCTTTCTTCTTTTCTGTACAGATTCAAAGGTTTCCTTATCTATTATCTGAGGATAAAATTCATCTCCTAAGTATTTGATATTTTCAAGTATCTTTCCTACGGATCCATGATTCCAATTCGGTTTGTTATTAGCATTAAGAACTCCTGTAGCTGTTAGTTCTTTTGCTATGGCATGTAGGGAGGAACCTTTATGGTAATCTTCAAATATCTTTTTAATCACTGCTACCTTTTCTTCATCGAATATTACTTTCCCATCCACTATCTTATAGCCAAGTGGTATATGCCTTTGCATCATCCACCTCACCTCACTTTCCATAATGCTCTGTCAGTTCCAAGTTATTAATTAGCTTGAAGGTAATCTCTTGATTTTCTCCGATAATGATATTTTCCACTGTATGGAGAAATAGGTTTTCGTCATACTCTTCCATAATCTCTGGATTATACCTTATGATTTCTAGTAATCTTACTGTTCCTGTAATCTCTTTTTCATAGCCGTTATCATCAAGACACCTATTCCTCATTTTCTTGATGGCTTCAAGTTCTACAGTCAGAGCATTTTGTCTTTCTATAAAAATAGCAGAGTCAATATACCCTTTCGATAAGACTCTACTAAGGATATGACTCTGCTCTGTTAATTCCATAATTCTATTATTTAGTTTTTTAATTTCTTCTTCCTGCTCATGATCTATTCTTAAATTCTTTAATGATTCCAGTAAGGGATAAAGGATATCTGTATGATTGCTTACCAGCTTATTCCACATTGTTAGAAAGGCATCTTTTATAATATCCTCCCTTACAGCTTTCATACTACATTTACTTATATCTTTTATATGCAAGTTACAGCACCATTGAATTTTCTCATAAGGTTTCCCGATATAAATCTTTTGTCTCCTAAAGGTGCTACCACATTCCTTACAGATGATTTTGCTGCTAAATTCATATCTGTTTTGGTATTTTCCAGTATCATCTACTCCCATTTGATTTCTTCGATATTCATAAATCTCTCGGACCATCTGACCTTCTTCTCTTGTAATAATAGGTTCATGATTGTTTTCAATAAAATACTGAGGCAGTTCCCCTTTATTTATTTTTCTTTCAAAGGGAAGTACCTCAGTTGTATATGTCTTTTGTAATAATAAGTCTCCCTCGTAGATGGAATTTTGTAAGATTTCTTTTACTACACTGTCCTGCCATTCTTCTGCTGAGCGTATGGTTGGGACATTATCGTCATTTAAATACCTTGCTATTACATACGAGCCTTTGCCATTTAGATATTCATGAAAAATTCTACGGACAATCTTTGCTTCATCTTCTTTTATTATGAGATTTCCATCTTCATCCTTGGTATATCCATAAGCAGGATCACTAAGCTTAAATGTTCCATCTTGAAATCTCTTTTTAACTGCCCATTTGTTATTAGTGGAGATGCTTTCTGCCTCTCCTTGTGCAAGGGAGCTTAGTATGGTAATCATCTGCTCACTTTTTTCTGATAGGGTATTCATATGCTCTTTTTCAAAGTATACCCCGATACCAAGTGCTTTTAGCTTTCTGATTGCCTCAATACTGTCTACTGTATTTCTAGCAAACCTTGTGACGGATTTTGTAATGATCATATCAATTTTGCCGTCTTCACAGTCTTTTATCATTCGTAGAAATTCATCACGTTTTTTTACTTGTGTTCCACTTTTGGCTTCATCAGCATAAATTCCTGTGTATTCCCAGTCATCTCTTTTTCCGATAAAAGTCTTGTAATATTCTACTTGTGCAGAAAAGGAATTCTGTTGTTCTCTTGAATCAGTACTTACTCTGCAGTAGGCACAAACTCGTTTTTTAGGTTGTAATTCTAAGATTACCTTTTGCTTTACAGGTTCTATTTTTCTTACTTTCTTTGCCATGGTCTTCCTCCTTTCTTTTAGAACTTTAGTTCCTGTTAGCAACACACATTACCACAAGAATTTGAATATAGCTAGTGTTATTACACATATACTTCCCGAAGTTCTGGAGAAAAGGTCTGACGGTTTAATTCATCAATTTCTACATATTCTTCATCCGTTATAATTCCCCTAGAAAGTAAGATTTTCAGCAGTTTTAAAGCCATTTTATATTCTACTTCTTTTATTGATTGCTCCTTTGTCATCGCCATCCCTCCAATTCTTATAAATTTTACTAATAGATACTTATGTATTTTCATTGTCTTATTACCATATAAATTTAATATCACAAAAATAGGGATCGCCATCTTAAAAAAATCTATAAATAGACTCTTGCCTATTTTAAGCGATCCCCATTGCTTCTAATATTAAAAATAATATTTTTTATGATTTTGTGTTGTACTTAGACACTACCTTCCCCAACACACAAAGCCTTCAAAAAGACTTATAGGGCGATTACATAAACTGCAATTGGTTTTAACTGCTTTAACAGTTATTGCATCATAGGACTCTCACCTCCACCGGGATCTCCGCTGGCTGCCCCCATTGCGATGTCTGTGGCTGGGCAGAAGTATCATTATAGGCTGATGAGGTTATTGCGAACAATCTACCATAGATTGTTTCTTGGGACGGATGGGTATCGCTTTGCACCTTACTTTGCCGACTTTAATAAAAACAGAGATTAAAATATCTGCTCTTACAGGTGGTCTTGGCGCATCCTCCATTGTCGCTTTTCCATTTCTGGCTCATCAACTAACGTATTTATGTAATCGGATATTTAGTTTTCAAAGTACAAGACAGGGAATAAAAAAGATCCCCTCAATGTGTAGGCAACGAGAAGACCTTTTTGACAACCATTTTTGAAAATATTTTATTTTTCTTTTAAAATTCTTTTTATTTTGATTAATCTTTTGGATATGGCATTTTGTGAACAGTGCATTTTCCTTGCAATTTCACGCTGCGTATAACCTTCTAAAGCCAATAAAGTTAAAAGCTCTAATTCATAATCACTTAAATCTCTTAGTTTTCTTGAAAGTGCATCATCAGAAATAGTATCTATCCAAGCGTAACGTCCTGAAAGCTCCATTTCATCAAAACTTGTAGATAATGATGTGAATCTTTGAAACAGATTAGAGCGTGTTTCAGCATTTTGCTCATCTATATTTTCTTCCGGGATAGCTTGTACACGATTTTCGTAATTCCTTCTCATGCGAAACCAGCTCCAATCAAAATCATATAGTTCCTGTATTGCTTCCTCACTCATTCCTGCCTTTTTATATTGCTCATGTAACTTCTCCCATTCTCTATCAAATATCATCTTTTCTCTGCTATAATTAAAACCCATTCTAATTCCTCCGTTTTCTGATTTTTTAAAGTGAAAGTAATCATCAGAAAACGGAGGAGAACGACATTTCGTATATAGACTAGACTTTGGCTTTCCCATATTTCCCCCTGTTTTTGGGTAAAGAAAAAGCCCGGAACAACATTAATTTGTTATTCCAGGCTTCTTCAGCACCATATATTTGCAGAAATGGGCATAAAAATAACCCCGACATAAATGCCGAGGTTCTTGATTGTTATTTTATTTTAGGCCATTACTTCCCCATAATACAGAGTATAGGCTACCTACAATTCAAAGTCAGTACGTAGATGGTTCGTATCTAGTTCAACTTTCGTTCACACTTAGTGCGCATTTTATTTTTCTTCAAAGAAATATAGTAACTCATTTTCTTCTATATTACTTGTCCCATTAAATATAGCTTGATATTTTGGCAAGGAATATCCCCAAAGTGCAATTCCAAATAATTTTATTGCCTCTTTCTTTTTTGTATAGAAACTTGTCCGCTCTATAGAAAGATATTCCAGTATTTCTGTTTCTGTCATTGGATATGCTGTAATATAGCATTTTGACAATATTTCATGATACAGCTTTCCATTTGTATGATAATTATAAATTTTAATCATTGCTGTATCTACAAGATCTATCATCCATTTAGTCTCAAAAATACAGGAAACTTTATCACTAAACTTGTCCTTCTTTTCAGTAGGTGCAAAATCATTTAAATATGTTAAAGCTGTAGCAAGTTCATTGCTATAATATGACTCACATGCTTCCCTTACATAATTAGCTTCTTGAATGGTTCTCCATACTACATCCCTGTATATAGCAAGAACAAGTTTTGATTTGTGGAAAACCTGTTCCTCATCAAGGTTCATCCCCTCATACATCTTTGAAATATTCTTCATGTTTCTTGTAAGTCTCATCCCATACCTCCGTTGTTTTAGGGGTATTTTATTTACATGTTATATTCCCCACCCCATATTTTTATTGACTATTGACAAAATGTGAAGATTTGTGTACTATATTATGTGTAGTTATTCTTCACATTTATATTATATGAAGATAACCATCATATGTCAATAGTAAAATACGTTTTATGAAATATAACTTCATATTCAAGGAGGATATTATGAAATTTGGAGAAAAACTTAGAGACTTACGGAAAGGTAAAGATATGACCCAGACTGACTTGGCAAAAGAAATCGGTGTTTCGCTACGCACAATTATTAGCTATGAAAATAGTAACAGCTATCCAAAGAAACGAGAAGTTTATTCCAAATTAGCTGCATTTTTTAATGTAGATATTAATTATCTTTTAACAGAAGACGAGGAATTTATCACAAAGGCCAAAGCTAAATATGGTAATCGTGGTGCAAGACAAGCTGAAGACTTAGTTGCTGAAATTGGTGGGTTATTTGCAGGTGGTGAATTATCAGAAGCAGATAAAGATGCTGTTATGCGTTCTTTACAACAAGCTTATTGGGATTCTAAAGAGGAAAACAAAAAGTACACTCCTAGAAAATATAGATTAGATGACGATAATAATAAATAAGTGCAACTTTTTTTTATATTAACCGGGGAATAGTAGATTCTATACAGGGGGTGCTGCTTTGATTGACTCTTTCAGAATATATAAGAAAGCAAATGCTCTTGTCAACCGTATAGGGACAAGGGATACCAGACAGATTGCCAATGAACTTGGTATTAAAATTTATTATGAGAATTATGGTGACCTACTTGGCATGTATACCTATCGTTGGAAGCAACGTATAATCTTTATTAATAATAATTTAGATGACCACATGCGCCAGATGGTATTAGCACATGAAATCGGCCATGATATTTTTCATAGAAATTTAGCTAGTAATGGTCTTAAGGAATTTGAGCTTTTCGATATGAAAAATACTACTGAATACGAAGCCAATATCTTTGGTTCTCATTTGTTAATTGACAATGATGAGGTATTAGCACTAGCACGAGATGGTTATGATATTGTGCAGATTTCAAGTATGTTAAATTCACACATTAATCTGCTACTGATAAAGATGCAGGAAATGAATAAAATGGGTTATGATTTTAATGTGCCTTATCGTCCTGAAGGTGATTTTTTGAAGAAAATAAAAGTGTGAAAGCTCCTGCTGTTTGTTTCCATGGACAATAGGAGCTTTTTATTATCCTAAAAATAATTTTTAAAAAGATGTATCATAGATCCCACTATACTTTAATTTACATTCAGCACCTGTCGGACTAGAATAAACCCACATACCAAAATTTACATATGGATTTATTCCAGATGTTGATTTTCCTAATATAATCAAAACAAATTTTAAAATTGTTTCAATTATTGACAGTGCTATCAATCATAACGCCACGCCAATTATTGTATCAGATATTGTAGTTTCTCTATTTCCAGCAAATAAATTATATCCAAGAAACACTGCTCCTACAAAAATCATACTTGCAATTATCATTGTATTACTCATTTACTCCTCCCAACTACTAAACAATATTACACATAAACTAGGCGCTCCATATATTATAACCTTGCATTCTGGCAGAATCGTAAATAGGTCTTAAATTCTTTTCAAGCACACTGATAAAAACTTCTTCTTGCTGTCCCTGCAGATACAATTCTTCTAGTGACCACGGCATTACTAAATTATCTCTCTGACACTTTAAAAATATTGTCTTTACACTCCCATTTGATAAAACCAGTTGGTTCATAATAAATTGATTGTGAGCAAACAACTTAAAATACCTATCCCATTTAGGAAGATTATTACTCTTGCTTGAATTTAATGAACTATTCATTGGCATTAGATTCCAAAGTTCATCATTTGCTATATATGACCAAGGTATAAAATGATCAACATCAAATACATTCTTCTTTATGGGCTTGTCCGTATAAATATCAATAATTGGAACAATTTCCGAAATAGAATTCCAAAGTTCTCTAACATATTTCAGTTTTCGCTGTTTTTCTTTCTGCGGCTCCAACTTAAAAATAAGGCCTGGAACACCCGGATTTCTGTTCTGAAGATATTTAACTTTTTTCATTTCAATCCATCCAGCTATTGTCACATAATTATCCTTAAGAAACATCTGCCATTCCGGTGATATAACCACTTTCTTATTTAGTCCAATACCATCTATAATTTTGTATGGAATAGATTCTTTTTTATTCAATGCATCAATATATGCTATCATTCGCTTTCGCTGATCCCATAGTTTATCATTACCGCCTATTTCGGGCATAAACGAAGAAAGTAATCTATATGGTACATTCAATACCAATTGCTTCTTTTCATCTAGTATTTCTTTTTCATGTGCCTGAATATTTTCAATAATTGAAGGTTCATCTGCATCACCTGGTAATCCCGATACTTGAGCCAATTTTATGGCTGCTCGTTCTAAGCTATTCATTATTTTTCCAGATGCATTTTTAGGTCCTAGATGCAGATGGTATTCAACTACTGAATACCATGCATCTACAATCATTTTATTAAGCACATCATCGAAATTAATCTCAGATTTTCCTAAAGAAAATATATTTAACAATGCGTCTAACCAGTAAAATTTGTAACACTCTGTGGGGTCATCGAGCATATGTATAAAACTCTCAGTATTAAGTTCATTAATGTACTTTAATTGTTCTATCTCCATTCTCCATTTATCCTTCCCCATTAACTCTTACCAGATTAAATCTTTTGCAATACCTAATAGCTGATTAAAATTTTCTTTTGCTTCATCCAAATCAGTATTAGCTCCCCAACTTATCCTTATTGCACCTTCTACAAGTTCCTGTTGCAAACCCATTTCCATTAGAACAAAACTTGGACTGTATGTACTTGAATTGCATGCTGATCCATTCGAAATACCACAAAAGTTTTTAGATGACAACATAAGTGCTTCAGATGACACACCTTCAATACTAATATTTAATGTATTGCAAACACTTCTTTCCAAAGAACCGTTTACACTATATTTTAATCCAGACTGTTCAATAAGACTTAGCATCACATCTTTGATTTCCAAACAATGTTTTGTATTATCATCATGCTCTAATAAGGCAATCTCACAGGCTTTACCAAATCCTGCAATTAATGCCACCGGCAGTGTACCTGGTCTAATACCATGTTCCTGTGAACCACCATATGTAATCGCTTGAACAGGAGGCAATTTATATCTTTTTTTCTTAAGCACTAACACACCAATACCCTGTGGGCCACTCATTTTATGAGCGCAAAATGACATCATATCGTATGACAAATCTTTCAACTCATCAACTAACTTTCCAGCGCTTTGCGTTGCATCAGTATGAAAAAGCACATCTTTATCTGCTAGGTAATCTCCAATTTCTTTAATCGGTTGTATCACACCTGTTTCATTATTAACATGCATAATACTGACAAGTAACGTATCGTTTGTTACAAGAGATAAAACATCTTCCGCTCTAATCATTCCCTCAGAATCTGGTTTTACATAATCCACTCTAAATCCCTCTCTAGATAGGGCTTTTACGGATTCTAGTATTGCTTTATGTTCAATTGACGAGGTAATTATGTGCTTTTTCCCAGATTCCTCTGCATATTTTTTTAATCCTAAAACTGCAATATTATTGCTTTCTGTTGAACCACTGGTGAAGAAAATTTCATCTTTATTTCTTCCAATTAAGTTAGCTACCTGAGCTCTAGCATTTTCTACAACTTTTCTTGCACTATCACCATAATCATGTGTTCTACTATCAGCATTGCCGTAAGAATTTTTATATATATCATTCATACATTCCAAAACTCTTAAATCTATTGGTGATGATGCATTATAATCCAAATAAATTCCCATTTATTATTCATCTCCTACCGCCAAAAGCAATAAATCATTAATTGACTTAATAAAATTTGTTCCACTTAAATAAGATATACCTCTTTCTAAGTGTAATTTAAAATACTTAGCTACAGTATCATGATCCAATGGAATATCTTTTGACTTGCACCATGCAACAACTAGTGCTTCATATAAATCACTATCTTCTCCACCAAATGTATACCATGACATTTCCAGATTACTATCTTGATTTATTTGTATATCTGTTGGAATAGAATCTTCTTTAAGCGAATAACATAATGCCCATCTACATAATACATTCCAGTTCTTAATTCCAGTTTTTCCTTTTAATCTAGACAACTTATCTTTAGCCTGATTTGATAATCGTATCTGCTTAACTAACATATTTTTCCCTCCACAAAATATCCTTTACGAATTGATGTAGATTTTGAATTATCGTCATAGATCAATGTGAATTCATCACCAACATTCTCTTTCATCATAATATAATATTCATCCGTAATCTCTGTATCAGTAGATAAAATAATAGTCTGTTCACTAGCATTTGGGAAATAACTAGTAATCAATGTTTCTCTATGATTTGAATCTAATCTAGATAATGGTGTATCAATAATTACTGGTAACTTACGTTTTGAACAGATTGCAATCGCCCATAAAAGAGATATTACCATTAACTGTTTTTCACCTGCTGAAAGAGATGATTTTTGAACTTCATTTCCATCAATATTAATGTATTTTAGATCTAGTGTTTCTTCATCCATTACAATATGACTAATTAAATTCTTTTTATTAGCCAGTTTCTTATAGCATGATGTCATTGTTTCAGCAACAACACTAACTTTCCTTTTTTGCAATCTTACCTTATAGACATCTAAGATATTGGTTATGATTTGAGAATACTTCATGATTCTATCAGTATCATCTCCTAATTCAACATGTTCCAAGTATGATTCTACTTTTCTTTTAAACTCCGCATTAACAGTAATAAATTGACTATTTGTACTTCTATATTTTTCTTCAAGAAGATCAAGTTCAACATCAATAGAGTTGATTTTCTCTTCAACAAGTTTTATATTCTTATAAATTCTTGAAATTGCCTTTTCATCAATATCAACAGACAAATAACTTTCTAACTGCGAAGACTCTTTAATGCATCTATTTAAATGTATTAAATGTTTTAGCGTATCATTTACTTTGGCTTCCAATCCCTCAGCCAGCAATTTCTGCAATCTAAATATATTTGTATCTGACAATCTATATATTTCTTTTACATCGCCTGAATCCGCATTTACCCTTATGTAATCGATAAAATCTGATGCAGTATCTGATTTTTCAGGACACTCTTCTTCGAATCTTTTTAACATATATTTCATTTGATAAAGAGTCATTTCCAGCATCTTTTTTTCTTGCTCAAGCAAAGATTGATCTTCAATTTCAAGTAATAAATTCTTAACCATAAATAATGGTAACTCTGATGCAGCATCATTTATTAAAACATCTTTCGATTGATTAATTTTCGTAGTCAATGCAATTTTCTTCTGATATAAATCTTCTCTTTGCTTTACAACATCGCCACCTTTAGATCTGTATTCACTCTGCAGTGCATCAAGCTCTTTAATTTTATCTTCTAATTCAACCTTCTTACCTACAATGGATAACTCAACTGTTTTTAATTCCCTTTCAAGATTATCCTTGTTATCTCTTAACAATTCGATTTCCATGAGATTTTGGTTGTTCTCATTTTTTTTACTTAATTTTGATATGATTCTTCCTAAATCATTACTTAATACATCTAATACAGATATACCTAGTAACGCTCTAATAGAATCCTTCATTTGTGTATCTGTATCCTCAACTGCCAACTCCGCTATTTTTTCACCGTCAAAGAAAAAGAAGTTAGACAATCTACTTGGAAGAATATTATCAATAAACATTGGCCAATTTTCAGTTAAAAACGAATTATATTCATCATTTTTATAAACTGAAATCTCTTCCTTAATTCTTTGGTTATTTCCATTCCAAATTCTTTTTATTCTGTAATTTTCGCTTTCCGAAGCATCTATTGAGAAGAAAAGCTCTAGGCTGGCTTCATTACTTCCATCTGCAATATTTATATATGACTTTAAGTATTGACCATAAGATCTCATTTTACTTTCATGATAAGCAAATGAATTTTGTCCATATAATGAAAGTAAAATAGCTTCAAGAAAAGTAGTTTTTCCACGTCCATTCATTCCACCCACAAGTACAACAGGTTGGTTTGATGTAAATTCAAAAATGTTGTCGCCCGCATAGACACCAAAATTATGTAGTTTTAATTCCTTAATTACCATTATTCTGTCACCTCATTCTGCTCTTCATCTTCAAATTCCTCATTGCCACCTTTAAAGTGCACAAAGAATTTCTCATTATATTTACCACCTAAATCTTTCTTTCTCTCTAACTGGCTTCTATAATAGTTTGTGGCATCCTCTTCATCTGAATAGAATGTTTTTCTAATACATGATTCTAACGAATTCAAAATTCCTTTTCTTTCATTTACTGAATTAATTCTTGCTTCAGTATCTATCAAACTATACATCATTTCAAATGACAACTCTTCATCCGGATACAACTCCTCACATACCTGTTTAAGTATATCCCATTCATCTTTGCCAAAAGATTCATTTTGTATCCAATCTGGGTCCTCAAACTCTTTGCCAAAAACCTCCTTATATATCCTTGGCAATGAATCATCAAATTCATGTTTTTCATTTACCCAGATTCTTCTTATACATCTCAATTCATCATTAGAGATTAATTCGAAATCATAAAATTCTTCTGGTCCATTCTCCATAATTTCTAACTGAATTTCTAATAATTTTTTTAGCCATTCTTCACGGATTTCCTTCAAATATGGTCCATGATGAAGCCTTTCATATGTTCCAGTAAGATAACCCTGCATTTTTCTAAAGCTTCTTCTATCGCGATCTTTTTCTTCGTCTCCAAAATAATTTCTAAATTCAAGAAGTGGTGTCATCCAAACCTTCTCATCATCATTTGCAATCATCGCTTCCATTGATTTGTCTTTTTCAACCATAGTACATACCCAGCAACCAAATCTACTTTTACCACAACTTGGCAAGTTTTTTTCTATCATCATCGGACACTCCTTGTCCTCTGTCGCACTCATGTACAATGTCTGTAGCTCATGATTTGAAAATCCCCATGGATTCTTATATTGCATTAAGAAAACCCATACATCGTTATCACTCCAATCTTCAAGAGGTGAAAATACTAATTCATTAGCCAATGTAGGATTTGGACTTAATAACTCTCTAACCCTTAATTTTTCATATTTTGCCATAGTTCTAGCACGATTAGAACTCTCCGCTTTTCTAGTTCCTATAACAAGAATTATTTCTCCATGTTCAGCTATTTTGTTTTTTATAAAATTGTTAACCGGCTGAATCTTTAATCTGTCTGTACACCAACGTAACTTTTTTCTAGGGAATGGATAACCACGTCCAATAAGATTAACCCAAAAAGTATTATTCGTTTCTGGAGTTAATCTATGAGTAATAAATGGTAACTTTTGCTCATTAGCGGCATTTTGCATTATTACTAAAGAATTTTCGACCCACTTAGAAATAACTGGTGATTCAACTAATGTATCAGTATTAACAATATGTACTGGCTTTGTTAATTTACCGGCAGATAATTCTTTCAATGCTAACCATACTAGCTGTAATGTTGCTGTGCTATCCTTACCACCTGAATATCCAATTACCCATGGAATATCATCTGCCAAATATAAATTACGTATAGTTTCTTTTAAACCTTCAATTACTTCTTTAGTAATTGATATTCTTGAATTATTTGTTTCCATGTTTATCCTCTATTCTTTAGATTATTCAACAATTCTTCCTCAGCTTTCAATTCTGAATCAGATAATATCAAATCCAAGCTTTTCTTAATCATATTAGTAGCTAATATAATTGCTTTCTCATTATTGATCATTCTTCCATTTTCCTTTACAACCCTTAAAAACCAAACATCAGCACTTCGCTTCCAATTTATTTTTTGCAAATCAACAAGTATGTTTTGCATATTTAGATTTTGATTACTGTAAAAGTAATTTCCTAATCTTCCAAATGCTTGAATAATTACAGACTGGACTGCTAAATACTGCTCGCGAAGTTCTTTTTTGCTTAATTCTTTGCACTGTAATTCTGTCCATGGCAACATATTTTTAGCGATTAGCTGCCAATACGAAATACAGAATCTTTCAAATTCTATATCACATTCTTTTTTCCCAAGTATTCTTTTATTAGCTGTATAAATAGTATTCAAAGTAAATAATGCTGATGAAAATTTTCCGAGAATATCTTTTTCTTTGTCCACATAATCATTAAAAAATGCAACATTCTCAACGATTTTTCTTGTAACAACAGCTAACTCATCTCTTGAATCATATAACTCCGCAATAGAATTAGAAGTTTTCACTGCATGTTTATTTAAATCAGTAAATATTTGCTGGCTATTCTTTAATCCTTGATCTTCGTAAAAAACAATTGAAATTGTCTCCTCGCCTATTTCAGGTCGTTCATTAATTGCTTCGGCAATTGCTGCTTTCCTATGTTGTCCATCATTAATTAAAAACCTAGCATCTAATGATATTTCTAAAATGCCAAGACCTGCATTGCCTTCTGGAACAAATTCAAATTCTCCATCAATAGATGCTGCTAACGCAGAAAAAACATAACTATCTTTATTGTCTAGAATATAATTCTTGATAGTCGGTATCCTTGATTCATTAATTCTTCTTTGAGCCCTATATTCAGGTAGAACAAATTCATTTTCTTCTGGGAACAAACGATTTAGCATTTTTAAAGGAACCATTGCAATATAATACTCTTTTCCAGCTTGTACCCCTTTGACCACGGGAAATTTATAACAAAAATTCATATTTTCCTCCAAAAAAAATATACTTAAGTAGATTGTTCAACCTACTTAAGTATATTTGTAATTTTGTAAAAAGTCAATTAGTTTTTGATGCTTAATATTATATTTCCTGATAATTCTTCTCTTCGAATCCAATCAATTATCGAATCTGTCAAATCAAGTAATGAGGCTTCCTTATCTTTAACTTTTTTCAGAAAATTGGCAATTTCAACATCGAACTCCATTTTCGATAAAATCTCATTAGCTTTCTCATTAGCGGTTTCGTATTGAGAAGAAACCGCTTCATCAACAGGCCAATTAGAAAAATTATTCATACAAGCTAATATCTTTTGTATTTCCTGTTTCTCATTGCTTACAAGCTTAAGTATTCCTAATTCTTCTTTAATTCCGGCTAAATAATCATCAGTCTGACTCTTCCATTCCGATTGAATTTTTTCACTTAATTTCTTTACACCGTCTTGATATTTAGCAGGATTAATTACTGTTTTCTGTTCAAAAGTTTTCTTTGAATAATCAATATACTTACTCAGTTCATCAATAGTTTTATCCGTAAAACTCACATGTGAGTACTTTTTACAAACAGCATATCCTTTGACAATAGGCAGAAAATAGTTCTTATATGTGTCAAAAAAAGTATTGTTTCTTTTAACTACATTTTGATGCTCATTATCTTTCTGTTTATTTTGCGACACTTCTGCCATCAAAACACGACATTCATTCAATTTTTCTTGTAGCATACTAATCCTCCAATAAACTCATTAAATCATCGAATGCAGATTTATTCTCGTCAAATCTTGGATCTACATCATTTGACCAGTTACCACTCCTAGTTAGTGCTTCTTTCGCAGCTAACATCTCACTATGAACATTACATCTGTCTTCATCTACCTTCTTTAGGAATCCTATAAACTGTTTTATTATCTGCATAGGATTTTTTGAATATAGAATAATCTTTTCCAAGGTTCTCATATCAGTTGTATCTGCACTCAAAATAGCAAAGGCTTTTGATATATCGGCACCTTTATCTTTGAATGACGTAGCTTCATTTGTTTTCAGCGACACATTAACACCATTCGTTTCAGTATCCTTATAAAACTCTATAACTTCATTCATTAAATCTTTAATATCATCCGTCTCAATTTCCGAATCTTCCGGAAACCCAAAAAAAGTTAATGCTTCTTCATATAAAGTTTTACCCTCCAAACACTCTACTGAGACAACCTTATCTACTCTTGACACAATCTTCTTCAAATAGTCCTTTGAGTCATTTCTTGCCTTTATTTTGTCTGTTTCCAAATTCTCTAAGTCAATATCAAATGAATTACTTCTCAAGTCCTTAAAAATCAATTCTAGCAAGTTATAATTGATTATTTTTCTCTTTGCATTCTTTTGATTACCTTGAATCAAATTGAAATATCTCTGTGTTAAATCAATATTATTCTCCGCAGCACTATTAGCATAAACAATATTATTAACTAAATCACACCATTCTTGGGAATGGCCATTTAGTTCGCTCTTCTTTCTCAAATTATTTTCTTTAATATAAGTATCTACTCTTATATCTGATACTCTGCTAACTTGCTGATCTCCATTTAACAATCCCCTATATACTTCCGCTATCATCGAACACTTTAAATAATCAGGGCATTTTTCTTTTTGGTCGAAAGCTTTAACTATATCAACAAACGTTTTTTTATGCTTTTCCAGCCAACTTGTAGCTACTCTTATACTTGATGTTGAACCATCAAAATCCCAAGAAGCATACTCTGTATTTCCTTCTCTCTTTTTACCAAGATACCAACTCTTTCCGATTGCAAGCAATAACTGATATGTTTCATCATTATCTTCTAACAAAACAAGCCCTTTATCCACTTTCTTATCCTGTCGTTCTATCTCAACTAGGTCAAAACTTGATTTTTCCACCATTTGAACAGATACCAATGGAACACCTTCTTGCTGCCACGAAATATTGGCAAAAATAAACTTACTAATCTCATCTCTTACCTGATAAGCTTTTGTAAAGCTTTTTTTGTCATAATGCCACTCTGAAAGAATTTTTGCGAAATCTTCAAATGCCTTATTAACTACTGGTTTTGGCTCTGGTATCGGAGTTGATATAGGCTCTGGAGCTGGTGGTTCCGTATTTCCACCTTGATCATTGTTTCCACTATCTGTTATATCTTCTGGCTCAATTACAAATTTCTCACCATCAACCTTATATCCAAGAATTTTTTCTACAAAAGAACTTAATCCAAATTCAGCAAATACATTGACGTTAACTGCACCTAAATAGCCCTTTTTACTTGTATCAAGAGTACAATTGCCCCAATAACTTAAAATCGCTAATAAACGTTGTGTCATAACAGCCTTTTCTTCTTCATTATTAGGCATATTTGTAATTGTACTCTTAACACGATCAACTATTTCAAAGCTAAGATTAGGCTTTTTTGATAATAAAAACTTAGGAAACATTTTTTTATCTTGAATTATACTATCAACAGCTGGTTCAATTATTTTTCTAATAATATATCGTGGTGTTTTATGTACATCTATCCCATTATAAAGATTTACAATCGCTCTCTTCGTAAATGGATATAAGCTAATTCTCTTCCCAATATATGTATAATATTCCCAATTATTTACCTCGGTTTCTTTATGAACAGGATACTCGGAATCCAACGCACCATCTTTATGCCATTTTTTAATATCTTCCTCGCTAACTGACATTACATTCAAATACTTTGCAACAAACTGTATTAAATCATCCTGATTATTTCCAATAGAACCATCCTCAATCGTAACCATAGTAGTAATTCTATCTAAATAATTCGATCTAAATTCTTTAAAATACTCTGTTGTAGTACCTATTACTGAAACCAGTCTACACATATTATCTTTGGCATTTTCACCAGTATGATTTACAATCAATGCATCCAATAAATCTCTATTGATACCAGTACATGATGTAATATCCTCAATTAATAAAATAAGATTTTTTTCCTGCAAAAATAATTCTTGTCTAATTTCCTTAAAAATCTGCTGAAAATCTCCAGGTTCGATCCCCGCACAAGCCTTTATTACTGGTTCAACCTTAGAATTCATATATTCAACTAGTATTTCCGGATTACATTCATCGTCAGGAAAACTACCATCTGTCTCAGGCAATAATTTATTGGCCATTTTTACAGCTTTTTTACTGGCATTATTTTTCAATTTCATGTTGAAATCATAATCTAGCGTAAAGTCTTCTATTTCAAATAATGCAAGAACATCCTCGTCATTTGTAGTATTACTATCGACAATTTTGCTATAAATACGCTCTATTGGACCACCAGCCATCAGCATTCTTTCCTCAAACTCTGAACTCGAAAGAAGCTCTCTGAAATTTCTCTGATCACTTGAAGAAAGGCTTGAATCTTTGCCATCCACTATTTCAACCAAAAACTTGTGATAAATTTCATACTTAAATTTCTGTTCACTTACATTTTGATTTGCTCTGACTAATCTTTCATAAATATCTTTATTTTTAATATTTTTAACTTCATCAATATTAAGAAACTGCTTAATTGTGCCTTTTAGTGTATTGTCACTTCTTCTAATCATCAATACAACATCATTTTGTACATCTAGTGCTGAAAGCCTAGCTTCAATCCATCTAATAAAATGTGATTTTCCTGAGCCACTTGAACCGTCCACTACAATTAGCTGATGTTCATTATACACATCAGAATTATTAAAATATTTACTGAACACCTCATCCTCTGATATATAATCAGATACAGGTGTTCCAGATAAATCATTTGTTACTGTAATTTTTCTAAATGGTACATGAGTAGAAAGGAAGTCAGCTTGTGTACTATTAATTGAATCAACATTCAATACATCTTTTAATCTTTTCAATGCAATTTGCTTATTCATCCTCTTTTTACTCCTTTATAAACTATGTGTGTAAATTCATCTGTAAACTCATGCGTACTATCTAAAAATAGCTTCCATTTTTCTTTACTATCAAGATTTTTTTTCAAAACAACTTCTTTTCTATCATGCATCTGCCTTAATGCATTGGACATCGCTGCATTGAACTCTTTTTTCTCTTCAGCACTCTCTAATGCAACTGAAGCGTATTTGTGAAGTTGTTCAACAAATTCACCTACAGAATATTCTTTATTCTTTTCCAATTCTGCCAACTCACAATAATCTTGTAATGCTACATGCATATTAGGTAAAAAATACATTGCATATCCCTCTTGGATATATCCAAAACCTAAAAATGAAATCCAGAATCGACTTCCCAACATCATTTGTTCATTTACCAGTTGGATTCCTGCTTTTTCCTGTACTTCTCGGCGAATATTTACATCAGTTAAAGTTTTATACTTTAACCACGTATTATTTGCTTCTAAATAGCATTTAGTAATCTTATAGAAATATGAATCCTTATTATTAAAAACGATAGAATTACAATACATCCTAAATGTTTCTAAGCTCTTTATAACCGTCTTATCTCCAATGAATTTTAATGTATCATTATCCTTCTCGATAAGCTTCAATTCTTGTACACATACTTCTCTTATACTCGGATAGTAAGAAGTAGAACCTGAAGGATTTATTCCTTTTGGCTCCATCCTTTCTCTTGCGACATTATCATCAATATCACCTTTAGAAACCATTTTGCATAGCTCATAAACTCTTTCAGGTATAGGTTCCGTCTTTATATTATTATCAAACATTACAAAATATCTCCTTCCAAATTCTATTCCTGTCTACAATGCTGAATTATCGGTAGCTCAGATAAATGTTTGTTTTTACTTCTTATTTCATAATCTTTTTCAGAAAATAACAAATATCTAATATCATATTTTTTTATACTATTCTCAATAATGTTTACTATTCTATTCTGTATAGATACATGATCTGGAATACATATTCCGATAACACCTGATATAAAATATCTATTTACCGACACTAACTCTATGAAATCTGTAAAATTACAGTACAAAAGGCTCTTATCATATACTTGCTGAAATCCTTTTAATTTATCTAGTTCCTCATTTGTAGAAACCAATACATTGATTCCCTTCGACAAGAAGTCTTCTAATTCATTATTGTAATATGAGTTAATAATAAGCATACATCTTGCACCATACATTTTTTCATCAAACTCTGGCATTACTTCCACCAAAGGAACTTCAATATCTATTTTCAAAGTTTTTGTGTCTTCAAAATCTGTAATTTCTATATGTTCATTACATCCAGCACAATAATCATGTGTTTTCCTATATATCTTCGTAAACATATCTGACCAACAACTTTTTCCAACTTTATCAAGATTACTTTTCATCAACGAAAACTCTCGCTCCGTATTTTCCCATTCCTTGTCTCTTATTTCGTCAATCATCAAAACAGTAGAATTATTATCAGTCAAAATTTTTCTTTCGATTACTGTAATATAAAACACATATTTATTGTTTATATACTGTATATCGTCAATCGAAATCAGCCCATTTCGTCTTAAAAATAATATTACATTCACATTCCAATTAATATCCTGATTACTAATAGAATCTATAAATTCTTCATCCTCATTGTAATCTGGTTTAACATATGTATCTATCATATATTTTGAATTAAGTAAAGGCTGCGTTTTACTACTGTTAAGCATGCTGAACCATCTACCTTTAAGCTTTTGCGTTGTAATAACCTTACTCACAAAATTAAAAGCTGAATCTACATCTTGATTTGTATATATCATGCTACTAAGACATGGAAGTCCATCACGACCACCTCTTCCAGCCTCTTGATAATACTTATTAGGATTTTCAGGTACATACGTGTGTAAAACAGTTCGAACATTCTTTTTATCAACACCAACTCCAAAAGCACATGTAGCAATCATCAAGTCAAATTGCCCATCTTTCCATTTTTCAATCAGAGTTAATCTTTGCTCATTATTTGTTTTTCCAGTAAATGTATTTAAATTATTGTATCCACGTCCATTTAACCGTTCTTTTAACTTTTCTGCCTCATCAGGTGATTTCACGTATACAATCATAGGTCTTGGCAGTAAATCAATAGCTTCTAATATCTTATTATTCTTTTCACCATAATTATCGCAATGAATAATATCAAACCTTGTTTCATGCCTTAATTTCTCACATCTTATCTCGATCCATTTATCATCACTAGTATAAAACATCTTTAATTGACGTATTGTTTCATCACTATATGTAGCCGACAACAAATATGTTTTCAATGTATTATTTGACTGCAAGAAATTCTTACGCAGTGTATCCAAACATTGAAAATCAATTCTAAATAACGACCCCCACTCAATAATGATGTGCGCCTCATCTACAACTAAATTCTTTAAATACTTTTCGTTATTAGCCTTTTCTATCTTTTCTCTTAATTCTTTGTTCTTAATTAAGCTTTCTGGCGAAATAAATAATATTTTTGCAGTCTTATTTTCAAGACATTTATAAAACTTCTGTAATGAACTCCCACTATGATGATAAAAAATCTCATTTTCCACGTCAGAATTAATAATATCTTTCGCATTTTTATACTGATCCATCATCAATGACACTGTAGGAACAATAACAATCGTAAGTCCTGATTCTTGATATGCTATAGTTTGAGTTATCAAACTCTTTCCGCCACCTGTAGTCATTGATACTAAACAAGAATAACCGTAAGGTACACGAAGTGCTCCTGTTACAGCAAGTTTTTGTTCATTACTTTTAAAACACTCGAAACCAGTAAGTCCTTCAACATAGGGATTAGTTTTCAGATTATGGATATTATCTATTTTTCTTTCTCTAATATCCTGCATATACAACTGTTTTACCAGTTCTACATTGGAAAAGTCAGGCAATAACATACTTGTCCACATTTTTCCAGTATTCAAATCAATCTGAAGTCCAAATTCCTTTAGTCTGCTTGAAGGTACATAATTTTTTATCACTATAGACTTTTTTACTAACAGTAGATAGTTTCGCAATGCACATTCAAAATCCACTTTGTAATTCTCATCATCTTTACACATAAGCCATAACAAACTAAGACTTCTTGCAGTGCTATAAATATATTCCTCTCTGTCATTAGAAAAAGAATCTATCTTTTCAAGTAAATTACCTATATGTATTGCGTTTTCTAATAAAGCATGTAGTTCATTATCATTCATAAAACATCCTCACATAACACACCGAATCCAAAACCATTCTTGGTTTGCTAAAACACTTATAAATTGTCTCATTTAATTTTTCATAATCCTCAATCGCAGTTTTGTTATAGAAACTTGAAGTTGCCTTTTCAGCACCACTATTCTTCAATAACTCCGCTTTTAATAACGCTAACTGCTTTCTTAATTTCGCACCAATTTTCTTTTTTACCAAATCTGAAGCTTTACTATATCCATCATTTGTTAATTCATTCCATTTCTCATTTGGATACATATTCATAAAAGCTTCAATATTTGGGTTCAATCCAGATCTTGAGCCAAGGTGAATGAATTTTTTGTGATCAACTTTTTCTGATGACATCAGATAATTGAACATTTTTAATACATCCTCTTCAGGTATTATGCAGTTTTCAGATAATGATACCGCACATTGAAATTGCTCTATCGGCATGAATCCTCTATATTTATCTATCAAATGAACAGAAATACCTTTTTCCAATAATACGGTTTCATCAGGATATAATGCCCATGTAAAAACAAACCCATTCCAATCCATACTTGTTTTACAAGCAAATGCAGCACAAGTACCCTTATAAGAATTTATTGCATTGCTTACAATACTGTCAAAGATTGCATCTCCTGGAGCAAAAAAATGAATATAATCATTTTCTATTCCATTTTTTCTGTCAAATGTACCTTGTACATAATTCACATCGGAATGCACCATTTTATCACCATTTAATGAACGTACTCTATTTTGCAATTGGTTAATTCTATCACCAATCATCAGTCGGATATCTGGTGGTACAAAAAGCGAATTGTATGCTGATTTTAAAGAAAATGATGACGCATCAAATCGAATTGTTGACTCTTCTTGATGTCTTCCCTTAAATCCAGATAACAAAGACCACCTCATCATAGAATTTGCAAACAACTCTCTTTCATTAGCAACATACATTTCTCTTGTATCATCCATAATTCTATTTAGAGCCTGATATTTATACTCTGCAACATCAAAATATCGTTCCCTCTTAATAGTTTCTTTTAATGCATCTAACTCCTTTTCAACTTCTTCAATAATACTAACTAAACCATATTTGAAGTCATCACAAACAGCCTTAATTATTTTTTCGTCCATTGAATTCATAATAATTTCAAGACCACTTTGTGATTTTGTAAAAATACCGATTCCCTGGTTCCAAAATTTAAATAAATCTTCTTCCAATGAATCTTTTGAGTAACAAACTACTGAAACTACCGGTTTATCTTCTTCTCTTCCAATTCTATCTAATCTACCTATTCTTTGCTCCAAGTCATTAGCACTCCATGGAATATCAATGTGAACTAAAATATCTGCATTTTGAAAATTTCGTCCTTCACCACCAGACTCATCTGAAAGTAAAATCCAATAATCATCATCTGTTTCGAATCTATATGCACCCAACTCACGCTCATCCGTCTCTATATATTTTGAAAAGAATGCACAATGTCCCTTACCGAAATAATTTTCCAAAATTTCTTTATATAATTGAAAAGTCTCATCAAAATTTGTAAATATTAAAACTTTTTTCCCATAAGCTTCCTGATCAATATAATCAATTATATTGTTAATTCTAGACATATAATCAGTAGGATCTTCCATATAATTATTAATCTTTTTACAATTATTTTGTTCTTCTTTTCTCCATTGTTTTGCTACCTCCAATAATGATATCGGAACATCTAAAGTGCTTCTCATTAATTCACTTTCAAGAGCACATGCTGAACTGTAAAATGAAGCTACAATTCTTTTGTATTTTTCAATGTAAATATCATAGTTCAATTCTTGAGTTTCAATCCATTCAGCCAATTCCCTATATACGTTATATTCTGTATTATTAAAGTTCGTCTGCATATCATAAGGAATCTCTTGCAATTGTCGAATATTGTAATCTTCATCCTCGCTTCTTCTGTTTCTAATAATTGATTTTTCAAACTGATAATTCTCGCAAACATATGCTAATGCACCCTGAATACCCTCAATCCCGAAGTCATCACTGTCATAATCTATATCTGCATACATCTTCTTAAAGGAATCATCATTAATCAACTTATTTATTTTTTTCATACTGTCTATTACATCATCAAATGCATCTTCTGTATCCTCTGTATGTTGATTATCGCTTTCTTCAATTTCTTCCAGATATGAATCTAAATCTTCTAGAGACTCGTGTACTCGTCTTACAACATCACCCTGTAATTCCAACAATTCTTCAAATTTTTCATCAGACATTGAAGTATATTTACTTGGTTGTATTAACTGTAATAATTTCTTGTACTCTTCTTTTCTTCGTTGAACTGGTGTAGCACTTAACATTAAAATATTTTTTGTTCGTCTACTAAGCGTAAGCAAATTTAAATACATCGCCTTATCTTGCAAGTACTTATGTACTTCATCTGCAATTACAAAATCATACTCATTTAGATAGTTTTCTATTTCGCTCATACCAGCTAAACATATGTCATTATTATTTACATCCAAACCCTCTAATATTTTAAACTTGTATGCGAGTTCAGTCCTCCATTGTTCAACTAAAGCATCCGGAACAACAATTAATACCTTAGCATTATGATTGTCATGCAAATAAACTTTCAAAACACCTAATGCTTCTATCGTTTTTCCCATTCCAACTTCATCTGCAATCATGTTTCTGCATACTCCATCTTGCAAACATCTCATAATTGTTCTTAATTGGTGTGTTTTCAAATATATTTTACAACCTGCAATTTCACTAAACCCATATAGCGAGTTATTAATGATGTGCATTGTTTTACTTACTACGCTTCTACCAGTGAACCACATCGGATTCTGAAACTCATATTGTTTTAATTGTTCCAAAGGCCAAACGTATCCGTCATTATATGAGCATTCAAGCATGTTTTCTGGTAAATACTCAATCACATCATCCGGCGATTGAACATAATAGTAATATAATCCATCTTTTGTGTTTTTCTTACACGCTTTTATTTCATATATTTTTCGCTTATACTGTACCTGCGCACCAATCCTTATTTTGCAACGAGAAACACTATTAACACCATATTTTCCATTTTCCGGTTTTGAATAAAAAACTCCTACCCCTGTTACATCAAAAAATTCAACATCCATCAATTCAGAAAAATCATCCACTGATTTTATTTTTCCGATTGCATAATCACGAGAATATTTTTCATTATCAATTGCACATCTAACAAACATTCCACGCGTTATCATAACTACTCACCTCCTGCGTTTGCTCCAAACTCAAGACAAATATCTTTACTTGCACAATACATACAATGTTTACCATGTATGCAATAAAACTTCCTATCTACTATAGCTTTCTTTATATCATCATCTGTAACTTCTTCGTTTACTTTTTTTAATGATATATTAAGAAAATACTCTCTTAATCTCATTTCTTGTGACATATTAGTTGTTATGATAGGAAATGCTTTTTTGTTCTTATTGTACTTTTTCATATAGTTTATAAATCCATATATATCTTTATAAACTGCCGAAATTATTTGTGTTTTTTCAAGTTCGTCTGATATACGAAATCTCGTTTCGATGATATCATATTGCTCTTGAATTACCTTTTTAATTATCTGATCATTGTATAGCTTACCATTTAACTCCTTTTTTGTTCTGTTACTAATAAGCATTTTTAAGTAAGTGTGAATTAAAAAACGATCTCTAAAAATTGTACGTCCCTGCCCCAATCCTTCAAGCGCAAATCTATATGGACATAATTTCAATTTTTTACGTTCCTCATCACTTATAGCATCAATTACCTCTTCAATTTCCTTTTCATCTGATTCAATTGACAAATGTTCCAAATATGTATTCGAATTAAATGATGAATATTTCCTTACTTTAACACCTAACAAAGTAAGCATGTAAAACAAATCATTATCCTTATTATCTTCAGTTCGAACATAACTTAATTTACAACCTACTCTATTAAACTCAAGACCATACAGTAATGCATATCTCTTAAAATTACGATATTCCATTTTAGATTTAAGAAATACCTGATATTTCCATTCAAGAGCCTGATAGCTATATTCAAAAAATTTAATATCTAATGGCCAAGGCAATCTTTCATCCTTATTTGAACATATATCCTTATCGCTTAAACAACAAAAATGATATGTCACTTTTTGAGGATCTTGTACAGCACTTCTGAGAATATCTCCATCTATTTGATCAAAGTTCCTTACAATCCAATGGGCTCCTCTTGCTGCATTTTCATCTTGACTTAAATAGTAACTCATTGTTTGCTTCAAAGAATTAAATGTTCCAGTATCTGGTAAATCCGACTGTTCTAGTCGATCTAATAATCGCCCAATAACATTGTGCATTTCATCATCTAAGTCTTTAATATCATTCATCCTAGAAATAATAAATTTTCTTATTTTCTTATAAAACCTGCTAAAATTATCACTTCCCGAATCAAAACTTTCAAAAAATGAATTGATAATCTTTTCCAACTCAGTCAGTGCATTTTTTAATTCTATAAGTAGATCTAAATCAACTGTAAAATACCCTACCTTATCTTTGTCTTCATGTTTTTTATTTGCATTTTTTATCAACTGACCTATTTTATAAAGAATACCTGTTATTGTATTCTCTTTTTCAATATACGGTTCAATCATATTAAATGTACTAACTAACTGTCCTGGGGTAGTTTCAGCAATAATACCGGAATTTAAACATTCCTTTATATCAGAAAAATTATCTATTTTCACACATTTGCTTTCACTGTCCCACATATTAGTAGTAGCTATAAAAAAATGACCTATCGGATAATCCAGGAAATGTCGTTCTCCAAATTGCTCTGGAAAATATGCTCTTAAAATATCATTTACTTTACCTGATGCAGAATACAACTGTTCTCCCATAAAAGCTAACGGAGTTTTAGGTTTATCACCTTTGTTATTAACAGTTTTTGCCTTATCAAAAAGCATTGCCACATAGTTCGCAAATTCTGTTGTATTACTAAACTCTATAACCTCTAAATCATTTAAAATCTTATTCTTATCTATAAACTCTCCATTTGACAAATGTCCAATATAATCAGCCAAAACATTTGACTTGTAAGAATTAATAAGCAATGGCATCGGTGTAAACTGATTCACGCTTTGATTATTAATTGGTAAGTCAAAAATAGAATATATATTCATCCAGGTATCATAAATTGATGCATACTGTTTTTGATAATTAAATAAAAGTATGACATCCTTATATTCGCTAATATCCTCTATCGCACATAACATAGCAGGCGTAAATTGATGTATTCCATGAATTACAATTCTATCTCTTTCAATAAGTGATAAATCAACATTATCCTTATGGTATTTCAAAGCTTCATCAATAGCTTTTTCAATTATTGATTTTGATTTCACTCTCTCGAAGTCAAAAGATGATTTATCCTTCTTGTCAATTATTTTATATAGTTCCACCAAATATCTTTGATCAATGTTTAATTTATCGCTGCTCATTTTATCTGAGTTAATACTTAGTTCCTTGAACATCCTTATACACGAAACTATTGACCTAGTATTAAATAATAGGGAGCGCTTTACATTCTCTAAACTAGCAGTTTGTAGATTCAATTCACTAATTGCATTATCTACTTCCATTATTTGACGAACATTTGTATTTATATCGTCCCAATTTTCATATAAGCTATTTACAAGAGTTCTAATCGTAGCAGTTGCTTGTCTGGTTTTAAGTAGTGGATATGTCTGGTTCATACCATTAACCATTGTTTGTGATACACAAAAATGGGCACAATCCTTTATTTCATTCCAAAATGGTTCACAGTCAATTTCATATGGATTTGAATAAGTATATATTTTTAATCCCATTTTACATTTCCTCCAATAGTTTTCCCCACGTATTTCCCTTAGAATCAGTCTTATCAAACCAACAGAACTTGTTTATAGCTCTTGTTAGTGCAACATAAAGAATACGTGCTTCTTCCATCTCTATTTCATCTAACTCATCTTCAGTATAGAAATATTCATTAGCCATAGATTCACCATCGACACTAATACAATATCCAACCTTACCCTCAACGTAAGTAACATCTAAACCATTTCTATGCATCGTATCTATCGAATCTGTTGTTATAGGCATAATTACAGTGTCATATTCAAGTCCTTTTGATTTATGCACAGTTGTACAAATAATTTTTACATAATCTCCGCCATCGGAAACCGAACGTGAAGTTTTTTCAGAACCCATATTAATCAAAATATGAAGTGATTCATTTATAGAATCCAATGTTAGATAACTATATTTTCCTTCCTTTGATAAATCTTCAAATACTAAATCATAGTTACTTCTGTAATGAGCTTGTTTAGCTTCATCTAACGAATATTTTTTCCACGGTTTCGTAGCATCGTAGATTTTTCTCATTACCATCAAAACTGGCTTACTTTGAATTTCAAATACTAACTGCGCCCAAGTTAATCCTAAAGTATTCAAATAGAACTGATCTAAGCAGTTTACTAAATAATCCATTTTTTCTTGTTCATTTAATTTCACTAATTTTTCTACAGGAAACTTAATATTTACATTATTCGATAATAACAAGTCAAATAAGTATACTGGGTTTCTTGGATTTGATAATGCTGACGTTAACTTACATAAATCTATGCTAGATTGAAGTTTATATAAATCGCCATTCGAATCACTTTCGATCACAATATCTTCCTGATTTCTTGCTTTACGTAAAATCGACGCAATTTGATAATTAGTTCTTACCAATACTGCAATAGTCTTTTCTGCATTTGAAAGTTTATCGAATGATTCACTAGACTCAATAACACTTTTTCGTTCCTTGATGATTTCAAAAAGCTTTTTGTATACAACATCTTCTTTTTCATCGTCTTTCGTATATTGATAAACCTCTATTAAATCACAATTACCCATAGAAGTATTTTCGTTTACACCAACTAAACGGTCACCAGGTTCAACATATGGTATCAATTTTTTATCTCCCAATGAATTAAACAATACCGCGAATTTATCAAGAAGCCTTCTGTCTGTTCTATAATTAATATTTAATGTATAATCCCTCCATTCATCAGAATCACAACCCATTTTTTTAAATGCGTCCATTGTAGCGCCCCTGAATCTATAAATACACTGTTTCAAATCGCCAACAATAAAGAATTTAAATTCAAGTTTCTTTTGCATTTCTAAAAAAGCAACTATCTGTGAGTCATCTACATCCTGAAATTCATCAATAAATATAAATTTATATTGATACAAATTCTTATTGAATGAGTCATCATTTACACATTTGTTCAGATACAACATATATTCAACAAGGCTAACTGAATTATTCTCATATAAATACTCTGAGTATTCCTTTTCAGTTGCAATAATTACATCCTGAATAATTTCCTTCATATACGGTATTTCAGAAACTGGGCTACCAAAAACATCTTCCGTAGCATCTTTAATGTCATAACCTTTGTTGTACAACATATCAGAAAACCTTAACAACAGTTTTCTAAATTCATACATACTGCCAGGTATTGTGCCAAAAAACATAGCTTCTTCATCATTTTTCTTTTTCAAATATTCATTGAAGTATTTGTCAAATATTTTTTGTTTTTGAAAATTCCCACTAACAGTAGCAAAATCAACACCTATGCCAAGTGGCAGAGATGTATCTTTTATTACAAGATTTGAGAAACTATGGATTGTTGAAATACGCATATTTTCAATGCCAGAAATCATTTCAAGATATTTCTTTTCTCTTGTAAGAACAAAATAATTCATGAATGCTTGTTTAAGTCTACTTTTCATATTAGTTGCTGCTTCTGTAGTAAAAGTTAACATTGCAATTTCATTTTTTACATCAAGAATATTTGCCCCACTAGATTGATGACAAATATACGATATTCTGGAAATCATTGAATAAGTCTTTCCAGTTCCTGCTCCTGCTTTTACAACTATATTTTTTTCAATCGGTGCATGCTCTACCAAATATTGCTGAAGATTAAACTTTGATTTGTCTGCAATTAGAGAAACGATTTTAATCTCATCGTCTGAAAATTTTCCATTTTCAATTACTATATTGCCATCAACACAATCTTTAAGATTTTCAATATAGAAGACTTCGAAATTGAAAAATCCTATATACTCCTCAAAATTCTTTATCTTATTTTCTTGATTTGAGTTAATAATAAAATTTCTACCCTTAAGGTAAATCCCATCAGAATTAAACTTAGAGTAAATATTCTGAGCTATCTGTTGTACACCTTCTTTATTACAAAGAAATACCGTCTGTTTTACACCCTTAAAATATGCTTTAATTATCTCATCAATATCAGTTATTCCAATATCGCTTCCATATACTCGAAGTTCTGAATAAGGATCTATATTCGCGTCTTCCTGTTGTTCAATAGATGATTCGAAGTGTAATCTACAAGTCTTATATACTTCTCCAACTAATTTATCATAAACTGGTTGATTCGTTTTTTGATAAACTCCAGCAATCTTCATTGCAAACTTAGTTGGATTTTCTATATCATCTCTAAATAATGTAAATTCCAGCTCTGACACCACTTTTAAGCCACATTGTTTATAATCAGCCTCCGATAAAAATGGATAACATACCATATCCATAATTAGTGGATTTACGTTATATTTATTATTAAATGTATTTAGTAACGCAAATTTATAACTTCTAGCTTGTTTTTTAGGCGATGAAACAGGTTCATCATATAATGTTGTTTCAATACAATCAGGATTATGAACTTTAATAATATTCGAAAGATGCCATCCCTTTACTTCGATTACAAGCACACCCATATGCTCCATCATCAAACAGAAATCAAATTGCTTTCCATTAATCTCACGATTGTAATAGCATACAATTTCATCTGGTAAATTAGATTCTATACATTCATATACCTTTTGTTCGCCCTTGTATGTTTCATCTTTAATATCCATCATCATAGCCATAGTAAGTTACCTCTGTTCTCCATCCTGAATTATTTCATCACTAATTTCATCATCTGGAACATATTCCATTATTTGTCCATAATCAGCATCTAATGCCTTACAAATTCTACTTAAAATTGCCATAGCAACATATTCATTTTTTCTCAATTTTGTCATTGTATTTGGTGCAATGTCCGCTTTTTTTCGTAAGTCTGCTTTACTCATTTCATAATCAACCAATAGTTTCCATAATCTTTTATAAGATACTGCCATAAGAACCTCCACATTAAGCAAAATATCATTAATAAGTTATTCTAATTTCACTATCATAGATTATATCACGATAGTATCAAAATCGCAATCAATATTCGCAAGTTTTTGCGATACATTAAATACATTTCTACATATCTTCTCGAGTTGTGAACCGTATTAAATCAAACTATATTTTAAGGGACATATATTTTAAAACAGAAAATAAAGGAAAATATTTATATTAGCTATTGTACTT
This sequence comes from Hathewaya proteolytica DSM 3090, assembly GCF_900142225.1. Lineage (GTDB taxonomy): Bacteria > Bacillota > Clostridia > Clostridiales > Clostridiaceae > Hathewaya > Hathewaya proteolytica. The sequence continues at coordinate 52,064 of NZ_FRAD01000006.1, forward strand.
ATTATCACTTGTTCTTTTTCTGATGTTAAATATATTCTTAAAGTGAGTCCTTCTGGTAGGTTCACTATGAACCTCACCTCAATCCACAAAAAACACGTAATTTCCCCTTGGTGGGAAATACGTGTTTTTTCATGCTCCTTAATCTATATATTATTAAAAATTACCCTATAATTAAAAAATATCTATTAGAGGAATTACTTCCATTCTCCCTATAACGTGACTCTTTTCTAAGCAAGCCACAACGAATTAAGTCAGCTATGGCTCTCTTTACTGTACTCCTTGACATCGATGTGTCTTTTGCAATAGTATTAATTGCTGGCCAGCACTCACCCTTTGCATCACACCTATCTTTTAGATACATATACACACACTTAGCACGAGATGGAAGTTCCTCTTTATAAATACTTCCAAAAAAGCTCAATGAAATACCCCCTTATGTCCTTAGTATTGGTTTACGTTTTGGATCTACTTTACTTCCATCTGTTTGTTCATGCCCAGGAGTATGAAGTATACCTCCTTGTCTCTTTACCGTGGATTCGGTAGTTTCTTCTTCATCTATTGCATCAGTCATATGCTGACAAAGAACATTTTCTTCTAAGGTCTGCTTGTCGGCATAGCGTACCTTACGATGGGACTTTTCCTCCATCTCATATGGCTTGTCAAAAGTGATGCCCCAATCCAAAAACAATCGAAGTTTTGTTTGCATTGGATGTACACCTGTTTTCATAATTACAAAGTTTCCTTTAGGCAAGGATTTTAACTCATCTGCCGTAAGTAGTGGTCGCTCAATCATCTGTAAACTTTGAGAGGGATCATTTTTCCCTCTGCTGATGCTTCCACTCATAACTGTTCTACTGCCAAGTGCTTTAGATAACACCTGAGCTGTTTCTGAATTTGGTGCAAACCCTCCAAATATAGTGAGTTGACAGTTATCAGTTATAATCTCACTACCTTCTTTTCCATAGTTTTTATCAAGCTGTGCAAAGGATTGAATGATTGGTACAATAGAAATTCTTCTTGATCTCCCTGCACTAAGCATCATTTCGAAGGATTCTATCTTTGGGATAGTACCTATTTCATCTGCATATATCATCACACGATTAGGAAGTTTACCACCATTTTCATCCGCTACTGTTAACATTTCACGGTAGAACTGTTGCAAAAATAAACTGACCATGAAATACTTTGTATTATCTTCTTCCGGGAGTATAAGAAAGATTGCAGACTTTTCGTAGCAGAAAGTTTCCGCATCAATTGTTGTATCAAAGCACAATATCTGCTCCATTTCAGAATCAAGAAATGCATTGAGTCTTGATAGTACTGTAGAAAGAACAGAAGCCATTGCCTGCTCTGCTGAATTAAGAGCTGCACCAGCAAACCATCTAGCTTTATGATCAGGAGGAAGTTTATCCATCAATAATTGAAACTGGCTTTTCCCTTTCACCTTGCTTGGTGCCATTAAATCCTGAACCAATTTAAACACACTTATGATATGTCTTGTATCTATTATATGTCCATCTTCCTCAGTAGGTGGGAGATATTCTGCTACAAGCAAAATAACTGCTGTCAGAAGTCCTTCTGCAGCATCATAGAAGAATGCATTTTGTCCATAAGTTGAACTGTCACCACCCGAATTTATGATTGTCTTTGAAATTATCTTTGCATATTTTTCTGCTTTGGCTCTTGCAGATAGATTATTGTTGTTTTTTCGATAAGCATCCATATATTTATTAACTAAATGCAGAAGATTATTTCCATCACTACGTGTGGGATTTCTTAAATCAATAACTGCAACTTTATATCCATAATTCTCTTTTGTTATCGTTCCATAGTTTCTAGCTAAATCTCCCTTTGTATCAGTGGTTATAAAACTCATCCCACTCGCACATGCATATTCTAGGTTTGGATATAGAAAAAAGGCTGTTTTACCAACTCCTGCTGCACCAATCATAAGACAGTGAACATCTCCTGTATCTACAAGTCCTACAATATCTCCTTTATTTCCTTTACATCCAACCACTAATCCCTGTATCAAATTACCACTCTCATCACGTGGAAGATTCTTACCCTTTCTCCATTGTGATACTTTAAAAGGAATATGCTCATATGTTTTAATAATTTCCTTTTGCGTAGCAAAGCGAGCAACTCCATGTTGGCCATCACCTACTGTTTTTGATTTGATTCCATTTAAGGTATAGTAACTGGCAATTAAAGACAACCCACCAATAACTAAAAACATTAAAGAACCAACTCCTATCAATAAAAATACCTGTGATTGCATTACATTAACCTCCATTTCTAAAATGTCTTAGGTAAATTAAAACTGTCCAATAGATTTTATGACATCATCATTAACTGTTTTTGCTCTTGCTTTTGTTGCTGCATTACAATAGTAATAATTGTTTTTAAGCAATATCCAGCAATAGTTTCATATCTGCTGGCAATATCTTTCTTATCATTTTCGCAAATAACGCCCTGCTTTTTTCCAACTTGCTCAAGTTCTTTTTGAATATCTAATAAACGATTATTAAGTTTGCTACGATTTTCATATGCCTTGAATCCGTCATGTAATCCTGTAAGCAATTTGTCCGTTTCTGAAGGATAACCCATCTGTCTGTATTCATCGGATGCAAGGCATAAGGAAAGAGCAGACAGTTGTTTTAAATTTTCAACTATCTGCTCTGTATCATCAGTATTACATTTTTTAAATAAGGTATTTAGTTTTGAAGGTGAATTGTCATTCTTATCAGTTTCAATAATATATTTTTGAATTTCAGAGCAAACCTCATCACGAATAATATATTGTGGGTGTTCCTCGGATGGAATTGCTGAGAGGTTGAAGCTTTCTTTAATATCTTCATTCCAGTCCTTGCATTTAGAAAGCAATCTACTACATTTAATTCCTTTCTTAGAAAGTAAATCATGAAATTTTTCACTTGCTTCAATACCGGCTGCGTCATGGTCTAAACATAATAGAACATGATTTAAATTAGAATTAATTTCGAGTATTTTAAGCATTGCTTGTTCCGATACTCCACACAATGCGACATAGCTGTGTTTCTGCCAATTGGTATTTTTATTTATTGTAATGAAAGACATCATATCAATAGGTGCTTCAAATACATAAAGCCTATTACTTGTTCCTGTGTAATGAAAGCTATAACAAGGATTGCTGTTCTCAACATTACCTTTAAAACTTTGACCATTAGAATAGATTCCACGTTTGTGAGCGTGGCAAGGGACTCCATTTTCATCATAACCTACAAATACTGCATTATGATATTCTTTTGTCTTATCTGCTGATTGTTCACAGCTTTCATAGAGTAATTTTTGTTTAGCAAAGAAACTGACTACATTACGTTCAATATAACGATTTTTAATAAGATATGCAAAAACTCTTCGCATATCTGAATTCTTTGGTGGCAGTTCAAAGGGTTTTTGTTCCGTTTGCTTTATTTCTTTTGCCTTACTGTATACTTCACCTTGCTCACCTCCAAGAAGCTTCATTACCGCCTCTGGAAAAGATAAACCATAAAAGCTTTGTACAAAATCAATAGCAAGACCACCCTGTTCTAATGCATGATCATACCATTCATTACCTCTAATTGTTATACTATTGTCACTTGCAAGCCTTTTTTCTCTACCTGATGGCAAAAGTTTCTCACCTTGTCTTTGTAAAAATGCTACAAGGTCAACTGAATTGGCTCTTTGTTTTTGTTCTTCTGTAAAATGAATATAAGTACCCATGTCCATCTCCTTTTTTAATTTCTTATTTTCAATTACCAAATCCCTCATTTTATAATTTTAGACATAAAAAACAGCCTTTCATTTGAAAGGCCGTCGTTTATATGTACTATTTATTATTAATTACCTTACTCTCCTGATTTAAATTATAATTTGTCAACTTCGCTTTATAAACATAATGGGAAATTCAAAACTCCACCACAAAGTTTGATTATATGGATAATACGTAGTTGACTGTATCGATAGGTATAAATACCATAAAAGTTTTTCATATCCTAAATGATTTTCTTGAAAAGCATTTCCGTTTATACTGAGTAAGCAATCTTTGAAGATCATAATAATTACTTTCGCAAAGGAGATTTTTATTTTTATTGGCAAAATAACGATGCAGAGCTTTTTATCAATGCTCTTATTCGTTTATGATGTTAATAAAATGTTGAAGTTGAGATTCCAAAGTGGAATACAAAATTTTTAATAATGGATAGTCCCTAAATAGTGTATCAATTGTTCCGCTTGATGTACTTACAATCTTATATCTTACTCCTCGATAGACTACCTCTTGCTCTACACCAATACCGCTAGCAGCTTTTTTCGTATATTCTATATAATCAATTATTTTTTCGCCTATGACGGTTTGCTTTTCGACAGGTTCTAAAGCAGTAAGGTAAAAAATGTGTTGCGTAGGTGAATCGTTATCAGTATAAACATCTAATAAATCGTATTCAATTACTACCAAATCGAACCAACTATAATATAATAATTCTGGTCGAGTATCGCCGAAATTTATTCGAACAAACTCATCATACACTTTCGGCAGACAGGAATATATTATTTTTATCTTATTTTCAAGCTGTTTGGAAGAAAGCAAATTAAACACATAGTTACCGTTTTTAGCACACCGTTCGTAATCAAATTCCGGATAGAGAAATTTAATATTTGTTATCTTTTCTGTGCGTAGAAAGCCATATGCGAGATGTATAGGGTGGCTTTTGCTTCCGATTTGTCTGTGTTTTGGCATCGCTTTACGTTCTATAAGCTGATCTACTTTGTGTTTTACAGTAGCTTTATCTATTATTTGCATTGCTAAAAATTGCGGATCAAAATAGTTGCTCTTGTTCAGTCCACTTTTATATTTACAGTCGTCTTCTGTTTTTATCTCATTAATATTGTTGCTTACTAAATGTTCAATTGCGACATCTAACCAAAGTGGCATGTAATAGTCAAAAGCAAATTGCAATTCACTATAAGTATACTCTAATTTATTTTCCAAGCCTAATGGATGCCTGTAATTTTTAATTAGACTTGCAAAAATATCTTGTGTTAATATTTCGGATGTTGGTAAGTTTAACAAGTATTTGGGAATTGACTCTTTGAACAGTTGCATGCAAGCTTGTAATGCAAACTTAAGTGGATTTTTTATTAAAGGGTTATCTGCAAGATATTTAATAATTGGATATTGATTATACACATATAAGCTCTTATATGTGGCTTCATCGATGAATTTAATCTGCACATCATTTGTATCATAAAAAATAGGGTACAGCAAATATCCCAATTGATTAGACTCAAAGGTCGTCAAAACGATTCCAATTTTCCACGCATTCGGATATGATACTCTCTTTATGGGCTCAAACAAAGTTGAAAAATAATGATCCATATAATCTAAAGCAATATGAACCGGAATAAAATAATTTGCAGTGTGACCGATTGCTGAGTTTTGATGCTTAGTTAGATGTTGCACTAGCGCTCTTTGTGAATCGTATTCACGTATTTTGGTCTGATATTCACTGATAATGGATTCCCATTCCTCGAAATAGGTTTTATGCTGTTCCGAGATAATATTCTCTTTGGAAAATTTAATTCGATAAGTATCTTTATTCTTGTAATAGTCTGGAATGCTATTTTCTATAAATTCTTTACTAATATGCATCCAGTAAATCTTTTGAGATTCTGCTTCAACTAATAATAGAAAACATGGTGCAACAGAAATAATGTCCACATACGCCAAAAAAGGAACAGGACAGTCAAATTTAAAATCATGGCTTTTCGGAAGTGATTTAACTTGCACATCAATGCGCCCTACAATGCCATTTTCATTTTGGACTTCTATATATCCATCTGTACTTGGCCATTTATCTAAAGATTCAAGATTAGCTATTACGCGCTTACCTGAATATTGTGCAAAAATGTATTGCGCCATTCCAATTGCTGCAGAATCCCTGAAATTATTATCGCAGTGTTTTGCGATTTTCTTTTTTAATTCGACAATATCTTTCATCATACTCCACCTAATTCCTAACAAAAACTATACTGCAAACATATCAAGCATTTTATAACTGTTGTCATTATTTTCAGCGATAAAGAGCTCCTATTAAAACTAGATAATAGCAAGCCTACACCATTTTCTGAACTTCATCTAATAATCAAAACCCGTCCCTCGCCCCAACTTCCTATTATGGCACTAGGCTACCGTTTAACGAACTGCGTGTTATTGCTATAATGCAAACATGGCCAAATCATTAAATTGGAATTTTACTCATCCTCGGAGCATATATTCTCAAACTCTTTCATAACTTCTTTTTCAATTTCGTTTAATATCTTCTCTATGTAATCTGATGCCATACTATAATCTTCTATAATTCTTTTCAGCATATAAGCTGGATGTTGCTTAAAATTAACATCAAAATCACTCATCGATGCCACATTTGGAGAATTTCTGTGTGTCATTTTATTTCGACAATCATTTGAATATCTATGATTTCCTTTCCACTTCTCTTGACATTCTGTATCATTACTTTGATTCAAGTAATTATCAATTTCCTTTGCTTGTTCCTTAAATGAATCACAATAGTTTAATTTAGGGTTAAATATTTTTTTATAAAACACATTATGCGCTTCAATCTCAATATTATAATAGAGACGATAAAATTGAGCTAACATATCCCATAAACTTGATGTTCTAAATAAAGCATTTTCTATAAAATAATAACTATACGTTTCTTCGATTGAGCTCTCTTGAAATAGGGTGAAATCTTCTTGTAATCTTTCTGAATAGGCGTATTCAATCGCTTTTGTAAAAGAGATTTTGATTTTATAATCTAGATCTCTTAATGTGCCATAAAGAGTTTTATATTGCATTAATTTACTAAAGGGAGCAGAAGCGGAATTCACACCAGAAACAATACCAAATAAATACTTTTCCACTCCAATTATTACCTTGAATCTATCTTTATCATATTGCACCCTATTAAATTTACCTAATAGATAATTAATTTCCTTATCCTTCACTTCTTCTGGCATATTAGTAACTCCTGTTCTTGTTTTATAAATTATAAAAAAGTATTTAACTTTTATTCTTTCAATAATAATTTCTTGTTTATAGAAATATTCTTTAGTTCTGCTCTAATAGTAACAACGCATTTATATCATATATTAATTATACGACAGCTTTACATCTTTTTAAAGAATAACTTTGTAAACAAGCAAATTTCAACTTCCAATTTTAAATGCTCTGCTCATGATCATCTCTCTTATGCCCCTGAGCAACTTTCTTTTCTTTTAACTTCCTCATAAGCTTACTATCTATTTTAAGTCCTGTTCCTGATGATTTAAATGGAATATTATCTTCAAATATTTTACTCATATGATGGAGCATCCTTGATGCTACAAGACAAATAGATGGATTATGAAACTTATCCATATTTTCGAGATAAAACTTTGCATATTCATTTCCTTGTTCAGCAGATAGGTTAAAACACTTTTTAGCCATTTCTTTGTCTTCTGTTACATACTTCCCCAGCAAGTATAATTTCCCCATCATATATTGTGCAAACTGGTTTCCATTGTCAGATGCTATCTCTAGAAACTTAACAGATCTTTTTATATCTTCTTTTTCAAGATTTTCTTCTCTAAGTATTAACTTAGCCTTAACATAATAAAGAAATGGATTTTCCAAGTTTAGATTTATATTATCTACGTCTTCATTAATTACATCCGTATCATATAAAAACAAATTATCTTCATCTATTTCTTCTGCTGCTATAATATCAACATCATCAAGTTCTTTAAAAGTAATAATCCTTTTGTTTAAGTTATCTGCTTCCCTAATTATCATGTTCTTTATAGACTTGAACTCTTTTTGCTCCGATAATGGTAGTGACTCAGGTAAATTATCCATGTAGCTATGAAGTACCTCATTACGCATTTCATACCATAACTTGTACGCTTTCCCAACTCTTTCATCCTTTGCAAGTTCATCTACAATCTCATCCACCATTCCTTTTAGCTGTGGCTGTAAATAACCATATTGTTTTTTTCCATTAGTGAATTTCAGACGATCGGAAAGATTTATTAACTTTTCTTCAATATTGCTATTCTGCATTGTGCCATTTTTCATCTCAGTAACTAGTTTGATTAATACTTCCCTTGATTCTTGTTTCAACTCATCTCGTCTTTTACTTTGCTCTATATAAATTTCCTCTAGTTCCTGACCAAAGATACTTTTTACAAATCCTGATTTCATTTTCTCTATACCTTTTTTAGTAAGGTATCCCTCTTTAGGATTTGTAGAGTAACAAATCATATGAACATGAGGATGATGCCCCTCATTATGAAAAGCTGCATACCACTGAAAGTTTTCAGGCTTTATTTTTAAAGATTCAGCTATCTCTATGGCATAGTAAGAAAGCATATTGTGCCAACTTTCAGCATTATCAAAACCAAGTCTTGTAGCATCCTCTCGTCTAAGTGATATAATCGGAGTCCATATGTTCCCTGTATGATTCGCTACCTCATCTGCAATCCTACTAAGTACAAGAGCATCATCTCCACCTGTAAATAAACCATGCTTTCCCATCTTTTCTACCCTTGGTCTGTTTGCAATATAATCCACATAATTTTTTCGTTTGCTGATTTTATCAACATTTTGCTTCATTGCAACCCCAATAAATTCTGATGCATTTTCTATTGTAGATTCCTTGATGTAATCTTCGTACTCAAATAGATTCTTTGTGTTTGGGAACTCCTTAATTATCTGAGCAATTAATTCTTCTTGCCTTAATGTAGAAGGAAGATTTTTATTTTCAACTTTTATCTTTTCTACTCCATCACGAGTAGCTATATAATTTACCAAGTTTTCAAGATGAGCTGATGTTCTTTTGCCTCCACCTTTTAGATAAGGGCATTTTAAAATAAGCCTTGGCATAAGTTATCACTCTCCAATTCCCTGTTGGAACTTTATCGCCTCCTCCATAGATACTTTACCTCTTGCCTTTTTCACTTGCTGTACGCACCTTCCACGAAGGTTACGAAGTTCCTCTTCACTAATTTCTAAACCTGCTGCAAGTATATTCATCATCATGCTCATCTCTACTGAAAGACGAAAAATGTTACTAGAATTTCTATTTTCTGTTTCTTTTAATGTTCCTTGCATAGCTGATATCAAAATCTTAGACAAATATCCTGTGGTATCCTCACTAACAAGGTATCCCATATAAAAGTTTAAAGCTTTATCTATAAACTCACTTCGGCTTTTACAATTGTCTCTTTCAAGTAGGTTATCCATTTTTTCTATTGTTTCAGGATAGAGCCATACTGCTGTCCGTTTCTTTACATTATTCTTTATTTCTGCCAATTTCATATCACCTCAAACATCTTATGTTTTGACTTGACCACCCAAGCGTTACACCTACAAATGCTTATCTTATGGGTTTTATTCTAATTACTGACCACCTAAATAGGCACAAACCGTATTTTTCGACCACCTGTTTTTATTCCTTTAACCCACGGCACTGCCGGGGGATGTGAATGGAAGGTGGAATCTTTTGACCACCTTCCTTTATCCTGCACCAAAATCAATAGGGGGGTTCACTTAACTTTCAAGCCCATATTCCCCAAAATCCAAGTATCACAAGGCTTAATCTGCTCTATTCATAAAATCTCTTCAAATTCGCCCACAAATCGTTTTATCTTCCCTTAAGGATAACTTGTGCCACTCTCGTCCATACAATCCCACACAGGGGCAAATATCGCCTCAAAAATGGTTTTATTCCTGTGGTGTAGATGTAGAAGTAGCTGCACCAGTATTTTTAGCTGGTTTTCTTGGTGTTTTAGCTCTACTTTCTTCTTCATTCTTTTCATCAATATATTCTCTGACATTGACTGGCACATATTTCTCGTAAAACTTTTGTAGCTGTTCTGCTAGTTCATCTTGGACATCAATCTCTTTCTTCTCCATATATTTCTTGATTGCTCTTAATTTTTCAGCCTCTAGGCTTACGCTAATCGTATCTTTTTTCATTCAAATATGCCTCCTTCATTTTATTCAATTTTAAATAAATCCAGTGCAAAAACAGAAAAGGAATAGCCACTACATACTCATGACCATTCCCTGATTTTCATCCTCTGTCTGCTCTTGAGACTCTTCAATTTCTTCTGCATTTATAGTTTCTGTTGGAACTTCTGCCTGTTCACTTTGCACTCTTTCAGTCCTTCTTCTGCCACGATTAGATGTAGCTCTTGGAGTAACTTCTGATGAACTTTCACTAATAGGTGCCGTTATTTCCGTCTGGTTTTCCTGCTCATTATCATTTCTCTCTAGATATCTTCTAGTAGCTGATGGAACATATTTCTCGTAGATACTACTAATATGTTTTTGTAATTCTCCTTCTACAGTCAGTTCCTTTTCGTTCATATAAAACCGTAATGCTTCTATCTTTTCTTTTTGAAAGGTTATCTGTAATGTTGCTTTTTCAGTTGATATACTCATCCTATAAATCCTCCTTTTCTGCCTACATTTTCATCTCCATACCTTGGGACTGTTCAAATTCCTCTATAAGTGATAGCTTATTATCCTTAGAACTATAGCGGTAAATTGCATCGGATAATACTTCATCAGGTTCTACTTGGCTCTCATTTACTTCTGAAACCATCCTTTGAATAAATTCTAAATCTATATTTTCTTCCACCATAATATCGGCTTCTTTTATTATGATTACTTCATGGAGAGAGGAGGGCAATACAATAAAATCTCCACCCAGCTTCTCTGCAATCGAAGACATTACCTCTTCATCAAACATATATGCTGCCCCTTGCATTCTTATATCATTACTTAGTACCCACATCACATTTTCTCCTGCCATTTCCTCAAATAGGTCTGCATCCTCTCCCATTAGCTCTGCGATAATATCATTCATATTTTCGAATTTAGGTGGCAATATCTTGGGCATATTCCTCACTGCTTGGTCATGAATTTCTCTTTGGTCAATACCAAAAAGCTTTAAGTGATCATTATTTAATAAAATACTTCCTGTACCTTCTTCTGATATGGATACATTCACCCGATACACAATTGCTAAATCTTCTCTTCTTTGATGAGGAATTTCTTGCAACAGCTTTTCATTTTTTTCTGCATTAATAACCATGTAATAAAGATTATCTTTTATGTTATTGTAGGTGAAGTCTTCTAAATTAAACTGTGGTGTCCTTTTTATTTCTCTTTGAAAAATCTCACCAATATTACTCATAGTCTCCTCGACTTTCATACCTTCCTGATGTAAGTTATAAAAGGAATTCAAGTAAATATTAGGACATATACTACTTTCCCCACGCAAAGTAAGTCCTGTTAATTCCTCCCCATTATTTTTTCTGACCACATTAATTTCTGGTGATACATCTTTATATTCCTCTGGTAAATAATCTTTAATTTCTCTTTTTACTGTTTCTACATATTCGTTAAATGTCATGTACATTCTCCTTTACTTTTGCTGTTCTCATTGAAACAAGCTGCTTTTTATAGTTATTTTCATTACTACGTGCTACTTGAAACTCATAATCTTGTTTTAAAAATCAAATCCTATAAACTCCATCCTTGGCTCAGCCTCTGGTTCTTCTCCTGTAAATTCTTGAATTTTACCAAATTCTTGTGTGTATCTTTCTATTTGCTCATCACTTAAGGATACAAATTCTCCATCTGTGCTATCACCTACAATAAAAAAAGGACCGGCAATAATGTCATTACCAACCCTCCGATTTAGTTCCATCCCATTTAATTTTCCTTCTTCATTACATACTAAAATACAATTATCATCTAAATAAATACATTCAAATAATCCTTCGACCTCTCCTTGAATACCTTCCAAGTCATTAAATATTTCTTTTTCATAAGGTAGTTTTTGTGGCTCAATCTTTAAGATACGAATTGTCTTTTCTATATTATCCATTCTCTCATCCTCCTACATATTCATGTTTTGACTTGGCTTTATTTCTTCTTCTAAATTACTACAATAGTCAAGATATATTGTCATATCAAAGCAGTCACCTAATACTTCAATTTCTGCGACTTCATCTCTGCTTGTTAGTTCATCTAAGAGTAAAGTTCCAATACCATTGTTTTCTTTTACAACTATTCCATAGGATTCTTCTATCTCATCAAAATATATAGCCCAACTACCATTTGAAGTATTTTCAGCAGATTCCTTAATTATTTGCTCTGCAACAATAGAAATTTGCTTATCTATATATGGCTTAATGTTTGGCATAAATGCAACATATCTTGGATAATCATATCCTTGACTATCAATTAAAATCCCATCTCCACTATCTATATTTAGTGCAAGCAGTCCATGGATTTGTCCTGTTGAATCTATATACATTTCTTCTTTTCTATCTGCAATAAAGGTTCTGTCATCTAATAGATTGTTGCTAAATTCCTCAAATTCATTTTCCTCCATTACTTCAATTCCATTAATCACACATACTTGTGCATCAAATGCTGAAATCTTTCGTTCAAATATTGCTTTTGTAGTTAGCATAAGCTCCTCCTTTTATTTTAAAATATGCGGCCTACCATATAGAACCTGTTTGTTTGAATCAAATATATCTCTGTATACCACCTGTCCTTTCGAGTATGCAGCATCTATTACTTTTCCATTTCCAGCATAGACTCCTACATGTGTAATGTTCATAAATCTGCCGTTTGGCTTGTGACTCCAAAAAACTAAATCTCCAGGAACTAAATCTTCTTTTGAAACAGTAAGATTATTATTCACACAAAATCTTCCTTGCTCCGCAGCAGTTGCTGGTATTATAATTCCAGTCTTTCTATAACTCCACATGGTCAAATAACTGCAATCCGTATAATTTCCTTGCCCTCTTTTTTCTTGTGAATAGGGATCTCCAAGCCTTGTCATAGCAAGCTTTACTATCTCTGATCCATTCTCTCCTTCTGGCAAATCATGATACAACTTTTCTAGTTCTTCTGGAGTAATGCTATGTGTCCAATCTCCCCATTCCCCAAAACCATCTCCTTCACTTGGTGCTGGAACTCCATACTGGATTCGGTAATAAATTTCATTGGCATTTGCCATATCCTCATAAGTAGTTGCCTTTCCCATAATCGTTTCAATATTTGTATAGACTTCTGGGAGAGTATCAATTGGTACTGCCACAATATATGTTTCTTCCACTTCATTTCCGTCTGCATCAATTATGATTCTTGTTCGTTCCTCATAAGTGACAAAGCAGTCAATATATTTAACTTGATCTACACCAGATGGCTGGTCAGAGGCGAAATACAGAGAATAAAAAATAGCCTTAACCCTTATAGAGTCCAGACTATCTCCATCTTCCATTTGACCATTTACTTCCTCTATTCTTTCATCAATCATTGTAAAGCTGTTACGCATATCTTCTATCTGACCTCGATATTCTTCAGGAATATTTTCTGATATAGCACCTCTATAAAAGGACAATTGGATGGCGGTGTTGTTGTGATTTGCTGTTCCTGAAAGTAATCCACAGATAATCACGATGATTAGAATAAATGGAGACAGGATTGCAGCAATAGTCCACCCTATACCTTTTCTCAGCCTTTCATCTGATAATGCTGATATAGCTGCCTTTGCAATAAGTCCTATGGTTGTAGGGTCTGCCATTTATTATCACCACCATTTCATCCCGAATAAATTTCCCTGTTCGCCCATATCTTTCATCTCATCCTCCATTTTACCTACAGTTTTATCTACTGCATTTTGTAAAACATCTATATCAAATCCTGCATCCATATAGCCATCTTCAATGGATATTTTGTAACGATCTGATGGTATTCCGAGTTCATGACCAGGTGTCATCACATAAACCATTGCTGAAACAGTCCTACCATTTAACACAATCTGCATATTTTCCTTTTCATAAAAATTAGGGTAGCCTTCATACCTATCTAGTGATTTCTCATCTTCTGGTTGGATTCCCCACAGCAAAACAGGAACATTACTGCCCTTACATGGTTCAATAGTTGCCACTGCACTATATCTCGAACCACGAAATACAAGCTCATAATCTTGAATTTCCGTTGCTCCAAGGACTCTTGCAGTAGGGCATCGATGTTTCATCTGCGATAGATTTAAATTACTCCCATAGGCGATATATAATATTTCTGGTACTGACTCATTTGATTTTTTATTTTTCATCCTGACCTCCTACTGATTCATAGACATAGTAAAAGCAGGAGTTTCTTCCCCCTGCTCATCTATTTCCATATCATTATTTTGTGTTTCTATTGTTTCTTCCCTTGAATCTAAAAGCTCAACTTCTCTCTTTTTTCTTAACCTTTCTTTCTGTGCTTCTGCTTGTTCAGGTGACTTCCATGCAATATTTCCTTCTAAATGATCAAGGAGATGTTTCCTTGCTGTTTTAAATTCATCTCCTATTAAACCAAGTCTTAATAGCCATACTCTGAATGTATATTTTTCATTTTCTGATACAGTTTTTATTGGACTTGCTGACCTTTGGTTGTAGGCTTGAGCTGTAATAGCCATACAAAATTGCAGATATGCTTTCATCTTCCCAGCATGAAGGGAACCATTAAAGGCACGAAACTCGATTGTTCCTTTTTGAAAGACAGAATGAAGATTCAGGCAATGGTATCTACTATCATGATAATGCTGATGACTGCCATCACTACCTTTGTACCATAACTTTTGAATTCCACTCTTTGTTTTTGGTTTCTGCTTATTTAACTTCTCTAAAAAATCCGTATCTATCTTTTTGCAATACCGTCTTTCCCTATCTGAATCCACCTGTAAGGCCTTGTATATCATATTTTCTTTTGCAGCTACAATATTTACAAGATTTCTTAATTGATAGGCTTCAAAAGGTGCCGCATTGATGTGAATATGGATTCCACAGGATTTATTACTAAATGCTCCAGCCTCTCTGAGCTTACGCACCATCTCCTGTATCTTTTCGATATCTTCATACTTACAAATGGGACTAACAAGTTCAACACTGTATTCTCTGTCAGCTATTTGCTTTCTATTTCCCACTTTTTTCTGACAGCTTATACTGCTATCACTTACAAATTTCCACTTTCTATTTTCATTATCTCTTACGCTATAAGTGTCATAACCACCACCTTCATGTTCAGCTATCCCACCAAGATATTCGGCAGCTACTTCAGCAGCTCTTCTTCTTGTTATGCCTGTCATCTCAATTTCGATTCCAAAGTTCTGTTCTCTTAAATCCACGGCCTCACCACCTTACCATTGCTTTTTTGCTTCGATGATGTCCTCAGCATTTTGAAATCCTGCATACCTAGAAGCAGTGACAATATATTCTGTAAGTCTTTCATTCCTCCAAGAGTCTATTAGCTGTCCTCGGCATATATCATAGAGTTCATTTATCTTTAATATAGTGCTTTCAATAATCCTAGATACTTGCGTAGATTCTTCACCAGATCGCTTTAACTTATCAATATATTCATTAAGAATATGGTCGAATTCTTCAATATGCCCTTCATCATAATGGTTATATGCTAGGAAGGGATTTTCATATTCTTCACCATTAATACAATACTTTATCTGCTCCAATAATCTTGGTCGATTCTTTGTTTCTGCCTTTAAATACTGTTCCATAAAACAAAGCAAGTCATTATCTCTGTTTGGAGTATATCTGATGCATACCCTCAAATCATCTATAATGCCTTGCTTTTGTTCTCTATAGGATTCAATTTTTTCTTGTTTCTTTACCCATTCTACACTTTCAGTAGTCACTACCTTCCACCTGCCTTTCCAAATAATTTTTCCTTATATGATGGAGCATGGACAGCTAAGTTATATCTTTCATTACCACATTTATATAAGCAGACCCCTCTCTGTGGAAATTTAATTAGATTATACTCTGATTCTTCAAGCTGTAAGGTATCCATATAAAATTGCTTATCAATATTTCCTGCATTAAATAAAAAAGCGTGTGCTGGGATAGAAAACAGCGGTTTCGTCAGCTCCTTAATGCCTTCAATATTGAAGTCCTCAAGGTTTTGGCTGCTAAGTATTACGGCTGATTCTTTCTTTCGCACTCGCTTCATAAAGTTACGGATATATTCTATTGCAGTAAGATTAGTAAGGAACAGATACAGCTCATCAATGCCAGCTGCAGTATTTCCTTCCGTTAATAGTTTATCTGACATAAAGGATAATACATTAAATAGTAATGCGTTCTTTACATTTTTACTAGCCTGTAATAATCCCTTTACACCAAATACAATAAATCGATTAGAAGTTATATTGGTATGCCCATTGAAGAATTTACTTTCTGCCCCTTGGCACATGGAATGGAGTCCAAGTAGGATTTCCTGTAATAATTCTGCTGTATAAAGTTGATATCTTTCCTTATCATATCCTTTATATTCTTCCTCTATTAATGTATAAAGGTCTGAAAGAATAGGATAATCAACAGATTCTAATCGGCTGAAACTTGTACTATCACTGATTCCCCATTTGGTGTAGAGTTTTCCTAACATAATTTCTATAACATCGATATGCCTATCATCAAAATCTTTATAGCACCTAAAGAAATCTTTTAAAAAGCTAATGTGTTGACTTAGCTTTGTCGCTTGTCTAAATGCAAGAGGAGCATCTTTGTCCTGTGGACTTCCTCCCTCATCCCAAGTCTTTGGTTCTAGTGGATTTATCATATATTCTCCACTCATTAAATCTACAAAGCATCCACCTATATTTTCTGCAAGTTCCACATACTCATGCTCTGGATCTAAACATATGACATTCTTTCCTGATTCTAAGATATTACATAATATCAGCTTTAACAAATAGCTTTTTCCTTGTCCTGAATTACCAAGAATAAGGATACAAGGATTTGTTTTATCATCATCTCGTTTATCAAAATCTACGAGAATATTAGAACCAAACTTATCTCTACCTAAATAAAATCCGTTGCTATCGGTCTTGCCTGAATAATTAAAGGGATATAGATTTGCAACTGAGGATGCTGGAAGTACTCTTTCGTATTGACTACCAAATACATTTCTTCCTGTTGGACCAACACAAAGAAAACCTTGCTGTTGCCTAAGCATAAGCCTATCTACATTTAGCTTAGAACGCACAAGCTCTGTTAATACATCGGTCTGTAGCAGTTTCAAGCTGTCATAATCACTTGCAGTAAGCTCAATATATACTGCACAGTGAAGGAGTGGTTCTCTGTTTCTATGCATGGTTGATACAAGGGTAACAACATCTTGTAAGTTGCTTTCTGCTGTTACAGTCTGTTGTAAATCATTTGTATTTGCTGTATTCATCCTGTTTTTATTGGCTGCATTATGAATAATTTTCTTTTCCTCATTGGGGGTTACTTGCCTTGTATAGATTCTAAGGGTTACCCCATCTTTTTCTCCAAGATGACGAAGGATTGCCTGTTCATTGGTGCTTGTAGGGTATTCTTTGAGTGCCCATACACATCTATAGGTGTTGCCACAGATAAAGTGGTCTGTGTTGAATTTGATTATGGATGGAGCTATCATGTCGATAAAAGTTTTGATTTTTTCATCTTCTGCACTAAGTAGTTTCTTTTTTACCATGATATTATCTTACCTCTCTTTCTTTTTCCTCATTAAAAAAAGCCTCACACGTTAATGCAAGGCAGTGATGATATATAAAATTTGTATGATTTATAGGTTTTTCTTAACAATAAAAAATTTGTGATTATCTTCTCTTCATAAATTGAAGTTTAACATTGGTTAAGTTTTTTCCATTTTCTAATCTTGGTTCTAAATGATTTAAACGGTGCTACCGTATTTATATGAACATATTTCCAAACTGGCCAATTAGCAGGGGTTGACGAAGCCCATTTTCTTCTGCCAGACTGAAAAAGTTCATCATAAGTTAAATTCTCTATTAGTTGTATAACTTCCTGTTCTGATGCTTTAAACAAATCACCTAATTCTTGTAGACTATATCCTTCATATTGTTTGTAAAAGCTCTCGTACAAGCCGCCAAGATTATTCCATTTATAGTCAGCATGTGGAGTTGCAACTGCTATTCCTTTTTGTTCTTGTTGCTCCCAATAAAGAATAAGGTTCATCCATCCCAATTGGTATGATATCATTTGTGCAGGCGTTCGATCTACTCCATCAATAAGTTTATTTGTATCTGTTTCTGGAATATCTGAAAATTCATCGATAAATAATTCTGCTCGTTTTGATATTTCTTCAATTAATTCTTGCTTGCTTTTATATTCTTGCATTATCTTACCTCTATTTATTTGATGTTTACCTAATTAATGATTCCGAAAAAATTATTTCTAAAACAGCATAGGGTATGTCCTGATTCAAATAAATCTGCAACATCCCTTTAGGCGTAATCTTATATTGCTCCAATTGTGGTTTATGCTCAATAATTGCAGCAGCCTCAATATTAATATGATCCTTGAAAGGAATAACCCTTATGAATTTATCTCCAACATAAAAACTAGGTAATTTTGCCCATAATTTTTCTTCTATCTTATAAGAGACGCTTTTAATTACAAGTTTCCTTACTTCAGAAAAAAGGGCTTGTATTTCTTTGCTGTATTTTTCAACATAACTTTGAATATCTTCATTCATATAGAATTACCTCCTTATTAAAACTCGTGTACCCAGGGCTCAAAGCCCCTGATACACTACATTTCTTGTTCGAGTACTATGAGTACTATTAATTAGATAGACGAGTTATCTATGAAATTTTTATTTGTACATATAATACCACATACAGCTCATTAAAAAAATAACTTTCTTGGTCTTATCACTCTCCAAGTACAATCCACCTCTCCCCATCATAATCCTCATACTTTTCCGTAGTCACATTCTGCTCATAGTAAACACCCAGAAGTCTTTTAATATCCGAATTATCAGCTCTTCTGGTAGTAAATCCTTGGTCTTTTAAACTCTTTTCAATCCTTGAAAGATAAGGAAATACATCCGATTCCTTTTCATTCTTAAGCCTAATAATAATTAGAAACTCACGAGCTGTAGCCATCTGCACCTGCATCCTATCAAGATTAGTACTGTCTTGCTGCAAAAGTTTACGGATAACAGGATTTTGCTCTGTATCCATTCTTCTTTTTAAATACTGCTTATTATCATCAAAGTTTTCTTTTGAATTAAGGCATAGCATTTCAATTTCAGCAATCCCCTTAAGTACTGTCATAAGTGCATAGATCCTTGCACTTACACTTGATTCAGATAGTACAGATATATTGGTTGGATGGATAATAAAATACACTAGCTCTCCATAAGGAGTCTTTAGACTATAATCTGTGATTTCATCAATACCAATCAGTTCTCTAGTAGATTGCTTTTGTCTTTCTTTTTGTTTCTGTTTTCTGCTCACTCCTATAACCTCCATTCAAATATCTGCTGTTTTAAAAGAAAAAAGACACAGGCATAGCGAATGAAATTCAGTATGCTTGTGTCTTCAAACTGTATGGTTAAAAATGTATATACTGCTGTTATTACAATAGGTGGCATGAAGTTAAGCTGTGCTAAAGCAAATACAGAAATAAGAAGTCCTATTCCAATGATGCCAATATCTTTTAATTCCCACAGCCACAGAGTTGCCTTAGCCTTTAAATTATCAGGATACATATACATTGTCTATTCCTCCATTTTTTCTTTAAATTTTCTTAAAAAATAAGCAATCCCCCGCATAATAAAATCTACACAAGGGATTGCTACACTATTGCCAAGCGCCTTATATCTCGCACTATCAGATGATTTTTCTATTTTCGTCCACCCATCGGGAAATCCTTGAAGTCTTTCGCATTCCATTGGTGTTAGTCTTCGTACAAGATTCTTAGTAGTTACAAGGTTTTCACTTCCTCCTCCATTATCTCCACCTTCAGCTCGAAGTGTTGCACAACCTTCTTTATAATTAGCAAATTCTGATTGTCCAAACATCATTTTCTCACAGTCTACAATGCATTTATCTTGACTGACATATTGGTTTCCATTGCCCTTTTCATCCCCCACACATAATGCCCCTACTGTATCTTGATAAGTCTTAGGTGGATAACAAACAGCATGAATATCACTGGTCGTAAGAGTATAACTAATATTTTCTTGAAATCCGCATCCATTTCCACCATTATGATCTTGTCTATCAATAGTATTTCCCGCAATACAATAACTGTCTGAATCAATTGGTTTTGATACTAGTGGTACATTATTTCCTCCTGTTCCATAGGTAGCTGCTATTGTTGGAGCTACCTCAAGGGGGCCATTATATCTACAGTCTTTTGCATGATTATCAAATAGAACAGATTTATTATTGCCACTTGTTTCAGCTGCTGAAGCAATAGCGGAACAAAGATCAATACATATTTCCGCACCACCTTGCTGTGTTGCCATGACTATAGGTTGATTTCCTCCCATGCTGGCTCTTAGTGTAGATGTGATATTCTCTGTTATATCCATTCGGTCTCCACCCTGATCATTTAAACATATCATGGGTTCTGTAACAAATGTCTGCATCTGCATATTTTGAGTTGCCATCAAAGCTCCTGAAATTCCATTTAAGTCTATGCCCTCATTTCGTTGATTGATATGGTATGCTTTGTATTCGGTAACCATATTGTCATTGGAATCTTCCTCTGTTCCTTCAGCTTCCCCTTGAATTTCTAAAGCTATTTTTAATTGTTTAGGTAGTTCCTTTTCTCTTGCTCTAGCTCTTCTGAGTATTCCCAAACAAGCTGTCTTGCTCAAATAATATTTTGGGTGCGGTGTGTCCTCCAAAATCTGCGACAAGAAAGATTCTTTTACGTCTTTGGGGGACACCCCAGTATTGAGCATCGAGAACTCTCCAAGCAATGGTGAATTCATATCCCAATATGCACCCAACAGATTTCCATATCCCTCCCGGAGGTCTAGGTATAGATATGCTGCTGTCTGCAATTCTTGTGGTTTCTTCAAGGACCGCATGGAAGTCTTCTCCGTTTGTACTTGAGAATGCTCCGGGGACATTTTCCCAAACGAAGTATCGAGGTCTGATAAGGTGATTTGCCTTTCCTCTTCTTGCATCTGCCCACCTCATTTCCTTTGTTATTCTTATCTGCTCCATAAATAATCCTGAACGCTCACCAGCAAACCCTGCCCTTGCACCTGCAACAGATAAGTCTTGGCATGGTGAACCACCTGTAATGATGTCGACAGGAGGCAATTCTTCCCCTTTTAATTTTGTAATGTCGCCAACATGGAGCATGTCAGGGAATCTTATTTTAGTCACCTCAATGGGAAAGGTTTCAATTTCGCTTGCCCATATAGGAATAATTCCATTATGAACAGCAGCAAGAGGAAATCCTCCAATCCCATCAAAAAGACTCCCCAAGGTAATCATCTATCCATCCTCATACAAAATATAGTCTCTTCTTCTATTTCAAAATCTAGCTTCATTATTCTCTTTATAGGAATGCCTATCCCTCTAGCAAACTCAATCTCCTCAAACATTCCTTTAGAAATATGGTCACCAAATGCCCATAGTTCATCACATTTTGACAAAAACTCTTTTCCTATATTAATTCCCAACCTTCTTTCTTCTGGATTATTATCATCTAAAATCTGAGGGTAAAGAAGATGGGGACAAAAAAAGGCATTGCCTTCGTTTAATACATATCGGCAAGCCTGTTTCGCATATTCTATATTTTTTTTATTATCTCCTGCATAAGGAGATGCAACATATATTAGTTTCATTAAATCCTCTCTTTCTATTTTTATTTTGGTACTGCTTGTATTATAGTTTTAGTTGTGTTTACAGCTGCCTGTGCTGTATAAACTGCGCTCATTACATTGGCACGAGTAGATGTATCAAGTCCAAATGCTCCAGCAATCCGTGGTACTTCTCCTGCCGATAACATCAAACCTAATCCGAGCAATGCATGATCTTTTACTACCATAAGTCCTGCAGTTAATATGGTTGCTTGAAGAAATGTAGTAAGGCACAAACCGATTATTTGCTTGCACCACTGAATAAAGCCATCAATGTAACCACGAGGAACAGAAAACATATATAAACTTCCAACTGCTATTTGTATAAGTAAAATTCCTCCCCTTTTTAGGTTTGCAAAAAATACTTTAATCACTGCATAACCCATTAAGATAATAATAAACAGAGCCATAAATGGACTTGTTATCATAGAAATTCCACCGAATATTCCTGAGCTGCCAACACTCGTAACATCTCCTATGTTATTTAACTCTCCAATAATAGATGTTGCAAGTCCATTAATTCCACTACCATACCCTGTGATACCAGCAGTTAAGCTTGCTTGTAAACTGACAGAAAGCTTATATAATTCAATAGGTACTGTATTGAAGAGACTGACTGCCATAAAACCCTTAATCGCATTTAAAGCTGCATCCTTAATGCTCCCTCTACCATATTGATACTCTATCCCTGTTTCAAAACATGACACTACAAGTCCTGTTCCATAGAGTGACCAAGCAAGGTAAGAGAAGAACAGAACAATTGACTGTACCCAGCTCATCTCAAAAAGTTCTACTCCCATATTCCCCATTTGAGCAAAGAAGTCGGCCAGAAATCCTACCAGCTGACCATAAAACCAATTTATAATTTGATCCATTACATCCCCTAAGAGAAAATCCCAGATAAATATTTTTATCACCTCTTTTCACAACAAAAAAACACATCTTCTTTATGTGATGTGTTAGATTAACGCTAAGTTTTCTACATCCCCAAAATCGTCCAAATGTATGCTGGTGCTGTTAAAGTAAATACCAAGCAGGCAAATAAAATCGCCGGAGCTGCCCATTCAAATTGTCCATGCTTCCTATAATCAAAATAAGCAGTACCCAGCTTTGCAAAGAAGAATACTGCTAAAACAAGGTCAATTGCTGGGAATACAACCTTATTCACAACGGTTTTTATCTGTTCTGATGCATCACTCCAAGTATCTTCAATTGCCCCTGCAACATCTCCTGTACCTGAAGCTAATGCTGTAGTGCTAAACATAAATATGCCAATCAGCACCATGCACATTGTTAGTGCAACTTTCTTATTTATCTTCATAAAATCCACCTTTCTTTTCTGTATTATTTAAGGATTTAAGGGTGCTATGTGCCAGTCTTGCCACAAGTTCCCCTTTATTGTTAATGTGTCTGTAAGATTCATGGAGAGCATTCCATCAGGAGTCCATGCATCTATAAGCCAAGTGTTCACTGTATAAGACCCATCTGGCATCCATATTGGGGTAAAATGTGTACGATTCTTATAAGTGGAATAATTGTTTTTCTTAAACTCAAACCTTGCATTTGAACCACCAGAAGTACGTTCTAACAATCTCCAGTAGGTTTCATAGCAAAATTCTGGGAAATAGGAAACAGCATTTTGAGCATACGTTATAGCTGAACTTTGATTAGTACTCACATTTCCAGCCACTGTTTGATTGATTCCATATCCACTTTTAAAAATACTTCCACTAGCAGTAGGATTCTTACTATCATTTTTAATACTCATATCACCTGAGAGCTTCGCTGTATATTGGTCAAGGTCAAACTCCCACCAACCATGGTCACACCAATATCCCGAGTCCTCTCCTGTACTATGCCACACCCAATATGCCCTCCACCAAGGACTCCATATACTCCAATTTGCATTTGTCTTCTCTGCTCTGTTTGGAACAGAGGAATAAGAAAAAGAGTCATTTCTATCATCAGCAACAGGATTTGGTGGTGGGTTTTTATCTAAATCAATAATCTTAACATTAATAATTGATTTCGTAGTGCTGCCCGGTCCATTCACTATTACATCTATTACCATATCTTGTTCCGTATCGGGAGTTGTCCACTTCACCCATGCAAGCTGGGAGTCGCCACTTGGGTAATATACATTCCCAACATTATAGGTTCTTCCATCAATAATAAAGCTTACACGAGTGCGTCTGTCAGGATCAGACTGTCCTCCACTAATCATAACGGAAGTGATTACCTCTGTATTTACTCTATATTCATAATCATAGGCATTTATAATTGGTGGTTCAGGTTGTTCCGCAAATCGCACGATACCAAGCCCAAGTGAGGATTTTATATCTACATTAGTAGCTGGTGTTGTAGTACTGCCACTCCATGCTGGGTATCCCAAGTCTCCTACCTCGAGAAACATAGCAAGAGGCAAGTTTTTATGAGACAAAGACACCATCTTTCTTCTAAGCAATCCACTTAATTGTTCATCATACATAGCTGCTTCCGTTGCAGTGGTAGCTATCATAACTCCTTGAAATGTGTAATATGCCATTGGTTCTAAAAGTAATTTATAATCCCCACCAATTAGAACATCAAAATCCATTCCTGTTATTGATGCAATTGATCGGATAACTTGCTCATCTGTAAAATAGCTCTTTATGGCTTCTATATTGCTACTGCCATTCGTACTCACTATTCTTGGCATTTCTTGTGCAGGATTTACAAAGGTATAGCTTTGTCCACTAGGAGAAATGGCTCTACCTCCGTTATAACTTAACTTGCTAACTTTTCCAAAATGCAGACGAACATTAGTAGGCGATTTGTTTGTTAAATCAATAGGGGTAGTTACTACAGCATGATCACTGGCACGAACCACAGTTACACGCACACCATCATAACCTGGAGACCATTTATCTGTACTTGTTCCATCTCCCATACCTCCACCACCTGAATCTATATTTCCATCTCCAACTGCAAATACAGTAATGGGCACCATTAAGCTAACTAACATCATAAATATCAAAAATATTTTAAATATATTTTTCATCTGCTCTCCTTTCTGAAAAAAAAACACTACATCTCTGCAGTGTTTTTCATTGCTATTTATATTTAATCCATATTTCCTATCTTATTTCCATTCTCATACATATCTTCAGCTGCAGTACCTTGACCTTCCCCTACATCATCAATCCAGCCAAATCCAGGTACATAAATCTTTCCATTATTAGTATCTCCACCTTGCGGTTCATCATTACTTTTCGGTGTTTCCGTAGGTTTCTCCACCTTGTCATGAGCTATAGGTTCAGGTGTTGTTTCTACTTTCTCACCATTTGGTTTCTGTGTTGGATCTGTAAGCTGTTCCTTTGTAGGCTCTTTCGGTTTTTCTACATCTCCTTGAATGGTTTGCTCAGTGCCTGTATCTATCGCACCATTATCTATCGTTTCCGTATCTGGAATCTCTATTTCTGGCACTATAATTTCATCTTCTTTTTCTTCAATTACAGGTTTTTCTACTATGATATCATTCGTTTCTACGCTTTGATTTGGCAGTACTGCATCCTCTATGGGTTCTTTTTTTAACTGATTTGTTATTAAAGCTATAAGTATTACACTGATTATTAAACCACTTGCTACAATTAGTCTTCTTTTGGTCTTATCATTTATATTGTTCATAGGTTTCTGCCTCCTTATTAATCTTAATTATCTGTTTCTTTCAAGCTACAAACTACCACAAGATTTCCTGAAAGTCTATTAAATTCTTCAAATCTTTCAAAACTTAGGTGTATAGCCTGCGCTTGTCTTTATTTTCATCTTCATACTTGGAAGAAGTCTACCTCCAAAAGATACTGGTACTTCAAGCACTATGCTGCTATCTGCCTCAAATCTTGAATCTGATCTGTCCCCTGAAGCTAAAGGAGCATTCCTTATATCTACTTCTAAATTCCATATTTTAAACTCTATTTTTCCTTCTGATGTGGTCTTAACATGATATCCACTTTTCCTAATTAATCCAAGAATTGTATCTAGTCTATCATAAATTTCTCCGTAATCAAGAGATTCTTCAAAGTCATCTGCCATAGGCTGATATCCTCCTGAATACCCTTCACGAACTCCATGATATACATCATCATAATTGTCATTAACAGTAGAAATCACTGCATCTTGAACAGCATCACGCACACCTTGTGCTATGATCATGAGCCTAAAATATTCTGATACTCCTGTAAAAATCATTACAAGGCACAAAGTCACTGCAACAATAAGTGGAAAGGAACTACCTTTTTTATCGGTTAATATTCTTTTTATTTTATGCAAGATTTCACCTACTTCCAATATACTTCTGATTTCCCAGCGGCATCAGCTCTTAAGGTAACAGGAAAGGAATCAAATCCTCCAAACAGACCTATATTTGTTTCAAGGGTAACGGTAACACTTATCTCTTCATTTAGCTGAATTCTTCCCGACTTTGACCATTTAACTGTTGGTGTAATACCTGTTTTCTCTCGAAGTAAAAGTTCCCTGTTAGAAGTTTCAGATCCTACCCTTCCTGAAATTTCTGCTTCCCTTACAAGCTCTGTAGCAAAGGTATCTACGTGTTGTTTTATGATATAAGCTGGAAATACTCTCACTGCGAGGGCAATAACAAGCATGGCGCAAAGCACAAGAATTGCAACATCTATATATCCTTCACCTTGCTTTGATTTTAAGATTTTTAACACATAGACACCTCCTAGAACATTCCACTAAGGGAATGTATAATTTCATATACAATGATGGCCATATAGGTCATCAAGAAACACATAAGCATTACAAAGGAAAACACTCGAATCTTAGGTGGTATCTTCATTGCCTGTGCCTTTAACCTTTGAAGCTCAAGTTGTTTCATATCATGGGAGAGCATTTGAAAATACATGGACCCATCATCTCCACGAAGAACACCAATTAACCCTCTCGTTATATCCGATAGCATCGGTGAATTAATCCTTGCCTCAAACCTTGTAAGTGCTGCCTCATAGGAAGAGGAGCGCATATCTGCTGTTAAGATATCTAGCTCATCGGCAAATTCCTCTCCTGCATTTTTTTTATAGTTTTCTATCATAGATAAAACATCCCTACTTGCCTTTAACTCCTGAGTAATGGTTGCTACAAATCTTGGCAGTTCTACTTCAATTTTTTCTTTCTTTATCTTTAATATCTCATCTGCTTTACGAATTTCTTTAAAATATATGATAATGCTTAAAAACATAAGTATCGGTGCAATGAGTGGAAGTATCATAAGGCAAGGGATAATTAGAATTGCAATTATTCCCGACTTTAATATTGCTGATGAAATAAACTCTTCAGGAGTAAAATTCATTCCAGCAGCATTTAATGTATTTTTCATTCTGCTTTTTTTATACTCATCCATTGGAATATACTTAGCAAGCTTCACTGCCCATCCCATAAGAAGTGCATCTACAGTTTTGGCTTTTTCTTTTCCCTGTTTACCAGCAGATAACATAGCCTTTTGTGTTGCAATGTTTGGCAGTTTCAGCAAATCAGCAGAAATTAGAAACAGTCCAATGGCAAGCAGTATACCAAATGTAAAGATTAAAATTGTCATATTCGGCTACCTCCTATACTCAATTGGCCTAGTTAATTTGATTACAAAAGCTGTAGATATAAAAATAGCCATAGCACAAATAGAAAGAATAATCTGTCCTAAAGCTGAATGCATTAAAGTGTGGTACCAGTCCTTGTTTAGAAAATACAAAAGAGGTATATTTCCAATGACCAATATGACCATAGTAATAAATTCTTTTCTTGGTTCAAAGACCATATTTTCAAGTTCTCCATTTACTACACGCATATCCGATAGCTTACTTACAATGGGTGTTAAGGTTGTCTTTAAGCTTCTATCAAGCTGACAAGCGATTAAAGCATCACACCATTCACGAAACACAGCATTATCAATCTGTCCTTTCATAGCTTGCAAAGCTCCTATAATATCTGGGTTTATCAGCTTTATCCTCGAAACGAAACCTTTGAATACAGACAGTACTGGTGGGTTTAGGTAGTTAATATTTTCTTCGACTGCTGTAAGGATATCCTCATTTCTTAAATAAGCGGTTGTTATAATACTCAGTGCTGTTTCTAACTCTGCAGCAATATCCCTTTTAAAGTAACTTTGAGTAAGCCTTATATACCAAAATGGCAGAAACATGAAGCCTACTGCCATCACTGGTAATAAGAAAAAGTTACCCAGCATAATAGCAATAGATCCTCCTATTGCAAACAATAACAAGGATAAGGCACAAAGCATTGGAAATTTCTTCTCTCTCCCTGTAACTTTTAATATCTCTTGTACTTCCATGATTTCACGTCTTAAGAAAGATACTTTCTTTCGATTTGTAGTCTCATTAATCTCATCCTTTATGCTCCTTGGCTTACTTATCAGCTTTTTAAATATGTTTTCCGTGAACTCCATTGGTGAGATTCCAAATATAATAAAAAAACCTGTAATCATTCCGATACAGGCAATCAACAAGATGGTACTCATATAATTTCCACCTCCTTTGTTTTCAGTTTTTCTATGATGTCAATTGGCATTCCATTTTCCAAGAATCTTTTACTAAGGCTATCTGAAATGCTATTAATCTGCTCATGGTAACCATTAATGATAAATTTCCCATCCTCCATACGATTTTCAGTAATCACATATTGATATAATGGACGGTAATTCCTTGTGCCATCTGGAAGGATCTCGCATTCCATTATCTCCATCATCTTTCTTTCCTTATTTTCAAGCTGTTTACAAAACACGACAATAGGATAAGCCTCTGTTACATATCCCATTAGGGTTTCATCTGACATATCTACTGCTCGTTTACAAAGTGATACCATTCTACGATAGGTTGCCTCACAGGAGTTTGAATGAATGGTGGTAAGAACAGCTACCCCTGTTCTTGCTGCTTCCTGTGCTGCATTGGCCTCTGCTCCACGCATTTCTCCTACTACAATAATATCTGGATTAAAACGCAAAGACATATCAAGCAAGGTAATCTGATCTACTCTATGCCTTTCATTCTCACTATCACGTGTTATGGTATGAATAACAGAATTAGTTACTCTTCCTTCTTTTTCACGAACCAAGGCAAGTTCACGGGATCCATTTTCAATGGTAAAGATTCGCTTATTATCAGGAATTGTTGTTAGTAACCATCCAGCAATTGTTGTTTTACCAGAGCTGGTTGCTCCTGCCACACAGACAGAAATACCATAGCGAATACATTCTGATAAAAATTCAAGCATAGGATTTGTTGCTGTACCACCATCTACAAAATCCTCTTTTTTCATACTTTGAGGATTTACAATACGAATAGAGGCTGAAATACCAACATCTTCATCCACTAAGGGAGTTTTAAGCACTGCAATACGAATGTTCTTTGTAAGATGACCAAGGACAGCTGGACTAGCATTATCAAGTACCATACCTGAAACATGGAGCATTCTCCTTATTACATTAATTGCATGTTCAGGAGAGTCAAAATGTTCTTTAAGCTTTTCATTCCTTCCATCTGAATACTGAACTTCGATATCCTTCCAAGAGTTAATGTCTATTTCTTCAATACCTTCTCCATAAATATATTTTGTTAAAAAGCCATACTCAGCCATCTCCGTATAAAGTACATCAATTAACTCATTACCACTCATACCTTTTACTGAGATTCT
Source organism: Hathewaya proteolytica DSM 3090 (assembly GCF_900142225.1). GTDB lineage: Bacteria > Bacillota > Clostridia > Clostridiales > Clostridiaceae > Hathewaya > Hathewaya proteolytica. The sequence continues at coordinate 81,537 of NZ_FRAD01000006.1, forward strand.
GCTGTCCTGAACGTATTTAGAGATATATCTTTTCATCTGTTCTTTAGAATCTTTCATCGTTCCATCAGTAATAAGAACAGAATAATTGCTTGAAATATATTCTTGAACGTCCTTTAGAACAGTAGAAAAGTCTTTACCCTCTGTTTCAGGGGTAAAAAACAGGGAGTGAGTTCTATTTTCAGAACCTAACTCCCTTTGGCTTTCATGGACTTCTTGTGATTCTTGTATCTCTTCTACTTTCTCTTCAATTTCTCTAGTTTCCAGCATTTTAATTGCTCTATCAGAAACACTTAATATTGCTTTTCCCTCTGAAATGTTTCCACTGGCTGCATTTTCATCTGTAGATGACACGTTTTGTTGCTCTTTTTCCTTTAGAAACACAGAACTATTTCTTTTCTTTCCTAACACCCAAACACCTCCCTTGCTATCTTTTCAATTTCTTTGCGAAATGCCTTGCTGTCCTTCATGGATAATTCATCGAATAGATTTCCAGCTAGGTATTGTTCCTCAAGCTCCTGTGAATGTGGAAGCTTAAAGGCTACACTCCCAAGTGCTTGACTCATATGATCTACCCCTTGCTGTGGTTTTAGATTGGAAGCTATTTTATACTGTTTATCTGAATCCCACTTCCCATCACGAAGAAGAGGCAATTGACTTGATAAATAACTGATACTTTTTAAATCACAATTGGCAAGTCTTAATACGGAATCGGACTCCATCAGTGCAACAGCAGATAAAACATCATTTGCAATATAACTGCCACAATCTATAATAATAAATGGCGCGATTTCACGAAGGCTATCAATTAGCTCTCTTGCTTGTACTTCTGAATAGGGTGGATAGGTATATTCGTTTTCTCCCTTTAACATACCAAGGATTGTAAGATATGACAGCTTTTTATGAGTAATCATATTGTGTTTTACCAGAGGCTCCGTTACATGGGTTGCAGCAAGGATACTTCCTAATGATTTTTCACATTCCAGTTCTTGTGGAGGACAGATACAAGGTAACATTGGAGCAGTCATATCACACAATACCAGCACTACATTCTTTTTCTTATCTGCAAGATATTTTGCAATTTTTGTAGCTACTGTTGTCTTTCCACTTCCGGGACTTCCCCAAACAGCTAAAACTCCACTATGCAAGATTTCTTCCTGGGGCTTTTCTTCCTTTAGATTGTGAGTAAAAATACTGTTCTTCTTAAAGTTTAACATCTTTACTCTACCTCACTTCCTGTTTCTTCTACTCCTTCAGATGATGTGTTTGAATTATCTATTGTCTCTTCTGCTATGTCTTCTTCAGATACCTCTTCCGTTTGTTCTTCTGGTTCTGGATAATAGAGAGCCTCTATAATTTCCACTTGCATATCAATAAACTTCTTTGTATTCTCTGGACTTCCTCTATAAACCAGTGATAAGTGAGATTTAGAATCCGCCTCTAATTCTGCTAGAATATTACCTTGCTCTGGAGTTATTAGAAGCGTTACCGTTGATGGAAGTTCTCTTTCATCTTCTATTCCTTGTTCATTTGTATTAGCATCATATCCTGATGGGGCTGTTACAGAAATCACTTCTACATATTTAAGCTCTGCTGGGATAACTGTTGCCCCTTGCTTTTTATAATCAGGTGCAATAACAGATACAATATCTCCACTTTGTAGCTTTCCTGAAAGACCATTGGCAAAGGTCTTAATAGTAATGGACATTGCTTGTTTACTTCCATCTAGATTATATAAATAGGCATTTTCAGCTGCTGGTATCTCTGATAATTTTGTATTTAAGATATAATCCCCAATTCCTAAATCTGAAACTGCATACTTACCGATCACTGTTTCTTTAGTACGAATTACATTCTCAGGCAGATTAAATCCACCTACTTCTACTACTTGGACCATATCCTTTGTAATTTCATCACCTGATTTTATCTCCTTTGTCACACGGACAATTTCTGTCTTTTGACTGATCCCTTTATTAAATAATGGTGTAATACCAAAACATATAAGGAGTGACAATACGATACAAATCACTCCAACTACTGTTCTATTCTTTAAAAAACTCATAGTATATTCCCTCCTAATTTATAAAATACATGATTAAAAAACCTATCCCTAAAAAGGGAGCAAGTGGCATAGATAGATCCTTTGCCACTTGCTTTTTTCTAATGATTGATGAAATTCTTATCATTATATAAAGTACTACCAACAAGGTAAGTCCTATTATTAATCCATAGATTCCTTTCCAAAATCCAAGGACGAAACCTGCGGAGGCAGTTAATTTTATATCTCCACCTCCAATACCATTTTCTCTCAGTATTGCTGCTATAAGAAAAGGTAAAGCGACAAATATTCCAGGTAGATTTTGAAAACTAAATTTTAGAAATCCTGTTAATACAAGGAGTACACAGACCGTGTCTGGAATTTCTCTTCTTTTAATATCCGTATAAGATGTTGCCAAAAGCAGAGAAGAAAAAAGCACCCCTTGTAGGATGCTTCTAGCCTGCATAGTTAAACATTGCTTTGATTCGCTCTTCTAATGTCGGCATTACTACTTCACCGAATAATGCATACAGACCTGCAAGGAGCAATGCTCCTAAAACCACGGCAACAAGGATTTTTACAGCTGTATCAATATATCCTTCTCCACGGTTATTGTTAATTGCTACCTTTACTGCAATAGCCTTTCTTGTTATAAATTCATTTGCTTTTCTTAAGATATTTTTCATCCTGTTTTCCTCCATTATTTTTTAATTTTCTTGGTTTATAATTTTTAAATACTCATATTCATATCTTGTGTCTGACTCTTTCCTTCAAAATCAATTTCTTTAAATCCAAAACGATCTACATAGTAAAACTCACTGCCATTGCCATCATATAGCTCAACTACATCTGACATTGACAGTGAGTGTCCAGTAAATCCACGAGGATGATTTAGATTAAACTTTGAATAGATAGATTCTAAATCATTTGTTTCTATTTCTCCTTCATATACAAGCTCATAGTTATTTTTATCTGGCTCTCCAAAGTTTTCTTTAAGTTCTTCATATCCTATAAACTTACATTCAGGACTTATATCAGCTCTTAGCTGCCAGATACGACAGTCCTTAAGAGGTATTGATATTTCATTATTAATAAGGAGTACACCTTCTTTTGAAAGTCTTTCAAATACACCCTCTGTCCATTTCGCTCTAAGCTTACGGTTACTAAGCCACTGGCTGAATTCTTCATTTTGAAATATAGGATCTACTATTGCAGTATCATCTTCTACATACCCTGAAGGATTTCCATAATAAAATATACAGCCATTTTTTAGTTCAATTCCTGTCATGATTAACCTCCCATCATTTAATCTCCATAGACAATATCCTCCATCATAATCCTTTCTTCTAATTCTCTAATGCAGATACCTGACATCTCAAAGATATCAATAACAAACTTTGGTACATCGGCTATGTCATAGTCATAATCTGCCTGCATCACTATGATTTCACCACTGTCTTCTTCTGTACAAGCACAAAGTTTTGCATCCTTTGGAATACCAGCTTCTTCAAGGAGATAATCAGGAACGATAATCTCATCATATTCTTCAAATCTATCGCAGTAGGAGCAATCATGACATCTTCCACAAATCCCTGCTAGGTGAACAATTAACTCTTCTGAGAGATTTTTAAGTCCTTCAGCTACCTTTATAAGCTCCATTGCATTCATTGTTGTTTTCATGGCAACAATAGCATTCTCTAAAGTGTTAAATTCAATTTCATCACAACCTGTAAGGTCTGCTGCATTAAGTATTTCATCTGATAAACTAATATTGTTGTCTAAACATTCTTTAATCATTTTCATTATAAATTCCTCCTTGTTTTCCTAGTCCATTTTTCATTTCAAATAAATTAATTTGTGATGGAGAATTTATCTCCCTTTCGTGCATATCATAATTTGCCACCAGTATTTCAGGAAACTTGGCACCATTATCATAGCGCTGTTTAATATTATTGATACGGGTGTAGCTTTCAATCTGGATGTTTGGTGCATCGTATAGCTCTCTAATAAAAGAACAGTCATTGTAGGAAAGCAAGAACTTTCCCTCAATGCCCATCAGGGTATCTCGGAGTCTTATATGATCTTCTTTCTTAAATCCATCTTCCCCAACATTTTTATAATACTTTTCTGTTTCAAAATACGGTGGATCTGCATAGAAAAAGCTGACAGGGCGGTCATACTGCCTTATCAGCTTTTCAAAATCTTTATTTTCAACCACTACTTTGCTAAGTCTTCTATGTGCCTGCTCAATTAAAGGAAAGTTACTCCACATATCATGGGGTTGACTCCCGTAGCTAGTAAGTCCAGATGCATAGCTATAGCGAATCAATTGATAAAAATATGAGGCTCTTATTACATCACTTTTAGGACTGTCTCTTGCAAGTGCCTCCTTTACTATGTTGAAATCCTCACGGGAGTTTAACACAAAATATAGTGCATCTATTAACTCGTTTGGTTTCTCCCTTACACAGCGATAGAGATTGGTTAAGAGTCCATTAAAATCGTTATATACTTCAAAATCATTGCCCGGTGGCTTATGAAATAGTACCCAGCCTCCGCCTCCAAACACTTCTATATATCGTTCATAATATAAGGGAAAGAGAGATACTATTAATTCTCTTAAAGATTTCTTGCCACCTATCCAGCTCATAAAACTATTAATACTTCATCACCTCTCTCTTACCTCTTTATCAAGGACTAATCTTAATTGTCCGTTTGTATCTGGAAAATGCTCTAAAGCTTTGGCTAGTCCTCTCTTTGCTTTCGCAATTTCTCTAATTCGACTTGTCATCTGTCCAATACTTGCAAGTAGTTCCTTTCTGTCTGAAGCATAAAAATATCCTTCATCACCACTGCATATGGGGTTGCCATCATTTCTTAATTGATTGACTAGTTTCCTAACAGTTCTTGAACTGATACAGAATCTACTTTGCAGATATGCACTGGGAACTGCCTTAGAGATTCCTGTATGATACTCTTTTATATAAATTAAAAAATCATGTTCCACCTCCTCGCCTCCTTTCTCATTCCATGTTTCATAACACTGTGGATATGATTGTTTTTGGGCAACAAAAAAGGCCGACTGCTATGCTGTAATTTACAGCAAACAATCGGCCTTATCTGTCTTTAGATATTAAAAAAACACGGATATCTTCCGTGCTAGCTTAGTACACCAAGTTCTCTTTTATTTTATAAACTTATTCCTCCCATACCTTGTGATTGCTCTTTGGACGGCTCATCTGACTCTTTCATCTCTTCTTCCTGTGGACGAGATAGCACTTTGAAATTATCTTCCCCAGGAATAAGACCAAGACCTCTGCCATTATCCCATTTCATGTGTATAGTTCCAATATCATCTACCCCTATTACTGTTCCCTTTACACCTTTTTCAACACCTTGCACATCATCCATTGCCTGAATTAATTCAATTCTTGTGCCTACAGGATAGCTGTTCTTAATTCTTTCTACTTGATTTCTATTATTCAAATTTCATACCTCCCATTTTTTGATTTTCTTCTATACCCATTTCCTCAGCTGTCTTAATAAACCAGTTATCACTATTCCAAAAGCTAACATAAATATCTCCCATATCTGTACTAATTTCTCTCTGCTCAAACCCCTCTGACCAGCCATCTGATGCCTGTCCAGTTATAATATCTTTGATCTTTTCAAGTTCCTTTGGAGTCAATTCATCATTTAAAGTAAGAACAGCTACCCCCATTAACTCTCCTTCAATAAGTTCAACAGTAAATACATACTTTGAAACTTTTGCATTGACACTATCGTGGTCATCATAATATCTCATCAGACCTCTTTGTTCTTCTTCTGGAAGTTTATCACCTTCTATTGCCTTCAGGATTATATCTAGATACTTGGTTGCTTCAGCATTTGAAATTTCCTGTGGTTCATTTGCATATTCTTTATAACCATATTCATTTTCTATATCATAGGTAGTTATTTCAAGAGGCATATACAGTTTTAATATTTTTTGTTCTTCTTGTTCAGAAAATACCAATCCAAGATTTTCAAATAATAAATTTGCAAGCTTTTGATTGTATCCATGGTAAGTGATATATCCTTTCTCTGAAAATGCTCCATCTTCCTGTGCCATTTTCTCTCTGCCGTATCTTTTAAAATCAATGTATTCTTCAAGATTAGAATCATATTCAAAATGTCCTGAGTCACAAATCATATATCTTCCATAGCTTTCTACGCTATGAATACCATCAAATAATTCAAATTCATACATAGAATCTGCTAGTGCAAAGATTTCATCAACAGTACGAGGTTTCACATAGTCAATAAGTTTTTCAAAATATTCTATATCGTGGCTGCCTATTTCTTTAAAGTACTCTGCTAATTTATTTAAGGTATCTATCTTAATTAATGGTGTTGCATCAGTAGAAATAATATCTAATACTTCTTTAGAGAAATTGTCATCTATAATTGTAACTTCACATTCATGTAAGTAAGGTGTTTCTAATCTCATAAGTGCCTTTTCAATTTCAACATCAGAACAAGGAAGATAGATAAATTCATTTGCACCTTTTGCAGTCAGCTGTATTGTTGCTACAGTTTCTTTCCAATGATATAGGGGAAACTGCTTTCCATTATATATTTGCTCTTGTTCATTGATATTTTTATATAAGACTCCATAAGGAGTAATTCTAAAATTAGGATTGTTTTTTATTATCTCCATTGCAAAGGTTTCACCATCAAGTTCATCTAATTCTTTTACTGCTACTGCTTGCTTTTCTGATAGATATAAATCTTTTCCTATAGTTTCTAGATTATTAAAGTCACTTACAAGGCTATAGCAATGAGTATTAAAGCTTAGATTGATTAACTCTGCTATTGCTTTAGGATTTTCTGCAAAGGCTGAAGCAAAAAATACTTTTCTTTCCTTTGTATCGAAACTATCCATCCTCTTAAATAAGAAATTTAATTCATCGATATTACACTCTTTACCTTTTAAAACTTCATTCATATCTGAATCATAGACCACTCCATCAATATAACAGTTGGGAGCAGTTGAAAGTTCAAGCTCCAGCTGATTATATACATTGGATATTTCATTTTCCTCATAAGGAAAATTAAACATAATTGACTCATCTTCTTTTCTGTCGATTCTTTTTAATCTAATTAGCATATCTCTCCTCCATCCTATTTTTCAATTGAAAATACATCTGCACCATATTTTGCAATTAACGATGCGTTGATTATTATCTTAAATGCAGTATCATCAATAAGTTCTTTATCTGCTATCTCACTGATTCTTATATATTCTTTTCCTGTCGATATAGTTTTTGCTGTTTGGTAAAGGGCATAGCCTTCTGTACTGATTTGTCTAAGATGTATATTTGAAAAATCAAAGCCATTTAAGCAGACTGCATGCTCCGAGATATTCCATAATACTTCATCAGCGGTTAGGAGAAATATTACTGCAAGATGGCTTGGTGATCCATCCTCTATATCAATATCTTGTTTCTGAATTAAATGAAAGAATCTTTCCTTATGGTTATGATTTAAAAATAGTTGACCTGTAAATTTGCTGCTAAGTAATTTCAATCTGTTTTTAAGAACATAATTTTTTATTCTTCCAAAGCAATCTTTTATCAGATCTGAATATTTAATTTCATCTGCCTCTATTTTTTCTTTGAAACAAAAACAATCATTAGGATTACTTCTGCTTTCAACCTTTGCTATACACCTATTACAAATATACATCCCTCCTTCACAATTAAAATGATTATTAATGACTATTCCACCTCTTCTTTGAGGAAAATTAGGTGCCAGCATCATCAGCTGCTCTATCCCTCCTAGTGATGTACCATACATAAAATATCTTGACATTGTTCTCAGTCCTTTCTTTCTATTAGTTTTTGAAATAAAAAAGAGGCGAAGCCTATCGATCATAAGTTGACCGAAGACTTCGCCTCTTTGGGTTTCTATATTTAGTTTTATATTTATATAAAATAAAAGCACCAAGACTATTATCCTAGTGCGTTTATAGTTTTCTATTTTGTTGTTTGAATAAAGGGACTCTCATTTGCAGTTTTTAATACTTTTTGCTTAGATGTCTATAAATAATAATTCCAACTATATACTGAAATACTGTCAGTCCACTTAGATATATAACAATCATTTCACTATTATCTATTATTTCTAAACTTCCAAGTATAGAAAACACAACTACTGAAATAGATAGGACAATTAATCCTAAGATATAAGCATATCTACCTGACTTATCTCTTAATTTTTCCTTTCTTTCATCTTTCAATTCAATATCTTCATTTTGTGTTTTTTCCTTATATTTATCTTTATTTTCTGGTCTTGTCCAATAGTAATATTTCCACAATACAACTGAGCCAAAAAGGATCCCAGTAGTTGCAAATCCACTTAATATGCTATTTAGTTTTGTTTCAAATAACAATATAAAAACTAGACATAATATACCAATTATCAAATATCCCAATCCAATTATAAAATTATTCTTCTTCATTCTTATTTCCCCCTTCATAGATAAAAACGTCTTCAATTGCTTTTTCAAAATAATCAGAGATAACAAAGGCTAATTCTAGCGACGGATTATATTTTCCTGTCTCAATAGAGCTAACAGTTTGTCTTGAAACAAGAATCGCTTTAGCGAATTCTTCTTGGCTCAATCCCTTCTCCTTACGTAGCATTTCTACTTTGTTTTTCAAGCAACAACACCCTCCTTTTATTTTGACAAGTTTCCTTTACATATAATGTACCACGTATTTATACCCTTGTCAAGGTTCCTTTACAATATTGTGGTAAGAAAAGCCTAAACACATCTATCATAAGATTGAAAAAGACTTGCATTTTTGTGTTTATGTATTTAGTTTTAATTTTGTATAAAACAAAAGCACCAAGATATTTACACCTTGATGCTCTAAAAACCTTTATCTCTATTTAGATAATGTCATAATAAAATATTTATGTTTTTTATAGCTTATATTTTCTGTGCAACTATTAAAAACCTATGTTCAGTCCCTTGAATAACACCATCTGTCTCTAGCTTTTTTTGGAATTTACATAGATTTTCAAAACAAGTATCGACTGAAAATCCAGGAAATTCCCACTCAATTATTTTTGCGAAATATACCAACGCACCTACATCATAAAAATAGATTGGGGTAAATACTTCTTCCGATCTTAGTATTTCAAAACCATATTTCTTCAACTCAGTAACACTATTATTCAATGTATGGTTTGGAAATTGCGGTTGGAAATTATCTATTAGTATACTTGATAAATCACAATCATTTTTACCGCCAACTTGTTGCGTAATAAAAAAACCATCTTTTTTTAATAAGCGACTCACTTCATAAGCATCAAACGATTCATGACGGTTAATTATTATATCAAAGCAATTATTCTCATAGGGCAATTTATCATCTTCATATACTTGTCTGACCGTTATACCAAGTGGTTCAAGGTTTTCTACACATATTTTTACATTTGGTGGATAAGCCTCAGTAACAGAAGTCAAGGCATATGGATGTTCAAGCGTTAGCACAAATTCTCCACCTCCAGTTCCCATATCCAAAATCTTATCAGTCTCTTTAAGAAATGATAAAACAATTGAACGATAATCCCAAGGTAAATCCTCACTATCCCATCTATCAGTAATATATGAAAAATCCCATCCCTTGAACGCATGTGTTTCTTCAGATTTCCACTTACTTTTTAACTCTTTTAAATTCATTATAACTACTCCTTTTATTTAGTATAAGCCGATAAACGGTGCAGTTAACTGATAACAAATTTATTTATCCTCGGCACAATCTGCTATCAGATTATACTAACTGCCCCGAGCAATTAATTCGTTTTATTCTCAAGACGAGTTCACCCCTTTCAAAGATTATTTTAATTTTCCCCGAATCGGAAAAACATTTTTTATGTTATTCAACCTTCATTTACCTATTTTTATTCTGTCATCACTCAAATTATCCAATGTCATCTATAAATCACACCAAAAATGGAGGTCAAAAAACGGTGTTTTTTTGCTCTTTTTTTGCTCCAAAACCGTCCTCAAACCACTATATGTTGTGGTCGATAGGTCTTATTTCCCCTCCGAACCACAATACGTCATCAGAATTATACTCTCAACGTGCCCAGTCATAGGAAACATATCTACTGCTTCTGCTTTTTCTGCTTTATAGCCTTTGTTTTTGAAGGTTTTTAGATCCCTTGCTAGGGTTTCTGGGTTGCATGAGATGTAGACTACGGTTTTGGGGCTTAGTTTTGCCACGGCGTTTATGAATTCTTCTGTGCTGCCGCTGCGTGGTGGATCCATCATGACTACGTGGACGGTTTCACCTTTACTTGCCATGTTCATCATGAATTCTGTGGCATCAGCGTTGTAAAAGCGAGTGTTTTTGATGTCATTTATCTTTGCATTGGTGATGGCATCTTTTACTGCATCTGGGTTTAGCTCTACTCCTATGACCTGCTTTGCTGTTTTTGCTGCTATAAGCCCTATGGTGCCCGTGCCACAGTATGCATCTATTACGGTTTCTCGGCCTGTTAGGTTGGCAAATTCTATGGCTTTATTGTAGAGTATTTCCGTTTGCACTGGGTTTACTTGATAGAAAGATTTTGGTGATATTCTAAAGGTTCTGCCACACAATGAATCGGTGATGTAGCCTTTTCCGTATAAGACTTCTTCTCTATCGCCTAACACCATGCTAGTCTTTTTGTTGTTCACATTGGCAACTATGGTGGTGATGGATGGATGTAGCTTTAATAGCTCTTTTATGAAGTTCTTCTTTGATGGAAATACTATGCTGGATATGACTAGTACAACCATGATTTCTCCTGTGTGGAAACCTTTCCTTATGAGGACATGACGCAAAAATCCATCTTTTGTATCCTCATTGTAGGGTTTCATTTTGAAGGATTTCATCATTTTCCTTATGGATACAATAATTTCATCTGCCTCTTTGTCTTCTATGCAACAGGAATCCACAGGCACCACCTTATGGGTTCCCTCTTCATATACTCCTGATATTATGTTGTTAAATTTGTCTTCAGTAAACACGGCGTGGACTTTATTTCTATAGTTAAATGGTGATTCCATGCCTATGATTGACTCCACTGTAAATAAGCCATTTAACAGTTTTGAAACATTATCATGCTTCATCTTTAATTGCTCTTCATAGGGCATATCTAGAAGCTGACATCCACCACAGCGATGTGAAACCTTGCAAAGCTTACTAGGGTTGCTTGGGTTAATATCTTTAGGATTAGTTGTCCTCATATTTTTCATTGGCTTAATTGGTTTTATTGCTTTCATTGGTTCTTTGGACGAAGATTTATTATCCGCTTTAGTATGTTTATTCTCTTTGGACCAGTATTCACTATCTGATTTTTTATATTTACCTGTATTTCTTGAGTTTTTTCTGTTACTGTTAGGATTTTTTTTGCTACTATTCAATTTTTACCTCACTCCAATTGTCTTAATTCTATGTTATACTATTTGCAATTTATATTTTTGATATTTGTGGGGCTCATTCTATATGTACAAGCATGTTACAATACTGTGATACAAAAACAGACCAGCGGTTTTAACTGATCTGTTTTTCATACGTTATTTAAAACAACGTCTATATAGTCTTGTTCTGATGGTGAAATTGCGTTCATGCATTAATCTTGGTGTAAAAGTTCTATTGGAACTTACCGCAGCAGTTTTTGTATTTTTTGCCGCTACCACATGGACATGCATCATTTCTGCCCACAGCTTTTTCTTTCCTGATTGGTTCTTGCTTTGCATCATCATCGCCATGGGAAGTGTTGGTTACTGTGGCCACTCTCTGTCTTTCCATGTTTTCATGGACAGTTACATGGAATAAATACTTTATAGTATCTACTTTTATGTTCCAAACCATTTCAGAGAACATTTCATTTCCTTCAAATTGATACTCCTGCACTGGGTCCTGCTGTCTGTAAGCACGAAGTCCCATACCTTGTTTTAAGTGGTCCATGTTGTCGATATGGTCCATCCATTTTGTATCAACCATTCTTAAAAGTATGATTCTCTCGATTTCCTTAATGTTGTCTGGGTCCCCTAGGTCTTTTTGCTTTTCTTCGTATAGTTCCATGGCAATTTCGTATAGCTCTTTTTTGATTTCCTCAGAGCCTAGAGCCGAAACGTCTGCTACTGCAATTTTGCCCTTTGGTAGGAATATGTCCTCAAGGTAGGCTATAAGTTTGTGCAATCCATCTTCGTAGTTGTCATCGTCTCCACTAGCAACGTGTGAATCTACAGCTTTGTCTATTATATCCTTTATCATGCTCTTTATCTGTTCAGTTAAGTCCTGACCTTCAAGAACTTCATTTCTCTGCTTGTAGATTATTAATCTTTGTTGGTTCATAACGTCATCATACTGAAGTACATTCTTTCTAGTATCGAAGTTATTGCCCTCTACTTTTTTCTGAGCACTTTCTATGGTATTGGAGATCATCTTGCTTTCAATAGCATCATCTCCAAGGCCAAGCTTTCCTACTACAGTTTGAAGCTTCTCTGAACCGAAGATTCTCATTAAATCATCCTCAAGGGATATGTAGAATCTTGATTCTCCAAGGTCTCCTTGACGTCCTGAACGTCCTCTAAGCTGGTTGTCTATACGCCTTGATTCATGTCTCTCTGTTCCTATTACTTTAAGGCCGCCTAATTCCTGCACCTCTGGGGAAAGTTTAATGTCTGTACCACGTCCTGCCATGTTGGTAGCTATGGTAACCATGCCTTTTTCTCCAGCATGTGATATGATATCTGCTTCCTTTTCATGGTATTTAGCATTCAATACCTGGTGGGGAATGCCCTTTTTCTTTAACAATTTAGACAATATCTCTGATTTTTCTATACTTACTGTACCCACAAGAACTGGAATGCCTTTCTCATGAGTCTCTTTAATTTCTTCAACGATGGCTTTGTACTTTGCATCTACAGTTCTATAAACAAGATCTGGAAAATCTTTTCTTTGAACTGGCTTGTTGGTAGGTATTTCTATTACGTCTAAACCGTATATTTCTCGGAATTCAAGTTCCTCAGTTTTAGCCGTACCGGTCATACCAGCAAGTTTCTTGTACATTCTGAACAAATTCTGGAAGGTAATAGTGGCAAGGGTTTTTGATTCCTTTTTTACTTCAACGCCTTCCTTTGCCTCGATGGCTTGGTGAAGACCGTCACTGTATCTTCTTCCTTCCATCATTCTTCCTGTGAATTCATCAACGATGACGATTTCGCCCTCTTTTACCATATAGTCTATATCTTTTTTCATATTGTAGTTTGCTTTTAGAGCTTGAACTATATGATGTTGAATTGTCATGTTGTCTGGGTCTGAGAAGTTTTCTAATCTAAAATATGATTCTGCCTTTTTTATTCCACTCTCTGTAAGTATAACAGAGCTAACTTTTTCGTCTAACTCATAATCTTCAGACGACAGATTTTTCACGAAGAAATCCGCTACTCTGTACAGTTCTGTAGACTTATCGCCTTCACCTGATATTATAAGAGGGGTTCTCGCTTCGTCTATAAGAACTGAGTCCACCTCGTCTACGATACAGTAGTTTAATCCTCTCTGTACCTTTTCTTCTTGGTAAATCACCATGTTGTCTTTTAAGTAGTCAAATCCAAATTCGTTGTTTGTACCGTAAGTTACGTCACAAGCGTAAGCATTTTTTCTTTCATCTGGTGTTAGACCGTGAAGAATAACTCCAACTGTAAGACCAAGGAATCTGTGTATCTCTCCCATCCACTCACTATCTCTTTTTGCAAGATAATCGTTTACTGTGATTACATGGACACCGTTTCCAGTCAATGCGTTTAAGTACGTTGGAAGGGTTGCAACCAATGTTTTTCCTTCACCAGTTTTCATTTCTGCAATTCTACCTTGGTGGAGTACGATACCACCTATTAGCTGAACTCTAAAGTGTTTCATGTTAAGTACTCTAGCGCCAGCTTCTCTTACTACTGCAAATGCTTCTGGCAATATATCATCAAGGGTTTCACCCTTTGCCAGTCTTTCTCTAAACTCATCAGTTTTTGCTTTTAGTTCTTCATCACTCAATGCTTGCATTTTCTCATCTAGTGCTTCAATTTTTTCAACTAAAGGCATTATTTTTTTTACCTGATGTTCACTATAAGAACCAAAAATTTTCTCAAAGAGCTTCATATTTTAACCCTCACATTTCTTCTATAACTTATATAAATTCTGTTTAAATAAGTGCAATTCATTTTAGTTTCACAAAATCAATGAAATCAGCCTATAATGGTTTATTATAACATTGAATAACCCAGTATTCAACGTTATAAATAAAGTTTTGCCTATAAACTGTGTTTTTAACGAAAGTAGCCCTAAAAAATATGGGACATTAGGAAATTTTCTTCCTAATGTCCCATATAAAATTAAAAAAGGAGATTGTTACTATTCTAAATCCGGTTCTATCAAACCGTAATGTCCGTCTTTTCTCTTATATACTACATTTACTTCTGAAGAATCTGCGTCCATGTATACAAAGAAGTTATGTCCTAATAATTCCATCTGCAACACTGCTTCTTCTGCCATCATAGGCTTCATTGCAAATCTCTTAGTTCTAACTATTTTAGATTCCTCTTCTCCTTGAGACGAGTATTCTGGTATTGCTCCAAAATCCAGGAATTCTGAGTGAAGCTTTCTCTGTAGTTTCGTCTTCTGTTTTCTTATCTGACGTTCAAGTTTATCGATAATCAAATCAATGGATTTGTACATATCATCGTTTGCTTCTTCTGATCTCAACATTCCACCACTAAATGGTATGGTAACTTCTACTTTGTGTATTCCCTTTTGGACTTCCATGGCTACAGTAGCAGCAACTTCTTCTTTAAAATATTTGTCCAGTTTACACAATTTTTTATCAACTGCTTCTCTTAGGCCTTCAGTTATTTCGATATTTTTACCAACTAATTTTATTTTCATAATACTTGCCTCCTCTTTATTAAGAGTAATATTTGTATTAAATATTTAAATATATTATAATAGCAATTTAATATATAAACAAGAGCAATTTTCTAAATTCATTTAATTTTAGGCATAATCACGTAAAGTTATGTTAAATTTACTCTGTTAATTGTATATTTGATGTTAAGTGCGGTAGATGCAAAGACTCACGCTATGTGATATAATATAATATTGTGGGGATGTGAATACTCAAGTTTTAGTATAGATGAATTTTTCTCTTTTTAAGAGGATTTTGCTATGGCTATAGCGATTACTTCTTTTGCTCCGCTGTCTAAAAGTGTATTGGCACAATTCCATAGAGTGGCTCCAGTGGTGATTACGTCATCCACTACAAGAATGGTTTTACCCTTTATCTCTTTTTCCCTGCCACAGAATTTAAAAGAACCCACCATGTTTTTATTTCTTTCAACAAAGTCTAGACCAATTTGATCTTTTGTTTCCTTTACTTTTGTCATCAGGCTTGAAAGCGGTTTTCTCAAATAACTGCATGTGTATTTTGCTAATACCTTACTTTGATTGTAGCCCCTTTTCTTTTTTCTCTTATTTGTGGACGGAACAAAGGTCACCATATCTACATGGATTTTTTCTTTTTCTATTTTCTTATACATTATTTCTCCAAAGTACTGTGCTACAATGAAGTCGCCTCTGTACTTCAAGTTTCCAATAAGATAGGATACTTCCTTGGAATACACTTCACAAATCAAACATTTAAGTTTGAGATGGCTGAATTCCTCTTTTTTTACCTTTAAGGTGATGACGTCGTCTAAGTGGCGTATCTTTCTCTCACACCAGGAACACACCAGCCCTTGGCTGTTCATGTATTTATCGCAGACAATACACTTTTGCTCTCGAAAAAAAACCAGACTCTCTAGCTGATCCTTTACATAACTTAAGACGCCCAAAACTTTTCCCTTCCTTCAGAAAATATAGCTACTATTTAAGTTATATCCCTTTTGAAGAAATTTATTCACGCAAAATAATTTAACTTTTAACATTATTATTTAAAATTCTTTTTTAGTATTCCTATGGCCTTGCCTATTATGCTTATTTGGTTTTCGTTTACTTGAATAGGCTCATAAGAAGGGTTTTCTGAAACTAATAAAATGGAATTTCCCATTCTCATAAATTTTTTTAGTGTGGCATTGCCATCTAGGTTTACAGCCACCATATCCCCATTTTCGGCAGTGTTGCTTTGAGATATTACAACGTAATCTCCGCTGTTTATATCTGCCCCAGTCATGCTATCACCCTTTACTTTTATCATAAACACCATTTCATTAATGTTGTACCAAGAAGAAGGCAAGAAAACTTCTCCCTCCACATTTTCATTTATATATATAGGTTGTCCAGCAGCTATATCGTTGAATATCTTCAGTGCCCTAAGTTCGCTAGGTTCAATCTCGCAATCTAGCCCACCATCATTTACGAAAACACTGCTGTATTCCATGGATTCCGTGGATATGATGAAGTGTTTTTTATGCTTTAAATCCACATATTTATAAGATGTCAGGGAGTTTTGCATCATATCATTTGTAAATGGTGGTATATCGTCAATCAGTTGTAATTCATTATTTATTATTCTTATGCTAAATCCGTCTGTTACTATACCATAAGAGCAATTTTTATCACAACTCATATATGATTTTAGCTGCCTAAGTCCATCTTCAACGCCGCTAGCAAGTTTTTTGCACTCTACAAAAATGTATGGAACCCTACCAGATGATGTGTGCTTATTTACACATATATCCACGTACCCTTGGCTAGAAAAACAATTTACCTTGTATTCTAATTCCATGGATTCCAGAGGGAAATTATAGCTATTTACAAGCTGGGCAACTAACCATTGCCTTACTTTTTCTTCTGCACTGTACATATCATTTATCTTATCTTTAAACATATAGTCCTCTACGGATATGTTTCTAAAACACTTGAAATTGCATTTGCTATTCATCTTTAAATAATCTGGGTTTATGTCCCAAATAAATTTAGAGGGCTCCCCATTAGATGTTATATACAACCTATCTGTAGCTCTGGTCATGCCAACGTACATTAGCTTTCTTTCCTTTGACTCATGGGCTTGTTCATCATCCATGGCACAAGCTTTCATAGGTATGACTTTATTATTAATGCAAATTGCAAATACCACTTTTGATTCTAACCCTTTTATGGAGTGAATGGTTTGAAATCTCACAGCGTTCTCTTTAAAGTCGATTTCCTTGTTGTTGGCAATAAGGTGAGTAGGAACATTGTTAGTCTTAAGGCAAGCTTCTGCTTCTAAAAGTATATTCTTGGTTCTAGCAATAATAGTTATGTCATTGTAATTATAATTTTCGGCACATAGTGACTTTATCTCCTTGAATATATATTGCATTTCTTCACCCAAGGATGAAAATCCAGAGTAAATAGGATACATACCTTGTTTATCCAAAAGGGACGGCTTTACAAAATCTTCATCATCTATTATGTCTCTATCTTGTTCAATGAGACTATATGCCGCTTGGGAGATTTGCGTTGTGGTTCTGTAGTTTTTTGCCAGAACATTGCTCTTTCCCGTCATATCAAATCCAACACTGGCAAAACTTCTGCCTGAGCCTATCCAAGAATTAGGGTAAATGCTTTGTGCGTTATCTGCCACAAAAAGCACGCTGGAATAATCATTTTCGTTGTAAAGATGACTTATAAACTCCAGTTGTATTCTGCTTAGGTCTTGGCTTTCATCCACTATTATATGGGTGTATTTTTGCTTTACCTCTGTTTTTATTTCGTCCAATGCCATCTGTGATATATCCTGAAAATCCACAAATCCATCTTTGGCCATAAAGTCTTGATATCTCTGCATAACTGTGAATATTGCTTCTCTAACATCGGAGTTTTTCAATAATTTCTGCGGTCCATCATTATTTCTGCTGGTTCTTCCTTTTCTTTGACAGTTCTGATATTCTTCAATTTCTCTGTAGTTGCATGCTTTAATCCACTCGATTTCATCTACAAAAAAGCTCAAGTTGTTGCTACTTTGGAGAATTTTTACCTGAGGAAAGGATTTTTTCACCAGGTTAATGGAGTCTAAAATATATTTTTGTTTCAATTTATTGTCTGACAAAACATTAAGATTTAACTTATTTTTCACAGTGAACCTTTTGTAATACTCGTATATCAAAGAATCTACAGTGCAAATTTTAACCTTATTTTTGTCCATGCCAAACACAGTGCTATTTCCATCCTCCCACTGCTTTAGAGCCATATCGAAGAGATATTCGATGTACTTATTAAGGGTTTTGTTGTAAGTCAACATAAGCACCTTGTCATTGTCTTGGCAGATATAATTTCCAAGAAGATATGGTATTCTATTTATAGCTACTGTGGTTTTTCCTGAGCCTGCTACACCCTTTATTAGTGAATGTCCTGCAGGTTTACCGTATATTAATTTCCTTTGTTCAACATTTAATTGCATGAAACCCACCCATTTCCTATTATTATGAATACATTATAGCATTATTATTGATACATTTTCAATTATTCTTAATATTAATGTATATTCATAATGCTTCTTATTCTCCAACACAATGCCGAATACCTCTCAAAGGTCCTATCGTTTGATATCATGTAGCTAAGAGCCTTATCGCTGCCTACCATTACAAGCAATTTTTTTGCTCGAGTTACTCCTGTGTAGATAAGATTTTTGTTCATCAGCATAGGAGGGCCCATGAACATAGGAATCACAACCACGGGAAATTCACTTCCTTGGCTTTTGTGAATGGTGATTGCATAGGCGAGAACCAATTCGTCCAAGTTTCCATTGTCGTATTTTACAAGCTTATCTTCTTCAAACCTTACAACTAAGTTCTTCATAGAATCTATGTGGTCTACGTAACCTATGTCCCCATTGTATATTCCTTTTCCTGTGTTTCCATTGGTGTCGCTCCACTCTAAGGAGTAATTGTTTTTTATCTGCATTACTTTGTCTCCAACCCTAAAGTGTATATCCCCATAAATTTTTTCCATGGTGGGATTGTCATTGTGGTTTAATATTTCTTGCAATTTAATATTTAAGTTATCTACCCCCAAAGTACCTCTTTTGGTTGGCGATAGAACCTGAATATCCTTCAGTTTATCCCACTTTCCATTGAAACTAGGCAACCTATCACTGACCAGTTGCAGTAATGTGTTTAGAATTCTTTCTTGATCTTCTCCCTTTATGAAGTAAAAATCTCCTTCTTTTTTATTTAGTATAGGCATATCCCCTTCGTTTATTAAATGGGCATTTACCACAATCATACTTTCATTTCCCTGTCTGAAGATCTTTGTAAGCCTTACCACCTTAGCACACTGGCTTTCAATTAAATCCTTTAACACGTTTCCAGGGCCAACAGAAGGCAATTGATCCACATCCCCAACCATTATAAGCCTAGTGCCTGGGGACACTGCCTTTAAAAGATAATTCATAAGCATTATATCTATCATGGAGGCTTCGTCCACTATTATTACATCAAACTCCAAGGGATCGTCCTCATTTTTCATGAAAAACATTTTACCGCTGTCCTCTTCACCGTAACCAAGCTCTAATAATCGGTGAATGGTCTTTGCCTCTCGTGAGGTAGTCTCCTGCATCCTCTTTGCTGCCCGCCCTGTAGGAGCCGCCATGCCAACCTTAAAGCCCTTGTTTTCAAAAATATCCGCAATGCAATTTATTATGGTAGTCTTTCCCGTTCCAGGTCCCCCAGTAATTATCTCCATTCCACTGCTACAAGCACCCTTAATGGCTTCCTTTTGAGTTTTATCAAGCTTAATATTATTTTCCATCTCATAATTCTTTATTTCTTTTTCAGCATCAATATTGAGTTTTGAGTAGTCATTTGCCATAATGGATATGATTTTTTTCGTCACGGACAACTCAGCGTAATAATAAGGTATTGTAAAAACGCACTCTTGCTCATTGATGTTCTCTACCTTAATTCTGCCCTCCATAGTGGCTTTAAAAATATTCTCCTCTACCACCTGCTTGCTTACATTTAATTTTTTCATGGCATTTTCTATTAGTTTTTCCATGGGAATGTATGTGTTTCCCATGGCACAAAATTCATTCACCACATAGCTAATGCCCGTAGACACCCTAAATGGTGATTCCTTATCTATGCCAAGATTCAGTGCAATTTTATCCGCCGTTTTAAATCCCACTCCATCTATATCATCTACCAGCTTATATGGGTTATTTTTTATTATTTCAATGCCGTCAAGCCCATACATATTGTATACCTTCACGCATTGATTGGCTGTCATGCCATAAGGTTGAAGAAAGATCATCACATTTCGAACTTCTCTCTGTTTTGCATAGGATTCGTATATAAGCTTAATTTTTTTGCTGCCAATACCCTCTATTTCATTTAACCTATCCAGATTGTAGTCCAGTATATCCAAGGTTTCCTCCCCAAAGTGCTCCACAATCTTTTTTGCGGTAACAGGGCCTATACCGTTTATGATCCCTGAGGATAGATACTTTTCAATGCCTAGTAGCGTATCTGGCTTCAATTCCTCACAAGCTTCTACTTTAAGCTGTTTTCCAAACCTTTGATGGACAATCATCTTACCCGTAAGCTTCACTCGTTGTCCTTCAGATATATACGGTATAGTCCCCACAAAGGTTTCTATTTGGGAATTGTCTAGACGCAGTTTTGCAATGACATAACCATTCTCTTCATTTTTAAATATGATGCTCTCCACATTTCCTATTATCTCTTCCATAAATACATCTCCTAAAATATAAGCTCTTTTTTCTCTCACTTTTAAAACTTGTAGTATTTTGTATCACCTTGTCTTTTTAAGTCTAATTGTGTATGTTATTGTATTTTATTGTCACATAATGTCGATTTATTCTAATAAAAAATCCTACTTTTCTTAAAAACTTCATGTATAATTAAATTTTCATTACGTTCAAGACAAAAATCATATCATTCACAACATAATCGACATTTTGCATATTCTGTATGTTATAATTTATTTGTCTAGTTTTTACATTAGGGGGAATAATTTTGAGCAATTTGTTTTCTATTAAAGATATAAAAAATGCACCTATAAACAATAGTAACGATTACAATTTTGTGTATCAAATGTCAGAAGATATTCTAAAAAGCTCATCTGTAAACAGATTATTTTATTATATATGTAAATTTTTGAGTTGCAATTTAAATTGTAATACGAGCCAAGGATATATCTGTATAAACAACACTCTATACCTTGTAAGTGACTACAACTATGACATAAATCAGTTTAAGCTAATCGATTACATTCCTTGTAGTATTGTAAACAGCGAGTTACATATATGCAAAGATTATCTTATAAGAAATTTTAGAAAGTCTAAAGATGTTTTATACGGCGAGAACACCGTTCTTCAAAGGTACCGCTCCTTAAAAAATAAGACCTTTGTTCCACTGTATTGTGATGATTTCTTTTATGGTTTTATACTGATGAATGGCAAAATACCTTTTGCTCATAAAGATGATTTTACCATCAATTCTCTTAAACTTCTTTATCTTCAGGCTTGTGTTACTTTAAAGCATCTGTGCAACGATGACGTTAATCTATATTTTAATCTACCTCTTAACATTTGTCATCCGTTTTTCATTACAAAGTTGGATGAACTGGAACGTTTTACTTGTCTTGTGTCCATAGACGGCACCATATTGAATTGTTCTACAGGCTGTATGGATGTATTAAAGTTTAACACGTACAATTTAATTAATTCTTCAATATATAATTATATACATCCAGACTATAAAAGCAAATTTTCAACTATGTGCAAGGCTTTGTTAAGGGAAAAGAAAAGTTTTACGGTTGAAATCATGATGCATACAAAATACTATATATATATTCCTGTAAAGGCCACTTTAAAGTGTTCCTTTGATGAAGACAATAATATAAATGGCATATTTGTAGTGGTATCAAAGCTAGATTATAGTGACGAGCAAATCCAAAGAGAGCTTGCCCCTCTTGACAGTGGGCGCATAGATACTAAGGCCAATGAGCTCTTTACCTCATCTACACAAGGGTTATTCATTCTTAAAGACTCAAATTTCGCTTACATAAATGACATCGGTATAAGCTATCTATCATCAAAAAATATCATACGTTGGGAAAATAATAATTTCGACTCTTACTTTGAACTAATAACTGTAAATGACACCGATGAACCAAGTGAGTTTGTAAACTGCAACAACGACTGTCAGTTCCATAGCCTACAAAAACTTGTGGAATCGAAGTACGAAAACAATGTACAGAGATTTACCACAAAAGTAAAGCGTAAATCAGATGGTTTCATACTAGACCTTACCTTTTATTTGTCGCCTTTATCCGAGACTATCATTGAGGGAACCATAGTTACTTTCATAAAATGCAATAATCTCAACAACAATATTGATGAACTGAAAAAGAATATCGAAGAAACAAATAAGATGCTGAATTCAGCTCTTATGAGCGAAAAGATGAGATGTGATTTCTTTGCAAATCTTTCTCACGATCTTCGCACCCCTGTAAATGTAATATATTCTGCACTTCAACTTCTAGATGTAGAACTGCCAAAGTATATAAACAACTTGCAGAATACTCCTGTGATTAAGCGCACAAAAACCATGCGTCAAAATTGTTATAGGCTAATAAAGCTTATAAACAATATAGTAGACAGTACGAAAATTGAAAGTGGATACCTTCATCTTTGTGTTGCCTACTATGATATAGTGTATTTAGTGGAAAACATCACAAATTCTATCACCGAATATACGGAAAACAAACATATTAATCTCATATTCGACACTGATATAGAAGAAAAATCTACCTACTGTGACATAGAGAAAATTGAGAGAATAATGCTGAACCTATTGTCAAATGCCATTAAGTTCACACCAGAAAACGGTTCTATATTGGTGAATATGAGCGATAAAGGTTCTTATATGCTTATTTCAGTCCAGGACACTGGCATAGGTATACCGCCAAAGAAATTAAAATGTATCTTCGACAGGTTTACACAAGTAGATTGCTGCAGAGCTGCTGAGAAACAAGGCAGTGGAATTGGACTTAACCTTGTAAAGTCTCTTGTAGAGATGCATAAGGGAGAAATATGGGTTGAGAGCTATGAAGGACAACACACCACATTCTATATAAAACTCCCTTATTGCAACAGTCCCCAAGCCCTAGGAGATAATGTTATTGTACAAAGTACTGTAATAGAAAAAGACAACACTCAAAGCATACAAATCGAATTGTCAGATCTTTATTTTTAATTCTAGAAAATTTAAAAAAATAAATAAAACACGGTATTTGTGAATATTATCTCACACCTACCGTGTTTTTTAGTGCTAATTGCTTTTTTTATTTGGATCCCGTGGTTTTTTATCTTCGTATATATACTCTAACATAGATTTCTTTGTAGCCTTTAAATCGCATACGCAATAATAAACTCTCTTTTCCTTTTCCAATCTGTCAATCTCCTCGTAATCAATATGCCATGATTCTGGAAACTGCTGCTGTTCGATTTTTCCAAGGTCCATGCTCATTACATCCATGCCAAGGCCTATAATTTCTGTAGCATCCAAAGAAGTTTCAATTTGAGGCAAAAATTCGTTTATTAAACTTAGCATTTTTCCCTTTCCCATGGATGCAATCTTTCTCATCATCTTTTCTAATACAACTCTCTGCCTCTCAGATCTCTTATAGTCTCCACCATTTGCATATCTTATTCTGCAATATGCAACACATTGAAGTCCGTTAAGGTGTTGCTTTCCTGTTTTATACATATACTGAGGTTTTATTCCTTCATACTCCGCAGTACTTCTTATATGTTCATTTAAGTTCTCAATTTCATCTTTTGTGAGTTCAATATCAAGTCCACCTATGGAGTCTATTATCTTTCTAAGTGCATAAAAATTTACTGCTGCATAATCTTCAATAGTAAGACCGAAATTATGGTTTATAGTGCTTACAGCAAGTTCTGGTCCCTTTTCCTTGCTCTCTAGTAGTCCAAAATGGTATGCATGGTTGATTTTATCCATTCCTTTTCTTCCTGGAATTTCTACATATGTATCTCTAATAATTGAAGATAGTTTTATCTCATTTCTTCCCTTGTCAATGGTTACAACCATAATTGCATCTGATCTAGGATCGTCAGCATCATTTACATACCTACTGTCTAAACCAAAAAGCGCTATGTTGTACACATCAATATCTTTATTTTTGTACTCCTGTGCTACAGTTTTATTCTGTTCTGGTACAAGAGGGTTTATTTTTTTCTTATCTGCCCTGCTAGCCATAAACAGCACTACACCAGCTACAATGAACATACACAAAATTGTTATACTAAGTAAAATAAGGAACGCCTTTAATATTCTTCTTTTCTTTTTCTTCTTTTTTCTAATTACTGCTGCTCGTTCTCTTCTATTCATAATAAACGACTCCTTTAAAAATCCCACACATAATCCAAATTAATTATATACCTTTTTATAGAGTATAATTAATTTTAAACAATTTTGTAAACACTTCTGTTTACCCTGTGCTTAGTTTAACTATTAAAGCTAGGTACAACCTAGCTTTCAGTTAAAAGTTATCCCATTTTAAATGAACTCTTTAGAGATACAATTCTGTTGAACACAAGCCTATCATCTGTGGTATCCTTTGTGTCCACTACAAAATATCCCTGCCTTACGAACTGAAACTTATCACCCTTTGAAGCCTGTTTCACGAAAGGTTCTACAAATCCAGTGCTTACCTTTAGAGAATCTGGATTTATTTCATCTAAAAAGTTATCTGATTTATTTTCTCCCTCAAGGATCAATGGTTCATACAATCTTAATTCAGTAGGTACCGCTGTACTAGCTTCCACCCAGTGAATAGTAGATTTAACTTTTCGCCCTGTAAATCCACTTCCGCTTTTTGTCTCTGGGTCGTAGGTACAGTGAACTTCAGTTACGTTTCCATTTTCATCCTTTACAAAGTCAGTGCACTTTACAAAATAAGCTCCCTTTAATCTCACTTCATTGCCTGGGAACAATCTAAAATACTTTTTCACAGGCTCCTCCATGAAATCATCTCTTTCAATGTAAAGTTCCCTTGAAAATGGGACTTGTCTTTCTCCCATATCAGGATTATCTGAGTTATTTTCTATGGTTATCATTTCAGTTTCATTTTCCGGATAATTGGTTATTACAAGTTTTACAGGATCCATGATTCCCATGACCCTTGCTGCTTTTCCTTTAAGGTCTTCCCTTATGAAATGCTCTAACATCTGACTATCTACAGTACTAGACGCCTTTGCAACACCAATCTCTCTGCAAAAATTTCTTATGGCCTCTGGAGTGTAGCCCCTTCTTCTAAGACCAGCTATGGTAGGCATGCGAGGATCATCCCATCCGTCTACTATCTTTTCATCCACAAGTAATTTAAGTTTTCTCTTGCTCATCACTGTATTTGTGATATTTAACCTTGCAAACTCAATCTGTCTTGGAGTGTGTTCCATCTCGCACTCTCTTACAATCCAATCGTAAAGAGGTCTATGATCTTCAAACTCTAAAGTACAGATAGAATGAGTTATGCCCTCTATGGCATCCTCTAGTGGATGGGCGAAATCGTACATTGGGTATATGCACCACTGACTTCCAGTGTTGTGGTGTTCTGCATGAGCTATTCTATATAAAATAGGATCTCTAAAGTTTATATTTGGTGATGCCATATCTATTTTAGCGCGAAGAACTTTTTCTCCATCTTTGAATTCACCATTTTTCATTCTTTCAAATAAATCAAGGTTTTCCTCTACAGTTCTATTTCTGTATGGACTTTCCTTGCCCGGCTCAGTCAAAGTGCCTCTATACTGCCTTATCTCTTCCCCACTCAAATCACATACATAGGCTTCACCCTTTTTTATTAAAAGCACAGCCTTCTCATACATAGTTTTAAAGTATTCAGAAGCAAAGTATAGATTATTCCACTCATAGCCTAACCATTTTACATCTTCTTTAATAGATTCAACATATTCTGTATCTTCTTTTGTAGGGTTAGTGTCATCAAAACGAAGGTTAGTTTTACCCTTAAATTCCTGTGCTAGGCCAAAATTAAGAACTATGGATTTAGCGTGGCCTATATGAAGGTATCCATTAGGCTCCGGTGGAAATCTAGTTATTATTTCACCATGCTTTCCACTAGCTAAGTCTTCTTTTATTATGTTTTTTATAAAATTAGATGTCTCATTTATTTCATCCATGGTATTCCCTCACTTTATCAGTTTTAACTACTACAAACTATTATTTTATACCCTCTCGCAGGTACCTGTCAAATTTTTCTCTCCACATCCTGTACACATATTTATTTCTTTTTTCTGCCCTTTCAAAGAAAATATCTAAATTGTCACTACTGTTGAGACCTTTCATTAAATGTCTAGGATAATCCACATACTTGCTGTAGTTATTCTTTGGATCTATGATTCTAAGTTCATTGTTTTCGCAAACATATATATCCTTGCACCGTATATCCAGCCTTGTAAATCTAAGCCTTTTAAACTCCCACAAAAGCTCTAGCAAAGCATCAGCTATTTCAATGCTTAACTTGTTATCTTTGAGATATTTGTCTAAACGCTTACCATGCACCATTTCCCTCACAATATAATGATTACCTGCCTTATACACCTTAGGGAAATACTTACTCCCCTGTGTTCTCTTTAAAATATAGTATTCCTTTCTGCACAAGGACTCATCATTAAAAATTTTTATGATACGATTATTTTTCAAAGAATAAACTATGCCATTGTGTCCTACGCCTAAATATGTTCCTCTTCTCAAATACTTCTCTATATCCTTGTCATATGGTACAGAAAAATTTCTTAATACCGCCATAACAACCTCACATATTATTATTCTATTATATAGTATGATTGTTATGGGGATAATGTTTTAATTTTTATTCACCTTGTTTATCATTGCTTTTTTAATTTGTTCTTTTTAAATCTTTTTATAACAAAGTTTATTATGCCAGCTAAAATGTATATACAAAAAATTATAAGCATAGCTGTACTGTAGTTATACCTTACAATATCTACATTTCCAAAAAGGTATCCTAAAAAGCTCACAGCGACAATCCATATAAGGCTACTAGCAACATTGTAAAGGGAAAACTTAAAAAAGTTCATCTTTGACAAACCCGCGAGAAATGGGCTAAAAGTCCTCACCACTGGCACAAACTTCGATAAAATCAACATTTTTCCACCCTTTGAGTCGTAGAATTCTTTTGTTTTACTTATATACCCATCCTTGATTATCTTCTTAAAAAAACTCCAATTTAAAAGCTTGTTTCCAAGAGTCATGCTAATACCATAATTTATCAGACCACCTAAAGTGGAAGCTATGGTCAGTGCTGCCACCAATATAAATATATTAATTTCTCCAACACAAGCCAAGGATCCCGCTATAAAAAGCAGTGAATTTCCCGGAAGAAAAGGAGTCACAATAAATGCTGATTCCATAAAAACAATAACAAACATAATAATGTATATTTTGTATCCAAGTAACCCCACCAATATGGCAAGGTATTTATCTAAATACTTCATAACTTCCATAATATCTTCTATAAAATCCATCTTAATACCTTTCTCAAAAAAAGCAGTTCATCTTAAATGAACTGCTGATTTAGTCTAGTTCTCAGAGTAATCACTGTAGCCGTCTTTTTCATCTTCTACAATTGTCTTTTTTTCTTCCTGACAGTTGTATTCTTCGCTGTCATATCCAAAACATTCGTTGTTATGGCACTCCTTGCTATCACACTGAATTTTGTACATATGTTCATCCTGTGTGTCCTCTTCGTGCTCAACTACATTCTGTCTTTCAGATACTTTTTTCTTAATTTCACGAGTTACAACAGCTGCAATTGCTCCTACTCCAGCTAGTATTGCTCCACCTACTAAAAACTTGCTCTTTTTACTCATAAAATCACCCCTGCATCGTTATTTTATATTATTCATTATACCTATAATTATACCTCATTTTTCACTATATTAATACATTCATTGCAGTAATTTAATTAGTTTTTATCTTTTATATCATTTTTTACTGTGTCCTTCTTTTGTTCCTCTTCACTTTTAGAGTATCGTATTACTTCCGGCTCCATATATTCAGCTCTTCCTCTTTTAAGAGATTTGTTGATATAAAGTCGTATGACAGCCATTATTGGCACAGCAAGCACCATACCAATCATGCCGTATATTCCACCCCCAACTGTCACCGCAAATATAACACAAAGAGGACTCATGCCAACCTTTCCACCAATAAGCTTTGGATCTAAATACCAAGCATCGAACTGCTGTACAAAAAACAAAAAAATCACGGTAAATACAGCTTTAGCGGGACTGAAGAATACATTTATAAGGAAGCACACCACCATGCCGATAAAAGGCCCAAAATAAGGGATCATATTGGTTATGGCAACGATTACCGCAATTAATATAGAGTACTCGCTTTTTAAGATGGTAAGACCTACAAATGCTATAAGGCCAATAATCATGGAGTCTATAGCCTTAATGCCGATATAAGTCCCAATCATTTTGTTTAGGTTACTTCCAACTTCTATTATCATCCTACCTTTTTTCATTTTAAATATTTTTACAATAAATCTTTTTGCCATATATATTAACTGTTCTTTATCGCAAACAATATATATAGAAACTAAAAAACCAAATACCCACTTTATAAAAGACTTTGTAAACAAAACAAGACTATTTATAATAGAATTGGCAAGCCCCTGAGCAATTTCACTTACCTTTCCTATAATGGCGTTAGTATCGAAATTAATATCCAGTGATGTAATAATCTTTTGAATTTTAGGATTTGCTCCGATATCGTTTACCCATCCCTCTGCTGTTTCCGCAAACTCCGGTATATGCTTTACAAAATCTACAGCACTATTGGCAATCTTAGGCACAAGGTAAACCATGAAAATCCCCAAAATTGATACTATAAAAATATATGTAATTGCTACACTAAGTGTTCTTTTCAGCTTGCATTTTTTCTCAAAAAATTTCATAACCGGATTTATAATGTATGCAATTATCACCGCATATATAAAAGGTGCTATAATAGAAAATATTTCTCCTATAATGCTAAACCATGAATCATAATTGTCAATGACTCTTATAAAAATCACAGAGCAAATTATAACGATGAATAAAGCTATAGAGCTTAGTAAAACCACTTCTGTGTACTTATTATCCTTAAATTTATTTAGAAACATATCCACTCATCTCACTTTATTTAATTTGCAATTATTTATCACTTATTATAGCATAAAGTTATTTCCTTTACTATGAACTTCCATATAAAAATATTGTAAAGGCAGGAGAAAGAACTTCTCCTGCCTTCACATAAATTGGTTCTTCTCCATAACCTCAGATTTTTTTGCTACAAATACTCCTGCTACAAAAAAGAATGTGGAGAATAACATAAGAACAAGAATATTACACCATGGCATACTTGTCCCCCTATTTTTTACATAAACTCTTTTAAGCTTTTTCTCTCATGTCCATCACGTCCTACGACACTTTCACTAGTAACCATGGAATTTAATATTGCTTCCTCAACAGATTCCCCCACAGCTCTAAATGCCTCGTCGATTTTATCCTCATTATACATTGTTAGTTTCACAACTTCATTTTTTTCATAATGATTTATTCTATTTGCAGTGGTAAAACCAATAACAATATCTCCACTGCCATTGTGAATGTATGATCCAGTTCTTGCAAGTCCCACTGTAGCTCTTTTGCACAAGCGTTTTAATTGTCTCTCACTAAATGGTGCATCTGTTGCCAGTATAATAATGATAGAGCCCTTATCTGGCATCTTGTCTTCATTGATTCTTTCAAGAATTTCCTTACCTTTTTTATTACCATCTATAATAAAATCATTAATATGTCCCGTATTGCTCATTACAAGAGCTCCCATAGTATAATCTTCATGGTCACCGAATTTCCTTGAGGCAGTTCCTATGCCACCCTTTAATTTATAACAAGACATGCCAGAGCCAGCACCTACATTGCCTTCTTCGAATTCCGTATTTGCATTTTCAATGGCCATGGCAACATGTTCTTCTTTTACACATAAGCTTCTTATATCATTTAAAAAGCCATCATTGCACTCACAAATAATTGGATTTACTGTGCCTGTAGTCTTTCCTATATCTTCATTTTCATTTAACATATATTTTACAAGACCTGTATAGCATGTGCCAACACTTAGGGTGTTAGTGAGAATTATAGGAGTTTCCAAATTTCCTAACTCCTCTAATTGTACAAGACCTGTAGTTTTTCCAAAGCCATTTATAACACAAGAAGATGCCATAACCTTTTCTCTAAATATATTACCTTCATGAGGCAAAATTGCAGTAACACCTGTCATAATATTTTCATTTTTAATAGTAACGTGACCTACTTTTACACCTTCTACATCGGTTATAGAATTTAATTTTCCAGTTTTCATGCATCCAACATTGATGCCATAATCTCTTATCCTCTTTTGGTTCTTCATCTCCAACCTCCACATTATATGTATAATTATATGTAGTTTAATTATATCACACTTTACAATGTTAACCCTTTTGTAATCTATTTATAGCCAAAAAAGGGCTTACAGGGGTTGAAAAAAACAGCAACAAGTGATATATATTATATAATAATAAGTTAATTTGGGGGCATATTTTTAATGAGGACACGGACAAAAAGAAAGAAGAACATTTATATAGTTTCTACAATATTCGTAATAGCTATACTGGCAGCGGTATATGCTTACTTCGTGGGGTATTTCAACAATCATTTCTATTTTTCTACCATCATCAATGGAGTTGATGCATCGGGAAAAACCGTAGATGAAGTCAATAGAGATATTGAAAAAATATCAAGCAGCTACACTCTTAACATAAAGGGAAGAGACGGTATAAGTGATACTATTTCATCACAAGATATTAACCTTAAGTATAATCACAGCAATGAAATAAAAAACTTGAACACCTCTCAGAACCCCTTTAATATTTTTAAAGGTATCTTCTTAAAAAAGCAATATACAGTAGCTTTGAACACCTCTTACGATGATAGTTTACTAAAACAACGCATTGATAACTTAATTTTTTTTCACAGTGACAAAATCATTGATCCGGTTAATGCTAGTATAAAACTAAATAACAATAATTTTGAAGTTGTACCTGAAGTCATGGGAAATAAGGTCAATAAAGATAAATTGACTAAAGCAATAATAACTTCTATATCTAATAATTCAACAAGTTTAAATTTAGACCAAGCTAATTCCTACGAAAATCCAAAGTATACTTCAAAGTCCAAAGAGGTTACAGATGCAAAAAATACAATAGACAAGTATATGCAATCTTCCATAACCTATGATCTAAGAGGACATAAAGAAGTCATAGATTCCTCTGTAATTGGAGAATTTATTGCTATAGATGAAGAGCTAAATGTGTCACTAAATGAGGGCAAAATTAAAGCATATATAGACAAGCTTGCCTATAATTATAATACCATTGGCATCTCTAGAAACTTCATCACCTCGACAGGACAAGACAAGCGAATTCATGGTGGAAACTATGGATGGGCTATAAACAGAAGTGAAGAACGCAAGGCAATAGTACAAGCAATAAAAGAAGGCAAAACACTTAACAGAAAACCTGTTTATGCTCAAACTACTCCTTTTCTCGATGCCAACGAAATAGGAAATTCTTACGTAGAAATAGACATCACAAATCAGCAGATGTGGGTGTACAAAAATGGCAACATGATAGCTACTGGGCACGTAGTTACTGGCAACGAAAATACAAAGACCATAACTCCTGAAGGAATCTATAGGGTAACGTACAAACAAAAAGATACCGTATTAAAAGGCGAAAATTATGCGGCACCTGTTACATTCTGGGTTCCATTCAATGGTGGCATTGGTATACACGATGCTTCTTGGAGAAAAGAGTTTGGTGGACAAATATATAAAAACGGCGGTTCTCATGGCTGTGTAAATTCTCCTTATGAACTGGCACAAGCGGTTTATGAAAATGTACAAGCTGGCACTCCTGTTGTATGCTATAAATAGATTACCAGTTTTAAAGAAGTTAAAATAGGCTGTAAGTCCTTTGACTTACAGCCTATTTTTCTTTTGCTACAACTATTTATCGTGAGCAATAGCATGCCTACTATTACATCTATTTTTCCTTTAACTTTATATGAACATCATCCAATTGCGTAGTTTCTACAAAAGAAGGTGCTCCCATCATAAGATCCTGTGCATTTTTATTCATTGGGAATGGTATGATTTCACGAATGCTTTCATCACCGCTGAGCATCATTACAATACGATCTATGCCAGGAGCTATACCTGCATGTGGTGGCGCTCCATAGCAAAATGCATTAAATAATGCTGGGAATTTTTCTTTTACAGCGCATTCATCAAGTCCAACTATTTGGAAAGCCTTCACCATGATTTCAGGATCGTGATTTCTCACTGCTCCTGAAGATAGTTCTATGCCATTGCACACAAGATCATACTGATATGCACACATTTCTAGTGGTTCCATAGTTTCCAATGCTTCCATACCACCTTGAGGCATAGAGAATGGATTGTGACAGAACTCTAACTTGTTAGACTCCTCTCCTATTTCGTACATAGGAAAATCCACAATCCAACAGAATTCATATTTTTCAGCATCTAAGCATTGTTCTAATTTATGTCCAAAACTCTTCAAAATTACCCCTGCTGCCTTCTGTACTTCTCGCCTTTTCTGTGCTGCAGTGATTGCTATAAAATCTCCGCTCTTTAGATTCAGTGCTTCTATGATCTCTTCCTTATTACTTTGAAGAAACTTTGATATACCTCCAGTAAATTCATTGTTTTCATTTACTTTAAACCAGTACATGTCCTTTGAAGATTGGACCTTTATTTCTTCGCAGACCTTATCTATAAATTTTCTAGATTCCTTAAAGTCACTTATCACCACTGCTTTTACAATACAATCTTGGAACTTGTCGAAGCCACAATTTCCCATACACTTTGTTGCATCCTGAACTTCTAGATTAATTCTAAGATCTGGCTTATCAGAACCATAGCGTTCCATGGCCTCATTATACGATATCCTTTTAAACGGCGCAGCAGATGCTGTTTTATACTTTCCGAATTTTTCAAAGACAGGCGGTAAAACTTCTTCTATCACATTAAATACATCTTCTTGAGATGCAAAAGCCATTTCCATATCTAGCTGATAAAATTCCCCTGGTGAGCGATCAGCGCGAGCATCTTCATCTCTAAAACATGGTGCGATTTGAAAATATCTATCAAACCCTGAAGTCATAAGAAGTTGTTTAAACTGCTGTGGTGCCTGTGGCAATGCATAAAACTTACCTGGATACTTTCTTGATGGCACAAGATAATCCCTAGCCCCTTCTGGAGAAGATGCTGTAAGAATAGGCGTAGTTATCTCCAGAAATCCTCTTTCAGTCATGCTGTTTCGTATTTCAGATATAACCTTAGATCTTATAACTATCTTTTCCTTTACTTCAGGATTTCGAAGATCAAGATATCTATACTTAAGCCTTGCATTCTCATCCGCTTCTTTTGAGTGATTGATCTCAAAAGGCAGTTCATTGTACCTACATTTTCCCAATACGGAAATTTCACTTGGTAGAACCTCTATATCTCCAGTGGACATTTCTTCATTCTTACTAGAACGCTCTCTCACTTCGCCCATAATAGAAATAGTAGACTCAAAGTTTATTTCATCAAATTTTGCCATCATTTCTTCATTGTCAATAACTAACTGAGTCTTTCCGTAAAAATCCCTTATAATAGCAAAGCCAAGATTTTTGCTTACTTTTCTCATATTTTCATACCAGCCAACCAAAGTTACCGATTTACCAACATCATTTATTCTTAATTCGTCACAATTATGTGTTCTAGACTGAATCATATTTTTTCCTCTTTTCTCAATTAATTTTATATTTACTTTGGAAAAACACCATTATGCCACAATCTAGACAGGCATCGTCTCTATGCCTCATAACATCACGACCTTTCAAAAACGAGACCTCACATTTCTATGCAAAGTCTCGCTTATATATTATTCTTCTGAATCCATAACTGGCATTGCCTTTGTATCTATTTCTTCTCTTATTCTTGATATGAACTTCTGAAGGCTTACAATACCCTCATCACCCTTTTGTCTGCTTCTAAGTGAAATAGCTCCTTCGCTTTCTTCTTTTTCGCCCACAACGATGATATATGGTATTCTTTCGTTTCTAGCTTCTCTTATCTTGTAACCAATTTTTTCGTCTCTTCCGTCAAATTGAACTTTAATGTTATTTTTCTTTAATTCTTCTACAACTTTTTCACCGTATTCATTGAATTTATTTGATATAGGTAGCACTATAGCCTGAACTGGCGAAAGCCAAACTGGGAATTTACCAGCAAAATGTTCAGTTATGATACCAATAAATCTCTCTATACTTCCTAAGACAACTCTGTGAATTACTATTGGTCTATGCTTTTCGCTATCAGCACCGATATAATTTAAATCGAATCTCTGTGGAAGTTGGAAGTCAAGCTGTATAGTACCACACTGCCATGTTCTCCCTAAGCTATCCTCAAGATGGAAGTCTATCTTTGGACCATAGAAGGCTCCATCTCCTGCATTAATTTTATATGACATGCCAATTTCATCTAAAGCTGCCTTCAGTGAGCTCTCAGCCATTTCCCATTCCTCATCAGAACCCATAGAATCCTCTGGTCTTGTAGAAAGTTCTACATTGTACTTGAAACCGAATTTAGAGTAAACTTCGTCGATAATTGAGATAACGCCCTTTATCTCAGATTTTATTTGCTCTGGCAACATGAATATATGGGCATCATCTTGAGTAAATGCTCTTACTCTCATAAGACCGTGTAATGCACCGGAAAGCTCATGTCTGTGGACTCTTCCAAGCTCAGCCATTCTAAGAGGTAAATCCCTATATGAATGTGCTTCTGATTTGTATACAAGCATACCACCTGGGCAATTCATTGGTTTTAATGCAAATTCTTCCTCATCTATAATGGATGTGTACATGTTTTCCTTGTAGTGATACCAGTGACCTGAAGTCTCCCACAATTTTTTATTTAACATTATTGGAGTTTCAATTTCTACATAATCATTTGCCTTATGAACCTGTCTCCAAAAATCAACTAAAGTATTTTTCAGCTCTACACCTCTAGGCAAGAAGAATGGGAATCCAGGGCCTTCATCCATAAATGTATATAATTTAAGTTCCTTACCAAGTTTTCTATGGTCTCTCTTTTTTGCTTCTTCAAGATTGTGCAAGTATTTATCCAGCTCCTTTTTGCTAGCAAAAGCTGTACCGTATATTCTCTGAAGCATTTTATTCTTTTCATTTCCTCTCCAGTAAGCACCAGCAACACTTAGAAGTTTAAATGCCTTAAGGTACTTTGTAGATGGGATATGTGGTCCTCTGCAAAGATCAGTGAAATCCCCCTGTCTATACATTGAAATATGTTCACCCTCTGGAAGATCTCTAATCAACTCTAATTTATAAGGCTCTTCCTTTTCAGTCATGAACTTTATAGCATCTTCTCTTGGAAGGTCAACCCTCTCAAAAGCTAAATCCTCGCCAATGATCTTGTTCATCTCAGCTTCAATTTTTGCAAGATCCTCTTCCGTAAAAGGTTTTTCCATATCAAAATCGTAATAATATCCATTTGCAATAGATGGTCCTATGGCAAGTTTACATCCTTCTCCAAATACTCTCTTTACAGCCTGTGCAAGGATATGCGATGATGAGTGTCTTATAACTTGAAGCCCTTCCTCATCTTCTGCTTTTATAATGCTAACTTCGTCCCCGTCATGTAATTTATGAGATAAATCCACAAGAGAACCATTTACTTCACCTACAATGGCGTTCTTTGCAAGACTATTGCTGATAGACTTTGCTAATTCATATACAGTTATATTATCTTCTACTTCTCTTACAGAATTGTCTTTTAATCTTATTTTTATCATAACTTTTTCCTCCTATATCTATACTTTACCTATTTACATTGATGCTCCGCATCATAATTTTAAAAATAAAAAAACATCCATCCCGCACTGGGACGAATGTAATATCCGTGGTTCCACCCAAATTGAATCATACAAACAATTCAATTCTTCTCATTTTAATAACGGTATTCCCGATGGCATTTCACAATGCAAAATATATATCACATCATTACTAAACCATAGCTCCAGGTTAGTTTTCTTATAAACATATCTAGAAATACTTTCAGCGCATCATATTTCCTCTCTAAAGACTGTTTTTATAATACTCTTCCTATCATAGCTGTAAATATATTCAGTTATTCTTACCATGGTTATTAATAACTTAAGCTTAAAGATATATTATCACAGTAAATTATCATTGTAAAGAGCAAAAATAGCATATTTTTTATAACTTTGCAAATGATATAGTCAGCATGATGTAAATTTTAATTTGATAAAACTTAGGAGGAATTTAAATTATGGATCTAAAAGACAGTAAAACAAAAGAGAACCTTATGCGCTCCTTTGCAGGAGAGAGCCAAGCAAGAAACAGATATACCTTTGCCGCTGATGTAGCCAAAAAAGAAAACTACCCAATCTTACAACAACTTTTTACATACACAGCTGACCAAGAAAGAGCCCATGCCTGGGAATTTATGAAAGCACTAAAACAATTTTCAGGACAAAACATTGATATCTCAGCTGGCTACCCTGCTGAAGTAGAGACTACAACTCTACCCTTATTAAAATCAGCAGCTAAAAATGAAAATGACGAATATGCAGATATCTACAAAAACTTCGCTAATGTTGCAAGAGAAGAAGGATTCGATGCCATCGCTGACCTATATGATAGAATTGGATCCATAGAAAACGTGCATAGCCAACGATTTGCCAGGTATGCTGAAGAGCTTGAAAACAACACACTTTTCAAAAAAACCACTGAAGTTAAATGGATTTGTTCAAACTGCGGCTTTATTTTAGAATCCACGGAAGCTCCAGCAACATGTCCCGTATGCAAATATCCTAAAGGGTATTTTATGGTTTTTGAAAAATCACAATTTGAATAACCTTTCTTTTAAATGGGCTACCACATTAACATAAAAAATGCTAGTGTGGTAGCCTGTTCTATTATTGCCCCACCACTGAGAAGTCCAACACAGCTTTTTACTCATAATAATGAATTATACCTTATAACTAAGAGAAAAAAATGTTAAAATGTATGTAACGAATTCTATTTTCATTAGTCATACATATGAGAGAGTGAGGTGAAGTAGTGTTAGATTTCGATAAGATATACGAAGAATATTTTCTTAATATTTACAATTTTATTTTTTCCTTATGTAGAGATTCCTCAATTTCTGAGGACATAACACAAGAAACTTTTTTTAAAGTTATGAAAAACATAGATACTTTTAAAGGCCAATGCAAGTTATCCGTTTGGCTATGTCAGATTGCAAAGAATACTTACTTTTCATATTATAACCGTGAAAAATTATATACTGACTCGGAATCATTAAATTATGCCGATGATAATAACTCTATAGAAGATGCATTTATACGCCGACAATCTGCTTTTGAGATACAAAAGATGCTTCATGAAATTGAAGAACCATATAAGGAAGTATTTTCACTGAGAATCTTTGGAGAGTTATCTTTCAGTGAAATAGCTATAATATTCAATAAAACAGAAAGTTGGGCCAGGGTGACTTTTTATAGAGCAAAATTGAAAATAAAGGAGAAATTGAAATGAAAGATTCATGTGAAATTATTAGGGACTTGCTTCCTCTATATCATGATGAAGTATGTAGCGAAGAGACAAAGCTCATGGTCGAAGAACATCTTAAAGGCTGTATTAGCTGTAGCAAAGTATTAGAAGACATTAGTTATAACATAGATTATCCATCATTAGGTTTAGATTTAAAAGAAAATGCCGATCCAGCAGAAGCCTTAAGAATATTAAAAAAGCAAATAAAGCGAAAACGAGAACCGTGTAGTATAAAGTCTATTATAATTTGTGTTTTCATAATTATTCTTTTTGCCGTCACCGTGTATAAAGTATTTTTTAGTGATACTGCCTATGTAGAAAGAATGGTAAAAGCATTTGATGAATGTAATAAATTTGCCATAGTTAACACTGTTGAAAAAAATAATACGAATAATCTGCATTTATATGACCTAGCTTCACATACTAATGAAGTTTTCCCTTCTTTCATAGAGAGTGTAAAGCGCCCTATATTTAACGATAACTTCAACGAAGTAGAGTCAAAATACAAATATACCGGTTACGATATAATCCTTTATCATGATTATTCTCAGAAACATTCTATGAAAATCTATAAAACAGAAGAAAACGTGAAATATAAAATACTGCTAGCCTATGACAATATCTACAGTTATACTGATGATTCCAATGGGCTCATAGAACTCATGCAAAATCAGGAATAAATAAAAATCCCTTCAACCCTTCAGTTGTTGGGATTTTTTATTTAAAGTATTTTGCTTAATAATTGTTTACCTTTCTAAAATTTAGGTTTACATTCTCTTGTAAGTGGTGTATTATATATTATATAAAATATTTTAATTATTTTTTTTTAATTATATAAAGGAGGTGTATTAAAATAAGCGTAAAACAAGCAACTCTAGATTTATTAGAAAAGAACAAGGGTGAATATGTATCTAGTAAGATCATATGCCACAAGCTAAATGTCACCCGTGCCGCTGTATGGAAAGCCATCAATACTTTGAAGGAAGAAGGCTATAAAATCTCAAGTAAAAGCAATATGGGCTACTGCCTTTGCCATGAATGCGATATTCTCTCTTCTGAGAGTATAAAACCTTATTTCACCGTAGATAAAAATCTCTTTGAAATTCAATGTTTTAAAACCTTGGAATCTACTAATGATTATGCAAAAGATCTAGCTTCTAACGGTGCATGTGAAGGCACTGTAGTAATTGCAGAGGAACAAACTAAAGGACGAGGTAGACTTAATAGAAACTTTTTTTCACCTGGCAACACTGGAATTTATATGAGCCTAATCTTAAGGCCCCATATTAAAGCTGATGAATCACTTTGTATTACCACAGCTGCAGCTGTGGCTGTGTGCAATGCTATTGAAAGTGTTATGAACAAAAAAGTCTCTATAAAATGGGTTAATGATATTTTCTATAAAAATAAAAAGGTATGTGGCATACTAACAGAATCTGCTTTTAATTGCGAAATTGGAACACTGGATTATGTGGTTTTAGGCATTGGCATCAACGTAAAGGCTCCCCAAGAAGGATTCCCTGATGAGTTATCAAAAATTGCTTGTTCACTATCTGAAAATTGCGCTAGTGATATACGAAGTCGACTTGTGGCTTGTATTCTAGAAAATTTTTGGTTATATTACATGGAACTCACAGATAAAAAATATCTTTCCTCTTACATAAAATACTGTAGCTTTCTTGGTAAGGATATAGATATTATCACCAACAATGGCTCTGTACCTGCCAAAGCCTTAGAAATATGTGATGATTTCAGCCTTGTTGCACTTACTAATGATGGAAATAAGTTAAAGCTTAATTGCGGTGAAATTAGTATAAAACTATAATATAATGTGGAGGTTTTCATTATGAAAAAAGTATTAAGCACAAAAAATATGGCACTTTGTGGTATGTTCACAGCATTAATTGCCATTGGAGCTTTTATTAAAATTCCTTTTCCTACAGGTGTGCCTTTTAGTTTGCAATTTATGTTTACCATGCTAGCTGGGTTTCTTCTTGGAAACAAACTGGGTTCCCTAAGCGTACTCATATATCTCTTCATCGGTCTTGCAGGTATCCCCATATTCACCAGTGGCGGTGGTATTGGTTATGTTTTAAAGCCTACTTTTGGTTATATGATTGGCTTTGTCTTATCGACATTCACAATAGGTACCATATCTAGAGCTGAAACAAAACCTTCATACCTTCGTCTTGTTATTGCAAATTTTGCTGGTACATCTATTGTATATATCTGTGGAACAGTATATTTTTACTTTATAATGAAATATGTATCTGGCACTGTTATTGGCTTTAAAGCCCTCATTACCAGCTGCGTTTTAATGACCATCTGGAGCGATATTTTCTTTTGTTTCTTTACAGCATTTATTGCAAAAAAACTTATACCAAAGCTTAGAGATAAAATTGCAGCATAATAAAAGTAGATTACTGTAATAGCCTAAAAGGTAAATCAATAAAATCAAGGTATATGCCATCACCGACATACACCTTGACTTTATTAGTTGATATACTTTATTCTTACCTTGGGGTTATCCTCTTTTTTTATATTATAAACCAATGATCTTTTTTCAGTATAATGAACATTTTTCACCAACTCTTCTTTGGTTATGATTTCATATTGTTTTTCTGGTCCAATTTTTAAATAAAATAAGTACTTATCAATATACATCTCAATATAAAGTATATCTTTATACTTACTTAATATATTTCGCTGCTCTTCAGTTAAAGATTCCTTAACCTTAAAAGAATGCGGTATACCCCAACTTTTAGTTATATCGCTTGCATCTTCTAGAATTAGACTCCAGTAGTTATACTCATTGTTATGCTGAGGATCTTCATAAAAGCCCTGACTTCTTGGGTCTTCTAGAATATTATTTTCTATTAGTTCCTTTGGCGTATACATACAAGAACTAAATTTAACATTTTTCTGTCCTGGTTTTTTATTTACAACGTCATAATATTTCCAAAGTTCATTGTTTTTTTGGTAATCGCCATCATATTGAATATCAAATAGATTCTTATTCTTCATCTGCTCTATACATATTGGATCATTTAAATTATTAATTTCCTTTATCTCCGCCACTGGGCGACTAAAATATATGACTACCATAGTCACACATAAAACTGCTGTCACACCCAAAGCTATCATCTTAAATTTTTTCCCCAAAGAAGATCGCCTCCCCCTAGACATTATTCCCTTAGTCACTATTTGTTAATATCATTATAACATTTAGTTAATATATTGCAACATTTAATTAATATATTGTGTATTATTTTTTATCTACTGGTATCCATATCTCACTTTTGTAATCTTCCGAAGCCATATCCCCCTCTGAATACCACTCCATCTGCGGACCGTCTGCTATTTTATAGTTAGATTTTGGAAACCACTCTGTAAAAATTCTCTTCCATACATTCTGCTGACCCTCTGGAAGTTTTCCTATACACTCAAAAATTACATACGTACTGGCAGTAACTATAAGTTCACACATGTCTTCAGGGACTTCTTTACTTGAACCTGTAGCTATATAATAATCAAATCCCTCTTCATCTCCATGGGCACATACGCCCATGCAACATAGATTTTTATTATCATTGTACCTAATCATAGCTTCACATTTGCCAGATTCACATATTTCATTCCAGAATTTTGGTATTCTCTTAAAATTCTCACCATTTTTCATATCCATTCTTTCCTTGTACCCTACAAGACGAATTTCTCCAAACTCTTCAATACGATAATTCATTGATTCCACTCCTTTAATTGATATTTGAAATGATATTGGAGGGTATGCTTTGATTTTAACTCCTGGTTTTCTTACATCACTGGGATTTACTCCATGAACAGCATAAAAAGCTCTTGTAAATGATCCTGGTGAATCATAGC
Organism: Hathewaya proteolytica DSM 3090; assembly: GCF_900142225.1. Taxonomy (GTDB): domain Bacteria; phylum Bacillota; class Clostridia; order Clostridiales; family Clostridiaceae; genus Hathewaya; species Hathewaya proteolytica. The sequence continues at coordinate 123,316 of NZ_FRAD01000006.1, forward strand.
CATACCTCATAGCCACATCTATAATTTTCCCTTTGGACTCCAAAAGCTCCATGGCCGCCATAGATAGGCGCCGCCTTCTTATATACTCCCCAATAGGAATATCCGTTATAAAGGAAAACATACGTTGAAAATTGAAACTGGAACAACAAGCCTGTCTAGCAACCTGTCCCATATCAATATTACCATCCAAATTGTCCTCTATATAATTAAGTGCGTCATTCATCTTCTCCAACCAGTCCTTCAAATTGAACCACACTCCCCTCGTTACAATACAATTATAGTATCGACTAAATTTTTATTCTCAACTTTTTCTGCACAATAAAGTTAACTAGGATTTTCATCTAAAGAAAAACCATTTTTCCTGATATTCATTTTATTTACCTCAACTTTACTTTTTTTAATATAGTATCAACCACTTCTTTTGCTTCACAGCAACACCTATTTTTGCGAAAACACTCTTATATACTTGTCCACCGTCTCATCAAACTCTACTATAGAAGTTTCCGCCTCTTTTAGTGTAGCTTCTTCAGCCTTGCGCAATAATTCAATGTAATTCATTAGTTTTTTATCTTTAGGTATTTTAAGACTTTCATAAGCTTTGCCAAAAGTACATTGAGTTGCTAATTTTTTCAATTTTTCCTGAGACATAGCCAATCCATTGGATGCGAAATTAAAAGGAATCTCCAATTCCTCAATATAATCCATGATTTCAAATATATCCTTTCTCATTATGGGCTCTCCACCCGTTAAAATAATATATCTTCCACCTTGCTCCTTAAATTCTTTTAATATCTTTTTAATCTGCTCAGTGGACATTTCTGCCACTTTATTATGAATTCCCCCATCTAAATAGCAGTGTTTGCAATGTTGATTACATGCATGGGTAACCTCTATATATAAAGTTTTAATTTGTAAGTATTTCATATCCCTTATCCCCTTTTCTCTTAATAATATAAAATATACTTCATCTCTTCAGATTCTTAAAATACTTCATTGATAATTATTCTCTTATAATGTATCATTTACTTAACAGGTGATTACAAGAAAGGATGGGGAATAATATGTCAACTAATTTTAGTATACTTGAAATGCTGAAAATTGCAATTTTAACCGAAGAGGAAGGACGCAATTTTTATTTGAATGGTGCAAAACACACCTCTGGTAAAGTTAAAGATTTTTTAACCATGGCAGCTGGTCAAGAGCTTATGCACAAAGAAAAATTTGAAAAACTTTTTAATGATTACTCTAATAAAACGGAGAATGATTTGAACTCCGACTACCTTTATGATGCTGAAGTAAGTGAGTATTTGAGAAAGTTAATTGAAAATAAAGCCTTTAAGAAAAATGATGTACCTGAAAATGCCTTTGATAATTTAAGATCCGCCGTTGAAAGTGCGCTTAACTCAGAAAAGCTTACAGTAGAGCTATATACAAACATGTACAAAGGTATTCTTTCTAATGAAGTTAAAGAAATGTTCAATATCATAATCGAAGAAGAAAAAGAACATGTAAACTACTTTTCAAAACTTCTTGAAGAAATAGCTTAATTATCTACACAAAATACAACTAAAAAGCCTAGTAAAGCATTAAAAGCGCTCTACTAGGCTTATTTTACCGGTTTTCGCTATCTGAAACATAAGGTAGTAATTTAAATTTATTTAGATAAAGCTGGATTGCAGCGGCTCCTATTAAAACTACCATGCCACTAAGAGCTACAATTTTTAAAAGCATAAATTTTCCTTCCAAACCTTCTCCAGAATTCAATTGCTGATAAATACCAAAATATGCCCACGCAACGGGAAGTGGCAATACAGCATTTTTATTTCTCCTTAGCAATAGAATTACTACTAACACTGCTACTATAAGCATTACAATAGCTCTAAATTCTTCACTAAATCCAAATCCATTCCAATTTATCTTTACAAGTGATGCCGCTATATTCACAAAGGTCGCTATAACTAACCAACCTGTGTATATTCCAAAACTCAAAGGCAAGAGCCAACGATTGCCGTTGTGTAAACTTGCAACTTTTCGACAAATCAATAGCAAGGAAATCAAAAAACCTATTATAAAGATAACAGACAATCCTAGCTGGACATAAGAAAAAGTAACTATCCATGCAATATTAAGAATACATGAGATCCTAAAAAGAATCGTAATTTCATCAACAGCTTTGTTATAATAAGGATCCTCCTTTTTAATTATCATAAAAACCAATGAAGCTAGTAATAATAAATATATAATGCTCCAAATGCTAAATGTAGACGGGCTTGGTGTAATAGGCGTCAGGTACATATCCGAAACTTCCTTTTGTGACATCCCATTTATTATCCCAAAGGCTCCTAAAGTATTAATAACTAAAGTAATTGCGAAAAATATCACATTAATCCAAGCTTTTTTTGTTCTCTCCATAATGCCCTCCTTTTTATCTCACATTATTATCCATGTTTTCCTTATACGTTTTAAAAAATATACTATTTAGTAAACCCTTATAAGCCTTACCCTTAAATTTATTTTAATACATTCATATTGAATATTCAAATACTTTTTAGAATTTAATGACTCTTGTACAATTCTTGCAATTACCGCCACTATCAAGCACCTTTTCCAAGCCAAACATATCGTGATAAAACTGTTTTGATCTCTCAATGTCCTTAACAACAATCAAAATATTTTTTAATTTCATATTTTCTCACCGCCAAATTCCTATTTATAATATTAAACCTTAAAATTTCTCTTTAAGGATATAAAATATACTTCATATCTTCAATGTCTCGTTCACCTTGTTCTGTCACATATTTGCTCTGCTTTACAAATTTGAAGCCACACTTTTCGATAACTCTCTTTGATTGATTGTTATGCAAAAAGTGCCCAATGGTTAATGCCTCTACTCCACATTTATTAAAGCAGAAATTTATTAATTCCTTTACTGCCTCAGGCATTAGCCCCTTACCCCAATAATCTTTTGAAAGTACATAACCAATTTGTTTTAGTTTAAGCTCCTTATATTCCACCTCATCATTTGCCCATGATTCATGCATCCCCAAGGATCCTATGACCTTACCATTCTCCTTATACACAATAGCAAATACATTCTTACCATCCATGAAAGCCTTTAATATTTTCTTTGAAACTTCTATAGAGCTGTGATGTGGCCACCCCGCCATCTCACCCACACCTTCCACAGATGCATACTCGAAAAAATCATTTAAATCACTTTCTTTCCAAGCACGTAAAATAAGCCTATCCGTTTCCAAAACCGTCTTTGAAATATCAATTATAATATCCATAAAATTCTCACTCCTTTATTTTAAAACTCCATAACCAATCCCGTACTTAATTGATGAACACAATTTCCTGCAACTATTAAAAATCACCAATCCTTTTGTTGTATCAAAAACGAGACTTTGCTCATGAGAGAAATCGTCTGGAATTCATTTCATATTCAATAAAAATGCTCATTCCCTATTCACAAAAAGCTAGTTTACTACTTTAAGCTAGCTTTTAATATGAATTACTCTAAAAGTATCTGTTCAATTGCTCTATAGATTCTAAATCAAAAATATCCATTGCAATAACATCTAGAGTCTCTTCTGGTAATGCTTTTATTTTTTCTCTGTATTCATCAGGTAACTTTTTAAACTTTTTAATAAGCATTTTAATTAATATTTCTGTTTTACCTTCTGCTCTTCCTTCTGCTCTTCCTTTTTCCTTTCCCTCTTGAATTAAACTTTTTCCAAGCTCAGTCAATTTCAATTCCTCCTTTACTTTATTTAACGCTCTTCCACTTAAAAATTTACTAGCAAACGCATATAATATTGATTCTACATCATACTTATATTCACTATACACATTCTTCACTATTTTTATGGCATTGATTATCTTATCTGCTATTTCAGTATTTCCACCCATAATCGGTGTAAATGTTAGAGATATAATATCTTGCTTTGTAATCTTTTCACCCAATTCTATTTTTAATAGAATATCGCTGTATATCTTATCTCCATCCATATCTGCCATAGATATGGAATTAACTTTATACTCATTTATTCCTGTTTTCAGAATGCCATCTGTACTCTTTATATTACCCGAATAAACAACATATGTAACAACTTCTTTTCCAGTTTGATGACTTAGTAAAGCTTCATATGCCCTAAATCTTCTCAAATCAGTTTTTCCTTTATCAGTTGTCTGAAACTCAAAATGTGTAAAAGTATCACCCACCCCTCCATAAACCTAAATTCTGCCTCCATTTTATTATTTCAGCATTTCCATCCACTGATCATTTTCCTTATAAAAATAATATTCTGCTATGTCATCATTATTAAATACCTGTAACATCTTGTCCATTCCTTCAGCAAGTTTTAAATCCATTAATTCACTCATCTTCACCCAGTATACTTGTCCTTCATCCGATGATTTAAGTTCCCCTTTAAAATTATTAGTCAACCTGGAAACGTTATACCAGTATACTCCTTGTCCACTCTATCTTGCACTAATACATATCCATTTTCATCATATACCATGCACATATTTGTTAATATTACTTTTTCACTTCTGTCCATTATTTTCTTCTCCTCTGTTATGTTTTAATATTTTCCCTAAATTTTTATCCAACCTTTATTAACCCAATGCTGATTGTCCACCGATAAGTTTTTCTCATTTTTTGCAGCGTATTTATGCATACCTTTGCAAATTAAGAATTTCATTTTAACGATTATATTCCTGTGAGGCATACAAATTTTTTTATATTTTTTAGCAAGCTTTTTAGTTTTATTTATGATAATATTTTTACGCTTGTCACTTAAATCATTCCAAATAATGCCCTCAAGTAATGGTATTCCTAACTTTTTAATATGAGATATGCCCATCCATGATAAGCTGGTAGCAATGTCTTTCTGGGCTCCACCATTAAAAATGCCAATAGCATTGGTCAAAATTACAGCTTTCTTGTTAAACATTTTTTCTTCAGGCCTGTGTACCATCCAATGAACACACAAATGATCAAGTAAAGTTTTCATCTGCGCTGTAGTCCTTAAAGCATAAACGGGAGAAGCGAAAATTAGCAAATCAGCCTCTAAAATAGCATTCCATATTGGCTTAACATACTCAGCATGTGGACAAAATTCTTCACCTTTTAAAAAGCAATTTTTACACCCACAACAAAAATGTGGTAGATCCTTTGGCAAGTAAAATTCCTTTACTTCATTTTTACCACGCAAAACTTCTAAAAAACTTTCTTTTATATGATAAGTACATCCTCTTACTTCTGTTCCATTTATCACAATGATATTCACATTGACATCTCCCCTATTTTATTCATTCAAATAACTTTTTAAAGTTAACCTGTTTCTTATCTCCACTATATCAACAATGGCGGTAAAACTCATGAGCTTCGATTCTTGTTGCTCCAGAAACCAAACGAACTCCGCAAGCATTGTATTATGCATTCTCTAATTTGAAAATCCATGTTAGTTGCCTCCTATATATCATATTTTTTCTCCATAAAATATTTATCTTACATTTGGCAAAATATCATAAATTAAAACTCCTATTTTCTCCTCAAAAAAGCTCTGTATCTCAAATGTTATCTTCCACTTTTCTAATGTAAATTCATTAAACCCATACCTCATTACAACGTCTATCATTCTCTTTTCTAATATGCAAAATCCCGATGGTAAAGCTAAGGAATCACACATTTGAATCAATTTATCATATGTTGAAAATTCTATATTGTCCAAGTACTCTTTCATAATATTGCGCTCCTCCTCTGTACAATCTTTTTTTCCACATACATCATCAACATTCTTACATAAGTAGCCATGTGTCATACAGATTCTTGCCCATAAGTCATAACCATTTTCCATAGCAAATTTATATCCATCAAAACTATGTCTCTCGTTAGTTACCCCATATCGTCTGCCAATATCATGTAAAAGGCCTAAAATATATGCCACTTCTGAATCTAAACCTTCTACCCGCTCTGCTATTAATTTAGCTGCCTCAGCTACATATAAAGAATGCTCTACCCATGGACCTGGATTTAATTTTTCTGCTTCCTTTAGAAATACCATTGCTTCCTCTCTTGTAGGTACTCCATATTCACAATAATTCTTCATGTATTCATCCCCCTAGATTCAAAATTAGCTTGCTTATTTTTCCTATTTTATTCATTCAAATAACTTTTTAAAGTTGACCTGTTTCTTATCTCCACTATATCCACAATGGCGATAAAACTCATGAGCTTCGGTTCTTGTTGCTCCAGAAACCAAACGAACTCCGCAAGCATTGTATTATGCATTCTCTAATTTGAAAATCCATGTTAGTTGCCTCCTATAATCTGAAATTTATATAGTTATTATATAAATCTGTATTCTTAATTTTAAGATAATCGCTTTCGTTAATTTCATATTAATAATATTTATTCAATGAATTCCTTCGCTTCATTTAGTATTCTTTTTGAACTCTCAAATTGAAAAGCATTCATTGCTTCCTTATATGTCATTAAATAAGCACCTTCTAACTCCTCTTCTTGATAACATAGTTGCTGGTTATCATACTCTGCAACAAAATATATTATTCTTTTAATCACATCTTTCTTTTTAATAATTGGATATTCATCAATTGTCCTAAACCCTGCAAGAATTTGTGGTTTTACACCTATTTCTTCATATATCTCCCTTAACGCAGTCTCTTCTTCAGTCTCATTTCCTTCAATATGCCCTTTTGGAAATCCATAAACCCCTTCTAAGGATTTAACAATAACAAAATAAATATCCTTGCCTTTGCGTGTAAATACTACTGCTCCACTTGAAACTTCATACTGCATAACATACCTCCGTCATGATTATTATACAAATTTCTTATACTTCTCTAAAATCATTCGCTGATTTTATAATCTTCCTTGTTCACAAAAAGCTAGCCTACTTTAAGCTAGCTTTTTGTTTTTCCATCACTGTTATATACAAAAGAGCCACATGGAAGGCATCTCTAATTCTTTTTCGTTGCTAAATGGTAAATTCTCCTGGCACATTTTCATTTGTCCAAGATGAATGCTCATGAAATCTATTGAGAATAAATTCGTTTTCGATAACTGAATTAATGATCTCACTTAAGGTATATCGTCTATAACTGCATAATAGTTATAATCAATAAAGCCATAATTTACAACGTTATCATACTTTAATTTACATGTATATTTTGTTTCTACATGAAAATACTTATCATACACTCTTAATATTTGGTTATACAATTCACCATTGGGTGTTTTCTCATCTGTACGAGTCATGAACATAGCTAGTGTGCCACCTGATTTCAAAAGATTATATACCTTGGGGAATGCGATTTTTTCTGGTATCCATTGTATAGTAGCTGCGGAGTATATTAAATCAAATTTCTTGTTTCCGAAGTCATAAGTTTCAAAATCCCCATGTACCACATTGAAATTATCATAAGAATTAAATTTATTTTTTGTGAAATCCACAAAATTTTCTCCAAGCTCTATGGCCATGTAATCACACCCAGTTTTTAAAAAAGGTTCTGTGGCCTGCCCCGTTCCTGGCCCAATCTCAAGTACTGATTTACTTTCATCTATTTTTGCATATTCTATTACATCATGAAAAAGTTCATTGCAGTACCGTGATCTCCATTTATCAAATTGTTCTGGAATAGCATCGTAGGTTTTTCTAAAATCCTTTTTTACAAGTTCTATGGCTTCTTTGCCAGACATATGTTCTATACACAATTCCAATACGCACACGCGTTGCAGGCTACCCTCTATTTCTTCTTCACGTCCTTGCACCTGATCTGGCGAATATTTTGCTGCCAATACTTCAAGAGCTTTCCTTTTTTCTGTTGGTTCCTCTAAAACACGAATTTTCCCAAAAGCAATGACACTGCGAAAATAAGTAGTATATTCTTCAGGTACTATAGTATCTTCATCAATGACACAGAAAGAAGCTTTATGGTTATTTTTAATAGCATCTATTTTGTGTCCAGTTTGAGCACAGTGAAAAAATACCTTTGAATCACAGTATACATAACTCATTGGCACCGCATAAGGATAACTATCATCACCAGACAAAGCTAGCACACCTGACGTGCCTTTGCTAAGAACTTTAATGGTATCTTCTACTGATAATGCCTGTTTTTTTCTACGCATTTCTCTAAACATTTATACTACACCTCTCTTATTTATCATAATACTTATTTTCTACTTCATTATTAAGCTTTTATATCCATTCCATAAATGTTCAATTTTACTATTAGCATAACTATTTCTCCCCTGATATTTTATTGATAATATGAATATTATAACATATTCTTCTATTTGGTATTTTATATTTTATAAGATAATGCAATAACTAAAAGTACAATAAAAAGGGCTCAACACGTGGTTGAAGCCCTTTTTATTTCAACTATCTTAACTTAAATTCCTGCACCATTGAATTTAAAGTATCTGACTGTGCTGTTAACTCTTCACTAGCCGCAGCACTTTCTTCTGCTATAGCTGAGTTCGATTGTACAACCTCTGATATTTGATCTATTCCAGCATTTACTTGGCTTATAGATTGCGATTGTTCTAAGGTATCAGCTTTTATTTCATTTACTATTTCAGTTACTCGATTTATGTTTTTAACCACTTTTTCTAGAGATCTGGCAGTATCATCTGCTATATTCTTTCCCTTATTTACAGCATTTATTTCTGATTCAATAAGTTTTGCTGTTTGCTTTACAGCCTCTGAACTTTGTTCCGCTAGTTTTCTAACTTCATCTGCAACTACGGCAAAACCTCGTCCTGCTTCCCCTGCCCTTGCAGATTCTATAGCTGCATTAAGCGCTAATAAGTTAGTTTGCTCTGCTATGGCATCAATAGCCTTAATAATACTACTAATATCTGCTGATGTTTTTTCAATTTCATCCATGGCTTTAACCATGTCCACCATTTGCTCATTGCTCTTCTCTATGTTTTCAGCTAATTCCTCAGTAATATCATTTGTATCCTTTGCACGTTGAGCCGTTGCATGAACTTGCTGATTTATTTCATTCATTGATGCTAAAAGTTCTTCAACTACACTTGCTTGCTCTGTAGCACCTTGAGATAGACTTTGTGCTGTAGCTGATACTTGCTCCGAACCACCGTTAACTTGCCCTATAGCTTCTCTGATCTCTAAAAAATTATTATTTAAATATATTATTATGTTTTCTAAGCTATTTTTAATATTAACAAAATCACCTATATACTCTTTTTCAATAGTAACTGTCATGTCTTTTTGTGATATTTTGTTTAATATAGAATCAATATCATCTATATATTCTTTTAAAAATCCTTGTGTCTTTTTTACTGCAAATACTAACTGCCCTAATTCCGTATCATTTTCTTCTATGGGAACTTCAATATTAAGGTTTCCCTGTGATAACAATATAAATTTATCTTTTATTATTTCTATAGGTTCAACTACCTTTGATTTAATTTCTTTATTATAGTGTGCATTTATTCTTAAGATTATAGCTAAAATTACTATTAAAACTATTATAGAAAGAGTTAATATTATTTGTGATATTTTAGATGAATTATTAGCTCTTGTTTCTATCATATCAGCAAACTTTATTGTTAAATTATCTATCTCTTCCTTATCAGTAAAATACTCTTTGTCAAAAAGTATTTTCTCTGCACCATCTTTTTCCCCATTTTTAACATATTCTATTGCTTTAGTTTCTTTTTCTGCTAATTTATTGGACTTATTTAAAGCTTCTTCAATTGTATTTTTTTCCTCCGTCTTTATTCCAATATTATTTATTTCTTCTAAAGCCTTGTCTCTTCTTTTAGTTTCATTTACCTCTTTGTTATAATTATCTAGATATTTTTCATCTCCTGTAATGGCATAGTATCTAACTTGATCTGTTAAATAATCAGAGCCATCTTTTAATTGTTGACTATAAGTATTTAATTTTAATCTTTGAGAGTTTAAGCTACTTGTTTTATAGGATATACCTAAAACTAAAATTGCAGCTACCATACTAACTATCAGCGATATAGAAGTAATTCTGGACATGTTTTTCATCAACTGTGATACACTTACCATTTTTCTTTTTTCATCCATAATTTTTCTCTCCAAAATATTTTTTATATATTTTATCATATTTTTATAAAATATTTTTATCAATATTTAGCGATTTTAAATGAATTTTCGCGTTTATTTTTAAAATACTTTTATTTAATACTCTTATCTACTTTTTTATAATTCTTTAATTTATTTATTAATTTAATTATAAAAATCATACAATACAATTTCTATCAAAATATTCCTTCTAATTATAATCTCAATTTTCAAACTTTTATTATTTTTCTTATTCTAAGTATTAGGTAGATTCCTGACTGTAACTGTTAAAAAATGCGGCAACTACTTTTAAGTAATTACCACATTTTTAAAATTACGTTATTGTTATAGTGTCCAGAAATCCCATGTCATTAATTTTCTTCTAAGTGTCGTCTCGTTTCTCTTTGGATTTCTTCTCTGTAATCAGCCTTTGTCTTAATATTTACTTCTTCCATCAGTTCCTTTGATATAACGTCTAGCATATACTCCATTTTATCTAGGTCCTCCTGTGGAAATCTATTTTTGATACGCTCCATTACTACTCCTATATAATTGTAATTTATAGCATAGTAGTTTAAGAATTTATCCGTCACCTCAAGATAAAATTCCCTCTTATCCAACTCAGACTGTGTTCTTTTTACATACCCCTTCTTCACAAGGCAGTTTACTTTATAAGCAGCATTGGGAGGTGATATCTGTAAAAATGTTGAAAACTCGTTTATGGTAGGCTTGTTCAATGCATATATTGTCTCTGCACAGAAAACTTCTAAAGTTGACAAGCTTGCCTCTCTTGTTTCAAAATTTCTGCATACCTGTGAATAAAAATGGAGTTTAAATTTAGAATAAACATCTAAAAAAACATTAAGTAACATATCATACACCTATCCTAGTATTATTTATCCAATATTCACGTATTTATTGTTTCAATAAATATACTTGAGAAGCAATATAAAATGCGTTTTGGATAATAAAATCTGATTTAAGTTAACTTAAAGCTTATGATAAATCAAGATTTTTCTTCGTATAACTTATATTATACTAAAGCATACTTATCTTTTCAATTGTTATACAAAATATTTCTAGCCCACAGCAAAAGACAACTCAGCTTTTGCAGCAACTTTTCCATTTACTGTAGCCACGGCACTGCCAAATCCAACATTGCCTTTACGGGCAATTATCTCACATTTCAGCTCTAACACGTCTCCAGGTACAACTTGTGCCTTAAATCTGGCATTCTTAATACCACCAAAAAATACTATTTTACCTTTGTTTTCTTCTTCCGTCAATATGGCAATAGCCCCTACTTGAGCTAAAGCTTCTATAATTAAAACTCCTGGCATCACATGCTTTTCAGGGAAATGGCCACAAAACTGCATTTCGTTTACTGAAACACACTTTATGCCCTGTGCCCATTTTCCTGGCTCATAGTCACATATTTTATCCACCAGCAAGAATGGATATCTATGCGGAAGAATTTCTTGTATTTCATTTGAATTCAGTTCCATAAAATCCGCTCCCTTAATATATCATATTTATTTTTCATATTTTTTTAATGCCAGTGTGCCATTATGACCACCAAATCCTAGGGAATTGGAAAGGGCAAATTTTATATCTGCTTTTCTTCCCTGGTTGGGAACCACATCAAGATCACAATCCTCATCTGGAACTTTATAATTTATAGTAGCTGGAGCAAAGCCTTCTTTTATAGCCATTGTTGTAAGTATAGCTTCTATTCCTCCTGCGGCGCCTAGCAAATGGCCTGTCATAGATTTTGTGGAGCTTACCATTACTTTCCTACAATGTTCTCCAAGGGCAGCTTTTATAGCAAGAGTTTCGCCCTTATCATTTAAAGGTGTAGAAGTACCATGGGCATTGATATAGTCTACTTTATCAGGAGTCTCACCTGCATCGTGGATGGCTTCCATCATGCACTTTGCAGCACCTGAGCCGTCAGGTAATGGAGACGTCATGTGGTATGCATCACAAGTAACACCATACCCTACAATTTCTCCTAAAATATTTGCCCCTCTTTTTATGGCATGTTCATAATCCTCTAGTACAATTACTCCAGCCCCTTCACCCAAAACAAAGCCTTCTCTTTCCTTGTCAAAAGGAATAGACGCCCTATTAGGATCTGTGCTTTCACTTAAAGCCCTTAAGGATGTAAACCCACCTAAAGCAAGAGGTGTTATGGTGCTCTCCGTTCCTCCACATATTATTACATCACTATAACCATGTCTTATTTGCCTAAAAGCATCTCCAATAGCATTGGTTCCACCAGCACAAGCTGTTACTGTACATGAACAAATGCCCTTGAATCCAAATTCTATAGCCACTGTGGCAGATGCCATATTGCATATACACATAGGAATAAAATATGGGGATACCTTGTCAAAACCACGTTCTAACCCCCTAGAATGCTCTCTCTCGATAATCTCAAGACCTCCCACTCCAGAAGAAATAATTACTCCACATCTAAAAGGAGCTTCATTTTGCAATTCAATTCCACTTTGCTTTACCGCTTCTCTTGCAGCTATAACAGCGTACTGTGTAAAATTGTCCATGGTACGGATTTCTTTTTTATCAAAATAACTCAGTGGATCAAAATCCTTAACTTCACCACACAATTTTACCTTCTGTTCCGAAGTATCGTAACGAGTTATAGGACCTATGCCACAAACTCCCTTTTTGGCATTTTCCCACATCTCTACAGCTGTATTGCCTATAGGTGATATAGCTCCCATGCCTGTTATCACAACTCTTCTATTCATGTATTCTTTCTCCTTTATACAGATTATATGGCCATGCCACCATCTACGCACAACACCTGACCTGTTATATACTCAGAGCACTCTTCCGCAAAAAATGATACCGCCCTAGCCACATGATGTGCTTCACCTAATTTGTTTAGCGGAATTTGCTTTAAGATAGCATCTTGTATATCCTCTTTTAAAATTGCTGTCATATCAGTCTTTATAAAACCAGGTGCCACCGCATTTACCGTTATATTTCTGCTAGCTAGCTCCTTAGCAGCTGACTTTGTCATGCCGATTATTCCAGCTTTACTAGCTGAATAATTAATTTGACCTGCATTACCTCTTACACCCACCACGCTGCTGATATTGATGATTCTGCCATATCTCTGTTTCATCATTATCCTACATACATTTTTAATGCACAAAAACGCTCCTTTAAGGTTGGTATCTATAACCTGGTCAAATTCCTCTTCTGACATTCTCATAATCAAGTTATCCCTTGTGATTCCTGCATTATTCACAAGTACATCTATTCTTCCAAAATTCTCTACAACCGCGTCTATCATAGCTTTACACTCAGTGTCTACACTTACATTGGCCTTTATAGCCATAGCTTTTACTCCAAATTCCTGGCACTGCTTTACAACTTCCATAGCCTTTTCTTCCCTAGAAGAATAGTTTACAACTATATTGAAGCCCTTTCCCGCCAATTCAATGGCTACAGCTTTTCCAATACCTCTGCTTCCGCCAGTAACCACCGCTACTCTACTTTCCATTTATCTCACCCCACCTATCCTTTAAATCCTCAAAATCCTCGCAATTTTCCACAGCAAAGGTATTCACTGAAGGGTCTATTTTCTTTATAAACCCTGATAGAACCTTTCCCGGTCCTATTTCAATGATATTATCTATCCCACAGCCTATCATGTATCTTACACTATCTTCAAAATAGACACTGCTCTGTACTTGTCTTTCCAAAAGTTCCTTTATAGTTTCACCACTGCCTATTGTTCTACCAGTTACATTAAAAACAACAGGTATATTCATTTCTCTGAATTCCATGGATTTAAACTTCTCTGCAAGTTTATCTCCCGCTATTTTTAAAAGAGATGTGTGAAATGGTCCGCTTACATTCAATGGAATGCACCTTTTTGCCCCTTCACTCATACACATTTCGGAAGCTTTATCCACAGCCTCTGCTTCACCTGCTATTACTAGCTGCCCAGGGCAGTTATAATTTGCTATCTCCACTACGCCATAGCGGGAAGCTTCTCTACATATTTGACGGAGTTTTTCTCTATCCAATTTAAGTACTGCCACCATTTTACTATGAAGGCCCATAACTGCATCTGCCATGGCATTGCCCCTAAAGGCTGCTAGTCTTACTGCCGTTTCACCCTTCATGGCCCCCGCTGCACTTAAAGCTGAATACTCTCCAAGACTTAGACCTGCCACCATGCTAGGAGTTATATTGCAAGATTTTAAAAGCTGTGTCATAGCATAAGCAAAAGCAACCATAGCGGGTTGTGTATTCCTGGTATCCGCCAATTCTGCTTCACTACCATGAAAACAAAGATTTTTAAGTTTACCACCATCATAGTCCACACTATCAAAGGCGTTTTTGAAAGTCTCATACTTATTGTATAAATCACTACCCATGCCTTCCTTTTGACTTCCCTGACCTGCATATACAAATGCTGTTTTCATATTCATATCCTCACTTTTAACCTAAGCAAAATCATCTCATAATACTTAATAATCATTGACCTTGCCCATCAATTCATCTATGACATCATGAACTTTTACAATTTTGTCCATTTTATACCCTTCTGCACCTACAAAAAACAATCCTTCTTCATAGTTCCCATGTTGCGCTTCAATTAAGGCTTTAGTTATGCAATAAGGTGTAGTTGAAGGATTGCATGGAACAATACAATTGATGCATCTTTCATGTCTTATATTCTTTTCTTTCTCCATCCGCTGTATAAGTGGAGTGTATAAGGCCCTCCCCGGCATGCCTACAGGACTTTGAACTATTCTAATGTCTTCTTTAGTTGCATTTATTACAATATCCTTGTATCCTTTAGAAGCATCACACTCTTCAGTGGCGATAAACCTTGTAGCAACCTGCACCGCATTTGCACCAAGATCAAGGTACTTTTTTACATCCTCATCATAGCTTATTCCTCCAGCTACAACTATTGGAATGTATTTAGAATCCTCTCCTTGAAAAGAGTCCACCATTTCCCTTACTTCCTTATATATTTCCTCTAAAGACTGTGATTTGTTGTCCAACAACTCCTCCCTTGAGAAGCCAAGATGTCCTCCAGCTTTACTTCCTTCCACCACAACAAAATCTGGTAGTCTATTGTATCTTCTCTTCCAAAGTTTACAGATAGTGTGAACCCCACGGGCACTAGAGATTATTGGTGCTATAAGAATATCAGCACCTGCTGTCATCTCTGGCAGTGACTTTGGAAGCCCTGCCCCTGAAATTATGCAATCAGCTCCAGCATCAATACAATCCCTCACCAAAAGTTCATAATCTTCCATGGCAACCATTATGTTAACACCTATCATACCCCGACCACCTGAAAGCTTTTTTGCCTTTTTAATCTCCCGTTTAAGGGCCCTTGTATTAGCTTCCCTTGAATTTGTCCAGAAATCCTCTTCATCAAAGCCAGGATTAGCTGCTGAAATTACTCCCATACCACCGCAAGCCGCCACTGCACCTGCCAGGTTCCCAAGAGAAATACCGATTCCCATTCCTCCTTGGACTATGGGAATTTGCAACTCTCTGTTTCCAATTTTCATCTTTTTATTCATCTCCACAAATTTTCTGAAGCTCCAACTTATACTCCTCAGTAATCCTTTCAAATATTTCTTTAAGAGATTTTATTTCCTTTAGTTGTCCACATACCTGACCAGCCATCACTGAACCATTCTTTACATCACCTTGAAAAGCAGCTCTCTTCAGTCCACCTATGGCGATTTTCTCCAGTTCCACTCCAGTAACGCCCTTTTTCTCCAGGGAAATATACTCTCTAGTCATGGAGTTTTTTAAAGCTCTTACGGGACTTCCCGATATCCTTCCCGTCACCATGGTATCTGTATCCTTTGCTTCAATCAATGCATTTTTATAATTTATATGGATAGGACACTCCTCGCTTACTAACAAAGCCGTCCCCATCTGCACACCACAAGCTCCTAAAATACGAGTTGCCAACATTTGTTTGCCATTGGCTATTCCTCCTGCAGCTACCACAGGTAAACTTACATTTTCCACAATTTGAGGAATTAAAGTCATAGTGGTCAGTTCTCCCACATGGCCTCCAGCCTCTGTTCCTTCTGCAATAATGCCGTCCACACCGTACCTCTCCATGCGGATTGCCTGAGCTACACAAGCAACTACTGGAAAAATCTTAATACCCTGAGCTTTCCATTGTTCAATATATTTTGATGGACTTCCAGCGCCAGTGGTGACCACTGGAACATTCTCCTCTACAATAACCCTTGCAAGATCATCTGACAGTGGGTTCATCAACATGAGATTTACTCCAAAGGGTTTGTCCGTTCTCTCTTTGCACGCTCTTATATGTGTTCTCAATGTTTCTCCATCCATAGCTCCAGAGCCGATTATTCCAAGGGCTCCAGTGTTAGATACTGCCGCTGCAAACTCGCCAGTGGCTATATTTGCCATGCCCCCTTGTATTATTGGGTATTTTATGCCTAATATTTCATTTAATCTCATACGCATCTCCACCTTACCATTCAATTAGTAATCCGCTCCAAAGGAGACCCGCTCCAAAGCCCACCATGATTACCTTATCTCCTCTATTCAACATATTCTTTTTATTCATATCATCTATTGCTATAGGAATGCTAGCTGCCGATGTATTGCCGTATTCTTCTACATCCATAAAAAACTTTTCCTTAGACAAATTTAGATTTTTTTGTACCCTAGATATAATCCTTTCATTGGCTTGATGACAAACAATATAATCTATATCGTTTAAACTTATTCCAGATTCTTTGGCCAAAGAGTGTAAGCTTTCTTCAATAGATTCCACGGCAAACTTAAATACCTCTGAGCCTATCATTTTTATACCTTTTTCTTCAGAATTATTCTTGCAATACAAAACATCGAAATTACTTTTACATCCATTTACAGAATACATCTGACTTTCTGCGCAGTACTTTACAACGGCAGCACCAGCGCCATCACCAAACAATACACAAGTTGTTCTGTCTGTAAAATCCAGAACCCTTGATATTACTTCGCTCCCTATGATAAGAGCGAATTTATCCTGATTTTCTGCTAAAAGCCCCTTAGCAACTTGCAATGAGTATATAAATCCTGTGCACGCGGCGTTTAAATCAAAAGCCATTGCCTCCCGTGGAAGTCCAAGGAGACCATGGACTTCAGAAGCAACAGAGGGGGTGTAATTATCCGGCGTAAAAGTTGCCACTATAACACAGCATATTTTATCTTTATCTATGCCCGAGCTTTCCATTGCCTTAATTCCAGCCTTTGCAGCCAGTTCCGCATTGCTTTCCTCATTAGCAAAATAACGCCTCCCAATGCCAGTCCTAGACCTTATCCACTCATCACTGGTATCTACAATTTTGCTCATATCTTCATTGCTGACGGATTTTTTAGGCACATATGATCCTACTCCAACAATCCTAATTCCTTTCATTTACATTCCTTTCCAGAGCATTTCCCATACTTCTCAATTTTTTATATCTTCTCTGCACAAGTTTATTTCTATCTATGTTTCTTAATTTTTTTAT
Organism: Hathewaya proteolytica DSM 3090; assembly: GCF_900142225.1. GTDB lineage: Bacteria > Bacillota > Clostridia > Clostridiales > Clostridiaceae > Hathewaya > Hathewaya proteolytica. The sequence goes on from NZ_FRAD01000006.1 coordinate 140,966, forward strand.
CTCGCCATATATTACTTCATCTAATTTTTCGTATACGTTTATAGGATTTACTTGTATTCCACCATCAGGCTCAGGTACAATATAATCTGCTATATTGTACTGATATAAATCTTGTGCCGTAAGCTTCATCAAAGAACAAGCCTCCTTGCTTTTTGAGCTGTCTTTCCATAAAATCGATGCAAATCCTTCAGGTGACAACACCGAAAATATAGAGTTTTCTAGCATTATCATAGTATCTGCAACACCTAAAGCCAAGGCTCCTCCACTACCGCCTTCTCCAATAACTACGGATATAATAGGCACCTTAAGACCACTCATAGTGGCAAGGCATTGAGCTATGGCTTCACCTTGTCCCCTTGCTTCTGCTTCAATACCTGGATAAGCTCCTGGAGTATCAATAAAAGTTATTATAGGTCGGCCAAATCGCTCCGCCTCTTCCATGATTCTTCTAGCCTTCCTATACCCTTCTGGGTTTGGCATGCCGAAATTGTATTTTATATTTTCTTCTAGATCTTTTCCTTTTCTGTGCCCTATAACCGTCACTGGTATGCCGTGATAAAATGCTATTCCACACAAGATACTCTTATCGTCAGCACACAATCTATCGCCATCTAAAGGGAAAAAGTCATTGAATAAGTTATCTATATACGCCATTATGTTTGGTCGTTCTGGATTCCTAGCCAATTTAACTCTTTCAAAAGGACTTACATTACACATATCACATCTTCCTTTCATGCAATTTTAGCAACAATGACAAAACATGCTTAATTTTATTTCTAGGTACAATATTGTCGATAAACCCATGTTCCTTAAGGTATTCCGCACTTTGGAACCCCTCTGGAAGCTTCTGTTTTAAGGTTTGCTCGATTACCCTAGGACCAGCAAAACCGATTAAGGCTTTTGGCTCTGCAATAATGATATCTCCAAGACTTCCAAAGCTGGCAGTTACTCCTCCTGTGGTAGGATTGGTGAGAACTGATATATATAGTAGACCAGCCTTTTTATGCTTTTCTAGTGCAGCAGAAGTCTTTGACATCTGCACCAGTGAGAAAATTCCCTCCTGCATTCTAGCTCCACCACTAGCGCAGAATATTATGATAGGCAACATATGTTTTGTAGAGTACTCAATTGCTAAGGTAATTTTTTCCCCCACAGCAGTACCCATGCTTCCCATCATAAATCTACTGTCTAACACAGCTACAACCACAGCTTCTCCACTTATTTTACCTACGCCTGTAACTACGCCCTCTTTAAGGCCAGTTTTTTCTTGAAGTTTTCTTATCTTTTCATCATAATCTGGAAATTCCAAAGGATTGCTTCCAACAATGTCCTCATTGATCTCTCTAAAAGTGCCCTCATCGAGGACTAAACTTATTCTATAATTTGCCGATATCTTAAAATGATAATCACATTCTGGGCAAACATACATAGAATCCAATAAAGATATCTCTGAAAAAGTTTTTCCACAGTGTGGACAATTTTCAAAAAGAGCACCTTCTATTTCCTTTTTTTCAATAGTTTTTGATTTATTTAATAGCTTTGCTTGGTATACAAGTTCAGCTTTTCTTCTTTTAAAAGGATCTTTAAATTCCTTTACGGCTTCAGCCGTTCTCTTATCTATCTCAAGTATATTATCTGCATTGTTTTCAATAAAACCAGTATTATAATTGCCCTTTAAAAAATCAGGATGAAACATCAACAGATGCTGAAAAGATTGATTTGTTTCTATGCCTTCAATTAGAGTTTCCTCTAAGGCTCTTCTCATCCTCCTAATGGCATCCAGTCGATTATTTCCGTGAACAATCACCTTTGCAATCATAGAATCATAAAATGGATTTGTCTCGTACCCATTGTATATGGCACTATCTATCCTTACCCCATTGCCCTGTGAAAAATGCAAAAAGCTTATCTTTCCCGGACAGGGTTTGAAATTCTCCTTAGGATCTTCGGCATTTATTCTGCACTCAATGGCATGACCTCTAAACGTTACATTTTCCTGATTTATGTCCAGGGAAAGACCTGATGCGATTCTTATCTGTTGTTTCACAATATCTATCCCAGTAATCAACTCAGTGATAGGGTGTTCAACCTGTATCCTTGTATTCATCTCTATAAAATAAAAATTGTTATTTTCGTCTACTATAAATTCTATTGTACCTGCCGATTCGTAGCCCGATGCTATCCCCGCTCTAACAGCGGCTTCACCCATTTCTCTTCTAAGCTCTTCAGTGAGACATTTCGCTGGAGCTTCTTCTACCATCTTTTGATTTCTTCTCTGCATAGAGCAATCTCTCTCTCCAAGGTGGATCACATTTCCGTGGCTGTCGGCTAGTATTTGGAACTCTATATGTTTAGGATTTATTATTAGCTTCTCAATGTACATTTCACCATTGTTGAAGCAAGCTACCGCCTCTGCCCTTGCAGACATAAAGGCTTGAGCTATTTCTGCCTTTGAATTAACTCTCCTCATCCCTCTGCCTCCGCCCCCCGCTGAGGCTTTTATAAGCACAGGATATCCTATTTCTTCTGCTATCTTTTCTGCTTCCTCCACAGTATCCACGGTTCCCTCTGAACCCGGTACTACTGGAACATTGTTTTCTTTCATCAGCTTTCGCGCCATGGATTTGTTGCCCATCTTATCCATTACGTCTCCACTAGGGCCTATAAACTTTACTCCTGATTTTTGGCACAGTCTAGCGAACTCGCTATTTTCAGATAAAAAACCGAAGCCTGGGTGTATGGCTTCACACCCAAGTTCCGTTGCCACAGTGAGTATGTTTTTCATATTTAAATAGCTATCCTTTGCCTTGGGTGGCCCTATACAAACTGCTTCAGTGGCAAACATAGAATGGAGTGCTGTTTTATCTGCTGTAGAGTATACAGCCACAGTATCAATCCCCATATCTCTGCACGCCCTGATTATTCTTATTGCAATTTCACCTCTATTGGCAATGAGTATCTTTTTAAACATCTTTCTCTACCTCTATTTCCATAAGCACTTCATCAAAGGATATAAGCTGCTCATTGGATATTAATATGGAGCGTACGGTACCAGTGTATGGGCTTTTTATTTCATTTATCATTTTCATAGCTTCAATAATACCAATTACGTCACCTTTTTTTATGAACTTGCCAACTTCAACAAAGGGCGGTTGCCCCGGTGCCTGACTTTGATAAAAAACTCCTACTAGAGGAGCTTTTATCTTTTGCAAATTATTGTCTTTTACATCATTGTCTTTTATACTGTTCTCTTCTTTTGATTCCCGTAAATTCTTTTCCTTTAGGCTGATTTTTCTGTTGTTTTCTACCTCACAGCTCATATTGGGGCTAATATCCCCATTGTTTGTGTTGAGCAAACTTTTATTTTTCTCTAGCTTTATAGAAAAATCCTGTTCCCTTAGTTCCATCAAATCTATATCCATAGAATTAAATAAAACAACTAAATCTTTTATATTCTCATAATTCATAAGATCCTCCCAGTTCGGTAAAAAAATTTACCCTCACTGCAAAAATTATTCGCCCTTTTCTTTTTTGTAGTATTCTACAATATCGCCTACAGTCTTTATTTTTAGCAATAAGTCATCTGGTATCTCTACTCCTAACTTATCCTCAAGCGCCATGTTAAGCTCTACTGCATCAAGAGAGTCCGCTCCAAGGTCTTCAATCAACCTTGTATCCTCCCTAACCTCATTTTCATCACAGCTTAGTGTATCCACAATAACTTCTTTTATTTCTTCAAATATCATATTAATTTCCCCCTGGTTTTAATTTGTTAAATTTTAGTTTTCTATTTAAGTAAGATTTAAATAAATTTCTTTATTTAAATTTATTTAAATAAACATTTTTAATTCATTATACCATATTAAACATCAGTGTCAATATTTTTTAAAAAAATTTGTTATATTTTTTTCTATTTTATACCATGATATTCGCAAAAAAACCTGCCAATTTACTTTGGCAGGAAATTCTTATTTTCTGTTTAAAATCTTATTCTCTTTGCCCTACAGGTGGCATAGAAATGTTATTTTTATTAAAGCTGTGGCTCTTTACAAGGCTCATATGATATGCCTTAATGGCAATGTAATCCTTTTGACCCTTTTCATCTAAAGTACCCTCTTCCTTTTTTTTCTCTAGCTCTTTCATAACCTCTACTACTTGTTCAAAGCTCATTCTCATGTAATCCACAATAATCCCTCCTCTCCAATTTTTTATTAAACTATGAATATGATTCTCTAAAACTACAGATTTATTTCCATGATCTTTTCTCCTGTAATATTGGGATCAGTTCTAGAGTACATAAGGTAGCCATCCTTAAGTTCAAGTTTTATAACTCCAGCCTCATTAAGGTATTCAACATAGGATCGCACCATTCTTTGCATAAAATTGTATTTGTAACTGTTTTTGATGGGTATATTGAACTTTTCTACTGCAGCCTTTAATATATCCTCTATAGTCATAGAACCTTTTATAACAGAGTACACCCCTCTTGCCCTGTCCTTATAAAACATAATATTGTCCTCAATGAGTTCATTTATATTATCATAAACACCTTTATGGGCTATTATATACATAGAGTTATGCAACTTCTTAAGGCTATTCTTTGTCTTTAGATCTAAAGACAAAATATAAGCGTAGGGCATTTTTGCCCCCTTCATCACATCATAGCTGATAAGAGAATCACCTATATATGCTACATCGTCTGGTGTAATTATTCCTATTTGAGCTGGACTATGCCCCGGTAGGTGCAAAACATGAAATTTTACGTTAAACATGCTAATACATTCATCACGATCAGAAACCATGATGTCCGTTTCAAAGACTGAATCCCTATAATATGTTTCCACCTCAGTGAGGGTTTGCATATTATAATACATCTTAAGATTTGAAGAAGAACTGCAAATTAAAGCCTCATAAGCAGGCATAGCAATGATACAACCGTATTTTTCTTTAAAATATCCACAATTGCTAACATGGTCCATGTGAAAATGGCTACAAATTATACCTTTTATCCTTAATCCCTCTTTAAGCAGTGCTTCCTCTATACCTTCCCGTTCACCCTTAGCCCATCCAGCATCTAACATTATAACTTTATCATCATCTATTTTATAAAAAGGAACATAGGTCATTCCTGTATCAATAAAAAATGTATTTCCCTTTGCATTAATAATGTCCGTAACGCCCACATCCTCTCTGCACTTTACTTTAATTATATCTTTTTAAACAATCTTTTTATCTATTTTTTCACTTATATTTGTTCTCATCCAAATTTCTGCTGTAAACATATCCTCGCTACACTCTAAGTTAAAGGTTATATTGTCGTACTCATTAACTATTTTCTTTAAATTGTATAACCCTATTCCTCTGCCGTTTTCCTTTGTAGAATAGCCCTTTTGTGTCAACTTATAAATTTCATCCACTCTTTTAACACAACTATTTTGAACTACAAAAACCATACTATTATCTTTTTTTATAATACCAAAATTAAGATTTTTATTTATCGTCTTTTGGGCCTCCTCTATGGCATTGTCTAAAAGAATTCCAAACACCCTCATGCAATCAATGTATTCCATGGGGATTTTGTCCACAGGCTCTGAAATGTCAATAAATAAATTGCATCCATTACTTTGCGCCTTCATGAGTTTAGATATTATTATAGATTTAAATGGTAAAATTTTTATATTTTTTAATTTTACAAAGAAATCATTTTTCTCCATGTAATGTTGTGTAGGCAATATACTCTCCCTAAAATATGTTTCCAAGCCATCATAATCTCCAGAATCAATGTATCCTTCCATGGACATCAGTATATTTTTGTAATCATGCTTAAATTGCCTTATATTTGTATACAACTCTTCCATATACCCTGCATATTCTTCCATTCTTTGAATCTCTTCATTCTTCCTTTTTATTTCCATTTCCTTCACGGAATACTTGTTGTACATATTGGCGCTGAATACAGCAGATAAAATGGAAAAAAGAAAAATCACAAGATTTATGAGATAGTTTTCATCAGCTTTTACTACCATCTTATTTATGATAAAAGATCCTATTATCATAACACCGCAAATAAAAATATTAGCATAAACGTATATTAGCCTTACCTTATTTACTTTTTTGCTGTTATCATTAATTTTAGTTTTGCTAAAATCTTTGATGATTTTCCCAAATATATTGGAAAGAATAAGTATACCAGCACAGGCACATAAAAAATAAATGGTCAGACTAACCCACCTGTAGTCTCTTAAAATACTCTTTCTAAGCACATTGGATATTAAATTGGATATAATGTCGCTTACTAAAAAAATAATTAAAGTAGATATACTATAAACAATATTGGGTATAATCTTCACAGTTTTATCGTGAAAATAATTATACAAAAATAGCACAATAGGAATAGAGCATAAATTTATAAATATATCTCTAAATATATACCCTATGATCCAAAAGCACACAAGAGTAATTAAAAGAACTGCGCCTTCCTTGAAGCTTATCTTCTTATCTTTTAAAATACAAAACCCCATTATTACAAATAAACATGTAACAAAAGAGGTAACTAATACTAATGGCATGTTTTCCCCCCTTAATTTGTGTTTTACTTTATATTAATTTATCTAATAACATTATACTATAAACATAGCGTAATTCGGATATGTTTTTTCGCCAAATAGAAAAAAAGCGCTGCAAAATTCTACATTTTACAACACTTTTCCCCTTAAACTTTCTATAAATATTCTCTTATTGTATATCTATATCATTGCATATAAATTTTAACTCCTCAATGTCCGATGAATACACAATAAAATTCTTTTTTTCTTGAGCGCTTATTTCATTTATCAAATTCTTAATCTCTATTCTACCTTGCTGGTCAAGTCCACATATTGGCTTAACTAATTCAATGGGGGATGTATCATTTAGCAACTTCTCCGCTATGTGAATCTTTACCATCATCTCTGGTGTATATTTAGATAACCGTGTTCTTTTGAATTTCTCAAGACCTACTATTTTTAATATATGCTCTATATCATAAGCTTTCTTACATTTTAGAAAACAAAATATTTTAAGATTGACATATGTGCTCAGGAACCTAATAACAAATGGATACTTCCTATTCTCCATTCTATTCTTAACCTGTTTTCTGTCATTATATATGTAAACCCCTTTTATTATGCCTTGCTCCACTATTGCACCTCCGTATATTGCTGGCTACGTCTCATCTTTTTTACAAGTTCTACAATAACTTCTTCTGTAATCCGCTTATGCATCTCACAATTAACTTCACTTTGTCTATGAATATTTCCAGTTTCAAAATAATTAGATCCTATGCATCCATGACATATGGTATTATTAAAACAATTTTTGCAACGTTCATCGTTAAACTTGCTAAAATTTATAAGTTTCGTCTTTATTTCATTATATTTTTTCGATAAAAACAAATCATCTTCATAAATATTTCCCATTTTATACTCCTGTTGATCTATGAGCATAAAGCAGGGATATACATCACCATTTACGGAAACTGATAGTAAAACCAAACCAGCCTCACATAAATACTTGCAAACTTGCTTTTTCTTCAAAATATTTATAACGGTACTTATAAGATCATTAATGGGTATATCACCAGAATTTTCTCCCATGAGATCCGAAACCGATTTTACGAACTCATCTCTATTGGATAAAATAAATTCATCATCTTCATTTCCCGAGACCGGAGTTATATGAAAATGTTCTATGCCAAATTCTTCCTTGCCGTATTTTATAATATCCTTTATCTTTACACCCATTTCTTCATGTACCCTATTATACGTGGACTCTATGCAGGATGGTTCCCCTGTGAATTTTCTTAAACGCATTATATTGTCCCCTACAACTCTTCCCGTTCCTTTTCCGTTTTTAAAAATCCTCATCTTGTCATTTACACTCTCCGGCCCATCCAGGCTAACAGTGACATGAATATTGTATTTTTTAATGATCTCTAACAACTTTTCGTCCATAACAGTTCCATTGCTAACCATGCCAAGCTTTGTTTTTTCTTTTTCTTCGTCCTTAAACTTTTCCTGTACATATTTACCAATAACCTCTATTCCCTGAGGATTTAAAGTGGGTTCCCCTCCAAAGATTTGTATGTTTTCTATATTATCATAATGTCCATAGAAAACATCCAAGGCTTTTATTATGGTATCTTCACTCATCATACATTCCTCTGAACAGTAGTTTCCTCCATTGGCATAACAATATTTACATGCAAGATTGCACACATTTGTGATGTTGATAACCAGTTTCTTTAGTATGTTTACTTCTTCTTTTCCGCTGTTAACTACCCCTTTGTCATTTTGTTTCTTATTATGACCCCATCCACAATTACAGTTTTCATCAATAACTTTTTTTAAAGATTCGTATGATTTATCGTCACAAGAAAATTGTTCCATAGTATGCTCTTTATTAATGCCTTCAATTATATCTTTCATTACATTCCTAGTCAGCTTATTTATCTCATAGAATCTAAGAGTATCAGGGAAAAAGGCCACTGTTATACCATCTTTTTCTACAAAATGTGGTTTCAAAACAACCCCTCCATACTTTGATACATCAATAGGTAAGGAATATAAACTACCCGGTTCTATTTAATTTATATCTGACACATAATACCTAAGCAGACATTACCACACCAATTTCCGTCACGCCAACCTCCATCCTTTGACTCCTTCACTAGCTTGTCTACGTCTATTTCTACCATCATAATGTCATTTTCACGTTTCTTATCCATTATTTATCCACCTCCTATACTTTTTTTACAACAAAGTTATTGGTTTAAAATAAAAAAGACAACAGATGCATTATTCTCAACCATGCCTATCTTGAGAATACTGTATATGTTGCCTTAATTTTATCACAATATTTTACTTTATTTTCAATATTATCTTCAAATGTGCTTGTTATATCACAAACGTTTAAATTATATATTTTCACATATCCTAAACGTAGTTTTTATATCCTAAACGTAATTACTTTTTCAGACCAGTCAAGCATCTAAAAGAAACAAAACACTGTTCGCCATTTTTCATCATTAAAATCCTTCTTTTTTTATCCACCTCTATAATATTATTTTTATTCACTATGTAGGCTCTGTGTGATCTATAAAAGTTTTCCGGTAAATTTTCCTCAAACTCTCGCAAAGTCCCGTAAATCTCAAAAATCCTGTTTTTCTCGTGAACTACAAGCTTATGTGGTGACTGTGATGTTTCAATGAACATAACCTCATCCAACATAATTTTGATTTTTCTACCCTCTTGCTCTAACAAAAGCACATTTTCTTTTTTCTCTGTCTTTTCAAAATTATCATTAATGTAAGATAAGGTTTTCTGTAGATTGGCTCGTACATTGTTAAAATTATCCTTAATAATATAATCAATGGCCTCAACTTTGTATTTAAACGTAAGGAAACTCATTTCGGAATGAGTAGTTAAAAAAATAATATAGCCAAGAGCATCCCTCTCCCTTATAAGACTGGCAAGCTGAAGTCCATTCACACTGTTGTTTAAATCTATATCCAGAATGTATATCCCCCTACGTACATTGTTTTCCTCTATGTATTCCAGTACTTGGTCCGGAGTTCTCGCACTGAGTTTTAACTGAAAGTCAAATTCCCATTGTCCTATTAGATCACTTACAATCTTCTCTATTTTACTGCATTGAATAGAACTGTCTTCACATATTATAACTGAAAGCATACGGTCATGATAAGGAATATCTTTTCGTTATCCCCTAATTCCTCCTCTTCAGATTTGTCATATTAATAAGAAATTATCTACATCTATTATACATTAATAATTATATTTTTCAATATATAGTTAAAACAAGCTAAAAAGTCAGCATTTTGCCCGTAAAGGAAAACACTGACTTTCATAATACCCTTGCACCAATTCTATGATAACCGTTGGAAACTCACTATTTTTTTTTATCATCCATTTCATCTAGCATATTTCTCAATTCTGTTAAATCCTCTTCTCCTATAGCATTGCCATCGTATAAAGATGTAACAAAGCGACTTAGAGAATTTCCAAACATCTTTTTGAAAATGGATTTTCCTTCTTCCTGAAGATACTTATCCTCATCCACCAAAGGAGAATAATAATTGATTTTACCTTGCTTTTCTTTCTTTATAAATCCTTTATCCTCCAGTCTAGATAAAAATGATAATACTGTATTGGGTAGGATATCTCTGCTTTTATCTAGCTTAGCTTCTATATCCATTCTTGTAACAGGGCCCTGTGAGTGCCATATTATCATCATCAGCTCTAACTCAGAGTCAGGTAACTTCTTCATGTACTTCCCTCCTCCTTCAATATTCATTAGACGTTTGCCTAACTATATTAACAGTATATTGCTTTTTATTTATTATGTCAACAATTATTTTAGGCACATGCCTAATTATACCACCCATTCCACACTTTCAGGTCAGAAAGGTATTGTTCCTCTACTGCAGGAACATAAAAAACTCCATAAGTATTTAAACCCTTATCCTCTTTCATTGTAGGAATTTCCACATAAATTTTGTAATAGGGCATATAATTTATATCCTTGCCATTTCTGTATACAAGCTCTGTCTTGCGTATATACTGTTCTCCTGGAAACTTTTCAGGTACTGTAGAGATGTATTTACCTTTGCAAAGGAGTTCCTCAGCTTTTTCCTTTGTAATAATAGGGTAGTACCCTAGTTTCTCGGAAAGATCAGGTTTATCAATGGTCATGCCAGAGAAATCACCATTTTCATTGTATATAATGGATATTATATTAAAATTATAGTTTATGATTTTGTCTATATCATTTTCTTTATCATTGTAAAAGTTAAAATTGAACCCACCTAGCTCACCATCATAGGTATAATTTCCACCATGTATGTTTGCTTTAGGATTTTTCATAGGAATTATCTTATTGTAAGTATTTTTTATATAATCTTGAGATTTAAGGTGTTTTTCGTAACTTTCTTGTTTATTACCTCTTATTTTATATTCCTCTGGCAGTTCAAAAGGCTTAACAAATTCTATAGTGGTTTCCACATGGCAATCTACACTTATATTGTACTTATCAGATGAAATGGTAGCACTTTTCAGTATATTATAGTCAAGTTCATTAAATTCAATTCCCACTTCTGAATCCCTCTCAACCTTAGAATTTATTTCTTCTTTATTTGGATGAATTTCTACAGGGTATTTTTCAGTGTCAATACCTAAAAATTCTGCTACTTCATAGGCACGTTTTTTTATGGGTTCTATATCAACCTTTATGGGCCTTCCGACTTCATCGTAGGAAAGCTTACTTTTAAACACCGGCAACCTAGTGATGTTCATGGATTCATTCCACGGATTCCCGTTTTTTAATTCACTAATATCATAGGCCATATAACCCTCATAACCCATACCATCCGTAGAAAAACTACTGAATAAACACAATTTTTCTAGTTGGCCATTTTGATTTTGTTCATGGGCTTTATCATCATTATAATCCACTTGAAAACTGTATTTATTACCTTGGTATTTGGGTTTTATTCTAGATTTTAAATAAATTCCTGTACCAACTACAGCACACATAATAACAGAAGCCGCCACCACTCCGTATCTTTTCCATGGAATACTATGCTTCATTACAAGATTCTCTTCCTCTGCTTCATTTATGATATCCTCACTTAGCATTCCCATGATTTGAAATATCCTTTCCCTCTTCATATATACACATCCTCCTTCTTCAAAAACACCTTAAGGGCTTTTCTTGTACGAAATAGAGATGATAAAACGTTGCTTTTTGAAAGGCTGTATCTTTTTTGGATATCCTCTACACTATCACAATACCAGTACCGTCTAACAAAAATAAGTCTATTATGTTGCGACTGTTTTCCTAAAAACTCATCTATTAACCTGGCAATTTCTTTTTCCTCTATGCTGCTTTCCACATCATTACTAGAAGGTATACACTGTTCCATCTCTGTTAATATAAACTCCATGTCACCATTGCCACGTTTTTTTGCTTTTTGTTTTTTATACATATCAAAGGATAAATGCCGTGTAATGCATCCAAGAAAACTTCGCATAGAATTAGGCCTCTCCTCTGGTATAGAGTTCCATGTGCGGAGATAAGTATCATTAATGCACTCCTGTGAATCTTCATTATCCTTTAAGATATTCATTGCTATTTTACAAAGATAATTTCCATACTTATTATCCGTTTCAGTTATGGCTTCCTCACACCTCTGCCAGTACAGTTCAACGATTTCTGAATCCTCCATGATATCACCCCTTTTCCCTTTCACCTATAAAGACGAATTTTTCAGTAGAAAATTGCATATTATTAAAAATAAATTTTCTTTAATCCAAGCTCTGTGAATTCATACACCGTATCAGCAACTTCCCTTATGAACTTTCTGTCGTGAGATATAGAAATTATAGTGCCACCATATTCCTTTAAAATGTTTCTGATAACCGGATTGGACAAAGCTGAAAAGTTTCTTGTAGGTTCATCTAAAATTAAAACATTGTGCTTATTCATAATCATTTTAAGGAAAAACAACTTGGCTTTTTGCCCACCAGACAGTTCACCTATATTATGCTCCATCTCCAAAGTAGTGTATTTCATGCTACCCAGAAAGGTTCGAATGCGGCTATTCTCTTCCTTGTCCCATGTTATGCTTAGAAATTCCACAGGAGTTTTATTATAGTCAAGCTCTTCTTCATAATTTTGTGGCATATAAGATGCCTTTATGTCTTTTCTCTGAAGAAGTTCTTCTGCTATAGACCTTATAAGTGTAGTTTTACCAACTCCATTTTTACCAATAATACAAATTTTCTTGCCACCCATGACTTTTAGATTTATATCTCGTGATAAAATACGTTGATGTACAAAAAGTTCATCCCTGTGGAAATCCAATACCACCTTCCCCCTTGGCAATTGAACATCCTCATTGAATTTTACCATAATGGCCTCTTCATCATGGGGCATCTCCGTCATATTCTCATACTGTTTTTCAAATCTTTTCTCCATGGATTTCACCACGTGCATCTTCTTTTTTAAAAGTTTTCCACCATGTGGATTTTGTCTAGATACGTTTTTTTGGTCATGCTCTACTTTTTGCTGTATCCTTCTAAATTTCTCCTGCTGTTTTTCATATTCCTCTTTTTCCTTTCTAGCCATCTGTTCCTGACGCTGAAAGGCTTTCAACCTTGTTTCCACGTACTCCTCATAGCCCATCTTTGCCACCGTATATCGACAAATTGTCTTTCTACGTATCTGCTCTAAGTGAACAATGATATTTGCCGTATTTTCCAGCAAAGTTTCATCGTGGGATATGAATACTACAGATAATCCACAATTATTGATAAACTCTTCAAGCCATTGTAGGGTTGACATATCAATATCATTGGAAGGTTCATCTAAAAGCAACACCTGAGGTTTTTCCATGATTATGCTAGCCATTTGCATTTTCACCTTTTCACCACCGGACAATTTTCCCATATGTTGTTGCGAGTAAAACATCTCTAACTCCATACCCATTTTGTATGCAAGATCCGAAAGTTCCTTATTGTCCATATCGTAAAAACAAGGATTCCCGCAGAAGTATTCATACACCGTCTTTCCCTTATTTTCATCCTCCAACTCTTGCGGCAAGTATGCAATTCTAACATCTTTTTTTAAGATTTGCCCATTGTATTCCACATAATCGGACACTAACCCTTCATCATATATGAGTTTTAAAAGTGTAGATTTTCCATTACCTTCCTCACCAATAATCGCCACCTTGTCTCCTTCATTCAGTACAAAGGAAAAATCCTTTATTAATTCCTGTAAATCTTTTCTATGTGTAATATTTAAATTTCTAATTTCAAGCATGATATCATCTCCTATTTTGTAAATAAAAAAGTCCGCCTCTAGCTATTAGCCAAAAACAGACTGATAATTTCCATATACAGATGATAATGCAAACTTATCCTTTCATGTTAACAAATATTATCCACATTGTGGATAACTATTTTAAGGACATTAATTTAATGGTATCTGTATAGTACATGCAAATCCGTTTTAGGCGCTAGAAACAAGCCTGCCAAGCAGACCTAAATTTCTAAAATTTCCTTAAAACAGATTACATATTCATGACTATGCATACACCCCTTTAAATTTTGCTAACTTTAATATATCACAACAGCTATTTTGTGTCAAAAAAATTATATCACATGCTACTTAAAAACAATGTAATAATCATAAGAACAGCGCAAGGATCATAAGAACAATGCCTATAACACAAACAATTATTGAACTTATTTTCTGTGCTTTAAAATAAGCTTCTGTGGGCTCTGGATTCTTTACGTATATTGGTATCATAGTTCCTCTAAAATTTGTACTAGGATACCTGTACCACAAATAACCTAATCCTATAAGAACCAATCCTATAAACAAGAAAATGAAACTTCCTCTAAAGGTAACATCGTATCCCAAAGCTGTGGTAATTACTAAGCGAACATCCACATTTGAACCATATGAAGACATATCCATAGGGTAAAATAGTGGTAATTTTTCGCCACCCGTTTGACTATTTACAGCAATAGGTTTATTTCCATACTCATGAACCACGCCACTGAACAAAAGTTTATAATTTGAAAATACCTTTACTTCTTCACCCAGATTTACTTTTTTAAGATCATCACCCATGACCTTATACTCATTCTCATATTTTCCATCTAAAATGTACTTAACACTTATTTCTCTGTCTTGATTTGTAGTATTATCCACTACTATATCTACTTTACTGCCAAGATACTTGTAATGATATTCAAAGCCTTTTTCATTACTTATTTTTCTCTTGAAACCACCATATAGACAAGTACCCCTTTGAAAGAACAAGATAAAATAACCAACCAAAGCCAATAGCACCATGACTATTGCTGCGTTTTTTTGCCAACCCTTTTTAGTAATATTCACAGAAATCCCTCCTTGTATAATATCTTACATAATATATTACATCAATTTTGAACATTTTGAAATATATTTCTGTAATTTTATTATTTACGTGCTATAATGATGTTATAAATATAAATATTCTGATTAGTTTGGAGGCCATTATGTCATTCGAGAAAAAATTTGGTATCGTCACAGATATAGCGTTTTTTATATTTTTTATACCCATATTACTCTACAGAGACTTTTATAATGCCAATTTATCAATGATACAAAAAATACTTTTATATGTATGCTCAATTTCATTGTATACTATACCCATTATGAAATATTTCACAAAATGTTCCTCTGACATGGTAAAAAAGGTAGACAGCATCTTGAGAACCATTGTTGCTATCATATTGGTTGTAACGCTATTCATTTTGTAACCATACTTTTTAAGGCAAAACCCTACCACGCTGTAACGATATTTTACCATGATAGGGTCTTTTCTCCTACTCAGATTTATTTATTATAACAAATTCTGTTCCTTTTTTCTCGAACTTTTCTAACATTTCGCCTTCCTCAAAGATAAGATTATTACCTGATACTTTAAATACAAATTTATTATTATCCTTGTCTTCAACATATACTTTTCCATCTTTGACTTCATATTTCCCAGAAAAACCCCGATCATGAAGTGGATTTACAAGAATGAAAAATTTATCTTTTTTGATGGAAATTGTAGTTTTATTAAGCTCTTTTACTGGATCCTTTAGGTCTTCTTGTCCCTTTACCACATAGTACCCTTCCTTAATAGGATCACTCTTTTGGCAAGCCACCATGAACCCAAAACATAATAAACACATTAAAATTGCAATTATTTTTTTCATGTGCATCCCCCCTTAAACTTAATTTATATTATAGAGTTAAAGCCCCACTTCAAGATAATAATTCAGTTTATACGATATATCATATATGTTTAGTATATAATATTCTATATATTTTGTATTATTGTAATAATTCTGTAATTTGTGTTGCATTGAATTTCTATAAACCCTGTGCTATACTAGGTTAATACGGAGGTGTTGCATATGATGATTTCAACAAAAGGTCGCTATGCTCTTCGAGTAATGATTGACCTCGCAGAACACAATTCTGGAAGCTATATTCCCTTATCAGATATAGCGAAACGACAGGAAATTTCCGAAAAGTATTTGGAAAGCATCGTTTCAACATTGAGCAAAAATGGTCTAGTGGACGCTTTACGTGGTAAAGGCGGAGGATATAAATTAAATCGTGAACCTGAAAATTATACTGTGGCAAGCATTTTAAAGGTTACAGAAGGTTCATTAGCCCCTGTGGCATGCCTAGACACCACATCTAACTCTAATAAATGTACACGTGCTTCTCAATGCAAAACTCTAGCCATGTGGAAAAATCTCCAGAAAGTCATTGATGACTTCTTTGAAGGGATTACTATTGCAGATCTTATGGACCATGAACCAGTGTCTGACTATATTATATAAATTTCTAAAACACCATGAGGAAACAACCTTGTGGTGTTTTTTGCTGTAAAAATAATAATTTATATTAACCTATTTACAAAGTAGGTTTAAAGGAATATAATATTATCAACCTACTAGTTAAGTATTTTACGCAGAAAATAGATTGATTATATAAAACAATTATTTGAGGAGGAATTATTATGTCAAAAATTTATACTTCAGTAGATGAACTTATAGGAAGAACTCCATTATTGGAGCTTACACACATTGAAAAAAATATGAAACTACAAGCAAAAATTCTTGCAAAACTTGAGTACTTCAATCCTGCTGGTTCCGTAAAAGATCGTGTAGCAAAGTCTATGATTGACGATGCAGAAGCTTCTGGTAAGCTTGTACCAGATTCAGTAATTATAGAGCCCACATCTGGAAACACAGGTATAGGCCTAGCCTCTGTTGCCGCTGCTAGGGGATACAGGATTATCATAGTAATGCCTGAAACTATGTCCATGGAACGCAGACAGCTGATGAAAGCTTACGGTGCTGAACTAGTGCTCACTGAAGGGGCAAAGGGTATGAAGGGTGCCATCGAAAAAGCTGAAGAATTGGCAAAGGAAACTCCAAACAGCTTCATACCAGGTCAGTTCATAAACCCATCCAATCCTAAGGCTCATTTTAAAACTACTGGTCCTGAAATCTACCAAGATACAGATGGAAACGTGGATTATTTTGTAGCTGGTGTAGGTACTGGTGGGACTGTAACTGGTGTGGGTGAATACCTAAAATCAAAAAATCCTAACGTAAAAATTGTAGCTGTTGAACCCACTGATTCCCCTGTGCTTTCTAAAGGTGTAGGTGGTTCTCATAAAATTCAAGGTATAGGTGCCGGCTTTGTACCAGATGTATTGAATACAAAAATTTACGATGAAATCATAGCAGTATCCAATGAAGATGCATTTAAAACAGGAAAGTTCATAGGAATTAACGAGGGGGTATTAGTAGGAATATCCTCCGGTGCGGCTCTTCACGCTGCTATAGAGATTGCAAAGAGACCAGAGAACAAAGGGAAAAACATTGTTGTTCTTCTGCCAGACACAGGTGACAGATATCTCTCTACCCCTATGTTTGCAGATTAGTCAGAAAAATACCCATCATTGCATTCTTTACGCTAAATGATGGGTATTTTTTGTTAAATAATAGTTTTATTTTAAATTTATCTCAGTTTTCCCATTAATAATTTTAATAAAAATTATTTTTTTATCTTTCAATCAATTGAATTATGTGATAAAATATTTTTCATTATACTTTTTATTATATATTTTTATCATATATTTTTATTTAATTAAGATGGAGGGAAAAACATGAAAAAACTAATGAAAAAATGGAATAGTTTAAGTCTTGTAAAACAGATAGTTTTAGGTTTAGTGTTTGGTATTATTCTTGCGACAACTGTTCCACAAATAGCAAAACCAATCGTAATTTTAGGCTCCTTGTTTGTAGGTGCTTTGAAAGCCATCGCACCTATATTAGTATTCTTTTTAGTTATGTCGGCTATATCTCAGCACAAATCTGGTCATAAAACTAATATGAAATCAATTATTACACTTTATCTTTTAGGAACGTTCTTAGCTGGATTTTTTGCTGTTATTGCAAGTTTTATGTTTCCCGTAAAACTAACCTTATCTGCAGGCGCCGGAAACATGACCGCCCCTGGAGGTGTTTCGGAAGTTTTAAAAGCTCTATTAATGAATCTAGTTGATAATCCCGTAAAGGCACTTTATAATGCCAACTACATCGGCATATTATCTTGGGCATTACTTCTTGGAGCTGCTTTAAAAAATGCACCTGAGTCTACTAAAACTTTACTTTCCAACGTTTCAGATGCAGTATCTCAAATAGTTAAATGGATTATTAACTTTGCCCCATTAGGAATCATGGGACTCGTATTCGATACCATTGCCACAAATGGTATTAAATCTCTGCTAAGTTATGGTCAATTACTTGCAGTTTTAATAGGATGTATGATTTTCATGGCACTTGTGGTAAATCCATTTATTGTATTTTTGTATATTCATAAAAATCCTTATCCCCTTGTATTAAAGTGCATAAAAGAAAGTGGTATAACAGCCTTCTTTACACGTAGCTCAGCTGCAAATATTCCAGTTAATATGAGATTGTGTGAAGATTTAGGTTTAGATAAAGATACTTATTCCGTATCTATTCCCCTAGGAGCCACAATTAATATGGGTGGAGCAGCTGTAACTATATCTGTTTTGACCCTTGCAGCAGTTAACACCCTTAATGTACAAGTAAATATAATCACAGCTTTAATACTAAGTATATTGTCTGCAGTATCTGCTTGCGGGGCCTCTGGTGTTGCCGGTGGATCACTATTATTGGTTCCCTTGGCATGTAGCTTATTTGGAATTCCAAATGATATTGCTATGAAAGTAGTAGGTATAGGCTTTATTGTTGGAGTTCTACAAGATTCATTTGAAACAGCACTTAACTCATCTACAGATGTGCTTTTTACAGCTACAGCTGAATTTGCCCAACGGCGTAAAAGTAAATAAAAGAAAATAATATCAGTACAAATCCCCATCACTGCAATAATCATATGCTAAGTGATGGGGTTTTTTTTATCACTGCCATTTATAAAAGAGCCCTATACATAATATTGGTGTTCCATCTTCTTGAAGAAATCTATTTTGGGCTCAAGGAACTTAAATTCATGTTTGTCACCATCTTCAAAATACACATTAATTGGCTCAAATATTTTGTCCCAATTCCACAATTCATCGCCAATGTTTAAGTATTCTTTAAACATCTCACAGCCTTCTGGAGCTATTGGGTGAACCAAAATAGCTATAACCTTGCAAGCATAAAAACAATCTGCTAGCACCTGTCTTTTGTTGCTCTCATCTTTCATATTATTTGCCCAATACTTATTTATCTCTCTTATATAATCATCAATAACATATGCAATCCTATGCAAATCTTGATTATACATATGCTTTTCATATTCTAGCACAGCTTTCTCCGTAGATTCCTTTATTTTTTGCGAAACCTCTACTTGTGGAAGCTTTTCCTCTAAACTCTGTAAAGTATAAAAACAAGAACGAATAATTCTGTTAAATACATTAGTCAGAAGGTTTCCTTCCTTTAGTACTGTGTCCACACCCTCTTTTTCCTCTTCTTTCATATATACCTGAGGCTTAAATCCAACGCTTTTTGAGGATAACCCCAAACTCATAAAATGCATACGCAATTGGTCTTTGGTGTAGAATTCCAATAACTCATCTGCCATAGGTGGTTTAACATCGGAACTACTGCTTGCCTTTTTGTCCATAAACAAAATATGTTTATTAGGAACAATGTGTGGAAGCTTTAATTCAGAAACCTCTACACTGTCACCCTTATGGGACTTTAACCCAGCAAACATAGCCATTTCAGCAATGGAATAAAAATAAATATTATCTTCACCGATAAATTGATAAACCATGGAATCCTTATCTTCCCACCAAGTATGCCACTCTTCAGGATTCTTTCCAATGGACTCTAAATACGCCTTTGTAAATGAAATCGGTGCCCACAAAGATTCTGGCCATACCCAGAAAGTCAAATCCTTCATTCCATCCCTATCTGGTACCTTTACTCCCCAAGAAATATTTCCCGACAACCTGAAAGGAACCAAAGTCTTACCACTGGTATAATGAATCTTTAATTCGTCTAAAACCGCCTTTGCTTTATCCCTATCTTCTAACTTTTCAAAGATAAAAATTAAGGAAGGTTTTTTCTCCTCATCTATAGTTTCATGCTTTGGAAATCTAGCTTCCAGAGCCTCAAGATCCTCCACATATTTTCTAGGAACGTATATCAATGGTTTCTTTAAAAATTCATCTATAGCTTTGATTTCGTATTTTCTTCTGTTAGTATTTTTCATCAAAAACTCATTGAGCTGCTGCATAAGTTCCATAGACTTATCTAATGTAAAATACCAATTATCCACACTTTTTAATACTGGTTTTTTTCCCGATAATGTACTTATAGGATCGATTAATTCCGATTCCATGTATTGATGACCTAAAGAACATTCTTCTGCATATGCCTTTTCAGAAGTACACCCAGCAATAGGACATTTGCCAGTGACCTGTCTCCCATTAAGAAATGTTTTCTTATCTTCATCATAAAACTGCAATGCTGACATCTTCTCTATATATCCATTTTCAAATAAGGTATTAAAGATTTCTGCAGAAAGTTCCGTGTGTATTTCTCCAGTTCTCCCAAGAGCTGAAGCACCGAATATATTTAAACTAATATCATATGCATCCAGTGTCTTCTTTTGACTTAAATGATTGCTTGTAACATAATCTTCCATAGTATTTTCATATCCACTTTCCTTAAGCTTTCTATAGCTTTCAAGGATAGGCGAACCATAGCAATCCGTACCAGAAACGAAAATAACATTGTCCTTCCCTATTCTGTCCCTCAAAAATCTTGCAAATATATCTGCGTGAACAAACATACCCCCAACATGGCCAAAATGTAGATTTTTATTTCCATATGGCATTCCAGCAGTAACTACAGCCTTCTTTGGAAATATAGGCCTCTCATCTCTTCCCAACCTTTTACTTATCATAATATTCCTCCTATAAAATTCTTTTATATTGTTATCCAAACGTCAAAAAACCCCTGCAGAAATATTCCTACAGGGGTGAAAATTCTATTTCACGATACCACCCTTTTTCCCTAAAATGTCGCCACTTTAGGCTCTTCAAGTACGTTAAATCATACTCCAGTTCTGTAACGTGAACCTACGTCATACCATCACTTACCCATGCTTACATTTAAATTGTAGCATTATAAGATCCATATGCAGCTCCGAGCCTTGTTTCATCATGACTTCATAATTTTCTTCCACCAACCGAAAACTCTCTGTGTAATCAACCATAACCACTCTTCTCTTCATAGCCTTTATTTTTTATGATTATACAATTTATTACTGAAATTGTCAAGCTACTCATGGAATATGAACCTGAACCTATGATTGATATATGATAATGTCTTATTAGACCACACGTGATTATGTCCAACTTCAGAATAAATTGTAGTATAATAACCTCACGACTTAATATGTGAGGTGCTAGATGAGAAAGGTAAATTTAAGAATGAATGAAGAGAGAAAATATGAAGTAATTAAGAGGTTAATAGATAGTAATGGAAATAAAGAGAGGGCTGCTGTAGCGTTAGGTTGTACTGTCAGACACATCAATAGATTAATTAATGGGTATAAAGCAAAAGGAAAAGAATATTTTATTCATGGCAACAGAGGTAGGAGACCTGTTCATGCTATGGATGAAAAAACTAAGCAATTAATTATAGATCTTTATAAGACTAAGTTCGGTGATTCAAACTTTACACATTTTTCAGAGCTATTATTAAAACCTTATGAGATAATAGCTTCACCAGATAGAAGAACTGTCTTTGAATATAAACAAAAAAAATCCACTTCCATTGAAGAGGATACCTTTACGCAATTCGGATATGCTTGTAAACAGCTTGGTATTGAGATTCAAGCTACTAGTGTAGCCCAAGCTAAGGGAAGAGTTGAACGCTTGTTTCAAACTCTTCAGTCAAGACTCCCAGTCGAGATGCGCTTAGCTGGTATAACAACTATTGAGCAAGCAAATGAATTCTTAAACTCCTACATAAAAGAATTCAATTCTCAATTTGCATTACCTCTTGATAATACCAAATCTGTTTTTGAAACGCAACCTTCGGCAGAAAAAATTAATCTTATTTTAGCAGTAATTTCTCAGAGGAAAGTTGATAATGGATCCTGTATAAAGTATAAAAACAATTACTATATTCCCGTAAGCAATAGTGGAATAGCAGTTCACTATCACAAAGGGACCTCCGGTCTTATAATTAAAGCATTTAACGAGCAACTATACATAAGCATAAAAGATAATGTATATTCATTAGAATTGATTCCTAATCATGTTCCAACTTCGAAGAACTTCGACTTTATATCATTACCTAAAAAGCCACGAAAAAAATATATACCACCAATGAGTCATCCATGGAAACAAGATTCTTTTGAGGAATATTGTAAGAAACAAGCTCACCGTATGGAAAACGTAGCATTATCCGTATAACTCGAAAAACACATGTAACAACTATAAACGTAGGAGTTTTATAGAAAAATTTAGCACCAGAAAACTGGTGCTAATAATTAAATTTTTTTGGGACATTATCAAAAATGGTTGACAATAATTTGCAACACATTTGTTGCAATGGTTGCTTGAGCTTTACATACCACATAGTTAAGATAAGACAATTTA
>NZ_FRAD01000038.1 GCF_900142225.1 Hathewaya proteolytica DSM 3090
AAGACCTTTCGTTTGAAGTATGTATTTCTTGCAGCCAAAATCATTAAAACCGCAAGAACTGTAATTATGAATTTGTCAGAAAACTATCCGTACAAGGAAGTGTATGAAAAATGTCTGGTATAATAAAGATATCATCTTGAAAATCGAGTGTTGCTCTGTGGATAACTTGCAGGGTTTAATAAGTATCTTTACTCCAAAGTTGCAATCAATAATTTATTGAAAAAGATTGAAAGGTGGTGGTAAATAATGTTACAATGTGGGAGTATCAGTTTAAATTCTTCGTGAAATAGTGTTCTTTTAAGCTAATAAAAAATGCACGTGGAATTTAGGTAATATGTATTGTAATATTCATTAAGTTGTGTTTTACATGACATTTTATAAGGAGTGTATAACAAATGAAGTACGATTGTGAAAAATTTACAGATTTAGCTTTAAGTTTAGGTGCAAGGAGAGCTTGTATAATAGATGTGAGTAATATATTATTTAACCCAGAATTTAGAAAGTTTTGTGAAGAAAATGCCTGTGGTTTTTATGGTAAAAACCTTATGTGCCCACCTGATATAGGCACAGTGGAACAGGTTATAAGTAAAGCTAAAAGTCGAAATATCGGAATCTTCTATGAAACCATTAGCCCAATAAAAGATTTTGAAGATAAAGATAATATTAAACTAGCTGGTATAAATCAAAATGTAATATCAGAAAAGATGAAGCAAGAACTTCTAAAAATGGGTGCAAAAGATGTACTTTGTATGTCTACACGTTGCAAATATTGTGATAGATGTGCTAAATTGGACAACAAGAATTGTTATCATCCTGACATTGCCGTAGGTTGCCTCTCAGCTTATTGTGTAGATGTAAGCGATTTAGCTAAAAAATGTGGAATGGATTATACCTGTAAAGAGGGTACTCTTAGCCTTTTCGGCCTTACACTATTCAACCTTTAAACAGTTAACTTTAAGATAAAAAATCTATTTATTTTTACATATTATTTTCTTCTTAGGACATACTATTATTAAAGTCAAAACTTTTACTAAGGAGAATCTAATATGGAAAAAAACGATACCCTAAAACAGCAAGCATACATGGAAAAAGGTGAGGCTAAGCACATCCCTGAAAAAGGAGATCCTGTACCTTCATATCGCGAATCACAGAGAATCAACAACGATCATCTGCAAAATAGTTTTTATAACTTTACTGTAAATCCAAAACTTGAAAGCCTTAGCAAGTATTCAGAAATAGAATAATAGAATATGTAAAAAAAGAAGTCCATGGATATAATAAATAAAATTTACATGCCATGGACTTTTTAATACTACATTAATTTTTTTATTTCTTCAACTTTATTTAATTGCTCCCAAGGTAAATCTATATCAGTTCTTCCAAAGTGTCCATAGGCAGCAGTCTGTCTGTATATTGGTCTTCTAAGGTCTAATTCCTTTATAATCGCTGCTGGTCTAAGGTCAAATACTTTTTGGATTATTGTAACAATGGCATCATCTGATAATTTTCCTGTACCAAAAGTATCTACACATACGGAAACTGGTTTAGCAACTCCTATTGCATAAGCTAATTGTATCTCTAGCTTATCTGCCACACCTGCAGCCACAAGGTTCTTCGCAACCCATCTTGCAGCATAAGCAGCAGATCTATCAACTTTTGTTGGATCCTTTCCTGAAAATGCTCCACCACCGTGTCTTCCTGAACCTCCATAAGTATCCACAATTATCTTTCTTCCTGTAAGACCTGAATCTCCCTGTGGACCGCCAATAACAAATCTTCCAGTTGGGTTTATAAGATACTTTGTATTTTCATCTAAAAGTTCTGCTGGAACTACTGTTTTTACAACATGTTGAATTAAATCTTTTTCAATTTGTTCATGGGTAGCTTCTGGATCATGTTGTGTTGATATAACTATAGTATCCACTCTTAAAGGTGTATTCCCATCATACTCAACAGTAACTTGTGTTTTACCGTCTGGTCTAAGATAAGATAAAGTGTTATCTTTTCTAACTTGTGATAATTTTAGAGCTAGTTTGTGTGCAAGTGATATTGGAAGAGGCATAAATTCCTCTGTTTCGTTTGATGCAAAGCCAAACATCATTCCTTGATCCCCAGCTCCGATAGCATCTATTTTATCCATTTCACCTTTTTTAGATTCAAGAGCTTCATCTACTCCAAGTGCTATGTCTTGGGATTGTTCACCTATAGAAGTTACAACGGCACAAGTAGCGTAATCAAATCCAAATTTTGCTCTTGTATATCCTATTTCTTCTACAGTTTTTCTTACAACTCTCGGAATATCAACATAACAGTGTGTACTTATTTCTCCCATAACCGATACAAGCCCTGTGGTACAAGTTGTTTCACATGCAACTCTTCCGTTTGGATCCTGTTCCAAAATAGCATCTAATATGGCATCTGATATTTGATCGCACATCTTATCTGGATGTCCTTCAGTAACTGACTCTGATGTAAATAATCTTCTCATTTCTAACCTCTCCTTTTTTAAATTTTACAATCAGCATGAATCTCTATGCTGATTCTACACTAAAGTTTATAATAACCAATTTTAAGTATTTACCAGATTAAAAGCAAAATAAAACCTCTCCAAAAGAAGAGGTTATAAAGCCACATAACCTCTTATCTTGCAAATACTAATATCTGCGGAATTGGCACCATTGAATATGACATTGTTAGTGACATATACGGGTTGCCGGGTTTCATAGGGCCCTGTCCCTCCACCTCTCTTGATAAGAGCACATATTAAGTTTAACTCAAAATTATAGTATCATAAATTAAAATTTATTTCAACACCTAACAATATATTTGCAAAGTAATTTTTTCCTTAAAATACACTTACTAAAATTCTGTTACCGTGCCTAAAAATATGGGTAAATTATTGGATGAATCTACTATCATATAAAGGAATGGTCTATCTAAAATTACTCTTTTCTTTTCCTCAGGCAATGCCATAGCAGTTTCCTTCATAATTACCCCTGTGGCAGCTGAAGCCTTTGTACCTTTTTCATCTACAGTTATATGACATTTTTGAATAACAGAATCTATATATAGGTTTTTTTCACCCTTGGAATTCATTTTACTAAAATTAGCTTCTTCCATGGAAAAAGCACTTTTTATTCCCATGTTCTTAAAAGTATTATTTCCCTTAAAAGTCGTTAAGTAGTCCATGGAAAACTTCGGCATAACTGCTTCCACATCAGCAGATTTAGCGTTATATATACTTTCCCAAACTCTATCACCCTCTAAACTAGATATATATTCCTGAAGAGTAACTCCCTCATTTGGTAGCAAAGCTACAAATTTGTATCTACCGTCTTTATATGGTTTCGCAAATCCTGTGGCCTTATCATCTTCAATATAATATGTTTCATTTGACTTCATCATATCTACTTCACTTTTCTTGCCACTGCCACAGTTAAAAAATCCCTTATACAAATTATTCTTATCATACTTATCTTTCCATTCACCACGAAATGATATGGCATTAATAAGACACATTATTGTATCACTTGAAAGCTTCTCAACTAGTTTATCGATATCCCCCTGAGTCTTTGATTTCACCCATTTATTTATATCCTTTACTGTGGATTCATCAAAAGGTGCAGAATAAATCTGTGAATCATAGTAATTAATATTTTTCTGAAGGAACTCTTTTGAAATTTCTTTGCTTTCCTTATACCATATGGAGTTAGCTGTTAGAAGACTATCCTTTTTGTTGTTGTTCCTTCCCTCTATATATCTATTATAAAGAGATTTATTTAAATCCTCAATGTCCATTCCTCCTACAAGAACCTTCTCTATTTCTTTCTTAGTTTCTCCATCTGCTCCATTGCTAGTCATGGCTAAGGCAATGCTAGCAGACAGCGGCGATATAACAGCATTCCCACCACTTTCTACCGTATTTTTTAACAACTCTATGGCAAAACCCATTTGAGCTTTATCTATAGCTTCATTTTTGCTATCATCTAAATAGCTTTCAACCTTTTCCCGTTTAACATCCTGCATAAGATCTGTACAACTTAACTTTACATTTGAGGCAGTGCACCCCGTAATGGATACCATAGATACAATTAAAACACTTAATGAAATTACTTTTGCCCTAATTTTCTTCATCCCTAAAATTTTATTCATTTCTTTAATACCCCCACAATTTTTTTTATTATTTGGCCACGTATATGATACTTTTTATATATATTATTTTGGTTTTTTATTGTAACTACTATATAGTCCTCTTGTAACTCACCAATTTCATTGTCCTTAGCACTTTCATTATCCATTTCCTTTACACAACCTGTACCCAATGAATCAATGCACTCCATAATATATTTTATTTCCTCTTTCTCATTGCAATTTATATTGTAAGGTTCATTATTGATCTTTCCTACAATCTCTATGCCATCTATATGTTCATGTTTCCATATGGATTTTGTACCTTCTGGTAAATTCATGCTTTCTTTTTTATCACTAGAGGTAGTACATTCTGTTTCAGTGTCCTTGTGCTTGCCACCATATTGCCATATATTGACTACAAAACATATAATAAAGCTGCAAACCACAGTAGTCATAGCATACTTCATAACTTTCTTATTGCTTCGTTTTTTCTTATCATGGTAAAGTTCTGTCTTACTGTATACCAGTGCTTTAAATTCATCTGAACTCCTCATACTCCACCGCCTCCTTTTCCATAATTTTTTTCAACGAAGCTTTTGCTCTATATATTAGGTTTTCCACTTGCTTTACACTCTT
This sequence comes from Hathewaya proteolytica DSM 3090, assembly GCF_900142225.1. Lineage (GTDB taxonomy): Bacteria > Bacillota > Clostridia > Clostridiales > Clostridiaceae > Hathewaya > Hathewaya proteolytica. The sequence continues at coordinate 4,768 of NZ_FRAD01000038.1, forward strand.
CCCCATAATCTTTGCTGTTTCTTTATAACTGAGTTCTTCAAAATAGATAAGATGTACAGCTATCCTATAGTCCTCGCTTAGCTTTTTTATAGAATAAAATAACTGCCTCTTATCCTCTTTAGAAACCACCTCTTCCTCTAGCATTTTTTCCTCTGATTTTAATTGTTCACTGATTTCATCCATATTGCATATGGCAAATTTGCTATTATGTCTTATATAATCAACCGCTTTATTTTTTCCTATAGTAAAAAGATAGGTTTTCAAAGTACACCTACTAAACTTAAACCTATATTTGTGTACAATAAGCTCAACAAAAGCATCTGCCGCCAACTCCTCGGCAATATAAATATTGTTTACATATCGGTTTATGAAAAATATCAAATTACTCCTGTACATATCTATAATTTCATCGAACCCACTTTCATCCCCTTGGATAAAACGGTAATAGCTACTTGTACCGTTGTCCATGTTAAAATCCTCCTCACAGAATAAATATTTATTCCCTACACTTCTTATACGAACATATAAAATAAAACTCTCACTAAAAAAAACAATTTACCATCTATATCTGATAAATTGTTTTATAGTCATAAATTTATTAATTACAATTTAAAAATTCCGTTATATTTGCTACTACTTTCATTGCCAACCTTCTTCTTGCATTTTTTGTAAATCCTGTCACCACTGGTGTCATAATGATATTGCTATATCGGGAACATTTTTTTCTAAAGTCCCCCGTGGCCGATACCCCATCAAATATAGCGAAATTCTCTTTGTCATCTATCCACCGAAAAAAAGCTTGTTCTTCGAAACATGGTGATAATCCAGTATTTATAAGAACTTTACCCCCACCCATGGTCTTAAATTCTTCTTCACCTAATACCACAGTATTTCTTGGAAGGTGTACAGAAATTATATCGCACTGCTTTAAAAGTTGTTCTTTACTCAAATAAGTATATTTGCAATGTTCTTTCTCGTGTCTATTGTTATAAAATATTTTCATACCAAAAAAATCTGCAGCTTCAGCCACCATATTTCCCACAGTGCCAAGACCTATGATACCAAGTTTAATGTCCTCTAGCTCAATCTGCTCATTTCTGAACATTATAGTACCAGTTCCCTTAAATAATCTAATAAGTTCACTGAATATATATTCTATAACTCCCTTGTCACCATAGTGACTCACACCAATAACATATATATTTCTTCTTCTAGCTGTCATAACATCTACATTAGCAGATTTTTCATCGTACAGCGTACAACACATACCAATATACTTAAGTTTTGACAATGATGTTATAACTTTCTCGCTTATTTTGGTATTCCAAGACACCAGCATACAGTCAGCATCCTTCATACGCTTTACAATTTCATCATCACTGTCTGGAATGTCATTATACAATACTATTTCATCGCACAACTCCTTAAGCTTGTCTCCCACAAATTCCTCTATGCCTGTATAATCAACAGCTACTATTTTTTTAAATTTCATACAAAACACTCCCTTTAAAAGCAATAAATCTTTTTGTAATATATTTATTAAAATTCCTCTTTTATAGTTTTTACAAGGATATTATAGCTATCCCTTACTTCTATAAAAGTTTTCTTTGCCAATGATATATCACGTTGATTTCTCAATGCCTCCACAAGGTCACATATATTCTCGTATAGAATTACAAAGCTCAAATTGCCCGTTTCACCTTTTAAGGTATGTGCCTCTTCAAAAGCTTTATTGTAGTCCTCTTTTTCCATAGCTACTTCTAGCCTATGAAAGGTTTCATCACTTAAGAATTTAACTACATATTTCTCATACAACAAAGCCATGCCGCCAAATCTCTCAACTCCACTGGCATAATCTATTCCTGCCTTTTGTAAATTATTAACCTTCATTCCGCTCTCTTTCCCCCATACTATTTTATTACGTCTTCTAAAGTTTTGTATAGCACCTTTGTGTCAATTGGTTTTGCAATATGGCCGTTCATACCTGCAGACAATGCCGCTGAAACATCCTCTGTAAAAGCATTGGCAGTCATAGCTAAAATAGGAATGCTCTTAGCCTGACCATGGTCTAATTTTCTGATATTTCGTGTGGCTTCATATCCGTCCATAACAGGCATTTGGATATCCATCAATACGGCATCATATGTTCCCACAGCCGATTGTTTGAACTTTTCAACAGCTTCCTTTCCATTTTTAGCACAATGAACTTCCATATTTACCATTCTTAAAATCTCTACTGCTATTTCAGTGTTCAACTCGTTGTCCTCTGCAAGTAGAACTCGCCTGCCAGCAAAGTTGTATTCACGATCTTTAACAATGAGTTTTTTCTCACCACCTGAGTTTAAAGATACAAGCAAGTCAAATACAGTAGATTGGAACAGTGGTTTTTGTATCAGCATGTCTGCCCCTGCTTCTCTTGCCTCTTCCTCTATTTCTCCTAAATCATATGCAGACACGATTATAATGAGAGTATTTTTGTCAATGAATTCTCTTATACTTCTAGTTACCTCAACGCCACCGATGCCAGGCATTTTCCAATCGATGAAACATATATTGTATTTTTCATTTTTTTCATAACGATGTTTTAAAAGTTCTAGTGCTTCAATTCCACTAGCTGCCATGGAGTATCTTACACCAATTCTTTTTAAAATAGTTGCCGTATACTCCCTATTTTCATCGTCATCATCTACAATGAGAACCCTAATATCTTCGAGATTCATAGGAGCATTCTTTTCTTCCACTTCATTTATTTTGAATGGTAAGTCAACGGTAAAGGAAGTACCTTCTCCTTTTTTAGATTTAACATCTATGGCACCCCTCATAAGCTCCACCAAACTTTTTGTTATAGAAAGACCTAGTCCACTTCCACCGTGTCTCATAGCCGTTTCGGCACCCTCTTGTTCAAAAGGTTTAAAAACTCTTTCCAGCAGTTCCTCGGACATTCCAATACCTGTATCCTCTACAGTAAAGCTAAAGAAAGTATTGTTGTCACGACAATTTTTTTCACTGACTACTATTCTAATCTTACCACCCTTCTCCGTAAATTTATACGCATTGGACAACAAATTCATAATGACTTGATTTACCCTAAGCTCATCGCCCACAAGGTTTTCGTGTCGGATGTCCGATGCTACCATGGAGAAATCTATACCTTTTTGTTTGCACTGCAAGTAATATATATCTGAAATAGGTGATAATAATTTTTGTATATTAAAAGGTTTATTTGAAATCCTTAATTTATCATTTTCAATAGCCGACATATCCAACACATCGTTGATTATTCCTAGAAGTATTTTGGAGGAATTTTCGATTTTATTTATATACTGCTCCATTTTACTATTCTTTTCTGTGTAATTTTTCGCAATATATGTTATTCCCACAATGGCGTTCATTGGAGTTCGGATTTCATGACTCATCTTCGATAAAAACTCACTTTTAGCCTTGTTGGCCTGTTCAGCTTGCTCCACAGCCCTACATAGCAACTCGTTGGCTTGTTTCCTCTTTTTATTTACAATAAGCAGTATGACAATCATTAAAATAGCCACCATAGCAACGGCAAGTACGATACTGCTTTGAACTGGGTTATTGTATATAAAGTCGCTAAGGCTAAAATTTCTTGACAAATCAGGTTTCATCCTTATGATCTTTTCCATAGTCTCTCTATCTAGACTTCTTAACACCTTGTTTATTATGGAAAATAAGCGAGGATCTTGATCTTTCATCACTCCCACGCTTAGAAACTGCATTCGCCCCATGATCCCTCTTATTTTGATATTTCTAAATTTTGACATAGAAGAGTAATAATCGGCCTCCCGCATGTTTACCATAGCATATTGTACAATTCCATTCTTCACAGCTTCAATGCATTGCTCAGAATTGTCATAGAACTTTACAGTATAGTCATTGCCGACATTGCGCTTCACATTGTTTTCACTATAGTAGCCTCTTGCCACAGCCACAGTTTTTGTATTAGAATTTTGCGTGGAGTACATTAAAACCGAAGGCATCATTACAAAAGGTTCTGACATAAGACAATTAAAATTTTTTACCATAGCAAAATTATATGGCAGCGACGATATCATCCTTACATCTTCATTCTTGCAGATATTTAACAGATCATCATAGCCCTTGGCAGGTATAAACTGAAATTTAATCCCTGACAATTGGGATATCTTTTTATATACTTCTGAAATAGCTCCGGAAAATTCTCCAGTCTTTTCATTTTGTTCCTCCATAGGAGGCCATTTTGCATCATATGCAACCTTGATAACTGGATTTTGCTGTATATACATTTTTTCTCTTTCAGTAAAAACAGGTTTAAAATTGGCATTGCCATCCCCAAAGTATTCAAACTTCAACCTATTGTCGAAATCAGGGTTATTGTTCTTTATTTCATTTATAGCATAGTCTAGTTTTTTTATTATATTGCTATTGCCCTTTGTAGTAGCAATATAAAAGTGTTTAGAATTAAATTTACCTATAATTCGGTAACCCTTCAGTTTCACATTGTTGCTTATAAGAGCCGATTGAACTTCCCCCTTATCAAGGGCCTTGAGCACTTCTTGAAAACTGCTGTATTCCACGGTATCCACTGTGAATTTATTTTTCTTGCAATAAGCTAAAAGACCTTCATTTATGCTATTCTTTCCTACTACACCCACTTTCATGCCCTGAAAATTCTTAAAATCCTCATAGGCAATGTCACATTCTTCTGTTGTTATGAGATATGACATCAATTTTCCTATAGTAGCCTGCGGAAAATCAAATTTCCCCTTTGTTTCGGAACTGGCCGTAATAGGAGTCAGTAAATCTATTTCCCCCTTTTCCAGCATTTCCACAGCTTTTTCCCAAGTGGTATTTACATACTCATAGTCCCATCTCGCGTATTGGGCAATTGTTTCAAGGTATTGAGTTTGTGTCAAGTTAAAGTGGGCAATTTTGTATTCCTAATTTTCCCATTATAAGTTCAGTTAAATTTTTACCCCCGAAGAGTTTCGATTGAAGTCTAAAAGGGGAACACTTATCCCGTCAATTTTTAGCTAAAATTCTCATACTATCTATAAATAAGCTCACTAAAACTTCTTTCCTTAAAAAAATCTTGTATAGCTTTTCGTCCATTAGTTATGGCGTAGCCTGTAAATGGTATTCTTGCTTGTTGTATAGGATAATACTTACTTTTCTTTACCTTCTTATTTACATCTGACGCCGTTAAAGTAATCATCTCTGTTATTGTTTCTAGTTTCTCATTTGTAACAATGCCTGAGCATACTTCATT
>NZ_FRAD01000035.1 GCF_900142225.1 Hathewaya proteolytica DSM 3090
ACTTGACCAAATTACTTATTCATTATACAATTTTGAGAGAATAAATTCTCTAATGAAACTCCTGAGCTTAGGCTCATGAGTACTGTATTTCTAAGAGGCAAAGCCTCAAAGAACTACATGCATCTGGTAACGATAGCATAAAGGTAACACCCCTTCCCATTCCGAACAGGACGGTTAAGCTTTATAGCGCTGATGGTACTTCAGGGGAGGCTCTGCGGGAGAGTAAGACGTTGCCAGGTCATATTCCGCGATAGCTCAATGGTGGAGCACTCGGCTGTTAACCGATAGGTTGAAGGTTCGAATCCTTTTCGCGGAGCCATATGGCTCGATAGCTCAGTCGGTAGAGCAGAGGACTGAAAATCCTCGTGTCACTGGTTCGATTCCAGTTCGAGCCACCAATGTGTGGCGCTATAGCCAAGTGGTAAGGCATAGGTCTGCAAAACCTCTATTCCCCAGTTCAAATCTGGGTGGCGCCTCCAAAAGCTAGTGAAATTTCACTAGCTTTTTAAATTCTAAACCAAAATACTAATAAGTCCTTATCTAGAGGTTCGCCATTAGATAAAACTGTAAATGGAGGGAATGCACTATGGCACTTTATAAAGAGATAGTGAAAAGACACCAAAATGCTATTATAATAAGATTTACAGCAATGATAGTTTGTATTATAGTCATTTCTGATTTTATGGACATCATAGCATTAAAAAGTGGATTGTATATATATTTAAAATATATAATGGATGTTGCTATGATTATTTTATTCTTTAACGAGTTAAGGAAGATTGATACAAAATACAAATACTCAGTGTTCCAAGATCAACTTATGGTGTATAAACTGACCAGGAGACAAGAATGTCTTCTTAGAGATGTGAACATATGTGATATTGTGGAGATAAAAAAATGTACTAGCTTTAGAGAAAAAATACTTTGGTTTATTGGCACAAGATACGATTTTTACAAAATAAAAAATCATTATATGTGCACTTATAGAGATAGCGGAGTTTTAAAAAAATTCTATTTTAATCCTAGTGATAATTTACTTAAGATACTTAAGAATAGCAAATGTCATATAGAGTAAGGAGCTTAAAGCTCCTTACTCTATATTTTTGTATAAGTAAAGGATATATGTTTTTTTATGAAAGTGTTTTTTACCTCCAATGTAATGCTCATTTCTTGTCGGTTCTTTTCAATTAAAGTGTGGTCAAAATTTACGTTGATATTTAAATAACCATCACGTAACACTGGGGAGGTCATACGCAAACCCTTACTGCCTTTCAATTCAATTTGCTTTATTAGCTCTAGCGAAGATAAACTTTCAGTAACTAAATTTTTCTTAGAGGATTTATCTATGATATTGACTAAGATATTGAGTGAAGTAGTTCTATATGAAATTATATCTGAAAAATCCTTGTGAATAATTAAATCAACGTTATTTTGTGTGAAATTTTTCATAATAATTACCTCAATTTGATTGTAAATTAAATATTATTATAATTAACATTATATTGATTATAGATTATATGTTAATAAATTTAAATAGTGATTATTCAAATGTCAATGACAAATATTTCAGTAAAATGACAATTAAATGTCATTTAAAACATAAAAACATACATTTTACTAATTTATATTGAATAAAGTGTTAACATTTTAAATTAATATGCTATAATATTAAATAAAATAGCAATTTTTAATGAAAAATAATATCATAATAAAAATCAGCTTAAAGGTGATGAATAAAAGTGTTTTATTTAAAATTAGATTTTATGATGAAACTAACTGAATGTAAAAACAGCATCTTAGCCAATAGCATTTTGGTGGATCCTTCTCTTATTTCTAGGTTGAGAAGTGGAAAAAGGAAGTTGCCTAAAAATGAGAATTTCCTTATGCCAATGATTAAGTATTTTTTTAAGCGAATAAACACTGAGGAGAAAATTTCTATTGTGGAAAGTGCCGTTGGAATAAAAGACTTATGGAAAACTGCGGAAAGCAATATTGAAAATTGTATCTATCAATGGTTTACTAGTGAAGATTCAGAAATTACGGATAACGACTTAATAAAAAAGTATAGTATAAATGTTCAAAGGCATCACAAAAGCGGCAACACCCATCATAAAAAGTGCCATCTTTCATGTGCTAATGAGGAAGGCTGTAAACATGGGGTTTTAACTGATACAACATGGCATTATTTCGGCTTGGAGGGAAGAAAAAAGGCATTATTGGAAGCCTTGAGATACGCGAAAAATCAGCCTCAAGGCAGTACTATTTATTTCCACACGGATGAAAACATTTTGTCTATTTACAATGACGATAGATTTGTCTCAGAGGTCATCAATATTATTAGGGAGAGGCTAACTGAGGGGATAAAACTGGTTATTATTCATAACATAATAAATGATATAAACCACATTATGAATTTATTACATATTTGGAGCAATATATATGAGTACGGGGAAATAAGCTCTTTTTACTATCCGAAGGTAAAGAACAACTTGGTTAGCAGCACTCTTATGATTGTAGGAAAGTCTTGTGCTCTCATAGGAAATTCTGTGGATAATGAAATAGAGGGCACCTTTGCTGAGCTTTCTTCAGATAAAAAAGTCATAGTGTCTTTAAAAAAGCAGTTTGATATGATCAAAGAAAAATGTAGACCTTTTATTTTTTCCTACAAAGTAAATTATGAGTTGGCCAATGAATGGCAATATAAGGAACTCATTAAAATGCCATCTAATTCTATTTTAATACACCATGGGCTATCTTTCTCTACCATTCCTAAGGATTTTGTGGACAAAATGTCTTTAAAATATAATTGTGTAAAGTTGAAAAAGTATTATGAATTCTTTATAACTCATTTAAAAAAGAATGTGGAATCTTACAAGTATACTGAAATCATACCTATTCCAACGAGGGAAATGGTAATTACAGCAAGGTATGAGAAGCCGGCTTTTAAAGGCCTCATAGGAGTGGATTTAGAATATACTCTTGAAGACTATATCAATCATATTAAAAATATCATCGATATCGTGGATAAATATCCAAATTATAATATTGTATTGTCTAGGCTTATTCCTAAGACTGAGGACTACATTATTTTTGTAAAGGGACAGAGCAGTGTGTCAATATTTGACAAAAAACTCCATATACCCAATGGAAAAAATCTTTACATTATAAAAAATTATAGCATTAGCAGTGCTATTGTTGAGAGTATTGATTACCATATAAAAATTAACAATGAACTACAGGGACAAGAGGCTAAGGTGTATCTAATTAATTTTATAATTGAATTAGAAAAATATATGGATATAATGGGGATTTAATTGAATAAAATTAGGAAATGAGGCAATAATCATAGATATCTAAAGTATGATGAGGTGAAAGTATGTGTAGAGATATTTGTTCAATATGTGAAAGGCCTCTGGACAGTGGTATAATGATATTAGGCAAGACGATATGTTGTAACTGTGAGGAAAAAATTATTCAAGCGGATATTAATACAGATTTTTACGAGTATTATAAAGAGAAGTTAAAAAAATGTGTGATTAATCGCGTGATAAAAAAGGAGAGGTATACATGCAACAAATACCACTTATAAGTGGTGTATTGAAATATATAGATGAAAAGAATATACCATTTACAATGCCTGGGCATAAAGGAGGAGAAGGTTTTCTCCAAACAGAAGAAGGAAGGGCATTTTACAATAATATTTTTAAAGCTGATATAACAGAGGTGGATGGTGTAGATAACCTGCACAACCCTGAGGGAATTATAGAAGAATCCCTTCTAGGACTTAGTCATTATTACAAGAGTAGTAAGTCCTATTATCTTATAAATGGCAGCACTTGCGGAAATTTAGCTATGATTTATTCATGCTTTAATAGAGGCGATAAGATTATTTTAGAGAGGAATTGTCATCGTTCTGTTATGAATGCTGTCATTATGAGAGAACTAAAGCCAGTGTATATAAAAAACCACATAGATCTAAGATATCAGTGTGGGTTTTCTTACAATAAAGGGGATTTAGTCAATCTAATTAAAAACAACCAGGATGCTAAAGGAGTCATGATCACGTGGCCAAATTACTACGGTATATGCGCAGATTTAAAATTTATTGTGGAGGAAGCGCATAAGTATGGTATGAAAGTTCTTGTGGATTGTGCCCATGGAGCCCATTTTGGTATTATTGAGGAGTTGCCTCAAAACCCTATGGAGTTAGGCTGTGATATGGTGGTTATGAGTTGTCATAAAACATTAAGCAGCTTTACTCAAACAGCTTATTTGCATATAGGTCAATCTGTAGACTCTTCAAAAACAGATTTTTATGTAAGTGCATTGATGAGCACATCCCCATCTTATATTATGATGATGTCCATGGAATACGCATGGTTTTATCTTTATAAGTATGGACATAAAAAGTACAAAGAATTTTACTCTCTTTGCAATAAATATAGAAATAAAATTAATAAGTTAAGTGGATTACATGTTATAGGTGATGAAGACATGTACAGTGATGAGAGTTCCTGTTTGAGTACTAGAATAGACAATACGAGATTTGTGATAAATCTAGATAAAAAATATAGTGCACACAAATTACTAAACTATCTTAGGGAAAAAAAGATACAGGCAGAGATGAGCGATGGCAGAAATGTAATTCTTATACCGTCACCATTCAATGATGAGCGTGAATTTAAGTACCTTTATGATGCTTTAAGGCTGTGTAGATTAAATAGTTTTTGTGAACAATTTGTACCTTGCATTGACTACAGCATTGGTGAAAAAATCTTGGAACCCTGTGAAGTTATGGATAAATCAACTGAGAATGTGAAATATGAGCTATCGGAGAAAAGGGTAGCGGCAGAAAGTATTGTACCTTATCCACCAGGGATACCACTTGTTGTACAAGGGGAGAGAATTAACAAGGAAGCAATAGATGTTATACGTTATTATTTGAAAAATCAACTTACCGTTTTAGGTGTAGACCATGGTTTAATAAAGGTAATTAAGAATTAGTAATCTGTTTTGACATGAGCTTAAATTGCATTTATAATTATGGAATGAGACCATATTATAAGGGTGGGAAAAACATGAGAACTAGAGGATTATTTATAACACTAGAAGGTGGTGAGGGGGCTGGAAAGACTACTCAAATCACCGAAATAGAAAAATATTTAAAGCAGCGTGGCATAGAATGCATATGCACAAGGGAACCAGGTGGTATACCTATATCGGAAAGTATAAGATCTATCATATTAGATAGAAAAAATGTAAATATGGATGGAAGAACAGAGGCGCTCTTGTATGCAGCGGCAAGAAGACAACATCTTGTGGAGAAGGTGATTCCTGCACTGGAAAGCGGCACAACTGTTATATGCGATAGATTTATAGATTCTTCCCTAGCATATCAAGGTAGTGGAAGGGGCATTGGTATGGATGAAGTTTACAAAATTAATGAGTTCGCCATGGACGGTTATCTACCGGATCTCACTATTCTTCTTGATCTAGATATGGAAGTAGGCCTTGAAAGGATAGAGAGGCGAAGGGGAGAAATGAACAGATTAGACATGGAAAAACTTGACTTCCACAGTAAGGTTAGAAAAGGTTTTTTAAAATTGCTTCAGGATTACCCTGATAGAATAAAAAAAGTTGATGCATCTTTACAAAAGGAAGAGGTTACGAAACAGATTACTGATATACTAGAAAAGATTCTATAGAAGAATATTGTGAAAATATAAATTATATCTTATCATTACTATGAAAGTATGGTAAAATATAAATAAGAATTTATACGTGTAAGTTGTATAAATCTATAATAATCCCTATGTTTTATACCGATAAAAAATAAAGTGTATACAGGGAAAAGGAGGGAAAGCAATGAAATTAGTAATGGCAATAGTTCAAGATCAAGATGCTAGCGATTTAGTAGATGTATTATCCGACAATGGTTACAGAGTTACAAAGCTTGCAACCACAGGTGGTTTCCTAAAATCAGGGAATACAACACTTATGATGGGTGTAGACGATGATAAGGTAGACGAGGTAATGGGTTTAATGGAAGAAGTCTGCAAAACAAGAAAGCAAATGGTTACATCACCTCCTCCAACATCAGGGGCAGCCAGCGTTTACATGACATATCCAGTTGAAGTAAGAATAGGTGGAGCAACTATATTTGTTGTTGATGTAGACAGGTTTGTAAGAATATAATATATGAATAAAAGTCAATATGGGATGAGTGTTTTTCATATTGGTGAGTAGTAAGGAGAGTTGAAGATGAGTGATGGGGTAGATGTTATTATTGGTCATGAAGCTGTTCTGAAATCTTTAGAACAAGCGCTTTATAACAAGAAATTCGCCCATGCTCATCTTTTTTTTGGTGAAGATGGCATTGGGAAAAGCGTGTTAGCTACTTATATTGGAAAAGTAATATTAGGTGGAAAACAGCAGCGGGATTACGTAGATTTGATTAAATGTGATGTTTTTAAAAATAAAAAGAGCATAAGTGTAGACCAAGTACGACAACTTATTGAAGAAGTGAATAAGAAACCCTTTGAAGGTGATAAAAAAGTTATTATAGTCCACAATGTAAATAAGATGACTGAGCAAGCTCAAAATGCATTTCTTAAAACCATTGAGGAGCCTCCGAAAGGGGTATACATTTTTCTCTTATGCGAAAACCTTGGGGAGGTTTTGGACACTATTCAGTCAAGGTGCCAGATTCATAAACTGGAACCTTTAAATTATGAAAATATGAGAAGGTACATATTGAAACAATATAACAAGATAGATGAAAATAAAATGAAACTTGCCATAGCCTTTGGGAATGGTATACCGGGAAAGGTAGACAAATTTTTAAATGATAAGGATTTTTCAGATACACGGCAGCTAGTATTTGAATTCCTGCTAAAAATAAAGGGTATAGATAAAATACAGCTTTTAGAATATGAAAACGTATTCAATAACTACGGAAATAATAGAGAGGATTTATTTCAATGCTTTTTAAGCACACTTAGGGATGCCATTGTATACAAAGAAACAGGCAACCATGATCTTCTCATTAATATAGACAAAACAAATGAAGTAGAAAAACTGTGTACTATTTTTTCATTGAATCAATTAAATCATATGGTAAAAATTGTGGTGGATTCTATGGAAAGTTTAAAATATAATCTTAATTCATCTTTGGTATTTACGGATATGTTGATAAAGATACAGGAGGCATAAATGATAAGAGTTGTTGGAATTAGGTTTAAAAAAGCGGGTAAAATATATTATTTTAGTCCGAAAGATTTTGATATAAAAAAAGACGACCACGTTATTGTTGAAACAGCTAGGGGAATTGAGTATGGTATTTGTGTTGTAGGCATAAAGGAAATACCAGAGGAGCAGTTGGTCTCTCCACTGAAGGACGTGCTTAGAGTTGCAACTGAAGAGGATAGAAAAAAACACGAGGAAAATAAAAAGCGAGAGGCAGATGCTATAAAAATATGCGAGGAAAAAGTTGAAAAGCACGGTCTAAACATGAAGCTTATTGATGTAGAGTATACTTTCGACAATAACAAAGTCATATTTTACTTTACCGCAGAGGGAAGGGTGGACTTTAGGGAACTTGTAAAAGATCTTGCTAGCATATTCAAGACACGCATAGAGCTTAGACAAATTGGGGTAAGAGATGAAGCTAAGATGATTGGCGGTTTAGGCCCTTGTGGAAGGCCTTTGTGCTGTTCCACTTTCCTAGGAGAATTTGCACCGGTATCTATTAAGATGGCAAAGGAGCAGAGTTTGTCGCTAAACCCTTCAAAGATATCTGGCATATGTGGCCGATTGATGTGTTGTTTGACGTATGAAGAGGAAGCATATAAAAGTGTAAGAGAAAAAATGCCATGTGTAGGATCTATTGTGTCTACTGACCAATATGGTAAAGGGGAGGTTGTGGACTGTAACCTTCTAAAGGAACTGGTAAAGGTGAAAGTTCGCATAAAGGATGAAGAGGATATAAAATTAATAGCTTTGGAAGATGTAAAGCTGATAAAGGGAGCATACATGGTGGATGAAAATGACGATGTAATAAAATTAGAGCTTGATGATGCAGATGACAGTTTGCTAGTGGGTGACATTCTAAAAGAAGAAAAAACTAAAGTTAAGGTTAAGGAAATAATTAAAGAGTAAAAAATAAAATGCCGAGGATTCGAAAGAACTCTCGGTATTTTTTATTCTATTATAAATTTAAGAAAAAATCTACACAATTTTTTTAAAATTCATTAATGTTATTATAGGTTCTATCAACTTTGTAAAATATATTAACAAATCATTAAAGAAGTGAACATTTATTTGCGTGGATAATAGTTTAGTGGTATAATTAGTACAACACTTATCAAGGTTTCCGAATTTGTTCATAAAGGACGTTGATAATATAAGGGAGGAAGAAGATGGCCAAGAATAAAAGTAAAATCGTGAGTTCATTAATGGTGATGACAACAGCTATGGGGACTTTAATGGAAGGAACTATGGCGGTATCAGCTGTAAACAATAGTAAGGATGATCTCTGGTCTCAGGCATATAATTACACGGTAAAAGCTAAAACCACAGGGTTACAGAGTGATATCAATGTAGCCAGAAAGGCTATAAATGCTTTGAGTGAAGAACTTAAAACAGATAAAAAATTAAGAGATTATTTAACCGGGACACTGTCTGCAATGTTAGATCCTGTACAGCAAAATTTATTTGTAAAGTTGTATGAGATAATATATGAAGGCGATATGGTAACTAAAAAAGAAAAGCTTTACCAAGAACAAATAAATAAGGCTCGTGAGTACATTAGTCAGTTTGGCGGTTGTGAGGAAAATGCATATTACCTTCCTTCTTGGTCTGTGGTGATTGATGACTTTCAACAGAAGATAATAAATGATATTTCTGTAAACATTAAAAAGGTAAAAGAAAGATATGAGCTAGATGATATTGAAACAACTACTAAATTAATAAATGATTTTTTAAAGGTTAAAGAGAGTAGTGATGTAAAATTAAAAGCTAGGGAATTAAATATAGAGTTCTTAAGCACAATTGTAAAGGGGAATAAAATTATTGATTTTAGAAAATCTTATTCGTCTTTAATTGACAAAAAGAATGAACAACTAAAGGTAGAGGATAAAAAAAGTATCCAGTTAGCGTTGGATTATATAGAAACAATACCTGAGGATATGCGATCAATACTAAATGATGAGTTGGGAAATTTAAAGGAAAAGAAAACAAGGGTTGATAAACTATTGAGTGAAACATTGCCCTATTATCCACCAGTGAGTGAAAGTATAAATTCAGTGGAAAAGTTCAAAAAAGATTATTCCCATTTATTTAATATGACTTTAGATGAAAAACTTATAAATAACAAGCAGGAAATAAAAAATGCTATAGAAAAATTTAATTCATTGAGTAAATCAGATAAGGAAAATCTAAAAAATGAGGAGATAAAGCTAACTTCGTTGGTGAATTTTATCAATCAATTTATAGAGAAAGCTGTATTTACATTCAAAACAGATTACAGAGAATTACTTGAGAAAACCGTTGACACAGTGGTTCTAGCAGACAAAAATAAAATTTCAGAAGCATTAAAAGAATTAGAAATATCTCACTATGAAATAAAATCTAAATTGAGTAATGAAGAAGACATATTGAAAAGATTAAATGCTAAATTAAGTGGGGAATTGCTATCTCAACTGAATGTATCTGTTAAAGGTAAAATGGTTACTATCAGTGGAAAGGCTGTGGAATACGATGATAATGGAATGGTCTTAATCATCAAAAATATAGAGGACAAGATTTGCTATTTCGATCAAGTAAATATGAATAAGCAAGGTGAATTCAGTATAAGCTTCGATTTCACTAATAATATATCTGGTGTAGCCAATAGTACTGGTGCATATAATGTTTTCATGAGATTACAAAATAATAATACGGCAAGTAAGGAACTCAATTTTAGCATAGAAAACATTGTTAAATTAGAAGTGGAAGAGTTCACGGAAAAAAATAAAGATGTAATAGTTGATATGAATAAATCAAATGTGAAAATTGGCCATGATGTAAGGATAAAAGAGGTAATTGCTGAGATTGCTACGTTATCACCATCTGCCCAGAAAGTTTTAGAAGAAAAAAAGATAGAGCTTGAAGGATTACTTGTTATAATAGCTGGAAAGAATGTTGACAAAGAGGTAGAAAACTTTAGAACCATGTACAATACTGAATTAAGTTTAACTGTGGAGACTGTAAAGGTTGAGCATAGGGAAAAGATACAGGGCGCTATTGATGAATACCAGTTGCTTTCAGAAAAAGCTAGAGAATTATTAGTTAAGGAAAGCCAGCTTTTTGCTGATTTAATGAAAAAGATAAACGAGCTGAGAATAGATGTTGATGCAGCTGATTTTACAAAGTCATACAAAGATATTCTTCAGAAGACAACTGATACGGTTCAAAGTGGTGACAAGGAAACTATATTAGCTGCTATTGCTAAATATGATGATCTTCAACCGGGTTCAAAAGATATAGTAGATTCTAAGTCTGAACTTACAACCCATGGAAAGATAAAAGAACACCTACAAAAATTAATGGACAAGGTTAATGCTCTAGTATTTAAGAATAACCATGATACGATATTAAAAAAGTCGGTTGATGGATTATTATTAGGTGATGAAGCGGATTTAAAAGCTGCTGAGGATGAATACGCAGGGCTCAATGACGTTTCAAAAGGATATTTGTCTGCTGAATCAGAGTTGATGGAAAGTTTTAGATCTCACATTGAAAAGCTGAAAGAGTTTGAGCAATTGAAAAAGACTATTGTGTCAGCAAAGAGTGTAAAAAAAGAGGACGAGCCTAGTTCAAATATAAATGAGGGCGATAAAATAGTTGGTTCCTGGGATATATTCCAAAATAATATTGCTATGGTAGAGAAAACTCAAGTGTCTGATACAAAGGAAAATATAACTAAAGCTATAAGTCAATTAAAAAAAGCTATGAGTGAGTATGAGAATTCCAATGTGGCCCTTATAAATGCTGTGGGTGTAGTTGATGGTAGAATTAATGGCAAAATAGGGGAAACAGTAGAAGTAATCATACCTTTAGAAAAAGATGAGGTTTTACGCACTGTAAATGATTATGTTTATGATCTGAATGGTCAGAATTGGTCCAAGGTAGCAACAAAAAAAACCACTGCAAGTTCATTATTGCTGGGATGTTTAACTAAAACTTATTCAACAAATGATGCTAAAATTACTCTTTCTATTCAGAATACGAAAGGGAATGTAATAAAAGTGGTTCAACTTTATGTTAATATAACAGAAAAAACCATGGATGATAAAGTACAGGAATTTAAGGAATCTCATAAAAGTGTGTTTGACTTAACAATTGATACTGTGGGAGTTGAACATGAAGAGAGTATAAAGGCAGTTATAAGTCAATATAACGGAATGCAGGATGTAAATTTGAAGAATGCACTAGTAACTGATGTTGAAAATTTAAATGCTCTATTGGGTGTAATATCAGCTAAAAAAGCAGAAAAATTCAGAAGTGATTTTAATTCTCTTTTAAGTTTAACAGTGGAGACTGTTACTTTAGAAAATAGAACTGACATAATATCAGCCTTAAGTGTTTACGGAGAACTAGATGAGAGTACAAAAAATAAGCTAGTTGAAGAAAAGACTAAATTAGATGCACTTAAAGGAGCAACAGATAAAGCGGCTGTTGAAAAGGATGCAGATGATTTTACAAAAGCTTATGCTCGATTGAGTGATATATCTGAGGAAAATGTCACAATAGATGATGAAAATTGGGTAATTAGTGTAAAAAACGCATATAGCATTTTGCAAGAGGCGTCTAAATCTAAAGTGAATGAACACTTTGGTGCAAATGTATATGACAAGTTGAATAAATTGCAAAATAAGATAGGTGGGCTTAAGGATACAAAGATTCAAATTGAGGAAGAAAGAAAGAACCTTTCTCTACTTATAAGTAACATGGAGAAATACACAAAAATTGGCTATGATAATGGTGAAGTATCTCCTTATGAGGGAAGTTCAATAGGTGAAATAATTAAGGGGTCAAAACAGATTTTTACCTTGGTTGTAGATGAAGCTAAAAGGGTTAGAGACAATGTGGGTGCAACACTTAAAGAGCTAGAAGATGCTTCAATTGGAGTAAATGGTGCGTATAATACTATGATAAATTCAAAAGTAAAAGAAGTAGCTGTGATATCAAAAGAAGGTAAAAAAGGTGATAGGATAAAAATTGAACTTGACAACGAATTGCTTGGAGAAAATGAAAAGTTTGAAATAATGTATCCAGACTTCTATTATCATGATGATGAGAAAAATAGTTATGTCTATACCGCTAAGATAGAAAGGGAAGAAGATAACTATTATATTAATTGCATGGATATAACATCTAAGTCAGGAAAGGACTATATGTCAACTGAGCTTTCCATCATTCAAAATGGTGATACAGAGCGTGTGGTTAAAAGAGCAATTAGGATTTCTGTAAAGATCACAGAATAGTATAAAGGAGGAATTTTTAGATGAAAAAAGGTAGAATAATTGGTGCAGTATTATCGGCAGCCATGATGGTGAATTGTATAAGCCCTGTTATGACAGCTTTTGGTCAGACTACAGGGGTATTTGAAAATCCATTAGCTCCTGTGGATAGAACGCAGAGTGCAGAAAAGTTTACGGCTAAACCATTAGTTATATTAATAGATTTTCCTGATTATAGATATACGGAGCTAGATGAAAGAGAAAAGGATTTTAGAATAAATTCATTTACAGGAAAGGAAACCACAGCTGATTTTTATGAAAAACTTTTCTTTGGTGATGAGACATACAAGACGGAAGATGGAAATGATCATATAACCGTAAATAAATTTTTCAAGGAAGAATCCGGTGGTACCTATGAGTTCAAAGGCAAGGTAATGGGCTGGTATACAGCAGATAAGCCGGCTGCTACTTACGGTGCCAATGTAGATAAAAGTGACCAAAAAAATGCTAGAAATCTGGTTTTAGAAGCAATACAAAAGGCATCAAAGGACGTTGATTTGTCTGAATTTGATATTGAAGATAAATGGGACTTAGATGGTGACGGAGATTATAACGAACCAGATGGCATTATAGATAGTTTAGTAGTAATCCACCCTGGTCTTGGAGAAGAATGGGGTGGGGGTTCTCTTAAGGAAGATGCAATTTGGCCTTTTAGATGGGGATTCAATGTTTTCGGTGAAAACATGGATTTGTATACTCCCGCTGAAAAACAAGCTATAGTAAACAAAAATCACAAAGTAACAGATAAAAGCGGAAAAGAATTTTTCGTTGAGGATTTCACTATTTTTGAGCAGGACTTACCCTTAGACTTATTTTGTCATGAATTTGGACATGTTTTAGGACTTCCAGATTTGTATGATACAAACAAATCAGAACCACCTGTAGAAAACTGGTCCATAATGGGTGGAAGTTACACAGGTAACCCAAGAGGCTCACAGCCTGTAAGCTATGGTGCTTACTGTAAAGAGTTTTTGCAGAAGGATTTTGAAAAGAGAAAAAGAGCGGCCAATTGGCAAAATATGAAAAAAATAAGCTTAGATGATGTTACGGCAGAAGGAATTGATGTTGTACTAGATCAAGCTACCCTTAAAGGAAAAAATAAAGACGTTGTAAGAATTGACCTTCCTAAATATGCAGAAAGAGTGGTAATGCCAACTGAAGGGAGCCAATGTTTCTTTAGTGGTAAAGGTGATAAGTTAAAAAACTACATGACAACTAAAACTCCCATAGAGCTTTCGGCTGATAGCAATGCAAAATTAACTTTTAAAACTTGGTATGATATAGACCCGTACTTTGATTTTGCATCAGTTCAA
>NZ_FRAD01000014.1 GCF_900142225.1 Hathewaya proteolytica DSM 3090
AGCTACTTTACATACCACATAGTTAAGATAAGACTTTCGGTATGATCATAATTAATGCTATGGATTTCCACTTTACATACCACATAGTTAAGATAAGACGTTGTATAAGTAGTTTATTATAAAAAAGTATTGTTGCTTTACATACCACATAGTTAAGATAAGACCCCAAAAATGTATATCAATAAACCTACTGATATTACAAGGTTTGACCTATTAATGTACTATTGATTTTTACCATTTTTGCAGTGCACCCCCGATAGTGAAATTATAAACTAATACTATAATGTTGTAAAGCCTTATAATACCTATGTTAAAGCATATTTCAAAAAAATATTCGCCCACTGCAATTAAAGAAATAATTCATCAAAATTCTTTTGTATTCCGTATACTTTTTTCTCCACATTTTTGGGGTTCTTTACCTCATATACATAAATTGAATCTCTACCCTTACAAATCATCTTCTCTAATTCGGTGATGCATTTATGCATCTTTCCATCCGTTATTTCTCCCTCGAAAACAGAATTTTGAGTCCAAACAAGGTATTTTTTTAGAAGCTTCCTTACTTTATTTACAATTTTTTCATTTACATCGTAAGTTACTATTACAAACATTCTACCACCACGCCTTCAATGGTTTGTAATCTTCATCGTGAATAAAATGTTTAATAAGTTTATAACATTCTAGACGAATAAAAGTTCTGTAAGACACTTTTCTATTTAAATGCCTATGCATAACTGTAGTACTCATTTTATTTTCAAATTCCCCTAAGAATTTTTTCCTTCCCTCTTCACTAAGAAAACACACTTCATCTTCGAAGATAAAATCTTTTTTATTTAACCTTCGATTATTCACCAAAGAAAATATTAGTGGATCTATAATCATCGGTTTAAAAATCTCAGCAATGTCTAAACTTAGTGAAAAACGTTTAGTAGATGGTTCATGTAAAAAACTAATAGTAGGATCTAATTGAGTTTTGTATATTTCACTTAATACATTTGTATACATTATACTATTTCCAAAAGAAACTAAAGCATTTATAGGATCCTTAGGTGGTCTTTTTTCTCGTTTTTCAAAGGTATATCCGTTTTTTAAAATCTCATTGAATGATTCATAATATGCTTGCCTCATTCTTCCTTCTTTTCCCATGAGCTCTTGAATTGAACACGATTGAGGCAAAGTTTTCCTTTCCGACATAACTCGATCAATTAAATTATCATCTACCTTATAGTATCTCATATTTCTTAAAATATGATGGGCAGCACTATCAATAAATGCAATGGCAATTTTCAATCGCTCTATGTCGTCAAGATAACATGCAGCTTGACATACCACCGTATACCCTGAAATATTCTTTTTTCTAGGATAATAAGTCCCCGAGTAAAATCCATAGTAATTGTAAAAATGAAGCATTACGCCATACTGACTTATATAATTTAACATCTTTGTATTTAAATCAACCTCTCCATATACATGAATATCATCAACCTGTTCAATGGGTAATGAACGTTTATTTCCATCCATATCTTCATAATATACTGTATTATCTTTTCTCTTTATCCTACCGTTACTCATTATATAATAATCTCTAGACATTATTCTTCCTCCCCAGAAAAACAGAATTCATAATATGCGCATTTTTTACAATACGGCAATTTTGGCATCTTAGGTGGATTTTTCGACGTATTAATTTGGTTTATATCAATCAATGTTTTTTCTATTTCTTCTACTATTTCATCATCCAATTCTACCTCTTCTTGTCGTTTTTCTTTCACATAATTTATAATACCTTTTCTTTCGATACCAAGTTTTCTTAGATAATACAAATAGTAATAGACTTGCATTTCATCAGCCTTTTTCATCTTGCTGCTTATCTTCACTTCTCGCACATGCTCACTATCCAATATGTCGAGTTTCAACATATCATCTACCATTACCTCTTTATGTTTTTCTCTTGTATATGAATTTTCATGTACTAATTTGCCTGACATAACCCGATCACTATTATTTTCCATGGTTATCCCCTTAGTATACAACCATAGTTTTCGTTTACAAATATAATAATAATTAATTTTTATACCTTGGACCTTTAATAACTCAAAGTCAATAGACATAAACAACCACTCCTTATTATAGAAATGGACTTAACTCCTTTTCTATACATACACCTTTTCCATAATATTTATTTTCATCAAAATCATATTTCTTTTCAAATATCATTATATCTTCACACCCTTTTATATTACATTGGGTTATAGAATCACTTTTTAATCTATATTTGGGAATACTAACTGTCTTCTTTAATATCCTAGACTTTATTGATGCCTTCTCTTTCTTTAGTGTCGAAATCAACGATTTATTTTTGACTTTCTTTCCATATTCTTTATCTAATTTACCCTGTACATCTATATATTCTTGTAAGATATTATCTCTTATAGAATCAAATATCATCCTAGGTATAACTGTGTAGGCTTCTATATCTCTCAAAATTCTCTGAGCATCATTTTTAGAGAGCTCGTATGAAGTAATATTGTCTAACACTTCCAAAGCTTTGTTGAATTTTTTATGAAACTTTGTTCCTTTTAAAGAATCTTTTGAGTACAGTATTTTTACAAGTTTTACCTTAATATCTTCACTTATTTTTAATGTATCCTCCACACCGTTATGTTTGATTTCAGTATTTAACAATTCTATGCCATTTTCAACTATACCCTCATCATATATTGTTCCTATACCAGTAACATTTTTCAGATAAATATATACATTAGGATTTTCTATAGATTTAAGACCTTTTCTATTACATCGTCCAAATCGTTGGAACATACTATCTAAAGTAGACTCATCAGTATGAAGCACATCAAAATCAATATCTAATGATGCTTCTACTAATTGAGTTGTTATCCATATACCACTCTCATTACTCTTAGCAAATTCTTTTATGTTCTTTTCTAGTATACTTCTGTGTTCTTGTATATACATTGAATGGAGCATATTTGTATCTACATTTATATTTAAACTAATAGCTTCCCTACAAATATTATCATAAATTTCTACGGCTCTGTTAACTGTATTAACTATAATTAGCACTTTACTACTTTGTCCCTGTTTAATTATATCCTTAATATTTTCTTCTATAGATTCATTTTTTAAACAGATATTGTGTCTTATAACTTTTGTATTATATACTGATGGCTCGAAATTATTATCCAATACTTTTCTCCTTTTTAGTTCATCTATATATATTTGGGGCATAGTAGCTGTCATTATCATAAAACGGCCGCCAATTTTATGAATCATCTCAATTCCCTTTATTAAAACAGCACATATTTCTGGTGAGTATGCTTGCATTTCATCTATAACAACCTTGGAATATGCCAGTGTGGCATACTCTCTTTCATATCCAGCGTAAAGAAATGGGAACTTAAATATCTGATCTATTGTAGAAAAAGTTAGCTTTGTAGACATCAACCTTGATTGACTTGCTATTTCTTCATAACCAGTATAATCATTATCTGACATGTAATCCATACTAGTGGAATGCAAAAGTCCAGCATAATTATATTTAATATCCTCCTTTGATACTCTATCAAATAATGCATTTATACTTACCCTTAATGGCAATGTAAAGAAAGCTTTGTCGTTGTTAATCCATATAAGTGCCGTCTCCGTCTTACCCATACCTGTCGATGCAATAAGTACCAAGTTTTTTTCCCTGTTCTTTTTCGCATACTTTTGTACTTCCCTAAGCTCTTTATATTGGGCAAGGATAAATTTCTCTGTATACTCACCCACATTTTCATTACTGTTTAATTCAACCTTCTCGTGAGCAGAAGCAGCATAATCTAACCTATGAGTCAACCCCTTTAGCATTATATACAATATGTAGTTATCATCCTTAGGTAATATTCTGTTCTCCATATCATTAAAATATCTACAATTAAAATTCTCTTCTTTGATCACATATTTAGGTTTGAATTCTTCTTTTAATTCTCCTATTTTTGTATATATATCATTATTTAGTATTTGTAGAATCTTATCCTTTAGTGATTTATCTATAATAACATTTCTTTCATGGTGGTAACCTATTGACTGAACAACGCACTTGTTTAACTCTTTATTTATGCCTAATTTGCTACACATCAGAAAAGCAGGAGAAATATAATTATGAAAAATATCATTCTCAAATTCTGTTGTAATTTCTTCTTCGCCTATTTTTTTTCTTATTGCATTTTGAAATGGAGTATACGTTTTACCTAAATCATGAAATTCGATGATAATATCTAACATTCTCCAAAATTCCTCTATTTCTATATCAACTATGCTACAAATCTTATCTCCATAAGATGTCTTTAATACTTCACATTCCTCCCTCAAAGCATCTGTATGTTCTCTCAAAGTTTCAGTAGGCTCTGATTTTGCATATATCATACACATTTCCCCTTTTTGATTTATTAATAAGGCAAGATGTTTGTAAAGCCATCTTGCCTTAAAATTAATTATTAAAATACACAGCATCCTGAAAGTCATCCAATAGAATTGTATCTGATTTTACTCCTTGGCCTTCTTCAACATATATTACATTTATCTTATTCCAACATTTCCTATCATCTTTATAATAATTATTTAGTCTATAGTTTATACCACTATACTCTTTGCCATGAACCTTTGGAACATATATTGGCATCTTCATATAATAATCGTTTATTACATGATTTTCGTAATCATTTCCACCATCACCATCAATACAATATTCTTCAACATCCACAAATCGCATATTGTCTATTCTAACTAAATCTTCCTTACGTCCTAAAGAAACATATTCGTCAAGATTTAAAAACTTATCATACAATTGTTGAAGAATCTTCTCTTCGCCACTTATATGAATTATGAGATTAACATTTAAAAGCATATGTTGATTCATAGGCATAGTAGTTATCTCTTTAGATTTATAAAAATATGTTGTTTGATAGTTATTGACTATACTCTCATAACTGCCTTGTATACTAATACCTAAAGGGATATACTTGTCTGCCTCTAATAACTTATGAAGTAATCCATTCACAGTAGAGTATGGTGGCAATGGATACGTTTCAGATATTTTCATTGCAAATGGCTTTTTATAGCATACCGTTTCTTGAAATAAATCCAATCTTAAGGCTCTCATATTCTACACCTCGTAATATTCTTTTACTCCTGTTATAAGGTTATTAAAAAACTCATCAACGCTCATCACTTTTTCTGGTAGTATTTCTTCGAATTCATCTCTATTGTCAAATATACCATCAATAATTCCTACAGAAGTTGACTCTTTTAAACTCTTACCCATGAATGTAGAACCAACAATATCTTTTATAGCCTTTGCATTTATAGAATATCCATTTTGATTCCCATCAAGTTTTATTCTACCAAGAAAAAATGGATTAGCAACATCATATACACCACCGATTACAAATAGTGGTGAAAGATTTTCTTGTCTGCCTCTTATATTTCGATTAAGAATTTTTATTATTTCAAGTAGCTCAGTTAACCTTTTAACTTTATCTGCTTTAGGTAGTTCTAGTTCACCGTCCTTGCCTATTCTAGCAAGATCTATTGTGAAAGTATACGTGTAAAAGCTTAAATGTTGCTCTATGTTTGCAAGGTTTGGGTGTTCACCAATTCTATCTGCCAATCCTTTGTTATTTAAAAAATCCATATCACCCCTATACGGTTCTAAAGATATAGCATTACTTAATCTAACAACAGCTTCACGTGTAGCAGATCCCCCTTTAGACTCATCCCCTTTTTTTATAGTTTTCATATATCCAAATAGGTCCATTTCTTGGGAGTCCACTATTGTGCAATTGTCTTTAAACTGAATTGTTCCCTTAGCTTTATCAACCACTTGTAAGTTCCAATCGAATAGCTCATGTCCCAGTCTTACTACATCAAATCTAATTGCTTGCCTAGAAGCAAACGAGTAAACATTTCCATCAGCTCTACTAAGTTTTTTCAACTCAGATATATTCCCAAACCCTTCACCGTAATTCATACTTTGAGCTTTAAATACTATAGTTGCAGTTATTCCTCTTCTCATGTTATTTTCCTCCCTCTACATTAGGTTCATATTTTTCGGATATAAGTCCTGCTATAAACGCATAGGCTATAGATTCAAAATCAATTTCTTTTTCCGACATAATTTCAAGAAATATCATAGGTACACTCTTATTGCAACCCATAAATACTCTCAACACAATATCCATAAAATCTTTTTTATTTCTCACTTTTGCAGTATTAAGCAACCTATAAGAAATACTTACAATCTTGTTATTTCCACTGATGCTTTCATAATAGTCATGTACTTCTCTACCTGCCATTCGTACCGATTTTAACTTTTTCTCATCCACTCTTCTTTACCTCCCTTTTTATATTCATTAAGAATATATCTTATATTGATAATGTTATATATGTCATTGACTCCATAAGTTACTTTTTTATCACCGTCCATTTGAAAATTTATTTTTTCTTTTAAAAGTCTATAAATCATATGCTTTAAATCTTTATTTTTCAATATATAATCTATAACTTGTGCTTTCAGTATTTCGGACTTTACCCTATTTAAACTTGATGTTTCTTTAGTGAAAAATTCTGCTAAATAAACAGGCATATTAAAATAATTTAGTACACATTTTTTTGCATCTATACTAGCTTTAAATTCAACAAACATTATATTTTGTAATTGGAATTTGCTTCTCTCCTTGTTTTCCTCCACAATATCAATAATAAGTTGATTAAATGGATTATCATTTTCCTTTTTATTTTTGAGGTTTAAATTCCTGCTATATAACTCATCTATTGACGTATCCATATTTACAAAACCATAAAATTCATTATCACCATTAGATATATACTTTTTTCTTATAGGCGTCGTTCCAGCTGGAGTGCAAAATAATATTAGTTTACATAATGGGCATATGTTAGTATCAGGATTCATATTCCAATATAAATTTAATGCATTATCTGAGCTTACGGCTAATGGGGCAAAATTACTTTCTGTATAAATATCCATTATACCTTTGATATTTCCACACATTTGGCAAGTTTCCAATGAATCCACGTATTCTTTTATATCTCCAATGTTCTTACCCTTCTTGATATACTTATTGTTTATGTCTTTAAAAAATTTTTCAATGTTTTTGATACTGCCCTTGCTTATAGCTTTTGCTTTAATTTCTTCATTCCAATGTTCTAATGAATCTTCCATAAAATTTTTTAACCTTTGGAGATCATCATCCTCTATAATATCTTGTAACTTATAATAATAAACTAATGGTAACAAATAATCATTGTACATTACTTTTTTTAAACCATTTGCGTCAAGACTTGATTTTAACACATTAAAATAACTAACTTGACCAAAATAATTATCTCCAATAATATATTTATATAAATTTAATGTGAGTCGCTCATTTATATGCGGTATTTTAAATATATCAATACATTGTTGTGATAAATCTTTTAACTTTTCTATTTCATCATAGGTTTTTATATTGATAATCTCATTTAAAATATCTTTTAGTTTTTCAAAAGAACCCAAATCAAATTTTTTTATTTTATTATCTGCCTGATATTTTATGGTATCTCTTATTCGTTTAACGGCCTCCTTAACTTTATCATTATTCTTAGTTGCATATGCTATAGAGTAATTTATACTATTCTCCATTCTTTTTGACATATCATATTCATTCATGAAATATGAAAAATAGTATTCATGAAAGTTTTCAAGCAATGCACTATCGAATTTTATATAGTTATCTTTTTTTTCCACTTGTTCTTCTACATCTGAATGTTTTAATATATTAAGGAATCCTACAATCCCCATATTCATGAACCAATCATTCATATATACTTTTATACTTGCCATCCTCCTTCACCTCCCTATTCTACAATATCAACCATTCCAAATCCTTGATTTCTACGAAACCCAAGACCTAATTGATAAAGAAGGTTTAGATCTTCTTTATCGCCCTCAAGATTAAACAAACCCTTGTAGGCATTTACATACAAGTAATCATGTTTCATATTGGTGCAACCGCTTATTTCTTCTTTTACTACAGTTTTTTTCATGGAAACCGGTTCAAATATTAGTTCCTGTTTTAAACCAGATCCTCTATAATTTTTTATTATAAGGTCACACATATAGTTCAGCTCAGTCCTAAATGCTTCTTCCTCCATTTTAAGGAATTTTCCATCTTTGCTTTTTACAGCAATAGGCGATAGTGTCCGCATTATGACTTTATCATTAGTTATAGTTTTCTCAGGCACCATTCGTATTCCTGTACTTATGATGTCATATTTATTTTTATAGTTAAATGCTTTTTTCGATACAATGCCATTGTATAGATTTACCATAAAGCCATAGTCAGGCGACGTTATTTCAACCACAACTTTATCTTTGATCAAAAACTCATCATTTCTAACCTCAAACCCTTTCATATACACAGAAAAAGTCATATTTTTGCTATGCTTGTTCTTACTATTTTCCTTATAAGAATAGATTTTATCTAAATACTCTGGATTCGATTTTTTTAATGCTTCTTTTATCATAGAAACTACCATCATATTGTATGTCATAGGAATTTTCTCGGTCTTAAACTCACATCTTAGTCTCATATTTTTCTCACCATCCTTCTCTTAAATTTTTCTTATAATTCCATTATATCACCCATTGAGGAACTATTTGTGGTTCAATTAAAATATTCCCATATAATTTGTTGATTTTTGTGTTATATTGAAATATTCTATTATATTTTGTTTAGTTATTATTATTTTCTATTGATTATTTTTCATTACCATATCTATCTCTTTTATAACATTTTCTCTAACGCTAGCTGGTTCTAACACTTTAACGTATCTTCCCATACCCATGATCCAGCTTATAAGCTCTGGAGATTCTCTTACCGTAGCTGAAAACACTATTGAATTGTTCCCTGTTTCCTCAACAATTTGATCTTGAGACCATATCTTCTCCTTTATACTGCTTGCATATGGATATTGTATTTCTAATTTAATTTTTATTTCTTTACCTTTCCATACACCAATACAATTTTTACTATATGCTTTCCAGTTGAAATTAGGATCCATCACAAATTTTTCTTCCATTAACATACACTCTTTTATTCTACAAAGCTTAAATTCTCTTATTCCTTGTCCCTTTTCACAAAAAGCTACAACGTAAATTTCATTTTTATTGGTATAAAATGCATATGGGTGAATTATTCTGTATTCAGCTTCTACTCCTGGCTTTTTATATTTTATTGCCACTTTTTTCTTTATTATATTTGCTTCTTTTAACTTATCATACTTACTCTCTTCTTCTTTCAAATTACAATTATTTATAGGCTCCGTGGCGTAAAAACCTACCATATCACAATCTGTACCTTCTATATGTGCAGAA
This sequence comes from Hathewaya proteolytica DSM 3090, assembly GCF_900142225.1. GTDB lineage: Bacteria > Bacillota > Clostridia > Clostridiales > Clostridiaceae > Hathewaya > Hathewaya proteolytica. The sequence goes on from NZ_FRAD01000014.1 coordinate 9,434, forward strand.
CATTTTATTTTATCAACTATTTCTTTAAATCCATTATGATGTATATGATTACATTGTTGAAATTCAGCTGTTAGTATATCCAACATAGAAATTTCATCCTCTGTTAACCTCATTTCCACAATACTATTCTTATCGCTAAGCTCGTACCCTCCATTACTCCCGGTAGTGGAAGTTATAAATACTCCTCCCTGTTCTAAATCATCCCTATATTTTTTTACTTGCCGTTCACTGACTTCTAGTTTTTCAGCTAATTCTGATAATTTCATTTTCCCTCTCAGTTTTAGCAACATCATCATTTTTAGTGCATTCCCAATCTTACTCATTGTCCCTACCCCCCATTATTCTAACTGGCACATTATTCCTATGTATATAATTCAATATTCCTTTTATTTTTCCTTCTAAAATAAAGTTCTTTACATACAAACATCTGATTAATATAGCTGTTTGAATAATATAACTTAAATAGTGGAACACTATTATAAATCATTACAAGTGAGGCGATAAAAAATGTCATTAAATGAAACTCCTACGTTGTCCAACAGAGCTTATAAATTCAGAATATATCCTACTGGAAGTCAGAAAAGGCTTATTTCTAAAACTTTTGGTTGTGTACGTTTTATATATAATAAAATGTTGGAAGACAAAATTAAATACTATAAAAATACTGGTGAGCTTGTTCGCCTTACTCCCGCCTGTTACAAAAATGATTTTCCATTTTTAAAAGAAGTAGACAGTCTTGCCCTTGCCAATGCACAGCTTCAATTGGAATCTGCTTATAATAATTTCTTTAGGAACAAGGGCACGGGGTTCCCTAAGTTCAAATCTAAGAAAAAAGAAACTTGCGCGTATACTACCAATGTAGTAAAAAGAAACATATATTTGAAAGACCAGTACATCGTTCTGCCTAAACTTAGAGATGTAAAAATAAAATGCCATAGAATTATTCCCAACCATTATAAACTTAAGGCAGTTACCATTTCCAAGGCTGCCTCTGGAAAGTATTTTGCTTCTTTGTTATATGAATTTAAAAAATCCATTCTAAACATAATTCCAAAGAAAATCCTTGGTCTTGATTTTTCATTGCCAAAATTATTTGTTGCATCTGATCCTTCGTTAAAAAATGATGATACTAAGTTGCACTGTTATAAAAGATTAGAGGATAAACTAAAAATACAACAAAGAAAGTTATCTCACATGAGAAAAAATAGCAATAATTTCCTTAAACAGAAGAGAAAATTAGCTACTATTCATGAAAAGATTAAAAATAGACGTAAGGATTATCTGCATAAGATGTCTTGTAGGATAGCCAACTGCTATGACATGGTATGCATAGAAGATTTAGATATGGTGGAGATGTCCCACGTGCTTAATTGGGCTAAATCCGTTAATGATGCTTCTTGGGGAATGTTTACTACCTTTCTTAATTACAAACTAAAAGAGCGTGGAAAGTATCTTCAAAAGGTTTCACGAATGTATGCTAGTAGTAAAACCTGTCATATCTGTGGATTTGTTAATAGAACTTTGACTTTACAAGATAGAGTTTGGACTTGTCCTCACTGTGGTATCATACATAACAGGGATAGAAATGCAAGCATAAATATTGAAAAAGAAGGGTTTAGATTATTTAACGAAATTCACGGATAGACTCAATATATTGCATTATAATTTAGAACCGCAGGGCATGCGGACATAGCCTGCTGATACTGTAATTTTAAATTGCTTGAACAGGAAGCCCTCACTAATTGCTAGCGAGGGCGTGCCACATACATCTTATGTTATTTTCTATTTAAAGTGCCTCTTCTATAGTAAATAACAGACAAGATCATCCCCATGGTCCACCCTATTGGCCAAGACATCCATATTCCGATTTCCCCAAAAAAGCTGGCAAGAATGAATGAAATAACCACTCTAAGAATGAGATCCGTAAAGGTGGATATCATAAATTCCTTCATTGCAGAGGCTCCTCGAAGAACTCCATCAGTGAGAAGCTTTACGGCCACGATGATATAAAATGGTGTTACAATTTTTAAAAATGTAGTGCCCGTTTTAAGGGCAGGGCCAGTGCTATCCATGAATAAATTTATCATACTGTTGCTGGCAAAAAAGTATACTGCAAAAAAGGCCAAAGCTACAGCTGACACCATAAGAATGCCGGATTTATAGCCTTCCTTTACTCTATGGGATTTGCCAGCCCCCACGTTTTGAGCAGTAAAGTTGGACATACCATTTCCTAAAGTGGCAAAAGATGTGATGGCAAAAGTGTTCAATTTTATAGCGGCAGAGTAACCAGCTATGGCTGAAGAACCATAGGAATTTACAAGGCCTTGAATGAATATGTTACCTATGGATACAAAGCTCTGTTGCAGTATGCTAGGGATGGCCATATTGCTTATTCTCTTTAGCATCTCTATGGAAAATTTTTCATAAACTCCAGCTTTTATTTCTTTTACACGTTTCAGCAATGTGAACAATGCCAATATGCAAGCTATGCCTTGAGCTATGAAGGTGGCCCATGCCACACCTGCAACTCCCCAATGGAATACTGCTACAAATACATAATCAAGGACCACATTGCCTATGGAAGAGCCAATCAAAAAATATAGTGGTGTGCTAGAATCCCCAAGGGCTGTAAATATTCCTGTGCATATGTTGTATAAAAACAATAATATAAATCCCAATATGTATATATTCAGATAAAGTTTGCCTTGCTCAAATATATTTGAGGGAGTTTTTATTATACTCATGAAAAACCCACTACTTGCAAGACCTATTATTGTAAGCAGCAGTGATAAAATTAATGATGAAATCATGGTGGTAGAAATGGCTGTTTTCATTTTTTTGTAGTTCTTTGCACCAAAAAATTGAGAGATGACAACAGAACAGCCTATATTGCTTCCTATGGCTACAGCCATAAAAATCATGGTGATGGGATAAGATGCTCCCACGGCGGCAAGGGCACTTTCACCTGCAAAACGACCTGCTATTATACTATCAGCGATGTTGTAAAGTTGCTGAAAAATCACACTTATAAACATTGGCAATGATAATTTAAACAATACATTGCCTGGGTTTCCTATGGTAAGATCTTTAATCATATAGCCTCCTATAAAAGTATATTAAATTATTATGATTATCCCCTCCACAAAATTATACCACTATAAGCTGTTAAATGTGTGTTAAAAATAAAAACCAAGAAAGGCATCCACACTTTTCTTGGTTTTGTGTTTATTTAAATGTTTAGAATCCTAAAGATAGATATGCAAAATAAGCCGCGTAACATAATAGCATCAGCACCCCTGCCCATCTTTCTAGCAATTTCTTTTTTGCTACACATACAATAAGCAATAGAGCTGCTGCTGCACTTATAACTGTGTCAATAAGGAAATTTGGGGCAAAAGGCACAGGAGTTATTAAAGATGATATTCCCACTATAAATAAGATGTTGAATATGTTGCTTCCTACGATGTTTCCTATGGCTATATCTGCTTTTCCTTTTACAGCTGCCATAACTGATGTGAAAAGTTCTGGCAAGGATGTCCCTAAAGCTACTATGGTGAGTCCTATAAATCTTTCGCTAAGTCCAAGAACTCTAGCTATTGTGGTAGCACTGTCTACTGTTACATCACTTCCCCAAACAATAAGAACAAGCCCCAGCAAGGAAAAAGCCAATAGTTTCCACATAGGTCTTTTATCTAGTCCAGTGTCCTCTTCCCTATTGTTTTTTGATATGTAGAACAGATATGCTAAAAAGCCTATGAAGAACACAAGGAAGATAATACCTTCCATCCTCCCCACAACTTCGCCTGTCCACCCTGTTATGAATAGTACAACAGAGGCAAGTATCATGTATGGCATGTCAATTTTTAGTGTAGATTTTTGAACTGCCACAGGGATTATTACAGCAGTAATTCCAAGTATAATAAGTATGTTTAAGATGTTGCTTCCAACTATGTTTCCGATGGTTATATCTGCTGAACCTTTTATGGCCGCAGTAATACTAACCGCCGCTTCCGGTGCACTTGTACCCATGGCTACTATGGTAAGACCTATTACGATTTGAGGAATACCGAATCTAGTAGCTACACCAGACACACCCTCTACAAACCAGTCAGCCCCCTTTACAAGCATCAGAAAACCTAATGCCAAAAATAAAACTTGAACTAATAATTCCATAAAAACACTCTCCCTACTTATATTAGTTTATATATTAAAGTGCCCGTGAATCCCATTCTCATACACAAAAAAGAACAAGATTTTCAGCACAAATAAACGTACTAAAAGTCTTGTTCTTTCTACTCTATAAGAAAGTCTATGCAACCACAGCTATTTGCTGGTGATGTTGATTGTATAGATCCACTACTCCCTTTCGACTACATAATTATATCAAATACAAAAATAAATGCAATAGATTTCTCTATAGATTTATACAGGCAAAGCTTCTAAAGTCAAATAGGTATAGGGAATTTCTCCTTTAAAATACCTGCGATACGTTTCTCTGTATCTTTCCTTGTGAAAATCAGGGAAAAAGGTTTCTCCACAAAATTCCTTATGCACTATGGTTATAAACATCTTGTCTATTACTCCCATTTCAAGAGCTTCTCTATATATTTTTTCACCACCAGAAATAAAAACCTCCCTATCCCCGGCCAAGGTTAAAGCATCTGATAGAGTAGGAACTGTTACGCAAATTGGGCTTTCATACTTCATGGTTTTAGATACAAGAATAGTGTATCTATTGGGTAGGGGAATCCCAATTTCCTCAAAAGTATGACGACCCATGATGACCACATTTCCCGTGGTTAATTCCTTAAACCTACTTTGCTCCCCTGGAATGTTCCAAGGTATCTTTCCCTTGCATCCAATTACTCTATTTTCTGAAAAAGCTACTATTAATGATATACTCATGATAACTCCCTTATATATTCTAAAAAATAATTTACAATCTCCGGATCAAATTGGGACCCACTGCACCTAAGTATTTCTTTTACAGCTTCATTTTCCGGTATAGGTTCTTTATAAAAGTTTCCATTTGTCATGGCATCATAAGAGTCCACCACAGAAATAATTCTGGATATTACTGGTATATCTTTTCCCATTATGCCAAGAGGATACCCTTGTCCGTCATATCTTTCATGGTGATATAATACAGCTCTAGCCACAGATTCAAGACAATTACAGGCCTTTGCTATTCTATACCCCTTCTCACAATGGGTTCTCATAGTCTCAATTTCATCCTTGGTTAAATTGTTAGAATTGGTAAGAATATCTTCGTCGATGGCGATTTTACCGATATCGTGCAACTTTACTGCCATAATTAAATCTTCCATTTTTCCCACAGAAAAATTCAACTTTTTCCCGATATAAGCAGCTCCTCTCACCATTCTTTCTGTGTGATGTTCTGTCTCTAGGCTTTTTCTTTCAAGATTCTTTAAAAGCGATGTCATAGTTGAATTCAACAAATTGTTTTTTTCTAAAATTTTATGTCTATACAGTATTTCTTCTGCCTCTTTTAAAACATCGTAAATATTGTCACTGAGCTCCCACTGGATTGCTCCTCCTAGGGAAATGCTCAGTTCTATAGGACTTCCCTTGAATTTTTCACAAGATTTCTTTATAACTTCCATTACGCCTCTACATTTATTATCGTCAAAACACGGAAGAATTATTACAAATTCATCTCCACCCCATCGAAACAAATTGGCTACTTCAGGGCAGCTGTCCTTAAGCACTTTGGATATGGATATGAGAAGCCTATCTCCTTCTAGATGTCCAAAGGTGTCATTTATAAGCTTTAGCCCATTTACATCACCCATGATGACCCCTAATGGTAAGTTTTCTTCTTTTTGCAATTCTTTTATTTTAGATTCAAAGCTAGCTCTATTATACAAACCTGTCAAAACGTCAGTATAACATAAATACTTTAATTTACGCTCCATTTCATACTTTTCTGTCACATCTCGAGCCAGTCCAACGATGCCAATGACGTTGTTATCGTCATCCATAATGGGAGCTTTGACACTTTCCTTTATCTTCACTTCTCCCGTGGGAAGGACCATTTTAGGTTGATTGTTTACCACAATACCACTACTTATTATCTTATTATCATCTTCCATGAATTTTTTTGCCAAGTTTTTGTCGTACATTATCTCCATGTCATTTTTGCCGATGATTTCACCTTTACACATCTCTTCCAAGTCACTTCGACACCTTTTATTTATAGTAATATATTTACCATGAATGTCTTTATAAAAAATAGGATCTGGTATGGTGTCCATTATAGTTTGCAATATGCTTTTCTGTTTAGATAACTCAATCTCCTTTTCTCTCCTATCACTTATGTCTACTATCAAGCCTGAAAATGCAATTAAATGCCCCTGTTCATCCTTTGTTGGAAATATGTAACATTTTATATATTTTCCATTAACCTCAGTTTCATACTCCTTTTCCGTTCCATCCTTTAGCACTTCATCTAGCCTATATGAAAATAGATTGCAGAGATGCTTTGGTGCAACCTCCATAATAGATTTCCCAATGATGTCGTTGTCTATATCTTTATCATCCATATGAAATAATTTGCAATACTGGTCATTAACGTATATATATTTTTTATCTAACCCCACAGTCCAAACTGGACACGATATGCTTTGTATAAATGCTTTGAAATATTTTTCGTCCACTTTTTTTTCCCCCGATTTGCACAAAATATGATATGGCTATATACATAATATTATAATATATATCGTATAAGTTTTCAAAAAGTGAATGTATTATGGCTATGTTTATACTACGTGCTCAGCTAAAATATTTTTAAGTGCTGAAGCTGAACTAGAATGGCATCTAATAATCTTTGTTTTCCCCCCTTTTGTTTCGCTTATGGCACACCTCACCATTTTATGGGACATGGTATTGGTGAACAAAACAATTATATCTGGGGATCCTATTTTATTTCTGAGGGTTCCCTTCATTTTTGTAAACACCTTGGCATTGCACCTGTATTCTTTGCACACATTTTTATATTGACATTCCATACACTCATTTCCACCAACAATTACTATACTCATTTATACCACCTACGTTCTTTTATTTTTAAAAAGCATGGACAATAAATGACCATGCTTTTTTTCTTTATTTTATGACTTTACTCTTTTCAAAGTCTTCAGGTTTTTTCAAATCTATTGTTGCAATTTTACTACTGTGGCAGATGCCTGCGGAAGGACATATTTTGCATCCTCCACAGCTACAACCACAACTCCTCTTTCCGTTTTTCTTGTCCTTTATCATGGTTCTCAATACTAACGCTACTAGTAGGATTACCATGGTTCCCACGAAGATGGAAGATAAATTGTCCATTATAAAATCCACATTCTCACCACCTATTAGTTTATTCTACATTCTCATACTTATTCTTGCGAAACATTAAATACAAAAGAAGACCTAACATTGCAAACCCTAATGCTGTTAATAGTGTAAATCCGGCACCTGTAAATAGTAAGCCAATTTGATATACCATAAATGATATGATATAGGCAAATATACAAAGATATGCAATGGCGAACCATGTCCACTTTCCACTATTCATTTCACGTTTTATAGCACCCATGGCTGCAAAACATGGAGCACAAAGGAGATTGAATACCATAAAGGAGAATGCCTGAAGGGCTGTAAAATCTTTTGCCATCATTGTCCAATACTCCATACCGTCTTCAGCAACTTCTGCAAATCCGTAAAGCACTCCGAAGGTATTTACTACATTTTCTTTTGCTATAAGTCCAGTAAATGTTCCTACAGATGCTTGCCATGTTCCAAATCCCAGTGGTGCAAATATTGGAGCTATGAATCTACCTATGCTGGACAATAAACTAGTATTATTATCCTCTACCATGGCTATGGACCCATCTACAATTCCAAATCCTTGTAAGAACCAAAGTGCTATAGATGACAATAAAATAACCGTTCCTGCACGTTTTATGAAAGACCATCCTCTCTCCCAGGTTGCCCTCCATACATTTCCAACAGTTGGAATATGATATGCTGGCAATTCCATAACAAAAGGAGCTGGCTTTCCTGCAAATGCCTTCGTCTTTTTTAGAATTATTCCAGATATGATTACAGCTGCCACACCGATGAAGTACGCAGCAGGTGCCACCCACCATGCTCCACCAAACAAGGCACCAGCAATAAGTGCTATAATAGGCATTTTCGCTCCACATGGTATAAAAGAGGTAGTCATAATGGTCATTCTTCTATCCCTCTCGTGTTCTATGGTACGAGATGCCATAATGCCTGGCACAGAACATCCTGAACCTATAAGCATTGGTATAAAGCTCTTCCCAGACAATCCAAACTTGCGGAAGATCCTGTCCATGATAAATGCTACACGTGCCATATATCCACAATCTTCAAGACATGATAGCATAACAAACAATATTAACATCTGAGGTACAAATCCAAGTACTGCACCAACACCACCGATTATACCCTCTGACACTAGCCCTACAAGCCAAGGTGTAACCCCTGCACCTTCCATCCAACCTTTAACACCAGGTATAATCCATTCTCCAAACAAAGTTTCATTAGTCCAATCAGTTACAAAAGCTCCCACCGTAGTTACTGAAATGTAGTAAACAAGGAACATCACACCTACAAACAATGGCAATGCCGCCCACCTATTGGTGACGATTCTATCTATTTTATCAGATGCAGATAACTTATGATGTCCATGCTTTTTCTGCACACATTCTTCTATTATACTTCCAATGTAAGTGTATCTTTCATTGGTAATAATGCTTTCCGCATCATCATCCATTTCGTCTTCGCAAGCCTTTATATTATTTTCTATTTCATCAATGACATGCTTTGGAAGCTTCAATTCTTTTAAAATCTTTTCATCTCTTTCAAAAAGCTTAATGGCAATCCAAGGTATATTTTCCTCGCATACTAGAAGCCCATTTTGATTGCCTTCCAGTATGCTTTCAATGTTCATTATTCTTTCTCTCACTGTGCTCTTAAAAACCTGTGGCAATGAAGGTATTATATGAGAGGTCTTATACTGTTCAGCTATCTTTACCGCTTTTTCTGCTACCTCCTTAGATCCAATTCCCTTCAGTGCCGATGTCTCTATTACCTCACAGCCTAAGTGTTCTGACAGCTTTTTAAGATTTATTACATCTCCACGTTTTCTAACCACATCTATCATGTTAATTGCTATAATCATTGGGATTCCCAACTCTAAAAGTTGAGTAGTAAGATAGAGGTTTCTCTCTATGTTTGTACCATCTATAATGTTTATAATAGCATTTGGTCTTTCCTTCACAAGGTATGATCTGGTAACAACTTCCTCCAGAGTATATGGTGACAATGAATATATGCCGGGTAAATCTTGAATTACAACATCCTTATGGCCCTTCAATTTTCCTTCTTTTTTCTCCACAGTAACACCAGGCCAGTTACCAACGTACTGTGCGCTGCCTGTAAGATCATTGAACATGGTAGTCTTACCGCAGTTAGGGTTCCCTGCTAAAGCAATGGTTAATTTCATAGTTATCTCCCTTCTTGGTTAGTATCGTCTAACCACACTTCAAAAAAAATTATTCTACTTCAATATTCTCAGCATCAGCCTTACGTATGGACAGCTCATATCCCCTAACATTTAGCTCCATAGGATCACCTAAGGGCGCAACTTTTCTCACAAGTATAGTTGTCCCTTTCGTTATGCCCATATCCATAATGCGCCTCTTTACAGGACCTTCCCCATTTATTTTTTTAACACTTACAGTTTGTCCAATCTTCACGTCTTTTAATGTACTCATCTTTTTCAACTCCTTTAAATCATGATTCTGTTAGCCATGGACTTGTCCAATGCTATTCTAGTATCCTTAACAGACAAAATCATATTTCCACCCATATCAGAAATTACTGTAACTTCTCCACCAATATTAAAGCCAAGCTCCGATAAGTGTTGACGAACCTCATCTCTACCTGTAATTCTAACTATTTTACTTCTCTGTCCTAATTTTGCCATTGATAAAGGCATACCCATTCCCTCCTTATACTGTAAACCTTCTAACCATTAATATTACTCACATACTCACTTTAATATCTTATTATTGCAATTATTAATATTATTTCAGTTAGCACTAGCTAACCCTTTCATTTGTATTGTATGCTAATATTTTAACCTTGTCAATAGTTTTTTTATATTATTTACTGATGTGTTAAAACATTAAAGCAAAAAATAAAGCAAAGACATGGCGTACACTACGCTTTCTTTGCTTTCACTTCTAATTTCATTACTCTATTTTCATATTTTTTCTATATCTTCTGAATTACCTTATTCAAGAACTTAATAGTTCTTGGGTTCTTAGGGTGATCAAATATCTCTTCTGGTGTACCTTGCTCTACAATGACTCCACCATCCATGAACACCACTCGATCCGCCGCCTCTCTTGCAAATTTCATCTCATGGGTTACGATCATCATGGTTCTGTGATGTTCTGCTAAATCTCTTATAACCTCTAGTACTTCCTCCACAAGTTCAGGATCAAGGGCTGATGTAGGCTCATCAAAAAGCATAAGTGTTGGGTTTACAGCCATGGCTCTAGCAATGCCTATTCTCTGTTGTTGTCCACCAGATAACTTAGAAGGATACTGATCTTTTTTATCCATAAGACCAACTCTCTCAATAAGCTCCAAAGCTATGTTTTCAGCTTCCTTTTTGTCCTTCTTCTGTACCGTAACCAAAGGCTCCATAATATTCTCTAAAGCTGTTTTATTTTTAAATAAGTTGTAGCTTTGAAAAACCATGGAAGTCTGAAGTCTTAAATCCCTTATATCTTTCTTGCTGCACTCTTCAGCATCCACAGAAACATTTCCAATGGTGATGACGCCCTTTTCAGGCTTTTCCAAATAATTTATGCACCTTAAAAGAGTGGATTTACCAGTACCAGAAGGTCCTATAATGGCAACTACCTCACCTTTTTTAACCTCTAAATCCACACCCTTTAATACTTCTAAATCATTAAACCTCTTATGAAGCTTCTCTATCTTTATCATGCTATTGTTCTCCTCAAATCATTCGTTCTCAACATAATACTATGCTTTTCACAACTTGTTGTCCAATAGATAACATGAATAGATAATTTTAAATTTATTATTTTATTAAATAGCTTTTTCTCTTTTTTCCATCACTGCCAAGTACAAAAGAGCCGTATAGTTATTCCGCAAAAAAACAAATCCCAGCACCACAAGAAATTTTCTCATGATGCTGGGCAGCTTATGCTCAAAGTTACATTTTAAAACTAATATATATTGTTAGCAAAATCTGCATTATTATGATAGCTGGCACTCCTAGGGTGAACTTTACATGCTTTGTCTTGTGCCTAAAGACTTTCATCCCCAAAAGGGAGCCCACGCTACCACCCAAAGCAGCTATGATAAGCAGCATGTTTTCACTGATGCGCCATTTATTTTTTATGGCACGTCTTTTGTCTATAAACATGGAAACATAGCCAACCACGTTTATGATTAAAAGGTATGTGAAACTTATTATATACAGGGTCTCTTTAGCCATAAATTATTTCTCGGACCTCTCATACATTCTTCTGTAATATTCTACATAATCCTTGGATACCACATTTTTCAGCCAATCGTAATTTGCCAAATACCATTCTATGGTCTTTACGATACCTTCTTCAAAGCAAGTTTCAGGGTACCAGCCCAAATCTTCTTTAATTTTTGAAGAATCTATGGCATATCTTCTATCGTGACCTTTTCTATCCTTTACAAAAGCAATGAGATCCTCAGTTATATTTTCATCCACGTTTCTTCCAAGGTACTTAATTACAAGCTTTACAATGTCGATATTTGTCTTTTCATTGTGGCCACCTATATTATAAACTTCTCCAACTTTGCCCTTTGAAACTACCAGGTCTATGGCTTTGCAGTGATCTTCTACGTAAAGCCAATCCCTTACATTGAGACCATCACCGTACACTGGCACCCCTCTGTGGCTCATGCAGTTGTTTATGATAAGAGGTATGAGTTTTTCTGGAAATTGGTACGGTCCATAGTTATTGGAGCATCTAGTAATATTCACAGGCAATTTATATGTTTCATGATATGCATTTACTAATAAATCAGCGGATGCCTTACTAGCTGAGTAAGGGCTATTAGGTGATATGTTGTTTGTTTCTGTGAAGTAACCCGTTTCTCCTAAGGAGCCATATACTTCGTCAGTGGATACCTGAAGGAATTTTACACCCTCTTTATAGCCATCTTCTACTTTCCACGCTTCCATGGCACAATTCAGCAAATTCATAGTGCCTAAGACATTGCTCTCTATAAATATTTCTGGATTTGTTATGCTTCTATCTACATGAGATTCTGCTGCAAAGTTTACTACATAATGGATTTCATTTTCACTAAATAATTTTTGCACTAATTCCCTATCTCTTATGTTTCCCTTTACAAAAGTATACATGTCATTCTTCTCTACGGATTTTAGGTTTTCCAAATTGCCTGCGTAGGTCAATGCATCTAAATTAATTATCCTTATATCCTTGTGTTCTTTTAACATATATATAACAAAATTTGAGCCGATAAATCCAGCTCCCCCAGTAACTAAGTATGTCTTCATAAGGTTTCAACTCCTCCCCACTTCTCGTCTTTGTCCGATAAGTTCAGCTTTTCTAGGTTTTCTATAGGCCATTTAACTCCTACGGTCTTGTCATCCCACCTTATACCACCCTCATCTTCTGGATGGTAGAAATCGGTGCACTTATAAGTAAATATAGCTTCCTCTGATAGAACTACAAAGCCGTGAGCAAATCCCTCTGGAATGTAAAACTGTCTCTTATTATCTTCTGTTAGTAGAACACCCTCCCACTTAAGGTAAGTAGGTGAATCCTTTCGTATATCAACAGCCACATCAAAAATCTCGCCCTTTAAAGCTCTCACTAGCTTTCCCTGTGGATGCTTTTTTTGAAAATGAAGTCCACGAAGTACTCCCTTTGTGGAAAAAGATTGATTGTCCTGTACGAATTCCATATCAAGTCCCGCTGCGTGAAAGTCATTTTTATTGTATGTTTCCATAAAATAGCCTCTGTTATCGCCAAAGGCTTTAGTTTCAATTATATACAAGCCTTCAATGGAGGTTTTTTTAAATTCAAATTTTCCCATTTCTTGCCCTCCTTATATTTTGTCCTATTATTTCATCTTACTAACTTCAGTTTAATTATTTTTCGTCACTGCCAACTGCAATGTCCATAAGATACTTTCCATATCCTGTTTTCAATAGAGGTTCGGCTAACTTTTCTAATTCAGTTTTGTTGATCCAGCCTTTTCTATAGGCAATCTCCTCTAAGCAAGCAATATATGTACCTTGAGTGCTCTGAACAGCTTCCACAAAATTAGATGCCTTTAACATAGAGCTATGTGTACCAGTATCTAACCACGCCATTCCTCTTCCAAGTAAGTCTACCTTTAGAGTTCCCTCTTCCATGTACAACTTATTTAAATCTGTTATCTCTAACTCCCCTCTTTTCGACGGTTTTAAAGACTTTGCCTTTTCGCACACCGAATTGTCATAAAAATATAACCCTGGCACTGCATACTTTGATTTTGGAATTTCTGGCTTTTCTTCTAAAGATATGACCTTATTATCTTTGTCAAACTCCACTACACCAAATTCACGAGGATTCTGCACGTAGTAACCGAATATCATGGCACCCTTTTTAATTGATGCACCTATATCAAGATGTTTTCCGAAACTCTGTCCCCAAAAAATATTATCCCCTAAAATAAGACATACATTGTCATGGCCTATGAACTTCTCTCCAATAATGAAAGCCTCTGCTAGACCGTTAGGTTCAGCTTGCACTTCATAGCTTATATTAAGACCCAATTCTCCCCCATGTCCAAATAGCTCTTGAAACACCTTAACATCTCTAGCTGTGGAGATGATAAGTATATCCCTTATGCCACTTAACATAAGCACAGACATAGGATAGTATATCATGGGTTTGTCGTATATTGGCACCATTTGCTTAGACATTGCTTTTGTAACAGGGTAAAGCCTAGTGCCAGACCCTCCTGCAAGAATTATTCCCTTCATGAAAACTACCTTCCTTTTTTATTTATTATGCCTCTTACCAAAGAAAGTTCCAAGGTATCTAGCTGCAAAGTTAGGCACAATCTGAAAAATTACCTGGTATTCTCTTTCCTGCCAAGCTCTCTTTAACACATAGCTAAACAAAGAGAAACCAGTTTTATTTGCTTTATATTCTAAAAGATATCTGTTCTGTCCTAGAAAAACCCCTGTGTCGTAATATCTTTTGTATAATTGTTTTAAAGTGAATTTGTGGGAATGTACCACCCAAGAATTAGCACAGTATTTAATCCTATAGCCATTCGTGATCAATTTGTAGGCAAAATACATGTCCTCATTGGTAGGCATTCTTTTGCCATCGTAACCCTTTAGTTCTACAAATATATCCCTTCTTATAGCAGAAGCTGCGTCGGAAAAGAAAAACGTTCTAAAGCCTAATTGGGGGATGCTATCCTTCGACACTATTCTGCTGTTTTTTTCGTAGTTTTTCTCCCTTATATACTTTTCTATGCCACGTTCCTCACATATTTGACGGCTAAAGGCAGCTTCACACTGTCCTTCTGAAATAGGTTGGGTAAGATTGTATAACCATAGGGAATCTTTTACTATTATGTCCTGGGTAATAAAAACCACGATGCTGCCCTTTGCTTCCATGGCGGCTATTTCTCTAGTTGTGCTATGTGAAAACTCTTCAGGCGTAGTAATGCTGTACTCGCAGTGAAGTCTTTTTAGAATATCTTCACTGTTATCCCCTGTTTCGGTCAACACATATTTTATAGAGCGTATGTCTACCTTTTCCTGTTTCAGTATGCTCTTATGCAGTTTTTCTATATATCCTTCACCCTTATACAAAGGGCATATTATAGAAATATCCATAACTCTCTCCTTACAAGCTACTTTCTTTTTCTTCCCTTTGCAGTATATTTGAAAATACCACAAGGAAAATATAAATTGTTGAAAATTGTTTTATTATTGGGCTCTCTACAAGATTAAACAAGAAAACATAAACCACAAAACTTATTATAAAAGATAAATAATTGTTGTCTTTTATATGCAAATTTAGCTTCTTCATTTTCCTTAAAGTCATTATAAGCATCCCTATTATAAATATTGTACACAATCCGCCAAAATCCACCATAAGTTCTAAAAATCCATTGTGGGCACTTGGGGGTATGGATCCATATATATTTCTAATATAACATTTGCCATATACATTGGCAGTTAAAAAGGCTGAAAATCCAAAGCCAAGGAAGGGTTTAGCTACTATGCCTCTCAATACACCATCCCAAATAACACTTCGACTAGTAAGTGATGCATCTCTTCCCATTCTCTCTAATATTTTAACATAAAATGGCGGCGACGTAACTATGATAAGTAAAATAAGTATTATTCCAGGGATTATAAAAATTAAAGTCATGGACGCAAGCTTTCTGTTTCTGCAAGCAAGCACAAGAAAAATCATAACTGGCAAAAGAAGCAGTGAAGTCATGCTTTTTGATAAATATATCAGCATTAGACAAATTACCATGCAAGCCACAGACATTTTTCGCCTTTTCTTATTTTTTTCACTGTTAATGTACATCCATACACTTATGCCTGCGCCAAGCACAGAATACAAGCCCAAAGTATTTCTATGTTTAAACAATCCTTTGATTGGTCTAAAGGCATATCTCATCTCCTCTAGCTGTATTGTGCCTGGAAGCCCTATAATGGATATATACAAGTTTATTATTCCCAATGCAAGGAACCAAATGAAAATCATATGAAAAAATTCTTCCTTATCGTAAGTAATCCCAATATAAATAGCTGGTATAGTAGTAATACAAAGGAAATATGCATTTTTCAAGGTTTCCAAGTGGTATACAGACCATATGGAAGATAAAATACTAAAGGCCATTACGGACAAAAACAGTACATTAAAGCCTAGAAGCTTTTCCCTTAAGTGCTTATCCTTAAGAATATAAATAGTTACAAAAAAGGTCAGCGCTGAAAAATATATGTACTTCATCAACTTCACAACAGCGTACTCACCAAGGGCTATACCTGAAGTAAAAAATAACATGGCAAACAGTATGCCGTATCGGAAGTATTTATTTTTAAACTTATTTTCAGTTATCTTTGCAATATTATCCATTAATTTTATCATTATAAACCCCCTACGCCCTTTTTCAGAAGCGTATTTACATAATATTTAAATTCATCTTTTCTATAGAACATTATAATGTAACTTCCGTTGATTACAATTACGCTTATCATAATCCTGAAAAAAAGATTGATTAAATTGCTGTTAAAAGTAATTAATTTAAAGCAAAAACTGCAAAGTAAAAACGGAACCACGGCACACATTGTATACGCAAGGTAATACTTTAAGTATTGGAAAAAGCTCTTGTTAAATACCTTGTTAAATACGATTTTCGGTTTAAGCCAAAATACTACTGAAAGGTTGCTGATTAAGGTTCCAAGGAAAATGCCGGAGATTCCTATTTTATTGGCTAAAATAATAGAAGATATAAGATTTATAAAGGCTTCTGCTATAGGCGCATACCTGTCTTCGTAGTAAAGCCCAGCGCCTTCCTTAAACTTATCTGCAGTCATCCTCATAGTATTAATGTAAAAATTCACAAGGATTATAATTACGATGTTAGAATCCATAATGTACCTTTTGCCTATCCACAGCCTTATAAATGAGTCGATACAATTGTATAAGGACATGGTTACAAAGGAAGACATCCAAAAATTAAAGAAAAATAGCCTTTTAAATACTAAAAAAGATCTTTTATTGTCTCCTTCCACTAGCAAATTACCAATGCCTGGACTTATGGCTTCAAATATCTTGTTCATGAGATTTTTACAAAAGGATATTATCAAATTGTAGTTTTGTACCAGCGCAACTTTCACTAAACCAAAAAAGTAAGTTACGAGAAGATTATCTGTACTGAAAACTACGAAACCACCTATTTTGTGTAGAAAGAGAGCTTTTATGTTTCGAAGTATGCTGTTTTTAGATTTTACTTCAATAATTTTCTCTTCCTTAAACCACTGAAACTTTTTATTGATAATCTTATTTATGATGATCAAATATAGGATGTTAGTTATTATCTGGCATCCTATGTACATCACAAAGGACTTAAATGAATATATAACTAATATCTGAAGAAATATTTTCAAAGATTTACATACAAAATCCCAAAAGGTCACTATGTATAAATTTTGGCTTGCATTTAAAAGACATATTTTGTATGAAAAGTAATAAGTGATTACAGTGTCTATAACAAACAGCATGAAGCATATTTGCATATATGTAGTATCTAAATTTCCATTGACTTCGGCTCCCTGTTTCATAAAGAACTTTAAAAAAGGAAGCAGTATAATTGAAGAAATTAGCACTACGGTACCACATATTTTGTATATCTTCGAAAAAAGAGTAACCAAGCTTTTTATTTCAGATCTATTTTTATCTTTAAAGGGCTTATAAAGAGCAAATAAAATAGCAGTGCCCACCCCTGATTCTACCAGGTTTAAGAAATTTAGCGCTTCCTTTAAAAAAGACTCTAATCCGCCTATTTGATCTCCTAACACACTTAGCAAGACTTTTCTGCTGACAAAAGTCAAAACCATTAAAAACACGTAGGTTAGCACATTGTATACTACATTTTTTTTTGCATAATTAGTTCTTGCCTTATTTTCCATTTTTAACTTCCTTTATAAAGTGTACTAAATTGTATGCCAAATTTCTATTAATAAGTATCATTACGGCAAATATCTTGTATTTTATATTGGCTTTAACACCATTTATTTTAAACTGTTTCAAATACCTTCTTATGTCCTGACGGCCAGTAAATTCCATAAGCTCACTTTTACATTTAGAATTTGTACTAAGGGCAGTAAATATTCTAATTATGGAGTGAGGGATCTGAAATTCAACCATGGCTTTTCGTATATCTTGAGATTTATAGCTTCTTTCATTGTAATTATAAATCTCCATGCTGGCATTAAAAAGGCTATAATAACTTTCATTGGGAGTTTTAGTTACAGAATTTTTTCTTCGGATATAGTGAGAAAGCACTTGTTTCACACAAGTTACCCTTTTGGAGTTCATAAGTGCTTTTATAATAAACACTGTATCTTCTCCAAAACAAATATTCTCTGGGAACACTATTTTATTGTCTACTATTAGAGACCTTAAATAAAAACCTGAAATAGCACTTATCCAAAATTTATCTCCAGCCATTAGCGCCGCCGCTTCCAGTCCTCCCATGGGCTCTTCAATATACCTATCTAACTTCCTTATTACTTTTTGGCTTTCGTAGTCTATATGTTCATAGCCGCAAAAAACCACTTCTGCCTGATCCTCTATGGCTTTGTTGTAAAACTCCATAAGAGCCGTAGAAGAAATATAATCATCGCTGTCTAAAAAGAAAATATATTCTCCTGAAGAGTTTTCTACCCCTATATTTCTCGCCTTGCTGACACCTTGATTTTTTTTTCTTATTATCTTATAAGATATACAGGATTCCTTTAATATATTTTCACATATATCTGCACTTCTATCGGTGGAACCATCGTCAACTATTATTAGCTCAAAGGCTTTAAAACTCTGGCTTATAAGGGATAACAGAGTTTCCTTCACGTATTTTTCCACGTTGTACAGTGGTATAATCACAGAAATTTTTATAGGATTATCCTCCATAAACACGCCTCCTAAATATGGAATTCCATAAGTATTTTCCCCATATTTTTATTTCTAGCTTCATCTTCAAAAACGGAATAGTAATCACTTATAGTCTTAATAGTTCTAACTTGACGAACTAATTTTTCAAGGCTGGAATTGTACCCTGAATTATTCATAAGCTCTATACTTTTTTCAAAATCCTTTACATTGCTTCTCGTGGTCCCTGTTATGGTGATGCCTTTTTCCAATATCTTTCTTGTATTTATCATGATATTTTCCTCGGATACACCAGTGAGTACAGCAGTTCCTCCAATTTTAATCCTGTCTATTATCTGATTTATGGCACTCTCCGCCGCTTTGGATCCCACACATTCAAAAGCAATGTCTATTTCTTCATCTATTTTCAGTTCATCTTCAGCTATGTAATGCCTATGGCAGGGAAACAAACTGATTTTTTCTTCATGCTTACCAACCACAATTACCTTGCAATTTGTAGTATTGCTTATTATGGAACTTATTATATAGCCCACAATGCCATCTCCAAATACAGCCACAGTTTTGTCAGAAAGTGGTTCTTTAATCCTCCTAATGGCGGCAAGGCCCACAGAAGTCAGTTCGGCAAATACAGCTTTGGTAGGCTCTATATCACCTATAGGTATCACGTTACTAGACGGGAAAGATATATACTCGCAGGAGAAGCCATCCTTATTGCTAGAAGCGAATTTTGCTACAGGGCAGAAATTTTCTCCTAATTCCTCATGTTTTTTTATATAGCACTTAGAACACTCTTTTTCCATGTGGTTTTCATAACCTAAAGGACAACTTCCATCTACATGGCACTGTACTATATTTGGAACTAATACAACTCTATCTCCTATTTTAAACTTCCCACTATAATCTTTTATAACTGTACCTGTAGCCTCATGAAGTAATCTCATGGGATATTTCAATCCAAGCACTCTCTTCTGCCTCTTTCCAAGGAAATACCTAAGGTCCGCCTTACATATGGCAGCAAAATCTATTTTCACCAAAACATATCCTTCTTTTAATTCCACATCTTCATAGTATATCTCAAAAGTTTTAGGTGATACAATTTTAAAGCCTTTACTAAGCATAAAATCACCTCTAATTCATTTCAAGCTTACCTAGCTTGATTATAGATTTTAAAAGAAGCAGATCTTCAAAAGTAGTAACCTTGAAATTCATCTTATCGCCCTTTACAAGGTGAACCTTTTGTCCATACTTTAACACAAGCTGGCAATCATCAGTGGCATCCGTATTTTGGCACTGCAAAGCGTATTCATGGGCTGCCTTTATAAGTGAAAATGTAAAGCTCTGAGGTGTTTGACCTAAGTATAGATCTTTCCTTCTAGGCACTTCCTCAATGGTGTCACCATCCAAGCTCTTTATTATAGTGTCTGCACTTGGTATTACCGTGTCTACAGCCTTATGTTCTGAAGCTCCCTGAATATTTTCATCTATTATTCGCTGTGCAATTAAAGGCCTTGCTGCGTCGTGAATAACTAGAATATCTTCCTGGCTGCAAAATTCTGTAAGGGCTTTTATGGAATTGTATACAGATTGCTGTCTTGTACTTCCTCCATCTAAAATCCACTTTACCTTTGAAATGCCATACTGTCTTATCCAAATTTTTAAGTCTTCTTTATACTCCTGTTTGCACATGACGGCAATATAATCGATACCTGGATTTATATCGAAGGCCTCAATAGTATGTATTATAAGTGGTTTACCATATATATCTATAAACTGTTTTGGAATATCGCTACCCATTCTCGTTCCACTGCCGCCTGCTAAAATCACTGCAATATTCATAGAACCCTCCCAATGTAAAAGTAAATTTACTTTAAAAATCTATTTACAAATCTCTCGCTGGATTTTCCATCAGTGTAATGACAGAACTCCTTGGCAAATTTCCTTATGTTCTCCATATCATAATTTTTATCTTCTACCTTTTCTATTTCCTCTATAACTTCCTCAGTAGTATTTAGCCTTTTTCCCGGTATAAACTCCTCATAATCAAAATAAAAGCCTCTTATATTTTCTTTATACTTATGGTAATCATAGGCATAGAAAAACATTGGCTTTTCAAGAAGTGCATATTCAAAAATCACAGAAGAATAATCTGTAATGAGCATATCACTTGAGATCATGAGATCATTTATATTATGCTTTGAAAAGTCATAAACAAAATCCTTCAGTTCTTCTTCTATCTTGAAGGGGTGGCGTATGATTGGATGAATTTTTAGAATCACCCCATACTCTGTTCCTAATCGTCGCTTCATTTCCCTAAGATCAAGTTGCATATTGAAATATTCCTTCTCGTCATCCCTGAAGGTGGGAGCATAAAGTATCAGCTTTCTCCCCTTTAAGCATGGGTTCTCGTCTTCAAAGTTAAGCCTTTCTTTTCTTATGTACTCTTTGTCAAACAAAGGATCCGTCCTAGGAACGCCCATATCTAAAATCTTTTGCTCCGGAATATTTAAAGCCTTTGAATATATGTCCTTTACCTTGTCAGAGCTTACAAGAAGATAATCTATGTTTTTGCTATCCATTATATATTTTTCTCTTTCCTGTTGACTCTTTGCCGAGTCCATTGCAAAGGTTTTAAATACACCCATGGCATGCCAAGTGTTTATCATAAGAGTATTCTTCCTTTTTCTAAGAAAAAAGTAGTAATGGTTATTGGTTATCCACATTGAGGAAGTAGCTAAATAAAACATATGCATGAAGCCCTTTGTTTTTACTACTTTAGTATTTTCCCCTAATTTAACCTGGTTAATCTCCACATTTTTATTCACAGGGATTATTATTTCATAATCTAGTTTTTCACGCTGCATCTCATTGTATATATACAATAGGTTTCCATAAAAGCCTTTGCCATAATCACATTCCATAATTATTCTTCTCTTTTTTACTGGAAACACCTTAAGCAAGTTGAATGCAATAGATGCAATAAAAAATACAATTTGTTTCATATATTATTCCTTCTTAAGTTTATTTGCAAACTTGCGTTTTAAAAATGCAATGATTTTTTTCACCCAATGAACTCTTTCCATATTCAATATTGGTATTTCAGCATAGTTCATACTCTTGTAATCTAACCATACATTGAATAACCTTTCACTTAAAAAGCCAAAGACTCTGCTCTGATACTCATCGTAGGTGGATAAGTCAATATTTTTCTCAAGTTTAAACAGAATATGAAAGAGCCAAGAACAGTACTCGTCAAAATTCTCCTTTTTCATTACAAACATATTGTAAAGGTGAAGGCTTCCACCGTCCATTATCCTATTATAACTTTCCACATATTCTGGATAATCACTTTTGAGAATATTGTAAATTTTTTCTAAATCACTACCATTATGGGCATTGTCATAATGAGATCTTACAGTTTCTATGTAATAGTGTCTCTTTCTAGGCAAAATAATATCGTAATTCTCTAAAAGACTTTCCGTCTCTGATTTATTTAAAATGAAGGACAACTTGTTATTTCTATGAAAGAATCTCTTCCATGGAGATTTTAGAGTAAAATACCTTCTATAATGACACAATCCTATGTATTGACATTTTAGATTTTTGTACGCCCAATAAAGCCCAGTTAGTTCACAATAGTTTGGGTTTTTATCTGAAATATTATCTCCAGTGTTATCCCCCATATAGCCAAGTTTCTGTTTACCCTGGCAACCCACGTGAAGCGGTATATACATATTATCCTTGGGCATGTCATACTTCTTATGTGTAGCTACCAAGATTTTTATATCCATCACCTATAAGCTCTCCTTTAGCCATTTTTAAAGCTTCTTTTATGACCTTGTGCATGTCATAATACTTGTATTCCCCAAGTCTGCCACCAAACAATATATGTTTATCCCCCATTGCCAATGCTCTATATTTTTCGTATACTTCTTTGTTCCTATCATCTAATACTGGATAATAAGGTTCCTCTCCCGGTGTCCATTCTAGTGGGTATTCCCTTGTTATTACAGTGCAGCTGCTGTGACATTCTTTTTGAAAATGCCTGTGTTCGATGATTCTTGTGTATGGAACATCTGAAGAAGTGTAGTTCACCACTGCATTTCCCTGATAATTTTCCTTCGAAATAACTTCTTCCTCTAGTTTAAGACTTCTATATTGAAGATGTCCAAATCTATAACCATAATACTCGTCTATCATACCTGTGTATATAATCTTGTCTGCCACATTTTCGTACAAATTTTTTTCCTTTAGAAAATCCGTATTTAGAAAAACGTCAGCATCCTTTAAGAGCCCTTGGATAAGCTTTGTATAACCACCCTCAGGTATGCCTTGATATTTATCATTAAAGTAATTGTTGTCGTAAGTATACCTAACTGGTATTCTCTTTATTATAAAAGAAGGAAGCTTGCTACAAGGTCTTCCCCATTGTTTTTCAGTATAACCTTTAATTAACTTTTCATAAATATCCGTACCCACAAGAGAAATAGCCTGTTGTTCTAAATTGCATATATCAACACAGTTGTATGCTTTTTTTTGGCTTTCAATTCTCTCCTTTGCCTCTTCTGGTGTAACAACACCCCACAATTTATTAAAGGTGTTCATATTAAAAGGGAGATTGTATATCTCTCCCTTGTAGTTTGCTATGGGCGAATTTATAAAGTTATTAAATTTAACAATTTTATTTACGTAATTCCAGATTTCTTCATCATCTGTATGAAAAATATGTGCTCCATATTTATGAACTTGTATCCCTTGAAATTCCTCACAATACACGTTCCCGCCAACATGATCTCTTTTATCAATAACTATACAACTTTTCCCATACTTAGCAGCCTCGTGTGCAAATACAGCCCCGAAAAGCCCAGCACCTACCACTAAATAATCATACTTCTTCATACCTATTTTGCTCCTCGTCCCCTAAAGACTTCCACGAAAGTCTTTAAAATTATAGTAAAATCAAGCAATAAATTTCGTCTATCTATATATTCCATATCCAGTTGAACTCTCTGTTCATATGTAGTGTCGCTTCTTCCATTAACTTGCCAATAACCCGTAAGTCCTGGTTTTACGCTTAAAAGCTTATGACCATACTTTCCGTATAGTTCTATTTCCTTTTCTACAATAGGTCTCGGTCCAACTATGGTTAAATCACCTTTTAAAATGTTTAGAAGTTGTGGTAGCTCATCTAGACTGGTTTTACGCAAAAAACCGCCTATTTTCGTTATTCTCGGATCATCTTCCAGTTTAAAGTTCTTCTTAAATTCTTCCTTTTGATCCTCTGGAAGCTTCTCGATGAGATCCTCTGCATCCTGTACCATGGTTCTAAACTTGTAAACCTTAATTATCTTGCCTCTATAGCCTAATCTTTTGTGAGCAAAAAACACTGGACCCTTAGAATCTAGCTTTACAATGATAGCTAGAATGAAAAACACTGGGCTAAGAAGCAAAATTCCTACTATGGATCCTACAATATCCACCAATCTCTTAACAAAATAATACATGAAACTCTTTTCGCACTGAATATATTCATCACGAGTAATCTCGTTTTTATCTGTGTCTATTCCAACCATTTTTGTTTCCTCCTATGCACAGCGTGTCCGTTGTTATCTTCCTCATAAGTATAAGGAATTGTTACAACAGCTAGCCATCAGATAAAATTATTATATCACATAATAATTCATTATACCATTTATAATAATTTCTGTAACCTTCTCATATAATTATTACAACAAACAATTCTTAAGGAGCTAAATATGTCAAAATCAGATTTATATGTCATTCCAAAAGAAGACATAAATAATTTTCTAGACTATGCGGACAACATAAGTATCTTTACACCTCCTAAAATTAAGCCGGGAAATAAAGTAAATAAAACTGGTGCAAAATCCATAAAATTAATAGAAGAGTTAAAAGAACAAAAGTCCATAATCAATAAACTAATAGAGACAAAAGAAGAGTTATCTGAAAAATACCTTAAATTATCCTCCCTTTACAGTAGCCTAGAGCAAAGGCTGAGTTTGTCGGAAAAGCAAAGTGTAGAGTCTTTGATGGAAACCCTTGCGGCACTTGAAAATAACAATGATTTTTTAGATACTTTGTTAAATACATTATTGCCTGAAAACAACATGACACCTTAAATATGCGTATAAAAACAAAGAGCCTGAAGCTTAAAACTTCGGCTCTTTACAAATGCAAAATATTATACAAAAACATAGGTAATATAACCTTTGTAAGTTACCTTACCAAATATGCCTCTGCAGCTCAGGTTGTTCTGATTAATGATTTGAATTACTGTGTTGTAATCGCTAGCATTAAATTTAACAGATCTAGAACAGCCTACAGATATTTTGCTGGGCGTAGAAATAATCTCTGATTCCACCTTCATATCCCTTAACTTTCGATTGAGCATGCTTGTATGGGTATAGGATGCAAAAACAGCCAAATACTTTTCTTCCATAATTGCACTTCCTTGTATTATTAATGTTTGTGAATAGTTCTGCCTTAATTATTATATTCCATACAAGCATATCAGGTGATTACTTTACAACCTAAACAGACGCCTAAAGAATCCTTTTTCCAATTCTTCTTGAAGTTCATCTTCTAATTCCTCTATTATAATTTCCTTTTCCTTAACTTTAGCTTCTGCATCTTGGATTATTTTATTCTTACCTTGTATCACATCATCATTATTTTTTATAGTTTGTTCGTAAGATTCTATTATCCTGTTGCTCTCCATTAGCTCTTCTTCTAACCTATCCTTTTGTGACTTTATTATATTTAGTTCACTTAGATAATTTTCTATGGCATCTTTTTCTATGTCATATGACTTTATTTTATCTAAAACCATATTCTGTTTATTTATAATGCTATTTTTTAAATTTTCCACATTTCCCTCTATGGCCTTTCTTATTTCCTCAGAGCATTCTTCTTCAGGCTTATCCTCTAAATTTCTCTCATTGTCCGCACTGTCATTCACTTTGTTTTCTATCAATGTCTTAATATCTAAATTTTCCATAATACCACTCACACCTCTTTTAAGGGATTCTTTTTTGCATTTTATGCAGAATTTTTCTACAACATAGCTCTCGCAAACAGTGAAATTCATATTTTCAAATTTCAATATATCAATGTTGTTTACACTGCAAAGGGGCGTTGTAGTGAGCATGGACTTATTTTCCCTCCAAACAGCGTACATTTCCTCTTGTTCTATGATATCAATTTTTTCTATTTTATGGATACTATGATGAATTTTCTGCTTTGTCAATTTTAGTTCCTTATCTAAAATTACAATTCTAACTGACCATATGGATGCAACGTGTTCCACCATAGCCACAATGGTAAATCCATGCTTTTTCTTTACATCTAAACTCTCAATCTCGCCTCTTACATTTAACAGCTTTATTTCATCGCTCCACAGCTGAGATTTGTAGCCTCTATAGAAGATGTAGTTTTTGCTAAACATCTTATCCACATAATAAAGGCCAATTTCTTGGAAATTATTATCCATTACACAATGCTTGTACCTAAGTGCCTTATTCAGGCTGTGTAGTACATTTTTCTTCACCGATTCTTCTTCGTATATGTAATGAATAAGTACATTTTTTACTTTGTTAGAATTATTTTTCAAGATGGCTATTATATTTATATTTCCACTTTCAATGAACATATGGGCATTGCATATCTTATAATTACCTGAATAGTAGGAATACAGTATGCCCGTATTTATATTTTCATCTTGCAATATGCTACATTTCAAATCCTCTCCTTGTCTAAATAGCATATATATACTTCTACTGTCCTCCACGTAGACGCTTATCTCTTCTATGTCCCTACCCATATTCTTTGTAAATGATTTTAAAGCATCCTTTGTATTATCTACATATAGTACAAGTTCCTTTTCTTGATTTTTTTCAAAGGTATACATACAATCTTCTTTGTAAACTCGTATATACTTCTCCATACCGCTATCACCTTCACCCTATGATTTTCCTATTACAATATATTCTTTGAGCAAAAAAAATATGATTTTATCTCACATATAATGTATATTTTCATATTATGTAATAGATGAATATTATATTTTTAAGGAGGCTACAATTATGGCACTTATGCCAATTTCAGAAATAAAATGTCCTATAGACATTACAGAACTACCCCAATATACAGGTTTTGAACAATATCAACAGGTTATAGCTATAGAAGTTCCCGTAGTATACGATCAATGCCTTATAAAAAAATGTTTACTAGACGAAGAGGATCCAAGAATACTAGGAGCGACCCCTATATGTCCGGAACATTCCTACACAGCTGTTTCTGGATTAACCGCTGAATTTAAGAACGTTGCAGTTGGTACACCTGTTAATTTTAGAGGTTTTCGAGATTTCAAAGTCACAATAAACAGTGTATCAAGCACTACTGTGTCATCTACCCAAAAATCTGTAACTATTAACTATGAACTTGAATTTATAGCAGAAGTTTTTCTAGGAGCAGACTCCGAGTCCGAAACCATTACTATAAGTAACTTAACAGAGACGGTGTTGTTGGATTATCCTTCTAATGTTTCACAAATTTCTGTTTCAACAAATAGTTCCCCTAACTCCTTATCATCTCCAACTTTTAAAATCGTTTTATTACCTGATATTGCAAATTCAGGTGCTTACTTCATTTATGAACCAACCGGCGGTGGTGGTGGTGGTGGCCAAGGCAACGATAAAGTAGATGTTACAGCATACTTTAACATCTGTTATACGTTGATGATAAAAGTTGAATTAGAATCTCAGATTCTTATACCATTCTATGGATTCTATAACACTGGCAAAACTTGTTCTTCCTCAGCAGATACTTGTCCTTGCATTCAGTGTTTAAACACTGCACCAGGACCATTCTATCCACCTATAGACTTCTCAGTGTTTGATTGTGTTTCTTCAACCCCATTATTACAGAGGGGAGAGAAAGCGCCTTTAGCAACTCCAACTAATGAGTAACCAAAAAGAGACCCTGCTTTTAGCAGAGCCTCTTTTTTTATCTTTTAAATGAAACTTAACACTCTCTTCAATAAAATACTTCCTCGTAAATATCCTTTATAGCTTCCACAAAGCGTTCCATATCCTTCATGGTATTAAAATACCCCGGAGTCACCCTAACTACACCCTGTCTCTCTGTGTTTATACACTTGTGGATCATGGCCGCACAATGGTATCCAGTTCTAACGGCTATATTCCTTTTATTTAAAGCAGTCCCCACCTCTGAAGGTTCCATATAATCAATATTTATGGCTAGGGCACCTGCTCTTCTAGCCCTTATATCACCGTAAATCTTCACATAGCTGAGTTTTGCCAGTTCCCTTACAAGGTATTTTATAAATTCATTTTCTTTTTTATCTATTCTTTCAGGCGTTTCTTTTTTAATAAATTTAATACCTTCACAAAGTCCTATTATGCCGGGAATATTGAGAGTTCCGCTTTCAAACTTATCTGGCACCATGGAAGGTTGAATCAATTCCAGTGAATTACTACCCGTGCCACCCATTTTTAATGGATTTACAATATCACATACACTTTCACTTATATACAGCCCGCCTATTCCCTGAGGTCCTAAAAGACCCTTGTGACCTGGGAACGCTAAAATGTCTATATTCTCTTCCTTTACATCTATATTCAGCTTTCCAGCACTTTGAGCTGCATCCACCATAAATATTATGCCGTGTTTTTTGCACAATCGACCTATATCCTTTATATCCTGGATAGTTCCCAATACGTTAGATACGTGGTTCACCACCATAAGCTTGGTATTTTCCCTAATGGCCCTTTCTAAATCTACCATATTGAGTTCCCCTAGCTCATTTACAGGTACAATAGTATTGGTGACTCCCATTTGTTCCATAAACTTTATAGGTCTTAAAACTGCATTGTGTTCTATGGCTGTGGTGACAACGTGGTCACCCTTTTTTAAGGCTCCCTGTATAGCCGTGTTAATAGATTCCGTAGCACCACTTGTAAAAAATATATTTGAAGGGTTATCTATATTAAACAATTCTTTTATAAGTAGTCTAGTCTCTAAAATCTTCTCTTCAACAATTTCAGATAATTTATAGCTGCCCCTACCAGCGTTGACACCATACTTTTCTATATACTCTCTCATCTTTCGTCCTACATTGGGTGCCTTTGGATAAGTTGTGGCACCATTATCAAGATATATCACATAATCACTCCTTTTAACATAAGTTATAATTATATAATATTAATGTAGGCTATAATAGGTACTACTTTTCTATACTATTTGATTATATTCTCTCCCATTGCAATTCTCTTTTCTGCGTTGTCAACGATTTCATCTGGATATCCAATGTGTTTTAATATTCTTATGGCATTACGTGTTGGTGATACACCTTTTTTTATAAGGTAATCAAATATAAATTCATTTTCCTTCACGTCTTCTCTAAAGTAATAACATTCATACTTATCATTCAATAACTTTGTCAGCTCTAAATCGTGAGTAGCCACCAATACTAAGGCATTATTTTTGTCTAAGTAACTTAATATTTCCGTTGCTGCACTTACTCTCTCCACAGGATTTGTGCCTCGGAATATTTCATCAATAAGAGCTAATACTGGCATCTCTTCATTGCACTTCTTTATGATCCTGAGTATGCCCTCAACCTCTCCATAGTAATAACTCTTTCCACTTAATAAATTGTCTTCAGGACTTATGGAACTTAAGGTGTAAAAATAAGAGGATTCATACGATTTTGCATTACAAGTACAAATAGTTTGAGCCATAACCGCGTTGGCCCCTATGGTCCTTAAAAATGTAGATTTTCCAGCCATATTTGAACCTGTAAGGATTATACCTCTTTCATCCATGGTTATATCATTGGGTACTGGATTTTCTAACATAGGATGGTAAATTCCTTTTGCATTGATGTACCTTCCGTTGTTTTTCAGCTGTGGCACGCAATACTTATCTTGCTCCATTCCTTCTCTGTAGGATGCTATGGAAATAAGAGCATCCAGTTCACCTATGTTAAAGTAAATATTTTTCAATTCCTCTTTTACATTTAATTTGTTAAGTTCTTTTATAACAGAGTAAAAGGCTCTTTCCTTCATAAAAGTGATAATATTTATGTATTCTAAAAAGGAGTCTATGAAATCATTTCCCGTTTTCATGCTCATAGCTGCAGCTTTTTTTCTTACAGTTTCACACTTTTTAGCGGAAGTAGCTAGAGGCTCTGTATATACCTTAAGTTCGTCTACTTTGATTTTCCCAAGCTTACCAGCCCCACTTATAAGGTATCCAAGGTATTTCATAGATTCCATGTATGTAGACAACGTGACCTCAGTTTTATAGTGAAACATTATATCCACAACCACCAGTGTAAGTATGAGCAGCAATTTATTTATGCTAAAACCGGAAAATATCAGCCATATAATTGCCATAAAGTTCATCAAAGGCAATAAATAAAATAGGTACCTTATGGCGCTTTGATCTTTGAAATCATCCCATAGCATATCAAATACATCATTTTTATTCTTTCCTATTTTAGAAAGCTCTAGTTGCACTTGCATTCTCTCATTGTATTTTTCCTGAAAAAATCTTATTTTCTTATCTCTTTCCTTAAGCTTATCCTCTTCCATCAAAGGAGTTCTAAGCATACTATATAGAACCTGTTGTCCAACGGTAGTTTGGTTTCTATCTATCTTGCAAAACACTTGTTCTAAGTTAAGGTCCTCAAAGGTATTGTCGTCAATATAGAAGTCCAATAACTCTCTTCCCTTTAATATATCAAATAAAGAACGTATGCTTTTAAAATTTCTTTTTATCTTGCTCTCCTTTCTCCAACTTTTTCGGATTTTCTCCATATTTTTCTCTTCGCCAAATATACCCATATTATCATTCACTACCTTTCTCTTAACATTTCAATATGAGGTATATTTTCCTCAATATACACACTTGAAGTTTTTCTAAATCCCTCTGATTCATAAAATTCCACAAGATGCTCTTGCGCACTTATTCTTATGGAGCTTTCACCCAAATTATACATTATGAAATCAAAGGCCTTATGTATAGCTTCTCTAGCGTATCCTCTTCTTCTGTATGAAGGGTTCACAAGCAATCTACCAATGGACACTTCTCCGTAGGCAACTCCCCTCTCCAATATTCTCAAATACGCTATGATCTCCCCACTCACGTAATTCATCAAAAACAAGTGATATGCATCATCATCCTTATTATCCCTATCAGGAGATGAACATTTTTGTTCCTCTACGAACACCTTCGTCCTTATTTCAAAAATTCGATCTATATCATGTTTTTCAAGATTTGACAGTTTATCTATTCTCCAATCCATTATGAGCCTCCCTTAATTAAAATAATACTGACCATACTATTATACCAAATTTTATTATTTAATTTAACATTATCAAAAGAAATCATATTATTTTTATAGCAAAAAGAACTACAAAACTATTATTAAAATATTTTTGTAGTTCAAAATTCAAGTCTGTATTTTATTATAGTTTTATTTGTAGAACACCATCGCCAATATCGCTTAGGTACAACTCCGGCTCATATCCAATGATAGTTTTGTAGTTTTCTATCATATTTTTCCCGAATTCTTCAAGGTTATCCTTTTTTACAATGGCTAAGGCACATCCTCCAAAACCAGCGCCTGTCATTCTTGCGCCAATGCACCCCTTTATCTTTAATGCTTCTTCTACAATAACATCTAGCTCTCTTCCCGTAACTTCGTACAAATCTCTAAGAGAATTGTGAGATTCTACAAGAAGCTGACCGAACTTGATGATATCACCCTCATGAAGACATTTAAAGGCTTCTTTAACCCTTATATTTTCCATAACCACGTGGCGAACTCTATTTTTAAGAACCTTTTCATCTAATAGAGCTTCACATTTACTTAGCTCATCCTCTGTAATTTCACAAAGATACTTTATAGGTTTTTCCTTTGAAATTATTTCAAGGGCTCTATCACACTCACTTCTTCTTTCATTGTACTTAGACTCATTCAGCGCCCTTCTCTTGTTTGTGTTCATAAGCACTAAAGAGTAATCTTTAAGATCCACAGGGGCATACTTATACTCTAAAGTATTGCAATCTAGAAGTATGGCTTTTTTCTCCATACCCATGGCTACAGCAAATTGATCCATTATCCCACAATTTACCCCCACAAACTGATTTTCAGCCTTCTGGCTTAATTTTGCAAGGTCCACAAGACTAATTCTGCAATCGTTGAATAACACATTAATTATATACGCTACTAGAACCTCTAAAGAAGCCGAAGAAGATAGTCCCGCTCCATTTGGTATGTCTCCACTTATAAGCAGCTCCATGCCCCCTACCTTATAACCTGCATCCTTTAAAGTTTTTATGACACCCTTTGGATAGTTGGCCCAATCATCTTCTTCCTTGTACTCAATTTGGTCAATGTTAAAGTCCACAGCGAGCTCAAAATTCGTTGAAGCCAGCCTTACAAGGTTGTCTTTTCTTTTTCTAACAATACCAAAGGTTCCAAATTCCAGGGCACATGGAAACACAAGGCCTCCATTGTAATCTATATGTTCTCCGATTAAGTTTACCCTGCCTGGAGAACTAAATCCGGAAATTGTTTCTTTATTTTCTCCATAAAGCTCTTCAAATCTATCTACTAATTGATCTAAATTCATTTTGTAATTCCCCTTATACTTATATTTTCCTTAAAAACTTTTCGTATGCTTCTCGCAGTTCTTCCGCAGTTTCTTCCACGGCTCTTGGATTACACGCTGCCCAAGCTCCGGTTTCAGAAGATGCATTGTACTTTATTTTATCCTTAGATCTTAAAGGTGGATAAAACTCCACATGAAAATGATAGTAATCATCGTAATTCCCGTACTCTGGTGAGTTTACAGGTGCCTGGTGAATGCACATCATATATGGAAATCTTCTATCAAACAGTGCATCAAAAGTCCCCGACATCTTGCGGATAATATCTGCAAAGGATGTCTTTACGGAATCCTTAAAGTCTGTTATTTTTGAATAATGTGCTTTTGCACTTATGAAAACTCCATAGGGGTAATCGGTGAAAAAGGGAAGATAAGCCACAAAATCATCATTTTCCATGATAACCCTTTGCTTAAAATCCTGTTCTTCTTTGTTCATCCTGCATATTAAACATTCATTATTCTTTTCATAGTAATCTCTGCAGTTATTTAGCTCTGTCTTAATTTTAAGAGGCATAACTGAATAACCATATATTTGTCCATGGGGATGGGGCATAGTTACGCCTACCTCTTCTCCTCTGTTTTCAAATTGAAAAATATACTTTATTTTTTCGTCCTTTTCCAGTTCTTCATATCTTTCACACCACAAATCCACAAGCTTTCTCACATGCGGCAACGGTAATTCGCTGAGTACAGCATTGTGCTCCTTTGAGTATAGTATGACTTCGCACTTTCCATAGCTTTCCCTGGTGGTATAAAAATCACTGCCTACGCTATCTGGTATAGGTGGATTTTGACTTAGCGCTGGAAAATCGTTGTCGTATTTATAAACCTGAAAATCCTCTGGAACTTTTCCAGATCCGGGACAAAAAGGACACCAATCCTTTGGCATCTGTGGCCTATTTTGTCTATGAGATGCCACCATGGTCCAATCGCCTAATAGTGGATTATATCTTAACTCTGCCATAATTATTTACCTCCAAACAGAAAACCTTTTCTATAACATAATAAATTTACTGTTATTATACCATATGGAATAACAACAGTAAATATTAGTTTAATCATTAAAATAGTGATATTTATTCTCTTCATCAATTTTATCTAGATTATTATACGTATCTCGTGTTGTAGATAGCTCTTTTTTCCTTAAGGAACTATTTATTAATTTTTTTATTATATCCTGAATAACTGCAAAGGTTGGAACACCTAGTACCATTCCTGTAAACCCAAAAATACCGCCAAAAAGCAATATGGAGAATAGCACCCAAAAACTGTCCACACCTATGGAATCTCCTAAAATTTTAGGGCCAAGTATGTTCCCATCAAATTGTTGAAGTATGAGTATAAAGATTATAAAATACAAACATTTTTCTGGATTTACCATAAGTATTATCAAGCCAGAAGGTATAGCTCCGATAAAAGGTCCAAAGAAAGGTATAATGTTTGTAACTCCCACAATAACACTGATGAGCATAGCATAAGGCATTTTAGCAAAGTACATAAACACAAAACAAATAACTCCTATTATAAGGGAATCTAATATTTTGCCGTTTACAAATCCACTGAACATCTTGTTTGCAAATCTCATTTCCTCTAGAATTGCATTGGCTTTGTTTAAATTGAAGCAGCTATATAATACTTTTTTTGCCTGTGCCGCAAATTTTGTTCTATTGCTTAAGATGTATATAGCCACAATTATCCCAACAAAAGCATCCTTTATGAAATTCACAAACCCAAACACACCGATGGAAAATCCACTTAACAGTGATTTAAAATTGGGAATTATAGTGGATTCCAGCCAATCCTGAAAATTTATATTCATGCTCTGTCCGAACTTTTCTACATATCCGTTTATTGTTGGATTTCTTTGCAATATTCCTTGAACCCACTCTATAAGCTGGTTTACATTGTAAGGTAAGTCCTGCAAAATCCTCATGATACTTGTGTAAACCTGTGGAATCACAAGGTATAACAATGTGACAACCATAGCTAAACCAAAAAGTATACTTAAAAATATACTTATACTCTTATTAAATCTCTGTCTCTTTTCTTTTGACTTTATTACTTTAACTGTGAGTTGTTCTGACTTCCTCCAAATATAATTGCACACTGGTATAAGAAGGTATGCTATGACTCCCCCATAAATAAAAGGTCTTAATATTCTCATCAACCTTTCAAAGGCAAAATGCACATCCTTTATTTTGAATATGGAGAAGAAAAATAATATGCTAAGTGCCAAAACAAAAAAACAAACTAATGCAATTTTGAGGTACTTTTTATAATTACCTTTGTTCAATTTATTTAAATTCTGTTACGTAAAACTTATAGAGACTGAATGCAATTTAAGGCCCTATAACATTGCCAGTTTTAATGTAACTCCTCCTAGTTTATTTATGAATATTTACGCTGCAACATACGTAGTTCTATCACAACTAAATTATACTAAAAAATTGTATATAAAACTACCCCATTTCAACTTCATTTTCTCCTATTTAATCTACTTTAGTTTAAATCTACTTAAGCTTGAATCTACTGATAGAAGAGAAAAGAGTTTCTGCTTGAGAATTAAGCTCCTGACTTGCAGCCGCACTTTCTTCAGATGTGGCTGTATTGTCTTCCACTACACTGGCTATCTCATTTATTCCAACTGAAACCTGATTAATTGACGCCGCTTGTTGTTCTGAAGCTCGAGCGATGTTTTGCATTAACTCTATGGACTGTTTAGAGCCATTTGTTACTTTTTCCATAATCTCAACTGTCTCTTCTGTAATTTTCTTTCCATTTTCCGATGCCAATATACAGTTTTCAATTAATGCCTCAGTGCTTTTAGTTGCCATGGATGTATTTTCTGCTAACTTTCGGATTTCATCTGCCACAACAGCAAATCCTCGGCCTGATTCCCCTGCACTGGCAGCCTCAATAGCTGCATTTAATGCAAGAAGATTTGTTTGTTTTGCAATTGCTTCAATAGTTTTTATGACATTTCCAATATTGCTTGAAGCAACGGTAATATGGTCTATAGCCTCTACTAACTCCCTTATTTTTATCTTCTCAGTTTCCAAATCGTATCCTGTATTCGTAGCTAACTCATAGGCATCTCTAGCACTATCCTGATTTTCATTTACGTGCTTTAATATATCATCAAAACTTTCATTTAAATTTTCTATAGATTCACTTTGATTTATAGCACCCTGTGACAAGGTTTGAGATGTTCTAGATATTTGTTCAGATCCGTTAAGAACCAATTCTGAGCTTCTCAATATATCCTTCATAGTATTTGACAATTCCTCTGTGATTTTATCCACAGATTCAAGTAAAGGAGCAAAATCACCTTTGTAGTACTCCCTAAGTTCAGATTGAACATTAAAATTTCCATTAGATATTTCCTGCAATAAATACTTTTCGTCATTGATAATTCTATTCAAGAAGTTAAAGGTGGTTTTTAAGCTATAGGCCATTTCCCCTACTTCGTCCTTAGATTCATAGTTAATCATAACATTGCAATTTCCATTTTCCATTTCCTTAACTGCTTGAGAGATTTCATACAATGGTTTGCAAATAGATTTTTTAAACACAATGGACATGATTACAGAGATTATGACTCCCACTGTTCCAAAGATAGTAAGAACTATATATGCCATTATTTTAGTATTTGTGATGCTTTGATACGCTTCATCCGCCGCCTTTTTTCCCTGTATTGTAAAGGTGTTGACATAGCCATCAACAACTCCGTAGTCTGGCGAAAAACTATTATAGTATAAATCCTTTGCACCATCTATATCATCCTTGTTTACACTTGTCAATATTTCCTCGACGCTTTTGTAAAGTTTTTCCATATTTTTGTTTATTTTATCTAGCGACTTAGGGTTTTCAGAATTTTTTTCAAGAAAGGATAATTTCTCTTTTATGTTAGATAGGTACTTGTTGCTCTCCACTATGTCATTTTTGCATATAGAAACCTCTTTATTTGCCAAAGCCTTTATAATAGTCACATTAAGTTGTGCTGTTTCCTTAGATACTTGTTCCATAGTTGTATTGTTTTTATATGTTACATCATAAAAATACTGTGCCTTTTTATGTAGATTGTATATTGATACCTCCGCATAAGCAAAAGCTATCATAAAGGCCACAAATATTATGCCTAAAATATAATTAAGCTTTTTGCTAATCTTGAGATTCTTGAAAAAATTGTTCATAGAAGTTCCTCCTTGTAAGTAATATTAAATTATCGTCCAATGATAACCTTTTCTTTATATTCATATTTATATTTTTCTCAATTTTTAAAATGACCTCTGTAGCCTTGAAATATATAATATTTCATGTTAGCATATTAATAATACAATGTAATAGGAGGTAATAAAATGGCCATATATAAATCTTCGGAGGATTATCTTGAAACTATTTTAATTTTAAAAGAGCGCATAGGCGAAGTTCGCTCTATAGATATCGTCAACGAGACTGGTTATAAAAAATCCAGTATTAGTGTAGCCATGAAAAAATTAAAAGAAGACAACTACATAGAAATGGATTGCAACGGATATATATCCCTTACAAACAAAGGTTACGTGGTAGCTAGCGACATCTACAATAAGCACGAGTACTTAAGGAGGTTTTTCATATCCTTAGGAGTCAGTGAAAACACAGCTGAAAGCGACGCTTGCAAAATAGAACACGAAATCAGTGATGAAACCTTTGAGTGCATAAAAAAATATTTTAAAAACGAGCTTATAAAATAAGCGACTGCTACCCCTTGTAGGTAATAGTCGCTTGATTTTTATGTTAAGAATTATTTTTATTATAGAAAAACATTATAACTGCCATGGAAATTATGATTGTATACCCAATGAAACTAAATACATCCGGCCTTTGACTAAACACTATAATTCCCAACATAGCAGAGAATACGATTTGAGAATAGTCATATACCGATATCTCCCTAGCCGGCGCATTGAAATATGCCTGAGTTATGGAGAATTGACCAAAGGACGCGCATACACCCGCCATAATCAAGGTTATAATTTGGTTAGTAGTCATAGGTTCATATTTTAAAATCATCACTGGTAAGGTTGTTAAACAAGAAAACGTAGAAAAAAACAGAACTACAAAAGGACCAGATATTTTATTTTCCCCTAACTTTCTAACCATAGTATAAGCTGCTCCGGCGCATACGCCTCCCATTAGTCCAATGAACGATGGAATCAGTGATGTGTTGGCAAAGGTAGGCTTAACCACAAACATACTTCCAGCAAAAGCTATGGCGATGATGAGGAGCTGTTTTAAGCTTATTTTTTCCTTTAAAAATAGATAACTAAAGATTATAGTAAAAAAGGGCGCCATTTTATTTAACATGGATGCATCTGCTAATGGCAGATTGTCGATGGCGTAAAAATTGCAAAGTATACCTGCCGTTCCAAAGATTGATCTCAACACAAGGTATCCAAGTCCCTTTTTATTTAAAGTCACTTTCTCACCTTTTTTTATAACAAGAAACGCTGCCACAATAACAGAAATACTATTTCTAAAAAAGCTTTTCTGCACAGAGGGCAGATCCCCCGACGAAGCCACAAAAACACCCATTAGAGCAAAGAAAAATGCAGATACTATTATATATATTATACCCTTCACCCTACAACTCAATTGTTTTTTCATAATACCCTACTTTCTTCTAATCGAAATATTGTTGTGTTACTCTTTAATTATAGTTGTCTTTGTATTATTTAACAAGGCCAGTAAATATGCAAAAAAAAGCGAAAACAAATTATTATTTTCGCCTTTTTATTTTATATTTTCCTATTCACCAGATTATGGCTCCAGCATTTTCAATATTCTAGAAGTTAGTTTTCCGTATTCAGGATTGGCTCTATCTCTAGGTCTGTCTATTTCTACATTTATAATTTCCTTTATGCAACCAGGATTTTTTCCCATAACAACTATTTTATCCGATAAATATACTGCTTCATCCACACTGTGAGTTACAAATAATATAGTTTTCTTGTGACTATCCCATATTCTAAGCAATTCCTCTTGAAGTATTATACGAGTATGGGCATCTA
Source organism: Hathewaya proteolytica DSM 3090 (assembly GCF_900142225.1). GTDB lineage: Bacteria > Bacillota > Clostridia > Clostridiales > Clostridiaceae > Hathewaya > Hathewaya proteolytica. Next base: position 47,972 of record NZ_FRAD01000014.1, read on the forward strand.
AAGCACCAAAGGGTTCATCCATTAATAAAACCTCTGGATTGTTTACAAGAGCTCTAGCTATAGCAACCCTCTGTTGCATTCCTCCTGACAATTCATAAGGATATGCTTTTTCAAAGTTCTCCATATTTATTATCTTTAGATACTCTCTTGCTTTTTCTCTTCTTTCTTTTTTCCCTACCCCTTTAAACTCCAATCCCAAGCTAATGTTGTCTATTACAGTTCTCCATTGTAACAAGGAGTAGTTCTGAAATACCATTCCTATTTCCGAAGTAGGCTTATCAATCTTTTTATCTTTGTATAAAGCTTCTCCTTCAGTGGCAGTTTCTAAACTTGCTATTATTCTAAGCAACGTAGATTTACCACAGCCTGATGGCCCTACAATACAAATGAAATCATTTTCATCCACACTGAGATTGATGTCTTCCAAGGCCTTTACCTGGAAATTTTCCTTTGTTTTAAATACCTTTGTAAGATTATTTATTTTAATAAATTCCTTCATGCCCTACCTCCTATTTTCCCTTACCTTGCCATGAAAAATACTTATGTTCTACAAACCTGAATATGCCATCCAGCAAAGCACCAATGGCACCTATGCATATCATGCCAGTCACCACCAGGTCTGTTCTTCCTAATTCATATGCATGGGTAATAAGGTATCCTACTCCTGACAAACTTCCTGGCAACATCTCTGCCGCAACAAGACAAGCCCATGCAGTTCCAAGACCAGTTCTAAGACCATTTATTATAGTGGGAGCAGCAGCGGGTAGAAGTATTTTGAAAAATATATGGTTTTCTTTTGCACCAAGCACCTTGGCAGACTCTACTAGAGTTTTAGGCACTGAACTCACTGCAAATATTGTATTTGTTATAACTGGGAAAAAAGTTCCCAATGCAATTATGAACATCATAGAAAATTTGAAATTATTAAGATATGCTTGTAGATTTCCACCTTGTATTCCAAGAACCGTAGATACACTAGCTACACCAAACCAGGCTAGCACAAGAGGCACCCACGCTATTGGAGGCACTGGTCTAAAAACATTGATAAAATTTGAAAACAACTGATTTATAGTCTTTCTGTATCCCATTAGTACTCCTAAAGGCAAAGCTATTACAACACCCACAATATAGCCTGAAAGCACCCTTATAAGACTAACTGCTATATTTTTGGGAATAGAGCCAAGGCCTATAAAGTTATCAAATGCATGTCCAAAGTTCTCCATTACCTTGCTAATGTATGGCATCACTATGGGATTTTCAATTCTATTTGATGCTATAACCCAAAGAATCACAAATATCACTGGCACGATTAAGCCTATTAAAAACTTTTTAATGTTTTCTTTCATCTTTCTCTCCTTAAAAAAGCCTTTCAATGCCATGAGCATAGAAAGGCTTAAATATGCGTTATCTATTTACTTTGTTCTAAGCAACTAAAATCAAAAGCCTTTTCTTTTACTTCATCAAAGGATTTACCCTTTAATTCGCCTGAGAACTTGCCCATTTCGTTTAATGCTTTAACATATACATTTATTCCGTTGTACCATTTTTCTGATGGTGTTGTAAAATACTTTATTTCACACTTATTAATAGCATTTTCTGACACACCTATTTTTTGTGACAATATTTTTGCCACTTCATCTTTATGTTCATCAGCGTAATGGCCTAAGTTTCCAAGAAGCTTTATCAATGCCTTTGTAGCTTCTGGATTTTTCTCTACAACTTCTGTTCTTGCACCCAATGAACAGCAAGGGAAATCATCCCAAGATCCAACAGGTGGGAAATTTTTAAGTGTAATTGCAATTTCACCAACACCCTTATCCTCTGCTGCTTCTGGATGGTGTGATGGTCCTACCCATGCATCTACTTGTTTACTAGCAAGAGATGGTAGAAGGTTGCTACTTCCCTTTAGATCCACTAATATAACCTGTGCAGTTGAATCACTTGGATCCTCAGTTACTTTAATTCCCTCATTTTTCAATACAGCTTCCATAACAATTCTTGGAGCACTAACTGGTGAGTGGTATCCTATCTTCACTGGTGTTTTTGATTCTACTATGTACTTTTTAACATCTTCCCATGATTTCAAATTTGATTTTGGTGGAAAAACAAGAGCTATTCCATTACTTTGGAAAGGAGTTATTAGTTTTACTGCTGCACCATTGTCCACAGCGCTCATTATTGCAGTACTAGAGCACAAACCGTAATCAAGATTTTTCTGACTTAGCATATTTGCAGTTTCAGAACCACCCTTTGTAGGTATGTAATTCATAATAGCTAGTTTCTTACCATTTTCAATAAGCTCATACTTATCATCTGACAATGGATTTAAATATACTCCCTGCTTTTTAAAATCTTCTGCCTTTGGTCCTAATACATTTAGTATGCCTGTATGTAATTCATTTCCCCATGCAATGGTTAGTTCTGGCAACTTTTCTGTTGCTGTATTTTCGCCTTTTGCTGGTGTTTTTCCGCTTTCCACAGTTTTGCCACAGCCTGTTAACGTAGTCAAAGCCAACACTGCGCAAGTGATCAATGCTAATATTTTTTTCTTCATGTCTACACTTCCTTACATATTAATATATATTTCGACAACATGTCCCACAGAATATTGTATACAAGGAAAAAACATTTGTACAATACAAATATATAATTGATTTAAAATTGTCTATCGGATATTTCTATATCAAATCAATAAAAATTCATTTTATCTTAACAGTTTATTAAGGGAATATTTCATATTTACAAATAATGCTTTCATTAAGTATTGATTATTTAATACGATAATATAATTGTTGAAATAATTTGTTTTATGTTACTTTATAAGGGGGAGGATATATAAATGCCTAAATTAAAAAACAAGATAAAACCAAAATCCACACTAAAAGTAAAATCCAAACTAAGACTGATAACGATTATCGCCCAGGCTGCTACAATAATTTCACTTGTAACGGGCTTCTATTTTGTAATCATGCTAAGTCAAGGAATAAATGCCACTCAAGAAACCATACTTCCTGTGACAAGGGAGTTGTCCAACGTTAAATTAAATCTTTCCAAAATTGAAAACAATATTTTGCAGATGATTGCCACAGATTCTGAGGATACTGAAGAGTTTAGTAAATTATCCGATGAAAGTCGAAAACTTTGGAAAGATGTTTATAATTCACTAAATATAATAAAAAAGTTGGATTCAACTGTGGACATAAAAGATCTGAACATTACCTTTGCATCTTTAAGTGTATTGCAAAATGAAATCGAACAATATGCCCCTCATGAGGAAACTTATGCAAAGGCTCTTTCTATATTTAATTTAGATTTTACCACCTCAACAAAAGCTGTAACGGATAAAATTGAAAGTATGTCAAACAAAATAGAAAAAACCTCCTCTGAGGGATTGCGTAGAGACCAAATCACTTCTACCATAGGTTTAATATTAATGTCAATTATAGCTGTGATTTCCATTATTGTATTGCTTATAATTTCAAAAGTCCTTATAAGGGATATTGCAAACCCTGTGGCGAAAATCACGGATTTCATATCGGAATTTGAAAAAGGCAACCTTCACAACCATATAGACTATGAAAGTCAAGATGAATTTGGAGAGCTGTGTACTTCAATAAAAACCAGTACCTTATCCATCTCTTCATACATAGATGAAATAGATAGAATCATGGGAGAGCTATCTCAAGGCAATTTCACAGTGAAGCCCAACATGGAATTTGTAGGAGATTTTAAAAATATACAAACCTCCATTGAGGATTTCATATTAAAAATTTCTTCCGTCATAGCAGAAATAAACGATTCAGCCATTAAGGTATCTTACACCGCTGAGCAATTTTCTGATACATCCAGGGTTTTATCGGAAGGAACCACGGATCAAGCCAGCTCTGTGGAAGAATTGTACGCAACAATATCGCAAATAACAGATAAAATTAACAACAATGCTGAAAATACTAAGGCATCCCTTGAACGAACTTTACACCTGAGAAAAGCTGTAGAGCAATCTTCCAAAAACATGGATTCTATGATTCTAGCCATGGAAAAGATGAGAGATAAATCTGCTGATGTTAAAAACATTGTAACGAAAATTGAAGACATCACAGCGCAGACAAATCTCCTATCACTAAATGCAGCCATAGAAGCTGCCAGCGCTGGAGAAGCTGGAAGAGGTTTTGCCGTTGTAGCTGAAGAAGTAAGAAAACTAGCCGAAGATAGTAAAAAATCTGCCCTTGAAACCAAGGAACTTGTTCAAGTAAACATAGATGAAATCGCTAGTGGTACAAGCATCACAGAAAGTGTCATATCTGATTTAAAGAAAGCCATTGAAGGTTTAGCTACTATAGCTGAAGATTCAAAAACCACCGCCGAGGCTGTAGAGTACGAGGCCCAAGCAATGAAACAGATTGAGGCAGCCATTGGCCAAATTTCCGACGTAATTCAAAATAACTCCGCTACTTCTGAAGAAACCTCAGCATCTAGTGAAACCCTTTCCCTTGAAGCTGAACACTTGAAAGAGCTAGTAGAACAATTTAAGATATAACAATAAAAAAATCTGTGTTGTAAAAGTCTAAACTTGTACAAACACAGATTTTTGTTACTTACAATGTGATTATCTGTTCTACTCCAGCTTCTCCAAGTATACCATACAATGTTGGGAAGCACCCTATACCAGCGCCATCTACGAGTTTGTCATCTATATTCCTCTCTATAGCACATTTGTCGCATGCTAAAAGCACCATGCCACTTTTTTCGTGGAGTTTCTGAAGTCTTTCACCTATTTCGCTCCCCTTTTCTAACATATACGTGTTGTTAAATACGAAGAACATCCCAAGCACCTCTGCACCATGATTACCCGCCTCTAGCTGTGGAATAATCATGTCATTTAGTATTGTCCTTGTGTTTTCTGAACTTATTACATATGCAACTTTCATACAATAATCCTCCTATCTTTATAAAATCTATCTAAAATCAAATAGCTCATATGATACCTCTATTGCCTCTTCTACAGACAATTTATATATCTCATCTTTATTTACCTGCATTTTACTTACCCATTCATCGAAATCTCTCTCCGTACAGAAGAAGTTCATGATATTTCAACAAGATGATGCCCAATCTGTATGCCTATTCAGATCTACATGCAGCGCATGAAGTGTAGGTGGGTTAAAATCATACAACTTTCCATCCCTTATTTCCACCCTCACTGATTTACCCGTATTACTGCAAACCGATTCAACTACTACATCTTGATGAAATGTGAACGTTGTCCCCATGGCATCAATGGCACACATAGCAGAAAACCTTCTTCCATCAGCTAGGGTTACATGATGGTTTGTACCTAGTGCAGACACTGGATAAACAAAATTTACATTTCCATCTTCATCTGCTACAAAACCGTTGTGTTCTTTAAGTAAAGTTAGTTTTTTTTCCAAGTTATCTATTCGTATTTTTGTGAAAAGTTTTTCTATATCTTTTTTTAAACTAAATGCTCTTTTATTTTCTATTGTAAAATCCATTATAGCTTTTCGAATAATATTTTCTTCTTCACTATAACAACTGCATTTATTTACAATATTTAATTTTTGTGCTGTATTCATAATTATTTCGTACCCTTCATCAATTAAATTTCTGTTTGCTGTTTTTCTTCATATCCTAATGCGTCCTTCAAAATTTCCGTAAGTTGCTCTTTATATCCAAGATACTTACTGCACTCCCTATTCCTAGGTCTATCCATATCAATCTTTATATCAGCGATGATCTTACCTTTATCTGTAGACATAACCACAACCCTATCACTCATATAAACAGCTTCGTCCACATCATGAGTTACCATAATTGCAGTAGTCTTATCTTGAAGAAAAATGCCCTCCATTTCCTCTTGAAGGAGTTTTCTCATCTGAAAATCAACCGCACCAAGAGGTTCGTCTAGTAAAAGCACTTTAGGTTTACACGCTAGGGCTCTTATAACAGCTGTTCTTTGCTTCATACCACCTGATAACTGTCCTGGATACATTTTCTCCTTACCATCAAGTTTTGCCATCTCCAATAACTCTTTAAGTCTCTTCTTCCGGTCTTCCTTAGGAATTTTTTGTTGTTTCATAGGATATAAGATATTTTTTTCTATGGTCATCCATGGGAATAAAGCATAGTTTTGAAATACAAATCCTCTATCCACACCAGGTCCTTTTACTACATTTTCACCAACTACTATATGTCCACTATCGGCAGCTTTAAAACCGCCTATTATTGTAAGCAATGTGGTTTTCCCACACCCCGAAGGTCCAAGAAGACACACAAATTCACCTTCATTCACTTCAAAACTTATGTTATTTAGAACTTCGTGCATTTGTTTTTTTCCACTTTTAAAAGATTTACAAATCTTATCAATCTTAATATTCATTACTCTTCACGTCTCCATCTTACGAGATATTTATTTAAAGCATATAGTCCCCTATCTATAATAAATCCTATAAGAGCAGCAAATATCATCAGTGCAATAAGCCTATCTGTCATCATCATCGTCTGAGATCGTACCATTAAAAAGCCAAGACCTTGGCTTGTAGCTATGAACTCCGCTCAGATTACAGACATCCACCCACTAGACAGTGCCACACGAGCCCCTGTCATTATGTATGGAATTGTTCCTGGTACAACTACATCTTTAAAAATACTTACGGGGCCTGCCCCCATGCTTCTTGCAGCATTGTAATAATCCTTTGATATACTCCTAACTCCACTTATGGTATTTAATATTACTGGAAATACCCCTGAAAAAGCAATAAGAAATATAGTCGGTCCATCTCCTATGCCAAACCAAACAATGGTAAGAGGCACCCATGCCATAATGGGAATTTGCCTTACGGAATCCATGAAACCAGCAAGCATGCTATTCATAAACCTTGACAACCCCATTATAAATCCAAGGAAGATTCCTATAATCATTGCCCAGCCGAAACCTTTAAGAACTCTCCCCATGGTAAGAGATATATTGTATATTACTTCTTGGTCAGTAATACAGGATATAAATTGGGTGAATACATCACTAGCTTTAGGCATTATTAGTGCATTATTCTGCTTTACAGCATACATCTGCCATAGAGTAACTAAAATAATGGTAACTATGATTTTGTAAATAATCTCTTTCCTACTATTGCCAGATAGCTTTACTTTTTTAGGGGATGTATTTTGATATTTAGCTTCTGCCATTCTCTAACTCTCCTTTCATCTGTGTAATCTCCACCGAACAGTTTCTCAGATACTTTTAACATGTTATAATCCTCAAGTAAATATGAAATAATATTGTTGTAACTCTGTTTAAATTTCTGGTACTCTGGACCGCTATAAAACTTTTTATTCACAATAATCGAGTATGTGTCAAACTCTTCAGCTTTTTTTGGAAATATCCTTTTTCCAGGCACATTTAAAGAATTAAAATAATCAATTACTATTCCACCAACTTTTCCAGTTTCCATCACATATGTCAAGGCTCTAGTTTCCATGGCAAAGGGGGCATATTCCTTGCCAAGAAGTTGTGATACCATGTCTTTCTCATACTGACGGCCTGAAGATACTCCAATACTTTTGTTACGCTCGTCTTTCTGAATTATAATACTGGAGTTGGTAATAGCCTTATCAAAAACAAAAAATCGGCTATCCTTTCGCTTAAACTCTTGTGCCTTAGAGCTGCAAATTATAGCTACATCAAGGGCATCTGAACTCAGAGCCATCTGCACTGAATTATTTCAGCAGTCTTGAAAATCGTATACCATTATATCTTCAAGTTTAACAGCCTTTTCTCCATAAATACCTTGCAAGCATTTTCCTATTATATGTGGCACCCCAGCGGTTACACCTATACGTATTTCACTTTTTTCCCTATATGTATTTTCTTTAAATAAGAATGTAGCTGCTACGAAAACACTAGCAGCCACACCCATGAACACGAATATACTTTTTATTAGATTTACATTATTTCTTTTCTGATACTGTTTTGATTTCTGGTTCTCTAGTTTTTGCTTTTTCAAGCCATTCCTCATATGTTATTCCCTCCGGAAATACAGAATCAACTTTTTCGCTAATAAACTTTTCGAAATCATCAACCTTACTATCATTAATATAATCATGATTTACAATCTGTTCTACAGTTACTTTACCATAATCACCATGAGATATATTCTCGTCCATCATTCTCTGTATAGCCTCATTATTTAACTTCCATGTTAAAGTTCTTCCCTCACCAACGGTCTTTTTGTATACGGTTCTAAGGCCAACTTCTAGTGGTACACCATAATTATTTGCAAATATATTTGCAGCTTCTAATGGATGTGTATAAATAAACTCTATTGACTTACTATGAGCAAGTATTAATCTCTTTGCAATATCAGGGTGTGCTTTTGCAAAATTAGTGTTTAATGATAAAACACAACATTCACCTTCCTGTTCACCCTTTATTCTATCATCCATGGCAAATATTTTTCCTGTTTTCTCATATTCAGCCATAGAACCCCATGGGTCACATGCTGTATATCCTTTAATTTTTCCAGTTTTCAAAGCTAAATATTTACTTTGGTCACTATCAAAGCTTATACCATTATAGTTTTTGCCTTCTGTAGGTATATCTAAAGTTTTAGACATTACTCTCCATGATGAACCCTTTTCTGGTTCTGGCCCAATGCCAAGTGTTTGACCTACTAACTGTTTTCCATCGGTTATATCATTAGAAACAACAAGGTAATATGATCCACCTGTATGGTTATTAGCAGCTATTGTTATTGGTGTTCCCACTAAAAATCCTTTGGCTATATTCTGAAAGCCTATGTACCCTGCATCCATCTTCCCTGCTGACATGGCTTGTGGCACCTTACCATTACCAGTCACATTAACCTTTATCCCGCAAGCTTCAAATATTCCTGAGTCTTTACCAATGCATGCAGCAGTCATGTGGTCACAGTTATAATACCCCAAATTTACCGTATAATCATCTTTAATCTTAGGTAAATTCATGCCTTTTATGGACTTTACAATGTCTGATTCCTTTCCTGAGGCCCCTCCATTATCTTTCTTTTTGTCCGTACACCCTGTTAATGTAGTCATCATCATTCCAATACAACATGTTAGTGCAAGTAACTTCTTTAATTTCTTGTTCATTTTATATTTTCCTCCTTTAATGTTAACAACATTGATCCATATCTTGTCCAAATAAATCCTTTATATTATTATTTACAATTCGATATATAGCATAGCCTATATTACCTCTTTTAGATCCACTAACTATAAACTCAATTTCATCCTTGTTATCTATGTCTTTCAACTCAATAGTTTGGTTTTCTATAGGTGCTGGCACTTCATCAGTGACTGCAACGCTTGGCCCATCTATTAGTACTCTCATCCTTACCTTTTCACTACTTCTGTAAATCATAATTAAATCTTCTTTACCATCATTAGTTACATCTCCAGCTTTGCAGGTTATGGGCTCACAAGATGGAAACATTTCCTTAAAAGATTTATATAGTTTATGGCCTTCAGCAACTTTCAATGCTTCATTATGTACTTTGTCCACTTTATTCTTACTATCACATCCCATAGAAAAGATACATACAAACACAAGCATAGCTATAATACATTTCTTTTTAAATAAATTATTTTTTACCATGAAACTATGCCTGCCTTTCCGATTTCTTGTCCATAAATTTTCTATAACTTCTGTACACAGACCTCATAGCCAATGCAAAGATAATAAACGAACATATGTATTTTAACCATTCTGGTGCTACAAACAAAAATTTATTAGCTGAACTTATGCTTTTATCTATAGTATCAAAGTTTAATACCGGTTTAAATGGCATAAGAATTTTATTTGTCATAACCCCTACAAAGGTTGAGATAGCAACCACCGTAGTACAATATATAATAGCCGCTCTTTTCCCTATAAGTTTGTATATGCTTATAAGTTCTGGTAGGTTTGTAGATGCACCAGCCATAAGAAATGTAATGGCTATTCCAGGAGCTGCACCACTAGCAATTAAAGCTGCAATAAATGGTATATGGCCTACAGCACAGACATACATTATAGCCGCAACTACAGTTATACCACCTATGGATATAACGCTAGGATTTCCAAAGTAATTTTGTATAAAACTCTGTGGGAATATCATAAATATTATAGATGCACAAATCATTCCTAATATAACATATTTACTAACAATTACAGATAGATCATCGTAAGCCCATTTCATTCCAGATTTAATTTTTTCTGAAAAACTCTTCTTTTCTTTAGAAAGAATCCTCTTTTCTACTTCCTCTTCTATTCCCGGCAATCGTACCTCTTTTCCACCAAAAACATTTCCGATAACTCCAATAATCATTGGTGCAACAAAACCCGTTATAACATATATTATTGTTATTTCTTTTCCTAAAAGACCATAACATAAAATAACTGCTACAGGGTTTATCATAGGCGTGGAAGTCATGAATGCTAATACAGGGCCTAGACAAGCTCCTGAATAATACATACTTATACCTAAAGGTATTACTCCACAACTACAAATAGGCAACAGCATCCCAGAAATTGTGCTTTTTAATAAAGAAGATACCTTTTTATTTCCTAAATGCACTTGAAGTTTGTCTGGAGATAATATTTCTCGCAAAAAACCTGCTAAAATATAACTAAAAATAAGCCAAACCGAGGCTCCATTTAGAACATCCACGGTAGTCAAAAACAAGTCTTTTATTAATGTAAACATTTATTATTCACCTGCCAACTCTTTAAAGGCCTCAGCTATTGTCGCTTTGTTGACCTTATCTATTATCTTTGTTTCATTTAATACTAGAACACTTTTTGTAAACATGCCATATTTTTTAACATACTCAAAGTCCTTACCAGCTTTATAAATTTTTACATCCACCTTGTCTTTGTACCTCTCGCCTAAAGTCTTAACTAGACTTCCAAAAATATCACATCAAGAGCATACATTTATAAACTCCAATAATGGCTTCTGCATTAGCTCGCCTCCTATTCAAATCATCTATACAATTATACAAGCTTATTATTTCTTTGTGAAATAGATAAATTCTATTGGTTGCTATATATCCATAGTTTATTCCTATACTAAAAAACAATGGCACAGTGAGATTTTATCACCCTGCCATGGTTTTTTAGTTATATTCTATATCTCTGTTGTTAAAACATAGTACTATATGGGTTCCCCCAGTCTCAACATCGGATACAGTAATTTTGCCGTGATGCATAAGGACTCCATGTTTAACGATGGATAATCCTAACCCTGTGCCACCAGTTTCTTTGGAATGACTTTTATCTACCCTATAAAAGCGTTCAAATATCCTCTCTCGTTCACTTTCCGGTATGCCTATGCCAGTATCCGTTACTTCTATATAATCAGAACCTTCCTTATTATATACGTTTATAGTTACACTTCCTTTTGGCACATTGTACTTTATGGAATTGTCACATAAATTGTAGATGACTTCTTTCATTATCTGCCTGACTCCCGGCATTATAACCTTTTCCCCCATGACCTTTAGTTCTACATTTGCATTCTTAGCATAATTAGCCAGCTGCTTGCAAACTTCCTCTGCAATTTCAAAAAGGTCTATATCCTCAAACTGCATCACCATTTCTTCTTCATCAAGCTGAGATAGTCTTATTATGTCTTCCACAAGATTGCTTAAACGCTGTGCTTCATTGTATATCCTACCTGCAAAATCAGGTATATCTTGAGCTTTTACCATATTGCTTTTTATAAGTTCTGCATAACCTGAAATGGACATCAATGGAGTCTTTAGCTCGTGAGAAACATTGGCTGAGAACTCTTTCCTCATTTTTTCATTTTTGTACTTTTCAGTTACATCAATGACCAGAATTATAACACCCCTTAATTCCCCATCTGTTATGACTGGGCTTCCTATTATGCTGAAATCCTTATCTTCAATTTGTATAACAGCTTCCGCCACGTTTCCATTGAGGCAATCCTGTATAGCATTGTATATTGTGTTATTTCTAATCAAACTCAAAATGTGCACATTGGCATATTCTTTCTTCTCAATATTGAAAAGATTCATTACCGTATTGTTGATAGATATAATTCTCTCCCTGTTGTCTAATACAAGAAGCCCTTCCTTCATATTTTCTGTTATGACAGAAAGCTCACCCTGTTTATGGCGAATTTCATTAATTTGTGTTGCAATAAGCTGATTTTGCCTATAAATCCTCTTTAGCAGAGGAGACAATTCATCATATACTTCATTTTCTAATGGATGCTCCAAATCTAATTCATTAATAGGCTTAACAAGTTTCTCTGTCTCATAGTTTGCCATTATAACAGCCAATAGCATTACTATTATCAATATAATAACAACAGCAGGTATCATATTTTTCATGGTTACAAATACACTGTGGGTAGTTGTGGCCACTCTCATAATTTTGCCATTCTGAAGCATAAGAGCATAATAGAAATTTTGCTCCTTTAACGTCTCCGAAAACCTCACAGCTTCACCACTACCATTTTTCAGTGCATCTATGACTTCAGGCCTTTTACCATGGTTCTCCATGTTTTTAAAATCTTCTCTAGAATCGTACACTACAGTACCATCCTTTTCTATTAAAGTAAATCTGGTATTTCTCAATTTCCTATCTAGTTTTTTCAGGTAGTCTACATAATTATTTTCACTAACTGCATTCATGGCTTCCTCTACATAGGCAGCTTCCTTACGTACCTCATTTTTCATTCCATCATAGAATTGTGTGTACATGGCAAATCCAATAAGAAAGCAAGAAATCACTATGGATAGTATTACAATTACACTCATACTCTTCAATATGCTTTTTTTCATAATCATTCACGCACCTTAATTATTATTTCCTATTCGATAACCAACGCCTCGAACTGTTTGAATCAGATCACCGCATTCCTCTAATTTTTGCCTTAAGGTTCTTATATGAACATCCACTGTCCTTGTTTCACCATCAAAATCGTACCCCCATACCATTTCTAAAAGTTTATCCCTAGTTAAAACTATGCCTCTGTTCATCATCAATACCTTTAGCACTTCAAATTCTTTATAGGTAAGACTTATTTCATTTCCATTCACTGTGACAAGGTGCTTCTCTACGTTTACCATAAGATTGCCCACTGAAAATTCTTGTTCCTTTTCAACGCTATTTCCCGTTCTTCTAAGCAGAGCCTTAATCCTAGAAACGAATTCCATCATTCCAAAGGGTTTAGTTATATAATCGTCAGCACCACAATCCAAGCCAATAACTTTATCATACTCCGCCCCCTTTGCAGTGACCATGATGACAGGAATATTTTTAGTAGTCGCCGATGATCTCAATCTTTTTAAAATCTGTATACCGTCTTCTCCTGGCAGCATTACATCCAATAAAACAAGTTCCGGCAGTTCATTGCACTTTCGCTGCACATCTAACTCCTTAAAAAATTCTGAACCATCACAAAAGCCACAGGCTCTAAAGCCTGTGGTCTCAAGGGTATAAATGATAAGTTCTCTTATGTTTCTATCGTCCTCTACACAATATATCATGACTCATCTTCTCCTTTATACTTTCCGGTCAATGAAAACTCAACCCATTCCGCAATATTGGTAGCATGGTCACCTATTCTTTCAAAATACTTAGCAATCATAAGAAGATCTATAGCATACTCCCCTTCCTCCTTATGATGTCCTATAAAGGATGTAATTTCGCTCTTTACCTTATTGAAAAGCGCATCCACCACATCGTCGTACTCCACAACAGACCTTGCCAAATCCAAATCACTTTTAACGTATGCCTCTACACTATCTGTAACCATCCTAATGGTGGCAGCAGCCATATCTCCCACATGAGATGTATCTTCAAAGGAAGAAATATCTGCAACTTTAATTATCTCAGCTATATCAGAGGCCTGATCTCCTATTCTCTCCATATCTGTAATCATCTTAAGCGCCGAAGAAATCATTCTAAGATCCCTTGCCACAGGTTGCTGCTGCAGTAAAAGTTTAAGGCAAAGACTCTCTATATCCTTTTCCTTATGATCTATTTGCTTCTCTTTTTTAATAACCTCTCTTGCAATGTTTACATCATTATCCTTTAAAGCTTTTGCCACACCCGATATTGCCTCTTCACACATTGCTCCCATTTCAATTAATTCCACATTTAACTTTTCAAGCTGTTCATCGAACTTATTTCTCATATTAACCGAACCTCCCCGTTATATAATCCTCTGTTCTCTTATCCTTTGGCATAGAGAATAGCTTTTCTGTTTCATTGAATTCTACTATTTCACCTAGAAGAAAAAAGGCTGTCCTATCGGAAATACGAGCTGCTTGTTGCATATTATGTGTCACTATTACAATGGTATAATCTTTCTTTAATTCTACTACTAAATCTTCAATTTTGGAAGTAGATATAGGATCCAAAGCTGAAGTAGGTTCATCCATAAGTACCACTTCAGGTTGAACTGCCAATGCCCTAGCTATACAAAGTCGTTGCTGTTGTCCTCCTGAAAGACCTAGCGCACTTTTTTTTAGCCTATCCTTAACTTCATCCCATATGGCAGCATTTTTTAGCGACTGTTCTACAATTTCATCTAACTTGCTCTTACTTCTTACACCGTGAGTCCTAGGACCAAAGGCAATGTTATCGTATATGCTCATAGGGAAAGGATTGGGTTTTTGAAATACCATACCCACACGTTTTCTCAAAAGATTTACGTCCATATTTCCAAAGATATCTTCTCCATCTAATGAAATTCTCCCCGTTATTCTACACCCATCTACTAAATCATTCATCCTGTTCAAAGATTTTAGAAGAGTAGACTTTCCACAGCCACTTGGTCCAATAAAAGCTGTTATCTCTTTTTCATCTATATTAAGATTTATATTCTTTAATGCCTTAAACTCACCATAATACAAATCCATATTTTCTACACTTATTTTACTTTTATTATCCATCTATTTTTCCCTTTCCTATCCTTTTGGCAACATAAGCTGAAATTAAATTTACCATAAGCACTATTACAAGTAATACCACTGCAGTTGCATAAGCCTTGTCCATATGAAGACCTTCACTGGACATAGCATACATATGGACTGCCAAGGTCCTTCCAGAATCCATAACACTCTTTGGAATCTCTGCTATGGTCCCAGCAGTATACATTAGTGCTGCAGTCTCACCAACAATTCTTCCTATAGAAAGTATTACCCCTGCCAGTATACCTGGAACTGCACTTGGGAGCACGATTTTAAAAACTGTTCTCAATTTTCCGGCTCCAAGACCAAAGCTACCCTCTCTGTAGGAATCAGGTACCGATTTTAATGCCTCTTCTGTGGTCCTCATTATAAGAGGTAAAATCATTATTGCCAATGTAAATGTACCTGCCAATATAGAGTATCTCCAGCGCAATGCCGTTACAAAAAGTAAAAATCCAAATAAGCCATATACTATAGAAGGTATTCCTGCCAAGGTTTCTACTGTAAGTCTACTAATTTCCATGAGTTTGTTTCCCTTTTTTGCATATTCCACAATATAGATGGAAGAAAAAATGCCTAAAGGCACTGCCAGTATTAATGACAATACAGTTATTATAATAGTATTCATTAACGCTGGCATTACAGATCCGTTTTCAGAGGTGTATTTTAATGAAAACAGATCCCCTGTAATATTGGGAACGCCGTTTATTAGTATATAGCCCACGATAAACAGCAATACTGTAAAGGTTATAACAGCAGCCAATATTACAAATATATATAATATAAAAGAAAGGGGGTTTCTTTTTATGCTTTTTAATTTTTTCTTTAATCTTACGGATACAGTGCCATTATCCATTATTTGAACTCCTCCTGTTAATTATTGCAACTGCTACATTTATAATTAGAATGAATATGAAAAGTATTACAGAAGTAGCAATGAGGGCTTCTCTATGCAAATCAGCTGCATAACCCATCTCCATTACAATATTAGATGTCAATGTTCTTACACCCTTCAAAATGCCTGAGGGCATCCCCGGTTGGTTTCCTGCCACCATAATTACAGCCATAGTCTCTCCAATAGCCCTTCCAATACCAAGAACTACGGCAGCAAAAATTCCAGACTTAGCTGCAGGAAGAGTTACCCTAAATATGCTTCTCTCCTTCGTTGCACCTAGAGCCAGAGCTCCTTCACAGTATTCTCTTGGCACTGCTCTTAAAGCTGATTCTGAAATACCGATAATTGTCGGAAGAATCATTATTCCCAGGAGCATAGATGCCGTAAGCATACTATTACCATCTCCGCCAAAAACATTTCTTACAAAGGGCACCATAATCACTAATCCAAAAAATCCGTAGACCACTGATGGTATTCCCGCCAAAAGTTCAGTAGATGCCTTTAATACACCGTAAATCTTCTTTGGGCAATATTTTGCCATAAATACAGCCGTTAAAATTCCAATGGGTACACCTATGATTATGGCACCAGCTGTTACAAATATGCTTCCCAAAATCATAGGCATAATACCATACATATCATTACTAGGTTTCCACTTTGTGCCCAGAAGGAAGTTGAAAAATCCAATCTTTTTCATGGCTGGCACGCCACCAGCAAAAAGGAATATGCATATAAGTATTACAGCTATTATAGACGTACATGCCGCTGCAAAAAACACTCCCTTCATAAATTTTTCTTTTTCATTCTTCATTTTCTTTCCCTCCAGGATTTTAACAGTTCTTATTTAATACGTCCCTACACTCCTACTTAGATACCTTGTCCCATGTCTTGTGAACACCAGTGAATATTTTCATAACATCTTCACTTTTTATTTCACTTAATTTATTTTCCTTATTTACTATAACTGCAATACCATCCTGTGCTATTACAGTGTTCTTAAGTCCTGCACCTTTTTCACTGTCCTTTAACCCACGAGATGCCATACCTATATCACATATACCCTCTATAGCAGATTTCATTCCAGTAGTAGAATCACTTTGCTGTATCTCAATATTTGCATTGGCATTTATTGCTACATAGGCCTCTTTTAATTTTTCCATAACTGGAGTTACAGATGAAGATCCTGCTACCACAACTTTTCCTGATGGCTTTTTACCTTCATAGTTTTTATCAGTATCCATTGGTATATAACCATTTTTCCCTACTATTGCCTGTCCATCTTTACTCATAATATAATCTATAAAGTCCTGTGCTACTTCACTTACTTTATCTTTAGTTGCAATATTAAATGGCCTTGCGATTTTGTAAGTACCGCTCTTTATATTGTCTGCTGTAGCTTCTACACCGTCTATTTTTAGAGCCTTTACAGTATCATTTAGGGAACCTAATGAAATATATCCTATTGCATCTTTATTGCCTGCCACAGTAGTCATCATTACAGAAGTGTTGTTTGTTACATTAGCCTCATCAGTTGTGTGATCAATTTTCTTTCCGCTATCATCTTTCTTTTCCACACCGAACAACTCTATGAAAGCGCCTCTAGTTCCAGAACCCTCTTCTCTGGATATTACACTTATCTCAGTACTATTACCCTTTGTAGTATCAGTACTTGCTGTATCTCCACTCTTTTTACCACCGCATCCTACCATAAGGCTTGTACATAATGTTAAACTCAATACTAAGCTCACTATTTTTTTCATTTTTAACTACCACCCTTATCAATATGATTTGATTTCTCATTACAAATAACATAATATTAAATCATTGTTAAATATAAAGGCGGGGTTGTGTTAAATGTATGTAAAATTGTACATTTAAAAATAGTAGCACAACGTTATCACTTGATAGGTACTTCAAAACATGATATAATTTTTAAGTACAATATCGGCATGAAGCCGTAAAGTTGGCTGAAGCCATGAAAATTTTGTTTTAATTTAAAATCTATTAAACGTATTAATTGAGAAGTATATTAATGAAAATACTTACCATGAAGGTATTTTATCTCTGAAGGGATGAACAGCTTTGTGGTATTTTTTATTTTAAGGAGGATTGTTGATTGTTATGCATATGGCAGATGCTCTTATAAGCCCTGCAGTGGCGGGAATAATGTATGTTTGTTCTACAGTGGCTGCTGGAAAATCAGTAAAAGAAGTAAGATTAGAAAACAATTCAAAGAAAATTCCATTGATGGGTATCATGGGGGCCTTCGTATTTGCCACCCAGATGATTAATTTCACCATACCTGGTACAGGCTCCAGTGGACACTTATGCGGTGGTATGATGTTATCAGCACTGCTTGGACCTTATGCCGGCTTTTTAACTATGATTAGTGTCTTATTAATTCAAGGACTTTTATTTGCCGACGGTGGACTACTAGCCCTTGGAGCTAACGTTTGGAACATGGCATTTTACGGTTGTTTTATTGGTGCCCTTTTAATATGGAGACCCATGATGAAAAATGGTGTATCAAAACTTAAAATAACCCTGGCTTCTATTATTGGATGCATTATAACTCTTCAATTAGGTGCCTTCAGTGTTACCTTAGAAACCATGGCTTCTGGTATAAGTAAACTTCCTTTTTCAACCTTCGTAATGACCATGCAGCCTATTCACTTAGCTATCGGTCTAGTAGAAGGACTTATCACATCAGCAGTACTTTGTTTTGTCCATGAAGCAAGACCGGAACTTCTCTGGGGTTCCCAAAGCAATGAAGAAAAAACAAGTAACAACAAAGGATTGTCATTAAAAACTACATTGATAACTCTATCCGTTGCTACCCTATTCATTGGCGGAATCCTATCACTATATGCCTCTTCAAATCCCGATGGCCTTGAATGGTCCATTGAGAAAATAACAGGCTCCACAGAAGTAGAACAATCTGACACTAGTAAGCTTCACAACTCCGCAGCTGATGTTCAAAATACAACTTCATTGCTACCCGATTACAGCTTTAAAGATTCCGACTCTTCCATAGGAACATCATTTTCAGGTATAATTGGTAGTGTGCTTGTAGTATGCCTATGTGTGGGTTCCTGCTATGCATTCAAATTCTTTAAGAGGAAGAAGAAAAATGAGCAAAATTGCTGATTCAATTCATGAAATTAATAAATTAGATGAGCTTGCAAGAAGAAACCAGTGGATTAACCAGTTACACCCACTGGTTAAGCTTCTTGTAACAATTTTTTATATAATAACTGTAGTTTCCTTTGACAGATATAAGTTTAGCGGTCTCATAAGTATGTTTATTTATCCCATAATACTTTTCACCATATCCGATTTATCCCTTATTAATAGCCTTTACAGAATGCGTGTAGTTCTCCCCCTTGTATGCTTCATAGGTATCTTCAACCCATTCTTTGATAAAATACCCTTGTATACTTTTGCTGGCATAACTATAACATCTGGATTTATATCCATGATTACACTAATGATGAAGGGAATTCTTACTGTTTTAGCATCCTACCTTCTCATAGCTACCACCACCATAGAGGGAATTTGTGTAGCTCTTAAAAAACTTCATATACCTCAAATTATGATAACTCAAATACTTCTAAGTTATAGGTATATAACCCTGCTTTTAAAGGAGGTAAATACTATAACTGAAGCCTATGCCTTGCGTGCTCCAAAGGAAAAAGGCATCCACTTTAAAGTATGGGGCTCTCTAACTGGTCAACTTCTCCTTAGAACCATGGACAAAGCCAACAGAGTTTATGATAGTATGTGCCTCCGTGGTTACAATGGAGATTTCTATTTAAATAGCAACACTTCAATTAAGTTACAAGATTATATTTACCTATTTTCCTTTACAATGTGCTTTATAATTTTGAGAACTTTATTTACATAGCTTAAAGAATATCACTAAGAAAGATGAGGTATGGATGTTATGAATGGTGTACATATTAATATAGAAAATTTATGTTTTTCTTACGATAACAACAAAATTCTAGACAATATAAATTTTTCAGTGAGGTCAGGAGAATCTATAGGATTAATCGGGGCCAATGGCGTAGGTAAATCCACATTGTTAAGGCTTTTGCTAGGTTTAGACTTAAATTTTACTGGCACCATGGAAATAGATGGAACCCCTATTAAAAAATCAACCTTGGCACTTATTCGCAAAAAAATCGGTTACGTATTTCAAGATTCTGATAGCCAACTTTTCATGACCACAGCTTATGAAGACATATCTTTTGCGCCAAGAAATTATGGTCTCTCTAAAGATGAAGTAGACAAGCGTGTTACAAAAGTTCTAAAGGATCTAAACATAGAACACCTTAGTCAAAAGCAAATATACAAAATGTCTGGAGGAGAGAAAAAAATAGTTTCCATAGGCACAATTCTTTCTATGTCACCGGAGATTTTGCTAATGGATGAGCCTTCTATTACCCTTGACCCAAAAAACCGTAGAAACCTGATAAACCTATTGAATACTTTGCCCCAGACAAAAATAATAGCCTCCCACGACCTAGACATGATTCTAGAAACCTGCACACGTACAATTCTTTTAAATAATGGATTTATCGTTGCAGATGGTCCCACAAAGGACATCATGACAAATCAAGATTTACTTGAAAAATGCAACCTAGAGCTTCCACTTTGTATGCAAAAAGCACCCCAGATTTAATAACTCTGAGGCGCCTTTATTCTATATTATTTTTCTACTTTTTACTTAAACAACTCCTGATTTCTTCATAACCTCTATGACTTTCTTAGTTGAAGCAGCCTGACCGCTTATAACTAACTTTCCATCTATTAAAAGAGAAGGCGCTGTCATAACACCAAGCTTAACAATCTCAACTAAATCCTCCACCTTTGTTACAGTTACATTTTCTAAAGAAAGTTCTTTAATTGCTTCCATGGTATTTTCATATAATTTATTACAATCTGGGCATCCTGCCCCTATTACTTTTATATCCATTCTCATTCACCGTCCTATCCCTATTTTTAATTTTTAAGTTCCATTTCCTCTTTGCTATTTTTCTTCCATGCATTTGCAATGGTTCTTATAATCTGTGGTCCAACCTTTGATATAAATACAAGTTGTGATATTTCCTTTGCATCACATGGATCAAAATCTACCAAATCCCCAACCACATTAACTTCATTCCATCCGGATTCTTTTAAATTAAAGAAACCTTTTATACGATAAGCATCTTTCTTAACTTCATCAAGGAACATTGCCAATTCACTTTGGTGAAGTTGTCCTTTAAAATTCATAGAAACGCTCTTTGGCTTTGTTTCCGGTGAATTAGTGGATTCCTCAGATTCCGCCCATCTATATTTCATTAAATCCTGATTTACAAAATCAATATCAATGTTGCCATTTGAACTTAACCTAATAGGACATACAGCATTAATTTCCCTTATCTTTTCTTTTAGCTCATCTATTTTTTCTGGCTCCACAAGATCCACTTTTGTTATGATACACAGTTCACAATGTTTCAACTGTCTATTTACAGTCTCTTCGTCTTTTAACTGCTCCATGAAATTCACAGCGTCCACTAAGCAAATTACACCTTTGAATTCATATTTCTCTCCAGCCATTACTTTTACAGCCTCAAGAATTTCCTCTATATTAGAAGGATCCCCAAGTCCTGAACTCTCTACAAATAAATAATTTAAATCCTGCTTAGTCATTTCAGCTAGAGCTTCTACAAAGGATAATCTAAGACATGAACAGAAAATAGATCCTCTATTGATCTCTACCATTTTAATATTATCATTTCTTAGAATAGTTCCATCTATACCAAGCTTTCCAAATTCATTTTGGATAACACCTACTCTCTCATGCTTTAATTCCTCTAGTATTTTAAGCAGAATAGTAGTTTTCCCTGAGCCAAGAAAGCCAGTCAAAAGATATAACTGTATTTTTTTATCCTTTATTTCTATTTCTTCTTTCATAATATCATTTCCTCCCTTTATATCATTTATATCAATCAACTTTACCTTGCCAGAAATGCTGTTAAAAAACTGTTCCATTTCGTCAATAGTATCTTGATTTATACTATAATGCATCCATTTTCCTGATTTTCGACCATTCACAATGCCGCTATCGCAGAGTACCTTCATATGATGTGATAAAGTAGGTTGAGTCATGTTTAACTTATCTAAGATTTTACACGCACAAAGCTCCCCTCTTGATAACATAGCCATTATTTTCATCCTATTTTCATCACCTAAAGCTTTAAAAGCTAAAACATATTTTTCACTAATTTTCTCCAAAACATCACCTCATATCTAAGCTAAGTTATTTTAAATAAACAGAAATTGTGTGGCGTTAAATAAATAACCAATTATTATAATTCCAACAGTTACAATGCCAACAAACGTAAGCAATAACTTTGTTTTCACAACTTTTTTTAGCATAATAATCGATGGAAGTGATAAAGCTGTGACACCCATCATAAATGAAAGTATTGTTCCAATACCTACACCCTTAGCAGCCAGTGCCTCTGCAATTGGAATTGTACCAAAAATATCTGCATACATTGGAATTCCTACAACGGCAGCAATAATAGGTGAAAAAGGATTGTTCGTACCAATTGCTGTTTGGATCCAACTACTAGGAATCACATTGTGGATCAATGCACCAATTAACACACCAACAAAAACATAAGGGGCAACTTTTTTTACTGTAGCTGTTACTTGTTCCCATGCATATTGAAGGCGTTCACTTTTCGTAAGTTCCGGTGATTCCAAATCCATATTGGATGCACTTTTAACAAAACTCTCAACATACTTTTCCATACCTAATTTTTCTAGTATTGTACCACCAATAACTGCAAGAATTAGACCAACAATGACATATGCCACGGCAATTTTAAATCCAAATACACTTGTTAGCAGCACAAGAGAACCCAAATCCACTAAAGGGGATGAAATTAAGAAAGAAAATGTAACACCGATAGGCAATCCTGCACTTGTAAATCCTATAAATAGTGGTATGGATGAACATGAACAAAAAGGTGTTACTGTTCCTAGCAATGCCGATAAAGTATTTGCCCATATACCATGAAATCTGCCAAGTATTTTCTTCGTACGCTGTGGTGGAAAATAACTTTGTATATAACTTATAATAAAGATAAGAATGGAAAGTAATGCAAATATCTTTATTGTGTCATACAAAAAGAATCTCAAACTTCTTCCCATGATACTCGTCAAATCCATGCCCATCCAAGACAAAACACTTCCAATAATCTCGTTGAGCCACTTCATACCTAATACTTGATTTTGTAAAAATAACCCTATATTCCTTAAAACCTCCACTAAAATCACCTCTTAGTTAATATTTCAATGCTTATTTTTTAGTTCAAAGTAAATTGTGGACGCACACAAATGCCACCTTTAATTTACTCATGAATGAAGCCTCCCTTAGTTTTGTTTGCTATCTTTACTAAAGCAAGCATAACTGGAACCTCTACTAAAACTCCCACGATGGTTGCCAAAGCCACTGGACTTTTTGTTCCAAACAGTGATATGGCCACAGCCACTGCCAACTCAAAAAAATTGGAAGCCCCTATCATACCTGCTGGTGCTGCAATGTCATGTGGTAACTTCAATGCCTTACTTGCATAATATGCAATAAAGAAAATAGCAAAGGTCTGAATAATTAATGGAATGGCAATGAGCATAATGTGTGTAGGATTTTCTAAAATAGTATTACCTTGAAAAGAGAAAATTATTATTAAAGTGAGTAATAATCCTACAATAGTGATATTACTGAATTTAGGAATAAATATATTGTCAAAATATTCTTGGCCTTTTTGTTTTACAACAAATATACGAGTTAAAATGCCTGATATAAGTGGAATTACAACAAAAAGCACAACAGATAGAATTAAAGTATTCCATGGAATTTTCACACCACTTACACCTAATAACAATGCTACAATTGGTGTAAACGCAATAAGAATAATAAGATCATTTGTAGCCACTTGTACAACAGTATATGCAGCATTGCCTTTTGTTAAATGACTCCATACAAATACCATAGCCGTGCACGGTGCGGCACCCAATAATACGGCACCTGCCAAATAATCTTTTGCAAGCTCTGCTGATATATAATTCTTAAATATAACGTAAAAAAATAACCAAGCTATTCCAAACATAGTGAACGGTTTTATAAGCCAGTTTGTTACCCAAGTTACAAAAAGCCCCTTTGGGTTTTCCTTTACGTATTTTATGCTTTGAAAATCTACTTTCAGCATCATAGGATAAATCATCAGCCATATCAAAATTGCAATGGGAATAGAAACATTTGCATACTCAAAACGTCCTAAAAAGTTTGGTATAGGTGGCACGTACTTGCCTATTACTACCCCAACCACCATGCAAAGAATTACCCACAAAGTAAGATAGCGTTCAAAAAAACCAATATCCTGCCCATTTTTTTCTTTCATATTACCCCTCCATTACCTATTTAGTTTGTAGTTTTATTTAGCAGCAAATTCAGATAGCACCCTTTTAAAAAAATCACCTCATATCGAAATTCATCTATATGTTTATTATATAACAATACATAGATAATTATCAATATGTATTTGTATTTTTAATAAATAAAAACTTATTAATAAATAATATAAAACTAATGGCTGCACTGCAGTATTTTTATTCCGCAGTACAGCCATTTTACTTTAAAATCTTATGCTCTTGTTTCCTTACTTCTTTTTCCTGTTCTTCACGCACTCCCATAGAAGGTATTCCACTTGACCATTAATAGATCTGAACTCATCCTCTGCCCAAGCCGCTAGCTCATCCCAAAGTGAGGGTGACAACCTCAAAAGCATCTGCTTTTTAGTTTTTTCCTTGTTCTTAATAGACTTCTCTTTTTCCAAAATCTCTTTTTCCAGTGCTTTCAGAGATTCTAATTTTTCTTTTAGCTTTTGTTCTTTTTCATCTAAGTTACCTGTCATATAACAACTTCCTTCATTTGTGATTCTAATAAATAGAACCGCTGTTTACTATGGGTTGAGCATCCTTGTTTCCGCAAAGTACCACAAGTAAATTGCTCACCATGGCAGCTTTTCTTTCTTCATCAAGAACAACCACATCTTCTTCACCAAGTTGATCTATGGCCATCTTCACCATGCTCACAGCCCCTTCAACAATTTTCTGCCTTGCTGCAATAATTGCCACAGCTTGTTGCCTCTGAAGCATAGCTGCTGCAATCTCCTCTGAGTAAGACAAATGGGTTATTCTAACTTCCTCTATATTTAGACCTGCTTCTTGGACGCGTTGTTGCAATTCTTCCTTCATGCTATTTGCAATCTCTTGACTGCTTCCCCTAAGTGTTTTTTCGTCACTATCTTCTTCCATTGTATCATAGGGATATAATCTAGCAATATTGCGAATAGTAGAATCACACTGTGTGGACAAGAAATCCATGTAGTTTTCCACATTAAACACAGCCTTCGTAGGGTCCTCTACGTTCCATATTACAACAGCGCCTATGATAATTGGGTTGCCAAGCACATCATTAACCTTTTGTTTCTCATTGTTTAAAGTCATTATCTTAGTTGAAACTTTCTTTTTGGGAAGTACCATATTCTGACTTCCTACTACTACACTGGCATTAACGTTGCCATTTATTCCGCCTGCCTTGGCTACAGGGCTTTCCGAAACAGCAAATGGGTTTATGAAGAAAAATCCTGGTTTCTTTATGGTACCGTAATAATTACCAAACAGTGTCAGCACCAATGCTTCATTTGGTTTTATAATTTTCAGCCCACCAGACATTATAGAAAATGCTATAAAACCAACAATTCCAATGGCTAGCACCATACCACCTAATAGCCATGCTTCATTTGCCAGCCATATAGATCCCCAAACTATACCTGCAATGGATGCAATAGTAGCAAACAAGATAATAATCAGCATCTTGCCCCCGCCAGCTGGCTGTAATTCTTTTTCGATGACTTGAGATTTTTTAACTTTTGGAATTTCCTTATCCATATTACCCCTCCACCAATTATAATGATATCATTTTGATATCATTATAATATTCCAGATTGTTAACTTTGTCAACTACTCTACAAAAGAAAACACACCTTATTTTTAATAAAAGGTGTGTTTTAACAATATTCTATACTAAAAACATTTAAATCCCACGTTCAGCCATCAATACTTGGATTTCACTTTCATTAATTCCAACCATGGCTTCCCCAAGATCTTCAGATAATTTTGCAATAATATCTGGATTCTCAAAATTTTTCACTGACTCCACAATGGCTTTGGCTCTTTTTTCTGGATTTCCAGATTTGAATATACCAGAACCTACAAATACACCCTCAGCACCTAGCTTTCTCATCAATGCTGCATCGGCAGGGGTTGCAACACCTCCAGCTGAAAAATTCACTACAGGTAACTTATTGTGTTCATGTACATATAAAAGAAGTTCATATGGCACTGCCAGTTCTTTTGCTTCATTATATAACTCATCTTCACTCATGGCAAATACTCGTTTAATATCTCTCTGTATAGCGCGCATATGAGATACCGCCTGAACTACATCACCAGTACCTGCCTCGCCTTTTGTGCGGATCATGGCAGCACCCTCTTGAATTCTTCTAAGAGCCTCACCTAAATTTCTAGCACCACATACAAAAGGAGCTGTGAATTTGTGTTTGTTTACATGATATACATTATCTGCTGGTGATAAAACTTCACTCTCATCTATAAAATCAATGCCAATGGACTGCAGGATTTCCGCTTCAACAGTATGACCTATTCTACACTTTGCCATAACAGGTATTTTTACAGCATTGATTATTTCCTTTATCATCTTAGGATCGCTCATTCTAGAAACACCGCCAGCTGCACGAATATCCGCTGGAATTCTCTCCAATGCCATGACTGCACAAGCACCGGCAGCTTCTGCGATCTTTGCTTGTTCAGCAGTAGTAACATCCATAATTACTCCACCTAAAAATTGTTTTGTTACTTCACTTGCTCTTTCAAAATTCATCTTAACCCCTCCAAAATATAATTCTCTAGATGACTAAATTCATCCTACTAATTGACATTATAAGTTTCATCTGATATTATTCATATATCCTAATTAAAGTATTTTTATAAGACCAGACGAGGTGAGAAAATGTTAACATATTATTTGGAACAGAGAGGTTCCATGGCAATTTATGAGTATATCTATCAGTGCATCAAAGAAGACATAATTTCTGGGCGCATAAGACCTAGCCAAAAACTACCCTCCAAACGAGCTTTTGCAGCTCACCATGACATCAGCATTATCACAGTGGAAAACGCCTATGGACAACTCTGCGATGAAGGCTATATCACTTCCATAGAAAAGAAAGGTTATTTTGTCAATGATATTTTTTCTGAAGCTCTTGAACTTAAACAAAATCTTTCTACAAATATACAAGAAAAAAGTTCGGACTTTTTATGCAACCTTAAAAATCCATGTACAGAAGACATTGAAATCAACCTAGCTAGGAATGGTTCGCCAACCTCAATATTTCCATTTAATAAATGGGCTCATTTTCTTCGCAAAAATATTGAATTTCAATTTGAAGATGTGCCCTTTTGTGGTACACTTAGGCTCCGCACCGCCATAAGTGATTACTTATTTCAGTTTAGGCGTATGAAAGTAAATCCGACAAATATCGTCATAGGTGCCGGAGCAGAGTATCTATATCAATTGCTAATGCTACTTTTCGGCAAAGAAAGTTCCTATGGTGTGGAAGACCCGTGTTACGATAAAATCAGAAAAATTTATGAACTAGGTGGCGCAAAAACCATAGCTATACCCATTGACAAGGACGGTATGTCTGTATCAAAATTAAACGAAACCATAGCAAACATCGCACACATTTCCCCTTCTCATCACTTTCCCATAGGAATTTCAATGCCTATAAAACGAAGGTTAGAATTTTTAAGCTGGGCCAACACTGATACCCATCGATATATTATAGAGGATGAATATGCCACAGAATTTCAATATTCCATGAAACCCCTGGCTTCTTTACAAAGTATGGATGTAAATTCAAAAGTAATCTACATGAACACATTTTCAAAAACCATATCAACCTCGCTGAGAATAGGATATATGGTTCTTCCCAATGATCTCATGGAACGCTTGACTTCCCTAGCAGGATTTTATTCATGTACCGTGTCCACCTTAGAACAAAATACCCTTGCAGAGTTCATTGAAAGTGGTTCCTATGAGAGCCACATAAATAAATTGAAAAAACATTATAAACAAAAGCGCTTAGATTTGTTACAAAGTCTAGAAAATTCACCCTATAATCACAAATTTCGCATCATTGACTTTAGTTCTGGCACCACATTTTTAATAAAATTAAAGACAACACAAAGTGATGATTCTGTGTTGTCCATGGCCCATAAAAATAACATTAATCTATGTTTTCTATCTCGTTATTATGCTAAAAAAAATTTTAATTCTCACTGTTTCATTGTGAATTACTCACTGTATGAAAATGATATCATCATGAAAGCTTTAAACACAATTTTTAAATTTCTTAAATGAAGTCAATATTGATATCTGCATTGGTAGTATTTACTGTCAGCTCCTTAAAGCCATTACTTTGGAGCCTCTTCGGCAAATTATTTTCGCCATTGGTTGTGGACGAGCACACATTGAAATCCTCTATTCTTCCGTAAATACTACCTTCAATGTCCCCATTAGTAGTAACACATTTTAATGCCTTACACACAGTTACCTCACAAAGAGAAATATCATCATTTGTTGTTCTTAATGCTGCATAATTTCCAAGTTCCACATTTTTTAAATTAATTTCATCATTTTTTGTAATTAGTTCACAATCATTTCTTACAATAACATTGGTAAGATTTATTTCGTCATTGCTGGTGTGACAAACTAGCTTTTCACAGTGAATCCTTTCAATGTTTATTTCATCATTAGTAGTGTTTATATTTATGTTTCCCTTAAAGCTTTGTGGCATATATATTTTTAATGAATCTGAACCTGTATCTCCCCACTTTGTCCTAGATATTTTTGAAACTTTCAATTCTCCCTTCACACTATCATCGATTTTGTAGAAAAAATCCTCATCTACACAGTACTCTAAATGTATCATATTATCCGCACTTTCTTTTACAATTACTTCTGTGTTCCTGTCATTAACTTCAATATAGTAAAGTTCATCCTCTGTGGAATAATGCTCATACTCCGCAGTAAACGTGCTTCTAGCCACATTTTCAACATTTTCGACAAAATTTTTAATCATATTTTTTAAGTTTTCTTTAATATTTCCACGGAAATCTTCATTCCCACAGGATTCATTTTTTCCATAACATCCATTATTTCTACAAGATTCGCCATTTCCACATGGTTCCTCGTTTCTACAAAATTCCTCGT
Organism: Hathewaya proteolytica DSM 3090; assembly: GCF_900142225.1. GTDB lineage: Bacteria > Bacillota > Clostridia > Clostridiales > Clostridiaceae > Hathewaya > Hathewaya proteolytica. Next base: position 77,266 of record NZ_FRAD01000014.1, read on the forward strand.
TGTTATGTGCTTCATTGTTTTGCCATGATTTTTCATAAGCTTTTTGATTTTGACAATGTGAACATTCACTTTCAATGTTTTTTATTATCTCCTCAATTTCTCCCATAGCTGCCACAGCCTCTTCTTCCTTCATACCATCTTCCATTCTGTCATCTATAGCCTCTCTATAGAAATTTATAATTTCATTGATTTCATTCTGTGGCATTTTCCTAAGTCGAAATGCTAATTCCCTCAAAAAATTATCCCCTGTCATGCTTTTTACCTCCTTAATTTTAATTTACTATATTTTATCTTTATCTACTCTTTTACTATCAAACTTCTATCATCGCCACCACTGTTTTCTTCGATAAACTCATATATCTTTAAAATCTCTTTCCATTCTTCTCTAAACTGCTGTAGCCTATCTATGCCACCCTGTGTTATTCTGTAATATTTCCTTAACCTGCTATTGTATTCCATGGCATATACCACCACCATATCGTTACTCTCCATCCTTCTAAGAATAGGATAAAGAGTGGATTCTGATATAGGAGTGCACTGGCTTATCTCCTTTACAAGCTGATATCCATAGGAATCCCCTTTCATCAAAGTAGCAAGTACACAAGCTTCCAAAAAACCTCGTTTCAATTGAACGTCCATATTCCCTTATTTCCTCCTTTCGATAGTTATCTTATAATTACAACTTTCTCTTTTCTGTGTTTATATTATGCTTCACATAGTATTTTTTATTATACGGTTTATAATAATACTATACATCACATAGTATTATTATGCAATATAAAAATTTAATAATATTGTACCAAAGCAAAATATGTTTTCTGAGCCTTCTCAATATTATCCACTATCACTGTTACGACCAAAAGAGCCATATAACTTATTAATTAAATAAAATAAGACTTGCTCACAATATAGCAAGTCCCATTCTATTTAATTTATGAACCGTTTATCTATTATAAATCGTTTTTATTTCTAAAATCTTGTCATTCAAAGAATATTTAACCTCAATTATAGCATCTTCCTGCAGTTCATGATGCTTGTCATACATTTCCGTAAGTCCATTTACCCTGCCCTTAACAGATTTGTGAGTATTAACTTCTTTTTTGTATATGGTTTTTCCATCTTTTCTATATTTGACGGTAATACGGCTATCCTTGGGAATACTATCCCCAACAGGATTATTCGTACCCAAAGTCAAAATTCCATATCTAACTTCACTCTTTCCTAGAATATGCTCTATGCGATTACCTTGTCCCTTATTACCCTGCTTTTCTAGTTTTCCTTCTTGTGTACAAGATACTACTTTACATTCCTTTGTGGATGTGTCGTACTGGATTTCAAGATTTAATAATATTTTCAAGTTTTTTCTCCTTAAAATTTATCTTACTACTATATATATGCACATAAACATGATTAAATTTTAAAAAGATAAATTGTATTTGTTTATGTAAAAGTAAAGATCACACATATAATAGCGAATACAATAAACAATGGCGATATTATTACCTGACGATACAATCCTTTTTTCGTTTTTTCTTTTATTAAATATTCTTTTACATTTTTTTTATTTGAAATAATAATTCTAATTGCCATTATACAAATTATTATTAATAAAATACCATACACAATTATTGGCCCATTACCTGGAAATAAGTCTGCTAAAGCAGGTATACCCATAGCTAAAATTAAATTGTTAACTATATGCAATACGATGGATATTTTTATAGAATACTCTATAGCTACATATGCACAAACTATTCCCATCACTATTGTAGGTAACAATTGTACTATATTTAAATGATACATGCCAAAGAGTATTGACGATAATATTATGGCAAATTTCTTTCCGTATGGTTTTAATGAATTTAAAATATAGCCTCTAAAAATTATTTCTTCAAGTATGGGGCCAATTATGCCGACGTAGACAATGGACATTATACTAGTTCTTGTCCATTCACCCGTTGCTCTATCAAGAGATTTCCCAAATCCGCTACCAAATAAACTTAATATATCCTCTATGATGAATATAAATTTACTAGTTATTGTGCATACCGCCATGAATACTATTAAAATACGAAAAAATGATTTCATACTAATTTTTTTATTAAGTGCAAAAATCTGTTCTTTAGTTTGCAATTTTCTATACAAAAAAATTATGCTTAAGCACATTAATATGCTGACAATAACACTGCATATTAGCATTAAAGAATCTTTATCAATTATATTACCTACTGCAGCATATACTAATGTTGTTGTTACAAAAGCTAGCATAAGGCTTATAGCATGCCCCCCCCAATAACACTGCTATAATTTTATTCCACAATCTTTTAAAGTTTGATTTTTCTACCTCACATTTAAAATCCATTTATAATCACCCCTAATGTTTGATAAATTTTAATTTACATTTACCTAATTTATATTATTTTTCCCCTATAAAATGTATTATTATGAGTAATTTTATTAATCATTTTATTTATTATTGGTTATATTTAGTATAACACCTTGTATCTTATTGTCAATTTAAATTTTGCAATTATTCATTTTATATTTTCCATCACTGCCAAGTACAAAAGAGCCATATGTAGCCACATAATAGGAATAATATACATATATACGTAAAAAGCAGTCCCGCCAGTAGAAAATCAATTTTCTTCTACAACAGCGAGACTGCATATACCTTATATATTATTTATTTATTGGGATTTTAAATGAAATAGTAGTGTATTTATTATTTACAAAATTAAAGAACTTTGTGAATTACATCGATTACTGTACCATCTCTGTATTCAACTACTGCCACCACTTCATCACTAGTTTTAATGTCCTGTGGTTTTCCTGTCATTTCTTCTGCTATATTCTTTAATTCTTCTATAGTCATAACTGGAAGTCTTGTGCTCTTCAATGCTTCAATTAAATCTTTTCTTGCTGGGTTAATTGCTATACCCTTTTCAGTTACAACCATGTCAACGCTCTCACCTGGTGTAGTAACAGTTGTCACTCTATCTTTGATGATTGGAGTTCTTGATTTTACAAGTTTAGTAACAATGATAGATAGCTTAGATCCTGCTGCTGTATCACTGTGTCCACCTGAACCACCCATGATAGTTCCATCGGAAGCAGTTGTTACGTTTACATTGAAGTTTGTATCAATTTCTGTAGCACCAAGAATCATGATATCAAGTTTGTTGACAACGGCACCTTTGTTTGCTGCATTTCCGTACATTGATGATGACATTGTCATGTGCTTTGGATTTTCTCTAACAGATTGAACAGCCTTTAAATCGAAACACTGAACATCAAATATGTTTCTGAACAATCCTTCCTGAAGCATATCTACCATGTATCCTGTAATACCACCTGCTGCAAAACTTCCAACTATATTGTTTGCTTTCATGTAATCTTTAAGTTCTGCTGCCACTGCAAGAGATATTCCCCCTGCACCAGTCTGGAATGACATGTTGTCTTTTACAAGACCAGAAGCTACCATTGCTTCACAAGCCATCTTTGCGATCTTAATACCTACTGGATCCTTTGTAACCTGAGTTGTTCCAGAAACTATACCTGCTGGATCTCCAATGCTGTCTACCTTTAAAACGTAGTCCACATTGTGTTGGTATATTTCGATTGGGCATGCTGGATATGGAACCACATTATCAGTAATAGCTATTACTGTATCTGCAAATTCAGCATCTGCTTCAGCATATCCTAAAGAACCACAAGCAGCTGGTCCATTAACACCGTTGATGTTTCCGTATTCATCAGATGTTGGTGCTGCAAGGAAAGCAAAATCTACATGTAAATCTCCACTCTCCATAAGTCTTGCTCTTCCACCATGGGTATGCATTACTGCTGGTTTTTTAAGCTTGCCCTGAGAAACTGCCATGGCTACTGGACCTGACATATATGCAGCGTAAAGTCCTGTAACCACGCCTTCTTCCATATATTTTACAAGGGGAGCATGAACTGGGAAAATAGAACTTGCTGCTATGGTGATGTCCTTGAATCCTCTCTTTGCAATAGCCTCCATAACCATGTTTAAAACATAGTCACCATTTCTAAGATGATGGTGGAATGCTATAGTCATGCCATCCTTTAATGCCAATTTATCTAATAGTGTGTCTAGAGATTCAAACAATTTTGTATCTCCAGGCTTAACTGCTTTTACCTTTAAAGCTCTTTTTTCACATTGGTCAAGATTTGCAAAAGCACCTTCGAAGGGCTTTACTTTTCCGTAACCTTCTATGAAATCAGGTAATTCTCTACCAAGAATATTTTTCATAACTATTCTCCTCACTTGCTTATTTATTATCTAAGACCTAATATTTTAGCTAATTCAAGAGTTGTTTTTGCTCTATTGATTACTGGAAGGTCTACCATCTTACCATTCAATGAGAATACTCCAAGTCCCTGTGCTAACGCTTCTTCCTTAGCTTCCATAACTTTTTCTGCATAGACAATCTCTGCCTCAGTTGGAGCATATACTGAATGAATACTTTCGATTTGTCTTGGATTTATAGAAGCTTTTCCTGTAAATCCTAGATTTTTAGCCTTTGTTGTATCTGCTATTAAACCTTCAAAATCGTTGGTGTCTGTGAACGGAGTATCTATTGAATCCACTCTGCAAGCTCTACAAGCTGTAGCCACTTTATTTCTTGCATATAGAATTTCATCGCCCTGCTTTGTTCTCTTTACTCCCATATCAGAAGTAAAGTCCTCTCCACCTAATAATACACCCTCTATTCTGTCTGAAGATTTTATAATGGAGTATACATTTTCAACGCCATAAGCTGACTCTACAAGAGCAAATAATCTTATGCTCTTAGGCTCAAAGCCCTCTTCTTTTTCTATTCTTGTAAGCTCTGCATCAACCTTTTCCATAGCCTCTTCAGTAGCCTTTGGTACTAGTATTGTATCAGGTTTTACCCTTGCAATATTGTCTATGTCATCCATAGCGTATTCAGTGTCAAGAGGATTTATTCTTACAACCACCTCAACACCTTTATAATGAAGACTTTTAACAGCCTCTCTTACCAATATTCTAGCACTGTCCTTCTCTGTAAGACTTACAGCGTCCTCAAGGTCTAATATTATAGAATCTGCACCTAATATATCAGCGCTCTGTAACATACTAGGGTTGTTTCCTGGCATAAATAACATAGTTCTTCTCAATCTTTTCATTTAACTTCCACCCCTATCTACATACTTGCTCTTTTAACTGCAGTTTCAATTCTAGCCCTAATAGTATAATTCAATGCACCTTTGTCTTGAGCCTTAATTGTAGCACTGGTAACATCAAGATCCTTTAAAGTCTCTCTTATTACTTTTTCTATCTCGCAACCGAACTGTTTCATAACTATGCTCTCAAGTTCTAGTTCTATTTTCCCATCTTCATTTGGCATAACCATAACATAGATATCATTTGACTCCATAGTTCCTGCCTTAGCTGGTTTTACTATTTTCATTTTCTTCAACTCCTATAAGCTTATTTTAAAGAATCTAGGTAAGCCTTCTGACCTTCTTCATATAGGTTGTTTCCTTCACTGTCAATTACAACAACTACTGGGAAATCCTTAACTTCAAGTCTTCTAAGTGCTTCAGCACCAAGGTCTTCATAGCATACAACTTCAGCTTTTTCTACAGATTTACCAATTAAAGCAGCAGCTCCACCGATAGCACCAAAGTAAACAGCTGTATTCTTTTTCATAGATTCAACAACGTCTTTGCTTCTAAGACCCTTACCGATCATTCCCTTTAAACCAATATCAAGAAGTCTTGGAGCATATGGATCCATTCTGTAGCTTGTAGTTGGTCCACCTGAACCAAAAACCTGACCTGGTTTTGTTGGAGTAGGTCCAACATAATACATTATTGCATCCTTTAAATCTACTGGTAGTTCTTTACCAGCATCTAATAAATCAACTAATCTCTTGTGACCAGCATCTCTTAATGTATATATAACTCCTGTTATTAACACAGAATCTCCTGCTCTTAAATCTTTAACTTTTTCTGCTGTTAATGGAGTTGTAATTCTCTTTTCCATAACTCTTCCTCCAAATTTTTAATATAAAACTTTTTTGTTTTAAACTTTGCAGAGTTTTTTCCTATTATAGTTCTGCAGAGGCATGTCTTGCAACGTGGCAGTTAATATTTACTGCTACTGGAAGACCTGCTATATGAGTTGGGTAATGCTCAATATGAACAGCTAAAGCTGTAGTCTTTCCGCCAAATCCCTGAGGCCCAATACCTAGAGCATTTACTTTTTCAAGCATTTCTGCTTCAAGGTCAGCATAGAAAGGATCTGGATTCTTTTCTTCAAAATTTCTTAAAAGTGCTTTTTTTGCAAGATTTGCTGCTCTATCAAAAGTACCGCCAAGACCAACACCTACAACTATTGGTGGACATGGGTTAGGACCTGCATCCTTTACAACCTTTAATATAAATTCTTTAACACCATCTAAACCATCAGCTGGTTTAAGCATCTTTAATTGGCTCATGTTTTCTGAACCAAATCCCTTTGGAGCTACGGTAATTTTAAACTTGTCTCCAGGAACAATGTTGTAGTATATTACTGCTGGAGTATTATTTTTTGTGTTTACCCTTTGAATAGGATCATTTACAACAGATTTTCTCAAATATCCATCTGTATATCCCTGTGCCACACCTTCATTAATAGCATCTTCAATACTGCCACCAACAACGTGTACATCCTGACCCATATCTATGAAAACACATGCCATACCAGTATCTTGGCATATAGGTCTATCCTCATCCTTTGCGATGTTGTAGTTTATTATTATTTTATCTAAAATACCCTTTGCTGTATCCCATTTTTCATTATCTCTATATGTTTCAATTTTGTTTTTTACATCATCAGTTAAATAATAATTTGCATCTATACATAGCTTACGTACTGTTTTTGTTATTTCAGCTGCATTTATCTCTCTCATGAGAAGATCCTCCTATAAAATCTATCTATATTTTACTTAAAATTAAGTCCATTTTAGCATTTACGTTGTAAAAAGGCAGTTTAGGATAAACTGCCTTTTAATTTAACTAAAAAGTTATGTCTTATTATTTTCTTCTGTTTGCCAATGCTACTACTCTGTTCATTTCGTTGTTAACGATCATGAATCCTTCGTCAACACCCATACCTGGTTTAGCTAAACACTGAGTAGCTCCACAAGCCATAGCTATATTAGTTGTTACTTCAGCAGATCTGTTAGTTTCGTTACAAGTACCACCACAGTAAGAACCTACACCCTTTTCATTACAGTAAAGAATAGCTTTTGCTATGTTGTTTACTCCACCTAAGTCTGGAGTCTTTATCTGTAACATATGTCCTGCTTTATTGTCAGCGAAGAATTTAACATCATCAAAAGTGTTACACCATTCGTCAGCAACTAATTCAACATTAAGACCTCTTCTGTCAACTTCAGCTGTTAAATCTCTTAAAGCTTCCATCTGTTTCTGTCTATCTTCAACGTCCATTGGTCCTTCTATTCTCAATGCAAATGGCTCAGCTGCCTTTGCAAGAGTTTCAAGGTAATCAGCCATTTTCTTTGTATCACAGTCAAATGCAGCACCAATTGTTCCATAAACATCTATGTGGAATACTGGTTTGTAAGAATCGCACTGTCTTAATTCAATAACTCTGTTTCTTAACCATTTAACGTACTCTAATAATTTAGAACCATCGTTACCTAATTTTTCTTCAACATTGTTGATTAATGCATGAGGCATAACGTCAGCGCCTTTGATTATCATCTTATCAGCGTTTTCGTATCTGTTGTCTCCTGATTGAGTGAATATTGCTATTCTCTGAATGTCAACACCAGTTTTGTATTCGTCTCTTATAACTTCAGCCATTGTTACTTTCTTTGATTTTGCAACTGCATCAAGTATAGCCTGAGTTATACCGTATCTTATAGCTGTGTGTAATCTCTTACCATTTATCTGCATAGTATCGAATTCTTCAGCTAATTCTACGAAGCTTGTTAACTCTCTTCCAATTAACTTTGGAGCTATTTCATTTTCTATTACTGGAATGAAGTCTTTAGCTAGGAATAATGGATCTCTTCCGCCTGCTCCAGAATACTGAACAGCTGCACAATCACCTAATGCTACCTGTCCGTCCTCTAATATTAGCATAACAGAGATTGACTCACCTGACTGTCTTATGCTTGTGAATCCTTCAGTTACAGCTTCACCAACATATGTGAATCCGTTATGACCTGCTCCTTTTTTTATAGCTCTCTGGTCGTCAAAATAGAAACCAGTTCTACCTGCTGAACATACAACGTCTACAATTTTCATTTTAAAATCCCCCATCCTTATTAGGTTATTTAGGCTATTTTAGTCTATGATTTTTTATATTATCCTCTGCAAAGATTTTGCAGAGGATTATTACAAATTTAGGTTACCGCAAAACTTTAAATATTATACAACACTTACAATTACTTTTTCTCTGGTCTTCCAACAAGGTTACCTTTTCCAACTGCAAATATATCATCAATTGTCATCTGGAAACAAATTGGTCTTCCTTCAAATTTAGCTCTTTCTTCAAGCTTACCTTGGTTGTAGTCGATTAATTCCTTAGTGAAAGGAACGTTTCCTGTCTTGAAGTATCTTACAGCACCATTGTTATCTCTTGCTGGCATCATCTTACCTGCATTCCATTTGCTTGGTGCGAATGGTATATCAAGAACGCCTGCTTCAAATGCCTTAAGAACACCCTTAGCTAAGTCTCCATTTCCTAATCTAAATGTCTCGTCAACTATGCACTTAGTCTCAGCTTTGATTATAGCAATTTCATCTGCTAATTCTTTTGACATTGGCATTCTCTGACCTTTTAAAAGGTTTAATGTCATCTTTGTAGCCTTTATACCTGAAGCATTAGCTTCTTTAGTTGGGATACCAAATGCTTCATGAGGAGTCTTAACGATAACCTTTGTAGCTCCTGCTAAAGCTGCTGCTGCAGAACCAGTTGAAATTACACCGAAAGCCTTAGCTTCATCCTGTGGGAATCCACCCATCCACTGATGGAATACTGTAGTTAAGCATATTCCGCTGTATCCATACTGTTTCATGTACTCTTCACACTGTTCTTCAAGAGCTCTTATAGCTGCAACGTCCTGTATTATGTTACCACACTGACCGTAACCAACTGTTATGTTCTTAACTCCCTGTTCTGCTGCAAGTAAACCTTCTATAATGGCAACTGCATTAGAAGTTGATGGAGGTACAAGTGTTCCTGTTAAAGGTCCAAATGGTTCTCTGTTAATTGGAACTCCAGCTTCTTCATATATACCAACTAATCTATCGCAGTACTGCCAATCCTTTATACATTTATCTAATGGAGCTGATTTTGCATATGGAATGTTGTAGGAGATACCGCCACCTTCATTCGATGTCCATCCTGAAGCATGGATAATCTCTGATAATAATCTAGCATCTGGAGTACCGTGTCTAGCCTCTAATGGAAGATTAACTGATTCATAAACTTTTTTACAGCCAGTAACACCGTGGTTAACTCCTGGGAAACCATTAAGTAATGATCTTCCTGCTTTTATACTTTCATCTATACCAACCTGACATTCATCGTATCTGTTAAGTCTTGTATAACTATCTATTGTACTTGGAAGTAAATCTGCTCCACCTTCATCTTGAAGATGCTGTAGTAATTCTATGTGTTTATCTACTAAAGCAACACCTGCTCTTGGCTGAGCTAATGTTATTCCTTCTTCTTTAGCTTTTGCAAGCTTTAAAGCGAAATTTTTATGTTCAGGCACTGATTTACAAAATTCAATACCATCCTCTATATTTTTAACTTCTTCACCAGTTTTCCATTGTCCAAGGACTTCTTCTCTTATTGCGTAAAACTCGTCGTTTGTAAACTTTTTGTTTTTAACTTCCACGATTTTCTTCCTCCAATCAATTTGTAATATCTATTATTTACAATTCACTAAACTTCTATTAAATATTTTTTCATCATTCTAACTGCAAGATCAGGCAATTCCTGTGCTAAAAGTCCCATGGCAGATAGTATATATGTCTTGTCTAAAAGGAACTTTGGATTTTTAGGTTTCAAATGATTTGCATCCTCCATTTTAAAGGTTCCAGCCTTTAAAATTTGTCCTGGATTCTTGCTGTGCACAAGAACACCACCAGTTCCTATCATGTACTTGACTTCCATTAAGTCCTTACCATACTGCGTATATACAGGTCCCATTGGTGTATAGAAACACTCTATAGTCCCAACGTGTCTTTCCATAGCAATTTCCGTTGCAACCTTTGCCATGGCTTCATCAAAGAAGATTTCATCTTCATTTTGAGGCACCATCTTAATATGTTCATATCTATATTTACAATTTCCTGCTACATCAATTTTTCTATCAGTAAGATCGCCAAGATATGTTCTAAGCTTTCTTGTTCCAGCTGCCTCAAGCAGTGCTATAGCAGAATATCTCATACCTAAATCGCCTTCAACAGTTCTCTTTGCATAAGGTTCTTCTAAGCCTCTAACAGTAACTCCACCCTTAGATGGTTCACCAGCAGCCAAAGAGTGAATATCCGTAGTTGCTCCACCTATATCTACAACCATAAGATCTCCAATGCCCTCTTCCTCATCAGTGCCTTGACTTAGAGCCTCTGCAGCCTTTAAAACTGCTGCTGGAGTTGGCATAAGAATACCATTTACAAAACTCTCGGCATTTCCAAGGCCTTTAGCCTGAACAATATTTCCCATGAAGATTTTTCTTATCTCTTCTCTAGCCGGTTCAACATTCAATTCGTTAAGTTCGGGCATAACATTTTGGGTTATGCTGTACCTTATTCCAGCCTTATCAAATATGTCAATTATCTCATCATTGGCTGTTTTATTACCTGCTACAACAACTGGCACTGGAATCTGATGTTTTGCTATCATCTTTGCATTGTGAATTATACATTCCTTATTTCCACCATTTGTACCACCAGCTAAAAGTATCATATCAAGATTTGAATTTTTGATCTCCTCTGTTTCACCATTGGTAAGCTGAAAATTGTATACATTGAGTATTCTAGCTCCTGCTCCCAAAGCTGCTCTTTTAGCCGCTTCTGCGGTAAGTTCAGGCACAAGACCAATAGCAACCATTTTTAATCCACCAGCTGCTGAAGAGCACGCTAATTTTTTTACAAAGTTAACGTTTTTGCCCTTAATCTGTTCTTCAATCTTTGCATATGCCTTGTTAAAACCAATCATTATGTCATCTTCGATGGTTGTTATATCCTTAGCTGTTGCCAATATTTCTTCATTTTCAATATCTACAGCTGTAAGCTTTGTATAAGTGCTACCAAAATCTAATAATAGGTAAGCGTCCACTTTATTCACCTCTAATAACCTTTATACTTATTTATTTTTAGTCCATTTTATTTATATTTTACATCCAAACTAAGCAATTCCTAAGTCTTTCTTCATATCTGTTATAGTGATTTCGATTGGAGTACCTGGCCCGTAAACTCTATTGTATCCCATATCCTCAAATCTTCTTCTTACATCGTCAAAATCCTGTTTACCAACAACTATATTTCCACCAACGTAAAGAAGAATATCCTTTAGACCAGCTTCTTCGCATTTTTCTCTTAAACCTCTGCAGTCAATTTCTCCTTGTCCGTATAGAGAAGATACAAGAATTAAGTCAGCATTTGTTTCAACTGCTGCGTTGATAAAGTCCTCTTGTGGAGATAGAACTCCAATGTTGATTACGTTGAATCCTGCTTCATTTAATGCGTAGTCGATTATCTTGTTTCCCACAGCATGACAATCGGATCCAATAACGCCCATTACTACAGTTTTGCCATTTTTGTTTTCCATTTGATTTAGCCTCCCAATTAACTAAATAATATAAGTTGTTTTTCATATAACAAATATATAATTAATTCATATAGAGTAAAAATAGAAGTTATCCATTTTAGCCCACATGATAAATTATTAATTTAATAAGTTTAACTGTCCTTCATACTCCTAATACTTAATTGTCGGTATAATGTGTATTCTCTAAATCATATTTTTCATATTCCGCGGTAGATGCTCCACAAGTTTTGATTTCAATGCCTTTACAGAACCATTATCTAACAAATACAAAAACTCAATAATATCTTTATTTTCTACGTTTATGCTCTTTATGTCCTTTAATCTACCTGGTGAAACGATTATAACATCCACATATTTAATGAAATTTTTAAGTTCTTCCTTATCATCGGAATTGGTGTAAGCTATATCCACATTGTCTAAACCTGCTTTTTCAAGAGCTTGTCTAATCTTAAACATAAATTCTTCCGAAATGCATACACATCCAAATCTCGTTCCATCTTTGTACCTAGCAATCTTTACAATAGTCCCTATATCAGGATTAATAGCCACTCCGAATATCTGTTTGTTAAGCAAGCTAGTAAGTTCTGTAACTTCATTTACATGATTAAACGTAGTTATAATAACCTCACAACTTTTAACTATATTCTTTGTTTTTTCACTCATAACTCTCAAATCAGAGATAGTAAGTGGTATGACCTGCATTTTGCTGCTATTGCTCAATGCAGCACTAAACATTTTAGATTGCTCAATATTGCACTCCACAAAGACAAAAGACATTTTTTCCATTATCTCGTTTCTTTCCTTTACCGTCTCTGTGACAAGTTCTAAGAACTCCTCAGTGCTCATTCCATTTTCCATGGCTTCCTCTAAAGCAATGTCCAATACTTTTACGACTTTTTCTTTTAAACTTTTATCCTTCCAAGAGGCCACTTCCTCCATAACAAAGGTGCCTTTGCCCTGAAAGGACTTTATGATTCCGTCCTTTTCTAAATCATTGTAGGCAGTGCTCACAGTATTTCTGCTCACATTTATGGCACTAGCCAGCTCCCTCTCTGTAGGCATTTTGCTACCCACTCTAAAGTTGCCAAGCCTTATCTGCTCTATGATCTGCTTCTTAACTTGTAAATATAATGGAATACCATTTTTTTTATTAATTTTTATATTTACCATATAGTCACCTCTAATGGTTGGGTTAAAAATCCATTTAACCAAAAATAATCATCATGGATTAATGGACTAATCCAATTCCACTTCTATAATACCATACTGACAAAATCATATCAATAAAATTACTAAAAAAATATTTTAGTTTACAGTTTTTTTTGTAAATAAAAAAGAATCCTTACAAAAAAATTGTAAGAATCCTCTTTTCAACAGCTATGTAGCCATCTATAATTTAACTCTACTTTGTTTATTGTAATATTCTCCAATGGATTTGGCCAAAGATTGAGCTATTTTTTTCTGATACTCCTCGGTTTTCAGTAATTCTTCTTCTTGAGGGTTGGACAAAAAACCGCATTCCACTATAACCGCTGGCATGGTATCATTGATGCGGAGAATTTTATATTGGCCTGCTGCGGCTTTAATCTGCCTTTTATTTTCTGGATCCAAATCATTTCTAAGTCCTGTTTGTAACGATTGTGCAAGTTCTTTGCTCTCCTCATGATCGGAGTACCACACCTGAGCCCCTTTATACTTAGATTCCGGAAATTTATTTAAGTGAATACTTATGAACATGTTACACCCTGTGTCCTTCTTTAATGCACATCTTCTGTTTAAATCTTCATTTTTCTTTTGTCTTATGGTGCCATCACTATAAAGTCCAATATCTGACTCCCTAGTCATCATAACTTTATACCCTGTTTTTTCTAGTTCTTCTCTTAAAAACTGGCTTATACTAAGATTGATATGTTTCTCCATGGTACCAGTGGGAGACGTTGCTCCTCCATCCATGCCCCCATGCCCTGCATCGATTAAGATTATCTTATTCTCAGGGAGATTAGAAGATGCAGCTTCACTGGCTCTGTGATTAAAAGATATTATACACAAAAAAGAAATAAGGATTAACACACTGCTGAGAATTATAGTATATACAGGTTTCTTCATAAAACCACTCCTACAAATTATTCTTAGTATAGTGTATTAACCCTTAGGGCATATTATTCTATTACCTTTGATTTAACTTTAATCTTCCTGCAATTTAAAGGTATGTCTTATAAACTTCTGTTGAACTACCCCTGCGATATTGTTGGAATGATCCCCGATTCTCTCTAAGTTTGAAATAAGATCTAGGAACATAGTTCCAATGCCAGCACTACATGAACCCTCATTAAGTCTTTTTACATGGGCTTCTCTTAAACTTTTTTCTAAGGAATCAATTTTATCTTCACACTGTCTGACAAATGCAACTTTGTCCTCTGATTGAGTCCAGAAAGCCTCAATACTTCCCTTTACACAGGATATAACTATAGAAAAGAAGTTTTCCAACTCTTCAGTAGCTACATTAGATAATTTGAATTTTTTTACAATCTTTTCACTGGCGTATTCTGCTATATTAGTAGCGTGATCACCTATACGCTCTATATCATTTACCATATGGAACATAGACATGACAATTTCTTTATCGTTACTAGACAAATGTATTTTTGACAATTTTACAAGGAATACTGTTATATCGTCTTCAAGCATATTTATCTCTTTTTCGTAAAGATAAACTTTTTTTACTAATCTCTCATCGTCATTCAAAAAGGCACTCATGGCTCTTTCTAAATTAGCTTCCGCTTTTTCAGCCATAGCCTTAATCTCTTTTACTGTCTGTCCTACAGCTATAACAGGTGTCTCTAGTAGTCTGTCATCAATAAACTGTGTTCCAAACTTTTCAATCTCATCTTCACCTTTGACGATTTTATTTGCAAGTTTTACCAGATATTTTATAAATGGAAGAAGTATTATAGTGTTAGTTACGTTAAATATTATATGTGAAAATGCTATCTGAGCTTTTACAGATGCCACAGACACATAAGGTGCCTCTGATACAAGCCATACCAATGGTCTAAATAAAGGTATAAATATTAACGTTCCGATCACATTGAACATTAAATGTATGATAGCTGCTTTTCTTGCTGTTTTAGATGTTCCAACACTGGCCAATAGAGCAGTTACACAGGTTCCAATGTTACATCCAAATAAAATTGGAACTACAGTGCTTATGTTAAGAACTCCTGTGCCTGCAAGGGATATCAAAATACCAGTGGTTGCTGAAGAGCTTTGAACTATAGCTGTTATAAGTAATCCAACTGCTATTCCAAGTGGTATATTCCCGTCCATCTTTGACAACATATCAATAAAAATCTGTGATTTACTTAAAGGCTCCATAGCTATCTTCATAAGATCCATACCGAAGAATAGAAGACCAAAACCAAGAACAATGCTTCCTATATCATTGCTCTTCTTGCCGTGAACAAAAAGCACCATTACAGCTCCCACACCAATAAATAGTGGAACTAAAGTACCAATATCCAACGTTACAAGCAGTGCTGTTACCGTGGTTCCAATATTGGCTCCCATGATAACAGAGGTGGCCTGATATAAATTCATAAGCTGCGCGTTAACAAATCCAACTACCATAACCGTGGTAGCACTGCTACTCTGAATTACAGCGGTTACGATGGCTCCAGTAAGTACTCCTTTAATAGGGTTAGATGTTATTTTCTCAAATATTGATTTTAACTTTTCTCCAGCAGTATTTTCAAGACCGTCTCCCATAAGCTTCATAGCATATAGGAAAAGTCCCACACCACCAAACAACTTAAGTACCATGATTATACCTTGACTCATCTTTTTCCTCCAACTCAATAATAAGTTTTATTATTACCTATACTGTATAAATTATTCCGGAAGCGCAAATAAATAAATTTGTGATTATATATGTACATGCTCCCATTCAAGATAATAATATTTACTTTGTAAAGCTTTGTTAAGCTTTAAGATGAAGTTTTTACAGGAACTTAATATTCGTTAACATTTTATTCATATATTATTTTAGCTACCTCATCTGCAGTCTTTCTCCAATCATACTGCCTGCAAAGTTCAGTGCCACGTTGTTTTATATTATCTATGTCCTCCATGCATTGCCCGGTGGTAAAATACTGATGATCTATGGCCCTCTTTATGGCATTTTTTATCTCCTCTGTACTGTAAGGATTGAAAGTTATTGCTCCATCTTCAGCCAGTTCTCCCACAGAAGAATTATTGGAACAAAGTACTAGAGTATTGCAAGCCCATGCCTCTAACACTGGAAGACCAAACCCTTCATAAAGTGTTGGGTACAAAAATGCCTTAGCCTCATTATAGAAATATTTAAGGTGCTCTGTGGGAACGTACCCCGGAAATACCATGTCATCTTCTATTCCAAGTTCTTTTGCATAAGATTTTATTTCGTCAATATATCCAGAATTTTTACCTATAAGTACAAGTTTGCAGCCCTTTTTATTTTCAACATTTTTAAAAGCTTCCATGGCCCTCTTTACATTTTTGTGGTAATATTCTGCTCCCACCATGAGTATATAAGGGTAATTCACATGGTATTTTTCCATAAGTATTTTCTTGGAATTTTCAGTGCCCTCAGTGTTAAAAGCTTCTGTATCATAGCCGTTATTCACCACATAAATTTTGCTTTCATCCATGTTATAAAATTTAATTAAATCTGCTTTTGTATTTTCAGATATACATATTACCTTATATGCTTTTTTCAAAAGGTGTGGCATAATATGGCGATAATATGCATTTTGATGTTTTGCTTCATCTTTAAAATACATAGGTATAAAATCATGTACAGTTATTATTTGTTTTTTTCTGCTAAATAGACACATATAGTGAAAGGGATGGTATATGATAGCATCGCCGTGTACCTTAAATGGCATGACAAATTGTGTATATAAAAAACGAATAAGCCCGCCTTTTTTCTTGTAGCTAGGTTTTACATACTCTGTGCACTTTATTGTATCAACACCGTCTAAATCTATGGGGCATATAGCCTTCAGATCCAATTCTCTATGTTTTTTTAAGTGCTTTATGACATTTTCTGCGTATACTCCTAGTCCTGACGGTTTTTCGTGAAGAATCGTAGCATTAATATATATATTTTTTTTAGTCAAAATAATCCTCCAAATTATAAGCTGAAATAACAAGCTTCTATTTTTTACTACTATAATTATACTGACTTCTCCCTCTATAATCAATACTGCCAAATTTACGGTTTATATAGTATAATAGTTATTATTTTATGAAACAATTGTAGAGGAGGTTTTAAAATATGGAAATAGGAGTTATAGGAGTTGGAATTATAACTAGCAATATTCTTGAGGGTTTTTTAGGGCATGGTCACTGTGAACACTCTTTTCACCTATCCCCTAGGAATAAACAACGTTCACAAATGCTTAGAGATAAATACTCTAGTCACATAACCGTGGAAGCAGATAATCAAGCTGTCCTAGATAAGTGTGAACTTGTAATCTTAGGAACTTTGCCCCAAAACTCAGAGGAAATACTGTGTGAGCTTAAATTTAGATCTTGTCACAAAGTGGTGAGTCTAATTCCCATACTAGGTCTTCCCAAGATTAAAGAAATCATTGGTGACACAAAAATTCTTTGCGACGTGGTTCCATTGCCCTTCATATCAAAAAGGCTAGGTCCTATAGTTGTTTACCCCTCACAAGATGAAATTATTAATCTTCTTGAGCCACTAGGAACCATAGTAGCTGTGGACACTGAAAAGGAGATATCACTATTGAGAAGTACCACAGCCCTTATGAGCCCTTTTTACGAACTTTTATACAGTATAGTTCAATGGAATGTGGACAACGGCCTTAACGAGCCCGCTGCAAAATCCTATGTTACATCTTTCTTTCAAGGTCTATGCCACATGGCCGCTGCAACGCCAGAACACGGCCTCAAAGAATTAGCAGAGGAAATGACTCCCGGTGGACTAAATCACCAAGCGGTACAATATCTCATAGAAAATCAAGGCTTCCAGCTATGGGGGCAAGCACTGGATTCTATACTTGAAAGAGTTTTAAACAAAGCTAAAAAGTAAAAAGAAACTCGGAGTTGTTATAAAATGTACCCTATAGAGTAGACATTATAAAAAAGTCTACCTATGGGGTATTTTTGTGTATAATAGAATAAATAACATTAGGAGAATATACAAATGAGTAATAAACTATTTACAAAAGAAGAAGTTAAAATATTATCTAAAAATAAATATGTTAAGAATGTAAGTAATAAAGCAATTACTTATACTGATGAATTTAAAAGTATTTTTATTGCAGAGTATGAAAAAGGAAAATTTCCAAGAGAAATATTTGAAGAGTTTGGCTTTGATATAAATATTCTTGGAGTAGAACGAGTTAAATCCTGTGGAAAACGTTGGAGAGCTGCTTTTAAGAAAGATG
>NZ_FRAD01000022.1 GCF_900142225.1 Hathewaya proteolytica DSM 3090
GATAGAGATGCTAATGCAAGTAAGAATATTCTAAAGCAAGGATTAAAAGAACTAAAAATAGAGGTGGCGTAATCCTGTAATAAATACGGTAGGAACTATCGGAATCAAGCCTGTGGAGATAGTAGATTGCGAGGTCGAAGAAGCAGGAAGCCCCATCCCCTTGTGGATGGGGTAAGTTCACTCTCAAAACTCTAGTTGTATCCTTTTGAGAAGTTTTTGAAACGTGACCATACTGGCAACTAATTCATTCATCACTGCCAAGTACAAAAGAGCCATAGGAACATTTACAATGTTAGTTATGCAAGTTGAGATAATTTTTCATAAAATTCCAATAATATTTCAATCGACTATTCAAAATATTTATGGCATAATATAAGTGGAGGTGGTATTATAATGAACTTCGATTTAAGATATGTTCCTTTCAGTAGGTATAATTCATTTTTTGTATTTTCTAAGCTTCAGCAAGATGACACGCAAGATTACAAAGTTTATATTCGAAATGTTTCTTCTTCATTTTCCAGAAGCAACATTTTTAGAATTGATTTGATTTACAATAATGAAATAATTCCTTATACGGAGCGCTGCTCGCCTTACTCATTGAAATTAATTTCCGACAAGGGATTTATGGAATTTATTATTTCTGACGAAAACACCATTAGGTTTAGAGGTGCTGGTGTGGGACTTAGGCTTTCCGTGGAAACTACAAAGTATGACTGTGTAGCTCCATATGATAGCGATAAACTTCTTTTAACATATGCTACAAGCAACACGAAATTTATGATGATACCGCTTAAGGCTACAAAGGTTGATGTTTCTGCACCTTGGGATGTAAGTCGTTGTACCAGCATTACCATGGATTTTGTGGCTACGGTGGGAAATACGGTGGAAGGGATTATAGACAATTTTTTAACTGAATGGGATCCAAAGGATTTTTCTAAAACTTCCTTTGAAGAGGATAAGAAAGAAATAAAACATTATTATTATGGTTGGTTATTAAATAGTACCCACAATTGCCATCCAAAATATCATAGAGGCAATAAATTGGCTTCTTACATTACATGGTCCTGTGTGGTTCCTCCTAGAGGAAACCTTACAAGGAAAGCCATGTATATGTCAAAAAACTGGATGACTAGTATATGGAGTTGGGATAACTGCTTTAATGCACTGGCTTTATCTACTACGTTCCCTGAGCTTGCCTTAGAGCAGTTTATGATTTTTTTTGATCACCAAGATAAATCGGGTTCTTTCCCTGACCTTATAAATGATTCAAAATGCATTTGGAGTTTTAACAAGCCACCGGTGCAAGGAATAATCATGAAGGAAATCATGGACAAAACTGAAGAACAGGTTTTCAGCCTAGAAACCTTAGAAAAAATTTACCAGCCTATGTGTCTTTGGACTAGATGGTGGCTAGATTTTAATGACTTTAACCACAATGGTGTTCCTCAGTATAAACATGGCAATGACTGTGGTTGGGATAATAGTACGGTGTTCCACAATGGTGTGCCTATAGAGAGTCCAGATCTTTTAAGTTTCCTTATTTTACAGTTCGAATTTCTTGCTCTAGTAGCAGAAAAGCTGGGTAAACATGAAGAAAGCAAAAAACATTATGAAACAGCTAAAGAGAATTTGGTACTACTCATAAAGCACTTTTGGACTAAAGACGGCTTTGTAGCTAGACATAACAATGGTTCTATTTGCAATACTGGAGATAGTTTACTTTTGTTTGTACCTATTATACTTGGCAAACGCCTGCCATCTTATATTAGAGATTATCTTGTTTCCGGTTTAAAGGAGGAAGGTCGCTTCTTCACTGAAAATGGCCTTGCAACAGAAAGTGTTAAGAGTCCTTTCTACGAGCCTGACGGCTATTGGAGAGGTCCTATATGGGCTCCATCCACATTCCTTATTGTAAGGGGGCTTGAAGCCTGCGGTGAATTTGAATTTGCATGGGAAATAAAGAAAAGATTCTGCGAGATGTGCAACAAAGAAGGCATGGCTGAGAATTTCGATGCTATTTCTGGAGAAGGTCTCAGGGATAAAGCCTTTACATGGACTTCTTCTGTTTTTCTTGTATTTTCAAGAGAACTCAATGAAAGGATATAAAATAAAACCAACATTTGCAAGGTGTATCTTTGCAAATGTTGGTTTTTTATTTTTCTTATTATTATTTGTCAAATAGATATGTCTTAATCAGTGCAAAAGCTTCTCTTGCATAAGAATTGGGAATTAAATAGGGATATGATGGAGCTGACTCACCATATGCTTCAAATCCATTTCTTTCTGCTAAAAGCTTTGCTCTAGCCATGTGAAAAGAATTCGTTACAATCAATACTTTTTCATTTTTGTCGTAACCTTCTTCGTCCAATTTTTTTCTAGTATATTGAAAGTTCTCTTTAGTATTTATCGACTGTTCTTCTTTTATAATGCGTTCTGATTCTATTCCACAATTTATAAGATATTTCTCCATAGCAGAGGCCTCAGTTATCATCTCATCCTTACCTTGTCCACCAGACACTATCACCTTAGCGCTGTTGTTTTTCTTAAGATATTCAGCAGCGGTGTCCAGTCTATATGCTAGTGTAGCTGTTGGTGTCTCTCCTCTAAGTCCAGCCCCTAAAACCATAACTATATTGGGAGAGCCTATTCTCTCTTCAGTGCCATTGACGATTATAATAGCTTCTAAGGCCACAAAACATATAATACCCACCCAAAGAAAGGTGTAAAATACTTTTCTAAGTATTACGTATCGAGCCATATGTATATCCGTTCTCTTGCTGCGAATTATACCAAGTCCTAGAAAAAACATGCCACTTAGAATCCAAAAGATAACAAATACAGTGGAGCCCATGAGCATCATGCCCACAGCATACATAAGGCAAGCAATGCCAAGAATAATTAAAAATATATTGATAAAAGTAAAGCCTTCCTTTTTAGGTCTAGTGTACGTAACGTTATTTTCCACAAATAAATTGCCCATTAGCCCAAATTTGGACACTTCAATCACCCCTTGTATATTATTTCTTTTTCCTCACCTCTCAAAACTTGTAAAACTTCCTCTACCAAATTGGTAATCTCTTCTTTTCCTGCATATACATGAACCCCGGCCAAAGATGACACCCTGTTTCTTATGTTTTCCACCATGATTTTCGAGTGTGCAATTCTGCCTGTTAAAATAATGCTGTAAACTTGACCTTCAAGAGCTATAGCACACTTGGCAATTTCTTTGCAGATATTGTATGCCATGGCGTCAAAAACCACTTTGGACATTTCATCGCCTTTTTGAACGTTTTCCATGAGGACTTTGAAGTCCTTATACCCGAAATATGCCGTACAACCACCCCTGCTCTGAACAATTTCCTTAAGTTCCTCATATATGTAATTGCCACTAAAACACATCTTAACAAGTTCCCTCATGGGTAGATTTCCTGTTCTCTCGGGAGAAAAAGGACCTTCACCCTCACTGGTATTGTTCACCTCAATTACCCTGCCCATCTTGTGAGCTGCTATGGTCATTCTGTTGCCCAGATATGCCACGATTAGATTGGTTTTCTCGTATTTTTTATTGTGATGTTTGCAAAACCGCTTTGCCACAGTTTTTTGAGTCAGTGCATTAAAAAAACTATCCCTTTCAATGCCCTTCATACCAGTTATCTTAGCCTGAGATATCATTTCATCTATATTTACTGTGGTTACCATATAGCCACTTACATTGTGTTTTTTGCATAATTCATAGGCAAGAAGAGGTTCTGTAAACAAGCACTTTGACTCATTAAAACGCTGCGTTAGATCCTCATAATTTAACGCCACATACAAATTTCCATCGATTACATAAGTGCCACTGCACGCTTTATCTACAATGAATCCACGGCATACCAGACCTTCTATTTCATCAAAGTAGACTCTTTTATTCTTTAATAGCTGCTCTACAGATTCTATTCTCAGTGAAATTTGGTCCTCGATGGTAATATAGTTTCTCATCTCTTGATTAGAGTACCATATGGTATCAGCAAAAATATTTTCTTCTCCCTCATAAACACATACAACAGTACTGTTTAATTTTACATTCACCACTAGTATTTTGGGATAAATCTTACTGTTTTTCCGGGAAGGGTTCATGTTTAAATATCCACCTCATTTTCATAAATTTTCGGCTGCTCTATGTTGTCCAGCACTCTTTTTACTCCATTAAACATGGCTTCTATCTCGTAATTGCCCTGAATAACTTCCACAGGGCTTATAAAACTCACTCTTCTCGCTATGTTATCCATGATAAAATGACTAGCGCAAAGATCTCCTGTTAATATTATTCTATCAACCTTAAAAGAAAGGGCCGATGCCATGGTGCCGATATCCTTTGCAACACCATAGGAAAAAGCCTCCATTACATCTCGATACTCTTCTATTACAATATCGTTCATAATAACTTCTTTTAATCTTTCCACAGTGGAAAACTCCATGAGCTGAAGAAGTCCAGATTGATTATACATCTCATTGCAGAAACTTTTATAATCGCCCTTGTACTCCAATGCCTTGCTAGCCAATTTCAGAGGTGGAATGTCTCCACAACTTTTAATAGAAAACACACCTTCATCGTAAAAATTAACTGCATCCACTATTTTACCATTTTTTAAAGCGATGGTAGATACCTCTTCATTCATTTGACACACAATAAAAGAGCTGTCATTAATATTTTTACAAATTTTCTCTGCTACCATAGTCCCAATATATTTCATGTCCAGAGCATAGCTTATAGCTGTCCTCTTTATATATGGTAATCCAGTTATTCTAGCTTCTTCTGGCATTTCATCCACGCTCATGGAATCCACCATATAAGCCTTTATATTTGCTTTTTTTGCTATTTCAAAGGCAATAAGGGCACCTAAATTTGTTATGTGTCCCCCGCCATAAGCGATTCTTATATCCTCTAAAAGCTTTGGGGTTATAAAATATGTTCCACCTGGCATAGGTCTCAATATACCACCTGTGCCAACAGTGCAGATTAGTTCGCCCAAAGTGATTCCAAATCGCCTAAGTTCGTCTATAATGTCCCCCACTCTAAAGTCCCTTTGAGAATACATTTTCACACTAGGATTATAGCATTGGACCTTTGAACTAACAACTTCCATACCCTTTTTATTTAAAACGGATATTTTCGTATATAAATTGTGCGGGCTTATGGCCAATATGAACTGTTTTTTTGCCATGGCTCCTGTCTCACCTTCCTAACAAATTACTCCCTAATTTTAAATGCTTCTATGATCCTCTCAGCTACCTTTATTCCATCCACTGCCGCAGAAATAATTCCTCCAGCAAAGCCCGCTCCCTCGCCAGCTACGTATAAACCGCTTAAAGATATACTTTCAAGATTTTCATTTCTGTCTATTCTAACCGGTGCCGATGTTCTACTTTCAATTCCTGTAATTATAGCTCCATCCATGGCGAAACCCTTTATTTTTCTATCAAAGTTTAATATACCTCTTTTCAAAGAATCCACTACATAACTTGGAAGGCACTTTTTGATTTCATTGAATACATAACCTCTTGTAAAGCTAGCATTTACACCTGCAAGAGATTTTGAGTTTTTATCCTTTAGGAAGTCTCCAACTAGCTGTACTGGCGCCACATGATCTCCTCCCCCACATTCGTAGGCAAGCCTTTCATAATGCCTTTGGAACTCTATGCCACTAAGGGGGCCTTTACCTTCAAAATCCTTTTCCGATACAGTTACCACAAGGGCAGAATTGGCATTTTCCATATCTCTTTTTGAGTAGCTCATACCATTGGTGACCAACATGCCTTGCTCTGAGGAGGAAGCAACCACCACACCACCAGGACACATACAAAAACTGTATACACCCCTGCCATTGACTTCATCGGTATATGTCAATTTGTAATCTGCAGCCTTTAACCTTGGATGATTGTAGAATTTACCGTACTGATTTTTATTGATAAGCTCTTGAGGGTGTTCCACTCTAACTCCTATGGCAAAGGGTTTTGCACTGATAAAAATCCCTCTTTTGTGAAGCATCTCATAGGTATCTCGAGCACTGTGGCCAGTGGCAAGTACAGCCACCTCACAAGGAATTTTTTGGCCATTTGCGACGATAGCACATAGCTTTTCATTTCTAGTAACAATATCCTCCAGTTTGCTATTAAACCTTATCTCGCCCCCAAGAGAAATAATTTCCTCTCTTATATTTTTCACCACAATTTTCAAAATGTCTGTACCCACATGAGGTTTTCCCATGTATTTAATCTCTTCCCTAGCTCCAGCCTTTACAAATTGCTCTAAAATATAATCACATCTATAGTCCTTGCTTCTAGTGGTCAGCTTTCCATCAGAAAAAGTACCTGCACCACCTTCACCAAACTGTACATTGGATTCAGAATTTAGTTTTCCAGTGCTCCAAAACTCTTTGACAGTTTTACTTCTTTCCTCAACCTTTTCACCTCTCTCTAAAATTAGAGGCTTATAACCTTGCTTTGCCAGAATAAGACCTGCAAACATTCCCGCAGGCCCCATACCAACTATTACCGGCCTGTTCTCAAGGATCTTATCTCCCATTTTAAACTCCGGCGCATATGCCTTTTCTCTTATAGAAACTTCATTGGAATTTCTTCCTTTTACAATGGTTTTCTCGTTGCCATTTACTTCTATGGCCACTTGATAATTAAACCTTATGTTATCTTTTTTTCTTGCATCTATAGATTCTTTTATTATACTTAAATTTATTATATCATTTTCATTAATTTTAAGAGTATGTGCGACTTTACTCTTTAATTTTTCCATGGGTTCATCTATGGACAATGTTATGTTATTCACTTGAATTGACACTATTAGTTTATCCCTCTACTTTCTTTTGTATATTAATATTTACATTTTCTATATCTTTTTTTACAAGAGTCACACCACTTGGCAACTCCATTTTAATTTGTGCACTATGACTTCCTTCAGAATACCCTGAAACATCCACATATACTTTAATGTCGCTATCCTTTAAAGAAGACATGATGGAGTCCAAACCTGACACCGTATATGTTATACTATTGTGGTCCATGGTTACTGTATAGTCGCTAGGCAAGTTCTTTACCTCAATGCTATCTGTAATTTTCTTTTCAATATAATGCCTATCCACATAAACCGTCACATCAACTTTAGTAGTGCTCTCCAAAAAATCTACACCCTGTGGCAGCATAAGCTTAACATTGCCAACTGTAGTAGTGTCCTTTAAATCTGATATGTCAACAGGACTTGTTTCTATATACTGAAGAGAATTTACGATTTTTTCATCACCCATGACTTTTATAATGGATGGGTTAACCTCTGTCTTGGTAACCTTGTAACTAGTTGAAGAATTTCCGCTAGTTATAACTTTTACAGGCAGACTTTTTATTGTATTTACACCTAAAGCTACATTTACAATGTTGGTGTCTAGCTTTACATCCTTTACTTCATCATTCAAAGCATTTACAGGTTTAACAGTGACCACAGCTGTTTTAGTCTGTGTAGATTTTTTTACATCAAAGTGACCAAGAGCATACTTAACCTGACTTACCTTTCGGCTAGGTCCAGTCACCGTAACCTCTTTTGGATCCGTTATAACATCCTTTAAAAATCTATCCTCACTGCTTCCCTCGGCGACTTCAATCTTTACAGGAACAACCTGCTCTGCTATTCTGTCCACGCTTATTTCCAACCATAATCCGCTATCATTTAAAATATTTACACTAGATGGACTGTTTTCAACTTTTATAGGAAGTTTGTTGCTTCCCTCCTTTAAAGCATATTCTGCCAGATCAACATAAAGGTTAAACTCATTGGCTGTAACCCTGCCATCTGAGGATTTCCCTTCTACCTTAACATCGGTAGTATATCCCGTAGTATTCTCTATGCAAAGATTTTTTTGAGATAGTGCATCTGCATTCTTTAGCTGCACCGTAATATTTCTGATAGTGTAGGTGACATTTGGATTCTCAGTTTTTGTTATATAAAGCCAAAGGGAGAAGGCTAGTAATACACAGCACACCCTGACAAAGACTAATTTTGTTTTTTCTTTTTCCATAAGCTCACCCTTTCACTTAATGTAAGTTTTTTATCTTGTCTGCTAACGATAATTTTATTAAGCGTATTTTTCAACTTATCGCCATCAAAATTTCTCACTAGCTTTCCATTTAACGCCATGGAGATAACACCAGTTTCCTCAGAAACAATGATAACTATGGCATCCACTGTTTCCGACAATCCTAGTCCTGCTCTATGACGTGTTCCAAGTTTTTTACTTATATCATTATTTTCAGTAAGAGGTAGAAAACATCCGGAAGATATTATTCTATTATCCCGTATAATAGTGGCACCATCGTGAAGAGGTGTGTTTACCACAAATATGTTTTCTAGTAGTGCTGCTGATACTATGGCATCTATTTTTGTCCCTGTATTTACTATCTCAGCTAAACCTGTTTTTTGCTCAATTACCATTAGAGCACCGGTTTTAGTGGCGGCCAAATTTTCTACAGCTGTGACTATTTCATTTATAATTTTGCTTCGGGTTTCCTCGTCCTGCAAAAAGTGCTTATCCGTAAAAGTACTTCGTCCTATGTGCTCAAGTGCCTTTCGTATCTCAGGTTGAAAGATAATTACTAAAGTTAACACACCAATAGTAAGGGTTTGATCAATTATCCACCTCAGTGTACGAAGTTTCAAAATCTCACTAATAGGTATAAGAAGAAATACAAAAAGAATGCCTTTTAGTAGTTGCTCCGCCCTTGTCTCTTTTAAAAGATTATACATTTTATAAAATATAAATGATACAACCAGTATATCCAGTATATTAAAAACACTTATATTTTTTAATATATCGAATAGTGCTGTAAATATTTCCTTAACGTATGCCATAATATCACCTCGAATTTAATATCAGTTTTAAGTATTGTATATTTTAATTATACACTAATATAAATGTTTATTGTACACCCATAGTAAATATGTATGCTATAAAAATTTAAAAAGGTGCCTCCACCACGAGACACCCTTTTTAAATATCTTATTTAGCCTTGTATTTATTGTATTTCTCTTTATCCACACCCTGTGTCATGGTCCTTAAATATCGTAAGACATCCTCTATATAATTTCCCTCTTTTACATATGTTTTATTCTTGTACTCCTCATAATATTTTTCAAAAATTATTATGCTATTTTCATAATCATTATTTTTATTATAAGCAACACCCAACATATACAATGCGTGCTCGTAGGGAAATTGGCCCCTTCCATATTTCAAAGACCTTTTGTAGTAATCAATTGAATCTTTATAGTTTCCACTCTTGCTTAGATCGTATGCAAGTTTATAAAAATACTCTCCCGCATTGTTGTCCATGAATATTCTGCACTTGTTTAAAATAGTCTTTTCATTTATGCCTAAAGATGATTTTTTATCCTCCCACTTATCCAATTCCACATCTATGGACTTGTAATCTTTATTTTCTAGATAAGAATGGAGCTTCTCTAAAGGGAATTTCACCTGTGGAGCATCTTCTATTTGCTTTATGGACCCTTTTTCTGTCCCATTTTTTGTATCTTTTTCTATCTCTTTTTTTGCGTCTTTTTTTATCTCGTCATTTGTCATATCTTTTGTCATATCATTTAACTGGTCTTTTACTTTCCCTTTTGTTTCAGCTTTATTTTTCCATGCCGTAATTCTTATGCCCGCGCTGAGAACTGACACAAATATGACAACTCCAGCCAATGCTGCCACCACAATATTTCTCTTAGGGTTCCTTATAATATTTAATTCCTTAAGCAGCTTTCTGTTATCATGAGCCTCTTTATTATACTTGTCCACCGAAAGCACATCATTTATACATTTAATGGCCTCATCATAATTAGACTTCTGCATATAGCAGCGGGTGAGTTGGTTGTTTACATTTATGGCATTGAAATTGCTCTTCATCTTGCAGCGTTCAAATTCCATAATGGCTCCGGTAACATTCAATGCTCTAGCTAGTTTTACACCCTTTACGTAACACTTCCACAATTCCTCATCGTTTTTGCTGTCTAACAGGTATTTCTCTGATACAACATCAGCGTAAATTTTGTAGTTTAAATTCCAACACCGCCGAGCCTCATTCATTTCCCCTTTAAGATAATGCATAAGACCTCTTAAATTGAGAAGGGCGGAGTTTGCTTGAACAGCCTCTTCATTGTCATCACAGACCTCCAAAGCCTTTTCAAGCATCCCCCTATTGTAGTACTTAAGTACCTTACAGTATATTTTATTGCTCTTATCCTCTAAATCATACTCTCCCCTGTTCAAACTAACTCATCCTTTTCATATATTTTTTTACTAAGCTAAAGAAAATTGTAACTGCCAACAAATCTGCAGAACCCCCTGGGCTTATTCCGTCCCTTGAAAACTTGAAATCCATATCATTTATAGCATCTCTTCCCTCTATAGTTTCCATGCCACCAAGTTCTAAAGCACCACTAGCCATAGATTTTACATACTGTAGCTTGTCTATATCATGTCTATGAAGAATATTTGTATCATCGCAAATACTCATAATGTATACAAGGGTTTGAACTAATCTCTCTTGCTCATCTAGATATTCCTTCTCTTCATAATATGATAATGTCCTCTCAAATATTATAGACAAACCACACTGTACCTCTCCTCTTACCCCAGGAATCCCATACTTTTTATATATTCTCTCACCATAGGTAGAATTATTGTCCACATTCACCTTTGAAGCTAGTTCTTTTTCCACAATTCCCTCTGTCATACTGGCTATTATAGAAGGAATTTGTTCAAAATCCTCTCCATTAAAAATAGCTTTTGCAGTGGCTGCAAGGCTTATGCCCATTAAAAATATCATGCCTTTGTATGTATTAACACCTTTTGTACAATCCATCATAGCCTTCTCAGCTTCCAAACCAATATTTCTGATCTGCTGGAAGATTTCCTTTGGTTCCTCCTCATTGAAACCCCTCTCTGCAAATTTGTAAAGGTACGCCCCTATAGCCGCCACACTATCGAGAAAGGTAAAGTGATCCATATCCTTGTGAGCACCGTTGGATATAGGCGATACAAGCCCCGGTGATGGATAACAAGAAACCTCATACAGCATAGACTTTAGGCTAAATTTGCCTAGATTTTTAACAACATCTTCTTTTCCCATTTTCATGCTTATTGTCATGTTAACTATGTGCTACTCAAAATATGGACAATTATTATATTAAATATATTACATTGCCTAGTAGCTTCTCCTTTCTCTCTTTTAATTTTTTATTTTATATAGGCTTCCATATTTCCTTGAAAGTCTATATTGTAACTTTATTTAGATATTTTGCATATAAAGATTCTATGTAGTTTACAACATCATCTTCCATATGAGCTTTTTGTCTAACACACAGATGGGCATCTTCATTGCATAGAAAACACTTTCTACTGCCAAATCCCAAATCCCTTCTGCTGATGCTTGTCCCGTCTTCTCTATAGACATCTATATCTAAAAGTCTGCCAAGCTCATGATTTTCCTCCAAGTCAAGGGTGTATTTTTTTATAGTTAATGGCTCCTCATCGACAATATAAATAACAATAGGGCCCTCCTCTTTGAAAAGCTTTTCCCTTCCACAGATTTTACCTTTAAATATGTTATCCATCTCATTGTCTATTATCTTTATGATCCCCCTAGTTATCTCATTATCCTTGTACGCACCCGGATAATTTACCCTAAGTGTAACTATGCTTTTTTTGTATTTATTTCTAAGCTTATCCTGTAGATTTACCCGTTCTTCTCTTGCTATTAGTATCTTCTTAATTTGACTCTCTAAATTTGCATTGATATTTTGGATATTCTTCATAGCTAGACACTCCCTTTTTACTTAGAATTTAATGAGGTGAGTTACCCTGTCTTATCTTAAATATAATGCTTTCCGCCTCCGTAGACAACAGAAAATCATAGGTAACCGTGGGAACTAATTCCACTATACCTTCCCAATCATCTCCCCTTATCATGTTTCTAACTCTCGATGCACTTATAGCTTGATTTTTATCCTCTTTTCTAGGTATAACAACTAACTCCTTATTATATTTTGAGAATATACTTTTTAAGGATTCATTGTACTGTCTTGTAACGTTGCAATAAGGCTCTTCACCCACATAACGTTTCTCTATATTCAGTATTTGACAAAAATACTTGGCAAATATTTCACTATCCAATTCTGTGTATGCCTTGAGCACCTTACTCTCTTCTCTTAAGAAGTATGATGGAAAGGTAGCCGAAGATATTATATAGGGTCCGCCCTCTATGACCTTCACATTTTGAAGATCCTTTACCCCCTCCTTCACAAGCCTATACCTTACATTGAAAGGAAATACAGATTTATCTTCTTGGACAATAAATACTAATACTTCATCACTTTCTTTTGATGCCTGCTCTATAAGAAACCTATGCCCCTTAGTAAAAGGGTTACAATTCATCACAAGTGCACTACGACTTATGCTGTCTTCTAAGTGATGCTTTTCCTTTAATTTTTGTAGATAGGAGTTTATGTTGCACATTCCGTTTTCTAGCAGAGCAACATTCTCCACTTGGGCAATTAATTTATAATTCAATCCTTGGAAAATAGGTATGTTTAAAGGTTTTGTAAAGATAAAACTGTGATATATGCCTTCTTCAAACAATTTATTGTTAAGTTCAGTTATAAGGGCCTCACTTATACCCTCACCTCTAAGTTCACTGCTCACTGCAAAGCACTTCAATACATTCTTTGATTTTGAGCATGTGGCTTTTATCTTACCATTTTCTCTTATGACCACAGAATAATCTACATTGTTGTCCAAATCCAACTGATTTTCTTTTAAAAACAACACTAGCTCTTCTCTCTCTTTACTATTGCTAAGATTTATTCTCTCTATGGAATGACCGTACATTTGTATGCAGTTCCCCTTTCCTCTGTTAAAAATCTATTAAGTACATTTTATCATATCTAAAGAGAAATAGAGGTTTTTATTTAATATTCATATGATATTTATAGTTAAAAACTTAATAAATTATATAATTTTTCGTGTCACTGTCTATCCAATTGTGATACAATATTATGAGGATGTATTATGAAAAAGTATTTTGAAAATGTATTTTGAGGTGATATTGTGCAGAATAAATTTAAGAATCTTCAAGGATTAATAGGTAATACCCCTCTTGTTAAAATAAATTTCACTTATAAAGGTCAACCACGTTGCATATACGCAAAAGTTGAAAGTTATAATTTGAGCGGAAGTATAAAGGACAGAGTTGCTTATCATGTGTTAAAGAGGGCATATGAAGAAGGCAAGCTTCATGAAGATACCCTTATCTGCGAGGCAACCAGTGGCAATATGGGTATATCTTTCGCTGCTCTTGGAGCATCTCTAGGCTATAATGTTAGAATATATATGCCAGATTGGATGAGTGAAGAAAGAAAAAAACTACTTCAATCCTTTGGTGCTGAAATTATGCTTGTATCAAAAGAAGAAGGGGGTTTCCTTGGCAGTATACAAAAATGTGAAGATATAGCTAATGAAAATCCTAAGGTTTTTCTTCCTAGACAGTTCTCAAACAAATATAATTCAGAGGCCCATTACCTTACTACAGGTCCAGAAATTTGGGAAAGGCTTCAGAAAATAAATGTTACACCAGACGGTTTCGTTGCAGGTGTAGGTACAGGCGGTACAGTGATGGGTGTTGGAGCATACTTGAGACAACAGAATCCAAAGGTAAAGGTTTACCCATTGGAACCCAAAAATTCTCCTACCCTTGCCACAGGCTATAAAACAGGCAATCATAGAATACAAGGTATCTCAGATGAGTTCATCCCTGACCTTGTAAAGCTTGACACATTAAATGAAATAATCAGCGTAGACGACGGTGATGCTGTCATCATGGCCCAAAAGTTCGCCAAAGACCTTGGTCTAGGCGTAGGTATATCCTCAGGCGCCAACTTTATAGGAGCTATTATGGCACAGGAAATGCAAGGAGCTTCTTCAAGCATTGTCACTGTATTCTCAGATGACAATAAGAAATACCTTTCCACTGACCTTCTCAAAGAAGAACCAGTGAAAGAAGGTTTCTTATCTACCGATGTAAAATTGATTTCTATGGAAGCAATCTAATATAAAAGGGTCTGTAGCACTAAATATGACTAGTTAGCGCTACAGACCTTTTCTTTGTTATTCTAGCAAAAAAGCTGTGTTGGATATGTCAGTGGTGAAATAATATTGCTTAATATTTGTCCATATCACGTATTTCAGTACTTAATACATTCCGTCTCTTGTCACCACTTAAATTGTGATATTCATCTTTTTCCCTATAATCTGCTATTATAAAGCCACTATCAATATTCATTAGATTAGCCAAATATTTATTAAATACATAATGACTTACAGGATTTTCACTCGCTATATTTAGCGTTCCTGTAAATTTACCATATGCCAGTTCAATTATGGCA
Organism: Hathewaya proteolytica DSM 3090; assembly: GCF_900142225.1. Taxonomy (GTDB): domain Bacteria; phylum Bacillota; class Clostridia; order Clostridiales; family Clostridiaceae; genus Hathewaya; species Hathewaya proteolytica. The sequence continues at coordinate 14,486 of NZ_FRAD01000022.1, forward strand.
TCAGAAAGTTCTTGCACATTAACAAAGCTGGCATACATATTAGCTGTCCTAGAATACTCCTTACCTGACTTCCATACCTCCATTAATTGCTTCATCCTATTATCCATGTTACCATCATAATCATATCCATAAATATTCCCAGGTCTTACAATGACATGATTATCATGTCTACTAACTATACTCTCTCCTTTTATTTTCCCATTTACATATTCCGATAAATATTCTTCAGAATGGCGTTTATGAGGAATAACTTCCTCGGTTTGATCTTTGCCTTGTCCAACAGTAGTGGATACGTAAATAAATCTTACATCCTTAGATGCATTATCAATGATATACTTAACTCCAGTTTCTGTTATTAATTCTCCTTGTTCTTTCTCCAATATACTCCATATGATTACATCAGGTTCAAAAAGCAATACTCTTTTTATGTCTGATTTATCTAAAACATTAGCTTTGATGAATTCTGGATTTTCCCCTCTACAACATGTCCCATAAATCTCATCTCTACCATGCTGTTTTAATTTTTTATATATAGTACCTCCCAAATATCCGCTAGCCCCCATAATTAGTATCCTCATCTAGTTATCCACCTTTTGTTTTATTTAGTTATTATAACATACATTCTTCTATTTTTTTCATCACTGTTATGTACAAAAGAGCCACATATGAAAAGACACCCCAGATTTAGCACACTGGAGTGTCTCTAAAATTCATACTATTTTTTGTACACCTTTCTCTTCAACACATATAGGGCCCCTATCACTAGACAAACTGAACACACAAGAAGAAATATGATGGCTCCACCAACATTTCCGTTCATTACACCATACTGGCTGCTACTCAAGAAATCATTCACAGTTAGATATGAAAATGGCAAAAAAGGTTTTATAGGAGATATAAGTGCACACATACATAGGCATGCTACTGGAATTGCAATAGATACAGCAGTACTTGTACTATTAAAAGTACAGGATATAAATATACAGAAACAAAACATGAATAACAACCCTATGAATAAAAGTGGTATTGAGTTATGAAAGAATTCCTTAAGAGTCACAAAGATTACTTCTCCATTTACATACATCTCCGTAGGATATTCTAAGTTGCCAAACCCATTCTTTAATCCCAAGATTACAAAAGTTCCCATGATTACAGCGCCCATAGCCACCGTTGACACTATTAACCTTACAAAAAGTTTTGAAAAGAATATTTTAGTCTTGCTAACGGGTTGAGTATATAGTAGCTTATAAGTACCCTTTTCAGCCTCGCTAGAAAAACATTCTACAACTAAATTCAGAATCACCATGATTAGCACCAGGATAATTATATTAGATGAACACAGTCTAAGAAAATTATATCCTTCCATGCAATTGTCTTCGAATATAGGCCTTATATTTTTTGCTGCAAAAAAATCTATCTTTTTTATATTGTGTTCGTACCACTCTGTGGTTTTTTGGTCCATAAAACTTAGACCTTGTCTCGCACCCTTTATCTCATGAAGTTCTATAGCTTTTTCTGCTGCAAGATATCCTTGTAAATCCTTGTCCTTATATTGTTTTATAAGCTCCCTCATTAAAATCTCGCGTTCTGACAAGAATTCAATTTCCTTTTGTTGTTTTGCCGTAGGTATGCCACCACCGAATACCTCTATATCATCATTAATTTGCCTTATATTACTATTTATACCATTATACTTTAATTGAAGTTCATCTCCCCAGCCATTGATTTTTTCAATATTAGCTCTTTCATTAATAACAACAAAAATAACGATAAACATTACAAAAAGCATAAAACAGATTATATTTTTTATGTCCTTGAATACTTTTTTAAATTCATATAGCATGAGAGAAGTCATATCACTCACCTCGATAGATGGTTCTGTACATTTCATCTACAGTTTTTTCTGATACGCTAGCATCGATGATTTTGCCATCTTTTAGGAATAATATTCTGTGACACATCTTTTCCACTTCCGATAAAATATGAGAAGAAATAATCACTGATACCTTATTTTCCTCCACCACCTTTGCCACTAGTTCTCTAAACTCTATGATTCCATCGTAATCCAGTCCATTAGTTGGTTCGTCCAATATCAAAAGCTTAGGAGAATTTATAAGAGCAATGCCAAGAGCTAAACGCTGCTTCATACCAAGAGAATACTCTTTTACCCTGTGTTTTATCATGTTTCCGATATTTACAAATTCTATGATTTCATTCATCCTATCCTTGGATAAATTGTTTATGCGCCTTATCATGTCTAGATTATCATATCCTGAAAGATTTTCGTATAAAGCTGGTGTTTCTATGATGGCAGCAAGGTTGCTTAAATATTTTTCTCTTTCTTTTCTGCTCTTGTTGGATATACCACACAATTTTACCTCACCACTATCGGCATTGCTGAGCAAGCATAGAATCCTCATCAATGTGGTTTTCCCAGCTCCATTAGGACCTACCAATCCCACTACTTCCCCTTGGTTTATAGTAAAATTCACATCATCTAATACTTTTTTTGAATATGATTTATTCACATTCTCTACATTTAACAACTCCATACCTACATCTTCCCCTTTACTTGGCTATGTTTTTCTTGTTTACAATAAAAAGATTTATGCAAACCAACACTACAATACTAGCGGATAGTATCATAATACCGCTACTTAAACTAAGGTTAACAAGTGATTTCATTTGCCCCTTTCTCATAAGTTGCATAGGATTTGTCTGTAACATGGCGTCAAGTCCACTCATAGGTGATAAGGACATAATCCTGTCTATATCCATATAAGCACAGGGATTGAATTTTTGAATCACATCAAAAGGCTTATTTTTAAATAATACATATAGTAATCCTAAAATCACTGTGGCTCCACACAAACTTGCAGCAGAATTATTTATTATCAGTGATACCATAGTTCCTAAACAACAAGTGAAAATAATCATCATTGCCAAAAATCCCATTTCGCATAAAACGTATTTACCCAGCGTAATATAAGATGTGCTTTCTGCTAATGCATCCTTTGCTGACAATGCAACACCAGTAAGCCATTTTGGGGACCCTAATCCCTTTACTATGGTTTGATAAATAAAACATACTAGAATAAGAGAAATAACTATGGCAAAATTAATAAAAATAATAGAGATTAATTTTGAAAAAAAGATTTTATTTTTGCTCATAGGCTGTGTATATAGCAACTTATAGGTTTTATTTTCAACTTCGCTTGAAAAAAGTTGAGCACTACTTAGCAATACTCCAATTAGCATTAGCAACACAATGGGCTCATTTAAGAGATTCTTTAAAAATACCAGTGAAGTTGTACTTGTATTTTCATCTATATATGGCACATTTTCTTGTAAAAGATATTCGTAACGCTCTATTTCTTTTTTGTATCCTACACCTTGATCTTCTCCCGTTCTCGTTTCATAGCAATATTCATAATATTCAATGGCTTTTCCGTAGTAATTTGTCCATTCTTTTTGAAAGAAAGCTGATTCCACTTCCTGTTGAAGTTTAACTAGTTTTTCCCCCTTCTCATCACTACATTCCACGGTATAAGTCAATGGTGGTCTACTGAAATTCCCCTCATATGGTGCTCTTCTAAGGTTAAACATGACACAACCTCCAATAATGGCGCACCCCACAAGTACAATATTAATATAGTTTTTTGGTGATTTGAAAAATGTTTTAAAGTAAAAACCAATTAATTTAAACAAATAAACCCCTCCCCACTTATTTAATAAAATAATTTTCCTCATTGCTAGCCGTTATAATATGTCCCTAACATAATTATACGCTTTTTTTGTGAATTGTATATCTATTATAATCTTTCTACATCTTTTCTCTGACATTTTAAATTGTGCGTTTTTGCACTTCGCTTCTTCAATTCTTCCTCAATATCCTCCATCGGTATGTTTAGCTCCACTAAAAGTACCATAAGATGATATAAGACATCGCAGATTTCCCCCACCTGTTCTTCTTTTGTCTCCTTCAATGCGCTGATTACTACTTCTGTGCTCTCTTCTCCAACTTTCTTTAGAATTTTGCCTAATCCCGTTTCAAAAAGATATGTTGTGTAAGACCCCTCTTCCGGTTCACTTTTTCGTTGCTTTATAATTTCATATAATTTATTGAATTCTTCCATATTCCTCTCATCCTCCATTCTTATTTCATAGTTCTATAAAAACATGATTTATTACCGGTGTGGCAAGCAGCTCCTACCTGTTCCACAAATAATAACAAAGTGTCGTTGTCGCAATCGATTTTTATTTCCTTTACGTATTGTACATGGCCGGAAGTTTGGCCTTTTCTCCAAAGCTCCTGCCTAGAACGACTGTAATAACATGCCCTCCCCTCTTTCATTGTTATGCTAAGACTCTCCTCATTCATGTATGCAAGCATTAATACCTCTTTGCTTTTATAATCTTGCACAATGGCAGGTACAAGTCCACCAGCTTTTTTAAAATCAACTGATATCATAATGTTTTCACCTACAATCTCACGTCTATATTTTTATTATTAAGATATTTCTTCACATCTCCCACAGTGGCCTCCCCATAGTGAAAAATAGAAGCTGCCAAAGCGGCATCACAAAGCTCATCCTTAAAAACCTCATAGAAATCTTCCACAATTCCGCAACCACCGGAAGCGATTATTGGTACATTTACTTTATCCTTTATAGCCCTATACATTTCACAATCAAAACCATGCTTAGTGCCATCTCCATCCATGCTAGTAAGGAGTATCTCTCCAGCACCTAATCCCACACCTTCTTTAACCCAATCCACTAACTCTAATCCAGTATCTACAAGGCCTCCATTGATATATACATTAAATCCTCCTCTGCCATTTCGCTTTGCGTCTACAGCAAGAGCAATACACTGACTTCCGAAAATTCTTGCTCCTTTAGCAATAAGACTTTTATCTTTTATAGCAGCGGAATTCAAGCTTATCTTGTCAGCACCTGCTCTCAAAAGTTGTTTTATGTTGTCCAAAGTTTTTATTCCACCGCCCACAGTAAAGGGAATGAAAATCTCCTTGGAAATGCTCTCCACCACATTTACCATGGTACCTCGTCCTTCATTTGTGGCACTTATATCTAGGAACACCAATTCATCTGCTCCTTGTTCATAATAAGACTTTGCCAATTCCACAGGATCTCCTACTTGCTTTAATACCTGAAAGTTTACCCCCTTTACAACTTTTCCATCCTTCACATCAAGACAAGGAATTATTCGTTTAGTGTGCATTTTCTTCTACACCTCTCTTCCAATTTTAATGGCATCTGCCAGATTCAACGTACCTGCGTACATGGCTTTTCCAGTTATAGCCGCATCTACTCCCATTTTTCTAAGTTCTTCAATGTTCTCTATATCCCTAATTCCCCCAGAAGCTATGATATACATGTCTACACTTTCCCTAAGTTTCTTTAACATAGCTAAGTTGGGACCCTGGAGCGTGCCATCCTTGGAAATATCGGTGAAAATAATGGTTCTCACTCCCATGGACTGCAGTTTTTGTGCAAAAGTTATATACTCCTTATCCGAAGAGGCAAGCCATCCCCTACCATAGGCATATCCATCTTTGCAATCTATACCCACAGCCACTGAATCGCCATATTCCCTCACTGCTTCTCTTAATAATTCTTCATCTTCTATGGCAGCAGTCCCAAGAATAACCCTATTTACGCCATTATTCAGGTAATGTTTGATCTGCTCCATATTTCTTATTCCTCCGCCGACTTCCACAGGTATATCAATGCTTTGAGCCACCTTAATAATAATCTCTTCATTACAGGGCACTCCACATTTGGCGGCATCAAGATCTACAAGATGAAGATACTCTGTCCCTTCCTTCTCAAATCTTTTTGCTATATCCAGAATACTTTCTCCCACTTGCTCCATTTTAGAATAATCACCTTGATAAAGCCTCACAGGTTTCCCGTTTATTATATCTATAGCTGGTATTATTTGCATTTGACCACTTCCTCCACATAATATTTTAAAATAGCTAATCCATCTTCTCCGCTCTTTTCAGGATGAAACTGACAACCCATAAGGTTATCTTTTCTAAACATACCAGGCACCTTCATGATTCCATAATGGGAATATGCTACAAGCTCCTCTTCACAATAATCTGATACATAAAAAGAGTGAACGTAATATACAAAAGGTTTCTTGGACAATCTATTAAAAACATCTGATGTATACTTGCATTGATCATTTCCAACCAACATATTCCAACCTATATGTGGAATTTTTACGGTACTATCTTCCATCTTTATTATGTTTCCTTTGAAAAGACCTAATCCATTACAAGGTTCCGTTTCAAAACCCCGTTCAAATAGTACTTGCATACCAAGACATATGCCCAGTAATGGTTTTCCACCTTTCACTTGTTCCTTTATTACAGGTACAAGTCCGCTATATTCTAAATTTTTCATACAATCATAAAATGCACCAACCCCAGGCAGTATCAATCCTTGAGCCGAAATTATATCTTCTCTTTTACTAGATATTTTGCAAGGACAATTTATCTTTTTTAAAGCATTTTCTACACTCTTAAGATTTCCCATGCCATAATCTATGATAACTATCATTACAAAACCCCCTTGCTACTTGGCAATTCATTGCCTATGATTTTTGTAGCCATATTTAATGCCCTTCCCAATCCTTTAAATATAGCCTCAATTTTGTGATGATCATTAGTTCCATAGGGAACCTGTACATGAAGAGTAATGCCTGCATTGAATGCAAAAGCCCTCAAGAATTCCTCCACCATTTCACAGGACATCTCCCCTACCTTTTCTCTCTTTAATTCACAATTGTATACAAGAAAACTTCTGCCACTAATATCTAAAGTTACTTGGGCCAAAGATTCGTCCATGGGTAAACTCATAAATCCATATCTATTTATCCCTTTTTTATCTCCAAGAGCCATATTAAAACACTTTCCTAAAGTAATTCCCACATCCTCAATGGTGTGATGATCGCATACACCTAAATCACCTATAGCTTCTATCTCCAGATTCATACCCGAGTGAAAAGCTAGAAGCTGCAGCATATGGTCAAAAAAACCCACACCTGTATCTACATCACTTGCACCATGGCCATCTATATTCAATGCACAATTTATTTTTGTCTCCTTAGTATCTCTCTGTATTTTAGCTATTCTACCATACTGATTGCATTCCATGTTTATTCCTCCCCTGCCTTTAAAATCTTTTTAAAATCTTTCTAATATTCCCTTTACTTTTAAGTTTTCCTCTTCATTTCCTATGGTTATACGGAATGTATCATCTTTAAAATTTCTTACGGCAATATTATGTTGTTTAAATGCCTGTAATATCTCAATTTTTTTCTTACTTCTCACCATTAAAAAGTTAGCCCTAGATGGATATATATTATAGTCCTTGCCACTTTTACACTTGTTATATAGGGTATCTCTCCATTTCCTTATGTTTTCTATTACAGGAATAAACTTGTCCGCATTTTTAATTACTATGGTTCCTATAGCTTGGGACATACTATTTACTGTAAAAGGTACTTGCTTTTCCTTAACAAAACTAATATTTTTACTATTGCTCACCAAAAATCCAACCCTGGCTGCAGCTAATCCATAAGCTTTTGACAGTGTTCTCGTCACATATAAATTTTCATATATATTGATATACGGTATCATACTTTCCCCTGCAAATTCACCATAGGCTTCATCAATTATTACCGGTATCTTTGGAAAAGCCTCTAAGATCTTTATTATATCTTCACTTTCCACATAACTTCCCGTGGGATTATTGGGATTCGAAAACATTATCATGTCAGGATTTTCTTTCTTCGCTTCACTTATGAAATCCTCAATTTGAAAACTTCCATCCTCCTTAGTTTTTAATCCCACAACCTGAGCTTCATTCATAGAAGCATAATAATTATACATGGAGAAATCCGGTACAAGAGTAAACAGCTTTTTTCCATTGCCTAGTGCAATGCCTATAAGTAAACCGATAAGTTCATCGCTGCCATTGCCAGCTAATACCTCATGACTGTCTATGCCTTGCAGCTTTGCATATTCGTCTCTCAAAGTTTTACAGCTAGTATCTGGATACCTATTGAACATCACATCACCCATGGCCTCTTTAATTTGCGACATAAGATTATTATTTACGTTTTCATAAAGTTCATTGGCATTTAGTAAAATCCCCGTATTTTCTGCACACTTATATACATCCACAACTTTTTCATTTACCATATTATCACTCCATTTCCCGTTAAGTTATTTTCCTAGCCTTACCTTGACCGCATTGGCATGACCTTGTAGATTTTCCTTCATAGCAATTTCCATTATATTGTCACCATACTTTTCAACAGCTTCTCTGCTGTAATAAAGATAGCTAGATTTCTTAATAAAGCTGTCCACAGACAAAGCAGAGCAAAATCTCGCTGTACCACCTGTAGGCAATACGTGATTGGTACCTCCAAAGTAATCTCCAATACTCTCGCAAGTATAGTATCCTAAAAATACACTGCCGGCATGACGGACACTAGCTAAATACTCCATAGGATTTTTTATCATAAGTTCCAAATGTTCTGGTGCAATCTCATTAGACAACTCCACGCATTGTTCAATAGATTTACATAGCACAAACTTTCCAAAGTTCTTTACTGAATCTTCCGCTATATCTTTCTTTGGAAGAAGTGAAAGCTGTTTTTCCAGTTCATAGTTTGTTTTTTCTGCAACTTCCTTGCTAGTAGTAAGCAATATACTACTTGCCATGGTGTCGTGTTCTGCCTGGGATAAAAGATCCGCTGCCACGTAGGATGGATCAGCCCCTTCATCGGCAATGACTAGAATTTCGCTAGGACCTGCTATCATATCAATGTCCACAGTGCCATATACTAATTTTTTTGCCGCTGCCACATATATATTTCCAGGACCTATGATTTTATCTACTTTTTCTATGGTCTCTGTGCCATACGCAAGAGCAGCTATGCCCTGTGCCCCGCCCAAAGTGTATATTTTGTCCACACCTGCCATACAAGCTGCCACCCCAATGTATGGATCTATACCACCACCTTTGCTTGGCGGAGTTATCATGACAATGTTCTTTACACCAGCTAATTTTGCTGGAATTACATTCATGAGAACACTTGAAGGATACTGAGCTCTTCCCCCAGGCACGTATACACCTACACTGTCCAAAGGTATTACCCTTTGTCCAAGATATACACCATATTCTTTGTATAACGTATACCCATTTTGTATCTGTGCTTTATGATAAAACTCTATATTTTCCTTTGCCTGTTTCATGCTTTCCACAAAAAACGGATCTACTTTATTAAAACATTGTTCTAGTTCTGTCTTACTTATTTCAAAACTTCCAAGCTCTACACCATCGAATTTTGCAGTGTATTGCCTTAATGCCGCATCGCCCCTTAACTTAACTTCTTGCAAAATATCAACCACATTTTTTAATATATCTGAATTTATATCTTCTCTTCTACTATCCAGGTATTTTTTCAACACTTTTTTATCTTCTATATTTATTTCACTTAATCTCACTATTTTCACCCTCCCAATTTAAAACACTGGCACTTTAAAGTGTTATTAATCTTCATTCTGCTTTAAATGCCCTATGAATTCCATTACTTCACGGTTTTTCAGTTTAAAACTAGCCCTATTTACTATAACTCTTGCACTTATATGGCAAACCGTATCAAAAACCACAAGTCCATTTTCCTTCAATGTGCTTCCAGTCTCCATGATGTCCACAATACCATGACATAATCCCAATATAGGAGCAAGCTCCACGGATCCATCAATCTTAATAATTTCCACATCCATAGATTTTTTAGTAAAATACTCTCTAGCCACTGCAGGATATTTTGTCCCAATCTTAATTCTTCCATGAACTTTTGACAACTCTTTACCCTGTATTCCAGCCACTATAAACTTGCACTTTCCAATGCCAAGATCCATGACCTCATAGTAGTCGCCTCCAACTTCTAGTATAGTATCCTTCCCAACAATCCCTATATCCGCCACACCATGTTGAACATAAGTCAAGCAATCATTAGATTTCACAAGAAAGTATTTTATATCCTTCACCGAATCTTGAAAAACCAGTTGACGCCCCTTGTTCTTTAAAACTTCAACGCCATAGCCCCTATAACCTAATAGTCTGACTATCTCCGTCTCCAGTCTACCCTTGGTTAGCGCTATTGATAATCCCATTATTCCTCCACCTCCTTTACAGTGATTTCCCCATCACTCCATGGTACTAACCGAACTACATTATATTTTCTAAGTTTTCCTGCCAGCTTCATTGCCTCCACTTTCTTACTCAAAGGATACTTTAGCAGTATAAGCTTTGTTTTATCCTGTGCTTTCACAATTTCCATGGCATAATCTAACTTCACAGAAAAACCTACTGCAGGTAAATTAACACCAAATCTTCCAATGAGGTCATCGTATCTACCACCGCTAAGCACTGCTTTTCCCACATTTTCCACAAAGGCCTCGAAAATTATCCCCGTATAATAATTAAGTCCAGGTATCTTTCCTAAATCAAAGCTTATGTTCTCTCCATATCCAAGTTCCTTCAAATCATCCCACAACTGTTGTAACTGTTCCACCACACGGAGAAGCTTACAATCAAAGCAATACTGCTTTGCAATTTTTAGTACCTCTACACCACCACAAAGCAACGGCATATATTTCAAGAATTCCGAGTACTCCTTATTTAAATTTAACCCGTCCACATATGTCTTTAACTCATCTATTTTTTTATTGTGTATCAGCAAAGCTAAATCCTGCTGTTTCTCCACATGAAGTCCCATACTTTTAAAAGCTTCCTTTAAAAACTCTGTATTTCCAATTTCCAAAGTATAAACCTTTGCCTTTATCTCCTTCAATACTTCCATGGCACAACATATGATTTCAAGATCTCCCTGTTCACTATTAAGTCCTACAAGCTCTACCCCACAATCCGTCAACTCATTTTTCATGCCAGATAAATAATTCTCTATTCTAAACACATTGGCACAGTACCTAAATCTTAAAGGGGCTCTTTCATCCTTAAATTTTGTAGCTACCACTCTGGCAATAGGTACTGTCATATCCATTCTCAAAGTCACTATTTTGCCGGCTCTATCGAAAAATCTCACCATTTTTTCATCTTCTAAATTGCCAAAGCCATGGTTGTAGGTGTCATAATACTCTACAGTAGGTGTTACAATTTCCCTATAACCCCAAAGCTCCATAACCTTCTCAATGTTATTTTGCAATTGCTTTTTTATACTGCACTGACTTAAACATAAATCTCTAGTTCCATCTGGTATGCTAAACTTACTCATTAACTTTTCCCTCCTCTAAAAAAAATCATGTAAAAATAGACGAAAAAAAAGCCCTCATCCTATAAAAGGACGAAAGCTTATAACTTCGTGGTTCCACCTTAATTCATTATCTTCTCCCGAAAATAACCTCTTCGAGTACAATCATACTCTAGTACTGTAACGGGTACAAGGATTCCGTCAAAGACTACTGTAATTTTCGCCTTTGCAGCTCTGAGATGTGTTCACACTGCTTCCCCTCTTTTCTTTCACCAACCGAAAAGTCTCTGTAAAGTTTCACACTGATACTATTTCTCTTCTTTGCTTTTAATTCACCATATTTAAATTTTAATTAATAATATCACCATTTTTTATTAATGTCAATACTCTAAGTTTATATTGTAAAATAATTTTTTACTAAGATTTTAATATTTCAACTAACTGTTTTCCTAGATCTTCACACTGCTTAATGGCCTCATTATCTGGAGCTTCATTGCAAATCAAGCCTTCTGGGTTCACTACATTTGCCCCAACATCATTCATACGCTGTACCCAGTTGCGCATCCATTCTCCATCACCCCAGCCATAGGATCCGAACAATGCTATGTTTTTTTCTTTAGCAAAACCTTCTACCTGACTTACAAATGGCTCCATCTCACACTCTTCTAATACCTCTGCACCCATAGCAGGACAACCCAAGGCAAATACCTTTGAGCTTTTAAGTTGCTCTAGAGAAGCATTGCTTACCTGGATGGCTTCACCTTCTCCCCCGGCTTCTGTGATTCCTCTTACTATGGCCTCAGCCATCTCTTCTGTGTTTCCTGACTGTGACCAGTATACCACATTGATTTTTTCCATTTCTCTCTCCTCCTATACTGCTAAATTTAGCAGTTTATTATTATATTTAAATAATTCCGTAATTTGATTGATTTTTAAACCATATACCATAAGTTTCACTACACTATCCTCAGCTCGTTGAAACCTTTGAAACAATTCTATTTTTTCTTCAACATTGTCATAAACTTTCCAATATCCACAATGCAAAAAATTTTTTCCCTTATTATCAATAAAACCAGTTACATCTTCCACAGGATACCCAAACAAAATACCCATCTCATGGGGGAAATCGCCCTCATTATTCATATAAATCCTATACCTATTTCTAAATACATTTAAAACACTTTTAAGCTTAAAATCTTCATACCCCATGGTCCTTAAAAGCTTTACAACCTTTCCCCCGGAAATATATTCCTGGAGTTGCCTTTCCTTGTATAAAAGAAAAAATACTTTTTCTCTAGATTCGTAAAGTTTAAAATAGCAAATACAAGTTTGGGCCAATACACTTTCAATACCCCTGGCTCTATCCTTACTAATTTTCAGCAAATTAGACATTTTAAGTCCCGAAAGTAATGGTGCACATTGAAGAGCCATCTGAATTTCTAAGCTTTTCATATCTACATTTTTTACTACTTGTAACACTTCATTGCTCATGCTTATTTCCTCTCTTACAGTTAGTTCTATATAACTATTCTAACGCATTAATTTCTTCTTAATTTATATTATTATTTATTATATTCATTTCTATTGAGTTAGTGATAACTAACCACAATTAAAGCATACATCATTACAATAAAAAAATCAAGAAAAAAAATCGTCTAAAAGACGATTTTTAATTATCCTAATGCTACATCCAACACCATCATAATAACAAAACCAATGGCAACACCAATTGTACCTAAATTTGAATGTTCACCCACCTGTGCTTCAGGAATTAATTCTTCTACCACAACGTATATCATGGCACCCGCCGCAAATGATAGGAAGTAAGGCAGAATTGGCACCACCAAATTAGTTAAAAGTATAGTTATAATAGCACCTATGGGTTCGACTATACCAGACATGGCTCCGTAAGAAAAAGCTTTTAATCTAGTCATACCCTCACTTTTTAGAGGCATAGATATAATAGCGCCTTCAGGAAAGTTTTGAATTGCTATCCCTATAGCAAGTGCAAAGGCACCTGTCATGGTTATACCCATATTTCCCATTAAAGCTCCTGCAAAAGTAACTCCTACAGCCATACCTTCAGGTATATTGTGAAGTGTAACCGCTAGTACAAGCATAGTCTTTTTCTTTAGATTTGCTTTTATCCCCTCGGGTTTTTCACTATCCATATGCAAGTGAGGAATTATTGTATCAAGTATAAGCAAAAAAGCCACACCAAGTAAAAAGCCCACCGAAGCTGGAATCCAGCCAATTTTACCTTGTTCCTGTGCCATCTCTATAGACGGTATAAGCAAAGACCAAACCGATGCCGCTATCATTACCCCCGCTGCAAAACCGAGAAGTATTTTCTCTAACTGCTTATTCATCTTATCCTTCATAAAAAATACCATGGCTGATCCTAAAACAGTACCTAAAAACGGAATCAATAATCCAGTAAATAATTGCATACTATATTCACCCTTTCTTGAATCTTGTCTATTTTACTCATCAGCACAAGTGTATCACAACTAAATTAATTTGTCATGATTTTTCTTCATATCGAAATATCCGATTAATATGGTCCATACATATGCACAAGTCTTCGGAATCATAAGCATACCTATTAGTGGCATAGTGTCTGCCCAAAGTACCACTGGAATATAGAATCCAAAACTCAACACTATAGTTAACCACATTAAACTGTACTCTTTATCATTGTTTTTTCTAGCTTCACCAAAAAATAAAACTATGACTATGAGCCCCATAATAGCAAAAGGAATGTTTCTATAAATTCCCCATGAAAGGGGTGCATCAATACTTGTCCACATATTTTGTGGGAAAAGACACAATATAACTCTTATAGCCGCTAAAATATACATGCTTATTGTAAGATAGTTTTTACCCTTGATTTTGTATCTTAAACGCCATACATAATATAAAATAACATAAAAAACTGTCATGGTTATAGAAGTTATCAGTTTTCCAATACCCAAAGCTACAGTGTAATTTTCAAGACCTGTAGTGCACAATGCCACGGCCCTAGGCACTAAATGAAAGGCATCCCCTGCTCCCAAAGTCACAGCCATGACTCCAAATAACAGGTATTGTTTATTGCCCTTACTACCTTTAATCATTTTTATACCAACTGTTATAACAGTTAGCAAATACACTACATCAAATAATGTTTCCATAATAGCTTGCATAATTATCTCTCCTTTTTTGTTTATGAACATTGTTCATTTTGCTTTAAATAATAATCCGCTACCCAGCGGAATTATTTTGTATATAATATTTTATTTAATACCATTATTAAAAACTCGCAGTTATCTTGGCCTTTTGACAACATAGAAACCATATTTTCAAAGATAAAATCAACTAATTTTTCGTGGCTAAATTCCTTTGTCCATATTTCTTTGCTAATATTTTCATCACTGCGCAATTTTTCAGTCAAAGCTTGCTTTATATGGCCTATATACTTTTCCATGACAATTCGTCCGTGATTTTTTGAATGAGAATCCATGATATTTCTATGCATTACGAAGAAATTTCGATACTCTTTTTGAGATACAAAAGCACGCTTATACATACTTGAAATGTATTGCGTAAAAGGCTCATTTACTTCTGGTTTTAACATATCACCATGAAAAACTCTGCTCCAAACCTCTTGAATTACAGCTATCATAAGCTCTGATTTGGTGGGAAAATAATTATAAATAGTTCCCACAGATATATTACATTTTTTTGCCACATGTCTCATATTAAGATCCGGTACTTCGCTTCCCTTTAACATATCTATGGACACCTCTATAATCTTTTCATTGGATATATCAGTTTTATTCATAACTTTCTCCACCACACTTACCTAAGTTAACTTATATATTCTATCTGAACAATGTTCATTTTATACTTTTTTAATAAACTTGTCAATAGGTATTATTCTCCATCTATCAACCTACTTACCTCATCTTGGGACAAAGGCCTGTAAGCTCCCTTTCTCAATCTTTCATCTAATTTCACACTACCAATGGATATTCTCTTAAGGTAAACCACATAGCAGCCAACAGCTTTTAGCATTCGTTTCACTTGATGCTTGCACCCTTCTGAAATTGTAAGATACCCAGCTGTAACATATTGATTATTATAATTAAGATTTCTTCCACATTGATCATCAATACTATCCTTCAACGCCTCATAAGAATCATGGTGCAGTATTTCTACCCTAGCAGGTTTTGTGGTTTTAGTACCATTTACAATACTCACACCGCACTCCAATTTTTTTATATCTTCTGTCTCCAATGATCCTATGGCCCAAAAAAAGTATGTTTTGCAAACATGATTTTCCGGATACATTAGTTTGTGTTCAAATTCTCCATCATTGGTGATGAACAAAAGCCCCTCTGTGTCCTTATCTAAACGCCCCACATGAAAAAGTCCCTTTGCATCCTCTTCATTGAAATAATCAAACACTGTTTTATGATCTTTATCAATTCTAGCAGTAACGCATCCCATAGGTTTGTGAAACATGTAATATCTCTTTTCTTTTTCTGTATATTTTGCCATTAATAATATATTCCTTTATCTTTAGTATTGTAACAGCCACTCTAGCACATTCATTTGTCCTATGATACTACAACTCAAAAATGCTAAGTTGGTGCGCAACTTCTTTTTCCTCATAAGTTCTCATATATTGAAAGAGTTCGTTTACATCGTAAATTATACCATGATTTGTGCACTGCTCTTTCACTAGCTGGGATAATTCTTTATTTTTTGGTGATGGAACAATGTAGTTGTTACCGTATGTTCTTATATACTTTTCCTTCAGCCCTGGGAAATGCTTATCTAGTTTACTGTAGAAAAATTGTCGGTCTCCATCTCTCAAAGTAACTCCAATGTCAAAAAACAATAGTCCATACACCTTAGCTTTTATGCAATAATCAAGAATACCTAAGATATTTTCTTCGGTATCATTAATAAAAGGCAGTGTTGGAGTCATCCAACATATAGTAGGGATTCCCTCATCACCCATGATGTTCAATACTTCTGCTCGCCTCTTGGTTGTACAAACATTAGGCTCTATGATGCCACAAAGTTTTTCATCACAAGTGGTCATAGTCATCTGCACAGTACATTTTGCTTTCTTATTTATTTTCTTAAGAAGGTCAAGATCTCTTAAAATCATATCAGATTTAGTTTGTATGCTAAGTCCGAACCCGTAATATTCTATGATTTCTAGACATCTTCTTGTAAGTTTTAATTCTCTTTCTGCATGAACATAAGGATCACTCATGGCTCCAGTGCCTATAATGCACTTTTTTCTCTTACTTCTAAGAGCCTGCTCTAAAAGTTCAGGAGCATTAATTTTCACTTCAATATCTTCAAACTTATGTTGCATCTGGTAACACGTGCTTCTGGCATCGCAGTATATGCAGCCATGAGTACATCCTCTGTAAATATTCATGCCATTTTGGGGCGATAAAATAGACTTTGCCATTTTTTCATGCATTTACATAAATCCCCTTTCATTTGTATTATACCTATAGTTTTATCGCGCTCCACTGCTTCACCAACTTTTCCATATTGCAAACTGCATTAGCTGGACTCGTTGAAGGCAACTTTACTATTTCTCTATTTGTTGTAGGGAAAATATACTTTTTGTAAAGCTCACAGGCTTTCGCACCATTGCCATATATACATTTTATATCTGCATTTTTAAGGATTTCTGTAATATCACTGGGAACCACATCCCTAATGGAACTATCAGAGGAACCCTCTATGGTGCAACTTTGTATGACGTCCCATATGGCCACCTTATTTTTTAAAAGAAAGTCTTTTTTATCCTCCACAGTTTTCGGTACACCTTCCCCAAAAATTGTAGCTAACACTTTCCAAAATCTATTTTGTGGATGACCATAATAAAAGTTACACTGTCTTGATTTCACCGATGGAAATGTGCCCAAAATTAATATTCTCGATTCCCTATTATAAACTGGTTTAAATTCATGGGTAAGCTTTTCTGCCATAAGCATTCATCTCCTCATATTCTATATAATTACCTTGTAGATATTTTACCCAACCTTTGTAGATTTCTTTTTTTCTTTTTTTGTTGAAAGGTACACCAAGGACTTGCCATGATTCGATATATGAGGCACAAGGTTTTCTATCCCCCTCACCTGTGAAGCATGATAAAACATGTACATCATCCCCTTTATTATCAATGTGTTTTCTAGCTATCAAGTAATATTGTAGTATAGCTGACTTGTTAATTCAATAACCTTGTCTATTAGGCTATATAATTAAAAGGCTCAACCATATGACAATGGCTGAAGCCTTTTCAATCAATCTTCATAATTAAATTTAGTTATACTTTTATTTACAATGGCACCTTATGACATCGCATGAAAGTTAATATATTTCCTCACTGCTCCATTTACCTTCATTATATTCTAGTTTTATAAGACAAGCATTATGGAATGAATATATTTTCTCTTTATTGGAATAAGGTATGTTATTGATAATAGAAAATATTATTTCCAGTACACCGCCGTGAGTTACAAGCATGACATTTTCATTATCTTTTATACTTTTAGCGGTAAATTCTGTCCATGCATTGCTTATCCTATGAAAAAATAACTTTGGACTTTCACCCCCTGGATAACATTGTTCCCATAAAAGGGTGTTCCAATATAATCCAGGATATTTGTCTTTGGCAATATCATTCTTTATACCAGCTAGTTCCCCGTTGTTATTTTCCCTAAACTGTGGAGCTTTTTCTACAGATAAATTTAATGCAGCCGCTATAAATCCTGCTGTCTCACTTGCACGTTCTAAATCACTAGAATATATTTTTTTAATATTCAATTCTTTATTATGTGAACTTATATATTCAGCTAGTTTTTTAACTTGCATGACGCCCTCTTCAGTTAATGACGCCTTACTCCACCCACCTCGAACGGTTTCATCATCTTTCCCATGTCTTACAAGATAAATATTCATATTGTTCTCCCTTAAAGTTAATTTTTAATTATCTATACAGGCCTAATTTTACCATAAGTTTTTTTAGCTCATTTGCACTAGTAGCGCATTTCTTTATGTCCTTCCCAGCAAAATTAGAGGCAAACTCAGCAGTCACAGTAGAAATCTTATACTCGCCTGCTATATTGCAATTCCAAGATACCTCACCTAAATTATCAATGGTGGCAAGCATTATACAGGAATATGCAAAAATTTCATTTTCCAATTGTTTCATATCTTCAAAGGTATTTTCGGTGAAATTTAACTGCCATTTGTATGGTTCTTCAAAAGTTTGAAGTTCGCTAGTAAAATTCCCTAAAGATCTATTGACGCCCAGTGCTTGAGTAACCCCTAAAGCCTTTGAGATATCTCCAATATAAGGAGTCTTAGCATTGAAGACTTCCGCAACCCTCTTTGGTATTATCTCTCCATTATCATATATAATAACGTCTCCTAGATAAACTGTTTTTATATCCTCACTTAATTCAAAGGTTTCTTTAAAATCACCACTTTTCCTAAAAATATTTATGGGTGCTGTATATACCTTTAAGTTAATAACACCTTGGTTTTTAGTCATTTTAATATGAGAATATCCCTCTCCACTATTTAAAAGACTGCCATTTAACACAAGATTTTTCCCATTTATAAGAACCTTATAATCTATACCAGATGCATTTGCAATGAATCCATGTATGAACACTCGCCATACAAAAATACATGTAATTAAAATCACAGCACTAAAAATGCCTATGAACATCTTACGTGAATTCCTCTTTTTTATCTTCTTTAGATAATCCACTTCCTTTGCTTCATATTTATTTTCATTTTCATTTGCCATCATGAATTCTAAGCTTTCTTTACATTGTTCACAATGAATTATATGATTTTCTACAGCTTCCTTAGTAACATCACTAGTAAGTCCATCCACATATAAGGGCAATAAATCTCTTACAATTTGGCACTTGATTTCATCACTCATTATTTTTCATCTCCTTAAGCAGTTTCTCTTTGCCACGATAGTAATTAACTCTGGCCCAATTTTCTGTTTTGCCCAAGATATCTCCAATTTCCTTGAAAGACAGATTTCCAAACATGCGAAGGTACATGATTTCCCTCATTGGTTCCTTAATTTCATGTAGCTGTTTTATAATCTCTATTCTACTTAGATTTGATATGCCTTCACTTTCTGCCGATGGAGATGTTACTTCTATCCCATCCATTTCATCTTCTACTTTATGTTTCCTTATGTATGCTTTCCACTGATTCTTTGCAATAGCACACAGCCACGTTGAAATTTTACAACTTCCATCAAACTTTTCTATACACTTTATAGCTTGGTAAAAAGTCTCTTGGGTGAGCTACTCTGATATTAAGTTATCATGAGTCAATGAAAGAAGAAAACCATACACAGTGTTAGAATATTCACGGTATACCTTGTCCATTTCTTGCATATCGCCCTCTCCTTTCATTGTTGTTTCTACTTATTAATGTTTTAAAACTGCTTTTTGTTACAGAAGAAGAAATTATTTTTTATTAATTATTTCGTCTGAAATTATGTGTTGTATATTCTCTGGTATATTAAATAGTTTATTTCTAAAAAACTCAGGAAAAGCTTTATATTCCGAAAGTTTTTCTATAGGCAACCAATGCATATTTTCCTTAACGCCTTGAGAATAACTATCACTGTGAAGTTCCTGTGTTCCTCTTGGTTTCATTAAATAATAAAATTCCAAAGCATGACATAGAGTGCCCTGATCCTCAAAAAAAGCTTCATTGATAAAAGCTAGTCTATCAACTTCATAATTAATGCCCGTCTCTTCAAAGACTTCTCGCTTCACAGCCTCTTCGGAGCTTTCACCTATATGCACTCCTCCGCCTACAGTATAATAATAGTCATTCATATCATTCTTCGCAAATAAAACGCAGCCATTTTCTATAATAATAGCTGCTGCCCTATACCTAAACCAATGATTTTCCCTTGTAAAACCACAATCATATTCTTGTTCCATAATATTATTCCCCCACATTAGTTATTTATTAATAATGTATCATTTTTGAAAGTTGCTGACAAGCATATGAGACTTTGCATTATAGCAACTGATGGTTGCAACTATGATAACTTTCACAAAAAAGATGCTTAGGAAAACGCCCCAAGCATCTTTTTTATCTTAGTTCTATTTCAATATTAATTTCTATACTTCTTCACAGCTCAACACAGTATATCCTGCTTCTGTTACTGCATTTTTAAGATCATTGCCTGACACGTCCCTTGTAAGCTGAACAATAGCTTCCTTGCTTTCAAGGTTTACCACAACCTCACTTACTCCATCTACAGCACTTAATGCTTTCTCAACGTGACTTTGGCAATGCGCACACATCATTCCATCAACTACAAGTACTTTTTTCATCACAACATCCTCACTTTCATTTAATTCAGATATACTTTCGGCATCATAAATTACCATGTTATCTTTGTCTTCCTTATTGTCTTTTAACTCTTTATTTTCATTATTGCTTTCCCTTTTATCACTTGCATTCTCTTTTTCCAATTGTAAGGTATCTACCTTACTCTCAGCCTTAAAGAATCTCAATCTTAAGGCATTTGTAACTACACATATGGAACTAAGGCTCATGGCAGCCGATCCAATCATAGGACTAAGTAAAAGTCCAAAGGCCGGATACAAAATACCTGCTGCCACTGGAATGCCCAGAATATTGTAGAAGAAAGCCCAGAAAAGATTCATTCTTATGTTCTTTACCACAGACTTGCTAAGCTTCACCGCTGTTGCTACATCCATAAGGGAGTCCTTCATCAATACCACATCCGCCGAATCTATGGCAACATCTGTGCCTGCACCTATGGCTATACCTATATCTGCTCTCATAAGGGCTGGAGCATCATTTATACCATCGCCTACCATGGCTACTTTATAACCTTTTTCTTGGAGAGAACGTATGCAAGCTTCTTTATCAGCTGGAAGCACATCAGAAATGGCCTCTTCTATATCCAGCTCTTTTCTTATGGCTTCCGCAGTTAAATGATTGTCTCCAGTTAACATAATTATGTGCATACCCATAGCCTTCAATACAGAGAGAGCCTCTCTACTAGTTTCACGAATAGTATCAGCCACTGCGATTATTCCTGTAACTGCACCATGACTAGCAAAAATCAATGGTGTTTTTCCCTGAGCAGATAGTTTTTCTACCTCGCCTGCAACAGAGCTTTCTTTGTCCATAATCCCTTCATCATACATAAGTTTTGCGTTACCGGCAAAGCATTTTTCACCATTAACTTCAGCTTTTACACCTCTTCCATCAATAATTTGGAATTTCTCTACAGCTTCTATAATAATATTTTCAGCCTTGGCTTTTTCTATGACAGCCTCTGCCAGTGGATGAGCACTTCCAGCCTCTAAGCTAGCGGCCTGTGAAAGGAATTCCTCCTGAGACATGCCTTCTTTTACTACTATAATATCCGTAACAGATGGATGACCTGAAGTAATGGTACCTGTCTTATCTAGTACAACGGTGTCTATGGATTGAAGCTTTTCAAGGCTTTCTGCTGATTTTACAAGGATTCCATATTCAGCGGCTTTCCCTGTACCAACCATGATAGCCACAGGGGTTGCCAGACCCAATGCACATGGACAAGAAATCACAAGAACGGATACAGCACAATTCAGTGCAAACTCAAAACCATATCCCGCCACAACCCATCCAATGCCTGTAATTAATGCGATAATAAGAACTACAGGTACAAAAATGCCACTGACCTTATCGGCAAGTCTTGCAATAGGAGCCTTTGAGTTTCCTGCTTCGTCCACGAGACGTATAATTTGCGCTAGTGTGGTGTCATCTCCCACCTTTGAAGCTTTAAAACGAAAAGAACCATTTTTATTTATAGTGGCGGAGATGATTTCATCTCCCACATTTTTCTCTATAGGTATACTCTCACCTGTAATTGCAGACTGATCTACGTATCCCATACCTTCAATAACTATACCATCTACGGGTATACTTTCACCCGGTTTTATGATGACAATATCACCTGCCACAACTTGCTCAGAAGGAATAATTTCTTCCTGCCCATCCCTTACAACCGTAGTAGTTTTAGGTGCCAGATCCATAAGCTTTCCCAGTGCATCTGAGGTCTTTGACTTCGAACGAGCCTCCAAGTATTTTCCCAGTGTTACCAGAGTTAAAATCATAGCACTAGATTCAAAATAAAGGATGTGCGAATAATGATGGACTAAAGCTATATCTCCAGTATTTACACCGTAAAACATACGTCCCACTGCAAAAACACCATATAACATAGATGCGCCTGAACCTATGGCAACTAATGTATCCATATTGGGTACACCTTTTGTAATAGCCTTAAATCCAGAGGAATAAAAATGCCAATTTATAATCAAAACCGCTGCTGATATGAACATCTGAACTACAGCATAAAACAGATCATTTTCCACACCAGAGAGGATTTTAGGTACTGACAAGGAAACCATGTGTCCCATAGCAATATACATAAGGGGAATAAGCAATACTACAGAATACAACAAACGTTTCTTCATATAACTTTGTTCCTCTTCAGCTTGTATCTTTCTCTTGTTCCACTCACCTCGGAACCCATGTTCTTCTGAAGTGTTGTTTTCCATAGAGCACGCCCCATACCCTATATTAGTAACAGCTTTTTCAATATCTTCACTTTCAATCAAATCCTCATCATATTCTACACTCATTTGATTTGCTAAAAGATTTACGCTGACCTTTTCTACCCCCCTCAGTTTTTCAATATTTCGTGTAATGTTGGCTTGGCAAGACGCGCAAGTCATACCGCTAATACTAAATTTCTCAATTTTCATCCTTTTCTTCTCCCCATACTTTTTTTTTAAATTTTTATTGGTTTTAACTTTCTACTTTAACTTCTTCATTAATCCTATTGCTTCGTCCAAAATCTGTGTGTTTCCTTTTTGTATTTCTTCCACAACACAAGTTTCCATATGCTCCTGCAAAACTATATACCCAAGGCTCTGCAGTGCACTTTCCACCGCTGCGATTTGTGTTAAAATATCACCACAATAACGATTTTCATCAAGCATCTTTTTTATACCGTTCATCTGACCAATCATCCTGTTTAATCTAGTCTGTAGTTGTTTCTGTGTCTTTTCACTTCTAGGAATCGCTTTATGCCTCACACAACAACACTTTTCATCTTTTACTTCGTTCTTATTTTTCATTTACTTTCCTCCACGCGTCACAATACCCCCATAGGGTATTATCTTAATTAGATAATATACCTTATGGGGGTATTTGTCAAGAAATTATTTACTTAAAATATTCTTTTGCTTCTTCCACCTCTGGACACTTTTCATATATTTAATTCCTGGAACCGCTAAATATCATCTTTCCTATATATAAAGCGTCTCCTTATTTTCTCAAGTTTCAACTTTGCTTCCTTTTGTCTTAGCTTTGCTGCAGCCACACGTTTTTCTCTATCTTTATCATTAGATTTAAGTGCTTTCTTAATTTCCTCTTCTGTGGCCTTCTTTATTCGCCTAAACTCAGCTTGACTTTTCTTTAGCTGGTTTGTAAGCCATAATGGTCTCGCTTGTAAATTAGGATAAGCCTCATGTATACGGCGAGTTAACTTAGTTCTTTGCTTAAGCAAATCATGTATTTTTTTACTAATTTCTTCTGTGTTGTCTTCGTCACTCTTGTCTATCTCCATTTTCACCATGTTCATTAAAACATGGGAAGCCACATAATCCAGTATAAAAATAACTATAATTACCATAGTCATAATTTTAATGAATACCGTTGGCCAACCACTTACAATTTCCATCATTATGGGGTCAACCCACTTAACAATTATCACGGAGGCTAGTCCAAACAACACAAGATTGCCAATCCATATTCGACCATTTAAATTCATTGGTTTTCCGCTGTAATCCCACCATCTCGCATGGAAGGCTTTCTCCATGTACCAGCTAACAAAGTACTCTAGCGCGCCACAAATTACAACTCCAGCTAAAAAAATATCGCCATAAGTCCCATGTTTTCCAAAAATACCTCCAACAACCACGGATATAACTACAACTCCACAGCCATATATAGGGCAGTATGGTCCAATGAAGAAGCCTCTATTAATGAATCTGTGGAATTGAATATACTTCAACATTACTTCCATAAGCCATCCAAGGACGGAAAATACAAAAAATGTAATAACAAGTATGCATATATTAACAAAATTAAAATCCACCATGGTGACCTCCTATATTTAGTCATTAGTTTACTCAGTAGTTTATTACAATATACTATACCATTTAACATAGTCAATGCCAACAAGCTACTTATATAAACTATTTATTTCCTATGTCCATGCATATTCCACTTTCCATTTGCATTTAAATCATACACACTACAGTAATCAAGCTCCACATTTTTAAATTAAAATTCAATTTTCTCTGGGAAAGCTTCTTTTCGCAGGATCCCCCACATCTTATCAATATATGAAAGAGTATAGTAATTCTCATAATAATGATAATAAAATGCACCTTTAAGTGTCATATAAAATGTACCATCTTCTTCTGTGAAAAATCCTAAAGTTTTTGCCAGCCAAAATTCAAAACCATACATCTTCTTTAATGGTACACCAAAGAATGTTTGAAAATCCTTAGAATCTACTTTAGTGCTATATGCCGTCCAAAATAGATAGTATATCATTCTTTGTCTTTTCGTAAATCGTATTGTAAGAGAAGTTGGAAGCTCATCTCCATCTATTCTTTTTTCATATTCTTCTATAGAAAAAGTATTAACTTTAAACTGATCATTTAAAAGCGTAGTGGCAGAACAGCCAAAGCCTAAAAAGTTATCCCGAGTCATAGAAGAGTATTTTGCATTTTTATCCTTTGAAAAAGTCCAAATGGAATCTCTAATATAACCTTTGGACTCACAATATATTGTTATATCATCAAGCAATTTTCTTTTTTCCTTTTTCCCCATGGGTTTAAAAGTACTTTTATTAAATGTAAAATCAATGAAAGGATAAATGGCAATGTGATTGGCACCACTTAAAAAGGCAGTATCAATGTCATCTTTCAAGTCATCTATATTTTGCTTTGGAAGGGCAAATATAAAATCCATGGAAACCGTATCAAATTCCACCTTTTTTAACGTCTCTGATATTTTATTAATATCAAAATTATTTCTACCTAAAACACATAGAAATTTAGAACTAAAAGATTGTATTCCTATACTAATCTTAGTAACCCCAGCATTTTTCAAATACACTAAAGTTTCCTCATCTACATTTTGTGGATGCAATTCTACACCTATGCCTTCATTTATTACAAAATGATCCTCAATAGCTTCAATAATTTCACACATTCTATGGGAGACAAGTGCTGGAGTACCACCACCAAAATAAAGGCTTGTCACCTGCTTTTTCTCCATGTTTTGAGAACCAACTTTATGTATCTCTCTTATAAGATAGTCCACGTATTTATCACACTTCTCTTTTGAATAAAGCTCTTTGCAGTACGGACAAAACTGGCATATTTGTTTGCAGAATGGAATATGAACATAAAGCCCAAGCTTTTCACAGTCCTTAAAAGGCAGTTGATTATCGTATTCATCCTTAAATTGAAAAGGTTTAAATGACCTAGTAAGCCACATTCTTGTAAGAGTAGTTATACACCCCATATGATCCCCCCTATATATGTTTAAATATATTTTAGATATGTTTTAAGCATTTCCCCTACTATTTTTACATTGCCAGCAAACAAAAGAGTGTATTCCGCCACAAAAAAATATCCACATTGTTCACAAAGTCCTGGTATATCTATACAACGTCCACAAGTGCTAATTTTTCCATTCTCTATGACAACACATTGATGACAAGGTGTAGGAAATTTATTATCTATGAGATATGGAAAAGCACTTTTCAAATTAAACACAGGGACACCATTGTCCATCATTTCAGAAATAACATTACAGCACTGTTGTTTTTCCTCCCTTGACAATGCAAGACTCTTGGTATTAGGGTATGGCGTATGAAAGTTAAAAGACACTGCACGTACATTCTTCGTCTTCTTTGCCACTTCACACACATCTTCAATAGTATCCTTATTTATTTGATTAATAGCCATATAAAAACAGATGTTATTGCTTGTGGCATTTTCTATGTTTTCCATAATTTTATCGTAGGTATCCCCTCGAATTTCGTTATGCTTTTCTCTATTCCCGTCAAGGCTTAGAAGAATCAAATCAGCTTCTGGTAAATCCAGCGGAAATGTACCATTAGTAACAGTATTCACAATGAAAAATCCCATTTTTTTAGCTTCTATCACTAGATCCCTTAAGGTCTTTCCACCATACTGCCACATAAATGTTTCTCCACCACAGAAGAACAAAATTCTCACACCCATATTGTAAAGTTGCTTCATTTCAGATTTAATTTGCTCATAGGGATGAATTACGGCAGTTATATTATTCACTGAACAGTGCTTACAGCTCAAGTTGCATTTATCCGTCAAAATCACTGTGCCTAGAATAGGATCTTTCTTCTTAAATAAAAACGTCTTTATGCCAAACCTGGCAAAGTATAAAAAAGATGATAATTTCAATTTTCAACCCCCCAATTTCACTATAATGTGTTTGTTTTTTCTAAAGTAGCATGTCCCCTCTATTGATTTACATTATAACATTTATACGCATGGTAATCTATTTATTTACTAATTATTAAAAATACTCACTTAAAAGTCTTTCCTCTTCTTCACGAGATGAAAAACGAATTATCTCCTTATCCTTATACTGCTCTAGAAGATTAGTAATCTGTGGTCCAATTTTTTCTCTAAATCCAGTAACAAAATCAAGAAACTCTTCATCAACCTCCTCTTCAATCCATGGCATATCGTCGCGTTTTATGCGTATTCTGCTCTTTATTCCTTCAACGCACTGTTCTGTATCAAAATCCAAATAGACAATAGTTTCAGCGCCCTTAAGGCGTTGCTCCATAGTGGAAAAATAATTTCCATCGATAATCCACTGTTCTTTATTCATAATATCATCAATAGAATGTACCAATTCCTCTCTGGAAATATGGGTCTTGTCCTCCCTCCAATAGATATTGTCCATATGATATACTGGAATGTTTAGTAGCTTAGCTAATTTTTTTGAAAAATAGCTTTTTCCACTACCCGGTGAACCTATGACAATGATTTTTTTATTCATGAGCAATCTCCTTAAATATTAATAGTGAACTTACCCCATCCACAAGGGGATGGGGCTTCCTGCTTCTTCGACCTCGCAATCTACTATCTCCACAGGCTTGATTCCGATAGTTCCTACCGTATTTATTACAGGATTACGCCACCTCTATTTTTAGTTCTTTTAATCCTTGCTTTAGAATATTCTTACTTGCATTAGCATCTCTATC
>NZ_FRAD01000010.1 GCF_900142225.1 Hathewaya proteolytica DSM 3090
ATACAAGGCTGAATGGTATGGTAGAACTGTACACAAAATAGATACCTTCTACCCTTCAAGCCAATTGTGTTCAGTATGTGGCTACCAAAATGCAGAAGTTAAGGACTTAAATATAAGGAAATGGGTATGTCCTAAATGCCATAGCATACATGATAGAGATGCTAATGCAAGTAAGAATATTCTAAAGCAAGGATTAAAAGAACTAAAAATAGAGGTGGCGTAATCCTGTAATAAATACGGTAAGAACTATCGGAATCAAGCCTGTGGAGATAGTAGATTGCGAGGTCGAAGAAGCAGGAAGCCCCATCCCCTTGTGGGTGGGGTAAGTTCACGGACAAGGATATTGTGAAAGTAATGACCGGTATACGTAGATGTGGAAAATTTGTAATGTTAAAGTTGATTCAGAAGGAGTTAATTAATTTAGGAAAATCTCCAGAGGATTTTATATCAATTTGATTTCAATGTGGACATATATGTAACAGGATCCAATGCTAAACTATTGTCGGGTGAACTTGCCACATATCTTGCAGGACGTTACGTGGAGATTCACGTTTATCCATTTTCCTATGGTGAATTATTGGATATTTTAAAAGAACAGCATAAGGATATAAATGAATCAGAAGCATTTTGCATTACATTGTGTATGGTGGTATGCCATTTATTTATGAAAATACAGTCACTGATGAATCAGCTATTCAGTACTTAAACGATGTGTTTGACTCTATTATTCTAAAAGATGTGACGCAGAGAAATCTGCATTTTTCATGTGGCATCTAGGGAAGATTTAATTGGTAAAAATATATTGCAATTTCAAGAAAAAGTGTTTATCACGGATCATGGATTAAGGGAAGCTGTGTACGGAAATAATCAAAGAGATATAGGTCAAATTTTAGAAAATATAGTATTTATAGAATTGAAGAGAAGAGGATATGACGTAACTGTTGGAAAGAATAATAATTTAGAAGTGGATTTTGTTGCTCACAAAGGTGCTAATAGGTTTTATGTACAAATAGCCTATCTTTTGGCAGAGGAGAGTACAATGGAACGGGAATTCAGAGCTTTGGAGAGTATTCCCGACAATTATCCTAAGTATGTGGTAACCATGGATGAAATCGACAAAAGTAGAAACGGCATAAAACACATGAACATCAGAAAATTTCTTCTTAAGGATGATTACGAATAAATTAAATCATATCTAAATAAAAAATATGTAGAAACAAAAAAGTTGCAAAAGATGCGGGCGGTATGCCAGATGCGGTAATAGATATTTGGAAGAACAGGGTTGAATATTGGGGATATACATACGAGCAATATTTTAGTTTGCCAAATAGTGTGACCATAAGCCATAATAATGTAGGCGTTGATGGTAGACCACTGTATTAGGAGAGAGAGTATGATAAAGAAAATAAGTTTAATAATAGGTTGCTTGATTTTATTATCCATTACAGCTTGCACAACCAAGAATGATTCTAACAACAATAATGAAAATAATAAAGTGAATGATTTTAAAGAAGAATGGTATTTATCAATGACCACTACCGAAGGAAATAATGAGGATCTATATGTTAGTAATAATGTTTATGATTTTAAAACTAACACTATAACTAAAAGTGATAAGATGAAAAGAACTTCTCAATATGCCTTAAGTGTATATGATGCAACATCCGAATGTATCTATTATTCTGATAAGGATAAATTTCGAGGTGGCGACCAGCTTTTTGTCTATGATAATAGGACAAAGGAGAAAAAACAGCTAACAAATGAACTCTTTGCTATTAACTATATATTTCCAAGGAAGGATGATGTACTGCTCGTAGCAATAAAATCTTCATCAAGAAATCTTGGGTTGTATAGATACAGAAAAGATACACAGCAGTTAGAAACTGTAGAGTTTGAAGGCAATAAAACAAATCAAATTAGTACGTGGTTAATGAAGTATAATCCAAGTAATGATGAGTATATAATCCAAGCATATGATGAAAATGAAAGAGATAAGTTAACTGAAGAATGGAATAATAAAAACTATACACCAGAGGAAGCAGCGAAAAATCCATTAAATATCCCTATATACTTTTATAGCTATAAAGACAATAAGCTATTGTATTTATTAAAAAAAGACATGATTCAAGGTTTTGGTTTAATAGCTAATAAAGATAAAATAGTTTATAAATTTTCACATGCAGATTATACCGAAGATGTATATATATATGACCGAAATGAAAAAACTGAAAAGAAGATTAAAAATCCTGGATTTGTAGACTATATGTATTTGAGTGATGATGGTAATAGGCTATACGGAATGTGTGATGGAATAAAATATTTAGATTTATCTTTAAATAAAATTGAAGACTGTAAAGAGTTTAAAACTAATGCTTATATTAATAATGGTGTTTTATTAAGAAGGTATGAGTAGACTAATGCATCTAAAATCATAAAAAATAAAGTCCTGAGTGTTCATGACTTTATTTTTTTTCATTAATAATATAAAATAGAGGATGTACTATATGTAATATGAAGTAAAAAAATACCAAAACACTGTAAATGGTGTTATAATAGATATGTTAAATTAAAAATGCAAAGGATGTGGGAATTTGATAATCAAACTAGAAGAAATATTAGAACAGATTGATAAGTTAAATGAAAATGTAAAGGAAATGGGGTTTTCTCTTTGACTTGGATAATAAGAAATCCACTTTGTCAGAACTAGAGCATAAAATGCAAGAGAAGAACTTTTGGGATGATCCTGAAAAGGCTACCCAGATAACCAGTGAAGCTAAAAATCTTCAAGATAAAATAAATGATTATGAAGGTTTAAGCAGTAGAGCAGAAGATTTGAAATTGCTTACGGAGATGAGTATTGAGGGCGAGGATGAAGAGTCCTACAATGAAATAAAGAAAGAATATAAAGAACTTAATAAAATATATGAAACCATGAGAATTGAAACTCTCCTAAATGGTGAATACGATAGGAATAATGCTATTCTTACTTTGCACACTGGTGTGGGAGGTAATGATGCCCAGGATTGGACTGAGATGCTCATGAGGATGTATACAAGATGGTGCGATAAGAAGGGATTTAAAATAGAAATCCTAGACTATATTTCCGCAGATGAAGCGGGAATCAAATGCGTTACCATGAGAATAATAGGTGAGTTTGCTTATGGATATTTGAAGTATGAAATGGGTGTTCATAGGTTAGTTAGAATTTCACCGTACAATGCCAATGGGAAAAGGCAGACTTCTTTTGCGTCCTGTGAAGTTATTCCAGAGCTTAAAGAAGAGCAGAATAAGATAGAAATAGATACACAGGATCTCCGCATCGATACTTATAGGTCCAGTGGGGCTGGTGGGCAGCATGTTAATAAAACTGAATCTGCCATTCGTATTACCCATATTCCAACGGGTATTGTGGTGCAGTGTCAAAATGAAAGAAGTCAGTATTCCAATAAGGAAACAGCTATGAATATGCTGAAAGGAAAATTGTTATCCCTTAAGGAAACCGCACACAAGGAAAAAATTGAAGATTTGGCGGGAGACCAAAAGGGTATAAGTTGGGGAAGTCAGATAAGGTCTTATGTTTTTCACCCGTATACTCTTGTAAAGGACCATAGAAGTTCTGTGGAAACTAGCAATATAAATGGAGTAATGGACGGAGATATAGATATGTTTATAAATTATTTTTTAGGTAAGGGGTCAATGTAATATGGATAGTATAATTCAATGTTTATGTAAAGAACTTTCTTTGAAACAAAGCCAAGCTGAAAGCGTTATAAAATTACTAGACGAGGGTTCCACTGTACCTTTTATAGCAAGATATAGAAAGGAAGCTACCGGTGGTCTTGACGATGTAAAATTGAGAGATTTTGATGAGAGACTTAGATACCTTAGAAATCTTGAAGATAGAAAAAATACGGTTATTTCCTCTATTGAGGAGCAAGGAAAATTAACAGAGGAATTAAAAAGTAAAATACTGAAATCCGAAACTTTGACAGAAATTGAGGACTTGTATAGACCGTACAAACAAAAGAAGAGAACAAGAGCTACCATAGCAGTGGAAAAAGGATTGGAACCTTTAGCAAAGCTTATCTTTGAAGGAAATGTTACAGACATAGATGGGGAAGCGGAAAAGTATATAAATGAGGAAAAGGGCGTAAAGAGTACTCAAGAGGCTTTGCAGGGTGCTAGAGATATAATGGCAGAAACAATCTCTGATAATGCTAACTTTAGAAAATGGATAAGAGAATTCCTTAAAAAAGAGGGAAAGCTCACTTGCAAGAAATCTTCTAAAGCAGGAGAAGATGCTACACCCTATGAGATGTACTATGAATACAGCGAAGCTATTAAAAATATGCCTGGACATAGAATTTTAGCTGTAAACCGCGGGGAAAAGGAAGATGTTCTAAGTTGTAAAATTCAAGGGGATGAAAATAGAATCCTAGATTACATAGAAAAAAATGTGGCTACTCACAATGAAAAATGTAATAGTGAAATTTTTATTGCAGCAGCGGATGCTTTAAAGAGATTAATATATCCTTCTGTAGAAAGAGAGATAAGGGCAGAGCTTACGGAAAAAGGTGAGGAGGGTGCCATTGGTATATTCAAGGAAAACTTGAAAGCTCTCTTAATGCAACCACCTGTAAATGGTAAAATTGTACTTGGCTACGATCCAGGCTTTAGAACTGGCTGTAAAATTGCCGTGCTTGACGATACAGGAAAAGTTCTTGGTACTGAAACTGTGTTTGCAGCTCTTCCAAAGGATGACAAGGTAAAGGCTAAGAAGATTTTGAGAGACTTAGTGGTTAAATACAATGTAGATGTAATTTCCCTAGGCAATGGAACTGCTTGTAGAGAGTCGGAGGAGCTTATAGGGGAACTTATAAAAGAAGTTAAAGAAAAGGATAAAAGGGACTTGTCTTATGTCATAGTATCAGAGGCAGGGGCATCTGTTTATTCCGCATCACCTCTTGCTACTAAGGAATACCCAGATATAAATGTATCACTGAGAGGTGCGATTTCCATAGGAAGAAGACTTCAAGATCCTTTGGCTGAACTTGTAAAGATTGATCCAAAGTCCTTGGGAGTAGGGCAATATCAGCATGATGTAACACAGAAAAAATTAGAGGAATCTTTAAAGGGCGTGGTAGAGGATTCCGTAAATAATGTAGGTGTTGATTTAAATACAGCTACTCCATCCCTTCTTTCTTATGTTTCTGGTATAAACAACACCATTGCCAAAAATATTGTGGAATACAGAGAAGAGAATGGCAAATTCAAAGATAGAAAGCAACTTAAAAAGGTAAAGCGTCTTGGTGATAAGGCCTTTGAACAATGTGCAGGTTTCCTTCGTGTGTCCAATGAAAAAGAGCCTTTGGACAATACCAGCGTGCATCCAGAATCCTATGAAGGAGCCCGAAAGTTATTAGAAATCCTAGGCTATAGTAAAGAAGATATATTAAAGGGTGGATTGGGGGACATAGACTCTAAAGTTAAGTTTTTTGGTATAGAAGTGCTTAGTGAAAAAACAGGTCTTGGCACTCTTACACTGCAGGATATTATCAAGGAATTGAAAAAGCCGGGAAGAGACCCAAGAGAAGAACTACCAAAACCAATTTTTAAAACAGGAATCCTTGAGTTAAATCAGCTTGCATCAGGTATGGAGCTCATGGGAACTGTGCGAAATGTATCAGATTTTGGTGCTTTTGTAGATATCGGTGTTCACCAAGATGGTTTAGTTCATATCAGTCAACTTTCCAACAAATTTGTAAAACATCCTTTAGACGTGGTAAAGGTTGGAGATATAGTAAAGGTAAAAGTTCTGGACATAGATGAAAAGAGAGGTAGAATATCTCTTACTATGAAAGATTAAAAAGTAATAGCATATAACAACCTATAAAAGTTGTTATATGCTATTTTTGTATTAAAATATAGTATTACTTTAATACAAAGGATTTACAATCTGTGCACTCAACTTTTGTAGGGTTTTCTTCATGAGTTCCTACTTGGATACTGCTTAATGTACAGTAATCTGAGCAACAGTCATGATGCTGGCACTGCTGAACGCTACATTGTATGCTTTCATTTTTTTGCATGACAAGTACCTCCTTTTTCATGATACTAATATTGTTTACTAAAGTAAAAAAAATATTAGTGGAAAATAATAGAGAATTATAGAAAAAAGTATTTACAAAAACAAAAAAAAACAGTACAATATTAATAAAATATTTATAATATAAAAAACATTTAGGAGGGGTACTATGCCAGAAATTATGGAAAAAAACGAACAGGAACTTCAATTAAAAGCTATACAAACTTTAAATATGTTGGAAGCTAATAATGTGGGAGGCTCAATTCTTGTAAGAAATAACGGGGGATATGTAGCAAGATTTTCAGTGAAATTCAATCTAAATGGGCAAGTTATAACAAAAGACAGTGGTGACTTTACATTAGGAGTTAATAAGAGTATAGACATTCCAGCAGAGGCTACAGAAATTCATCTTAAAGTAGAGGAAGCTTGGTTTATAAAAAGTTGGTCTACTATTTTCACAAAAGATTTTGGAACTCCAGTCAATAAAAGCTACGAAATATCTGGAACAACATTAAATCCAAAGTGGAAAGAAATATAATTTCCTGTGTTTACAAGAAAAATATCAAGAATCATTGTAAAGTGTACAGGCATATGATATAATGTTTTTGAATTAAATAAGATTTACTCTTCAGGGCGGGGTTAAATTCCCCACCGGCGGTATAGCCCGCGAGCCGAAAGGCATGATTTGGTGTGACTCCAAAGCCGACAGTATAGTCTGGATAGAAGAAGAGACGTGTGTTGTGACTTGTCGCCCTGGTATTTTTATGCTAGGGCTTTTTTTCATACACACTCTTCTACTCTGAAAAGAATCATTTTTCAGGAGGGAAAATATTATGGCGGAATTATTAAGTAAAAGAAAAGTTTTATCAACAAATGGTATGATTAAAATATCATTATTATCTGTAGTGGCATTTGTATTAATGCAGTTAGAGTTCTCAATACCTATATTTCCATTTTTCTTGAAGTTAGATGTCAGCGACATTCCAGCTATATTGGGTGGACTAGCTTTGGGGCCAATATCTGGCGTATTGATACTTATGTTTAAAAATATTTTAAACTGTTTTGTTACTACAACTGGTTTTATTGGGGAATTAGCTAATTTTTGCGTAGGGTTTTTTTATATTTTTACTGCAAGCTTTATTTATCAAAAGTATAAAACTACAAAATCTCTTATAATTGGACTTGCTCTTGGTACATTAATTATGTCTTTAGCTGCTGCGGTGCTTAATTATTACTTTTTTATACCTGCTTTTGCAGCCTTTTTTGGAGCTCCCGTAGAAACTTTTGTAGGTGCAGCTACAAAAATTAATGGTAATATAACTACTTTTAAAGCTTTGATTTATTGGATGATTATTCCGTTTAATCTGTTAAAAGGGTTAGTTGTTTCCATTGCATATATGATGCTGCATAGGCATGTAACACCAATTATAAATAATAAAGCATTTAAATAAATTTTAAGTTTTTAAAAGCGTTGCATATATGTGTGGCGCTTTTTTTAATTGGAATGCTAAGGAAGATGTTTACAAACAACTTTCATGTGGTAAACTAAACATAATAAGTTTTTTGTGAAAAGGGGAAGAAAATATGGATATTAGATTTATATATGGAAGCAGCGGAAGCGGAAAAACTACATACATTATAGATGAAATAGAAAAAATATATAAAACCACAGAAGACAATGGAAAGATATTATTGGTAATTGTTCCAGAACAGCTTACATTTCAGACGGAAAAGAAATTGATTAATAGATTTGGATTTCTTGGTTCTAGAATTGAGGTAACTAGCTTTAAAAGATTAGCCTATAGACTTTTCAAGGAAGTTGGTGGTGTCACAAAGACCTACATGGATTCTGCGGGAAAAACCATGATGTTGCATAAAATAATAGGCGATATTCAGACACAATTGAAGGTTTTTTCTGGATGTATTAACCAAGTGGGCTTCGTGAATAACATTCTAGATATAATTTGCGAGTTCAAAAGATACAATATAAGTGCAGAAATGTTAGATATGCTTAAGAACCAACTGCCAGAGGATTCCTTTATTTATGATAAATTAAGCGATCTTTCTCTTGTATACAACAGATTTAATCAATCAATTAATTTAAAATATGCAGACGCTGAAGAGGATCTCAATGTGGCGGCAAGAAAGCTAATTCAAAGTGAGATTTATAAAGATATAGATGTATGGCTAGATGAATTTAGCGGTTTTACACCTCAGCAGTATTTGTTGTTACTAGCTTTGTGTCAAAATGGATGCAATTTAAACTTTACACTTAATATGAATTTTCACTGTGAGGAGGATGCGGCTTGTAGAGACGTATTTTCGCCTATAATATACACTAGGGATAAAATCATTGAAATGGCAGTGGAGCACAACATAAGACTTTTAGAACCTGTAAAGCTTCAGGGCAATCCACCTAATAAGTTTATTAATGCGTTGGATATTGCCTATTTAGAGCAGAACTATTTTAAGTATCCTTTCATTCCATATGGGGAGAGTACTAACAGCATAGAAATCTTTAAGGCGAAAAATGTGTATTCTGAGGTGGAGGATACAGCAAGAAGTATAGTTTCACTATGCAGAGACAAGGGTGCTAGTGTAAGCGAAATTGCGGTGATTATGAGAAATTTAGATGATTATGAGGCACTGATAAAATCTGTTTTTCAAGAGTATGATATCCCTTATTTCTTAGATAAAAAGAAGGACATAAGCTCTAATATGTTCATGGTTCTTTTAACATCTCTTATGGATATACTGGAAAACAATTGGAACTATGAGAGCGTATTTAGATATTTGAAGACTTATCTTACAGATGTAGGGGAGGATGAGATTCAGATACTGGAGAACTATGTACTGGAGGCAGGCATTAAGGGCAAGAAAGCATGGACGGATGATCATGCTTGGTATACAAGGCTCATAATGATATACAAATTCAAGGATAAATTATCTAGAGAAATTAAAAAGTATTTTGAAGAAAAAGGCATGGTGTACAGAGATGAGGAGTTAGCTCAGTATATTATAGATATGATCATTGACGAAAAAAATGAGATGCTTCAAACAATAGAAGATGAGAAGAAATTATATGATATAGCTTTGGCAAGGAGGATTACAAAAGCTAGAGATTTGCTTATTGCACCCATAGTAAACCTAGGTACAGGTTTTAGGGGAAGTAAATCTGTAAAGGAGTTTTGTACAACTTTGTTTTCATACATGGAAAGCATGAATATGGGAGAAAAACTAGAAAAGATTATTCAGGAGTTTAATGAAAATGATCAATACGCTTTAGCAGAAGAGTATTCAAAGGTATGGAATTTCTTTGTTGAACTTATGGAACAAATGGTGGAAGTTATTGGCGATGAAAAGGTGAATTTAGAGGAGTTCAGCAATACTCTTTCCATGGGGTTAAAGGATCATAAAATGGGATTTATACCTCAAACCATAGAAGAAGTTATGGTAAGCAGTATAGAGAGATTTAAGGGGCATAACATTAAATATCTCTTTATTTTAGGTGTAAATGATGGAGTTTTCCCAAAGAGCATGGACAAAGAGGGGCTTCTAACTGACAGGGATAGGTTGTTTTTAAGAGAAAAGGGAATTGAACTGGCAAAGGATACTAGGAGCGTGGCCTTTGAAGAGCAGTACCTTATCTACACTACTTTGACATTGGGCTCAGATTTTATAAGGATAAGCTACCCTATCGCAGACAAAGGTGAAAAAGCATTAAGGCCTTCTATGATAATATTAAGGTTAAAGGCTTTATTTCCTTTAATCAAGGAGAGGAGCGATGTGATAACTTATGAAAATGAAAGGCTTATAAGTGCTCCTATACCTGCTTTTAATGCTTTAATTACTAGTTTTCAGGACATTTGCAATAGTGGAGAAGTTCCACCTATATTCGGAGAGACTTGTAGGTGGTTTATGGGACAACAGCAGTGGAAAAATAAATTAATGGATATTATGAATCATTTCTCATATTGCAATGAGGCAAAAAATATCGGGTGCGAAAATGCATTGAAGTTGTACGGTGAAGATATGAAACTTAGTGTTTCTAGAATAGAAAACTATGTACGGTGTCCTTTTGCATACTTTATAAAATATGGGCTCAATGCTGAGGAGAGAAAGGTGTTCAGCCTTACTCCACCAGATTTAGGAACTTTTATTCATGGTGTTCTCGATAGATTTGCTAGGTTAGTGGAGGAAGAGAGTTCCTTTAAAGAAATTGATGAAGCAAAGAGGGAAGAACTCATAAACAGAAGTTTTAATGAAGAAATGGAGCGATCCTCAGGTAGTATGTTTAAGGCCACTAAGAGATTTAATTATTTTGGCAATAGAATAGGCAGGATACTAAGGGTTGCCGCAAAATTTATGGTGATGCATATGCAACAGGGGGAATTCTTGCCACTGGGCTACGAAATCGAATTTGGATTTAAAGAAGGTACTTATTCACCTATAGAAATAAAAATTAGCAATGATAGAGTGGTAAAACTGGTTGGAAAGATTGATAGAGTGGATAAACTGGTAGAAAGTTCGGATAACTACTATAGAGTAATTGATTACAAATCTGGCAATAAGGATTTTAAGTTGTGGGAAGTTTATTATGGACTTCAAATCCAGCTCCTTACTTATTTGGATGCTATTCTAGAAAGAGAACAGCACAATACCGAAAATTTAACCATACCAGCGGGGATTTTGTATTTTAAAGTTGACAATCCTATGATAAAAACCGATGGGGATGTGGATCCTGCAGAAATAGAACTGGATGTAAAAAAACAATTGAAAATGAAGGGTATAGTGTTAGATGAAGAAGATATAATAAGAAAAATGGATAAGGACCTACAAGGAAACTCTCTTATAATTCCTGTGGGATTTAAGAAGGACGGAAGTCTCAGCAGTATGTCAAAAGTGGCCAGTAGAGAGCAATTCCAAGGGCTTAAAAATCACAATAAAAAAGTTATTCTTGAAAATTGTGAGGAGATATATGATGGAAATATAGGAATAAGCCCCGTAAAAACTAAGGTGGGAAATGCTTGTGATTATTGCCAATATGCTAGTATATGTGTCTTTGATAGCAATGACAAGGATAATGAATATAGATGCTTCTACGAGATGTCAGATGATGAGGTATGGCAGTTAATAAGAGAGGAGTGTAAGGAAAATGAGTAAGGTGGAATGGACTAAGGAGCAAAAACAAGTAATAGATGCTAGACATTGCAATCTACTGGTAGCAGCAGCAGCAGGTTCTGGGAAAACAGCGGTACTTGTAGAGAGAATAATACAAATGATTATAGATAAAAAAGCCCCGGTAGATATAGATCGGCTTCTAGTAGTTACTTTTACTAACGCTGCGGCATCAGAGATGCGTGAGAGAATAGCAGATGCTCTATCAAAAGAGATTTCTAAGGGGGAAAATTATGCTAGACTCCAAAGGCAGCTAACTCTGTTGAACAAAGCTAGCATAACTACTATCCACTCTTTTTGCCTTAATCTTATAAGAAATAATTTTCATAAGATAAATTTGGATCCTGGATTTAGAGTGGCAGATGAAACGGAAGTTTTGCTTTTAAAAAATGAAACCATGGAAGAGGTTTTTGAAGAAAATTACGATAATAACGAAGAGTTTCAAAAACTAGTGGATGTGTATGGAAGTAATAGGGATGATTCAAAGCTTATGGACCTAGTTCTTAGGATTTATGAATTCAGTATATCATCTCCCAATCCTTCAGAATGGTTGTATAATAGTTTAGAAAATCTAAATCCTACTAATATAAAAACTATTGAAGATTTAAATTTTATAAACATATTGAAGGATAATCTTCGCATAAATCTCCAAGGTATATGTGCACAATATGACGAAATATACAATATGTCCATGACAGAAGCGGAATTAGAGAAGTATAGTGCCTTTATATTAGAAGAAGGTGAACAGATAAAATTCCTTAATGAAAAACTACAAAATGGAGAATTTTCGGATTTTATGGAGTTACTACAGGGACTCACCTTTCAGAGGATGCCAACTATAAAAAAACTAGAAAATGTGGAATTAAAAGAGCAGATAAAGGGTATTCGAGATGATTTGAAAAAGGAAATCACAAAATTAAAAGAAAATTATAGTCATCTTACCATAGAGACAATTATAGAAGGCTATGAGAAGATGTACCCTGTATTAAAGATATTGTGCAGTACTGTTATGGAGTTTTCACAAAAATTCTCTATGAAAAAAAGGCGAAAGGGAATCATAGACTTTAATGACTTCGAGCACTTTGCCATAGATCTTCTTGTGGCCAAAAATGAAGATGGTAGTTTCAAAAAGGATGAAAATGGAGAATATATTCCTACAGCAGTAGCTTTAGATATGAGAGAAAAATACAGTGAAATCTTAATAGATGAATACCAGGATTCCAATTTCACCCAAGAACTTATATTGAATATGGTTTCTACAGTGAAAGAAGGTAAAGCTAATATTTTTATGGTGGGTGATATAAAACAGAGCATATATAGATTTAGGCAAGCTAAGCCTGAGTTATTTCTTCACAAATACAATACGTACAGTGATGAGGAGTCGGCTGATTACAGGAGAATTATGCTGTTCAAGAACTTTAGAAGTAGACAGCAAGTTATAGATGGTGTGAATTTTATATTTAAAGCCATCATGTCCGAAAAAGTTGGTGAGCTTAATTATGATGATAAAGAAGCTTTGTATTTAGGGGCAGATTTCCCAAATTTAGATGAAGGTGAAAATGGAGTTTTAGCTGACAATATAGATATGGAGCTTGTAGATCTTGAAGAAGTGTTGTTGGAAGAAGAGAAAAATGGGGTTCAAGGTGAAAATGCAGAGTTAGAGGAAGAAAAAGAGGAAGAAATTACAGCCATAGCATTAGAGGCTAGGTTAGTGGCAAAAAAAATACAACAAATGATGGAAAATACCCTTAAACCTTGTGTAGTTTATGACAAGACTATGAAATCCTATAGAAAAGTAACATATAGAGATGTTGTAATCTTACTTAGAAGTACTGCCAATAGGGCAGATACTTTTGTTAAGGAATTAAAGGAACAAAATATTCCCTGCTATGCCGATGTATCTACAGGTTATTTCGACACCACAGAGATTAAAACCATGCTAAGTCTTTTAGAAGTAATCGACAATCCTAGACAGGATATACCACTCCTTTGTGTTATGCGCTGTGTTACCATGGGAAATTTCACCGCAGAGGAGCTTATAGATGTAAAAATTAATACTAGCTTTGGAAATATATATTCTAGGTGTATTGAGTACAGAGATAAATTTATTCATGACGAAGATGAGGAGTTAAAAACATCACTGGCAAAAAAGCTTCATGTTTTCATAGAGAGGCTTCAGCAATGGAGAAAAAAATCCTTATATATGCCTACGGATGAATTAATATGGTATCTCTACACTGATACAGGTTACTATGGCTTTGTTGGGGCTCTCCCCAATGGGGTTCAAAGACAAGCGAATCTTAAGGTTTTGTTCCAAAGAGCTAAAGAATATGAAAATACAAGTTATAAAGGCCTATTTAATTTCATAAATTTTATTAATAAGCTAAAGAGCAACAGTGGGGACATGGGGAGTGCAAAAATTCTAGGTGAAAATGAAAACGTAGTTAGGATTATGAGTATCCACAAAAGCAAAGGTTTAGAATTTCCAGTAGTGTTTTTGTGTAGCATTCAAAAGAAATTTAATCTCATGGATTTGAATTCAAATATGCTTTTAGATTATGATTTAGGGTTTGGACCAGATTTAGTTGATACGGATTTAAGGATCACTTATCCATTGCCAGTGAAAAAAGCTGTTCGAGAGAAGATTCTTATGGATACTTTGTCAGAGGAAATGAGAATACTATATGTTGCCCTCACTAGAGCTAGGGAAAAACTCATATTGGTAGGTTCCGTAAAATCACCTGAAAAATATGTAGAGAAAATTTATAACAATACTTTTCACAAAAATGGCAAAGTGCTAGAATACAGTATAATGAAGAGCAGAAGCTATTTAGAATGGATTTTATATGCCATGGGAAAAGGAAAGAAAAACGACGAACCTTGTAATATTGACATAAATTATTGGTCCTTGGAGGATTTAAAGAATATAGAAGAAGAGAATTTAACTGACAGGGGAGAAGTGTTGAGGGAAGCTTTAAAGGAATACATGGAAGGTGGCATAGATGAAAGCCTTTATGATATAATAGATGAAAGGTTGACTTATAAAACAATTACCAATTGTGAAAAAGTTCCTACGGTAGTCACTGTATCAGAGATAAAACATAGATACAATAGCTTTTACCATGAAGATGATGACACCGTTGCAAACAATGGGAAATCAGCATTAGATTTAAAGAGATTACCTAAATTTCTTCAAGGTGAAAGGGCTCTTACACCAGCTGAAAGAGGCACTGCAACCCACGCCGTTATGCAATACGTGGACTTGTCAAATGTGTATGATGAAAAAAGCATAAAAGACCAAATACAAAAAATGATATCAAGAGAGCTCATAACTGAGGAAGAGGGCAATGGTGCAGATACGTCTGCCATATATAAATTCTTTCAATCAGAGCTAGGGAAAGAGATGATATCTAGTTTCCCTAGAGTGTATAGAGAAAAGGAATTTCATATACCTATAGATGCTGGGGAACTTGTCAGTGATGAATGCAAACATTGCTTACAGGGCAAGAAGGTCTTGCTTCAAGGTATAATTGATTGCTATTTTATCACAAAGGAAAATAAAGTAGTTCTTCTAGACTATAAGACGGACTATATAAAAAATGGCGAAGAAGAAAAATTTTTAGATAAATATAGATTGCAGCTCCATTATTATGAGAGAGCTGTTGAAAAACTCACAGGGCGCAAAGTAGATGAAAAGTTCGTATATTCTTTTTATCTAAATAAAACTTTTAAATACTAATATATTAATGAGGTAAAAGAAATGGTGGTTTTTATTGCGAAGCTAATAAGGCGTTTTAAGGAGCACGATTTGTATGCCCTTTCTTGCCAATTAACCTATAACTTAATACTTTCTTTCTTTCCATTTTTGATGTGTTTGCTCACCATAATAGGATATAGCAAAATTGATAGCACGGTGGTACTAAAGGCCTTGAGATCTATTATGCCCTCCGATGTGTACACTCTCACTAGTGGTATTGTGCAAGAAGTTTTGGCGGGAGGAAGAATAGAACTTTTATCTTTTTCAATCATTGGTACAATTTGGGCTTCATCCAGTGGGTTTAGGGCAGTTATAAAAGGGTTAAACAAAGCTTACGAAACTGATGAAGATAGGCCATATATTGAAACGGTAATTATGTCTATATTTTTTGTTATAGGATTTATAATCGTGCTTGTGGTGGCATTTGGTATAATAGTTTTCGGAGAAAATCTTGGTTCAGTGGTGATGGATTATCTTAAACTTCCACCTAATTTCAAATGGAATTGGAATATATTGAGGTACTTAATATCCTTGTTTATTCTCTTTATTATAATGTCTGCCATCTACTATATTGTTCCTTGTAGGAAAATGACTGTAAAAGAAGTTATACCTGGTGCTTTATTGTCATCATTGGGATTTATACTAAGTTCTCAAATAATATCTTACTACGTAACTAACATTAATAATTATACTAGGATATATGGTGGACTTGGTGTTGTAATTATTCTTCTTTTGTGGCTATTCACTATCTCATTTATAATTTTGTTAGGTGGAGAGATAAATGCTGTGTTAGTAGAAGAATAGAAATATCAAAAACAAGTTTAAAATAAAAATAAGTGGGTATAATCTTAATATAAATTTAAGGAGGACTATCCATGAATAAAATTTTTTTGATAGGAAGACTTACAAAAGATGCAGAGCTGAAGGAAACACAGGAAAATAAAAAGAAATATACTAAATTTGCTTTAGCTGTAGAAAGAGAAAAAGCAAAGGACAAGGAAGCAGATTTTTTCAATGTGGCTTTGTGGG
Source organism: Hathewaya proteolytica DSM 3090 (assembly GCF_900142225.1). Taxonomy (GTDB): domain Bacteria; phylum Bacillota; class Clostridia; order Clostridiales; family Clostridiaceae; genus Hathewaya; species Hathewaya proteolytica. The sequence goes on from NZ_FRAD01000010.1 coordinate 16,050, forward strand.
GAAATATAGCGGAGAGTTTAGCGCCTTACCTCAATAAAGGAAAGCTTGTCAGCGTAATAGGAACCCTTAGGAACAGTAATTACGAAAATAGTGAGGGTGAAAAAAAGTATTATACAGAAATTGTAGCAGAGGAAATAAAGCTATTGGAGTCCAAGCAAAAGGCCCAGTAAGCTATTGAGGTAAAAAGAAGAGTTGTGCAGTATAAAAATACGCACAACTCTTTTTTGCATATATTTTACATATAAACACTATTGAAAAAAACTATAGATATAATGTGAGCTATTGCGATACATAATAGCTATTTTTTAGTATAATTAAATTATAGATATAGTTAAGTTTAGGTATTGTTTGGAAAGGGGGAAATACATATGAAAATACTTCACATTATTTCACAGAGACCTTGTGATACTGGTAGTGGCATTTACGCTGTTAATTTAATAGAGCAGCTAAATAAAAGGGGTCACAGTCAAAGTTTTATTTATGCACAGGATGAAGGGGATCATACTCTATTTCAGAATGTGCAATGTTACCCAATAAACTTTTCTAGTGAAAGTTTGCCCTTTAATGTGGTAGGAATGAGTGATTCTATGCCATATAAAAGTTCACAATATAGAAATTTGTCGAAAAGCCAAATTAACAGTTATAAAAAAGAATTTTCCAGAGTTATAAGAAAGGCAGATAAGGAATTTCAACCTGACGTGGTAATTTGTCATCATTTATATTTGGGAACTGCCATAGCACGGAAGGAATTAAGCCATAGAAAAGTATTTGGAATATGTCATAGCACAGATTTAAGGCAGATATTGAGCCATGACATGGAAAATGAGTTTATTAAAGAAAACATAGGAAAGCTTACAGGTGTTTTAGCACTTCACCATGAATGTAAAAATCAGATTAAGGAGATCTTCTGCATAGACCCTAGTAAAATTTATGTTACAGGTGTAGGCTTTGACAATGGTGTTTTTTATGAAAGAAAAATAGAAAAAACTGAGCCATTTCAAATAGTTTATACTGGAAAGGTATGCTATGCTAAGGGGTTAGAGCCTTTGTACAATGCATTTAATCTTCTCTGCCGTAAGCATAAAAATGTGGAATTAAATATAGTGGGGACTGGAAAAGGTGAAGAGTTAGAAGATATAAAAACAATGTTCAAAGGGGCTAAGGGCAAGGTTAACTTTCTGGGCAAATTGAATCATGAGCAACTTTCACAATTGTATAGCAGGAGCCATATATTTATTTTACCTTCGTATTTTGAGGGACTTCCCTTAGTCATTGTAGAAGCGCTAGCATCTGGTATGGGTGTTGTGGCATCTAATATTAAGGGTGTAAAGCAGTGGATTGGAAAAGAAATAAATGAATCTGGAAGAATAATATTTGTAGATCTACCAACTATGGAAACCATAGATAAACCATTGAGAACGGAGTTACCAAGCTATGAAGAAAACTTATGTAAAGCTATGGAAAAACTCATGATTTCAATAAAAGAAAAAAGCTTAAAAGAGATTGATACAACACCTCTTAGCTGGCATGGACTAACAGATAGGATACTTGAAATAATTAGACCTCTATAGTATCATATTCATGAATAACATAAACAGAATTAACTAATATAAGCGATTTCATTGATGGGGTGATTAAATATGCAAGTTCAGAAATTTCAGGAATTCAAGAAAAAAGTAAATGACAATGTTAGCAAAGTTATTGTAGGTAAGGAGAGATATATAGACAAAATTATAGTTTCATTTATTTGTTCTGGTCATGTTCTTTTAGAAGATGTTCCGGGCTTAGGTAAAACCAAATTGGCTAGAGCTTTTGCAAAATCCATTGGCTGTGAGTTTAGACGTATTCAATTTACACCGGACTTGCTTCCATCTGATTTAACGGGAATGAACGTATTTAATCAAAAAACTGGAGAATTCGAATTTAGAAAAGGACCTTTGCTGGGAAACATAATACTTGCAGATGAGATAAATAGGGCAACACCTAGAACTCAATCGGCATTATTAGAAGCCATGGGAGAAGGACAAATTACTGTGGAAGGAGTTACAACCATTCTTTCAAAGCCTTTTTTCGTCTTAGCAACTCAAAATCCAGTGGAACAGTTCGGAACTTTTCCACTACCAGAAGCTCAACTAGACAGATTTTTTATGAGAATGTCCCTTGGCTATCCCAATGAAGAACAAGAACTAATCATGCTTAATAGGTTTCAGTCAGAAGAACCGCTGGACAACCTTCAAGAAGTTGTCACAAAAGAAGATATAGAATATGTACAAAACAATTATCAATATGTAGAAATAAAAGATGATATAAAACAATATATAGTTGATATAATTAAGATGACTAGATGCCATGAGAAGATTAGACTAGGCTCAAGTCCTAGGGGAACTCTTTCTCTAATGAAGGGTAGCCAAGCTAATGCAGCTATAAATGGAAGAGACTACGTTATAGCGGAGGATATAAAATACATAGCCAAAAGTATTCTATGCCATAGAATGCTTTATAATGGATATTCGGATATGAACCATAATATAGGTGAAGACATAATGGACGATATTCTTAAAAAGGTAAATACTCCCATGGAGAAAATATAGGTGATAATATGAATTTGATGGTGGTGTGTTTTGTAATACTTCTTGCATGTATAGCTGATAAAATTTTGCTTAAATTAATGAGCAAAAATATGAGAGTAAGTAGAACTGCTCAAGGCCGCAGAAGGGTATATAGAGGTGAATATTTTCAAATAAAAACCACCTTTGAAAATTGCAAGAAAATTCCCATACCAATTGCGTATGTTATAGAAGATTGTCCTCAAGGCCTAAGTTACGTCTTGGATAATGGGGATAACGAAATTTTTGAATCTGATAGAAGTGTAAGCAAGTACAGCTTAAATGCTTTTGAGAAAAGAAGTAAATTAGTAACAATAAAGGCCAAGGAAAGGGGAATTTATACATTTAGCAGCATAAATACCGTTTTAGGTGACCTTTTAGGTTTGTACAATATAAATATTTTTAATAATGACTATGTGGAGTTTGTTGTGTATCCCAAAATAACTCATTTAGGGAATTACGAATTTAAGAGCAGAAGTTCCTTTGGAGAAATACCAATTAGAAATTGGATATATAATGACAATTTTCTTATAAAAGGTATAAGGCAGTATACAACAAACGACAGAATGAAGGATGTGCATTGGAAGGTTTCAGCTAGGATGGGAAGGCTCATGGTAAAAGAAACTGAGTGCACAACGGACAGATCTCTTATGGTATACTTAAATGTTGGAAACAAGGGCGAGTATGATTGTAAACTGGACAACAATGACTTTGAAAAGGCCATTGAAATATGTGCTAGTATCATAGTTCAGTGTAATATTGATGGTATAAGTGTGGGAATGGGTACGAATTCCAATATTATAATGGGGGATTCCATAAAAACTTCGGAGATATTGCCTAATCAAGGCAACAAAGCTAAATTATTGGAATTGTGTTCATCAATATATCTTTCAGTGAAATTCGACTTTGGAGAATACATTAAAAATAATATTGATAGATTTAGAATAGACACTACATATTTGTTTGTATGCAAGAAAATAAAAGAAGAGGATGCGGCAATGCTTTCTTTTTTAGCTATGAAGGGTATTATAATCTATGTGATGGACATAGGTAGTAAAAATGAAGTACCTTATATAGATGGTATAGAAATAATAAGATTTAGAGGTGAGAAAAATTATGAATGATTTAAAGGCTCATCTTAGTATAATATACAACGTATTTATAGCTTCTAGTATTTTTATGGTGGGAAGTTTTATTGCAGGCCTTTTAGGTGAGGAACTAAATATTTTCTTTGTAATTACATTGACTACGCAACTTTGTGTTGTTCAATATGTAAATAAGAAATTTTGCTTAAAAAATGGAGACAAGAAAAGAAAAATCATAAATGCATCTATGATTTTTTTTCTAGCATCACCTCTTATTTATTATATGGCAAATCAAAGTATGGTCATATGTGTATTTTACTACATATTCTCACTAATAGCCTTGCTAACAACTAGAAGCTTTAATACAAACAACTTCAGCTATGAAGAATATGTATTTATGGTTAAAATGTGGAGTATAATAGGTATTTGCTCCAGTATATGCATACAATTTTTAAAACCATCAATAAAAGATCAATGTAATATAGTGTTTTTATATAATATATTTGTTTCCATTGTTCTTTTAAGAAAATCAAGAAATTATGAAAATGGCATAAAAACAAAACATGACAAATGGTTTAATTTATCCATGATTGCAATGGCTATTTTTTTTATGACACCTTGGGTTAATAATTTTTTTCAAATTTTGCTTATTAGCATAAAAAATAAGCTGGAGGTTGCATTCACCAAAACTATGGAAATCATAGCTATTCCTATAGTATATATATATGAAAAGCTGAGGCAGAGCATTGAACCAAACAATATAATCAATGAGTTTGGAAAGAAAGAGGCATTAATCATAGAGAATGTACAAAAATTACCCGGTGAACAGAATAAATTGTTAGAATTAATAGTGAAAGTCCTGGATAGTGTTGGGAAAGCCATATTAATATTGATTGTCCTTCTTATTATTTTCTTTGTTTTTCGCGGATTTATAATGTTTATAAAGAAAAAATTAAGAGAAAATAACACAGATAGGGCTGGTAACCAAGAATATTGTGAAATTGAAAAAATAAAGTGCAGAAAAAAGCATAAACGCAAGGAATTTATAAATCAATATGAAAAAAGCAATATTGGCACTGTGAAGAAAATATATTTTGAATTTTTAAATATCACCCAAGAAAGAGAAATCTACAAAGCCTCTGCTACACCCACAGCTTTATCAAATAAGATGAAAACTGTGATAGAGTCACCTAAAGAACTTGATGTGATAAAAGATATATACAACGAAGGAAAGTTTTCCAACCATGAAGTTACTGACGATATGGTGGAGACGATGAAAAAGGCGTATAATATTGTTTATTCACGATCTCAAAAAAAGAATAAAAAAAATAATAAAAAATTCGATTGATTAATTTACATTTCTCTGGAAATCGACAAAATTTAATAAGACAATTCTGAACTCCTTAGATATAACAATTTAAATAAGCTGAGTATTAGGGAAGCATAGAGAAAATTGAACTATTTTGTAAAACGATTTTTCAAATTAGGCAACACATTATGACAAAATAGTACATTTAAAAGTGATATTATTTAAACATAGAACACGGTTATGTGAGCTAATTTGAATTTAAAGGGGTCGGAGTTTATTATGGAAATTATTGAAACAATTTTGAAACAAGTTATTGACAACGAGGTGAAGTACAATTACATCTACAGATTGATAAAGAGTGAGACAAGTCTTTACATAAAAGATCAGTTGACAGTAGTTGATACTTACGGAATAGAAGTGGAGAGGCAGGATGTTGTAAACGGAACAATAGTAAATATAGAAAGAGATTGTGTTAAAACTATTAGTCCGAAGATGGAAAAGGTAGCAAATCTTATGGAACTTATAAGTGAAAACAATACATCACCTATACATCTAGTATATGTTTTAGGTGAATATATAGATTCTTACGTTGAAGATTTTACTCGAGATATAGAAATAGCATAAGGTTTTTTATATAAAAATAGACAATGTTGATTATAATGTTGTCTATTTTTGTTATATGTGGGTTGACTATATTCTTTAAAAAAAGTATTCTAATCTGTATAAGGGAAGATATTGCTTTCTGAGGATGGTGGTTTAATGATAATAGGAATCGGAACTGATATAATTGAAATTGAGAGAATCAAAAAAAGCTTGGAAAACAGAGACGCATTTTTAAAAAAGTTATTTTCTAAAATTGAAATAGAAAATTTGGAGAAAAGGAAATATAGGCCTGAATTTGTAGCAGGGAAATTTGCAGCAAAAGAGGCTGTGGCCAAGGCTTTGGGGACAGGATTTCGGGATTTTCAATTTAAGGATATTGTGATAGAAAATAATGCCTTAGGAAAGCCCGTGGTGTCTTTATTCGGAAAAGCTGCCATAATTGCCGAAAAAAATGGGCAGTACAAAATGCACTTAAGTATATCTCACAGTGAGACCCATGCCATTGCCTACGCTATACTGGAAGGAGTTTAAAACCATGAATAAAAATAATCTTGATATAGTTAATTCTGCAGAGAACATAAGAGCTTTAGATAAATATTGTACAGAAGAATTATGCATACCAAGTCTTGTGCTTATGGAAAACGCGGCGTTGAGTTTTGTTTACAATATTCCTAAAAACAAGTACAAGGAGTATATTATGCTGTGTGGCAAGGGCAATAATGGAGGCGACGGACTGGCTATAGGTAGAAAATTACTGTCACAGGGAAACACGGTGAAGTTTATAATTCTTCACGTTGGTAGGGAATCTGAAGATTTTATTTCCAACTTTAATATAATAAAAAATATGGGATGTACAATCTGTGAGGTCTATGAAGAACAGGATATACAATTCATAAGTGCCATGTTTCAATCAGATGTTCTCGTAGTTGATGGAATATTTGGCACCGGGCTAAACAGAGAAGTTAAAGGTGTAGCCAAGGTTGTTATTGAAGTTTTGAACAGGTCAAAGTCAGATGTCTATTCTATAGATATTCCTTCAGGTCTTCAATGTGATACTGGAGAAATCCTAGGTGTAGCAGTGAAGGCTGAAAAGACAATTTCTTTTGCTATGTATAAATTTGGGTTTTTAAATTATGAGGCTTTTGAGTATATAGGAAAAGTAGTTCTTCAAAATATTGGAATGCCACCATGCGCTTTGGAAAAGTATGACTCTAAGTGTTATATGGTAAATGAAGATTATGTAAAAAGTAACTTTCACAAAAGGAAAGCTACATCTCACAAGGGGGATTTTGGAAAATTATTGATTTTCGCAGGATCCAGTGGATTTGCAGGTGCAGCAAAGATATGTGCAAGAGCTGCGGTGAGATGTGGAGCGGGCCTTACCTATGTAGTATGTCATGAAGAAGTCTTACAGGCATTGTCATCTTCTTTAACAGAGCCTATGTGTATGACTTTTCAAGACGAAAGGGTAGCCAATTTGCTGGGAAAATCCACAGTTATAGCCTTTGGCCCAGGTATGGGAGATAGTGATATAACTTATAGGCAGCTTAAATACGTTGTAGAAAATAGCAATGCTCCTATGGTAATAGATGCTGACGGACTAAATGTGTTGTGCAACCATAAAGAGCTTTTGAAGAAAAGACCGGGGTTTAAAACCATTATTACACCACATCCTGGTGAAATGAGCAGGCTTACAGGAAAAGATATAAGCTATGTTGAAAAAAATAGAATAGACGTGGCATGTAAGTTCGCAAGAGAATACGAAGTGGTTGTCCTATTAAAAGGGCATAATACGGTGATTACTGATGGAAATACAGTTTTCATTAATACAAGTGGAAATAGCGCCATGGCCAACGGAGGTATGGGAGATTGCCTTACTGGTATTATTGCTTCTTTTATCGGCCAAGGATACAATGAGTTAAAAGCTGCAGTTATGGGTGCGTATATTCACGGATATATTGGTGATTATATGGCGCAATATAATTATGTAGTTACGGCAGAGGATATAATAGGCCAATTATCTAAAACACTTCGTGAATTTACAGATTAATATTCGGTGTAACTGTGTAATATAATCAACTAAACCATAATAAAATAATAATAAACTATGTTATGGAGGAATTTTATTATGGAAAATAAGAAAAAAACTTTTAAAATCATGAATTTTAAATTCATTTTAATTTTGTTTTGTGTTTTAGTGTGTATAATATTTGCTATTATATACATAAAAAATCTATATAAAGATGATTATAGCAGCCAAGCAATAGAGGAAATTAAGAGTATAGCATCGTATAAAGCCAGTGTTGATATAGTTGTTAAGAATTCAAAACAAGAAATAGTGTGTAGCGGTAAAGAAATTTATGATACAAATAGGGGTGGGAAACTTCTTCTAGAGAAAAATACTTATTTTTTCAACGGAAATAGTCTTTCCGTAAAGGATGCCAATGGCATGGAGTACACATCAGAAGAAAAGGCGGATGTTTATAGATTTTGTTTCCTTCAAGAATATATGAAATACTTTTATTTAGAGGGAGAAATGCATGCGGAGCCTTTGGAGTATAGGGGAAGAAAGTGTGACATGATAAGCTTTGAATTGGCCGGGAATAATAAAAATATACATTGGGCTTCTATATACTACGATTTGGATAGAAGTGTTCCCTTAGAAATAAAAGTTTACAACGAAGACAATAAAGAAGTCATGTATATTATGTTTAAGGAGTTTATGAAAAATATAGATATTAATGACGAGGAATTATAGACAAACAAAAGTTGAGGTGATTGCAATGTTTAAACATTTAAGACCTGTATGGGCAGAAGTTAATTTGGACAATTTAAAACACAATATGCAGGAGATAAAGCGTTTGAGCGGGGACAGAAAAATAATGGCGGTGGTAAAAGCCGATGCATATGGTCATGGTGCTGTCACTGTGGCGTCTGTATTAAGAGAAAATGGAGCAGATAGTTTTGCAGTGGCAGTATTAAGTGAGGCTATAGAGTTGAGGCGTGCAGGAATAAAATGTCCTATATTGATTCTTGGATTTACACCTCCTAGCTTTATAGATGACATAATTAAATACGACATAGACCAAACTGTATTTACATATGATTTCGCCAAAAAATTATCAGATTATGCTAAGAAAAAAAATAAAACGGCGAGAATTCATATTGCCCTTGACACCGGTATGGGTAGAATAGGGTACCTTCCAAATGAAGAGAGCATAGAAGAGATTGAAAAAATAAGTAGGTTACCAAACATAAAAATTAATGGAGCATTTTCTCATTTTTCCACAGCAGATGAGGTTGATAAGGGTTACGCAAAACTTCAAATGAAAAGATTTGATTGGTTTGTAGAAAAGCTAAAGGATAAAAAAATAGATACAGGTATGTGGCATATGTATAACAGTGCCGCCATAATTGATTTACAACAGGGAATAGGTGAGCAGGTGAGACCAGGAATAATACTTTATGGATATTATCCTTCACATGAAGTAAATGAAAATATTATTAATCTTAAACCCGTTATGTCGTTGAAAACTAACGTTATAAATATTAAAGAACTTAATTCTGGTGAATATGTTGGATACGGAAGAAAATTTGTTACGGAGAAAAAAACCGTAATAGCAACACTACCTGTAGGGTACGCAGATGGATATAGCAGAGTATTGAGTGGTAAGGTTAAAGTGCTAGTTAAAGGTAAATATGCACCGGTGGTTGGAACCATATGTATGGATCAGTGCATGGTTGATGTCACTGATATTGAAGGTGTACATCTTGGTGAGGAGGTAACTCTTATAGGCAAAGATGGAGATAATAGCATAACAGCTGAGGAAATTGCAGAATTAATGGGTACCATAAGCTATGAGGTATTGTGCGTAATTGGAAAAAGAGTACCAAGAGTATACATAAAGGAAGGAAAAGTAGTTCAAGTAAGAAATTATATATAAATTGAGTAACTCCGATGAGCTAGAAGAGAATTTTCATTATATATCAATCCGGCTATGGAGTGTGAGTTTCTTTATGACTATGATGATAGTAAAGCGCGGAGAAATCTACTATGCAGATTTAAGTCCGGTGGTTGGCTCGGAACAAGGTGGCATAAGACCTGTGATCATAATTCAAAATGATGTGGGCAACAAACACAGCCCAACGGTTATAGTGTCAGCCATCACTTCTCAGATTGACAAAGCCAAGCTACCTACCCATGTGGAAATATCCTCGGAGGAATATGGATTAAATAAAGATTCGGTAGTATTACTAGAGCAAATTAGAACTCTTGACAAGAGAAGATTAAAAGAGAAAATAGGACAAATGACTGATAAAGATATGATAAAAGTTGATAAAGCGTTGAGAATTAGTGTGGGTCTTTAGAAATAGATAGGTGGATAGATTTTATTTTTTATATTTTTGTGTTATTATAATAGCATTATTATAATTAACAGTGGTATGGAGGAAAAATATGAAGGATAGACTGGAAGATTTCTGGGAATGCGTGCTGATATCTCTTAAGGTATTTGTAGTTTTATTTTTAATAGGAATATTAATAGGTGGCGTAATGAGCTTGTCTAGAAAGGCCTTCGATTACACGTTGATGCTAGAATGGACATACAAACTTGGTATTTATTTATCTTGTTTTGGACTTTTTCTCGTTGCTATATCTATGTCAAAACCATCCTTAATGGGAGACTTAAACCACATGGATAAGTGGAGACTTAGGTTCTTAAAGTTTGGATTTACAAAGGTAGTTGCATATTGTAGCATTTTACTTGCAATATATGCTTTTGTTTTGCAATATGTGGTGGATTTTGTTTTAAGAGCATAAAATATAAAAGTGGTGGGATTTTACCCCACCACTTTTATATTTTACCGTCACTTATGGTTATTACTTTCTTACACCTAGCCCATACTTTCGGATCATGGGTAATTATAGCTACAGTTATACCTTCATTATTTAAGTTTTCAAAAAGATCCATAATCATTTTGGAATTTTCGCTATCGAGTGCACCTGTAGGTTCATCTGCTAGTATAATTTCAGGGTTATTGATTATAGCTCTTGCAATGGCTACTTTTTGTTTTTGACCACCAGATAACTCTGAAACTTTTGAATAGAGATAGTTATCCATACCCACCTTATTAAGTGCTTTTAAAGTTGCGTCCTTTTCCTTTATTTTGTTGCTACTAAGCATAAGTGGGACACGTAAATTTTCAAAAACTGTACAATATTCGATTAAGGCAAAATCCTGCAACACATATCCGAAGAATGTGTTTCGCAGTTTTGATAGCTTTTTATCGTTGTAGTTTTTAATATCATTGCCCATTAATTTGTACTGCCCATTATCAAAACCATCAATGCAACCTACTATGTGGAAGAGCGTTGATTTTCCAGCACCAGAAGAACCTGTTACTGCTAAAAAATCACCTTTGTTTATTTCTAAAGAGACATTGTTTAAAGCTAATACTTCATTTTTTTTACCAGCATTATATTTTTTTATGATATTGCTTAATTTAATAATACACATTATTTTTCCCTCAACAGTTCTGATATTTTATTATTTTTTAGAAAAAGAAAATTAGGAACAAACGTTATAATCCATGTAATTAACATGAATAATAAAATCACTATTATATACGAAAAATGAAAAATTCCGTCTAGATTTGTATAGTTAATTAAAAATGAACCCAATAAGGTTCCTAACAGACAACCTATAGCCATAAGAATAAAGTTTTGCACTGTCATTAATATGAAAGAATGCTTGTGTGACATTCCACAAAGATAATAAATGGCTGGTTCAGACCGCCGATACCACATATCAAAATGACCATATCCACAAAAACCAGCTACAAAAATTAAAAATGCATTTACGCATAGCATAATGATGTCTTTTAAAGTATCAGTGTATCTAGGTTCACTATTGGCTAGTATGTCTTCACCACGGTTAAGATAACCATAATCAGATAAATTAATGTTTAATACTTTGCCATTTTTAATTATATTTTTATCTACAAAATACATTGGAATAGATGGTATGGAGTTACCACGTAAAGCGCTATCCGTGCATATAATGGCACCACCTTGGAAATCAACAATAGATGTAGTTTTCTCTGTATCAATTATAAAGTCAGAATAATTCATTTTACAAGAAGTGGTAAAGGGATACAATATACAATCATTATCTAATATACCTACAATAGTTTTCTTTGAAGTAATTGTATTACCTTTAGGGGAGAAATACTCTATATTTACAGTATCTCCTACGCTATATTTAGAAGAAGCTTTTCTTGTAATTAATATTTCACTATCATTTCCAATGTTGCGACCTTTATAAAGTTTATAATTTAACGCCTTAATTAAATAATCATCGTAAGAAAAATTATTCATAATGGTGTCGTTGCATCTTATGGGGGAAATAAGAATTTCATGAAATATATTATGATTAATATTTTTGAGGTTTTCCTCTGTGATGGCTTCTGGTTTTTGCATGGTATACACTACTGTGTTTTGTAAGCTCTGTGCAAAACTGAAGGCAGTTGTGTGATAAGACAAAAAACTCCATGTTATTAAAAAGAGCATAGAGGATACAAAAGATATAAATATAAGGAATAAAGATTTAAACTTTTGTTTAAACAAATTATGAAATATAAGCCTGAACATTTTCAATTACATCACCTGTCCTCTCAAATAGATTTTTTTGTCTCTCAGTATTTTTGTAGAGCAAAGAATAGTTAATACTATTACAAATAAGAAATATATAGCATTTCCAAGGAAATGCGATGTATAATTTATAGTTGGGAAAATAAAATAACCTTTATTTACACAAAACATAAATAACAAATTGGAAACTATTAAAGAAAGAATAGAAATTACTGAAATTTCCAAACAGTGAAGGAGACAGATATTTTTCTTCTGAGCACCACATAAAATCATGATTTTTATTTCTTGTGTTTGATTTGCAATTACGATTTTTATAACAGATGTCAGAATAAAAAAGCAACCTAACAGTGCTACTGCTGCCATAATAAGTGTATTTAGAACAGCAGAAAAGCCACCAGGTGAAAAACCACAAAAATCAGTGAATGTGGCATTAGAATCGTGCTGTTTCCATATAGATGTTATATTATTTATTTCAATCTTTTCAAGTGATTTATGGAAGAACACATCAATAGAATTTACTTCTGAAAAATGTTCTTTGAATTTTTTTTCTGTAATCAAATAATGGATATCATTATTGCATATAGAATTGTAAGCACCGCCAGATACAACTAAGGTATCTTTACCTATAATAAAATTCTGGGCGTTAAGGTGATAGTCGGTTATAAATTCATTATCCTTCATCAAATGTCCCCACATAAGGTCATTTATACCATGTTTATTTAAATATTCTTCGTTAAAAAATGCCACAACTTCATTATTACCCATTTTTTTGGCACAATTAATATATGCAATCTTATTTGATGATGAAGCATTTATTTCATTTATAATAGTATTTAATGTATGCAATTTTAAATTATTGGAATTTACCACTAATATATTTTGCCCCATATTATCTCTAGAAAATACGGATTTAAAAACACCATACTGAATGAAGTATAATGTTACAAAAATCATGGCTATATTCATCATTATAAGAATAATAAGCTGTGATTTGTCTTTAGCTAGTCTACCAAGAAGATAGTTTATCATAGGGTATCACCTCAGTTTTCATTTTTTTTGTTGATATATGCTATTTCATTGATTCTATCATTGAGAAGGTGAATTTTATATTCCCAATACATGAATACAAAGGACATGAGAATAGCTAGTGGACTCACTATTTTGAAGTATGGCCAACACACAAAATCAGGATAAATGTGAAGTATAATTATGGAAATTAGATATTTGTAGTTTTTGTCTAACATATAGAGTATGGTCAGTATACCAAGTAATGGTCCCATGAGAATGTGTTGTATATCTTTAAAGCCAGACAACAATTCTCTAAATGGAATAGAAGCTATTATGAGATTAAACATAGAAAGCTGATTCATCCATGAATAATATTTTTTTTTAGTGGTTTCACACTGTTGAATTATAATTTGTTGTCGAACGAGTTCAAATTTACTTTGTTCATTAGAATAAGTGTTTTTGTTAGAGCAGTTATAAGACATAAATGGTCTCCTTAAAATAAAGCTAAAAATGTAAGTTAAAAGAAAAATATTGAATATATATTAAAAATATATTCAATATTTTTAATTATTATTCCGTTACCCAAGCACTAGATTGATTTAATGTTGCTCTTCCGGGACCACCAGGATATGAGTTGTTACCTGAATCGAGGCAGGTTGTACAAAATACATCATCGCAGATAACTCTAGCCATTGCAGTATAATCATCGCTTTCACCGGTGATTATAGATATAGAGCGACTAGTAGTAGAGTTTGGATCCATCCAAGTTAATACAGCGCCTCTTGCTTGCAATGTACTTTTTTGTACTGATGTATACGTATAATTAGATTTTACCTCAAGGTTTATTTTGTATTTGCTATATCCATCAGGGTGTGAAGAACAAAAATGCATAGTTGCGACACCTGTATCATGTTTAAAAGGGTTCCAATCCCCACTTTCACAAGTTGCTTGTGCAAATGATTGAGCTTGTGTAGGAAGAATGAATGTAGCACATATGATAGAAACTAATAAAGAAATTTTTACAGATTTTTTCATGAATTTTCACCTCCTTTCATAAATTTCAAAATTATTATACAAAATTTAGTTATAAATTTCAACATATTAGTCGCGAAAAGTAAAAAAAATGTCGTAAACGTAAAAAAATAAACAAATATGAATCTATTTTCAGTTTAAAGATTAATCTTTTGAATTGACTCAAATAAATTGAAATTGGAAATATAGCATATTATGTTTGATACTTAATCTGGTACGAAAAAATAATTTTAACCAAAAAGTTTCTTTATTGATATCCATATTATGATATAATAGAAATGTATGAAAATCTAAGTTGAAATATAGAAAGGAGAACGCCACAAGGAATAAGGTATTTCACCGTATGTATGAGTGTTCTATACATGTTTTGTGGCTGACAGATATATGATAGAGTTCAAAAATGTTTCAAAAATATATGATAAAAATGTAACTGCCTTATCTAATGTGAATGTTCGTATAAATAGAGGGGATTTTGTGTTTTTAGTAGGTCCAAGTGGTGCAGGAAAATCTACATTTATAAAACTTTTGCTCAAAGAGATAGACACTACTTCAGGAAAATTGATTGTAGGTGATACTGATCTGTCTACACTAAATAGGGCAAAGGTTCCATACTATAGGAGGAAAATTGGCGTGGTATTCCAAGATTTTCGTCTTATACCAACACTAAATGTATATGAAAATGTTGCCTTTGCTATGAGAGTTATAGGCATGTCTTCAAAAGATATAAAGAGAAAAGTTCCTATGGTGCTTTCTATGGTAAATCTTTCTAAAAAATACAATGCGCTGCCAAGTAAATTATCTGGTGGTGAACAACAAAGGGTTTCTATCGCCAGAGCTATAGTTAACAATCCTAGCATTCTTATAGCTGATGAACCTACAGGAAATCTAGACCCAGACACAGCTATGGAAATTATGGAAATATTAAGCGACATAAATAGATCGGGGACCACAATTCTTATGGCTACACATGCAAAGGATATTGTTGATATGATGAAAAAAAGGGTTATAAGTATCGAGAAGGGTACTATAGCTAGAGATGAGGAGAAAGGTAGATATAACTATGAAGACTAACATTGGAACAATTAAGTATTTTGTTACTGAATCGCTTAAAAGCTTAAAGAGAAACAAGACCTTAAGTATTGCATCCATCGCCACTGTTATGGCTACATTGTTTATATTTGGTGTATTTTTGCTGTCACTGGTTACAATAGATAATGTGGTGAAACAAGTTGGTTCGGACTTACAGGCCGCTGTGTATCTTAAGGATGATATAACTAAAGAACAAATGGATGCTATATACGCTAAAATAAGTGCAACCGCTGGTGTGAAACATGTAAACTTTAGAGACAAACAGGCTGCCTTCAAAGATGCCCAAGAGATGTTCGGAAAAAATGGAGAAGAACTTGTAAAAGGTCTTGAAGAGAGAAATCCATTTCCTATGGCGTTTGTTATAACCGTTGAAAAACCTGAATTTATTCAGCCTGTTATAGACGGTGTGAAGGACATGGCTGGTATAAAAAACATAACAGAGGTTACTAAGGCGGTGGCTTTCATTGAAAAAATAACCAAAACCGTTAAAATAGCTGGAGTTGCTTTATCATCTGTACTATTGGTTGTTTCGGTTTTCTTGATAGGAAACACTATAAAGCTAGCAGTTTTCTCAAGGAAAAGAGAGATTGGAATAATGAAATACGTAGGGGCTACAGATTGGTTTATAAGATGGCCATTTATAATAGAAGGCATGCTTATAGGTTTTATAGGAAGTATTTTATCAATAACAGTACTGTTTTTTGTATATAAGTATTTAGTATTTAATACTTTCATTACTTCGGCATTTTTCACACTTATAAATCCACTTTACGTTTTAGTTAGTATGGCATGGAAATTTATTTTTGGTGGTGTAATTATAGGTGCCCTTGGAAGTATGTTCTCAATAAGAAAGCATTTAAGAGTATAATCATTTTAAATAGCAGGAGATAATATAATAAGAGAAAAAACAGATGGAGTTATTTTTTCCATCTGTTTTTAAAATATGTTGATAGGAGATTTCTAGATGGAAAATGATAATGATATAAACACAAACTATGAAGATAAACATTTGGAAGATATGAATTTTAAGGAAAAAAAGCGCAGAAAGGGCAAGTGGCTCATAGTTGTAATTTGTATTGTTATTGCAACTAACTTTGCCACCGGTGCTGCAGTATGGGCAATAAACAGAAAAGAAATTAAATTAGTTGATGAAAATACTTTTGATGAACTTTATAAGGTGAAAAATACCATAGATGAATACTATGTGGATGGATATGATAAAAGCAAAGTGTTAGAGGGTGCCATAAAGGGAATGGTGACAGCCCTTGGTGACCCTTATACGGTGTATATGAACGAATCAGAATTAAGTGATTGGAATAAGGATGTTTCTGGAAAATATACTGGTATTGGAATTCAAATAGGGGCTAACAAGGAGACCGATGAGGTTGTTGTTATATCTCCTTTTAAAGGTGCACCTGCAGATAGGGCTGGTATAAAATCAGGAGATGTATTAGTTAAGGTAAATGATTTAAGTGTTACAAAAGAAACATTAAATGATGCACTAACAATTATGAAAACCAAGGCTGGGGATAAGGTGAATTTGGTCTTAAAGAGGGATGGAAAGGAATATGATAAAACTATAGTTACAGAAGAAATTCAAATACAAACTGTGTTTAGTGAAATGCTGGATTCTGGAATTGGATACATACAGCTCACCATGTTTGATGAGGATTGCAGTGAACCTTTTGCCGAGGCACTAAAAGATCTTAAAGCTAAAAATGCTAAAGGTATAATAGTAGATCTTAGAGGAAATCCCGGTGGTTATGTAAATGAATGTGTAAAAATAACTTCTAATTTTATTCCTAAGGGTGAAGTCATTGTATACACGGAGGATAAGGCTAAGAATCAAACTAAATATAAGTCAGAAGGTGGTAAATATACAGACATTCCATTAGTAGTACTAGTGGATGGAGGAAGTGCCAGCGCTTCAGAAATATTCTCTGGTGCTGTAAGGGACCACAATAGAGCTACACTAATAGGAGATAAAACTTTTGGAAAGGGTAAAGTTCAGGTTGTTTTAAATGACAACTTGCTAGGCACAAATGACGGTTCCGGGCTAAAAGTAACAATATCGTATTATTATACTCCAAAGGGTGAAAATATAGACAAAAAAGGAATCCACCCTGAAGTTGAAATTAAATATGACAATGCATTTAAAAATACTACCTATTCTAAAGAAAAGGATAATCAACTAAATAAAGCTATAGAAGTTATGAAGGAAAAGCTGAGTAAATAATAAAAATATGGGGGTAAATATGGAAAGTGTATTACAGACTTTAAGAGGGATAGCATTTGCTATAACAAACCCTTACTTACTATTACTACTGTTTTTCATAGGAATAAAACTCTACGCAGGCAATAGGAGATATGCATTGATGCATGGAATAATGCTTGGTAAACGGGTGGATTCTCCCCTAGAGCTAACAATGTCCCAAATTTGCATAGGCATTTTCTGCGGTGCTGTAGGGAGTATAGCTATGAATATAATAGGCGTGGATTTTGGCAATAGAACTATAATCTATATTTTGTTTCTAATATCTATACTGCTCATGAATATAAGGCCGAAATTAATTTGTTTTTCATATTCGGGATCTATTATGGGATTGTGTTTTGTGTATCTTAATTATATAGGTAAAACAAATTTTAACATAAAATCCTTAGTGGTTCTAATCGGGATAATGCATATTATAGAAGGATTATTAGTAATTATAGATGGTGGTAGAGGTGCTATACCTGTGCTAAATAATAAAAATGGAAGTGTCATTGGCGGTTTTATATTTAATAGATCTTGGACAGTTCCCATAGCCTTTACATCAGCATATCCTTTCTATTCTGTTATTGGATATCATAGTGTCACTTTTACACAGAGCAAAGGAATGAAATGTTTGGTGTCCGGAAGTATAATAGGTGCTTATGGCTTTGTTGTGCTTTTAATGTCCAGGTTTTTAACGGCAAATGTACTTCTGCAAGTTTTAATTCTAATGGTAGTGCCGCTTTTACATGAGAGCATGCTATTGCTAGATAATTTGTATGAGGCCTTTAGGAAGCCAATATTTATAAATGAAGATGAAGGATTGAGAGTTTTAGAGGTGGCTCCTAATTCACAGGGAGACATCATGGGTATAGAAAGTGGAGATGTAGTAATAGAAATAAACCACCATGTGATGGATAGCGAAAAAAATATAGTGGAATACCTTCAAACATTGCAAAATGAAATATGGCTTAAAATAAAAAAGAAAAGGGGAGAAGTGAGGAATATAGAGTACGACAAATTTAACAGTAAAATCCCCTTAGGAGTAATATTTGTACCGAGAAACATGAAGGATGAGGAGAGCCAAGACAAAAGTGCTAAAAATATGGGTAGGTTTAGAATAGTATTAGAAAAAGTAAGGGAAAATTACGATAAGACCACAAAAGAGGATGAGAAGAATTAGTTTTCATTTACAGTTGAGAAAATTCAAGGTGGAGGTGTGTTTATGTTTAAGTTGTGCTCAAAATTTAAACCTACTGGGGATCAGCCGCAGGCAATTGAAGGTATAGTAAAAGGAATAGAAAAGGGTGATTCTTTTCAAACCTTGTTAGGAGTTACTGGATCGGGAAAAACTTTCACCATGGCAAACATCATTGAAAGGGTTCAAAAACCAACATTGATTTTAGCACACAATAAGACATTAGCCGCACAATTGTGCTCAGAATTCAGGGATTTCTTCCCTGAAAATGCTGTGGAATATTTTGTATCTTACTATGACTACTACCAACCTGAAGCCTATGTTCCTCAAACGGATACATTTATAGAAAAGGATGCATCTATAAATGATGAAATAGATAAACTCCGTCATTCAGCTACAGCATCTTTATTGGAAAGAAATGATGTCATTGTAGTTGCATCTGTATCGTGCATTTATGGTCTAGGTAATCCCGAGGAATATAAAAAACTTACTGTATCTCTAAGGCCGGGCATGGAATTTGGAAGAAATGATATAATGAAAAAATTAGTTGAAATACAGTATGAAAGAAATGATATAGATTTTGTAAGAGGTACCTTTAGGGCTAGAGGTGATATATTAGATATCTTTCCTGCGTCAGCTACTAATATTGGAATAAGAATAGAGTTTTTTGGAGATGAAATAGATAGAATATGCGAATTTGAAGTGCTTACTGGAAAGGTTACTGGGGTGATGAAACATGCACTAATATTCCCGGCTTCGCACTTCGCAACCTCGGAGGATAGACTGGCTAGAGCTATAAATACTATAGAGGAAGAATTAGATGTAAGATTAAAGGAATTGAAGGAGCAGGATAAACTATTAGAATACCAAAGGTTGAAGCAGAGGACCAACTACGATGTGGAGATAATTAAAGAAATGGGATATTGCAGTGGCATCGAGAATTACTCTAGAATTCTCGATGGAAGAGCTCCTGGGACTCCGCCCAACACTTTATTTGATTATTTCCCAAAGGATTTTTTATTGTTTATTGATGAGAGTCATGTTACTCTACCTCAAGTAAGGGCCATGTATGGTGGTGATTACTCTAGAAAAATTAATTTAGTAGAGTATGGATTTAGATTGCCTTGTGCCTATGATAATAGGCCTCTTAAGTTTGAAGAGTTTGAACATAAATTAAATCAGACAGTTTTTGTCAGTGCAACTCCAAGTACTTATGAATTAGAGCATTCTGTAAGTGTGGCAGAACAGATTATTCGACCTACGGGACTTTTAGATCCGGAGATCATAGTTAAACCTACTGAAGGTCAAATTGATGATTTATACAATGAAATCATGCAGACCATTGATAAGGGTTTTAGAATACTGGTGACAACCCTCACAAAAAAAATGTCAGAGGATCTTACAAAATATTTGAAAGAAATGGGCATAAAAACTAATTATCTTCATTCTGATGTAAAAACCATAGACAGAATGAAGATAATAAGGGAACTAAGGCTTGGAAAATTTGATGTTCTAGTTGGAATAAATCTTTTAAGAGAGGGACTTGACATTCCGGAGGTAGCTCTTGTAGCTATTCTAGATGCAGACAAGGAAGGTTTTTTAAGATCGGAGACTTCTCTTGTGCAGACCATTGGTAGGGCGGCAAGAAACTCAGAAAGTAGAGTAATTATGTATGGGGATGTCATGACAAAGTCCATGAAATATGCTATCGATGAGACCAACAGAAGAAGAAAAATACAGCAAAAATACAATGAAGAACATGGTATAATCCCAACCACCATATACAAGGAAATCCATGAAGTTATTGAAGCTACGGTTGCTGATGAACGTGTAGAGTATAGTGCTGTAGAAGAGGCCATGAAAGGCATTAATAAAGATGATAAGGATAAATTGATTAAAAAGTATACAAAGGAAATGAAAGAAGCGGCAAAAAATCTGGAATTTGAAAGAGCAGCTGAATTAAGGGATATCATCGAAGCCATGAGATAAACTGCACTTTTACCACAGGAGGAAAAGTATAATGAAGGATAAAATAATTATAAGGGGTGCAAAGGTACATAATCTTAAAAATGTAAGTTTAGAATTACCACGGGATAAAATGATTGTATTTACAGGGTTGTCTGGATCAGGAAAATCTTCATTGGCCTTTGATACTATATATGCAGAGGGTCAGAGAAAGTACATGGAATCGCTTTCATCTTATGCAAGGCAGTTTCTCGGCCAAATGGATAAAGCAGATGTGGAATATATCGAAGGGCTGTCCCCTGCCATATCCATAGATCAGAAAACCACTAGTAGGAATCCGCGTTCCACCGTGGGAACTGTAACGGAGATATATGATTATTTAAGATTATTGTACGGGAGAATTGGCCGTCCCCATTGTCCAAAGTGTGGAGACGAGATAACAAAACAAAGCATTGACACCATGGTAGATAAAATACTTTCTATGGAGGAAAAAACTAAAATCCAAATTCTATCTCCAGTGATAAGAGGTAGAAAGGGTGAACATAAAAAAGTATTAGAGGCAATTGTGAAGGATGGTTACGTTAGAGCTAGAATAGATGGTGAGACATATGAATTAACGGAAGAAGATGTGGAGCTAGATAAAAATAAGAAACATAATATAGATATTGTCATTGACAGGATCGTTGTAAAAGAGGGAATTACATCTAGATTAACAGAATCCTTAGAAGCTGCCTTAAAGCTTGGGGATGGTTTTGCCATAATAAATCAGATTTCTACAGGTGAGGACATATTATTCAGCGAACACTTTGCATGTGCTAAATGTGGTATAAGTATACCAGAAATAGAACCAAGACTTTTTTCTTTTAATGCTCCTTTTGGAAAGTGCGATTATTGTGATGGATTGGGCACTCTTATAGAAATAGACGAAGAACTAATTTTACCTGATAGAGAGAAAAGTGTTATGGAAGGAGCTATTGCATGTTATGGTGATGCTAGCTTAAAAGATGAGCATTCTTGGAGGATGTGTACCTTGAGGGCGCTAAGTGAAAAATACGGTTTTTCACTTAATACAGCAGTGAAGGATTTGCCCCATGATATTGTAGATATACTATTGTACGGCATGCCTGAAAAAGATGGCAAGTTAAAAGTAACCTACGTGAAGGATGATAGAAGGGGTGTGTATAATCATCGCTACGAGGGTGCTATAAATAATTTGCGAAGAAGATATAATGAAACTTCATCAGAGTTTATAAAACGAGAAATTGAAAAATTTATGAAAGAAGTGAACTGCCCTAAATGTAAAGGTGCTAGGTTAAAGGACGATGTTCTTGCTATAACCGTAGGTGAAAAGAATATATATGAATTTTGTATGATGTCCATAGAAGATGAATTAAAGTTTATAGATAATATAGAACTTACAGAAAAGGAGCAATTAATAGGTCATCAAGTAATAAAGGAGATAAAGAGCAGATTACAATTTCTTATGGATGTTGGACTTCAGTATCTTAATTTGTGGAGAAAAGCCGGCACATTGTCGGGAGGAGAGGCACAGAGAATTAGATTGGCAACACAAATTGGTTCAAGTCTTGTAGGGGTTTTATACATATTGGATGAACCAAGTATAGGCTTGCACCAAAGAGATAATGATAAGCTTATTGCCACACTGAAGAACTTAAGAGACCTTGGAAACACATTGATTGTAGTGGAACACGACGAAGATACTATGTTGGCTGCGGATTATATTGTAGATATAGGGCCAAGAGCTGGAGAGCATGGTGGTGAGATTGTTGTAGCTGGTAGTCTTCAAGATATAAAAAAATGTGAGAAATCCATAACGGGTCAGTACTTAAGGGGTGAAAAATATATTGCAATTCCCAAGGAGAGAAGAAGGGGAAATGGAAATAGCATCATAGTTAAGGGTGCCAGTGAAAATAATCTTAAAAATATAGATGTGGAATTCCCAGTAGGTGTATTTACTTGCGTTACAGGGGTCTCAGGATCTGGTAAAAGTACACTTGTAAATGAAATTTTATATAAGGGATTGTGCAAAAAATTAGGATCTAGTACAGTAGTTCCAGGAAAACATAAGGAAATTTTGGGAACTGAATATATTGATAAAATAATAGATATTGATCAGAGTCCTATTGGAAGGACACCTAGATCAAATCCTGCTACGTATACTGGAGTTTTCGATATAATACGAGACCTATTTGCTCAAACTAATGAAGCAAAAGTAAGAGGATACAAACAAGGAAGATTTAGCTTTAATGTAAAAGGTGGAAGGTGCGAGGCGTGCGCTGGTGATGGTATAATAAAAATAGAAATGCAGTTTTTATCAGACGTCTATGTTCCTTGTGAAGTTTGCAAGGGAAAACGATATAATAGAGAGACTTTAGAAGTAAAGTACAAGGGCAAGAACATTCATGATGTGCTAGATATGACTGTTGAGGAGGCTTTAAAGTTCTTTGAAAATATACCGAGGATAAAGAATAAACTTCAAACCCTTTATGATGTAGGGCTTGGATATATTAAACTTGGTCAGTCATCTACTCAGTTATCTGGAGGAGAAGCACAGAGAATAAAATTGGCAACTGAACTTTCAAAGAGGAGCACAGGTAAGACACTTTATATACTAGATGAACCTACTACGGGACTTCACGTAGATGATATAAGTAGATTAGTTGAAATTATAACTCGATTAGCTGAAAACAATAATACCGTTGTGGTTATTGAGCATAACCTTGATGTTATAAAATGTGCTGATCACATAATTGATCTAGGACCAGAGGGCGGAGAAAATGGTGGTAGGGTGTTGTTTGAAGGCACACCTGAAGATATAATAAGGGATAAGAAGTCCTATACAGGAGAATACCTTAAGAAAATAATTGAAAAGGGGTAGATAATATGGATTGGAGTTTTTTGAGTTCCGTATTTAAGTATATCATTATTATACTACTATATGTAATTATCATTGTAGCGCTTGGAATAATGTACAGAGACATAAAAAAACCTAAAAAGTATAGAAAGAGTACATCAAAAAAATTTGCTTTAGAGGTTATAAAAGCGGATAAGTCAAAAGAATTGCCTAAAGGAGCTATAGTACCAATTTTAGATGAAGTGAATGTGGGTAGAAAGCAAGATAATAACTTGGTATTAGATGATGAATTTGTGTCATCCTATCACAGTAAATTGTATACAAGACAAGGCAATCTAATAATCCAAGATCTCAACAGTACAAATGGAACATATGTAAACAATCAACATATTAAAGGTGAGGCAATAGTTAAAACAGGAGATGTTATTAAAATAGGAAATACACTATTTAAAGTAATTTCTTAAATTAAAGGAGTTTTGTCATGCAAAATAATCTTAAAGAACAAAAGAGATTGTTAAGATATACCTATTTATTCGTCATAGTATGCTTTACCAATCTTACAATTTTACAAAAACCCTTTGATTATAGAGCACTAATCATAGGGGCATCTCTTATTGTCATCTTGAATCTCTCTTGTATTGTACTAAGGCACTTTTTTCCTAAGGGAGATAAGTATCTTCTTATATTTGCCAATTTACTATCGGTAATTGGCATAACAATGTTGTACCGATTGAATACCTCAACTGCCATAAGGCAAGTGGTATGGGTTTCAGTGGGCATAGCCATATTTATGTTCGTGATTATTGTTATTCCAGACATAGAGAGGTTTTCTAAATATAAGTTCGTGTTTATGTTTATAACTATTGTACTTATGTCTCTTGGAACTTTTTTTGGAGAAGAAACATATGGGGCTAAGAACTGGATACGTATAGGCGGCATAACTGTACAGCCATCAGAGTTTGGTAAAATCGCACTTATAGCTTATCTTGCAGCAGCCTTACATCAGTATGAAAAAAAGGCCCAAGGCCATAACATCAAGCTTCTTATTGAACCAGCCATAGTTGTCATGGTATGCCTATTGTTTATGGTACTTCAGACAGACCTAGGATCCGCATTACTTATATTTTCAATTTCCGTTACTATGCTATATATAGCAACTTCCCAGGGAAAGTATGTACTGCTTTGCTTGGGGCTTTTTGCTTGTGGTGCCGTGATGAGTTATTTCTTATTTGGTCACGTGAGAACCAGAGTTCAAATCTGGATAGACCCGTGGAAGTATGCCTATGGTCCAGGAGGGCAGATTGTACAGTCTCTTATAGCTATTTCTTCGGGAGGATTTTTTGGGTCGGGGCTTGGCTTAGGGGCTCCACAGGTTATCCCTGTAGTTCTGTCCGATTTTATTTTTTCAGCTATTTGCGAGGAAATGGGGATTGTTGTTGGAATAGGGATGATACTAATATATTTCCTTATGTTCTATAGAAGTATGAGAGCTTCCATAAATGCAAGGAACAACTTTGGAAAGTTATTGGGTGTAGGATTCAGTACTATGATAACAACGCAAGTTCTTGTAATTGTGGGTGGAGTCATAGGAGCTATTCCACTTACAGGAATTACTTTGCCTTTTGTAAGTGCAGGTGGAAGTTCTATGCTGGTGACATATTTTTCTTTAGCTGTCATACAGAAAATATCTGAGGAGGATGAATGATCAATGAAGGATATATCTGAAAACATAAAAAAGGTTCTTGCCATATTTTTGATAATGTTTGTTACCGTTATGTCTTATCTTTTATACATTTATTCTGCAAGGGGCGAAAAGATTGTTAACAGCCCCTTTAATCAGAGATTATGGTATGAACGCGTCAATGTGGTTCGTGGAAATATTAGAGATAGAGATGGGAATGTGCTTGTAGAGAGCAAGGGGATAAAAGATAATGTACAGACGCTAAACTACAAAGGCGGTGCAGCCTTTGCACACATTCTTGGATATATGGATAAAAGCTATGGACTAACAGGTTTACAGCGCCTTTTCGATGAAGATCTTATGGGAAAACAAATGGGTATTTTTAATCCTAGCGATGAAAAAGGAAAAAAACATGGTTATGACTTAAAAACTACTTTGGATAGTCAACTTCAAAAGAAAGCATATAACCTATTGAATGGAAAAAAGGGTGCAGTGGTGGCCATAGATCCTAGAAACGGAGAATTATTATCTGTGGTATCTACTCCATCTTATGATCCAAACAAGCTACAGCAAGATTGGAAACGAATCAGTACTAGTGCAGATAGTCCATTGCTCAACAGGGCTATTGCAGGTATGTATCCACCAGGATCAACCTTTAAGATTATTACAGCTGCTAGTGCACTGAAAAACATTGACAATATTAAAACAGAAATATATAAAGATGAAGGAGCTCTAAAATTTGGAGATAGCACATCAATAAAAAATTTTGCTGGCGAAGTTTTGGGCAATATAAATTTAAAACAGGCAATAACTCATTCTAGCAATGCTTATTTTGGAAATCTAGGTATAAGACTTGGAAACAATAAGCTAAAGGAAACAGCAGAGGGTTTTATGTTCAATAAGGACATTCCTGCTATAGGACTTCTAATTGAAAACAGCAAGTTCCCTGAAATAAGCAAATCTTCAAAGGGGGATATGGCTCAAAGTGCTATAGGACAGGGTCAGGTATTAGCCACTCCAATGGAGATGGCTTTGGTGGCCAGTGCAGTGGCTAACAAAGGGAAAATAATGAAACCAATTTTAGTCACTGAGACATATAATAAGAATAGAATAATTAAAAGGTACCATAGCGAAGTTATTTCCCAGCCAATAATGGAAGATGATGCAGATTATTTAAAAGCTGCCATGAGAGAAGTCGTTAAAAGCGGCACAGGAAAAAATGCTGCAATTCCAGGAATCCAGATATGCGGAAAAACTGGAACAGCAGAACATCCTGAGAGCAAAAAAGATCATTCTTGGTTTATAGGATTTGGACCTTACGAAAACCCAACCATGGCCATAGCTGTAATCGTGGAGGAAGGTGGCACTGGAGCTAGTTCTGCAGCACCAATTGCAAGAGAACTATTTAGAACTTATTTGAAATAGTATTGCCATTGAACTTAAAACAAAAGATGGAGGATGTAAGGCATGCAGGGAAAAACTCACGCTGCTCTTGGAGTTGCGGCATATATGATAGTCAGCGACGTTTTGCACAGCGAGTTTAGTGCAGCGGGATTTGTAGCCGCTGTTGTAAGCTCATTGATGGCAGACATAGATCACCCTAAGAGTTTAATAAACAAGTACATTCTACCCATTAAAAGTGAAAGAGTAAAGAGGGTATTTTATGCTGTATCTGGAATGCTAATTTTGTATGCTGATTATGCGCATTTTAACCTCTTACTTTTAAAGGTTATAGGAGTTACTTTGATTTTAATCAGTCTTAATTCTCATAGAAATGGATTGTCCCACAGCATAGCGGGCTTTGTAGCCACCATTGTAATGGGGATATTATTAGAGAAAGCTTGCAATGTAAGATATCTTGCCCTATATATAGGGGGTGGCTATTTTACACATATTTTGGGAGATTCCTTTACAAAAAATGGAGTACCTTTATTATACCCTATGAGTAAGAAGAAGGTTAGGATGCCTATATATTATACTGTAGGATCCTATACGGGAAATATGGTAGAAAACATCATATTTACGGCTACTTTATCTATGTTTATTATCAAGTTGTTTATTTTAAATTAGATAAAATACTAAAGAAAGGACAGAAACCATGTTTGATTTCCAATACCATTTAAAAAATCTGCCAGATAAACCCGGTGTATATCTCATGAAAAATGATTTAGGCGAAATCATCTACGTGGGAAAAGCAAAAAATTTAAAAAATAGGGTAAGGCAGTACTTTCAACATTCTAAAAATAAATCTCAAAAAGTGAAAAACATGGTGCAGAACATCAGCGAGTTCGAATATATTGTGACGGATTCGGAGATGGAAGCATTAATCCTAGAGTGTAATCTCATTAAAAAATACAATCCAAAGTACAATATTCTTTTAAAGGACGACAAGTACTACCCATCTATAAAGATTACCATAAAAGAAGATTTTCCAAGGATCTTTGTCAGCAGAAATCATGAAAAGGATGGGTGCAAGTATTTTGGACCATACCCCAATGCAGGGGCTGTTTACGAGGTTATGGAGCTTTTGAAGAAGGTTTTTCAGCTTAGAACCTGTAAACTAAATATAAAGGAAAATGAAACGAAGAATGTAAGGCCATGTTTAAATTATCATATTGGGAAGTGTAAAGCCCCTTGTGCAGGCTATATTTCAAAGGAAGATTACAATAAATCAATAAACCATATCATAGATATATTGAATGGTAAGGATAAGAGTTTATTAAATGACCTTCAAAGGGAAATGGAAAAATGTTCTGAGGAACTGAATTTTGAGGAGGCGGCAAAGCTTAGAGATAAAATTCTAGCCATAAGAGCTGTTATGGAAAAACAGAAAATTGTCAGCAATAACTTTGAAAATGAGGATTTTATTAATATTTGTAAGGATGAAAAAGATAGTTGCATTCAAATCTTCTTTTGTAGGAGCGGAAAAATAACGGGTCGAGAAAGCTTTATATTAGAGAATACCTCAGAGGAAGACAATGTAGAAATCATAGGAGATTTTATAAAAAGGTTTTACGGTGGGGTAGCGTTTATCCCAAAAACCATATATGTGCCACAAATTCATGATGAAGAACTTCTAAGCCAATGGCTTTCTCTTAAAGCAGAGGTAAAGGTTTCTATAAAGGTTCCTCAAATCGGTGAAAAGAAGAAGATGATGGAATTAGTAGAGAGCAATGCTAAAACGACTCTTACCACATTTAAAGAAAAAATCCTCATGGAAAAACAACTGGAAGAGATGGTGTCAAGGGAGCTGGCAGAGCTTTTGGAACTTTGCAGTCCAATTGATAGAATTGAAGCCTATGACATATCAAATATAATGGGCATGGATTCTGTTGGAACCATGGTGGTCTTTGAAAAAGGAAAGCCAAAAAATAGCGATTACAGGAGATTCAAGATAAAAACTGTAGAAGGCGCTGATGACTATGAAAGTATGAGAGAAATTTTATATAGAAGATTTAAAAATGGGTTAGAGGAAATTGAAAAAATAAAAAGTCAAGAATTAAACTTTAATAATGCAAAGTTCTCATCCTTTCCAGATCTTATCATGATGGACGGGGGAAGAGGTCAAATTAATGTGGCCTTACAGGTGTTGCAGGATTTAAACCTTCATATACCTGTCTGTGGTATGGTTAAGGACAATAAACACAGAACAAGGGGACTTATTTTCAACAATGAAGAAATATTGATTAAAAGTAACTCTAAGCTCATGCATTTTATAACTAGAGTGCAAGATGAGGTTCATAGATTTGCTATAACCTATCATCGAACTCTTAGAAACAAGAGAGGACTCCATTCAATGCTAGAAGAAGTTCCTAGCATCGGAGCTAAGAGAAGGACTGAGCTTTTAAAACACTTTGGTAGCGTAGAAAATATAAGAAAAGCTTCAAAAAAAGAGCTTGAAGAAGTGCCAGGTATGAATAAAAAAGCGGCAGAGAATATTTTAAATTATTTTAAAGAAAGATAAGTATTGATAAATTATAACTTACAAAGTATACTTATACTGATTAATAATAGGCATTCAAGGAGTGTAAAATGTTTGAAAAAAATATATTACTAGAGAAATTATATAACTATTTAGATAGAAAAAATATTGAACTAGATGTTCCTATGAAGGAACACACAACCTTTAAACTTGGGGGAAAGGCTGAAGTATTTGTAAGCCCAGAGAATTATGAGCAAGTAAGGGCTTGTCTTAAGTGTTGCATAGAAAATAATACTCCTTATTTTGTACTTGGCAAGGGATCTAATTTACTTGTAAGAGATGGTGGATTCCATGGTGTAGTGATAAATTTAAAGAAGTTAGATAAATGTAGAGTAGAGGGAAAGTGTGTAATAGCTCAAGGTGGAGCTACCTTAATTCGTACAGCCATGATGGCAGCGGATAATTCTCTTAAAAACCTGGAGTTCGCCTCCGGTATACCTGGTAGTGTAGGTGGGGCAATCGCTATGAATGCAGGTGCCTATGGTGGAGAGATGAGCCATGTAGTAAAATCCATAAAGGTTATAGATGAAAATATGGAGATAAGGGATTTATGTCTACAAGAAATAGACTTTTCCTATAGAAATAGCATCGTCCTTAGAAAATCCTATATAGTTTTAGAATGTACCTTTGAATTGGAAAAGGGAAATGAAATAGAAATAAAAGATAGAATAAAGGATCTTACAAGGCGAAGAATAGAAAAGCAACCTTTGGAAAAGCCATCTGCAGGAAGTACTTTTAAAAGGCCACAGGGGATGTTTGCTGGAAAGCTCATTGAGGATACTGGACTTAAGGGTTATAGTATAGGTGATGCGCAGGTATCTGAAAAACACTCTAATTTTCTTGTAAACAATGGAAATGCCACAACAGCTGATATTTTAAAGCTTATTGAGCATATACAGAAAGAGGTATATAATAAGTTTAAGGTTAACCTTGAAACAGAGGTAAGAATAATTGGAGATGACAATTAAAACATTAATTCTATTTATTTGTAAATATGTATTGGGACTTTGATTGGAGGTGTAATGATGATGAAAATAATAATTGTAAGTGGACTTTCAGGAGCAGGGAAGAGTCAAGCTATGAAATCCCTAGAGGATTTGGGATATTTTTGTGTAGATAACTTGCCACCAGCTTTGATACCTAAATTTGCAGAGGCGTGTGGTAAGGGGTCGGAGAAGGTCCAAAGGGTTGCCCTTGCTATTGATATAAGAGGTGGAGAATTCTTTGAGGACATATACGACAGCATTAATTATCTTGAGGACAATGAGTACAATTACAAGGTTTTGTTCATCGAGGCCAATGACGATGTTCTTATAAAAAGATATAAAGAATCTAGGAGAAAGCATCCCCTAGCACCTGATGGAAGATTGCTTAAGGGCATAGACAGCGAGAGAAAGAAGCTAGGAAAAGTAAGAGATAAGGCAGATAATATCATAAATACTACAAAATTGACTGCAAGGCAATTGAAACAGAAAATTATTGAGATATACGGAGAAGATGGGCAGTTAGAAACTGATATTGCTATAACCGTGCTATCCTTTGGATTTAAGTATGGAATTCCCGTGGACTCAGATCTGGTCTTTGATGTTAGATTTCTTCCAAATCCTTTTTATATAATGGAGCTTAAGAAATTTTCAGGTCTTGACAAGGAAGTAGATGAGTACGTATTTTCCTTTGAAGAAACTAGGGAATTTGTAGACAAACTAATAGATTTATTTAACTTTCTTATACCTAGATATAAGAAAGAAGGAAAACATCAACTTATAATTTCCATAGGGTGTACAGGTGGAAGACATAGATCTGTGGCTATAGCAAAAAAACTATATGACAAACTAAACGAAAAAAAGTACAGGGTGAATTTAGACCATAGAGATATAAATGAAGATGCGAACAGAGGAGTTTTGAAGCTATGAAGCTGAAATTTTTGTTTTCCCGTGCTGAAGGCATAAAAAAATGGTTAGTTTCTCTTGTTATTGGCATAATAATTGTAATATCGTGCTGTATAGCAATTGGATATCACGCTGATGACAATGTTTTAGCTGTAGGTCTTTATGCGGTGGCAGTGTTTTTTGGGCTACTTCTATGTGTGGTGTCTATAAAGGCGTCACTAAAATGTATAGTAAGACTTATAAATAGACTAAATAATAATATTTTAGATTCTAAGAAATTGGAAAAGGAGCTCTGTGAAAGTGCTGAAATTTCTAAAGGACCAAGGGTTGTATTAATAGGTGGGGGTACTGGGCTTTCCAATCTTCTTAGAGGTATGAAAAAATTCACTTGCAACATAACGGCTATTGTAACTGTGGGAGACGATGGAGGGGGATCTGGCATCTTAAGACAAGACTTAGATATGATTCCACCAGGAGATATACGAAACTGCATTCTTGCCTTAGCAAATACGGAACCTATTATGGAGGAATTGCTAGAGTACAGGTTTACAGAGGGGCGCTTAAAGGGTCAGAGCTTTGGAAATCTATTTCTAGCAGCTATGGACGGAATATCTGAGAATTTCATGGAAGCAGTAAAAAAGGTGAGTTCAGTACTGGCAGTGAAGGGAAATGTGCTACCAGTTACTATGAAGAAAATAACTTTGAAAGCAAAACTAGAAAATGGGAACATGGTTGAAGGTGAGTCCAATATTCCAAAGGAAGCATCAGAACAAAATTCACCTATAAAAAAAATGTATATAGAGCCAAGTGATGCTAGGGGGCTTAGAGAAGCAGTACTTGCCATTAAAGAGGCAGATGCTATAATCATGGGTCCAGGAAGTCTGTACACTAGTATAATGCCAAATCTTTTAGTCAATGACATACGAAAAGAAATTCACAAATCTGTGGCGACAAAGATATATATTTCAAATATTATGACACAACATGGGGAGACAGATAACTTTACAGTAAAAGATCATGTGAAGATAATTCAGGATCATTGTGGCAAGGAGATAATCGATTATGTCATTGCAAACAATGGAAGTATATCTGAAGAACTAGAAAAAAAGTACTATTCAGAAGAAGCAAAGCTTGTAGAACTCAATAAAGAAGAAGTTGAAAAATTAGGTGTTAAACTTATTGAAGACAATTTAATAAAAGTAAAGGACAACTTTATACGTCACGATACTTACAGAATTTGTGAGATAATTGTCAATGATATTATGAAGAAAGAGTTGTGTCTTCACGAAAAAAAGCGTCTTCAAGATATAAAACAGCAATTGGATCTAACAAAAAAGTAGCAATGTTAAGAAGGAAAATAAGAAATAGGAGTAGATTATGTCGTTTTCATCAAAGGTAAAAAGTGAAGTTTGCAGGATAACGGATATGTCCAAAGAGGAAGCAAGATCCCTTTTATCGGCTATCATGAAAGTTAGTGGTTCTATTACCATTGGATGCAATAGGCAGGTTAGCTTTAAGGTAACTACAGAAAATCCTGCCATTGCAAGGCTTACATTTAAGATATTAAAAGAACACTTCAAAATTCATACAAGATTACTTGTAAAACGAAGTAACTCTCTTAAGAAAAATAATGTATACATGGTTATGATAACTGAGGAAATGGGACTTAGAGAATTTTTATATGGGATAAAGATTTTAGATGACAAGGAAGATATATTATCCTTTAATTACACAGTTCCAGAGGAATTTATAGATACAGATTTGACACGTAAGGCATATATAAGAGGGGCCTTTCTAGGAGCTGGGAGTATCAGCAATCCTGAAAAAACCTACCATTTAGAGTTTGTAACCCACAATGAAGACTATGCCAATGAACTGAGCAGAGTTATAAATTCTTATGATTTAAATTCAAAAGTTATTCAAAGAAAAAATAGTTATATTGTGTACTTAAAAGAAGGGGAACAAATTGTTGATGTGCTAAACATCATCGGTGCCCATTCAAATCTTTTATACTTAGAAAATGTTAGAATAATGAAGGAAATGCGCAACAACGTAAACAGACTTGTAAATTGTGAAACAGCCAATTTAAGCAAAACCGTCAATGCAGCAGTGCGTCAGATTGAGTGCATAAAGCGCATCGAAAGTGAACTAGGATTGCAAAGACTGCCGGCAAACCTAAGAGAAATAGCAGAACTTAGGATAAAATATCCTGATGAATCCTTAAAGGATTTAGGCATGATGTTAGACCCACCAGTGGGGAAATCTGGTGTCAATCATAGACTTAGAAGAATCGAAAAAATAGCAAATGAAATAATTAAAGATAAAAAATAGAGCTGGCTTAATTGCCAGCTCTATTTTCGTCACCAACGTAATCAGTTTCCAAACTCTCTAAATTTTCATCTTGTATGTTGTCACATTTATTTTTACAGTATTTACTTAAGGCATAATAGCCAGCAGCAAGACCTAAGATTGTAAACCTTTTCATTCGTTTAAAATTTGACTTCACGCAAATCACCTCTACATTATTTTTTGTAGTTATATAAATATTATACTATTGAGTTGATGGAATGTACACAGGATTTATCTTATAAAGTATAAAACGCAGATTCTGGGGGAGAATCTGCGTTTATTTTGGGGGGAATTAATAATTAACCGAAATATCTTTCCAATAATCCTTTGAAGCCTTTTCCATGTCTTGCTTCGTCTTTTGCCATTTCATGAACTGTGTCGTGAATTGCATCGTAGTTTAATTTCTTAGCTAAAGTTGCAAGCTCTTTCTTTCCAGCAGTTGCACCGTGTTCAGCGTCAACTCTCATCTCAAGGTTTTTCTTTGTGTCGTTAGTTAAAACTTCACCAAGTAATTCAGCAAACTTTGCAGCATGCTCAGCTTCTTCTAAAGCGTATCTCTTGAAAGCTTCAGCTATTTCTGGGTAACCATCTCTATCTGCTTGACGGCTCATGGCAAGGTACATACCAACTTCAGTACACTCTCCAGCGAAGTTTGCTCTTAATCCTTCTAATACTTGTGGATCTACGCCTTGAGCAACGCCTACTTTATGTTCATCAGCCCAAGTCATGCCTTCTTCGTTCTTTTCTATAAATTTATCTCTTGTTGCTTTACATATTGGACAGACTTCTGGAGCCTGTTCTCCTTCATAAACATATCCACATACTGAACAAACAAATTTTTTCATAATCATTATCCTCCTAGATTTATATCTTAATTATTTATTATCTTTAATATTCAATAACTATCTGACAGTTATTATTATACGATAATAATTATTATTTAGCAATAGGTTTTTGAAAAAAATTTAAAAAAAGTTTTTTGGGGTTTTTCTAGTAATTAATTAGTCGTATATTATATGATATGACTTGACTTTGAGATATAATAATTATTATAGGAATAAAATTTACAGGAAAGGAGCGAGAATATTATGGGAGAGTTTGTTCACTTACATACACATACGGGATACAGTCTTCTAGATGGAGCCGGAAAGATTCCAGACATCATAAAGAGAACAAAGGAACTAGGTATGGATGCCATAGCCATAACAGACCATGGTTCCATGTTTGGCTGTGTAGAGTTTTATAAGGAAGCTAAAAAAGAAGGAATAAAACCCATTATAGGATGTGAAATTTATGTAGCTACAAAATCCATGTACATCAAAAATCCGGACAGCGACAATGAGACTTGTCATCTCGTTCTTTTGGTTAAGAATGAAACAGGTTATGAAAATTTGATGAAAATAGTAAGTAAAGCCTCTATAGATGGGTTTTATTATAAACCTCGTGTGGATCATGAATATCTTCAAGCTCACAGTGAAGGACTTATAGCCACCAGTGCTTGTCAAGGAGGAGAAGTGCAAAAGTATCTTCTTCGAGGATTGCATGACAAGGCCAAGAGTGCAGCATTATTTTACAAATCCATTTTTAAGGACAGTTTTTACTTGGAACTTCAATATCACGGAACTCCAGAGGATTTAAAGCTCAATGAGGAATTGGTGAAGTTGTCCAAGGAAACTCACATTCCTTTAGTTTGCACAAATGATATTCACTACGTAAATAAGGACGATTGGTATGCCCATGATGTGCTTATATGTATACAGACAGGTAAAACTGTGGACGATGAAAATAGAATGCAATACTCCGCTAGGGATTTTTATATAAAGTCCCCGGAAGAGATGAAGAAAAACTTTGCCTATGCACCAGAGGCCATTGAAAACACTGTAAAAATTGCAGAGCAGTGCAATTTTGATTATGAATTTCACAAATCAAAGCTTCCAAATTTTCCATTGCCTGAAAGCACAAATCATGCAGAATATCTAGAGGAACGTTGCTATGAAGGTCTAGTAATGAGGTATGATGTGTTTGGGGAACTTAGGAATAAAGATATAAGCCCGAAACAGGTTAGAAAATTTGCAGAAGAAAATGAAGAAGCAAGGATGTATACGGAGAGAATGGATTATGAGCTCAATGTAATTACCACCATGGGATACGTGGATTATTTTCTAATAGTTTGGGATTTTATACGATTTGCTAGGGAAAATGGAATAATGACAGGGCCAGGAAGAGGCTCAGGGGCTGCTTCCATCGTTGCTTATTCCTTGGAGATAACTAAAATAGATCCAATCAAATATAACCTTATTTTTGAAAGGTTTTTAAATCCAGAGAGAATATCCATGCCCGATATTGATAGTGACTTTTGCTACGAAAGAAGGCAAGAAGTAATTGACTATGTGGTAGAAAAGTATGGTAAGGACAACGTGTCTCAAATTGTGACCTTTGGTACCATGGCCGCTAGAGTTTGTATAAGAGATGTAGGAAGAGCCATGAATTATAGCTATGGTGAAGTGGATAAAATAGCAAAGATGGTTCCAGCCATGTTGAACATCACCATTGACAAGGCACTGGAAATAAATCCAGAATTGAAAGAAGCATATGATGGCGATGAAAGAGTAAAAAACCTAATAGATATAGCCAAAAGATTAGAAGGTCTTCCAAGGCACACCTCTACCCATGCAGCAGGTGTTGTTATAGCGTCAAAACCTCTTGTAAATTATGTACCACTTCTAAAAAATGAAGAAGCTATTGTGGCACAATTTGACATGAACACGCTGGAAGAACTTGGACTTTTAAAGATGGATTTCCTTGGTCTTAGAACTCTTACGGTTATTAGAGATACAGTGAATATAATTAAAGAAACTAAAGGCATAGATGTGGACATGGACAAAATAGATTTTGAAGACAAAAATGTCTACAATATGATAGGTGAAGGAGATACTGTAGGAGTATTTCAATTAGAGTCCTCTGGTATGACTAGCTTTATGAAGGATTTAAAGCCAGACAGTTTAGAGGATATAATAGCTGGTATAAGTCTTTATAGACCAGGTCCTATGGCAGAAATACCACGTTATGTGCAAAACAAACGAGATCCTCAGCATATTGAGTATATAACACCAGAGTTAGAGCCTATTTTAAATGTTACCTATGGGTGTACCATTTACCAAGAGCAGGTAATGCAGGTAGTAAGGGATCTTGCTGGCTATTCCATGGGACGAAGTGACTTAGTAAGAAGAGCCATGTCCAAAAAGAAACACAAGGTCATGGAAGAAGAGAGACATAATTTCATCCACGGTATTGTAGATGAAAATGGAAAGGTGGAGGTAGAGGGCTGCCTTAGAAGGGGTATTAGTGAAGACGTAGCCAACGCCATATACGATTCCCTCATGGATTTCGCTTCCTATGGTTTCAATAAAGCCCATGCAGCAGCCTATGCCATTGTAGCCTATGAAACGGCATACCTGATAAGGTATTACCCTGTAGAGTACACAGCGGCAATTTTAAACTCTGTCATGGGCAATAGTGAAAAAGTTTCTTTTTATATAAGATATGCGGAGAGTGCAGGAATACAGGTGTTGACACCGGATATAAACAAAAGTTATGCCAAGTTTACTGTGGAAAATGGATGCATACGATTTGGATTGGCATCGGTGAAGAATGTAGGAATAAATGTGATAAATGAAATTGTTAAGTCTAGAAATGAAAAAGGTGATTTTATAGATTTCCTTGACTTTTGCAATAAGATAGATGGAAATTATATAAATAAAAGAGTGGTGGAGAGTCTAATTAAGGTGGGAGCCTTTGATAGATTTCAGATACACAGATCTCAATTACTCATGGTATATGAAAAAATTCTAGATGGCATAATAACTAGCAAGAGAAAGAACATAGAAGGGCAGATTAGTCTTTTTGACAGTCCTTCTGAGGAAATGGCCAGTGTTAGTTTTGAGTATCCAAAGATTAATGAGTTCGAGAAGAAATACCTTCTTGCCATGGAAAAAGAGATGAGTGGCATATATCTTTCAGGACATCCGCTAGATGAGTACGAAGAGACTTTAAATGTACTCCATGTGACTCCATTATCTAATATTGTCAGCAGAGAAGAACAATTGGATGAAGAGGACAATCTAGAATCCGTAGTGATGAATAAAAAGGTGAATCTAGCAGATGGAGAAACTGTGGTTATTGCAGGGTTAATATCTACTGTGAAGAGGCTTACTACAAAGAAAAATGATTTTATGGCATTTATAAACGTGGAGGATCTAGAAGAGTCCGTGGAGTGCATAGTATTTCCTAAAATTCTTTCTCAATTCAACAATCTCATTGAAGAAGATAATCTAGTAGTAATACGAGGAAGAATTAGCTACAAGGATGAGGAAACTAAGATATTATGTGAACACATTGAGCAGCTATATAAAATAGGAGACGAAAAGATATACGCCCTACTTGAAGATGAACCAGAAGTAAGGAAGATTACAGATCTTATAAAGAAAAATATTGATAAGTTCAAAGGGCGAACTCCCGTATATTTATGCACAAAAGATAGAAAAACATTCTTGATAGATAGGGAGTATTGGGTCAACGGAGAAATGGAAGTACTTAAATTTTTAAAAGAACACTGCGGAGAGGAAAACGTAAAAGTAATAACGCAACATGGCTAATACAAGGTTTTTATGAAAATTTGTAAGTGCATATTTAAAAATTGGTTCAAATAGGATACAATATATATGTATATTTATTTTTATTTTTGGGTATAAGTTTGTAAAATAATTAACAGGAGGGGCATAGCGATGAAGAGAATAGGGATATTAACCAGCGGTGGAGATGCGCCAGGTATGAATGCTGCCATAAGAGCAATAGTTAGAACCGGCATTGAAAACAATTTAGAAGTCATGGGAGTTCATAGAGGATTCAGCGGACTTATTAATGGTGAAATATTCGAGATGAATCGAAGAAGCGTTTCGGAAATTATACACAAAGGTGGCACAGTACTTAAAACTGCCAGATGTGAAGAGTTTAAAACAGAAGAAGGAAGAGAACGAGGCGCAAAGGTATTAAAGGTTTTTGGCGTAGAAGGGCTTGTAGTTATAGGAGGAGATGGAACCTTTAGGGGAGCCCAGTATTTATCTAAACTTGGTGTTGCAACTATTGGAATACCGGCAACCATTGACAATGATCTTCCATACACGGATTACACCATTGGCTTCGATACAGCGCAGAACACAGTTTTAGACGCTATAAATAAAATCAGGGATACATCTTCATCACATCAGAGGGTGAGTATCGTGGAAGTAATGGGTAGAAACTGTGGAGATATTGCTATATTCACTGGTATAGGCGGAGGAGCTGAGAAAATAATAGTTCCAGAAAAGGATTTCGATGCAGATGAGTTGTGCAAAATTATTTTAGAGGGTAAGGCCCGTGGAAAAATGCACAATTTGATAATTCTGGCGGAAGGTGTTGGTGGAGCTATACCTCTAGCAGAAAAAGTTGAAGACGTAACGGGTATAGAGACAAGAGCCACAGTGCTTGGACATATACAGCGTGGAGGCAGTCCATCTTCTTTAGATAGAATTTTATCGTCCCTTATGGGAGCCAAGGCAGTGGAGTTATTGCTTCAAGGTCAATCATCAAGAGTTATAGGCGTAAAAGATGGAAAAATAGCAGATTTCGATATAGATGAAGCTCTTTCTGTAAAAAGAGAGTTCAAAGAATCGTTATATAATTTGTCCAACATTCTTTCAAAATAGGATATACATTCTATTTTGAAATTTTAAGAAAACGTTTTCTGAAAGTAATTTCCAGCCTAATGAACTAAAATTAAAAGGAGAATCGAATATGAAAAAAACAAAGATGATATGTACCATAGGACCATCTAGCAATAATGAAAGTGTGATAAAGCAACTAATATTAGCAGGAATGAATGCATCAAGACATAATTTTTCTCACGGAAATCATGAAACACATAAAATAAATATGGATATGGTAAAGAAAGTAAGAAAAGAGTTAGACACTCCTGTAGCCATACTTTTAGATACAAAAGGACCAGAAATCAGAACAGGCAATTTTGAAAAAAATGTGGTAGAGCTTAAAGAAAAAAATAAATTCACTATATATTGTCTTGAGACAATCTTAGGAGATGAGACAAAATGCTCCGTTACATATGAAAACCTGTACAAAGATGTGACACCTGGGGACAAAATTCTCATAGACGATGGACTTGTGGGTTTGCGCGTTGAAAAAATTGAACAGGGTAAAATTCATTGTGTTGTTATAAATAGCGGTGTAGTTAGCAATCACAAGGGCGTAAATGTACCAGGCGTTTCTATTAAGCTGCCATCTCTTACAGAACAGGACATAAATGACTTGAAATTTGCCGTAGAACAGGATGTAGACGTCATAGCAGCTTCTTTTATAAGAACTGCTTTAGATGTTATAAATATAAGAAGGACATTGAACAAATTTGGAGGAGACAAAATACTTATATTCTCTAAAATTGAAAATCAAGAAGGTGTGGACAATATAGATAAAATCATAAAATATTCCGATGGAATAATGGTGGCAAGAGGAGATCTTGGAGTAGAGATTCCTGCAGAAGAAGTGCCACTAGTTCAGAAAATGATCATCGAAAAATGCAATGCCGTTGGAAAGCCAGTTATCACTGCCACACAGATGTTGGATTCAATGATGAGAAATCCAAGACCAACTAGGGCAGAAGCATCAGACGTTGCCAATGCTATCTTTGATGGTACGGACTGCGTAATGTTAAGCGGTGAAACAGCAGGAGGTAAATACCCTGTGGAAGCTGCAGAAACCATGGCAAGAATTGCAGAAAAAGCTGAGAGCGCTATAAACTATGAGGTTATTCGCAACAGAAAATCCATAAAACAGATTACAGTGCCAGATGCCATAAGCATGGCCACATGCACCACGGCAAAGCAGTTAAATGCAAAGGCTATCATAACATCAACACAAAGCGGTCACACAGCAAAGATGGTTTCAAAATACAGACCAGAAAGCCCTATAATCGCTGTCACACCATATGAATCCGTGGCAAGAAAATTAGCCTTATGCTGGGGCGTATACTCTGTGTACTCAGAAAAGGTAAACACTACAGACGATATGATAAAGCAAGCCGTGAAGAAAACTCAGGAACATGGCTATGTGGAAAATGGTGATCTTGTGGTTCTTACAGCAGGCATCCCAGTAAATTATGTGGGAAGTACCAACATGATAAAAGTTCACATCGTAGGAGATGTACTGGTTGCGGGTATTGGAAGAGGAACTTGTGCTGACGGCACCAGTGGTACTGCAAAGGTTGTAAAAGGTTCGGTGGAAGCAACAGACATTATCGAACAAGGGGATGTGCTTGTAACAAGGGATATAGACATGACTTATGTGGAAGTGTTAGACAAAGTTTCCGGTATAATTATCGAGGAAGAGTGCGATCTTGCAGTGCTTGTACTTTGCGAGGCAAAAAATGTTCCGGTGATCTACGGAGCTAAGGGCGCAACTAGCATTATTAAATCCGGTTCTTTTGTAAGATTGAAAATAAAAGAGGGCATAGTATACTCTGGCAAATCAACTCTAACAGAAAATTAAATTTGCCAGAACACTAAATAGAACACAAAGATTAAATAAGTCAAGAAAAACATTTCGTAAAAACTCAATAAAAACAAAATTAACTAAAATATAATAAAAAATTTACAATTTGTTCATCAAAATTAGCCTAAAAATGGTTATAATGTATTAGTAACGTACACACATTTTAGGCAACTGATTTTAATTTATTATTTGCACCTGGTATAGGTGCTTTTTTTTTGACGTCTCACAGTTGCCATAATCCCCCTCCCTTTAGGACGGACATAATATGCAAATTTTAAATAGATCTAAACATTGAAAAGCAACTATGAATATTGGTATAATCTAAACATACGATAATCCTAGTTCAACGAAAGGAATTTTAAATGAAAAATAAACAGATACCAGTAAATCAAAATGAAGAATACGAGTTAAGCATTGGAAATATGGGCTTTCAGGGTGAAGGAGTGGCTAGAATAGACAACTATGCCATATTTGTCCCAGGGGCCATAGCTGGTGAGAATGTAAAAGCTATTATAACAAGATGCGAGAAAAAATATGGCTTTGCAAAGCTTACGAATGTAATTAAACCATCTCCAAGCAGAAAAGTACCAAAGTGTCCAGTTTACAGCCAGTGTGGCGGCTGCAATCTGCAGCATATGTCTTACAGAATGCAGCTAGAGTACAAAAAGGACAGAGTAATAGAATGTCTTTCTAGAATAGCCAAAATAGACGGCGTGATTATACATAATACCATAGGAATGGATGAGCCATTTGGTTATAGAAATAAAGTTCAACTTCCAGTGGGTGTTAGTGACAAGGGTAAGGGCTCCGTTGCTATAGGTTTCTATGCACCAGGAAGTCACCACATCATCGACACTGATGTATGCTACATCCAGGATGAAACAGCAGATGAAGTAGTTCGCATACTTAGAAATTGGATGAAAAAATACAATATAGAGCCATACAATGAGGCCACAGGCGAAGGAACCATAAGACACATCATGATTCGCAATGGATTCAAAACAAAAGAAGTAATGGTTGTCCTTGTATCTAAGAAAGACAAAGTACCTCATGTAGAGGAGTTTGTAGAAACCATTAAAACAACTATAACTGGCATAAAAAGCATAGTACTAAACATAAACGGAAGAAAGACCAATACAATTCTTGGTCAGAAAAACATCACCCTTTGGGGCAATGACTACATATGTGATTATATTGACAAATTTAAGTTCAACATATCACCACTATCTTTCTTCCAGATAAATCCCGTTCAAACAGAAAAGCTATACGCCAAAGCCCTAGAATACGCAGATTTATCTAGCAACGATATAGTCTTCGATGCTTATTGTGGAACAGGCTCTATTTCACTATTCTTATCCCAAAAGGCAAAGAAAGTCTATGGTGTGGAACTTGTACCAGAGGCCATAGAAGATGCCAAAAAAAATGCAAAACAAAACAACATAAAGAATGCTGAATTCATCGTAGGAAAATCCGAAGAAGAAATCCCTAAATTAATTGAAAAAGGCATAATTCCGGATGTGGTAGTAGTAGATCCACCACGCAAAGGCTGCGATGCAGCACTGCTAAACTCCATAGCAGAAGCATCACCAAAGAAAATAGTCTACGTATCCTGTGACCCAGCTACCTTATCAAGAGACCTAGGAATCCTTACAAACTTGAACTACAAAGTCATGGAAGTCCAGCCAGTAGACATGTTCCCAATGACAAGCCACGTTGAGTGTGTTGTCTTGATGTCAAGGGTTGAGAAATAAAGTCTATTCAAAGTACTGATAAATAAAGGATTTCCGAGGTTGGAAGATTTTCTGTCTGATGTCTGGCAGTGCCTTTCAATCTTGAAAATCCTTGTTTTTGTTTATTGAGGAAACAGGTCGACTGTAATAAAGTGCGTGGGGTTGAGTTGACAGATTAGATAACTTCATAGGGTTGTGGAGATAGAATAGATGTGGTCTGGGTATAGGAGAAGAGCTGTGCATTAAATTGAAAATTACTACATTGCTGCTTTTGAGCAGCGTTTAAGTAAGATGTTCTTGACAAAAGGCAGCGAAGGTGATATGATGATGCAGAGGTG
Organism: Hathewaya proteolytica DSM 3090; assembly: GCF_900142225.1. Classification (GTDB taxonomy): domain Bacteria; phylum Bacillota; class Clostridia; order Clostridiales; family Clostridiaceae; genus Hathewaya; species Hathewaya proteolytica. The sequence goes on from NZ_FRAD01000010.1 coordinate 59,288, forward strand.
AGAGGATGCCTGAGATAGGACAAATGATTAAAAGTCGTCGAGAAGCCATGGGGCTTTCTCTTAAAAAGTTAGCAATTGCTTGTGGCTCAAGCGACAGTGAAATAATGAAAATTGAGAACGGAACTAGAAAAAACCCTAATTGGGCAACATTATGTGAAATCGCACGTGCTTTAAATTTTCACCCGTTTGAAATATTGTTAGCCGCAGGTTATATATCAGAAAATGATATGCATCCCAATTGCCAGATTCATGGTTTAGAAAACTTAGATGATGACGGGGTAGCAATGGTGCAATTGTTCATAGATTTTTTGACTATGCGGAACGGTAATAAAATTGGTATTTCAAAGGAGGGAGAGTGATATTATGATATTTAGATTAGGTGAATTATTTTGCGGCCCAGGTGGGATCGCTTGGGGTGCAATGAATGCTAGTATTGAAGATCCAAACTTTGCGATTGTACATCAGTGGGCAAATGACTATGACGCAGATACCTGTGAAACATATAGATTAAATATCTGTCCTGATACTCCTAATACTGTTTACCATGCGGATATTCGCAAATTCGATATGTCTAAACTAGCCCCGATTGATGCACTGGCATTTGGTTTCCCATGCAATGACTATAGTGTTGTTGGTGAGCAAAAAGGTATGGACGGGGTATTCGGTCCCTTGTATTCGTATGGTGTCAAAGCTCTAAAACTGTTTAAACCCAAGTGGTTTTTAGCAGAAAATGTTGGAGGACTTAGAAATGCAAATGATGGGAAAGCCTTCACTAAGATTCTCAAGGAACTGAGGGAAGCTGGCTATACAATTACACCTCATCTCTACAAGTTTGAGGAATACGGAGTCCCTCAAGCGAGGCACCGTTTGATTATCGTTGGCATACGGGATGACATCGATGTTGAATTTAAAGTCCCATCGACAGCACCCTATGTCGGAATCGATAATACTTGCAAAAATGCAATAGAAAATCCCCCTATTCCAGAGGATGCATATAATAATGAATTGACAAGACAATCCGAAACTGTTGTTAGAAGGTTGCAGCATATTCTACCTGGACAAAATGCATTTACGGCAGACCTTCCAGAAGATTTGCGACTTAATATTAGAGGAGCAAAAATAAGTCAAATATATAAGAGGCTCGATCCAACTAAGCCTTCCTATACGGTTACGGGAAGCGGTGGTGGAGGAACACATATCTACCATTGGGAAGAACCACGAGCATTGACTAACAGAGAGCGGGCAAGATTACAGACTTTCCCTGATGCTTATAGATTCGTAGGAAGTAAAGAGAGTGTACGCAAACAAATAGGAATGGCAGTACCTTGTCAGGGTGCAAAAATCATTTTTGAGGCAATATTGAAGTGTTTTGCTGGAATTGAATATGAGAGCGTAGAGCCAAGTATTAAAGAATGAAAAAGCAGTTACTTTGTAGAGAAGGCAAAGTAACTGCTTTGTTTATACATGGAAATCCATAAAGTACTGCTCATCGTCGATTTTGTAAAAGGTAACATCTGTTCTTCCATAGTTTAGTAAATCTTGTTTTGTTACGAACGCACCATTTCCAAGACCTAAACGGTTTCGGAAGTATTCTCCGAGTTGAGCGTTGCTAAGAGGTGTTGTAATTGCTTTGTCGTTTTGTTGCTCAACTCTTAGGAGAAGAGTATGACCGTCGTCTGTAATAACAGTAAAGTGTTGTTTATTTAACGGGAAGAAACCGCTTCTTGCAATTTTTGCAGGAAGATGTATATAAGCTTCGTTTTTGTTTCTGCCCTTTCGTTGTCCCCAATTTAATCCGGATTTTTCTCCAACTTCAGCCTTATTTGTGAGAAGCGATAGAGTCGTAGAAGTAATATCCTCGCCAGCCAAAGTGGTTAGAGGCTTGTTTTCAGCATCAAGAATTTGATGTGTTGGACGGAGAACGATATGGTCTTCGACCTCTGCATGGTTACAATAAATTGAGTTTGCTTCAACTTCTTCATAAAACTTATAAGCTTCTTTAGGATCACAGCATACAACTATTTCTTTTCTGGATTGGATAAATGCATTCTGCACAAAATCAGCTGAACCTGTATATGCCTGTACTGGTGATTCTTCCTTTAGCCAAATGTATAAATTTGCGTGAACTGGAGGGTTTTCGCAAACATAACTACATGAAAAGCTATCCACTGCTTTTGGATATGTTTTGCCATGGAGTTCCATAAAGCCCTCATGTATAGGAACGCTTAATCCATCGTAAGGAACCATTCCAATAAGCAATGAAATATTTAGAGGGTGCATATTTTGTTCTTGAAAACTCTTAATAAGCCATGATGCCATATTAGGGGTAGCATATCCGCTTAATATTAATAAAGTGTCCGCTCCTTGGAGTGGAGGGGCAAATAAAATCCTTTTTGCTATGTTGTTGGTGAACATCCATTCTTGCCCTCCTATGCTTCTTCTATATCATCCTCAGACACATCATAATACATTGTATCATGAGGAAGTTTAATATTCGGCACCCAGAGAGCTTTTCCACCCCACCCCTTAGTACCAGTTACTTGATACATGGTCAAAACTACTTTGTCATGGAAAGTGCCACCTAGTTTCCAGTCGTTCGGAGACAACAAGGCTCCTGTCCCTTGTGCAACATCTCTTCCTCTTCTGACAATCAAAATCCCCTGTCCAGCTGGTTGTTCTGAAAGCAGTGTATCAATGACAGAAAGGAATGCATCTAACTTGAAATCCGGGCTGGCAATAATGTGGGATAATATTTTCTTAATTAACCTCAAATTTACCTGGTAATAAGGATCATCATCAGAGAAAGGCTCCAATAGTTTTGTTATATCATCTATGGTGTTATTATCTGGATAGAACGGATAATAGTTCGTTCCACCTGAAAGGATATTGACTCGTTTGTTATCAATAACATTCCTACGAGTTGGATTCAATCCAATTGGATAATAAATTTTTATGTTTTCAATTCCTTGCTCTACTTGTGCGATAATGGCATTATTAGTTGCGTTAATGTCCGCAAATAATTTATAGAGTTGTTCATCTATAAATATCTTCATCATGCCAGAGTCTCTGTCATAACCAAACATCCTACTATGTTGCCACATAGTATCCGCCTGGGGCTTTTTGCTGGTTCTTGTATAATAAATTGTCTGTAGCCCTGGAAAAGTTACGCCTCGGCCTAGAGTGTTTCCGCCTACGATAAAATTACAGCCTGTTGCATAATCTGGACTCTCAACATCTGTTTTTCCATTCATAACAAGAATTTTTATCCCTTTGTTTTCCAACAAATCCTTAGTAGTTTTATAGATAACTTCAAAAGAAAGTTTCTCACTTTTGTTGGGTTCTAAAGAATCATAGTGGGTTTGTAATTCTGTGATGAATTCGGTATTGATATGCTCCATACACCAATCTAGTTCCTTTGCGACATCGTCAGCAAAACGCTGGTGGACATTTTGTCGTACGCTCGGATGTAGAAGGCAATTTGATACTTTTCCTTTTGATGCTAAAATCTGAGCAGATACAGCAAGGTGGCGTATAACAACACTTCGTGTCGGTCGTTTGATTGTTTCAAGAAAATCAATGCATTCAGGTTTACCGCTTGTTGGAAAGAAAAAGTCTCCACCTAAATATCCATCCCCTGGATGGAAGTAGTATGTAAAATATGGATGCCAACCAGACGCAAGGGTCTGTAATAAGATTGCTTGAGGCGTACCTGTAACCTGTAGGTATAAGCTACTTGATGCTCCATTTTTTATAGAATCCAGATATCTATTAATTGATGACTGACTATTACGGTTTATTAGAGTATTTAAGGAAGCCGCATCCGCCTCATCATCAACGATGAATAGAGGGTTGCCCTTCATAAAGCCTGTAGAATTAAATACATTTGCCCACAATCTTAGTACTCTTGCATTTTTCTTTAGAACGACAATGGCTGGCTTAACAAGGCTATTTTCAATAAATAAGCCTGAGTCGTTTTCGCCACAAATACAGAAGCCGTCTAAGTCGTCTCTAACTCGATCTAAGGTTTGTTGTTGCAAGACAACATTGTCTGTTGTGAGTAAGATGAATGCGGGAAATCCTAAATCTGCAGCTTTGCACATAACGCCAAACATTTGACCAGTTTTTCCAGATTGCACATTACCAAACAACAAGCCAATCTCATGACTTATAAATGAAAAATTGCGAATATGTTGATTGCCAATATCTTCAGCTGTTTTGGAAATGGACTCAGCTAATTTTTCGTTACCTCGCTCTTTTATTTTTTCCAAGTATTTTTTTAAATATTGCATTGATACACCTCTCATTCGTTAGTAATTGTTTCAAACGATAAAACCCACACATCAAGCTCGGTGCCATCTTCGTCCAATGCTTTCTGATCTGTTTTTGAAAGTACAAGGCTATCGCAACCGTATGCTTGTAACATTTCTTTCGTAATCATTCCCTCACGATCAGTATCAGCTTGGGTGTCATTAACTGGTGTTACTAAACCTGCTGCTGCAAGTCTACCTTTAATCCAACGACCAAGAATGAGTTCATCGCCAACAGCACTGAATTGTTTATTGCCATCGCTTGTGGTATGAGCTTTAAACCAATAGCCATCATCGGTTACAACAAAAAAAGGCTTGTTTTTTTCAGGGTAACCTTCTGAACGAGTTATCGCTTTGCTAACAGTCAATTGAGTTTCGTACCAATCACGGGATTTCCTTTTACTTCGTGGTGCGGCATAGCTAACATTTATATTTGACTTTGTGAAATGCTTACCATCGTCCATATGCCGCTCATCGTAAGCAGGAACTTTTAATGGCAGTACAAAAGAAACGTCTGTTTTATGCTGTTCATAAAGCTGTACACCAGTTTGGGGAATCTGTGTTACCGTATCAATGCCACTAAGTGATGTGTTAACTTCCCTGACTATTGGCATTCCTATAATGTTAGCAATATTACCAGAGCAGTTCTGAGCCTTTAGCTTCTCTAAAAATTCAGCAATTTCTTTACATTCAGTAGCATCATCAGTAACCGATGAGATTTCATATTGCCTACGGTTATTAGCATCTAATTTGATTACACCTAAGTTTGCGGAACCAATAATAGCAGAAAAAGGTTGCCCATCTTTATAAAAGCAGTATACTTTTCCATGATATTTGAATGCTTTTACGATCTTAATTTCACCTATACCAGTCTCTGTCCATTTTTTGTTGATTTCTAAAGCAGTATTATATGATCCTTCTGGCATTCCTTCGATGAAGTACATTCCAATGGTAAGGCATATACTAGATATATTATGCTCTTCGACCAGATTGTCGAGTTCTTCCAAGGCAGCACGAGAAATATATCCAACCGCAATTTCAACACGGTCTGATTTTGCAATTTGCTCGTTAAAACAATTTATAATTGTTTGTTGACCCTCTGATGTTCCAAGAGGTAGGATGTTTGAATATAACAGTTTCATTAGCTCACTCCTTTGTTTTTGGTGGGGTTTCTGTAGTTTTTTCAATCTCCATAATATCTGAAATATCGCAGTTAAGCGCCTTACATACTTTTATTAAAATGTCAGTATTAACATTTTCATTTTTTCCAAGCTTAGCCATTGAAGCTGTACTAATACCAGCTGCTTCTCTTAAGTCCTTTTTTTTCATATCTCTATCAATAAGAAGTTTCCATAGTTTTTTATAACTTATGGACATAATATCACCTCGCCTTAGTACCTAGCCTAAGTTAATAAATAAAGTTTATCACAAAGTTAGCGAAGCAACAATTAAAATTCGCAAACGTAAAATAAATGTTGAGGCAATCAAAATACATGTTATAATTTACCTATGAACTAATGTTTGAATAGTAAAAATCCTTAAAGATATTAATTTCATATGGGGTGAGGAGGGAGTGCCTTGGCGGGTAATCGTTCTTTTAAAGATTACGTGGATGGTAGATTCTATAATGAGATATTTTCTGCCATACAAACCTATGCAACGGATAATTGTGAAGATTTAGACTTACGGTTATACAGAGTTCAAAACATTGGCGGCATTGAGTTATCAGATATAGAAGTAAAGTTCGTATCTGTTAATGACTTACCGGACATGAAAATAGAATTTGATGTTGCTGTTGAAGCGGAATTCGAAGTCCGTGAATCAAATCATCGTTATGATGAATCAGAAAATTGCCGGCAATGGTTTATGCTAGAATGCTCAGGTGATTTGGATTGCAATTTGGATGATTTTTCAATCTCTAGTATAACTGAGTATACTAGCAAAAATAAGCAGCCGAAACCTATGTCAGACTCCCTTGTCCCTATCATTCATAAGGAACAACTAGAATCTGTTGTTACAGACTTCCTTAGAAGACATTACCCTGAAGCATTAAAAACCCCGATGGCAGTTGAGCCACAGGTGTTGGCAGAAAAAATGGGCCTTACAGTAGAAATGCGAGAGATTACAAAGGATTTCTCTGTTTTTGGACAGATATACTTTCACGACTGTGATGCAGAATTTTATGATGAAGATAGCGATGAAATGGTACAGACCCGTGTGAATGCTCGTACAATAATCGTGGACCCTAAAGCTTACTTCCTTCGTAATCTGGGGTCAGTCAATAATACTATTGTGCATGAGTGTGTTCATTGGGATCAACATAGAAAAGCATTTGAATTGGAGCGGTTATATAACAGCAGTGTCACACGAATAAAGTGTCAGGTAGTCGGGGGTATAAAAGACAATACCAGAGATGCAACTGACTGGATGGAATGGCAGGCGAATGCCCTTGCTCCAAAGATACAAATGCCACTAGCCATGTTTAAAACCCAAGCATTTAAGTTTATAAAGCAATTCCGTACAGAACTTGGAACATCAGAACTTATAGATGTAATGGAGCCAGTTATTGACGCATTAGCAACGTTCTTCAGCGTATCTCGGACAGCGGCTAAAATCCGAATGATTGATGCTGGATATGAGGAAGCAATCGGAACTTTTACTTTTATAGATGGTCGCTACGTCAAGCCACATAGATTTAAGAAGGGTGCGCTTGAAAGAAATCAGACCTTTTCTATAGGCGCAGAGGATGCTGCCATCCAAAGCATAACCAATCCAGAAATGGCCGCTTTAGTTAGGGACGGAAGTTATATATATGTAGATTCCCATTTTGTTTTAAACCATCCAAAATATATAACACAGGATATATTTGGACAGACCGTACTTACTGACTATGCTCGAACCCATATGGAAGAGTGCTGCTTGGTTTTCGAGTTATCAGTCAAATCCGGGTGTAGGGAAAGATACTATACTGAATGTTTTCTCAATCGTGATAAGACATCAAATATTGATTTTGATATAAAATATTGTAATGGTTTTGAGTATGCGGCTCCAGAAAAGAAGGCCCAATTACTAGCCGAAACAATAGCTGAAGAAATGCGAATCTATAATGAATTGCCAAATAGCTATACCAGCTCTCTTAAAATAGTTCGTAAGTGGAAAAAAGTAACTTATAACGAATTAGCAGACGAAATAATGGTCAATGAGCGTACCATAAGAAGAATAGTTAATGGTGAAGAACCAGGCTCTATTAATTCCATAGTTTTAATTTGCCTTGGACTCCATCTGCCACCTAAAATTAGCAACCATATAATTAGCAATTCTCCATTTTCGTTGAACTTCAATAACAATAGTCATATTTGGTATGATTTTGCATTGACTCACCTATATCCAAAATCGATGGATGAGATTAGAAAGTTTTTACAGGAACATGGCGCAGAGCCATTATAAAAAATCAAAATATTTTTGAAAAAGCGGACACGGGATGTCCGTTTTTTAGTTGCAAAATATGTGAGCCATACATGAATCCTTTTAGGGGTTTGTGTATGGCTTTTTTTATTGTCGTTTTTAGGTGTTTTTGTGAGGGAAAGCCTAATTTTAAGCCTGAAATTAACGGGCATGAGGTGTCCGCCAAGGCTGTCCAATTCTCTCTTACAATAATACTAGACGAAGGAAAGGTCCTTCGTAGTTAGCAAGAATTAGACCATTCCTCGTCTACAAAAAAATATCAAATGCCTGATTTGCAATAAGGGCAAAGGATACATATTGCTACGTTTCAGTCCGTTTAGGATTGTTATGCGTTGCAATAGAAGTACCTTACCTTGTTGCGCTCATTTTCAGGACAAAGGGTCTGTGTACTTCGAGGCACAGACCTATTTTTGTATCCTTTGCCGCCAATGCAGTCCGGCGGAAAGGATGCAAAATGAAAATTAGAATTCAGCACGAAAACAAATCTATCTATCTAGAGGTACCAGACGAGGACTTCACTTTAATGATTGATGCAGATTACGAGGACAGGCTATCTTCTGTCGAGGAGAAGGAAACTGTAGCACGCCGTTCACCACAAGAGATTATGGACGAGCGTTTCAACAAACCCGAGTACAATAACTGGCATAAATTTGATAGACACAGAGGGATGCCAAAGAAACCATTCCGCAAAGATGACGAATCTGAGGATGCAACGGATCATATGGACTATTTCCCTGATAACACCGATGAAGTGACTCGAGAGAAACAAGAAGAGTATGAATACCTCTGTGAAATTATCCGCAAGACCCTCAAGGAAAAACAAGCAGAGTTACTGATTGCTATATTCCTAGATGGTGTTTCGGTAACAGAGTATGCAAAGCGTGAAGGCGTCAGTAAAAGCGCCATTTCACACCGTTTAGATACAGCCAAGAAGAATTTCAAAAAAGTTTTTCCAGAATCCTCAACTTTCCCCTCTTGCCACGGCTAATAGATAGAGGGCAACACATAAACGCTCTCAAGAAAGAGGTGAAGAACATGAAACACAACTTGAAAATCAGTGTTTCAAAAACTCCACAATCTGGCGGGATTGTTTCCTGTCGTAATGTCACCATAAGGGAGCGTTTCCTTCGTTTCTTACTTGGTGATAAGCAGAAATTGACTATCCTTGTTCCGGGTGACACCGTTCAGGAACTCGCCATCAGTGAGATTAAGGAGGGAGGATTAAACCATGAGCAAAATCAAACTACTTCTTGATGTGGTTTCTGATATGCGTTCTTTGGCAGACAGCATACAAGCGGTTGCTGATGCAATGGCGGGCAATGAACCTGTCGAAGCAAAAGAACCGACTACACCTGTAAAAGAACCTGCGCCAAAGAAAAAGGAGATCACTCTAGAGGAAGTAAGAGCAAAACTCGCTGAAAAGAGTCAAGCCGGTCTTACTTCTCAAGTGAGAGAAATCATCAAAAAATACGGTGGCTCTAAATTAAGCGAAGTTGACCCAACACATTATGCAGATATGTTGAAAGATGCGGAGGTACTAGGGAATGAGTGATCACGCAGTACTTTCCGCATCAGGGTCCCATAGGTGGCTTAATTGCCTTCCATCTGCAAGATTGGAACTGGAGTTTGAAAATAGCGAATCCAATGTAGCTGCTGAAGGCACCGCCGCCCATGCCCTCTGTGAACATAAACTTAAAAAAGCACTTCACATGAGGAGTAAGCGTCCGGTCTCGGTTTATAACACCGATGAGATGGAAGAACACAGCGATGCCTATGTGGAATTTGTAATGGAGCAGCTTGAACTGGCGAAACAAAGCTGTACGGACCCGTTAATACTTATTGAGCAACGTCTTGACTTTTCCTGTTATGTACCACAGGGGTTCGGAACTGGTGACTGCATTATTATTGGAGATAAAAAGCTTCATATTATCGATTTTAAGTATGGCATGGGTGTGTTGGTAGATGCGGTGGATAATCCGCAGATGAAATTGTATGCCCTTGGTGCTTTGGAAATCTACGATAGCTTGTATGACATCGAGGAGGTTTCTATGACCATCTTCCAACCACGCAGGGAGAATGTCAGCACATGGACAATCCCGGTAAAGGAATTAAAAGACTGGGCAGAAAATGAACTGAAACCAAAGGCTAAAAAAGCTTATGAAGGCGAAGGTGACTACCTCCCAGGTGAATGGTGTACTTTCTGTCGAGCGGCTGTCAAATGCCGTGCAAGAGCAGAAGAAAAGCTGAAATTAGCACAGATGGAATTTAAACTGCCACCCCTGCTTACGGACTCTGAAATTGAGGAAGTTCTTTCTAAATTGTCCGACCTTACAAAGTGGGCAAATGAAATCATTGCTTATGCCACGGATGCTGCTGTTAATCACGGTAAAGAGTGGAGTGGTTTTAAGGTGGTCCAGGGCAGATCCGTCCGCAAATATAAGGACGAAGAAGCTGTGGCTGAAGCAGCCAAGGCAAACGGCTATAAGGATATCTACCGCCATAGTCTTATTACCCTTACGGAAATGCAGAAGCTGATGGGTAAAACGAAATTTGAGGAAATACTTGGTGGTCTCATACATAAACCACCGGGCAAGCCCACGCTGGTTCCATTTTCGGATAAGCGGCCAGCTATGAATATATCAAACGTAAAAAACGAATTTAACGAAATAACGGAGGAATTGGAATATGAATAATCAAAACAGAACTAAGGTTATTACAAGTGTCAACACCCGTCTCAGCTACTTTCACGGCTGGGAACCCGTATCCATCAATGGCGGAGCGGAAAAGTACAGCGTATCCGTATTGATTCCTAAAACAGATAAGGAAACTATCAATGCTATCAATGCAGCAGTAGATGCAGCCATTGAAGAGGGCCTTGCAAAGTTTGGTGGTAAAAAGCCGAATAAGGCGGCTATCAAACTGCCACTTCGTGATGGTGATGTAGAACGTGATGATGAGGCTTATAAAGGGCATTATTTTGTAAATGCCAACAGCAAGACTCCACCCCAAATAGTAGATAAAGCAGTTAGACCTATTCTAGATCGCAACGAGGTGTACAGTGGTTGTTATGCAAGAGTATCCCTAAATTTCTATGCTTTTAACTCTAATGGCAATAAGGGTGTAGCTTGCGGTCTTGGCAACATCCAGAAGATAAGAGATGGAGAGCCTTTAGGCGGAAGAACCAATGCAGCTGACGATTTCACAACTATTGAAGATGATGATTTTCTAGCATAAAGAATAAATACAGACGAGGTGGTGGAGGTTGTTCTTCTGCCACCTCGTTTGCATTGGAAAGGGCGGTAATACATGAATTCTATTTTTATTGATATTGAAACATTTAGTAGCGCCAATCTTCAAAAGTCTGGTGTTTACCGTTATGCCGAGAGTGATGATTTTGAAATTTTACTATTTGGCTATTCGGTGGATGGTGGTGAAGTACAAGTTGTTGACCTTGCTTGCGGAGAGGAAATCCCAGATGAAATCATAAACGCACTTATGGATGATTCCGTTACTAAGTGGGCTTTCAATGCAATGTTTGAGCGTGTGTGTCTATCAAAATGGCTTAATCTTACAGGATATCTTGACCCTGCATCTTGGAAATGCTCCATGATCTGGTCGGCATATATGGGACTTCCGCTATCTCTGGAAGGGGTCGGTGTAGTTTTAGGTTTAGAAAAGCAAAAATTGACTGAAGGTAAAGACCTCATCAAATATTTCTGTACACCATGCTCCCCTACAAAATCTAATGGTGGTCGAGTTCGTAATTTACCAGAACACGACATGGATAAATGGGAGCGGTTTAAAGTGTATAACATTCGCGATGTGGAAGCCGAGATGTCTATACAACAGAAATTATCTAAGTTTCCGATGCCAGAGAACATCTGGGAGGAATATCATCTCGACCAGGTAATCAATGATCGTGGCATTGCCATTGACATGACTTTCGTAAAACAGGCTGTTGTGATGGATGAACATTCCCGTGAAAAGCTAATGGCTTTAATGCAGGATATAACCAATTTGGAGAATCCAAACTCTGTACAACAAATGAAAGACTGGCTTGCCGATAATGGGCTAGAAACAGATACCCTTGGTAAAAAAGCGGTTGCTGAGATGTTAAAGACAGCACCTGAACCACTAGGCACTGTTTTAGAACTTCGTCAGCAACTTGCAAAATCATCGGTGAAAAAATACACAGCAATGGAGAATGCGGTATGTAGTGACGGTCGTGCAAGAGGAATGTTTCAGTTTTACGGAGCCAACAGAACCGGCAGATTCTCTGGCAGGCTGATTCAGTTACAAAATCTACCCCAAAACCATATGTCCGATTTGGAACAGGCTCGGGTTTTAGTTCGAAGCGGAAACTTTGATGCTCTTACTTTACTATATGATTCAATCCCAGAGGTACTGTCGGAGCTTATCCGTACTGCTTTTATACCACGAGAAGGTATGAAGTTCATTGTGGCAGATTTTTCAGCGATTGAGGCTCGCGTCATTGCTTGGCTTGCAGGTGAAAAATGGAGATTAGATGTATTCCAAAATGGCGGTGACATTTACTGTGCAAGCGCATCTCAGATGTTTAACGTACCTGTGGAGAAAAACGGTGTTAATGGGCATCTTCGTCAGAAGGGAAAAATTGCTGAACTAGCCCTAGGTTACGGAGGATCTGTTGGAGCGTTGAAATCAATGGGTGCTTTGGAGATGGGAATTGAAGAAGAGGAACTTCAACCTCTTGTAATGGCTTGGAGACAATCCAATCCCAATATTACAAAACTATGGTGGGATGTTGACCGCGCTGTAAAAACCTGCGTTAAGCAGAAAACTCCTACAGAAACACACGGCATTAAATTTATATATCAAAGTGGAATGCTCTTTATTGTCCTTCCTTCCGGCAGGCGGCTTTCCTATGTGAAACCTCGTATGGGAGAGAATGTATTTGGTGGCGAGTCAGTTACTTATGAAGGTATCGGTGGGACGAAAAAGTGGGAAAGAATCGAAAGCTACGGTCCAAAATTTGTAGAGAATATTGTTCAGGCAATCAGTCGTGACATTTTGTGCCACGCCATGCAGACGTTAAAGAATTGTTCCATTGTGGCTCATGTGCACGATGAAATTATAATCGAAGCGGATATGAGAATGTCACTTTCTACTATTTGTGAACAAATGGCTAGGACACCAACATGGGCAAATGGCCTGTTGCTTAGTGCTGATGGCTATGAGTGTCAGTTTTATCAAAAAGATTAAATATATTTTTTCAAAATCCTCAACATTCATTACCTCCTGTGGCTATTAGGTAGAGGGGTTTCCTCTCTGACTATATTACAGGAGGTAATTCGTATGGACGAATTAGTAAGAATCAACTATGAAAAAGACCGCCCCACAGTACTTGGCCGTGATTTGCATGCAGTTTTGGAAGTGAAAACACCCTATGATAAATGGTTTCCAAGAATGTGTGAGTATGGATTTGTGGAGGGTACGGACTTTTCGACATTTCTGTCGGAAAGTACAGGTGGAAGACCAGCTGTTGACCACCAAATAACAATTGATATGGCAAAAGAGCTATGCATGATACAGCGTACTCCAAAAGGAAAACAATGCCGCGGGTACTTTCTTGAAATTGAAAGACGATGGAACTCTCCAGAAGCAATCATGGCAAGGGCATTACAGTTTGCCAATCAGCAACTAAATCAAGTAAGGAATCAAAATAAATTACTTGAAGGTACGATTGCTGTTCAGAATCAGCAGATTGCGGAAATGAAACCGAAAGTCTCCTATTATGATGTAGTTCTAAATTGCAAAGACCTCATTTCTACATCAGCAATTGCCAAAGATTACGGTAAGTCAGCTATTTGGATGAACCGCTATCTTAATAAAAAGGGCATCCAATTTAAACAAGGTGGTATCTGGCTTTTATATCAGAAGTATGCAGAAAAAGGGTATACCAGCACCAAGACACATAGCTACATTGGTAGTAACGATGAACTGCATACAAAAGTCCATACATATTGGACTCAAAAAGGCAGACTCTTCATTTACGAACTGTTGAAGGCAGATGGTATTTTGCCGCAGATAGAAATGGAGGGTGTGTAATGGGAATTGATAAATTCAATCATGAAGGATACCATGACCCAACTCCCCATGAGGCACTGACCAACATAATAAGAAAGAAAAAGGCAGAGAAAAAATCTGCCTTTAAGCCACTTGTATATATTTGTTCTCCCTATTCCGGTGATGTAGAAGGAAACGTTAAAAAGGCTCGCAACTTTTGTAGATTTGCCTTGGAGAATAATTGCATCCCAATTGCTCCCCACCTTATGTTTCCACAGTTTATGGATGATGAAAATCCAGAGGAACGTGAACTTGCCATATTTATGGACATCGTGCTTATGGGCAAATGCTCCGAGGTTTGGGTGCTAGGCAATACCATCTCAAGCGGGATGGCAAGGGAGATTGAAGTAGCCAAGAAACGCAGACAAACGGTTAGGTATTTTAGTCCAGAGCATGAGGAGGTCGAAAGCTTATGAAAATCGCTGTGGGCAACAGTCGGATGGACAAGAAATGGAAAAACAAAGATATCTCGTGGGAGGATTTTTGTGCCCGTGTAAAGACAACACAACGTACTACGGAAACAGTAGAAGAATATCGGAAATTAAAAAGAGGCCAACAAGATGATATCAAAGATGTGGGTGGTTTTGTCGGAGGCCATTTAAAAGGGGGAAGGCGAAAGAAGGGCAATGTTTTATGCCGTTCTTTGCTTACCCTAGATATGGATTACGGTAGACCAGACATCTGGGAACAAATCAGTATGCTTTTTGATTTCAAATGCTGTGTTTATTCCACCCATAAGCATACACCGGAAAATCCAAGACTTAGGCTAATCGTTCCTCTCGCTCGTGAAATCAGCGAAGAAGAATACGCAGCCGTTGGACGTATGGTGGCAAAAGAAATTGGTATTGATCTTTTCGATGATACGACATATGAAGCCCATCGCCTTATGTATTGGCCATCCACTTCCTCTAACGGTAAATTTGTCTACGAAGAGCAGGATGGAGCATTACTTGACCCGGATATTTATCTTGCAAAATATGAAAACTGGCGAGATACATCAACTTGGCCCGTATCAAGCAGGCAGTCCGAAGTTATTAATCGCAGTCTTAAAGAACAAGCCGATCCGCTTGTAAAGGAGGGTGTGGTAGGAACATTCTGTCGTGCCTACTCCGTTCGTGAAGCAATTGATAAATTTTTAGGTGCAGTTTATGAACCATCTGCTATGGAAGGACGCTATGACTATATTCCAGCTGACAGTAGTGCGGGTGTGATTATCTATGATGATAAATTCGCATACAGCCACCATGCCACCGACCCAGCAAGCGGCCTGCTCCTCAATGCTTTTGACCTTGTTCGTATTCATAAATTCGGCCCTTTAGATGATAGAGCTTCCACGACTACGGCTCCTGGCAGGATGCCGTCTTTTGTGGCAATGTGCGAGTTTGCTATAAAAGATGAAGCGGTAAAAGTTGAGTTCGCAAAGGAAAGACAGGCTCAGGCTGAAGAAGAGTTTAGTGATGAGGATTGGCAGACAGGCTTGGAACTAGATAAGCAAGGCCGGATAAAAGACACTTTAGACAATATCGTTCTGATTATTAGGCATGATGAGGATTTACAGCATATCGCTTTCAACTGCCACCGTGATGGTATTGATGCCAAAGGTGGTCTGCCTTGGGAACAGATCAAGGTTGGTTGGAATGATTCGGACAATGCACTTCTTAAGGTGTACTTAAGCAGTAAATACGGAGTCTATTCTCCTACCAAGACCAAGGATGCTGTGTTAGCGGTAGCGGCTGAACGAGCCTACCACCCTGTTAAGGAGTACCTAGACTCCCTGCCAAAATGGGATGGTATTAGTCGAGTAGAAAATCTACTCATTGATTATTTCGGTGCAACAGATAATTCCTACACAAAGGCAATTATTCGCAAAACGATGGTTGCAGCGGTAGCCCGTATTTATAGACCAGGCACAAAGTTTGATAGTGTTCTTATCTTAAACGGTCCTCAAGGCATCGGTAAGTCAACCTTCTTTGCTAAGCTTGCCGGAGATTGGTTTTCAGACAGTTTGACTATTACAGATATGAAAGATAAATCAGGTGCTGAAAAACTTCAAGGATATTGGTTGTTGGAACTCGGTGAGCTTGCAGGAATGCGTAAGACGGATGTGGAGATTGTGAAGTCCTTTATTTCGAGGGCGGATGATAAGTACCGTGCCAGTTATGGGGTCAACGTGGAAAGCCATCCCCGTCAATGCGTAATTGTAGGTTCTACCAATGCAGAAAGCGGATTTCTTCGGGATATAACCGGCAACCGCAGATTCTGGCCAGTCCGCATTAGCGGTAACAGTAAAAAGAAATCTTGGCAGATGACCAAAGAGGAAGTACAGCAGATTTGGGCAGAGGCTCTAGTTCTTTATGAGAAGGGCGAAAAACTCTACCTTGAAGGTGATGATGTAACCATGGCAACCAGTGAACAGGCAGATGCTATGGAAACAGATGAACGAGAAGGACTGGTTCGTACCTACTTGGATACGCTCTTACCGGATGATTGGGACACAATGTCTTTGTACGAGCGTAGAAATTTCCTCGGCGGTAGCGAATTTGGCGGCGGCACCCGTGTTGGAACAGTAAAAAGAACCCTTGTTTGCAATATGGAAATTTGGTGTGAGTGTTTCGGTAAAGAGGCATCAATGCTAAAACCATCAGATTCCTATGCCATCGGTGCCATTATGAGAAAGATCAGTGAGTGGAACAAGTACACTGGGAACAAGAATGGTGTTGTGACGTTTCCTGTCTACGGAAAGCAACGAGCTTATTCCCGAGTCGAGGAACAACGCTAAGTTGTACCTTACCTTGTTCCCATACTGGTTCTTTCCCTAAAGTTAGTAATGATAAGGAAAATCAACGGTTCGGAACAAGTGGAACAAGAAGTATCCTATTTATTTATAAATAGTAAAAAGAAGTAATAGTAGCCTGTGCATACACGCATACGCGCGCGTATAGGAAAATTGGGTCAAAGTTGTTTTCTTGTTCCGAGCCTTTTTATATGGGAGGTATTTATGCTTGAAAAATATATAGAAAAGAAACTGGTGGCTGAGGTAAAAAAGATGGGAGGCATTGCGGCGAAGTTTGTTAGTCCAGGTTTAGATGGGATGCCAGACCGCCTAGTACTTTTACCACATGGGAAGATGGCTTTTATAGAATTAAAGGCTCCAGGAAAGAAACCTCGTCCGTTACAGATTAGAAGAATAAGGCAATTACAGAAGTTAGGCTTTACCTGCTATGTAATTGATGATGTTAAGCAGATTGGAGGGGTACTGGGTGAAATACAATCCTCATAAATATCAGATCTATGCAACGAATTTCATTCTAGAGCATCCCATAGCCGCGGTGTTTTTAGAAATGGGTCTTGGCAAAAGCGTCATTACTCTAACGGCTATATTTGATTTATGTCTTGATAGTTTTGAAATTGGAAAGGTTCTGGTCATTGCCCCGCTTCGAGTAGCAAGGGATACTTGGCCAGCTGAGATAAATAAGTGGGAGCATTTAAAAGGACTGGAGTTTTCGGTAGCTATCGGCACAGAACAGGAGCGATTGGCGGCTCTTAGAAAACCTGCAAGTGTCTATCTTATAAACAGAGAAAATGTTGACTGGTTAGTAAACAAAAGTGGCATTCCTTTTAATTATGACATGGTGGTCATTGATGAATTGTCATCTTTTAAGTCCTATGGAGCAAAAAGATTTAAGAGTTTACTAAAAGTCAGACCTAGGGCGAAACGTATCGTGGGTCTTACAGGTACTCCATCCAGTAACGGGTTAATGGATTTGTGGGCAGAGTTTCGTATTCTCGACATGGGTAAAAGACTCGGCAGATACATAACTCACTACCGCAATTCCTTCTTTACTCCAGATAAACGTAATCAGCAGATTGTATTTTCATATAAACCGTTACCTGGGGCAGAAGATGCCATATATCGACTAATTTCAGATATTACCATTTCAATGAAGTCGGTTGATTTTCTAAAAATGCCAGAATGCGTGATAAATGAAGTGTCGGTGTATCTAAATGATAAAGAACAATCAGTATACGATCACTTTCGTGAAGAGATGGTTCTTGAGCTTGCCAATGAGGAGATTGATGCCATGAATGCAGCAGTCCTTTCAGGCAAACTCCTGCAAATGGCAAACGGTGCTGTCTATGATGATGATAAAAATACTCATATTATCCATGACCGCAAGCTGGATGCTCTTGAAGATTTAATCGAAGGTGCAAACGGCAAACCTGTTCTTATTGCATATTGGTATAATCACGATTTAGAGCGTATTAAAGCAAGATTTAATGTTAGAGAAATTAAAACATCCAAGGATATCAAAGACTGGAACAACGGTGATATTTCTGTGGCGGTTATCCATCCCGCATCAGCAGGACACGGTCTCAATTTACAAAGTGGTGGTTCAACACTTATTTGGTTTGGTCTTACCTGGAGTCTAGAGCTCTATCAGCAAACAAATGCAAGACTTTGGAGACAAGGACAAAATGAAACGGTGGTTATCCATCATATTGTTACTAAAGGCACGATTGATGAAGATGTGATGAGAGCTTTGAAACGAAAGGAAAAGACACAGTCCGATCTTATAAATGCTGTCAAAGCAAATCTGGGGAAAGCGAGGGGTGTTGTATGATGGATGCATTTGAAAAACTGGCAAATGCGATTATTCTACAGGCGGTCAAGGATTATCGTTTTGCTCTGAAAAGATTAGCAAAACACCCTCGCAATGGTTCTGCTTTATATACAAAACGTGAGGTTGAGTGCTTCTTTCATTCTGGATTGTTCAATGTCCTCACCTCACTAAACCCTGACATGTTAATTCAACAGCTACAAGAGGAGGTGGTGCGATGATGACAGCTAAGGAATTCTTAAAGCAGGCTTATCGCCTGAATGAATTGATTAACTCCGACCTTGAAGAGTTACAAAACTTAAGGGAACTATCAAGAAGTGTTTCATCCCCCGTTCTTGAGGAAAAAGTCAGTCGAACCAAGAGTACTGACCCACCCTTTGAAAAATATGTAATTAGAATAGTAGATTTGGAGCAACAGATACAACAAGAGGTGGAACGATTAGTAAAACTGAAATCAGATATCCGTGAAGCGATTAACCAGATGGAAAACGTGGATGAGAAGCTGCTTCTTCGCTACCGATACATTAACTTTCTTAACTGGGAAGAAATTTGTGTCAACCTTAATGTTTCCATGAGAACCGTGCATAGACTCCATTCATCTGCATTGCAGCATTTAAAGGTGCCTAAATAAAAAGGAGTAACCTGAAAAGAGTGAGGGAAGAGGGTCAAAAGGCCATCTTCTCCACTACCTTTAGTCAATGTGGGAAAATAGCAGTGATTCAAATAATTAGTATTTCACTTTTAATGATTAATTAAATTAAAATGAGCTGTCAAAACAACAGCTCATTTCTTACCTGCTTTGAGTATCTGCCTAATGCGTGATTTCAGTATAAACTTTTACAGTTTTCAGGTAGTTTGAAAGGATTATCTTTATTGATACGGTCATAAAACATAATTCCGTTTAGATGATCTATTTCATGTTGAATAACAATAGAGGAATAGCCATTGAGTTTTAATATTATTTCTTCTCCTTCTAAATTAAACCCTTTCACTTTAATTCTTTCATATCTTGGGACGAATCCATTTATATCTCGATCAACAGAAAGGCAACCTTCACTTGGTGGTAAGTAAATCATAGAAACTGAATGACTTATTATTTTTGGATTAATAAGAGTATATTCATGTTCTTTCTCCCTCTCGTCAGTGAAATACGCTACAAACATTCGCTTATTCAAGCCAATCCGATTCGCGGATAATCCAACTCCTCCACGCAATTTATATTTTTTGGATAGAATGGGGTCTTGACTATTTTTTAAGAAATTCATCATACTAGTTAATGTTTCCTTATCTTCCTCAGAGGGAGGTACCATCACTTCTAGTGTTGGTCGATGTAAGATATCATTACCTTCACCCACAATATCTTCCATTGTTATCATATAATTTGAATGAAATTTATTCATAAATAAACAATTCATCTACCTTTACTTTTAACGTTTTTGATAATTTAAATGCCAGTTCTAGTGTGGGATCATATTTATCATTCTCTATACAATTTATTGTTTGTCTAACAACTCCACACTTCTTAGCAAGTTGCTCTTGTGTTATCCCCAATTTGTTCCGTATTGCTTTAATTTTATTTTTCAACAGTATCACCTATGTCAAAGATATTGGACATTTTTTATTATAACAATTTCAATAAATATGTCAATAAATTTGGACATTTCAATGTATCTATTAGTGGTTTTTGTACGCAGTAATCTGAATGCTCGTAAAAGGTTGGCACACTTTGGCACAGTTTGGCACACAATGACACTGTTTGTCCGTAGTGAAAGTTATATAATGGTAGTATGGAATATTAATAAACAGAAGCCTTCACGGGAGCATTTCTCCTGCGAGGGCTTTTTCTATGGGCAAAAGGAGGTGCAAGTATGCCAAAGAAACCTAAGCGACCGTGCTCTTACCCTGGTTGCCCAGAGCTAACCGACAAGCGCTTTTGTGAAGAGCATGGCAAGAAGGAAGCCGCACGGTATGAAAAGTATGACCGTGACCCAGCAACCCGTAAGCGTTATGGTCGTGCTTGGAAAAGGATACGTGACCGCTACATTGCAGCTCATCCTCTTTGTGAGGAATGTAAACGACAAGGGAAGCTGACCCCAGCAAATGAAGTCCATCACATTCTTCCTCTTGCAAGAGGAGGGACTCACGATAGAAGTAATCTGATGGCTCTTTGTACTCCTTGCCACTCTGCTATCACAGCAAGAGATGGAGGCCGCTGGGGAACCCGGTAGGGGGAGTCAAATCTCCACAGCTTTTCATTTGTGTAACGGGCGTGGGGTAACGCGTGAAAATTCGCGGTTTCAAACAGGGTAATAGACCCATCGACGAAAAGAGGTGAGTGAATGGCCAAAGATGGAACAAATCGTGGCGGTGCCCGTATAGGCTCTGGTCAAAAAAAGAAACCACTTGCTGATAAAATTGCACAGGGTAATCCAGGTAAGAGAAAGCTAGAAATCATTGACTTCCAAAATACCGCTGATTTAAAGGGGCAGGAAATGCCAAAGCCAAGGGCCATGCTCTCAGCGGTGCAAAAGGACGGGAAAACCCTAGTAGCCAGCGAGATTTATGAAATTACTTGGAAATGGCTTGAGGAGCGAGGCTGTGCCCATTTGGTGCTCCCACAGCTTCTAGAACGATATGCCATGAGTGCGGCCAGATGGATACAGTGTGAGGAGGCGGTAACTGAGTTTGGCTTTCTTGCCAAGCATCCAACTACCGGCAATGCTATTCAAAGTCCTTATGTAGCTATGAGTCAGAACTTTATGAGTCAGACAAACAGATTGTGGATGGAGATTTATCAAATCGTTAAAGAGAATTGTGCTACAGAGTATTCTGGTTTAAACCCACAGGACGATGTGATGGAGCGACTGCTATCTGCCCGCAGAGGAAAATAAAGATGAGGAGATATATAATGAGTAAAAGATATTTAACAGCTGAAAGTGTATGTGCCGGACATCCTGATAAACTATGCGACATCATAGCAGATAGCATTTTAGAAGCATGTTTACGTAAAGACAAAGCATCACGTGTCGCTTGTGAGGTAATGGCAACCAAAGGGAAAATTATCGTGGCGGGCGAAATCTCCTGTAGCGAGAAAATAGACATCCGATACATTGTTAGGAATGTCCTTAAAGAGATTGGATACAACCCTCTTAAATTCTTGATTTATGTATTTGTACACAAACAAAGTGTAGATATTGCAACTGGCGTGGATACTGCACTGGAAGTGAGAAATGGAATAAATGAACAGTATGGTTCGATAGGTGCTGGAGACCAAGGAACTGTGTATGGCTATGCTACAAAGGAAACGGGAGAAATGCTTCCCCTACCCCTTGTACTATCTCACAGGATTGTAAAGAGACTGGATGATTGCCGAAAAGGGAAACTGATAAAAGGTATACACCCAGATGGTAAAGCACAGGTGACGGTGGAATATGAAGGGGACACTCCAGTGCGAATAAAGACTATTGTGATATCGGTACAGCATGATAAGAATAAAACACAGGAAGAACTAAAGACAGATATCCTTAACAATGTCCTATGGCAGTGCTTTGAGGACTTCCCATTTGATGATGAAACAGAAATTCTCATTAACCCCTCTGGTAGATTTGTCGAAGGTGGTCCCGCTGCCGATACAGGCTTAACTGGTAGAAAAATTATGGTCGATACCTATGGAGGACTTGCGTCTCATGGAGGTGGCGCACTTAGTGGCAAAGACCCCACTAAAGTTGACCGAAGTGGTGCTTATATGGCCCGGTACATTGCAAAACATATCGTCTGGTGTGGTTATGCAAAGAGATGTGAAGTTAGTATATCCTATGCCATTGGTAAGGCAAATCCTGTAGCCTTTTCTGTAAATACCCTTGGCACAGGTATTGTTTCTGACGAAATATTAACTCTTGCTGCACAGGAGGTTTTCAACTTAAGACCTGCGGCAATCATTGAGAAGTTGCGTCTAAGGAATGTGATTTACTCTGATACAGCTGTTTATAGTCACTTTAATAGTTGTCTATTCCCGTGGGAGGATGTAAATAAGTACAGTGAATTTAGAAAGGCGGTGGAAAAGTATGTTGATAGAGAAGATAAAAACTAAACAACTCATCCCCGCTGAATATAACCCAAGGAAGGATTTAAAACCGGGTGATCCGGAATATGAGAAACTTAAACGCTCCCTTGAGGAGTTTGGATATGTAGAACCCGTAATATGGAATAAGACCACAGGCAGAGTCATCGGAGGTCATCAGCGTTTGAAAATCCTGCTGAGTATGGGCATGGATGAGATAGAATGCGTAGTTGTTGAAATGGATGAGCAAAAGGAGAAGGCGCTGAACATTGCACTAAATAAAATAAGTGGTGATTGGGATAAAGACAAATTAGCACTTCTCATCACGGACTTAAATGCTTCAGACTTTGATGTGTCTTTGACAGGTTTTGACCCAGGAGAGTTGGAGGATCTTTTTAAGGATTCCCTTAAGGATAATATAAAAGAAGATGATTTCGATGTAGACAGCGAGCTGAAAAAGCCCGCTGTTTCGCATTTAGGGGATATTTGGCTACTTGGACAGCATCGATTAGTCTGTGGAGACAGTACAAAGAAAGACACCTTTAATGTCTTGATGGATGGGAAAACTGCTAATTTGGTAGTTACGGACCCTCCATATAATGTTAACTATGAAGGCACTGCTGGAAAAATCAAAAATGACAATATGGCTAACGAAGCGTTCTACGATTTCCTGCTTGCAGCATTTCAGAACACCGAAGCAGCGATGGCAAAGGACGCTTCTATTTATGTATTCCATGCGGATACCGAAGGACTCAGTTTTAGAAGAGCATTCTCTGATGCGGGATTTTATCTTTCCGGTACTTGTATTTGGAAAAAGCAGTCCCTTGTTCTCGGTCGCTCCCCTTATCAGTGGCAGCATGAACCTATTCTCTTTGGGTGGAAAAAGAAAGGCAAGCATCTCTGGTATTCAGACCGCAAGCAGACCACCATCTGGGAGTTTGAGAAACCAAAGAAAAATGGCGACCATCCAACCATGAAACCAGTGGCACTTGTGGCATATCCCATTATGAACTCAAGCCTTAGTAACTGCATCGTGCTTGATCCCTTTGGAGGTTCAGGAAGTACACTGATTGCCTGTGAGCAGACAGATAGAATTTGTTACACCATTGAACTGGATGAAAAGTACTGCGATGTCATCGTGAAAAGGTATATTGAGCAAGTGGGAAATTCTGATGGTGTGTTTCTTTTAAGAGATGGTTCGAAAATAAGATATTGTGACCTGCCGGAGGTGAATGCAGATGAGTAAATTGACACTTGGTTCCCTTTTTGATGGGAGCGGAGGTTTTCCTCTAGGCGGTCTGCTCTGTGGCATTGAGCCTTTATGGGCATCTGAAATTGAGCCGTTTCCTATAAGAGTTACGACCAAACGCATCCCTCAGATGAAGCATTATGGGGATATAAACAAATTAAATGGTGCGGAGCTTCCGCCTGTAGATATCATAACCTTTGGCTCTCCCTGCACGGATATGAGTGTGGCGGGTAAAAGAGCCGGTCTGGACGGAGAGCAATCAGTCCTTTTTTATGAAGCAATCCGAATTATTAAAGAAATGAGGTGTAAGACCAATGGACAATATCCAAGGTACGCAGTCTGGGAAAATGTCCTCGGCGCATTCTCGTCAAATAAAGGAGAGGACTTCAGGGCAGTCCTCGAAACGGTCATCGGTGTCAAAGAACCGAACACCTCGGTGCCTTTTCCTGAAAAAGGACGATGGCCATACGCTGACATCTATATGGCAGACGGATGGAGTGTGGCTTACCGAACTATCGATGCGCAATATTTCGGAGTCCCCCAACGTCGTCGTAGAATCTACCTTGTCGCAGATTTTGCAGACAGATGTGCCGGAGAAATACTATTTGAGTCCGAAGGCATGCCAAGGAATTTTACGCCGAGCGGCAGCCCGTGGCAAAGAACTGCCGACAATGCTAAAAACTGCACTGGAAAAACAGGCGATAGCATAACTTGCCTAAATGACCAAGGTGGAAGAGTGATGTCTGTATCGAAGGATATTACTGCAACACTTCGTGCAGAGGAACATGGACATCAGCCTTGTGTAATGCAGTCAAGCGGTTTTTGCACCGAACACAGTGCCAAGAGCAGAAGTGTAGGATATGAGGAAGAACGCTCCCCTACACTTAGAGCAGGTGTTGTCCCAGGTGCAGTCATGTCCTTTGAACCGGGGGCTGCTTCTCGAGTTGGTGGCCATACTGACGAAAACTTAAGTGGATCACTTCGTGCAAACATGGGAGATAATCAAACAGCTGTTGTCATAGAAAACCATCCAACCGATAGCCGTGTGAAACTCTCGGAGGATAATAAAGTACAGACGCTAACCTCTCGGATGGGAACTGGTGGTGGGAATGTACCCCTTGTTATGAACACTCCTAAAACTTTAAAAATCCGCTCCGGCTGTGAAGGCGGTGGCAAGGGTGCATTGATACAGGATGACAAGTCTGCAACTCTTGGATGCAATAATGATCAGACCGTTTTTGTGCCCACCGCATATGGCATCTGTTCTGATAAAAGCAATTCCATGCAGTCTAGCAATCCGCATAGCGGTATATATGAAGCTGATACTTCTCGGACCATTGATGCCAATGGGGGAAATCCGGGATGTAATCAAGGTGGTATTGCAGTAGTTGCTCTGCAAGGCTCGATGATTGGAAGAGAGGATAAAAACGGTCCCCAAGGAAGCGGTATAGATGAAGATGTTTCTTTTACGCTTAATACCGCTGATCGTCATGCTGTTGCCTATGCCATGACTACCGGAGCCTATGCACAGGTTGAAGAAGATAAAGCACCTACTCTATTGTCGAGAGATTATAAGGATGCCCCTGTTGTGACTCAGCCTTGTTACGGTATTGATAGGGCGGCTTTTAATCAAGGAAGGAATGCTCTATATAAACCTACTGTAGATGAAGAACAGCAACCTACGCTCACAGCAAAAGGTCCTGGAGCAGTGGCGCACCCAGCTTCGTTTTATCCTCAGATGAAAGCTGAAAGTCAATGCTACAGACAGGACGGTACATCAAATACGATTATCAATGGTACCAATCCAGGCTATCAAAATGGATTGGTTGAGCCGGACTATATTGTTCGAAGGCTTACACCAACGGAATGTGCAAGATTGCAAGGTTTTCCCGATGATTGGTGCGACGATCTTGATACAGAAAATCCTACAGAAGATGAAATCTCATTCTGGACGGAGGTTTGGGAAACTCACCGCAAAATTATAGGTAAAAGCAAAAAGCCAAAAACAAGAAATCAGATTATAAAATGGCTTAACAATCCTCATTCCGATGCAGCCGAATACAAAATGTGGGGTAATGGCGTAGCACTTCCATGCGTTTGTTTTGTGCTGACTGGCATTGTGTTATCTACACAAAATACCGCCGATTAATGAAACAGTATTTTCTACAGAAAGATGCTCTAAATGACTTGATATTAACAGCCTTTAGAGTGATATATGTATGTACCGAAAATAGAAAGGCGGCATAAAAAATGCAGATAAACTATAATGTCACAGGAGCAAAAAGAAAAGAGCTAGTCAATGCAATCAGTCAACAACTAAATGCCCCTGTAAAATATCTCGGAGCACCTACATTTGCATATGAGATGGCAGACTACAATGTTAACAAAAACGGAGTTCTAAGTGGACCAGATAATAAGGAATTGGTCGATAATCTATTGGGACTTCACGACTTCAAAGCAATTTCAGAAGAATTTGACACACCACCTTCGAAAGCAGAAGCGGATGAAACTGAAGAATCTACCAGTTTGATAATTCAAATGCCACGGGCAGATTTTACCGACACGGCACTCGAGAACCTAAAAGGATTAGTAGAGAGCAAAGCAGCTCTTATAAAGAAAGCACTTGATACGGATTCCATTCCCATAATTGAAGATGAGGAATATGTCGCCTTCCCTTGGTTTCAAGGTGAGTGCTCCTCAGAAGAGGTTAAGGCATACACCCATTTTGTCACGGCACTTTGCGAAATGGCGAAAAAACAGACCCGTGTCAATTCCACCGAGAAATCAGTAGAGAATGAAAAGTACGCTTTCCGTTGCTTCCTTCTAAGGCTTGGTTTTATCGGCCCAGAATATAAGATAGAACGAAAGATTCTCCTCTCCAAGCTTTCAGGTAGCTCCGCTTTCAAAAGCGGAACGGCCAAGCAGGAGGTGAGTGAACAATGAATATCATTCACCCAGAAATGTTAAAGCAACTTAGAAGCTATTACACTCCAGGAACCCGTGTCATGCTACTTAAAATGAACGACCCTTATACCAAACTTCAGCCTGGAGCGAAAGGTACGGTTACTAGTGTTGATGACATAGGAACGATTCATGTCAGTTGGGATTCCGGTGGCTCCCTTGGAGTGGCCTTTGGTGAGGATTTATGCAAGAAAATCGAAGAGTAAAACATACAAAATTTAAGCAAAATGAGACAGTAAATATGTAGATTTATATTGCTAAGGAGTCAACTAATGAATGAAATAATTAAGGAACAAATCCTTTCCATCCGAGAAAGTGGAGTCACAAATATGTTTGATGTGGACCGGGTACAGTATGAGGCAAATGAACGAGGGTTTTATGAATTGGTAGTCTATTTAATAGACCATAAAGCGGAATATGCTCATTTCATACTGACGGGGGAAGTGGATGAAATAAGTAAATAAAAAATAACAGGATAAGGAGAAGGGCTTCATCTATAGGATTGAGGCTCTTTTCTTATGTCCTTTTCCAAAAAGGGGCGGTGTTTATGCGGAAACTGAAGAAATATAAGCCGACCGCCTTTATAGCTGAAGGGTCATATTACGATAAGGATGCGGCTGATTACGCTGTAGCTTTTATCGAAGCACTCTCCCATACGAAAGGTTTATGGGCAGGTAAGCCTTTTGAACTTATCGATTGGCAGGAACAAATAATCCGTGATTTATTCGGAATCTTAAAGCCAGATGGATATCGGCAGTTTAATACTGCTTATGTAGAGATACCTAAAAAGATGGGAAAAAGCGAGCTTGCCGCAGCAATTGCGCTTCTCCTCACTTGCGGTGATGGTGAAGAACGAGCAGAGGTGTACGGTTGTGCCGCTGACCGCCAGCAGGCATCAATTGTATTTGAGGTAGCAGCCGATATGGTGCGGATGTGTCCAGCACTGAATAAACGTGTAAAGTTGCTGGCTTCAACTAAGCGATTGGTGTACCTGCCGACCAACAGCTTCTATCAGGTATTGTCGGCTGAAGCCTACTCCAAACACGGCTTCAATATACATGGTGTTGTTTTCGATGAACTTCATACTCAGCCAAACCGGAAATTATTTGACGTTATGACGAAAGGATCTGGGGATGCGAGGACCCAACCGCTATATTTTCTTATCACCACTGCGGGAACGGATACTCAAAGTATTTGCTACGAAACACACCAAAAAGCAGTTGATATTATTGAGGGCAGAAAATACGATCCTACCTTTTACCCCGTAATCTACGGTGCCAAAGAAGAGGATGATTGGACTGATCCTAAAGTATGGAAGAAAGCAAATCCAAGCTTAGGAATTACAGTAAGTATCGATAAAGTTAGAGCTGCTTGTGAAAGCGCAAAGCAAAACCCTGCTGAGGAGAACAGCTTCCGGCAATTAAGATTGAATCAGTGGGTTAAACAATCTGTCCGTTGGATGCCCATGGCAAAATGGGATGCCTGTGCATTTCCAGTAAAACCAGAAAGTCTCGAAGGACGAGTGTGTTATGGAGGTCTTGACTTATCTTCTACAACAGATATTACCGCCTTTGTGTTGGTATTCCCACCAGAGGATGAAACAGATAAATATATCGTTCTCCCATATTTTTGGATGCCGGAGGATAATATTGACCTCCGAGTTCGACGAGATCACGTGCAATATGACCTTTGGGAGAAGCAGGGCTATATTTTAACCACCGAGGGAAATGTAGTCCATTATGGATACATTGAGAAATTCATTGAAGAACTGGGGGAAAAGTACAACATTCGAGAGATTGCTTTTGACCGCTGGGGCGCTGTTCAGATGGTGCAGAACCTTGAAGGGTTAGGCTTTACAGTAGTTCCCTTCGGTCAAGGTTTTAAAGATATGTCACCACCTACAAAGGAACTTATGAAGCTGACATTAGAAGAAAGAATAGCACACGGTGGACATCCAGTACTTCGTTGGATGATGGACAACATCTTTATAAAAACCGATCCGGCAGGCAACGTGAAGCCGGATAAAGAAAAAAGTACAGAAAAAATAGATGGTGCAGTAGCGACTATCATGGCACTTGACCGTGCTATACGCTGTGGCTCAGGTAATAGTGGAGATTCGGTGTATGACGAGAGAGGTTTGTTTATACTTTAACTTCTACAAGTTTTTTGGTATAATATTAAAAAATCATTTTACTATGGAAGAGTAATTTAATATGTGTACGTATTAGAAAGGGGTTAAAATGAGTATATTTTTTTATGGCTGTATAACTATGGATGGCTATCTAGCTGATAAAAACCATAACATGGACTGGCTATATCAAGCCGGTACAATAGAAGAAACTGATTATGAAAGTTTTTATAAAAGTATGGATATTACTATCATGGGCAAAAGGACATTTAACGAAATTGAAAATATTGAGAATATAGATAGCTTTTATCCAACCACTAAAAACTATGTTTTTACACATGCTGAAAGCTTATCAGTTGAGGGGTTTATTCCTGTTAATTGTGATATAGTAGAGTTTGTTAAACAAATAGAAAAGGATAAAAACATTTGGGTTATTGGAGGGAACACAATATTAGCTCCTTTATTGGATAATGATATGGTAGATAATATGATAATACAGATTGCTCCTGTGTTATTGGGGAAGGGAATACCATTGTTTTCACAGAAGGAAGCATTAAAGCGATTTTCCTTGAAAGAAGTAAAAAAATACGGACAATTTGCAGAATTAATTTATAATAAAATATAGCTTCACAACTTTTATACTATATGTTACTTAACTATGTGTTTGAAATATTCAAATTTAAAGCATCTCTTTACGAGGTGTTTTTTTTATGTCCATTTCAAGGAGAGTGATGCTGATGAGATTATTTACTAATATTTTTAAAGCTCGGGACAAACCGCAAAACCGTGTGGGCAGTGCGTTTTCCTTTCTGTTTGGCGGTACGTCATCTGGTAAAACAGTGAATGAGCGCACTGCAATGCAGGCAACAGCAGTGTATGCCTGTGTAAGGATACTAGCTGAAGCGATTGCAGGACTGCCACTACATGTATATAGATATCGTTCTGATGGAGGTAAAGAAAGGATTCCTTTCCACCCGTTGTATTACCTTCTTCATGATGAACCAAATCCAGAGATGACTTCATTCGTGTTTCGAGAAACACTGATGAGTCATCTTTTGCTTTGGGGCAATGCCTATGCACAGGTGGTCAGAAACGGTCGTGGGCAGGCAGTGGCTCTTTATCCCCTACTCCCCAACAAAATGGAAGTTAGCCGAGCAACAAACGGAGAGCTGGTCTATATCTACTATCGTGATACTGACGAAAGTGGTCTAAATCCCAAAGGTGGCTATGTCACACTCCGTAAAGATGAAGTTCTACACATACCCGGCTTAGGTTTTGATGGACTCATTGGCTATAGCCCAATCGCTATGGCGAAAAATGCAATCGGTATGTCCCTTGCCACTGAGGAGTACGGTGCGGCATTCTTTGCCAATGGTGCTAATCCTGGAGGTGTGCTGGAACACCCAGGAGTAATCAAAGATATACAGAGGGTCAAGGATAGTTGGAATAGCGCCTACCAAGGCACAGGCAACGCTCATAAAATCGCTGTGTTGGAAGAAGGCATGAAGTTTCAAGCCATTGGTATCCCGCCGGAACAGGCGCAATTTCTTGAAACACGGAAATTCCAAATTAATGAGATTGCGAGGATTTTCCGAGTACCACCCCATATGGTGGGTGATCTTGAGAAGTCTAGTTTCTCCAATATTGAGCAGCAGTCCTTGGAGTTTGTAAAATACACTCTCGATCCGTGGGTGGTGCGATGGGAACAAAGTCTCCAGCAATCGCTTATTTTGCCTTCTGAGAAAACTTCACTGTTTATCAAGTTCAATTTGGACGGTCTGCTTCGTGGTGATTACCAAAGTCGTATGAATGGCTACGCTACAGGTCGACAAAATGGCTGGATGTCTGCCAACGATATCCGTGAACTGGAGGATATGAACCGCATACCGGCTGAGGAAGGCGGCGATTTATATTTGGTTAACGGAAATATGACAAAACTGGCTGACGCAGGCGCGTTTGCCAAAACCGAAGGAGGTCAGTAAATGAGGAAGTTTTGGAACTGGGTGCGAGATTCTGATGAAGTACGTACCCTCTATTTAAATGGAGTGATATCCGAAGAAACGTGGTGGGGCGATGAGGTCACACCTAAGATGTTTAAAGATGAACTGCTGGCAGGCACCGGCGACATTACGGTGTGGATTAATTCCCCTGGCGGTGATGTGTTCGCAGCAGCCCAGATCTATAACATGCTGATGGAGTATACCGGAAAAGTCACTGTAAAGATTGATGGGCTTGCAGCAAGTGCCGCATCCGTTATTGCAATGGCAGGTGGAGATGTATATATGTCCCCAGTTTCCATGCTTATGATTCATAATCCATCAACGATTGCTATCGGTGACAGTGAGGAAATGTTGCGGGCAAAGGCTCTATTGGATGAGGTCAAGGAAAGCATTATTAATGCCTACGAGTTAAAGACAGGCCTTTCCCGAACAAAGCTCTCCCATCTGATGGATGCAGAATCATGGATGAATGCAAATAAAGCCCTTGAACTTGGTTTTGCAGACAAGATCATGTTCATGGAAAGTGAAACACCAAATTTGACGGATAGTCTTATCTTTAGCAGGATGGCGGTTACTAACTCGCTTATCAGCAAACTGCCAAAACAACCAAAACAGAAAACAGGTACACCCATCGAGTCGCTGGATAAGCGGCTTTCTTTAATTTCGCACTAATTTAAAGGAGGAAATAACAATGAGTAAAATTCTTGAATTGCGCGAGAAACGCGCTAAAGCTTGGGACGCAGCAAAGGCATTCCTTGATTCAAAACGTGGCGGTGATGGACTGTTATCCGCTGAGGACACGACAACCTATGAAAAAATGGAAGCCGATGTGGTGGCTCTTGGTAAGGAAATTGAGCGTTTAGAACGTCAAGCATCTATCGACTTGGAACTGTCGAAAGCAACCAGTAACCCAATTACGAACGAACCTACTAGAACTGGAGAGGAAAAGACTGGTCGTGCAAGTGCTGAATACAAAAAAGCTTTCTGGAATGCGATGCGTGATAATGTCAGCTATGAAGTAAGGAACGCTTTAAAGATTGGCACTGATTCCGAAGGCGGATTCCTCGTGCCAGATGAGTTTGAGCGTACGCTTGTAGAAGCCCTAGAGGAAGAAAATATCTTCCGTAGGTTGGCCAATGTAATCACGACATCTTCTGGTGACCGCAAGATTCCTGTTGTTGCAAGCAAAGGCACTGCAAGCTGGATCGATGAAGAAGGAGCCATTCCCGAAAGTGATGACAGCTTCGGTCAAGTATCCATCGGTGCTTATAAACTAGCAACGATGATTAAAGTCTCTGAGGAATTGCTAAATGATTCCGTATTTAATCTCGAAAGCTACATCACAAGAGAATTCGCCCGTCGCATTGGTAACAAGGAAGAGGAAGCCTTCTTTGTAGGTGATGGCACAGGTAAGCCAACAGGGATTTTAAATGCTACTGGCGGCGGTCAAGTGGGTGTTACTGCGGCAAGTGCCACTGCCATCACTTTGGATGAGGTTTTAGATTTATTCTACAGCTTAAAAGCACCGTATCGTAATAAGGCAGTATTCGTAATGAACGATGCCACTATAAAGGCTATTCGTAAATTGAAAGACGGTAATGGGCAATACCTATGGCAACCTTCCATCCAAGCGGGAACACCTGATACGATTCTTAACCGCCCGCTGTATACCTCATCATATGTACCTACTGCAAAAGCAGGTGCAAAGACTGTGGTATTCGGTGATTTTAGTTATTACTGGGTGGCAGATCGTCAAGGACGAGTATTCAAACGACTAAATGAACTCTATGCTGTTACGGGACAGGTGGGCTTTATTGCTACTCAGCGTGTTGATGGAAAGCTTATCTTACCGGAGGCTGTTAAGGTACTTCAACAGAAAGCGTAACGGAGGTGCATTATGAGTTATAATACGAAGAATTATACCGAACAAGGCGGAGAAAAAACTGTTATCGGTGGTGTTTTAGAAATTAAAGAGGGGGCCTTGATTACGGGGCTTCCTGTTCTTGAAAATCAGGCAGATAGTACCGCTGATAGTGTAGAAACTTTGGTGACAGACTTTAATAATCTGCTCACCAAACTAAAAGTCGCGGGGATTATGATTGCGGACGCTCCTTAATGGAAGGATGGTGGAGTGATGACAATACTTGAAAAGGTCAAAGAAAATCTAATTCTTAAGCATGACCTTGATGATGAACTTCTTAAAATGTACATCACCGCTGCTATCTCATATGCTGAAAGCTATCAACACCTGCCCCAGGAATTTTATTCTGAGAATACCATGCCCCCAACTACTGAACAGGCCGTTATCATGCTGTCGAGTCATTTCTACGAAAGCAGAGATGGCTCGACGGCTGGTTTCTTCGCCGATAGCGTACAGGCGGGGCAGCAGGTTTGGAACACGGTGAACCTACTACTTCGGTTAGATCGTGAATGGAAGGTGTAGCCTATGAGTTATGGGAAAATGAATACCTTTATCGATATAGTTGCCGTTGAAAACGATAAGGATAGCGAGGGATTTGGTACAATCAGTGACACTATTATTGCCTCGGTTCGTGCGTATAAGGAAGAACGACATGGTAATGAGAAATGGGCAAACAGGGCGGTATTTTCTGAAGCCACCGCTCTTTTTTGTTTTCGAAGGATCCCTAGTATCCATGTGACAGCAAAAATGGTCATTGTAGATAGTGATGGGCGGTATGAAATTACCGGTGTAGAAGATGTAAAAGGCCGAGGAATGTATATTGAGGTTTTAGCAAAAAAGGTGGTGGCATCGAATGGCTAAAGTGGATGTAAGAATGCCTGAGGAATTTCTTCTTAAGGTATCTAAATTGGCTGAGCAAACTGATGTGATTATCCCAAAGGTACTAGAAGTTGGTGGCGAAGTTGTGCTTGCTAAAGTCAAAGATAATCTACGCTCTGTTGTTGGAAAGGGAACAAAATACCCGTCCAAATCCACGGGAGAACTTGTATCCTCCCTTGGTGTTACTTCAGCAAAACAAGACCGTAAAGGTAATTATAATGTCAAGGTTGGGTTTTCAGAACCGAGAAGCGATGGTGGTAGTAATGCCAAAATTGCTAATATCATTGAATATGGTAAACATGGGCAGCCTGCAAGGCCATTTCTAAAACCCGCAAAATCTAAATCAAGAAAGCAGTGTGTGGAGGCAATGATTGCCAAACTGGAGGAGGAGATTAACAGTCTATGAGTATATTATTGGAACTAAATAGAATTGTGGATGGTCTAGGTATTCTTGTGGAAACTGGTGTGTTCAAGGACAAAGCCCCTGATGAGTATGTTGTTATCACACCTCTTTCTGATACCTTTGATATTCACGCAGACAATCGTCCACAGTTTGAGATACAGGAAGCACGGCTATCGTTATTTAGTAAAAACAACTATCAAATACGAAAGAATCAGCTTGTTCGTGCGTTCCTAGATGCAGACTTTACCGTGACGGATCGTCGTTATATTGGACATGAGGATGATACGGACTACCATCATTATGCCATTGATGTGGCAAAAGAATATGAATTACAGGAGGTTTGATTATGGCAACGATAGGACTTGACCGTCTCTATTATGCTCCCATTACAGAGGACGAAAACGGAGACGAAACCTATGGTACGCCCGTTATGCTGGCAAAGGCCATCTCCGCAGAGCTATCCATTGAGCTTGCGGAAGCTACCCTTTACGCTGATGACGGAGCGGCAGAGATTATAAAAGAATTCAAAAACGGAACACTATCTCTTGGTGTGGATGACATTGGACGTAAAGCTGCTGAGAGTCTCACAGGAGCAACTACGGATGATAATGGTGTACTTATTTCAGCTAGTGAGGATGGAGGAAGCCCTGTTGCTATCGGTTTTCGAGCGAAAAAGGCAAATGGACATTACCGCTACTTCTGGCTATACAGGGTAAAGTTTGGTGTTCCTTCAACCAACCTGGCTACAAAGGGAGATTCTATCACTTTTTCTACACCAACCATTGAGGGAACTGTATCGCGCAGAAATAAATTAGACGGAAATGGTAATCATCCGTGGAAAGCGGAGGTCAATGAAGATGATGAAGGAGTTTTACCAGCTACTATCAGTGGTTGGTATACGGAAGTCTATGAACCTGTTTTTGCTGTTTCTGGCGGAGGTGAATAAGGATGGATAACGAAAGAAGTGCAATGATTAATATTGGCGGACAGCAACATGAGCTTATCCTCACGACCAAAGCTACAAAAGAAATCGCCCGCCGCTATGGTGGTTTGGAAAATCTGGGAGAGAAATTGCTGAAATCCGAAAACTTTGAGATGGCTTTGGATGAGATAATATGGCTTATTACTCTCTTAGCAAACCAATCCATTCTCATTCACAATCTGAAAAATAAAGAAGCTCCAAAGGATGTGTTGACCGAGGATGAGGTGGAACTGCTCACCTCACCACTAGAACTTGCAACTTATAAAAGTGCCATTACAGAAGCTATGTTCAAAGGAACAAAGAGAAATATTGAAAGTGAAGACAACTCAAAAAACACCGAGGCCGAGTAAGCGATGATGAATTGTTTACTCGGCTTCTTTATTACGGAACAGTGCATCTTAACCGTACTGAGGAAGAAACATGGCTCACACCATTAGGGCTTCTCATGGACTTGTGGGATTGTCATCGCCAGTTCTTGGGACTTGCTAACCGGAAGCGAGAACTCTTCATTGAGGACATAATCCCCGAAGGATTGAATTAGAAAGGAGGCGTTTACATATGGCTGATAATTTTGGCTTAAAGATTGGCATTGAGGGAGAAAAAGAGTTTAAGAACGCCCTTCGTGATATCAATCAGTCCTTTAAGGTTCTAGGTAGTGAGATGAAACTCGTGTCCTCGGAATTTGATAGAAATGATAAAAGTGTTCAGGCGATAACCGCTCGAAATGAAGTTTTGAACAAGGCCATTGAGGCACAAAAGGATAAAATCTCTACGCTGGAAGCCGCTCTAAAAAATGCTTCTGAGAGTTTTGGCGAGAACGATAGACGTACACAAAATTGGGCTATTCAGCTGAATAATGCAAAAGCTCAACTTAACGATATGGAACGAGAGCTAGAAGAGACTGCTGATGAAGCAGATGATCTTGGAGAGGAACTTGAGGATACAGGTAATAGTGCAGATGAAGCCGGTAGCAAGTTTGAGAAGCTAGGCGGTGTCCTTAAAGGCATTGGTGTGGCGATGGGTACAGTTGCTGTTGCAGCAGGAGCTGCTGCTATAAAGCTAGGGAAAGAGGTAGTTACTCAGTTCGGGGAGTTAGAACAGAATCTCGGTGGCTCTGAGGCGGTATTTGGTCAATATGCCACATCCATTCAAAAAACTGGTGAAGAGGCTTACAAAAATCTAGGTGTTTCCCAAAGTGAGTATCTTGCTACGGCAAACAAAATGGGTGCATTGTTTCAAGGCTCTGGTATACAGCAACAGAGAAGTCTTGAGCTAACTGAAAAGGCTATGCAACGAGCGGCGGATATGGCATCTGTTATGGGTATCGATATGTCCTCTGCACTGGAGGCGGTCACAGGTGCGGCAAAGGGTAACTTTGATATGATGGATAACCTGGGTGTTGCTATGAACGCTACCAATATCGAAGCCTACGCACTTGCAAAAGGGCTGGATTTCACTTGGAACACCGCAACACAAGCGGAAAAAGCTGAAGTAGCCATGCAGATGTTCTTTGAGAACACAGAGCAGTATGCAGGCAACTTTGCCCGTGAATCAACAGAAACCGTCACAGGTTCGCTGGGTCTACTCCAAGCCGCACTCGGCTCGTTTACAGCAGGACTTGGCAATGCCGATGCAGATATGACGAATTTGACACAGAATCTTGTAGATGCATTCCAATCGGTTGTTGCTAATATTGTCCCAGTTTTAGAGAATATCGTAACTGCATTACCTACGGCAACAGGTGCGATATTATCAGCGGTAGGCGACTTGCTTCCTATGCTTCTTGGCACTGTAACAGAACTGTTTTCTCAAGTACTGGAGGCAATTCTGAATCTTTTACCAGAACTTATTCCAGCTACTGTTGAAGCTGTAATGACGATTGTTGGGGCATTGATCGATAATCTTCCACTCCTGATTAATGCCGCAGTGGAACTGGTCACTGCACTTGTAGAAGGCATCGGTTTGGCTTTACCACAACTCATACCAGCAACGGTTCTTGCAGTTACACAGATTGTACAAGGATTAACTGACAACTTGCCAATGATACTGGAGGCAGCCTTTCAGCTTATTATGGGGCTTGCCCAAGGTCTAATTGACGCTATTCCGCAGTTAATTGCCGCATTACCCGCCATCATTACCGCTTTAGTTGACTTTATCATTGGCGCCATTCCGCAGATTATCGATGCAGGTATACAGCTTTTGGTGTCACTAGTTGAAGCATTGCCGGAAATCATTGCAGCAATAGTTGCTGCAATCCCACAGATAATTGATGGTTTAGTTACGGCGATACTTGGCTCAATCCCCCAAATAATTGATGCCGGGGTGAATCTGTTGATTGCCTTAATTCAAAATTTACCAATCATCATTACTATTGTGGTGGCAGCGATACCTAAGATTATTACCTCGCTTGTCAATGCAATTATTGGCAGTATCCCGCAGATAATTCAGGCGGGTATACAACTTTTAGTATCACTGATTAAAAACCTACCTACTATTATCGTAGAGGTTGTCAAAGCTGTCCCACAGATAATCACAGCTTTAGTTAAGGGTTTTACGGGTTCAATTGGGCAGATGGCTCAAGTTGGTGGCAATCTCATCAAGGGTCTATGGCAGGGAATCTCTGATGCGGGTGCATGGCTCTGGGGGAAAATATCCGGCTTCTTCGGTGGTGTGGTGGATAAAATCAAAAACTTCTTTGGCATCCGCTCACCTTCTGCACTTTTTGCAGGACTTGGTGACAATATGGCACAGGGGCTTGGGCAAGGCTTTGAGAAGACGATGGCGCAGGTTGGTGAGGATATGCAAAACGCTATCCCCACAGACTTTGACACACCAGGTATAAACCTTAGTAGCTCTATCAATGGGTCAGTCGGTACTGGGGGCTTTGGTGGTTCGCTTATCACCATACAGCAGATGATAGTTCGATCCGAGGACGATATCCGCAGGATTTCACAGGAACTGTACAACTTGATGGAAACTGGCTCGAGGGCGCAAGGACGCTTCAATCCCGCTTAAGGAAGGAGGATGAAAATGGGGTTCACATTTAACGGCATATCATCGCAATCAATGAGTATCAAGGCTAGGCTGACATACTGGCAAGCATCACCCTCATTGCGAAACTCCTTTGTAACGATACCTGGCAAGCCCGGTGTAGCTGACTTTGGCAGCGATATTGCAGAGAAAATAATCACAGTTCATTGCAATGTCTACCCACAATATAAATTTTCTAAACTGGTATCTGTTATGGATAGCCTTGCTGAATGGCTAAATCCTGAACGTGGGGTGCAACAACTCGTTTTAGACGATGTACCTGACCGTTATTTTACTGCTCGTCTGTCAGAAGCTGTGGACTGTGACAGACTCATTCTTTCAGCCGGTGCATTTGATTTGAAGTTTGTTTGCCCAGATCCTCATGCCTACGCTTTAACGGATGAAACCTATAGCATATCGGTCATGGGAGAAAGTACCGTTACAAGGCTTAAAGGGAATGCCGACTCTGAGCCTGTGTACTTGGTAAAAGGAATAATTCCATCAGGAACAAACACATATGTTTCCATTCAGACTAACAATGAAGAAATTCGTGTTATTGGCCCTTTGTATGATGGTGAAACATTAATCATTGATACAGGAAAGGTCACAGCAAAGGTCGTTGATACTAGCGGCGAAACACTCCGTAACGGTCTACCGCTTATGCAAGAACTCAATTTCCCTGTACTTCGTAAGGGTAACAATACTGTGACGATTACTCCTGTAGGAGCGGATTTTACGGAACTTAAAATACAAGCAAAAAGCCGATGGAGGTGATGCAAATGGCAATTAAATCAATATTGACATCACAAACTGACTTTACGGGTGAGTTTCCTGTAAGTGAGAATACCCTTGCCCTTTGGCGATTCAATGAGTCTGGACCTGACTCCGATGTTAAACTTGTAGATGCGAGTGGCCACGGTCGGCACGTCACTATATCGGGATGGTCTGGAACATCGGCAAGTCTCCCAAGCGGTCGTTATGGACGATTTTTTCGTCAGAATATTGTTAATCCGACATCAGAGAAAACCTACTTGATTGCAAAGAATGATGGTACATTTTTCTCCAATTTAGGCGATAAAATCGCAGTAGGTGGATGGATAAACCCAACTACCTACTCTGTAGGACAGACCTTTATTCCGCTGTTTAATACAAGACAAGGTCCGGGTCAACCTATTCTATACTTGTCCCTGTACCAGGGCAGACCTCGAATGATGTTATATAACTCTTCTGGTTCACTGATTCTCGACCAGAGTGAAACACCAAGTTTTAACATGGTTAATGGTGGGTGGTACTTTATTGCAGCAATTATTGAAGTGAATGCCAAGACATCGCAGTTTATTCTTTGTAACCGAGCAGACGCAACGGTCTGGATTGCACCCAAACGGACATTCACGGGAACATTAAACCCATCTTGCACAGCCGATATTGTGATTGGAATGCATGCAAATCAGTATTATTATGCAGGTGGATTTGATGATTGGTTCATTGAAGTGAATTCACAGCTTACAATTGAGGGTTTAGAACGACATTTCAAGCAGTCAATGCTTGCCAACGGTGGTGATACCAGTGGTGCGGTTGATGCTATAACAGAGCCAGGTGTGGTAACACTCCTCAAGGATACTAACAACAGATATCCTGAAAGTGGGCAGCTTACGACTATAGCTGCAGAATGTTCTCTTGCAGGTAGTGGTCGGGTGTCTGTAACCTCGGAATATACTGCAGGTGTGACTTCTATTTCTACTATAGAGACGGCTACGTCAGACGATTTGCAGGATTGGTCGGCGTGGCAGGAGGTGGGTTCCAACGGTGAACTGGTTTCTCCAAACCGTAACTTTATTCGTTATAGGATTACACTTTCAACTATTGATCCCTTGGTTACACCGAGACTTTTGGATATCACACTTCACGACATACCGAAAGCTCCATATGAAAAACTGGGTTTTGCTAGGCCTGTCGTGCTGGACGAGAATGGCGCATGGGAAGCAGTACTTGAAAATGCATATGACATCATCGTAACGGGAGAGATTAATGGCGCAGATACTTTGGAATTCAAACTGCCATGGAATGATAACAAACGTGTATATTTAGATAATGAAAAACAGGTTCAGGTTGCACATGACATTTATCGCATAAGGACACTGACAGATGAAAAAGGAGCAGATGGAACAGGGATTCTGACCACTGTATATGCGGAAGCAGCATTTTATGATTTGACCTTTTCAGATGAAAAACAGCCGCGAGAGTTTAATGCCGATTTACCCTCTGTTCCAATGAGTTATGCGTTGGAAGGCACAGGATGGTCTCTTGGTGTAGTTGATGTCACTACCAAACGGACATGGCAATGCCAAGAGAAGAATGCATTGGCCATACTCAGAATGACGCAACAGATTCACGGTGGAGACTTAGTATTTGATAGTCGAAACCGTCTTGTAAATTTACTTACATTTAGTGGTAGAGATAGTGGTGCATTATTTGCCTATAAGAAAAACCTTACAGGTATCAAGAGAGTTGTTGATACCCGCTCTCTGGTGACAAGGTTATATGCCCATGGTAAAGATGGCATGACCTTTGCCACGATCAATAGTGGCAATGAATATGTAGAAAACTATGAATATTGCAATGAGGTGCGGGTTTCAACACTCGATCTTTCGAATTTCACAAATCCTTATCAAATGCTTGAGTTTACGAATATGCGACTCGCAGAATTTTCAAAGCCCCGTGTTTCCTATGTGCTATCAGCGATGGATTTGTCTGTGCTGACAGGTTATGAGCATGAAAGGTGGTCACTTGGCGACATTGTGACGGTGGATGATAGAGATTTGAATCTTACTATCAAAACAAGGGTTGTTCGCAGACAATACAATCTTCAGGAGCCATGGAAAACTGTACTTGAATTATCATCAAAACTTCGTGAACTTGGTGATACGTCTTCTAGCATTCTCGCTGATCAGCTCGACCAAAGCAACCTCATTGGGCAGGAAATCAAAGATATGGTGCCGTTTAACCATCTGCGTAATAGTAGAGCAGACGATGGCTTTGCTTACTGGCAGAATTCAGGTTTTGAGGTGGACACTGAAAAAGGTGTGACAGGTACAGCTTCATTTAAAGCGGTAGGTTCTGCAACCTCTACAAAAAGTATGGCTCAAACAGTATATCCTGCATCCCGCCGTAACTACACCATATCAGCACAAATAGGATCAGATAATCTCCAAAAAGGTATAGATGGACAAGTGGGTATCGAGGTAGTATTTGAGTTTGAAGATGGAACTACTGAAACGAGATTTATTGACCTGTTTTAAGAAAGGATGGTGATTGATTTGGCTGTATTTCAACAAATTGCTCGTGATGCAACACCTAAAGGGTATGGAACGCTTCACTCTATCACCATTCGGTTGGTAGTTTCAAACTGCACGGGAGAAGTATATTTCACTGACATTATGCTGCAGGCAGGTTCTATAGCCACTGGCTGGGTCGGTCATGTATGCGAAATCAAGTGGACGAACGACGGGTAGGTGATGGCTATGCAGGAAAGCAATTTTATACGTTTCGCGGAAGTCATAAAAGTAAAATCAGAAAAGCGTATAGTTAGTATTACTGTGCGTCCCCTTATTACCAACTGTACGGGTTCGATTTATTTCACCGACCTACAACTTCAGGAGGGTGACAAGCTGACAGGATACACGCTACACACGGAAACGTTCCTAAAGCATTCGCCTAATCCGGTACGTTTCCACAATGGTGTAGTCCGTAGTGGAGACACAATCATTATTTTTAACCTCGGAGAAACTTCAAGCGGGCTAGATTGTTATATCTACCCCCTGCAAGCTATGGAAGCTGGTAGTATTCAGCTTTCACAGGGGATGGGTTCACATAAGGTAAAATTTGATTCAGAGGCTTACCCAGGTGATGAATTTGCACTTAAGGCTTCAACAAGAGAGTGTTTGAGAAACGGCTATCCCACGCCGAAACATGGATTCTTTCAATACACAGCCGCTACCGACAGTAAGCACCAAGTAAAGCTACAAGACAGAAAATCTGCTAGGGTATATTTCGAATACAAAGAAATGCTGAAAGGGGATCTGCGTCCATGAAAGATTATATTAAGGGTAAACGCTGTATGGTATGGTCCTTCATGGGCAATGCTCGGATGTATCAGGCTTTGAACGATTACGGTGACCGTTTAGATACTGTTGGTATTTTCACTTTTGAGGTAGACATCACAGGCACGATAACGGAAACAGGTACTAGCGTTTCTTCCCTTACTCCATATCGTACAAAGTGGCCACATATCAAATGGTTACTTACCATTATGAACCATGGGACAGAGAGCATATTTACGGCTCTGAGAAATAACGAAGGTGGTGCAAAGTCGAAATTCCTCTCAGAAATAGTGCGTATTATGAACAAATACCCTTGGTGTGCAGGTGTAGATATCGATTTAGAGCGCGGTGGCGGATTTGAGAACCGTGCTGCCGCAAATGCTCTATTCGCTGATATATACTCGACTGTTAAAAACTATGATTCATCAAAACTGGTCAATATCTGCTTACCTGGAATGACGGGTGTGCAAGGATCAGTTGGTGGAGAAAATTGGTGTGTTTATGCCGACCTTAACGATTATTGTGATACGGCAGCAATCATGAGTTATGGCATGGCATGGGCAGGTTCAGCTCCAGGTCCAGTATCACCAAGGAGCTGGCTTGAAGGTATCTACAATTATGCTATTACAGCTATGTCACCACAAAAAGTATATATGGGTTTACCTGGTTACGGTTGGAATTGGCAGATTTACGACTATCCATCCAACCTAGGTAAGACTTATCGCGGTACATCGAACACTTACTATGCAGCTAAGAACTGGATGACTGGGGTGTATAACTTTACAAATGATCAGCCTCCACAACCATTTATCCCAATCATTGCCTACTGGGATGATCACGATAAAGTACCATGGGCGCTGCCACATGTCTACGATTATATGGAAGGCTGGGACGCAGTATCACGAGAAGCTCCTATTATTGCTGAAACATATAATCGGCGAAAATATCTTACTTGTTACGGGAAAACACAAAAGTCGGAGTTTGGAACTATATATGTTAACCGAGATGGTGAACCGAACAGCTACACAGATGGTGTTGTGGTTGGTAATGGAATGATCACTCTTTCGTCAAGTGAAGGTAAAGCGGAGTACAACTTTACAATTGACAAATCAGGTACTTATGATGTAGTTGTACAGCTTTGCTTTCCGTTCTGGGATAAGAATGGTATCACAATTGCACTTGACGGTACAGTGGTTAGCTACTCAGAGAATCGTCTATGGTGGCCATACTGGAGGAAAACTTATTGGGCAGAACTTGCCACTAATGTAAATCTCCTAGCAGGAACACATAGCATTACGATTGAAGGTGGTGTAGTTGGTACTCAATTTTATGGTTTCCGGGTTTGTTCTAATTTTAGTGAACATCCTTCTGCTGGAGAGGCAACCTTCAGTTTATCTCCACGAAGCTTTAAAGACGTAAATGGTAACATGGCTGTTCCAGACAAAGGGTTTAAGCTTACTACAGAGGTTTTGCGCCGTAAGCCGGATTCAGCGTTAGCTTGGTATGAAGACTTTAGAGATCCCGTCATCCTGCCAGAAAGCTACTGGCAGACGTTATCGGGGAGTTGGAGTGTATGGCAAAATCCTGAAGACAATGGCAATCGTCCGTATTCTCAGCTTGAAGGAAGTGGTCAGCTTGCTTGGAAATACGATAGCTTTCGTGATGTGCATATCCGTGCTAGAATTGCCTTTCCTATGAATGGTAGCGGAAGAGCAGGGATATTTTGTGGGAATGTGTTTTGCTGTATCAACATTGACACCCAACAAGTGGAGCTATACCAAGGCTCTACATTACTTGGTAGTTATCCGGCAAGTTACTATAAGACTTCAGATGCTGACATTCGCACCAATCCGAATATGTATCTCATTGAAATGAGGAAACGTGGAAATAAGGTGCGTGTCTACTCTGGGAATTCCAACACACTTCGTTTTACTGCAAACATCTCAAGTACGGGTGGCTATTGTGGTATTCAGTCCGATGGGCAAATTAAATGTGAACTTCTCCGCTTAGGCGATGCATGGACTTATGAACCTTACGAAGCCTTTGATGTCACCATGCCAGACGGATCACTTATGCAGTATGGCAGAATTGCTAGGAATGGTGTAACTTGGGATAGTAAGTTTCATGTATTTACTCTTACAGCTGATGTAGAGGAAGCCTCCACCAGAAGTGAGGATATTTCCATGGATTATGACTTTTATCATAGTAATCTCTTGCAGATACCATGCAATGCAGATTATACAGCGAAGGTTATACCAAAGGACATAAACGTCTGGATATCTCGGTTGTTTCTCGGTGATGCAGATGGCTTTTCAATTTTGTACTATCAAGATGTGGATTCGCTGGTCTACTGGTCAAACGAAGCGGCTTATCGTTGGGACCTACGGGGTATTGCTATCTGGTCATTGGGACAGGAAGATATGCGGCTATGGGAAGCTTTGCCAAAACAAATATAGAGGAAAAATAAACTATACAAGTATACGCTTGCCTATTTCGGTTGGCGTTTTTTTATGTAATCAAAATGATAGGAGGTTAAGATAATGAAGGAAATTTGGAACTGGATTCAAGTGACATTTGCTGTTGTTGGTGGTTGGCTCGGATATTTTCTCGGAGGATGGGACGGATTTTTATATGCTTTACTTACTTTTGTTGTGATTGATTACATCACAG
This sequence comes from Hathewaya proteolytica DSM 3090, assembly GCF_900142225.1. Classification (GTDB taxonomy): domain Bacteria; phylum Bacillota; class Clostridia; order Clostridiales; family Clostridiaceae; genus Hathewaya; species Hathewaya proteolytica. The sequence goes on from NZ_FRAD01000010.1 coordinate 104,167, forward strand.
GTTTGATGTGTGCTGTGCTTGATAAGAAGCTATCCAGTGAGGTAGGCTTTCGCGGCATATTCAAGAAAGTACTCATCTTTTCACTGGTAGCAATCGGTCACATTATTGATAAAAACGTTATTGGAGATGGCTCTGTTATACGAACAGCGGTCATCTTTTTTTATCTTTCAAATGAAGGCATATCCATACTTGAAAATGCTGTTCATGTTGGTCTGCCTGTGCCACAGAAACTCAAGGATATATTAGAGCAGCTTCACAACAGAAGCGACAAGGAGGACTATAAATGAATCTACGTAAATTAATACTTACGAACAATGCCTGCTACAAGGCAGGTAAAACAATAAAACCGAAGGGTATAATGGTTCACTCAACAGGGGCTAACAACCCAAACCTAAAACGCTACGTTGGTCCAGACGATGGCTTGCTAGGAAAGAACCAGTATAACAACCATTGGAATCAAAGCAAACCTGGAGGGCGTGAAGTCTGCGTCCATGCCTTTATTGGTAAATTAGCAGATGGATCTATTGCCACCTATCAAACATTGCCTTGGAATCATCGTGGTTGGCATGCTGGAGGAGCTGCTAATAATTCCCATATTGGTTTTGAAATTTGCGAGGACGGTTTGACCGATGCCTCGTATTTTTCTGCTGTTTATAAGGAAGCTGTGGAGCTTTGTGTATATCTTTGCAAACTTTATGGGTTTAGTGAAAGAGATATCATTTGTCATAGCGAAGGTTATAAACGAGGCATTGCCAGTAATCATGCAGACGTGATGCACTGGTTTCCTAAGCATGGGAAGAGTATGGACACCTTTCGAGCGGATGTAAAGAAACTATTAAGTGCCGAAAATAAACCAGCAGACACGGTGAATAAGAAATATTACCGTGTGCAGATCGGTGCTTATTCTGTTAAAGCAAATGCTGAGGCACAGCTTGCCAAAGCTAAAAAAGCAGGCTTTACGGATGCATTTATTAAGTATGATTAATCAAATAGAGCAGGTAAAAAAACAGTATTTCTTAAATTTCATCAAGCCTCTCAAATAAAATATTAAACTATTAAATTTAAGTAGCCTGTGAGGGTTCTTCCCTTGCAGGCTCTTTTTTTATGCCTTGATTTAATTAAATTCTACAAATCCTCAACTTCGACCTGTTCCCACGGCTATTAGGTAGGAGGTGATTCCTAGTGAATCAGCACGAGAATAAAAAAGTTACGAAGATCTCGGATGAGGTTATAGACAAAAGCACCACCGCACTTAAGAGAGTTTCACAGGAACAGTTACAACGTGAGTTTGATTATATCCAGGCAGAAAAGTTGCTGAGAAAGATGCTCGAAAAAGGCTTAATAACTGAAGTGGAATTTAACAAGATAGATGCACTCAACCGCCAAACTTTCTCCCCTTTTTTAGCTGAGATAATGCCCTGAAATCCTTGATATATAAGGGTTTCAGAGGTAATATGTGACATACCAAGAAGGAGGTGAGAGGATGAAAAAGATAACGAAAATAGAAGGGAATCTAGCCAACTCTTTTATTAAGGCAAAAATGCGAGTAGTTGCCTACTGCCGAGTTTCAACAGATAGTAATGAACAGCTAGTCAGCTTGCAAGCACAAAAGGCCCATTATGAGACCTACATAAAGGCGAATCCGGAATGGGAATATGCAGGCTTATATTATGACGAGGGAATCAGCGGCACGAAAAAGGAAAACCGCTCTGACCTACTTAGAATGTTATCAGACTGTGAAACTGGGAGAATTGACCTAATCATTACAAAGTCCATCAGCCGATTTGCGAGAAATACTACAGACTGCTTGGAGATGGTTCGAAAACTGATAGACCTTGGGGTTCATATCTATTTTGAGAAGGAAAACATCAATACGGGTTTAATGGAAAGTGAATTGATGCTCTCCATTTTAAGTGGGCTTGCAGAAAGTGAGTCAATTTCCATTTCTGAAAATACGAAGTGGGCCATTCAAAGACGATTTCAAAACGGAACCTTTAAAATTTCCTACCCACCATATGGGTATCAAAACATTGACGGTCAGATGATAGTAAACCTCAAGCAGGCTGAAGTTGTGAAGTATATTTTTGCAGAAGTATTATCGGGCAAAGGTACACAGAAAGTTGCAAATGATCTTAATCAAAAAGGTATCCCATCAAAAAGAGGTGGCCGTTGGACGGCTACTACCATTCGAGGGATTCTGACCAATGAAAAATATACTGGCGATGTTATTTTGCAAAAGACTTATACTGACAGCCATTTTAACAGGCACACCAATTACGGTGAGAAAAATATGTACCTAGTAGAAAACCATCATGAGGCAATTATCAGCCATGAAGATTTTGAAGCTGTGGATGCCGTTCTCAATCAGAGAGCAAAGGAAAAAGGCATCGAAAAGCGCAACAGCAAATATTTAAACCGATATGCTTTCTCTAGCAAAATTATCTGCTCGGAGTGTGGCAGTACTTTCAAAAGACGGGTTCATTCATCTAGAAGAAAATACATTGCTTGGTGCTGCAGTAAGCATATAAGCAATATAACGGAATGTTCTATGCAGTTCATTCGAGATGAAGATATAAAGACTGCATTTGCCACAATGATGAATAAACTCATTTTTGGTCACAAGTTCATATTAAGGCCACTTTTGGATGAGTTGCGCAGCAAGAATAATGCGAAAAGTTTTCGTAGAATCGAAGAGTTGGAAACTAAAATTGTAAACAACATGGAGCAGAGCCAGGTACTGACAGGTTTAATGGCCAAAGGGTATCTGGAACCTGCTCTGTTTAATAAAGAAAAGAATGCACTGGAGGCAGAAAGAGAAAGGTTTCTTGCCGAAAAGGATCAACTTACTCGTTCCGTCAATGGCAATATTGCAAAGGTAGATGAGGTTGACCGTCTGCTTAAGTTTGCCACTAAGTCCAAAATGCTCACAGCTTATGAGGATGAGTTGTTTGAAAATTACGTAGAGAAGATTATTGTTTTTTCACGAGAGAAAGTCGGATTTGAATTAAAATGTGGAATCACATTGAAGGAAAGGTTGGTGAATTAGATGGGTCACACACCCTATGGATATAGAATTGAAGATGGAAAGGCTGTTGTAGATGATAAAGCAGCAGAACAAGTAAAAGAGTTATTTTCAGGTTACTTGTCAGGATTATCCTTGAAGAATGCTGCAATAAAAGCTGGGATAGATTGCTACCATGCCACAGTAAGTAGGATGCTACAGAACAAGCAATACCTTGGAGACGAATTCTATCCTCCAATTATTGATGAGGAGATATTTGAAAAAGCAAGGTTAGAAAAACAAAAGCGAGCAGAAAAACTTGGACGGATATGGGAGCCTAAAGATGTACCAAAAACGGATTATCCTGTAAAGTTCAAAGCAAAACCTCTGGTACAAAAATATGACGATCCATATAAGCAGGCAGAATATGCTTACAGTTTGATAGAAAGTGAGGTGTAACAAGTGGCAGTGAGTAGAAATGTCACAGTGATTCCGGCAATTAAACGAGTCGGAAATAATAAAACTAGTGAGAGCAAACCCAAAATACGAGTGGCTGCTTACTGTCGTGTTTCAACGGATAGTGAGGAGCAGGCTTCAAGTTATGAAATTCAGATTGAACATTATACAAACTATATTAAGAAAAACAAGGAATGGGAATTGGCAGGGATTTTTGCGGATGATGGTATCACAGGTACAAATACCAAAAAGCGTGAAGAGTTCAACCGCATGATTGAGGAATGTATGGCAGGAAAAATAGACATGATCATTACAAAATCCATCAGCCGATTTGCCAGAAACACGTTAGACTGCCTTAAATACATCCGTCAGTTAAAAGATAAAAACATCGCTGTATTCTTTGAAAAAGAAAATATCAACACCATGGATTCCAAGGGTGAAATTATGCTGACTATTATGGCTTCCCTTGCCCAACAGGAAAGCCAATCCTTAAGTCAGAACGTTAAGCTGGGCATTCAGTATCGATATCAACAAGGTGAAGTCCAGGTCAACCATAAGCGTTTCCTTGGATACACCAAGGATGAAAACAAGCAACTAGTCATCGACCCCGAGGGTGCAGAGGTTGTTAAACGGATTTATAGAGAGTACCTTGAAGGAGCTAGTCTTTTACAAATATCAAGAGGACTAGAAGCAGACGGTATTCTTACAGCGGCAGGCAAAGCCAAATGGAGACCAGAAACACTAAAAAAGATATTGCAGAATGAAAAGTACATCGGTGATGCCCTTCTACAAAAGACATATACGGTTGATTTCCTTTCTAAAAAGCGGGTCAAGAATAACGGCATCGTTCCCCAGTATTATGTAGAAAACAGCCATGAGCCGATTATTCCAAGGGAGCTTTTTATGCAAGTTCAAGAAGAGATGGTTCGAAGAGCAAATCTTCGTGGCCGCAAAGGCGGTAAAAAGCGAGTCTATAGCAGCAAGTATGCTTTATCGAGTATTGTTTACTGCGGACACTGCGGCGATATTTACCGACGGGTACATTGGAATAACAGAGGCTACAAGTCTATTGTTTGGAGATGTGTCAGTCGTTTAGAGGAAAAAGGCTCTGAATGCACTGCTCCTACCATAAACGAGGAAACATTGCAGACAGCAGTGGTCAAGGCTATTAACGAGCTTTTGGCTAACAAAGAACCCTTCCTCTCAACCTTGCAGAAAAACATAGCTACTGTATTTAATGAAGAAAATGATAATGCCACCGATGATATTGATGGCAAATTGGAAGAATTACAACAACAGCTTCTTATACAAGCAAAGTCCAAGAATGACTATGAAGATGTGGCTGATGAAATTTACCGCCTTCGAGAATTGAAGCAAAATGCACTTGCAGAGAATGCAGAGCGTGAAGGAAAAAGGCAACGAATCGCTGAAATGACTGATTTCTTAAATGAACAATCCTGCGAGTTGGAGGAATATGATGAGCAATTAGTAAGGCGGCTTATTGAAAAAGTTACGGTATTTGATGATAAGCTCACTGTTGAATTTAAATCAGGTGTTGAAATAGATATTGAGATATAGGATATCAGAAATGGCGACCAATTGAGAGGTGTTACTTCCTTGATTGGTGGCTTTTCTTATTTACGGATTGACTTTGACTGTGAATATACGTATAATAATATCAACAATGTTGTTGATATTATTATTAATAAGGAGTGGACAACATGATTGATGTAAATGAGCTATTGGAAGAAGCTATTAGAGAAACTGAAAATCTAAATGATGGCGAAGTTTTTCTTGTTAAAGATTTATTCAAGGGATATGTGTGGAATAGGATACCCAGAAAGGATCGACTTCTGCTTGGAACGTTATTTTTAAACCATGTTAGCAAAATGAATGGTAATTTAAAGGCTATTGAAAAGACTTCATCTAATCAGCAGAGGTATAAAAAGACAATTGATAAGTTTTAACTATCTTTTGTGAAATTAAAAAAATTATAAATATGTTGAGTAGAAGCAAAAGATTTGGCTTGGAATTTTTACAGCAGTGAATCGATAAAAGGAGCATGCTTGATGGTAGATAATATTATTAAATCAGTAGCAGAGAAATTATCCTCTCTGTCTTATATAGAAGGTATTGTTTTAGGTGGTTCACGTGCAAGGGGCACCCATACAGAGGATTCGGATATAGATATCGGCATCTATTACAATTCAGAATCATTTGACATAAATACTATTAATCAATTCGCTACAAAGCTGGATGATGAGCATAGAAATAACCTTGTTGTACCTCCCGGAGCATGGGGTGATTGGATTAATGGCGGCGGATGGTTAGTCATAAACGGGTATCATGTGGATTTAATTTTACGTGATATTAAACGTGTGGAACAAATAATGAAAGATACAGAGCACGGAATTGTTACTGCCAATTATCAGACTGGGCATCCCCATGGTTATATTAGTGCAATGTATCGAGGAGAATTAGCGATTAGCAAAATACTATATGCTAAGAATGAAAGCTTATGCGAATTAAAAAAACAGGCAGAAACTTATCCCAATGCTTTGCAGAAAAGTTTAGTTAACTTTTTTATGTTTGAAGCAGGGTTCTCTTTAATGTTTGTAAAAGCAAATTCGGGAACAGACGATAAATATTATATTGCGGGTCATGTTTTTCGTATAGTTTCATGTTTAAATCAAGTGTTATTTGCATGTAATAATGCTTATTGTATCAACGAAAAGAAAGCTATAAAACTGCTTGAAACTTTTGAACATAAACCTGAAAAATATACCGAGAAGGTAAATCATATTTTTGAAGTACTCGGTATCTCACTTTTTGAATGCTACGACATGACCGAGAAGCTTTATAATGAAGTGAATGAAATTGTATCGGAGATAAATAACTTTTTAAACGAGGAGAGTTCAGATGAAAGAAAACAAATATGATGATAATATATTTTTTCAAAAATACAGTCAAATGAGTCGCTCGCAGAAAGGACTGGCTGGTGCGGGAGAATGGGAGACTTTGAAAAAGATGCTACCTGATTTTAAGGGTAAGCGTGTGCTTGATTTAGGATGCGGCTATGGATGGCACTGTATATATGCGATGGAAAACGGTGCTTCCTCTGTAGTAGGTGTTGATATTTCTCATAAAATGCTCGAAGTAGCAAAAGGAAAAACCCATTTTCCACAGATTGAATATGAATGCTGTGCCATAGAAGATGTGGATTTCCCAGAGGAGAGCTTTGATGTAATACTAAGTTCGCTTGCGTTTCATTATGTAGCAGACTATGAGAATTTAATAAAAAAGATATATAGGATGCTGAAGGCTGGTGGCAATTTAGTTTTTACAGTTGAACATCCTGTTTTTACTGCTCATGGAACACAAGACTGGTATTATAACGAAAAAGGAGAAATACTGCATTTCCCGGTGGACAATTATTATTATGAGGGCAAACGGACAGCTATGTTTTTGGAAGAAAAGGTTACAAAATATCATAGAACACTGACCACATATCATAGAACACTGACCACATATCTAAATACACTGCTTTCAAATAGTTTTATAATAAATCAGATTGTGGAGCCACAGCCGCCAGAGAACATGATGGATATTCCGGGGATGGCGGATGAAATGCGACGCCCAATGATGCTGATTGTATCGGCAAAAAAGAAGATGTAATAATATAGAAAAAATAAACGAGGAGTATGTAAATGAGATCAGAAAAAGAAATGATGGATTTAGTACTTTCTTTAGCAGAACAGGATGAACGTATTCGAATTGTGACCCTTGAGGGGTCACGCGCAAATATTAATATACCTAAAGATGAATTTCAGGATTATGATATTACATATTTTGTAAGTGATATAGAACCGTTTATATCTAATGATGACTGGCTTAATCAATTTGGGAATATAATAATGATGCAAAAGCCGGAGGATATGGAATTATTCCCACCTGAAGAAAAGGGATTTTCCTATCTTATGCTATTTGATGATTACAATAAAATTGATCTTACCTTATTGCCCTTGGAAGAGTTAGATAATTACCTAAAGGGCGATAAATTAATAAAGGTTCTAATTGATAAAGATTGTAGAATTAAAAGGGACATAGTTCCGACTGATATAGATTATCATGTAAGAAAGCCAAGCGCAAGGGAGTATGATGATTGCTGCAATGAATTTTGGAATGTAACACCTTATGTTATTAAAGGATTGTGCCGCAAAGAGATACTGTTTGCAATCGATCATCTGAACCAGATTCTACGGTTTGAACTACTTAGGATGATGTCGTGGAAGGTTGGGATAAAGACAGAATTTTCATTAAGTGTTGGGAAAAATTATAAGTATATTAACAAATACATTGATGAAGATCTATGGAATAGATTATTATCTACATATCGCATGGATTCCTATGAAAATATTTGGAAGTCATTATTTATATGCCACCAATTGTTCAGGGAAGTGTCCAAAGAGGTAGCAGAACTACTGGGGTTTGATTATCCAGAGTATGGTAAGAACATAACAAGATATACCGAGGACATGTATAAAAAATATGTTGAAAATGACTATTTTTAAAGATTAGCAAAGATTATTAACCATAAGCAAGGGGTGTAAATGTATGGAAAGTACTGATGTTATAAATGAAATTAGAGGTATATTACCTCGTAACTCAATTGGAAAATATGATTTACTAACTATTTTTACACATAAAACCGTTTTTGATAAAATTGTAAAAGTACTATCATTGGATTTTCAAAATAAAGTAGATTATGTGGCTGCCCCAGAAGCAATTGGATGGATACTAGGCACTGCCATAGCCAAAGAACTTGGAGTGGGGTTTATTGGAGTAAGAAAAGGTGATAAGCTGCCATACGCAAAAGAAGAGATTATTTCGACACATTTTACCGACTATTCAGGTCAAGATAAAAGCTTTGAAATATCTAAGAGTTCTATTGTGAGGAACAAAAGAGTTTTGATTGTAGATGATTGGATAGAGACAGGTTCTCAAATGAAGGCTTTAATAGCTTTGTTAGAGAAATTGGATTGCAGCATTATTGGGTTGGCTACTATTGGGATTGATATAAATGAGGTTACTCAAAAATGGATAGACAGCAGTTTTGTAGCTTATATTGGCTCAAACATATAATAAACCGAAAGAAAATCTTGAATCAAAATTTTGGATGGCGTTAATTTACAATACAACGAAAGATGTTTACTCTTTTTTTATAAATTTTAAGAGGCGTTAAAAAACAGTTTTCAGACGAAAGGAGATCGAAGTTGAGTATAGATTTAAGTAACAAAAAAATTCCGAAAGAAGCAATTCAAGCATTAAAAACTATAGCGGAACTACTTGATAATATGTTAATTGGGGTGTATTTGTATGGTTCGGCAGTAATGGGTGGTTTACGTATGAATAGCGATGTAGATATTTTGGTAATAACAAATCAAAGTTTATCTGAAAAAACTCGAAGGAATCTTACAAATAGGTTAATGCTTATATCTGGGAAAATAGGAAACATAAAAGATATGAGGCCTCTTGAAGTTACGGTCATAAATCAAAAGGATATTGTCCCTTGGCATTTCCCCCCCAAATATGAATTTATGTATGGCGAGTGGCTAAGAGAGCAGTTTGAAAAGGGAGAAATTCCTGAGTCGACTTATGATCCGGATTTAGCAATACTTTTAGCACAACTAAGAAAAAATAGTATTAACCTTTTGGGACCAAAGGCAACAGAAGTAATTGAGCCTGTGCCAATGACAGATATTCGAAAAGCAATTAAAGAATCGTTGCCCGGGTTGATAACTAGCATTAAAGGTGACGAACGCAATGTGATTTTAACTTTAGCCAGAATGTGGGTGACAGCATCTACTGGTGAAATCAGATCAAAAGATCTGGCAGCTGAATGGGCAATACCTCAATTACCTTATGAGCATGCCATTTTACTTGACAAAGCAAGAAAGGCTTATCTAGGAGGGTATATTGATAAGTGGAAAGGAATGGATTCTGAGGTGACTGAACTCGTTAATAATATGAAGAAGTCTATAGAGTCTTCCCTTAATCTCTAAAAGGCTGGTGTTGAGAATTCCATTGATAGGTTCTCTCATACCGAAATTTCTTAAAATGGTCAAAAACCGCTGGATATGTTCCCGTCTACCGATAGTTCCAAAAATGCTGCTGATATGTTTCCACAGACGGGCAAAGTAATATGACATCAATGCCATCAACTCGAGCCATGTGGAGTGCTGTGTGTCGCTTGTGAGGGAAAAAGAGTAAGAAAATTTTTTTGCATTGCAATTCTCACATTTTTAAACAGTATAAGATAAAATAACTACAGTTTTTAATTAAGTGGACATAAATTATTTCTAATTTTTCTATTATTAATGAGGAGAGGTATATATACTAGTGAAAATTAGTAAATACATTGAATAAACATTGATAAATAGAGGGTGATGGAAAGATGAAGCTTGAACTTAGAGAAGGTAGTTACGGTACTATTAAGTGTGTAAATTGTAAACGGGTTATGATGATTATAGATAGTAAAGTTATTGGCAGAGTAGAACTTAAATGCAATAGGTGTGGCGCTGTTTTATATTCTGAAAGATTGAATATGGGTAAATATACAACCTCTAAATCATCACCAAATGAGAAACCTAAGTATGTTAAGAATAGACAGGGAATGGAATTCCTGATTAATGATGAGTAATTGAATATGTGGTATAAAAAGGATATAGGGTTGAAAATTTTCAGCTTTATATCCTTTTTATTGTGCATGCATCCTGCGTGAGTACGTGAAAGTCTATAGTCTGACATAGTAATGGGAAAGACATAGATGAGAACAATAAGGGTGTCCATTGTCTCTTTTCTCGCTCTTGTTCCCCTCGTTTATTTTAGCACGTAATAATCAAAGTATTATAGATAAAGAAAAAACTGAGACTTGATGCCGAATAATAAATGCGTTATCATGTGACCGATATAGATTGGTGGTGATAATATGGGTTTGATTGAAGATTTGTTTAATAATGCAACATCTTTCACTGAGGGGTTTGGATACCCTAGTGATAGGGAATGGCGCATGTTGAATGAGGAAAGCGAAGAGTTAATTTTGAGATTAGATAATCTGTTAAATAATGAAGAAAAGTTATTGTTTAAAAACATTCTTGAAATAAGGCTTAGAATGTCTGGTTTGGAACTTGATAGAATGTTTGTGTACGGGTTTCGTATGGGCGCAAGGTTAATAGCTGACATTTATAATGAATATTAAAGGGTTTTGATAATATATTCAAACATCTAATAAAACATCGTAGGTATAACTACGGTGTTTTTTATATATAAAAGTAATTACTTTTATATGAATAAAAGATTGACTAAAATAATTACCATATGATATAATTAAACTTAATTAAGTGTGCGAAAGAGGTGGTTCAATGCCGAAAACTCGAAAAAAAGAAAGCCCACCGGAATTTTATACAGCGACAGACTTTCTTCGTGGTCAGGCTTCAAAAATTTTCAAAGAGGTTTCTAATGAAGATAAGGTTGTATTGGTCACTAGTCATGGGAAGCCTAATGCCGTTGTTATTTCATATGAGAGATATAAAAAGTTAAAATACAATGATGAGGTGGACATATAATGAATGTTTATGAACAAGCTGGTTTTATTTGGAGTATTGCAGATTTATTGCGTGGAGATTTTAAACAGAGTGAATACGGAAAGGTTATTCTTCCCTTTACAGTTTTAAGAAGATTTGATTGCGTTTTAGCACCATCAAAGGAAAAAATCTTGGAGATTAACGAGACCCTAACAATATCCAATAAAACTCCTATATTTAAAAGACATACGGGACATGATTATTACAATATCAGTAAGTTTGACTTTGAGAAATTAACAGATGACAGTACAGCAATAGAGGCGAACTTACGTGACTACATAAATGGGTTTTCAGAAGATGTAAAAGAAATTATGGATAATTTCGATATCTTTGCAGTTATAGAAAAGTTAAACAAAGCAGGGCTTTTGTATCTTGTGGTACAAAAATTTGCTGAGATTAATATGAGTGCAGATGCAATCAATAATCTTGAAATGGGTTATATGTTTGAAGAACTCATCCGTAAATTCTCTGAGCAATCCAATGAAACTGCTGGTGAGCATTTTACCCCTCGTGAAGTAATTGAGCTAATGGCGGATGTATTGCTTGACCCTGATGGTGATATTTTGCAAACAGATGGTAAGGTTATCACCATTTTGGACCCAGCCTGTGGAACGGGTGGGATGCTTTCTGTTGCTCAAAATAAGATAAGAGATAATAATGATAAAATTCAGGTGATACCATTTGGACAAGAGTTAAATCCTGAAACCTATGCTACTTGTAAAGCTGATATGATATTAAAGGGTAATAATAATAGCCGTGTTGTGCTTGGCAATAGTTTTAATGAAGACGGATTTAAAGAGCAGAAGTTTGATTATATGCTATCCAATCCTCCTTTTGGGGTTGAGTGGAAGAAGGTTGAAAAGTTTATCAAAGATGAAGCACAAAATCAAGGCTATGCAGGCAGATTTGGTGCGGGAACTCCTCGTATATCTGATGGCTCGTTGCTATTTCTACAGCATATGATATCTAAAATGACACCTGTTGATAATGGTGGTAGCAGAATAGCTATTGTGTTTAATGGTTCGCCATTGTTTTCAGGCGATGCCGGTAGTGGTGAAAGTGAAATTCGCCGATGGATAATAGAAAATGATTTGTTAGAGGCTATCGTCGCCCTACCCGACCAGTTATTTTATAATACAGGTATATCAACATATATATGGGTGCTAACCAATCGTAAAACTGACCGTAGAAAAGGTAAAATTCGTCTTGTAAATGGTGTGGCTTATTTTGAGAAAATGCGTAAATCATTGGGTAATAAGCGAAACTTAATCAGCGAAGAAAACCGTAATGCCATTGTTAAGCTATACTCTATGTATGAGCCACATGAGGACTATATAGATTTTGATAATACTGACTTTGGGTATCAGAAAATAACAGTCGAGAGGCCATTGTATGATGATAAGGGCAATGCTGTTCTAGATAAAAAGGGTAATAAAAAAGCTGATGCAGCTTTGCGTGATACGGAAACTGTGCCGCTAAAAGAGGATATAACTGAATATTTCAAACGCGAGGTATTACCTCATGTTTCAGATGCTTGGATTGATGAAAGTAAAACTAAAATTGGCTATGAAATTCCTTTTACAAGACACTTCTATAAGTTTACTCATCTTAGAAGTAGCGAAGAAATAATGAGCGAGATTAAAGAACTTGAGGAGCGTATTTCTAAAAAGATGTTGGAGGTACTTGGAGAATGAAAAAATATGACAAGTATAAAGACAGCGGTCAACCTTGGATAGGTGAAATACCAAAGGATTGGGAAGTAAAGAAATTAAAATATTTTGCAAAAATTAGGAACGGACAAGATTATAAAAATTTTGAAACTGAAGAAAATGGATATCCAGTTATGGGTAGCGGTGGAGAGTTTGCAAGAGCAAGCAAATACATGTGGAACAAACCTTCTGTACTTCTTGGGAGAAAAGGGACAATAGATAAACCCTTATACATAGACTTCCCCTTTTGGACTGTAGACACTATGTATTATACCGATATTAATTCAGATAGTGATGCTAAATATTTGTATTATTTGGCGACTACTATTAACTTTTCGTACTATCAATATGGTTCAGCGGTTCCATCGATGACGCAAAATGATTTGGCAAATATATATTTTTCTACTCCAGCAACTAAAGAAATCCAACATTCAATCGCTGACTACCTTGACCGAAAAACTGCTGCTATTGACAGCCTGATTGAAGACAAGCAAAAGCTGATAGAGTTGTTAAAAGAAAAAAGGCAAGCCGTTATCAGTGAAGCCGTAACAAAGGGTTTAGATAAAAATGCTAAGATGAAAAATAGCGGTATTGAGTGGATTGGAGAAATCCCTAAGGATTGGGAAGTATGGAAACTTAAATATTATACTGAAGTAAAAGATGGGACACATGATACACCTGAATATATTGATTATTCTGTTGATGCCATCCCGTTAGTAACATCTAAAGATATAAAAAATGAAAAAATTAGTTTTGAAGATGTTAAATATATTTCAACACTAGACCATGAAAAAATTTCAAAACGTTCTAACGTAGAAAAAAATAACGTAATTATGCCAATGATAGGTACGGTTGGTAATCCTGCTATTGTTGAAACGGAAAAAGAATTCTCCATAAAAAATGTTGCTCTTTTTAAAACAAATGACATTAAATATGCAAGGTATTTACAATATTACTTGAATTCAGCACTTACAAAAATGCAATTCACTTTACTAAACAGAGGTGGCGTTCAGCAGTTTGTTTCACTTGAAATTCTTAACAATATATATATTGTGGTACCCAAAAATATTGAGAGTATTGTTGACTATCTCGACCAAAAAATAGCTGATATTGACGGCCTTGTAGCAGACATTACAGAACATATAGAAAAACTCAAAGAATACCGTCGAGCTATTATCAGCGAGGTGGTTACTGGGAAGGTGGCGATATAATGGCTATTCAAACTAAAGAGATAACCTTTGAAAATGAAATTGAATATTCATTGATTAACCATGGTGGTTATATCAAAGGAAATCCAAGAGATTATAATCGTGAGTATGCCTTAGACACTGCCCTACTCTTTCGATTTTTAAAAGATAGTCAGCCTAAGGAATGGAAAAAGCTTGAGCAAAAATATGGCGTGCATACTGAGGCTAACTTTTTAAAAAGGCTTAATAAGGAGTTAGACAGTAAGGGTATGCTGCATATTCTTCGTCATGGGGTTATAGATGCACCGGCTAAGTTTGACTTATGTTACTTCCCTCCTGCCAGCTCTATGAACCAAACAAGTACAGAGCTTTATCAAAAAAATATATTATCTATCACAAGACAGGTGCATTATAGCTTAAAAAATGAAAATTCTATTGATGTGGTATTGTTTGTAAATGGTTTGCCATTTGCAACATTGGAACTGAAAAATCAGATAACAGGTCAGACTGTGGACAATGCCAAAAGACAATATATGAAAGACCGTGACCCTAGGGAATTGTTATTGTCCTTCAAGGCAAGATGCCTAGTACATTTCGCCGTAGATACGGATGAAGTATGGATGACAACTAAGCTAAATAATATTGATACTTATTTCTTGCCATTTAATAAGGGCAAGAACGGCGGTAAAGGCAATCCTATTGGAGATGGTACATATCGTACTTCCTATCTTTGGGATGAGGTATTGCAGAAGGATAGTATATTGGATATTATTCAACGATTTATTCATTTGCAAGCCAATGGCAGGAAAGAAAATTTGATTTTCCCACGTTATCATCAATTGGATGTAGTAAGAAAGTTGATTACTGATGTAAAAGAGAGTGGCACGGGCAACAACTATCTTATTCAGCATAGTGCAGGTAGCGGTAAATCCAATTCTATTGCGTGGCTTGCGCATCATTTATCCAACTTGCATGATAATGACGATAAGGTTATTTTTAATAGTATTATAGTCATTACCGATAGGCTTGTACTTGATAAGCAACTACAAGATACGATTTATCAGTTTGAGCATGTTGATGGGGTTGTAATTAAAATTGATAATAACTCTACTCAACTTGCAAATGCACTTAATACTGGTAAAAAGATTATTATAACTACTTTGCAAAAGTTTCCGTTTATATTGGAAAAGGTGAATGGATTAGAGGGCAAAAGATTTGCTGTGATTGTTGATGAGGCTCATTCTTCTCAAACTGGCGAGGCAAGTAGAAAGATGAAAGCTATTTTGGGTAATACTGATGGAGTGTCTGAAGACGAGTATTATCAGAAGATTGCTGAAGAAGAAGCTCGTGAGGAAAACAACCTTACTGATAGTGAAGATGAAATTTTAAAGGAAATGTCTACTCATGGAAAATTATCTAATTTATCATTTTTTGCGTTTACAGCGACACCTAAAGCTAAAACATTAGAAATGTTTGGCACTGCTGATTCAAATGGTATTCCTCAATCCTTTCATATTTATTCTATGAAACAGGCTATTGAAGAAGGCTTTATTCATGATGTGCTAAAAAATTATATGACCTACGAAACATACTTTAAGATAGGTAAAATGGTTTCTGATGACCCTAGGTATGAAAAAAGCAAAGCTAATAAGGCATTGGGTAAGTATCTTAGCTTGCACCCACATAATTTAGCTCAAAAAACGCAAATAATGATTGAGCATTTTCGTACTGTTACTAAAGACAAAATTGGTGGTAGGGCTAAGGCTATGGTTGTTACCGGTTCGCGTCTACATGCCGTAAGATATTACAAAGAGTTTGAAAAGTATATTAAGAAGATGGGGTATGAAAAGGAACTTGGCATCTTAATTGCATTTTCTGGTACAGTTCATGATGGTGGAGAAGATTACACAGAAGTATCTATGAATAAATTTCCTGAAACAGAATTACCTGAAAGATTTTCTAGCGGTGAGTATCAAGTGTTATTAGTTGCCGAAAAATATCAAACTGGATTTGATGAACCATTATTACACACTATGTTTGTGGATAAGAAATTAAGTGGTGTAAAAGCAGTTCAGACGCTTTCAAGGCTAAATCGTACTTGTTTTGGTAAAGAAGACACTTTCATCTTGGATTTTGTTAATTCTGTTGATGATATAAGAGAGGCATTTCAGCCATATTATGAGCAAACTACTATTGAGGAAGTAACTGATGCTAATATTGTATATGACCTTAAATCTAAGTTAGATGAATTTAGGGTTTATTGGGATAGTGAAGTTAATGCATTTTCAAAAGTATTTTTCAAGCCAACTAAAAAGCAAGGTAATTTGGATTTCGGAGCGTTAAACAATTACCTTGACCCAGCAGTAGATAGATTTAAGGCTTTAGCCGATAATGAGCAGGAAGAGTTTAAAAGCACATTGACTAAATTTGTGCGTACTTACTCTTTTGTCAGTGGTATTGTTCGTCTTGATGATAGGGATATGCATAAATTCTTTGCCTATGGTAAGTGTTTACTTAAAAAGTTACCTAAGAAAGGCGAAGTATCTCAGCTATTCTTAGATGAAGAAGTATCTTTGCAATATTATAGAGTGCAAAAAATATTTGAGGGTGCTATTGAATTAAAAGAAAGTGAAGCCCTATATAATTCCATGCATGTAGGCAAACCAAAAGCCGAAGAAGAAAAAGCACCATTATCGGAGTTGGTAGATAAACTAAATGATAAATTTGGTACAGACTTTACTAAAGAGGATATGCTTATTGTTGAGCAGTTTATTTCTGATATGGATAAAAATGAGGAATTAAGAACACAAGCTTGCAACAATTCAGCTGAGCATTTTAAGTATCCATTTAATGATGCGTTTATGAATATTGTTATAGATAGAATGGTTCAAAATCAAAGTTTCTGTGAAAGGGTGCTGGATGATGAAAAGTTCGGAAATACAGTAAAGGATTTACTTGTTGATGTGGTTTATGATAGATTGCGTCAAGCACAGATATAACTCAAATAATTTTTTTAGGGATTTATAGTGTCATTACGCTATAAATCCCTATTTTGATGTAACTATCCGTAAAAAACTTTGTTGTTAGAGTATAATTTTAGTAGGCAAAGGTAGTAGTAATTACTACTTATAAAAAAATAAAGGAGATACAAAAAGTATCTCCCATATACATAATATTTCCGTTATAATGTAAGTTATCGAGACAATACAAGAAAGGATGATATTATGTACAATACAAGTTTAAACGATAAAGAGGTAACTTTCAATGATTTAGAGAAAAAAATATATAAATATGTATGTGAAGAAGCATGTGAGTTAATGAAAGGGGTGCTGACGCGTCTAGACCGTAGGTTGATGGATGAAAGAGATACTAAGACTTACAGAAGTAAAGGATTGAGGCATACATGTAT
>NZ_FRAD01000045.1 GCF_900142225.1 Hathewaya proteolytica DSM 3090
TAAATCTTGTTCAAACACAGTGAAGTCTTCCAATGACAAAGTATTTCCCGCTTTATCTGTAACTGTAGGATTTTTATCTATAACAGCTTTTTTCTGTTCTACAGTCATAGTATCAACTTCATTTTTATTTCCGAACATATTGTATCCCCATCTGAATGGCCATATAGCATCATCACCTAATGAACCTCCGCCCCATTCTTCACCTAGACCCGGATGAAGAACTACGATACTATCTATTATTCCGTCTGGTTCGTTATAATTTCCATCTCCATCCAAATCCCATTTATCCTCAACATCAAATTGAGATAAGTCTAGGTCTTTAGCTGCAGCGGCAATTGCTTCTTTTACAAGGCCATCTCTACATCTTTTCTGATCTCCGTCACCCTCATTTGAACCGTAATCAGCAGCATTTCCTTTTGCCATATACCAGCCAACAACGGTACCATCGAAGTCGTATACTCCGCCTGACTCTTCTTCATAAAATTTTCTAACCGTTATATGCTTTTTTCCATCGCTTGTTTCATAATAATCTTTTCCAAAAAACAAGTTCTGATAGAATTCCTTTGTAGTTTCTGAACCCTTAAAAGCATTTATTCTCCAAGATTCCTTTGCGTCAAGTTCATGGTGTTTGTAATCCTGAAAGTCCATTAATATTACCAATGGTTTTGCTGTAAACTTCTGCCCTGTAAATTCCACCTTGCTGGCTTTCTCAAGAGCATTAGTAAATACATTTCCCTCCGAAGCGAAAACAGTCATTGAAGCAGATAGTGAACTCAATAACATAGACCCAGATAATACTACACTAAGTAACTTTTTGTTTTTCATACGTCCCCCTCCAATATTTTTAATTGTTTTAATAATTACACTTATATTATAAACTCTTTTGTTAATTTTTCAAATACTTTTGTAACAATTATTTCATATTTTTTTAAAATTATATTTTTATATTTAATTTTATACATATCGCCTTCATTTAAGCCCATAAAAAAGTCACAGGTTTTTACCTGTGACTTTTAAAAACAATGTTATTCTAAACTATATTATAGACTCTTAACAAAAGCTCTCTTTAATGGTCCAAAGTTAGGCTTTGATTCCCATAAGAATACTTTAAGTGTTTTAGCACCTTCAGGAATTTTAATGTTGTTTGTAACTTTTATTTCTCCTCCTGGAGTAATGTTTGCTTGCTCTACAGAAGAACTTAAAAGTTTACCGTTTGCATCATAAGTCCCAACTAGTACTCTTGCAACTTTTGTAGTGCTATCTGCATTAAATGATAAAACAGTCTCTACTGCATTTTCTTTAACTACAGGTTGGAATTTTATAGTTGCCATTTCATCCATATTTACTCCATATAGACCGTTTTCGCCACTATTGTATATTGCCTTTGCATTTCCTGCAG
>NZ_FRAD01000043.1 GCF_900142225.1 Hathewaya proteolytica DSM 3090
AATTTATTTGATGCTATAAATACAGGTTATTACTTCTTGCAGGGTGATTTAACTAATGCAGCGTTATCCAGCATATCCTTTATACCATTTGGAGATATTGTAGGTAAAGGGACAAAGTGGGGGAAAGAACTACTAGGTATAGGAACAAAGTATGCAGACGATGCAATAGACATAGGAAGAAATGTGTCAAGGTATGCAGATGATGCTTATGATATGATGAGGAAGAATGGCATTCCTTCTACTTTAGATGACATTGATAGAAAAGTTCTTGATAGTGGAAACTGGAGAATGAAGTATGAGGGGGCGGCTAAAGCTGACAACATTCCAGGTAGAGGATATCATAAAGAAGTTTATGCAAATAAGCCTGTAAAAGTTACTGAAGCAGTTGATAAATGGGATGAATTTTTAGGACCAGGAGAATATACTGATATTCATCCAAGAACAGGGCTAAAAGACCCTGATAGAATATTCTCTGCTGATGGAAAAAGAAGTATAAGATTCGGTTCACATGAAATGAATTCAAAACCAAGTAAGTTCCATTATCATGAAGAAATATGGACTTATGACCCAATAAATAATGTCATGAATGTTGACAATACAGTTGTTAGAGTACCATATAAAAATTAGGAGTGATAAACAATGAATGTTAAAGTAGCAGATATATTAGATGAGAATAGGGTAGTGGTTCAAGTAGAACGTAATGAATTCATTGCTGAGTGGGATGGAGATAAACCAGAAAGAAATGAAAGCTATGCTGTAGAAATGGATATAGATGATGAACTTATATGGAAAACTAATATATGCTTTTCAAGTGAAAATGACAATGTAATAATCCAGAAAGATAAGGGAATTAAAATAGTAGCCAAGTTGGATTATAATAGCGAAGATAATTTAGCTACATTAAAAGTTTATGATAGTATTGTATTAATTGATATAGAAGGAATTAAGCAAGATATATCAAATGAATGGGTAGAGATAAATTGTGATTCAATTAGGGTAAGTAATATAAATTTATAGGATTAAGTAAATTCATAATAAAGGATTTATTAACTGCATAAAAATTAATGATAGAAGAATAGCATTAAATCAACAAAGTAAGAAAAAATAAGAACTGCATAACTTAAATAATGCAGTGAAAGAAGTTAAAAAGGTTAATGTTTCAGTAATGGAGCATTAATCTTTTTTTCATGCACTAAAATATTTATAAAAGTCAAGATAACTAGGATTGAAAACTACCGTAAGCTGATAAGCAAGGAAATCCTAGGCTCAACAATTCCACTTGAAATCGAGGGGAACTCTGAACATATAATATGTAGGGCAAAAATCAATTCCACTAAAAAATAAAAAGAATTGATAGAATAGAAAATAATGATAAGATAGCTGAGTGGAATAACTAGAGACTTAGAACTCGGGACTAGGAAATTGTAACGGGGGGAATAAGGACTTAAAAGAATTGAAATAGATAAATAAAAATCTAGTTCAATTATATTCCATGTAAAATATGGAACATATAGAAAACTGTTAAAGCAAACAGGAAATTTTGAGTACGATTTAGCTGGAAATCTCATCCGAGAGACAACAGCCATGGGCAGCCAGGTAAGCTATGGTTACAACAGCAGGAATCTTTTATCGGAGATGGTAAATGGAAGAGTACAGAATATATCCTATGAGTACGATGCCCTTGGAAGAATAATAAAAACCACATTCCCAGAAGGTACTGTGAGTTATAGCTATGATGGCAACGGAA
>NZ_FRAD01000025.1 GCF_900142225.1 Hathewaya proteolytica DSM 3090
TATTCAAGAACTTAGTCATTTCAATAGTTTATGGTGCGTCAGAGAAGATTCGAACTCCCGACCAACTGGGACGGTTTAAAGGATACCATATCATTTTAAAACGTTCCAAAGCCATTGATTTTACTATATTCATTGTTTATAGTTTCCTACACTTTCTCACAACCACATAAAACTAGTGTGGGAATAATGTGGGAAAGTGAGGTGAGAAACATGGATAAATCTGAATTAATAATATCGCATTTAGAGAGTAAAATGCATGAACTAGATAAGAAAGCATTAGCTCTGCCAAGAAGTGAATTTGATGAATATATCGAAATTGTGAACCAAGTGACATTTCTTGATGAGTTGATTGATGAGATTAAGAGGATATAAAAAGAGCCCCAGGGATGGGGCTTATCTTTTAAATTTATCTTTTATACAACTATTACTTTCATTATTGTACTTTTCGGGATGAAAAGTTTCATCTAACAACTTATTTATAAGCCAAATCAGTCTATACGTGTTTATGAAAAAGTATATGATAAAATTAGCGGCGAGTATTAAAATAACAGTTCTAACCCAAGTGTTTCCAAAGTCAATTCTAATGTAGATCCCTACTAATAGCAAAATCAAAAATACGCCTTGAATAATAGAATATTTTAAAATTTTTATCACAAAATCTGTATATTTAAATCTTTTTATAAGTTCCATAATTCTTTTATCACACATAGTTAATAACAAGGTTCCTATGGTTATGTTCATGCTAAGAAGAATAGACACAAAAGTTATAATGTGAGGTAAAAGATCTTTAAAAGGTTCTATAAACCCTACATATTCTTCATTAAAAAAATAGTTTTTTATATTAATTATAATCTCCTGGTTAAAATAATATATAAGAAAACATAATATAAAAAAACACATGTTAACTACAATTGATTTAATTATTTTTCTAGCTATATGTTTTAATTTCATTTTTTACATTATGCCTCCTCAAAATATATTTTATTCTATTCGCAAATAGGTTTTATAATTTTACCAATCCTTTTTCCTAAAGTAAGATCAAATTTAGCATTCATTTGTAATAAAATTTTATCGAATGTTTTAGGATCACCCTTGGATACGTTTATTTCAATAGTATCATCTAACTTATAATTTATCAAATCTATTACTCGGATTTCTCCATCGTCCAACATTTTAACTTTTAATGTTGGGAATATCTTTTCATCACGCTTCATCATGTTAACTAGTTTCTTTAATCCACTTTTTTGTAAAAAAATCTGCCTAGATCTCCCTATATTGATTTCCAATTTCAAAGTTGCTCCATTGATACTTCTGGCCAAATCAGCTACATTCTTTAAGCGTTTAAATTCTTCCTGGCCATCTTCCCAAGATTCCAATTTAGACAAATCAGTTATAGTAGTTGATATGCTTTTATATTCTATTAATGAATCATCCGATATATTCTTATACCTATCATCAAATGTTATAGGAGATATTATAAATCTTTTTAATTCATTCATCTCTAAATATTGTCTGAAGAAATCAGAAATTCCTGCGAAAGAAACACTATACCTGTTGTTTTGTAAGGCTATTATCTTTGTTTTTTTATCATAAACTAGACAAACCTCTTCTCCTACAAATTCATCGTCATCTAAATCTAAAGCATGGCCTTCACCATTACGCTTTGAAACAAAAGGTACGTCATCTCTGTTTTTCATAAAACATAAATTCCATCTTTCTGTTACTTCATTATATTCAATTCTTTTTAATTGTACACACTCTTTACCAATGTCTTTATTTTTATCATCAGTGTTTTGAACACTATTTTCGTTTGCAAATAATATCCTTTCTTCTATGTTCAAGGTTTGCAATGTTTTAAACAAATCATCCAAATCATAAATTCTTTCGTTCTTCTCTCCCCCACTCATTGGATAATAATAATATACTTTCATATTTTTTATACTCATGCTATTCCCCTATTCTTGCACTCATTCTTTTATTACTGTATAATAGGGGTAACAAAACAATGAGTAACTTTTGTATTTAAACCACTGTTGATTTAGCCGTCATAGTGGTTTATTATTTTTAAGTATATCACGTAGTATAACTATTTCAACACTTTCGACAAAACTTGACAAACAGTATTTTATTTCCATATTTTTATAAAAAACATCAATGGACATTATAATAATTTTAATTCTCCATCAATGATTTTTATTATTATTGTAATTATTAATCAATTCTCATTGATTAATTAATTATATTATGGTATATTTTGATTATCAATGGTCCTCCCTTGACTACCTAATAGTCCTACTTGTTTAAATGGCTGTAGGGCTATTACTTTTATTAGAAAAAATAAGGGTACCCAAACGGATACCCTTTTAAACTACTTAAAATTCTCTATTAAATTTTTAGAACCACTATAAAAACCACCAGCTGTAAGTCCTATTACTAGTCCATACATTAACCCTTCTCTAATCCCTACTCCCATAAAAGCTACACCAAAAGAACATCCACATGCTATATTTAATATAGGTATTAACTTAGGATTAACTCCAACCTTCTTAAAAAATTCACCTAAAGCTATAACAATTCCTGTTAAAACTCCTAAACTTGCAAAATCCATATATTGCACCTCCGATTTTATTTTACATTTTTATTTACATATGTTTTAAGATCCTGTACTGCTTTTAAATCTACTTGCAGTTTGTCTATCTCCTTATATAAATTAGCCATTACACTATTTATGCTGCATTCAACAGCATAAAGTTGTTTATTCAGTAGTTCTTTATCCATCTTATTTTCACCTCCTTTTAATCTAGTTTTAAACTCATTCCACTTCGCCCAGTTACTAGCACTAAAAGACTTAGGGCATAGCTTAAAACTTGCATCATAATGTCTAACAACTCTTTCAATAGGTATATCTAATTCATTCATTAACTGCTTTGTTAAATCTAAAGTATTTTGAATGGTTTTTTCTGATGGCTGCATATTACTTTCCAAACACATCTCTATTGAAATGCTATTACTGTTTGTAATACCATTTCTTCCCCTACCATCACCTACAGCCCACGAATAATTGTTGTTATAATCTATGATCTGGATTACGTTGTTTGAATCAACAAAAAAATCTGCACTAGAGTTCCTGTTTCCACCGGCAAAATAATCTCTGTTGTTTTGAGCACTTGAAATAGCTCCTACATCATGAATTACAATGTATTTTATGGAATTGTTTCTTTTAGAAAAATTGTACTTTATTAATTGTTTTTTTATTGGTATCACTACCTCATACCTCCTATGGACTTATTTAAAGATATTATTTTGCACTGCATAAAAAAAGAATCCTATAAAAGACCCTATCAGTAACCCTATAAACCACTTCATAACTGAAGTCAGGGCCCTAAGGTTTTCACATAAATTCTTAAGTTCACTTTTTAATGTAGCGCTGTCCTGTTCTAATTTATCTAATCTGTCAGCATGGTTATTTAAACGCTTGTCATGTACCTCAAGCTGATGTTCAACTAATTCATCGTTCATATTACACATCCTTTCTTAGATTTAAGGCAATAAAAAAGAACCTAATCGGCTCTGAATTATTGCCCTATTATTTAATTTATATCCCTAACTGTAATAGTAGGTTGTATTGCCGTATTGACTTGCACTGTGCCATTCTCAAATTTCTTTAATTCTGTTAGTTGCGGAGTTGTTACTGGTGTAGCTAATTCATAAAGCACTGTTACATTGTTAGCTTGTAACCAAGACTTAAATGACGGGATATAGGTTGAAGTTGTGCCATCTACGAAATTATATTGAGTCAACTTAGACTTTAATATCTGTATTTGAAAATTGCCAGTGCTGTAATGTATATTTATACATTCGATACTTGGACTACTTATCGCCCCAACTGTAAATTTGTCAGATATAACTACACCTGCATTTTTAGCACCTATGTTTAAATCAAATCTTAGTGCTTCGCCATAAGTATTAAAATATACCCAATTTTCACTACCATTTAGCACAGTTTTACCAATTCTTTGTGTAAACACATTATCCTTTATTCCATCCTTAATATCGCCCACTTTACGCAATACTAAATGCACTGTAATCCTATCTTGTAACACCCCATTACTACTTACAATTTCTATCTTATTTCCTTCTGCCTCTCCCACACTCTCTAGGGTACAACCTGTCTCAAACACGTTTGTATACGTTCCATTATCACGTTTGTATATCGTATTGCCTTCCAAATCTATAGCAATCATTTTTTGTATTTCTTGTTGCTCGCCTACTGTCAAAATATCCATTAAATCACAATAAGAGCTTCCATCCTTGCTACCTCCCGCAAAGTACCACTTATCTCTATTCACCGCAATTGCCATTTGCCCGCCTCTTCCTTCTGGTAATTCATTGCATTTAGTTAATACATTGTTATACTTAAATATTTCAGATCCAATCAAAAGATAAATGTTGCCATTATAAGTCCATGCACCATTAAACCATGCCTCAGTTGCAGAACTTGGTTTTAATTGTTCCCATGTGTTAGTTGTCACGTTGTATTTTAACCATACTTTATTACCATTAATGCCAAAAACATATATAGAACCATTAATTGTAGCGCAATAGCAACGTGTAGCTGCAACCGGCATATTTGCACCACTACTCCATGTATTTGTTGCAATATCATATATTTCTAATTTGTCATACAATGTTCCACGTCTATTGTCTCCGCCGCATACATATATTTTCCCATTTAAAACGCACATACCAAGTAATGTTCGTGAAGTAGGCATATTTGCGCCAACACTCCACGTATTAGTTGCTATATCATAAATTTTTAAGCTTGATAATGTATTGCCACCGCTAGCCGAACCACCAACAACATACATTTTCCCGCCATGAAGCACAGCCTTAGTTTCAGCACGTTGCCCTCCGCTCGCTCCACTACTCCATGTATTTGTTACAATATCATATATTTCCATACTAGAAACATAATCACTGCTATACCCACCATCTACATATATTTTATTATTGTAAACAACACAATGAGCTCCATACCTTCCATATTGCATTGTTTTGCCTTGTTCCCAAGCTGGCTTAACCGTAGGCATGTACGGACTTACTCCGCCAATTACTTTTTGCCCAAATAGAGCCACTTGTACTTGGTTTGCGTCAATTGTTATAGTAGTACTGGATATTAATCTTACTGATAACTTATGCTTTTCATTTGCCTGCACCTTAGTTATTGCGTAATTAAAACTTAAAGTACTAAAATTTACTACATTTGTCTTAGGTCTTAATGCACACAGTATATTGTCAACGTAAAACTTGCATTCAACTGTCGCTGTAGCATTAATTTGTATGGTCACAAATAACAATAAGTTGGAGCTTGAAGATGTTTCATATTCTAATGTGCAAATTTCCGTTGAAACATTACTCCCTACTTGAACAGCGGTTTCATTCGTATATGTGTACATTCCCATATTATTTTCTTGCGTTTGAGTTTCTACGTATTGCTCTTGAGCTGTCTTATTCTCTATTGCTTTTTTGCTAATTTTAGCTTGTGTAGTAGCTTTTAAACCACCACAGTACCTAATTTTATTATTAGTAACAATGCTTAAATGTGCTACGTCTTTTTCGTCATACACTTTAATTTTGTCACACACTTCCATGGCAAAATCGCCCTGCCATTCTGCGTTATATCCTATATACTGTGTAGCTTTATAGTAGTGTAAAGTATTAACTGCAATAGCCTCCAAGTATCCCTCGCCTATGCCATTCAGTAATGCTATTTCCTGGTTTAATACATTGCCTGTGCTATCACCTACTTCATAGCCATTTACAACCACACCTGTAATGTTACTAAAACTATTGCTTACTGTAGTTTTGTAGCTATTGTAGTTAGTAATTTCAACGTCAGTATCGTTTAGTACATATATATCCACTAGTCCACTTAAGCACACTAGGAACCCACCGGCTATCGTTGCAACATCTGTTAAAACTTGCCTAAATGAACCCTGTGGTTTTTGTGGAATCATTAAATCATTAAAACTGTAAGTGCTATTTTTAAAGTTATACCCAAACTGTATGCCTAGTGTCTTTTCCATGTCTGCTACAATAGCATTAACTTTTGCTGGGAATACCAATTCACTAGAATATTTACTGTCCAGTATGTCCATTGCAAGCTTATCAAATCCTTCTAGCTTTATACTCTTACCAGTTTCTTTATACTCTTCTATCCAAAAATCGTTGTAGAAGATTTCTTCCCATTTTCCGTCTGCTAGCTGTATCATAAAGTATAGCTTTATCATCTTATCTTCAAAGTTTATGTTGTCATATTTATTGTCATGATTACTCAGAGAAATAGAAATAGGGCTTGCTATTCCACCACCAATCGCAAAATTTTCACTGGCCAGTATAGCGTTGTCTACTTCAATTGTTTCTATATTATCATCTGTTATTGTCAAAGTTGTTGTACCTTGGACGATAATTTTTGCACCAAGAATCCTTGAAGGACTTCTTATTGCTGTTTTATATGCAGCGCTTACATTCTTCATTTTGCTACCTCTCTATAAAATTCATCTTTAAGTTTTGCCATTTTCCCATGTATAACATTGGAGCTGTTCTTGTTCCTACATAAAATGTTTTCGTGATTGTTGCACCTTCAGCTGGATCAGGATATGCGACTTCGAAAAACACATTTTGAACCGCTTTCAAAAGTATGCTTATCTCGCCATCCTCAAGCGGTGGCCATTCGCACGTAAGCTTTCTTTTAACTGCAATTCTGTCCCTTAACATCTGCCCTCTTGTATTTCTTCCACTCTCTCCGTCTATGTCTTCAAAGTCCACTACAAAAACTTTAGGAGCAGCTATTGCTACTCCATTTATTTTAAGCATATAACCACTCCTTTTTTATATCGGCAATAATACCTTGCCTGTTTTCTTTTCTAATTTTCTAAAGCTTTTTATTATAACATCACCCATTTTATTAGAATCCATGTATAGCTCTACAGTCAAATCTCCACCGCTATTGTTGCTATTCCCTTGCCCTTCCATTTTGGAGAAGAAAGCACCTAATGCTTGTGTCATTACCTCCATCATTTTTCCTTCTGGTGCAACTATTTCACCTTGGGTTTTGTTATCTCCAATCATGGCAAGTTGCGGTTGATTAGCTTTAACATAACCGCCTGTTGCAAGTTTAGGAATATTTACTTTAGCCATTTCACTTAAATTAAAACCAAACTTTTTACCACCTATAACTGGTATCCATTCAGGTACATTAAAACTCAACTTATTTAATGCCCTTATCATTAAGTTAATACCACTTATTACTCCATTAACCATAATATTAATGCCACCAATTATAGAGTTTACTACTCCTTTAACTATGTTCCATATGCCACTGAAAACACTGCTAAACACAAATTTAACAGCATTTAATCCAGTGGTGACTACTGTTTTTACTATATTTATTGCACCGCTTATAGTATTTTTAATACCGTTCCATGCACTACTCGTAACAGTACTTATGCCATTCCATATACCGCAAATTACAGATTTTATAGTATTAAATACTGTTGAGGTAATATTTTTAATAGCATTCCATACTGCTATTATTACATTTTTAATAGTATTAACTATTGCGCTTATTGTGTTTTTGATTCCTTCCCACACAGCTCCAGCTATAACCTTTACTTCATCCCAATGTTTAACAAGAAGCACACCAATTGCAATCACTGCACCTATTGCTAAAGTCACAAGTCCAATAGGGCTTGTGAGGAATGCTACTGCTGCTCCAAAGGCTGTTGTAACTCCTGTTGCTATGCCACATATTAAATTCCAACCACCTATTACTAACTTAACTATACCTAGAGCCACTCCAAAGCTTTCTATTGCCAGAGTTATAGCATCAACTATTGTAGTATTTTCACTCATCCAATTTCCAATGCTAGTCAATGCATCAGCAATCCAATTAAGCACATCCACAATTATGCCACCTGTCCAACTAGCAATAGGTCCTAAAAAGTTATCCCATAATAAATCTGCAGACCTTAAAAAAGATTCTAATATAGGATTAAGGAAATCCATAGCTCCAGCTAGTAAATTAAAAAAAGCTGGTAAGGCATCTTCTATAGTCCATTTTGCTAAAGGCCCTAGTATATCAGTTAAAAACCATTTTAAAGCCTGCCCTATTGTATTTACTATTGGTTCCACAGATTTCTTAAGTCTATCAAAGCTATTAACTAGAGGAGCAAAATCAATAGATTTAAACCATTTTTGCAACTCTCCCATGAATCCACCCATAACACCATCCATAGAAGATGTGTCTAGCTTAGGAACTACATTAACTGGTATATCTGTTATGCCTCCACCTACAGCACCGCCTCCAATGTCTCCACTGCTATCATCTGTAGTGGGCTTAGTTATAGTGTTTATCTCATCAAAGCCCATTAGAGCCTTTTGAAGTTGCTTTGCTTTCTTAGCTGCTTTCCCTGTAGACTTAGCAATGTTATCTGTTGCCCCGCTTGCACTAGTTGCTGCACTAGCTACTTGTTGCATGCTCGTAGCTGGGTTGTCTGCTTTCTTACCTGTTATACCTTCTACGAAGCTTTTAAATACATTAGCTAGTTGTATTAGCTTGCCCATGATGGTGTTTATAACTTTAACTACTGGAGTTAATATTGCTATAAATCCTTGTCCTAAGCTCGCTTTTAAGCTATCAAATTGTAGCTTCAGTATTCTAGTTTGATTCGCCCAACTATCGCTTGTCCTAGAGAAATCTCCACTAGCTAATGCTAATTGTTGTTGAACAAAAGCAAATCTCAAAGCGACCTTTTCTTGCTCCGTCATATCCTTGGTAACTTTATTAAATCCGTTACTTAAAGCAAATTGATCTAGTGCTGTTTGTGTCATAACTACACCTAAATCTTTTAAACTTTCAGTCTCACCTGTAAATACAGATTTAAGTTTTGTATACGCTTCGTCTTGACTTGTATTGTAAAAAGAAGCCACATCTCCACTAAGTCCTGTTAATGCCGTAGACATATCATAGGCGGCCTTTTCATTGAATCCAAATGCTTTAGACATAGCTCCAAAGGTACCAACATATTTTTTAGTCATAGTTTCAGATAAACCAAAATTCATTGCCGCACCTTTAGCAAAATCATCTACTTGTTTAGTCATACTACTAAATGTAACATCAACTACATTCTGTACTTCTGCTAAGTCAGAGCCTAAGTCTAAGCATTGCTTTCCAAAGTTAATTAAACCTTTAATAGCAAACACTCCAGCCAATGTTCCAGCTGCTTTCTTTGCAAGGCTTGTAATGCTATTCATCTGTTTGTCAAAACCATTACGATTAACAACAAGATCTAACCCTATTTGACCTACACTTTCAGCCATATTCTACCTCCTTTCTTCAAAAATAAAAGCACCTAGAAATTAATCTAAGTGCTCATTGTTCTAAACATATTTTCAAAGTTTTTCATTGCTTGATCATAGTCTTTACTATTAATATTTTCAATGTTTCTTTTTCTCCATTTATTTCTTATCTGTTTTTGTTCTGATGTGAACTCCTTAATTATTTTAGGGTCCTTTTCTGCTCTTATGCTTACTATTTTACCTAGTGCAGTCTTTTCATTTATTCCAGATAATAAAGTACAAAACTCACCCCAAGACATATCATTTTCACGTCTTAATCTTATGCCATATTGTTCAGCAAAAGAAGATTCTATTAGGTCATAATCCTCTATAATGTCATACCACTCTTCACTATTTTGTTGCATTTTGAAATCGACGCTCTGCCTCTTCATATGTTATATCTGATACTCCAGCCATCATTCCAGTAAATATCACTTTGTAATCACTTAGAGATAAATTCATTCCCTCAATTTCCTTAAAAGCTTTTTCGCCCAAAATCATTCTTATAGCATTATCCATCATTTCAATATCATTAACGTTACCATGAAAAAGTTGATTTACTTTTAACATTGTATTTTTAGAGTTGTCTATTTCATATTCTTTCCCTTCAGCTATTTTAATAATTGGTTTTGTGTCTGTTAACTTGCTAGTAATATCTATCATTATTATTCCACCTTTCATATTAAAAAAGCACCCTATTTCTAGGATGCTACTTCTTACCTGCTTTCCATTTGTGTCCACACTTTAAACAAGTTACTTCTATTTTGTTTTTACCCATTGCTCCTGTTACCAACCCTAAACCTGGTGTAATAGCAGCTCCCAAAATACCTTTCCCTAAGCTAAAGCCTTTCTTATTAGCTGTTATTTGTGTAGAGCCACATTTAGGACAATGTATCTTATCATCATCCTCTTTAACATCTATTATAGTTATGTTCCTATTATTGAAGTAATTCAATATTTCTTCTAGCTTGTCATTATCTTTTTTATATATGATAATACTGTTTTTATCCAAAGTTGCTGTATTCAAATCTTTTACGTCTCTACCACTTGTGAAGGTACAGAAAGTTATAAAACCTTGTTTAGTAGCAGTTGGAGCTTGATATTTTATTTCTGTTATATTATCAACGTCAATATTAAGCTTTCCAATCATAATTTCATTATCTGCTATTATAGCTTTTTTAAATAAATACTTTAATTCAATGTACATGATCCACACCCCTTTTAGATACTCTTTTATATATTATATCACTTTAAGTATGTATCATGAACATTATTTTAAACCCCTGGTGTAACTGTAGGCTTTCCATCACTCATAACTTCAAATTCTAATCCTTCTACGTTTGTTGAGTCTCCCCCAGCACTAGAAATATTAACTATACAATTAAAAGTTACTTTTGTGCCTGTTGGGAACTCCCACTCAAACTTTGTAGATAAATCTCTTCCTGTTTTAAACATCAACCCAGCTACATAATCATTTCCAGCATCACCTACACACCTTTTTCCACTTAATGAAATACTGAATCCTTTACCTGTTGCAAGCCTAGAAATCCATCCCTCAGCTGTCATTGGTGTCCACTCTTCAACGTTTGTATCAATACTAACACTAAATGTCTCTAGTTCTGCAATAGTTACCATATCTGTAGGTTCAACACTTGCTAATCCTTTTGTGCCTATTTTAAACTTATTATTAAACACTGGATAAACTCCAGTTGTTATAGTTGCCATTATTCATTGCTCCTTTCATAGTAACATTTAAGCTCGATAACCCTCTCATAGATATTTTTTTCATCTGTTCCGACATCTATAGGTTCATTATTTAAAAGCTCAATATAGTTAATTCTATGGCCATTAATAACCACAGAATTCTGTTTCAAAATCTCTTCATACAGTTCATAACTGAATTCTTCCGTTTCTCTTGCATTTGTATTCCAATGTATAAGAATAGAAATCCCTTTAACCTCATATGTGGTATTTTCTAAGCCTCCTAGTGCTATTCTTGGAGGACTTGTATTCTTTAATTGATAAACCCCTATAGACTTATCTTTCTTGTTATCTAGCTTGCCAATGTAGTAATTATCAGCCTTATTATTAAGGGTTTTAAGCCAATCACGTATATTTGATAGTCCTAACAATTAAACACCTCCAATTCGCTTGTAGAATGCTTTAAATGCTTTCTTGCAAAAGTCTTTTTTATTTCCATCAATCCAATCTTGATACCATTTCCCTTTTGCATTAGGATTTTCTTCAGTGCTAAAATTGTACTCTGGATGATAATATAATCTTCTTGCATAAGGTGTGGAGCTTACTAAAGTTACTTTACATTTATTGCTTTCAGTATAATCTACAAAAGTACTTTCATTCTGTAGATTACCACTTTTAAATGGTATTACTTGCGCTTGGAGTACATCTGTATGCAATGCCTCACCCGTCATTTCTAAGGCCTGCGTTTGTGCATGTGTAAGTTGTTTAATTCTGATTTTATTTATTGTTATTTTACTATTTACATGCATTAAACCAACTCCAGTCTTGTATAGTTTACAGTGCCATCTGGGTTACGTGCTTTTTCACCTCTGTAAATGTTTCTATTAACTCCATTAACAATTACAGTACCATTGCTTAATGTAGGTAATGAAGAGGCTATATCACCAGGAATTAAGGCAGTTCCTTCTATTTGTATAAGCTGTTGTTCTGCAGTTAAAACCTTCTTAGCTTTATCTTGATAATTACATAGGGTGGATATACTAAGTGCCTCTAATGGCCCACCATCTTCACTTAACCCATCTTGATATATCTTTATCTGTATTGGAGTTTTACAAAATTTCTTAGGTACTAAACAAGGAAATTTCACTTTACCACCTCACATTTCTACAAGTTAATCCTGTCTGTGCTAGTGTCTCATACAGTTCTGTCGGAATTGCTACACCTTTCATAAGTTTCACATTCCACGTATCACCAAAGTTCATAGATACACCGTTTATACTGTAACTAGATAACACATTTTCAATAAGTTCAGCATTCTCATATTCAAAGTTGGCTAACTCACAATTAACCTCTTTGATAATTTCTTGTTGAAAAGGAGTAAGGTTATCAAACCCCACTCCTCTAATTCTTCCATAAGTTAAACTGTCAATGTGTCTACTTGCTTTATTTAATGCTCTGTTTAAATCTTTATCTGGAATATCACTATAATTAGCCTTGTATTCCTCTAAAGTTATATAAGCCATAGTAACACCTACTCTCCATATTCTACATCTTTTATTTTCTTAAGAATGCCTTCTTGGCTAGTAGATTTACCTAGATCTATTCCTCTTTCTTCTGCATATGTTTTTAACTCTTCAATTGTCATTTTATCAATAGCTGTCTCTTCTTCAACAATTTCTTCTTCAGCTTTTTCTTCTTCAACTTCATATCCATGTTTCTTGAACCAATCAACAAGAGTAGGGTTTTCTGTTTCTGCGATACCATTACAAAAAGCCACACTAGCACTAATACCAGTATAGCTTTTGTTTGGTGCTATTATTTTAGCCATAATGTCCCTCCTATTTTACCTTTATATTTCTAAATACTGCAGCCGCTTTACTTGCCTTTAATGCTAATGCTGCTATCATTTCTACTTCACCATTCTTTACTGCCCCGCTAGTTGAAAAGTCTGGCAACCATGTCTTTATTGGTGCTTGCCCCGCCATAGATACAGCGTGCAACCCATCAAGGCCTAATCTAGCAACATAAAGAGAAGTTGCCCCCGAAGTGCCATCTGTTTTAACAACATCTTCATTACTTCCAGCCTTAGTTCCTAAATCCACGAATGGAATAGTTCCGTAGCTTTCCACTTGCTGTCCAAAGTCATTTTTAGTTGTTTGGTACATGCTTGCCCTTCTTGCACATGCCCTCAATTTAGCTATAAGTTTAGAGTTACCAGCTATAAAAGTAGGAGTACCATCTAAGCCGGTCATAAATTCATCTAGCATATCTAAAAATGCCATGTAGTTAGACGTAATTGCCGCACTTGTAGATAAATCTATAACTACCTTATCAGCACCATTGTTATATTCTGTTGATGATCCTGTTAATGCTTTTTCAAGTCCATCAAATGCTTGTGCATCTACTGCACTGTCACCATTGATGAAAGTATCATTAAATAGTGCCTTTGCTGCTTTAATCTTCTGTGCCTGCTGTAATTCTACCTCTGATACAATTCCGCCCATATTGGCAATAACCCTATCAATCTGATAGCTACCACCAAATACCTTAAGAGTAGTATGGAATTGCTCTTTAGTAACTTCTCCTGGTGTGTATTCTTTGTTAATCTCTCTGAATCCAGCTGTTGGTTGTGTTTTTAATCTAGTATAGGAGTATGTCATTGTTGCTCCTCCACCTACTGGGGACACAACATCATCAAATGTTAGATTGTCTAGTAAAAAACTAGACTTTCTAAATTCATCAATAACCCCTATTTGTAAATCATCCTGTACGTTTTTACTTGCCTCTGCTAATGTAACTGCCATATTATATCACCTTTCCTTTATTGGTTTATTTGTCCTTGAAGTTTAGCTGCTATTGCGTCTTTCATACTTACATTTGTTCCTTGTGGCTTAGGATTTCCACCATCTGCACCAACTTTAAATCCCGGTTGTGGTGTTGGTTCTGGACTATTTTCAGGTTTAAATAAAAAGCCTTTGCTCTCCTTTAAACTTTTAAGTTGTTCATCTAAGCCTGTTATCTTGCCATCATCATTTAGTATTAACTTAGACTTATCAAACAAGTCAGCAACTAAATCTGTATCCATAGCCTTATCTGCAATAGCCATCTTAATAGCATTGCTTACTTGTAAATCCTTAAGCTTTGCTTGGTACTCTATGTCCTTAGCCTTGTTGTCCTCTTGTAATGTCTCTATCTGCTTTTTAAGAGCCTCACCGTCAACCTTTTTAAGGTCTTCTAATTGAGTGTTTCTTTCAGCAATAGTCTTCTCTAATTCTTTTTTACTGTTGTTGACTTCATCAAATCGTGTCTTAGGAATATAAGTTTCTAATTCTTTCTTACTCTCCGCCTCTGCTTTTGTTGCTAAATCTTCTGTAAGTCCTAATGCTATAAATTGTTGTTTATTCATATTTACCATCCTTTCAAATTCATTTTTTAGCCCGGTTCAGTCCGGTACCATTTGTCTTATTAGTTAACGCCCATAATACCAAAATGGCGAAAATAAAAAGCCTTATTTAATAAGACTTTCTTTTTTAAACAATACATATTAAAATTCCTAATAGTAAATTATATATAGCATTTGTAATATTCCCCTTATTCTTTTCTCTTGATGCTTCAATCAATGCGTATATTACGTACATTCTTGTGATAATGAGGTATGTAATCTTAATCACCATGTACACTTAAACCTCCTTTCTTAATTTTGAGCATAATAAAAGCACCTACTTTTTATTTAGTAAGTGCTTTATACTCTTGTACTATCTCTCCGCATTTTAATGAACTCATAAACTGTTCATATTCTTCCTTTACCCACTGTGGAGAATTCTCTTTAATTTTAAGACCATCATCATCATAATAATAATAATCCGTATCCATAAATTTAGGTCTTTCTAGCTCCAACTTTATTTCCCTCCTTGATATGATATTTTATTTTCTTATCCAACTTTTCCCCAAATAGTTTAGCAAATTCTCTTGGGTTATCACCGCCAAAATACTCTGCAAAAGTCTCTGCGAATAATTCTGCATGTTTAGTGCCGGCATATTCTCCGACTAATGTTGCCATGTCTTTAAAAGTATATTCTGTACTATATTTTTTATTATAGTCGCCTATTACCTCACTAACAAATTCTTCACACCAATTCGTGTTTCCACCATCAAGCCATTTAAGTCCATCCGCAACATTATGTCCATATTCGTGTACAAAAGTTTTATACTCTTTTGCGTTAGGCACAGTCCATTTCTTCTCAATGCATTTTTCTATATACTTCTTATTATACTCTTTATCTGAGAAAAAAGCACCGTTTAATGTTAACTCACAAGCCCCTGGCCGGTTCGCATAGTATGAGTATTTTCCTACAGCATTCATGTTAGCTTTTACTTTTAATATTGGTAGCTTAACCGGGTTAATCTCTTGGAATCCTTTAAAGTAGTTATTAAATTTATCCATCCAATTAACTGAATCCTGTAACAAATCCTTGTCTATAGGGTATTTTCTGCTATCGCTAAAATCTAGAGAGTATTTATCTCTCATATGTTTTATTATTTCTTTCTTATTATTGTAAATAGTTTTAACTGGTGTAGCTCCTCGCCATGTTTTTATATTTCTTATACTTTGCCATTGTTGTTTCTTATACTTATATCTTTCTATATTATCTTTGTCTAAACTATAACTACTAAGCCTATCATACTTTTTTATTTGTCTATTTATATAGTTTTCCCTCTGTTCTCTATTAAATATGTCTATACTCTTTTGTTGTTGCTCTTTAGTTGTAGTCTTCGGTGGTGTTGAAATACCTTCAAAATAAGTTGTATGAGAATCTTTACAATTAGGATGATAGAATCCAGCTGCCATTGCACTACTTAGTAATGGATAGGGTCCATCTTTAGAAGTTCCACCACTCCATACATCATCTATAAAAATCTTACCTTGAAATGGTACACATTTAGGACAACCACCTCCACGGCTTATGGTTATTACTGTACTTATGCCCCACTCCTGTCTTTTAGCACCTTCTCCTTGCAAGTATGCTCTTTTATTAGCCGTTTGAATTGCCATGGCTGCATAATCTGCTATATTAACTCTAGCACCATTCTTATACTCTATGCAATTAATACCCTTACTTAAGAAGTCCTTAGTTG
This sequence comes from Hathewaya proteolytica DSM 3090, assembly GCF_900142225.1. Taxonomy (GTDB): domain Bacteria; phylum Bacillota; class Clostridia; order Clostridiales; family Clostridiaceae; genus Hathewaya; species Hathewaya proteolytica. The sequence continues at coordinate 16,237 of NZ_FRAD01000025.1, forward strand.
CCATATCTACGCATTGCTCATATGTTCCACTTCCTGTATTAGCATAAACCTGTGCATTAAATATCGTTTTTCTGTATTCATCATTGGCTTTTCTTAGCATAGCAACCTCTGCTTTTGCCATGTCTTGCTTAGTAGCTTTTATGAGAGCATTGAGTTTTCTATCATTTATTTTAAAGAATTTGCCCTCTGTAATTAAGTCTGTAACTTTAGGTCTTATTCTAGGTCTAAATCCATTCTTTATAGCTTCTAATATTTCTATTTCAGCTTCCATATTGCCGGCTATATATGACTTCTCAATCATCTCTTCTATCTCTTCATTTATCTCTGAGAATCTATGTTTGAAAGCTTTTTTATTTCTCTTTTTATACTCTTGTAAGCTTTTTAATTGTTCAACTTGCCACATGGTCCAGTCAAACCCTTCTTTGTTTTCCCAATTCCTATGCCTTTTATAATTCCTCAGCATAGAATCAATCAATTCTTTCTCTATAGCTCCGAATGCTTCTGCAACATCATAATCTTTCTTCATTTTATCACCTACATTTGTTCTTCCATGAAGGTTTCAGCGACTTCTCTACTTATTCCTAAAGATGATGAAATAATAGATATTGCACTGGCTCTTGTTATATTGCCAGCTTTTACATTCTCAATAACCTTAAGCATTGATTGAATTTGAGCACCATTTAAAAGGCTTGAAGTTGATGTTTCTTCTATATCCTCATCATCCATACTAACCTCAGGTTCTTCCATGCCTACAACTCCATTTTCCTCCTTAAGCCTTGCTATTTCCTCTGCCTTTTCCTCATCAGTCCAAGTATCTCCATAAAGTTCTTCAATGCATTGTTCAGTTGACATTATTCCATAACTTTTGGCCTTGCCTACAGTCTCAACCTTATTGTCAAATGAAGGGCTTGCATATTCTCCAAAGCTTATAGTAATTTCATACTCTTGTGGATTCTTACTATGCATTAAATCCTGCACTTTCAATACTATATCAACAAGTCTTGGTATTACTTCCGTTAAAGAATCAACTATCTTTCCTCTTGTGTAAAGAGTTGCTTTTTCCTTCTCTCTTTGAGCTTCTGCATTATCTGTTTTCTTTAGATCTATTCCTAATGTGGCCGGGCTTATGATACCCTGTAGGCACATATCTAAGTTGCTAGCATAGGTATTTACATAAGCTTCGTAGTTTATAGATGGTTGTTGTATACTGATTTCATCTGAACCATTCTCCTTCATACTAGAGCCTACTGCTATGAATTTATTGTCAAAACTATTTGGTTTTAGTGATTCCCCTGTGGTTGGATTCTTGGGTATTAGGTCCTCTGGTATATATTGTTTTACTCTTCCATCTCTTATAGCGTCAATCCATTGCGATACAGTTTCGTCCAGTGCGTCAAAGCTATCTGACTTAGTATCAAATATACTTTTGCCCCTATTGATAAATTTATGAGACTTAAAGAATTTCATAGGTATACCCATTATGAAGTCACCAGTAAAGGTTGTATCTAACAAACTACTAGTCTCTTCTATGGCTGTTATAGGCACTTCTTTTCCTTCATGATTGTATAATTTATATCTTATATACCCTCGTCCAAACACCTCTTCTAGCCTATAATCTTTACTGCCTACTGTATAATTTGTATAGAATAATATCTCTTGGAGCCTTCCACGTTTGAAATTGTAATCTACTTTTTCACCACTGTAATATTCTATTATTGGGTATGGCGTCAAGTCTGTGTCTATCGTTATTTTAAAAGCACCATCTCCTGTTACAAGTGTTTCTCCTATGGCTTCACCTAATAACTCATTAAACTTATTATCTTTGCTTATTTCGTCCCATATGGCCCGTAAACCCTTATCGTCTATATCAATGCTATCTACATCTGACACTACCATATCAGCAAGCCTGTCAACTATCATTGCTGGTAACCCACTATGAACCTTTCTAACGTTTAAATCGTTTGAGGGAACTGCCGCCCAAAATCTAGACTTTGAGACAAGATCATAAGCACTCTGTTTGAAAAATTGGTCTAGCTCACTAGCTTCACCACGATACCATATTCTATTTTTCATGACATTACCTTCAAAGCTTAAAGGCTCTCTTATTGTTATTTTCTTATCTTGTGCGGGTTGTATATTTAACATTTTTATCACCAACTTTTTAAACCAATTCATTATTTACCAGCTCCTGAATAATCTTTAGCTCTACTTTTACAATTTCGTAATCCTTGTTGCACTTCCTAATATTGAAATTATGTTCTGCATCTTCTTTATCACCAAATATAATCGCTTTTTCATGGGAAGTTCTTTGCTTCAATGGTGAATATCTATGATCAGTTCCGAATACCCATTTTTTAGTTTTCTTATTTCTAATAGCGTACATATTATTTACCAACTCCTATCTTAACTTTGTAAGGTATCCATGCATATTGATTAGCATTTATTGTATGGTCGTTTGCGTCCTCTGGCTCGTCCTTATCCTCTTTCCAACTGTAGGTCTCTAATTCTTGTATATGATTAGTACAGGTATCTACTACCTCATAATAATGTTCTGTGTCTGTTCCTATCCACCCTAGCTGAAAATTTATTCTATCTAGGATAGTTACTTTCTTATAGGCATTAATAAAGTTATAAAAACAAGGGTGTTGTCTCTTAAATTTCTTAAGTTCTGTTATGGTTGCTTGGTCTGCGCTATCTACAAATACGTCTCTTGCAAGCCCCCATTCGTTCCTATTCTTCTCTAAGAAATTAAACAGTTTAATAGCTGTATCACTTGGAGCAATAGGAGTATTTAAATCCTTATTGTTATAAACTTTTTCATCTAGGGTTACTAGCATACCTTCGTCTGTGATACCTTGGAATATAAAAGCTATAGTGTCTTTTGATTTACTAGAGTAAGCCGTATCAACTCCACATGTGTAGTGTATATAATTGTATATTTTGGCTTGCTGCTTAGTTATTATATTTCTCTTTCTTTCAAAGTTACTAAATATTAAGCCTGTTGCCCTGCCTCTTAGGCCCTGTATTTTATTCTTATAAAGTTTTGTTCCTTTTGGAGCACTTAACTTCTTTTTTTCAATATCTGCTTCACTTAAACTTAAATTATCATAAAAAGAAAAGAACCAGTATATCCAGTTCTTTTTAGTCTCGCTATTTAGTTGTTCCATTATTTCATTAGGAACATCATTCTTATATTTTTCTAAAGGTCTACTACAATTTATAAATTCACTATAGATTGGTAGATTAGGATCATCTGGGTTAAGTGTGCCCAATAAGTAATCACATCTAGTACATATCTCTCTCACAAATTCAATGCTTGCTGTATTAATTTCATCTATCATTACACAACCAAATTGCGAACCCAGGGCCATCTTCCACTTATCAATATTATCATAACCTAAAATATATATTATTTTTTCACCATTAGGTGTTTTATATCTTATATGTGGTATTTTATTGTCCTTATCGCCATTACCGTTGTATCTGACTAAATCCCCGAATACATCTGTAATGCCATATTCCTTTTGAATTATGTTTTTTTCACATACTCCAGTAGTCTTTGAGGCTATAACATGCATTTTCTTTTTTGATTTAGCAACATTAAACATGAATTTCACAATTCCCACTGTTGTTTTCCCTGCTGCTGTCGTGCCCTCAAGGAATTCTACTGGTGCTTTGCATTTTAAGAAATCCTTATATTTTAGGGATAACTTATAAGCTTTACTCATCTTCATCACCATTTAATTGCGAAAGTATCGAATCAAGCTTTTCGGTTGAATTTACTGTGGCCGTTACATCTGTCTCTACCTTATCTACAAATAATCTATATCTCTTTCCTAGGAGCTCAGCTGCTTTTATTCTATCCTTGGCACTTATTTCTTTTTTTATAACTCTTGCTGAAGAATATCCATCACCTTCACCCTCAACTACAACAACATCTTCCACGATTTTCCCTCTCATAGCTGCTGTAAGATGTTTTAATACTTCGCTAGCATTGGCAATACGTTCATCTTCAAGTTGTTTCATTCTTTCATCAATATAAGATTTTATACTAAGTTTTTCTAAGTTCTGACTACCTTGTACATGTGGTTGTTTATACCCTGCTTGCTTTGCTGCTTCAGTGGCATTGCCTGTTTCTATATAATAATCACAGAATGCCATTTGCTTTGGTGTTAACTTAGCCACAATGCCACCTCCTTTTTTATTTTTGCCTTATAGCTCCATGGACCTTCTTGTATGAACTATGACCCATACATTCCCTTAAGTTATCTGTTGAGCCTTGTACAACTATATTTCTATTACTACAGTAAGGACATACTAAATATCTATCTGGATCTATACTTAGTAATTCTTCCGTTATTAAGATTAATTCTTTTTTACAACATTTACATTTAAGATTTGTATAAATATTTAATATGTTCTCACCTTCCTTATAAAATAAAAAGAACCCTGTTAAGAGTTCTTTAAAGAAATTTCATTGAATTTTTCTTAAACTGTATTCTATCATCCTTTGATAGTTTCATAAACTTACGTAATGGTCTCCACCATTTAAAAAATAATTTCATATAGTTATACTTCGTGTATACTTTGCTTGCTTTCCAGAACCAAATCAAATCTTTCATACTTAACCTTCTTTCAAAAATAGCTGTTGTTTTAGTCTACTTCTGGCTAACTTGTGTAATATTTTCTTATCTTGTGCATGGTCATTAGACTTATATATGCTTGTATTTAGAAAATCTGTTTTAGTTCAGTCTTTTATATTATTCTGGTGAAATAAATCTATTCTAAACACCTTCTCCCAAAATAAAAAAGAACCTTAAATATTAAGATTCTTCTATTGTAAAATAATATTTTTTTATAGTTTCTTTTCTAAATATATATCTCCAAAATTTTACATTGAATAAGTTTCTCCAAATGACTCTTCCATTCATAAATAATAACTTTTCGATTGGTTGAAATGTAAGGATTTTTGATTCTTCATCTACTCTTATATTTTTACTTCCTATCTGTTTTTCTAATACATGTTTATATATCACTAAATTAGTTTCACAGTTAAGTTCTTTACCTATTAATTTCTTATTTTTAGAAATTGCCTTTTTAAAATCAACTTTTTTCAGTTCCTCAAGCAATTTATACTTATTTTTATAATAATCATTTTTCCATACCTTAATTAGCATATTCTTTCCGATTACTTGTTCTATTCTATTCTTTTTTTCATTTATAACAAACGAATCTGTTATTTTTTGTCTTTTAACACAACATAAACCAATTTCTGCTAGTTGTATTAATGCAGATAATATAAATGAAAGCTTCATTACTATCAATATTATTGATATAATTATTGTTCCAATCATTTTCATTTTCCGGTAAATCTTTTTAACATTCATTTTTTATCTCCCCCCTTACCATATATTTCTCCATCAACTTCAAAATTCCTTCAAAATATTAGAAATAAAAAACACCCTAACCAAGTTAAGATGTTTTTCTAGGAGGAGTATTCATGTTTTATCTGTCTATTGGCGGAACCAGAAGGATTCGAACCTTCAACCTATCGGTTAACAGCCGATTGCTCTACCGTTGAGTTACAATTCCATGTGTACCAAGTTGGCATTGTTAAGAGGCGCTCTTGGCACATTATAAATTAATCTGGGGGGATTAATAAGTTTATCTTTTGTACTCCAAGCCTTTGCCTGGTATGTATTGCGGGTTGACGGCCCGCAATGAGAACTATACATGTGTTACAAACAAAAATGTATTTCCCTAATTGGGATTAACTATATTCTAACACATTCCATAGGTGTATTTTATCAACTTTTTCTCATTTTTTTATCAAATTTTCAAACTGTGCTATATTATGAATTAACTCTTCCCTTTTCCTATAACAAGTGGCTTGTGCTATGTTTAATGTTTGCGAAATATAGATTATGTTTCTTCCGTCTCCGTACTTAAGTTCTATAAACTGTTTATCTTCTTCTTCTAGCATGCTTAAGTTATATTCCATGTATGAGATAAATTCTTTTGTTTCTCTTACCTTGGCTTTAAGTTTTACAATCTTCCTAGTTTTAAAACCAAGTTCTTTCTCCAGTGACGTTATAGCCTTAATAATTTGACTTTCCGCATAACTAGATCCTGTACTACTTGTTTGAACTCTTTCTTCTATTCCTTGTCCATTTTGGAAATAATCTATAGTAACATTTGTATCTCTTATGTTTTGCTCTATTTCTTCTATGCTGCGTTCTAGTGTTTCTATTTGCCTATTATAACCTTCTATCTTTCTTTTCTGCCTGTAGTATCTATATAGCTTACCTTCTGTTTTTCTAAACAGTTCCTTGTCCAATCTACCGCCCTCCCTTAATCACTATCAAATTAGGTTTCTTGCTTGGTTCTTTATAATCCTCATGGAATTCATTTACGAAATAATCGCAGTCACAATAAATATACATGAGCCCCTTTCGTTCATCCCATTTGAAGCCAAATATTCTTCTGACGCGTATTTCTGTATCAACTCCATTTAATGTGTAGCCATCATACCATTTATTTATCAAAGGTGCCTCATCATAAACCCTAACTGGCAATTCTAAATTTTTATTTCTTATGCATCCTCTTTTATCAGCTTTGAAGAATAAACATCCTTTTTCTTCACCGTTGCATTCCCCACCACGATTTCTATTTCTTTCGCAGTAGGCACACTGTAAATGACTTGGTATATCCTTCATTTTTACACCTCCAATAGCTGTGGGGTTTCGTAAATGTTGCCTATGACTTCAAGTTCTTCATTTGGGTCTTCTATATATTCATTGAAGTAAAAACTTAAATCATTTGCAATAACCCCGTTCCCATATTCGTTTATAAATACCTTTCCAGCTATTTCTGTTTCATTTTCAAACCTACCCAATGTATTAGGGTCATAGTCCTCAAAGAAATAGTGCATTTTTACAATATCGCCTTCCCATATCTTATTTCCATTCTTATCTTTTAAGCCTGTGTCCTGCATCCATTCTAACTCTGGATAATTTTCATTTATAATATCATTAACTGCTTTCGCTGGACTACAATCAAAAACATTATACCCTGTTAATTCTCCATTCCCATAATCCATAATTTTTAATTCTTTGTTCCATGCTCTAAGCTTAATCTTCCTCATTCTCTTTTCTCCCTTCCTTATACATATCAATCCAATCTTTCAATGTCATAGTCACTAGCCATTCACAGCGGTCTTTTCTGTGAAAAACTGTAGGTATTTCACCATGTTTTGCGTCACTCTTAGCTTGTCCTATGGCATCATATATATTAAGTCTTTCAACACGTTTACACTCAATATGAATACCAGGAAGTCCAACTACATCTGCATCACCGTTTGCTCCACAATATTGTTGCCCTCGTCTTGTATCATATCCATATTCTCGGAGCTTAGAAGAGAGTTCTCGCTCTCCTCTTGCTCCTTTCTGTTTACTATTAGTCATGCATTACCTCCTATTATTTTTAAATTGCAAACTATCGCTTTTTGAATGTTTTAACATAAAATTCTGTTTCTGTTTCAGTAGTTTTGACCTCAACATCATACTGGAATCCCATATGTTCATAGAGCATTTCCATAAACGACCCCACATTGACAACTTTTTTCTTTCTGTGAGCCCAAACGCAACCGCAAGCTTCCAGTAGAGCCTTTTTCTCTTCCACAGTAGTTGTATCCTTATCATATATTACTTTTAGTAATTGATTAATTTCTTTTGCTTTCAATATATTTTCACCTACCTTATGTCGCTTTAAATTTACATAATTTTAAATATTGTGTCTTTACACAAAAGACTAGCTTTGCTGTAGCACTCTTTAAAGTTTTTGTGCTGCACTAGGTAGAAGTGCTCGTAGTCTTCGATTATTCTCCCATTCATTCCTTTTACTTTTTTTTGATCTCTTTTCGCATTGCCCTGTTTTACCTGCACCGAACAACCGCTTAATACTTTAATTTTATCTCCTACTTTGTAGATTATGTTAATCACTGTTACCCCTCCTTAACTTCTAATTTGAGAGATGTATCGACTTCCCAACCTCTTGCATATATCTTGCGATTATGGTCTCTTATCTCTTCTGGTATGACTATCACACCTATTTTTTCTAAGTAATTTAGCATATTGAAACACATCTGAATTGTCTCTATAGATTCTTGTGCTAAATTCTTTACATTCTCCCATGTTGGTTCTAGCTGATACATAACTGCTGCTTCTAAAGTTTCTGTAGATTCTTCACAGCTCTTCTTTGCCATGAGAACTACATCTGTGTTCCAAAGTCCAAGCTGTAAATTGCGTGTTGTTGGAAATAATGCACTCCCTTGTTTTTTAACTGTGCTATTTAAATTTTCTTTTAAAGCTTCTATGAGCTTCTCTATTTCATTCATTACTCTTCTACCTCCCTGTTCCAGCATTGTTCACACGTCATGCTGTGACACTCCTCAATGGTTGGACGTTCAAACCCATAAAAGTAAGGACATTTCCATTCGATTAAATCTTCTTCAGTATATTCGTTTTCGTCTAAAACCTTATCTATTATCTTCACGTTTCTCCCTCCTATTCCATGCTTCAGCTACTTCCTCTTTTGTCAATCCTTCTTTACTCTTAGCACCGCAATGATAACAACGCACTATCCAGCCTGTATTGTATCCTGTTGCTACACTAGGTAATTTGTTATTTTCATTTAACCATTTTTGGTAATCTTCTTCATAAGCTTTTTGAAAACACATAACTTCCGGTTCCATTTTGCCACCGCAAAACGGGCAATTTTTTAATGTCATATTTTTCACTCCATTTTCTTTGTTTTAGGCTCTTAAATGCTTTGTAGGTGAATTGCTTATATTGTAATTTAAGAGCCTTAAAAGTGCTATTTTATAGCTTTATAAAATTCGTCGTATTGCTTTACGTATTCCCACTGATTTATAAACTTATCATATTCACTTTTATTGCCTATGCTTAATTGAGATATTTTTAGAAACTTGCTTGGAATTATCAATACTTTTTCTACCTCAATTTCATTTATGCAAAAGCATACATACAAATCGCATGTAGGATTTATTTTTTCAAGATTAAAAGTATAACAAAACCCAGAATTACTATATTTAAATCTATTGCTCGCCTTAACATCTATTTTTACGCAGCCATTTACCAATAAATCGTATGGGTGCTTTACTGACATTTGTTCTACTTTATAACCTTTTTCTTTAAGAATATTACCGCATATTCTTTCATATTTTTTACCTAATCCTGTTTCACTTTTCTTTATTTCTAAATTTAATATTGTGCTCCAATGTTTAAATCCACCACTCTTAGCTATCGCATTTGACAAACAATGATTTCCAGTTATCTTTATTATTTCTGAATTGCTAGGCATTCTAGTTATGTTAAGTTCTTTAGTAACCTTTCTAATCTGTTCCTCTATATTTTTATCGTTCCACATTTTTCCGTGAGTATATCCCATATATGACCTCCTATTAATTTTTTAGCTTTTTATCATAGAGAGCTATAACTCTTTAATTAAAAGGGATTTCTTCATTTTCTATCGGTGTTACATCGTTCCCATACTCTGGAGTATTATCAACTGTTCCACTATCTGTTTTGCTTCCTAAAAATTCAACTTCCTCAGCAATTACCTCAGTAACATATCTTCTTGTTCCATCCTTAGCTTCATAGCTTCTTGTTTCTATACGCCCACAGATTCCGATTTGTCTACCTTTTGCCATATATTGTGCTGTTGCCTCCGCTGCCTTGCCCCACACAACCACAGGAAGGAAATCTGCATCAGGTTGTCCTTCTTTTTTGAACTTTCGATTTACTGCAATAGTAAATGTGGTTACTGCAGTTCCTGCTCCAGGAGTAAATTTAAGTTCAGGATCCTTTGTAAGCCTTCCTACTAAAACGACTTTATTCATATTAATTCCTCCTAATCCTATTAAATCGTGTTACATATTCATTGCGCCATTTCCTATATTCCTTTTCTGCTATTTCCCATGTAGTTTTGGCAGCTCTTTTCCCTTCTGCTATTGCATGTTTGGGTTCATCACATTCCGCATAAATATTGTAGAAGTCTATAAGCTGTGTGACTTCAATCTTTCCTCCGCTATATTTTTTAATTTCACGTTCACTTTTAGGACAATGAATTTTGTTATAATGCAGATTTTTATTGAAAGCTTCAATAATTTTCTTATCTTCTATAAACATTCTGACGTATTTACTTGCTGATGTAGCACCGATATTGTGCTTAACTCCAGCTTGGTTTAATGTTAGTCCGTTCTCTATTATGTCCTTAGCTATAGATATAGCTATTTTCTTACCTTTTGCCTCATCTATCTTCTTTCCCATTCTGGAACACCTCCATTTCCCCCAATCTGCATATTATTTTGCTATGTTCCATGGTGTTGTGCATTTCCATGTTGTCTATACGATTCTTGCAACTGTAAACCTGTTCTGTAAGATATATTAGCTCTTGTTTTACATCTATCTGCTTAGGCTTGTCCTTTAATGTGTTAAGTATTGCACATGTCCCGAAGCCTACCGCTGCACCTAAAAAGGCGAATATTATCTCTAACATTTGTTATTCCTCCTATATATCAAAACTTAATTGTTCAACCTCTAAGGGGATATCTTCCCAGCCTACTCCGATATAGTCTAGTACTTTTCCCCAGCCATATTTCTCACCTGTTTCTTTATCTTTTATGCAGCTATACATCCAGAATTCCCACTCTTTCTTGTTACGTTGCCTAAGCCTATCAAATCTATGAGGTCGCTTCTCCATGTGGATTCCAAAGCCACACATATTGCACCCTGTTCTCTGTGCCTTAGTTGTATAAAGTTTCCCTGTAAAGTCCTTTTTTATTTCTCCGTAGATTTCTGGCACTGGGACATTGAGGTCTAATGCTAATTGCAAATGGTGCACTTCTTATTACTGTTTTCCCATAATAATTACATCCATGATCTACAAGACTTTCTTCTCTTTGCCCGCCCTCACTTGCCATAATCCCCAAGTAAGGATAACTATTATGTTTTTTACCCCAATCTCCGCAAGGCTTTTCCTTCATGAAATAACAACATTGGTTTGATATTTTAAAAGGAGCTTGTTTATAATGAGTTCCATATTCTTTGTTTTCCATTCCAGCAAAAAGTTCTAGCCATTTTTTAGGTAGTTGCATTCTACTGTTTTTTGCAAAATGTCCTTGTGCTCCACACTCTCCAGTAATAATTGCATGTCGCACAGTTTTATTATTTTCTGTTGGATTCTGTAATGTTTCTATTCTCCCTGCAAGCTTTTTACTTATCACTGGGAATCCTACTTCATTCAGAATTTCAACTTTAGATTTATATGGTGCTATTTTGATAATCCCAAGCTGATCATGTATATTTTGTATGCTCTTGTCTTCCAAACTTGAAACTGATACTGCCGGTACATTTATACCGATATTTCTTAAAAATATTAATAGAGTTATACTATCCAATCCGCCTACGCTTACGTGGCATTCTAAACCTCTTTTGACCATTTCATTATAAAATTCATTAGCTCTTATTTCCGCTTTTCTTATTTTTATTTCATAAGGAAGATTCTGTAATGCCATGAAGGCTTGTTTCTTCCTTTTCTTATTTTGTCTCCATTCTTCATCATTTAACCCCACTCCTATTCCTCCCATCCTAATAATTTCTTTTCTAAATCTATTTCAATAGAAATTCTTGTAACTCTTCATTTTCCTTCTTGCCTTGTTTTTGCCTTATATCTTCCTCAGGCATTTTTATTGGAATACACATTTTCACTAGTCTGCTTTTTAATCTATCATCATGTTTTAGCCCTTCTATGGTGTCATTACTGGTTAATATAGTTATTCTTTTATATTTCATACGATTATCAAAGATGTTAAATAGCATTTCACTTACCCAGCTTGTAGGCTGTTCTACCCCTATATCGTCTATAACTAATACACCAACATTATTTATGCTCTCTATAAGCTGGCTTTCTGTATATTTGCTATCCTTGTTGTATGTGTTTTTAATCTCTTTGAGTAGATCTGAACATGTTATAAACTTTACTCTCTCATTGTTATTCTTTAACAAAGCATTCCCTAGACTTACTGCAAGCCTAGTTTTCCCACTGCCTTTAGTAGTTGAATAGAAATATAACCCCTTCCCCAATTCTGCGAACTTATCAAAGTTTGTAATGTATTTCACAGTCATTTTCTTTGCTGCCGCTGCGATTATTTGAGATTCTTGTTTGCAGTACACTTTCGTATCGAAAGAGTTTACTGTAAGCTCTTCGAACTCATTGGGTATATTTGCAAACTTTAACCTGTTGGCATATATTTTCTCTTCTCTACATTTGCAGAATCTAGTCTTAAAATCGCCATCATCACTTATCATCTGTATTAATCCAGAACCATCACATTCATGATAAGGACAATCAGAAGTCGCATTTAATATCTTCCAGTGTACTTCCGTATTTTTCGATTGCTTTTCTCGCAAGTCTGTCGCCTTCTGCTTCTTGCTTTTCATTAATAGCCTTTGTAGTACCGGTATTTGTATATGCTCCATAGCTTCTTTCCTCCTTGCCATCCCTAGCCCAATTCCTCAATATTACCTCTACGTAACTTTTAATAAATCTACCTTTGTTACTTACACATTTTTGTATAGCCTCTTTGGTCCACTCATAAGAATACATTTCTATCCAAATGTTAAGAGTAGCCACATGTGTAGATATATCTTGTCCTGGTAACAACTCAGAATAATATTTAATAAGATCTAAGGTTTCAGTTGAGTGAGTGCTCTCTCTTATATTCTTATTAACTTCTTTAACTTCTTCTCTTTCTTTAACTTCTTCTTTTGTGTACCTTTTGATGTTTTTTTGATGTACCTTCTGTTGTCCTTTTGCTGTACCTTCTGTTGTACTTTCTGTTGTACCCTCACCTTGGTAAACCTCATAATTTGCAAGGGTTAGAGTTGTACCTTTTGCTGTACCTTTTTTAATCAACATATGCTCTTTTGCTAGCAAGTTGAGGTAAGCTCTGGTCTTGTTTCTGCTCCAACCCCATCTTTCACTTAATTTCAGCTCGGAAGTGTAATAACTTCCTCTAGGTATAACAACAACTTCATTACCTAAAATCAATGTTTCATCTTTCCATCTCATTAATTGGATAAGGTCAACAAATGCTTTAAACTTTTCAGCATCTTGGAAAATCCAATGTTCAAATATTGACCTGTCCAGTTTTATAAATCCTTTTGGTGCCTTATCCATTGTTCCCTCCTACTCTTGTAATTCTCTAATCTGTAATTGCATTTGTGCTATACCCCTTTTGCGGCTCATTATCTCTAGCTCTAACTTAAGGATTGCTTCCTTCTCTTCCTTTATAAAATATTGTTTTTGCCTTATTATCTCTTCATCAAATTGGTTCATGTGAATCACCTACAATTCAGTGTAATGTAGTATTTTATCTATCTTTTTAATACTTCTGCAATAATCACAATGACCACATCCTATAGGTTCTTCCTCACCATTCTTAACTTTTATAAATCTAGGCAATAGCGTTTCAATTTCTAATAATTTATCCTCTATATATTCTGTACCCATAAGAATAATTGCCTTGTCCGGAATTTCTTCTTTACTAACAGCTATAATATGTGGTTGCAAATACTCTTCTCCGCCTCTGTTTTGCCTTTCTACTGCTGCATATACTGCCATCTGTAGAAGATAATCATAATACTCAATAAAGTTCTGTTTAACCCTCAATTCTTCATTCCAGTATTTTTTACTTATCTCTCTAGTAGTCTTTAAATCTACAAATACCCCTTTGCTTGGGTTATAAATATCAATCATTATTTTCCATGGTGTTCCAAACAGTTCACCAGTCATAATAACTTCTTTTTGGCCTTCTCTTACCTTTTCAACTAATGGATCATTGGCTAATGTTTCTATCATCTTGTCGGCAACCTCAAATTTCTTAAGTAAAGTTCCATCTTTCTTAAACATCTCTGGGTGCTGTGTTCTAAATTCTCCTAGGTTACCACCTTCGGACCATAAATGTACATATGAACCTAATGTAAATGCATCGTTTTCACCATCAACCCATGTTCCATTTAGCTTAGCCATTGTCTTAGCTTCACATTCTCTAAAAGCTTTGAACTGGGAGACAGAGAAAAACTCTCTATCTGCCTCAGTACTAAAATAATTATCATGTGTTAGCTCCATTACTGCTCACCTCCAAATGGTGAATTTTCCAGCATTGTTTGTTGCTCAAGTTCCTCTGATTCAACTTCACTATATTCAACATCAAATACTGATTTTTCATTACATTTCTCTTCTTTCTTAAATTCAGAGTCTGATGTTTCTTCATATGTTTTTGCCTGCTCTATAGTATCAAAATCCTTTTCAATCTTTTTTGTAAGTCTTCTTAAGACTGTTTTCTTATAAGCTTCTTCTGGTGTCTTGGTCCACATTAAACCATTCTTCATCTTACTAAAATTGTCTCTTATACCTTCAATTTGAGTTTTACTCATGGTTTCATATTCCATCCCACCATCTTGATACAATACAACTGCAAAAGCTCCAATAATAGGTTTATCACTAAAAGGAATAGGCTTGAAATTCACAAATTGTTGTCCTTCTTTTATTTCTTCTTCAAATAGATCATCTTCTCTAACAACTTTTGCATATATATCTTTTATAGGTCTTATACTATATTTTTTAGCCATCTTAGTTTCGCCTTTATAGTCAGTTTGAAACTGCAATGTTCCTCCATATGGTATGGCATAGCATTCCTTTTGGAAGAAATCTAACCCCAAGAAAGCTCCCTTCAAAAGTGTTCTAGCAACTGAAATAGGTTGGCATTTTTCTATATCCTTTGTGTCTTGAAGTACTGTCATACAGTTTTGTAAGAACCTTGTCCTGTTGAAATCCTTAGGCATTGCACTTATTTTTGTTTCAATTAATCTATCTAAAACACTATACGATTCCTTTAAAATTAACTCTTTTTTACTATCTGCCATTTCTACTTATCCCCCTCAAAATATTTATTTACATCATCTTCACTATCAAATTGAACTATCTCGAAATCATCTGATTCAGTAGAAGTAATGATATATTGATAATCATCATCAACCATCTGAGAAATTAACTCTTTTCTAGCTGCTGGGTTTAAACTTTCGAATCTATCAAGACATATAAGCTTTAATTCTCCGCATTGAGCTTTAGCAATTGTCAATGATAGATCTAATTTTTCACCATCACTTAAATCACTTATTAACGTTTCATTTATTCTGATTAATCCATTATTGTCTACAGATATGCCTTGTATTGGCATTCTAGCGACCTTTAATAGTTCGCCAGGTAATTCCCTTGCCTTGATGATTTTTTCTGTTAATAAAGCGGAATACTCTCTTTTAGGTGTAAGCCTGTTATCCCTTATGTCACACATTCTGTCATACTCTCTAATATAAGACTGCATTCTCTCAACTTCTTCTGCTTGAGCTTGCAATGGTGTAATATCTACTGGTGTATTGCTTTCTAAGTATTCTGCTGCTTTACCAAGTCTTATTCTTTCGGCTTCACATGCATTAATTTCCTTTTCATCAATAGCACTGTATTCATGATCTTCTAATTCGTCTAAACCTCGTAGCTCCTGCTCTTTTGCTGCTATCTTTGATTCATTTATAGAAATCAAATCTTTTTGTTCATCTACCTGTGAAAGTATTTCTTTACGCTTTAAATCTTTCTTCTCAGCATACTTTTGAAGTAAAGCTTGATACTCTGCATCAAATTCATTATCAAGCTTAGAAAGCTCTATTTCAGTTCTTTCATTGGCACTCGTTATAAACTCTTTAGCTTTATCAATTCTTCCCTTTGATAACTCAATAATATCTTTAATATCCTGCCTTTGTTCATTGTATTTAAGTTTGACTTTAGACTTCTCACCTTCGGCTTGAGCCTTTATTGAAGCAACTTTGCTTTCATAGTTCTCCTTAAGTGTTTTTGCTTCATCTATCCAGTGATTAATCTTCTGTGCCTCAGTTACTTTAGAATAATAATCTTGAAGTTTTTTATCTCTCCATTTCTCCGAATCATAACCTGCTGGCAATTCGTCCATCATTCCTTTAACTTGTATTTCTAGTTCTTTAACTTCACGGTTTATTTCTTCACGTTCTTTGAAATACTTTGATTCTATACTTCTTAAAATCTGCAATATATGCATGTCATAGTCGATATTGGAAGGTATTTCTCCAAACCAACCTTGTATCTGTTCCATGGTCCAACCTATTTCCAACATGGATAAAATGCTCTTTGTCTGCTCCTGGATAGATAAATTAATCCAATCCAAAGGCCTAAATATTTGACCTTGTATCATGCTTCTTAAGAACGTTTCAGTACTAGGTGCTGTTGCTTCATTCTTCCTGACCTTTAAGTAATCTGCTTTATCTGTCCTAAGCTTTCTATCTATCTCTAGACCATCATCAGTCTTAACATACAAACAGCTTTCAGTTTCACCATGCTTAACTAATTCAGTTCTACGATTTTTATTTGTAAATAGCTTTTCTATAGCCTCTAGTATAGAAGTTTTACCACTTCCTTTAGGTCCTTTAACATAATTAACTTTTTTAAGATCTAACTCAGTTTCATTTATTCCTAAGAAATTCTTTATACTTAATCTTGAAATCTTCACTTTCATTCCTCCTTAAAATCTGTTATAATTTACTTGATTTATTTGCTTTATGACAAGTTGGCTTTGCAGAGCCGCTTGTCTCTTTTTTACCTACGCATTTGCTCACCTTTATTATTTTTAAACAATAATCCAATATAGCAATCTTCCTAAATGTTTCAGTACTGCATGTTAATAGCCCTGGATATTCGCCTGTTTTATCTAAAAGACTTTTTATGCACTGCTCCAGAAGGAATGTATCTAAGTTTGGTAGTAGCTTTTCATCTAAAATTTCCAGTTTTGTCATGGTTACACCTCCCTTCTATCTCTCTAAAAATCAATAGTCCTTCCCATGTTGGAGCAATTTTACTTTGCTTGCATAATGACATGTAGGTTAAAAATGTGGTTAAGTGCATTGATACACCTCCTATAAAACTACTTTCTGTTTAGCAATGTTCTCAAGCCATACATCCAGCATGTCCTTATTTATAAGAAACTTAGCGCCTACTCTGAAACTAGGGAAATCATTCTGGCCATGTGCTAATTGAGTTATTTTTTCTCTTCCTATACCTGTGTACTTTACAGTTTCATCTATTGTAAGTGTCTTTTTTATGCTTTGTTTCTTAGTTGATTCTTTTATAGCCGCTACTATTATTTCTTTTAAATCTTCCTTGTTTAGATCCATCGTTATTCCTCCTTAACACTTTCAATTACTTTTCCCTTGGCAACTATCTCTACGTTGTCAAAAATCCAGTTCAAAGCTACTCTTCTCAAATCTTCATGTTCGACAATAACTTCATCTTCTTCTAAAAAAACATTTTCAAAATGTTTATATTCTTCACCATCAAGGAAGCTAACTTTTACTAATCCCATATCATTTTCATCATACAGAAACCTAAAAGTGTCTATATCAATATAGATAATTGTTCCTGACATAATATTTAAGCTTATTTCTTCAGTTCTTATTTTCTTGCTCATACAAATTCCTCCTATACTCTAATCCCTTCTTTTATAGCTATCTCTTTTACTATGTTTACATAGATTTCTTTAAGCCTTGGTTCGTTCTCTAACACATCTAAAATATTAAGTTTTTCTGCTTTACTTGGTGCTATCCCATTAGCTAGAGCTCTCTTTTTCAAATTAGCAACTAGAACACTAGGTCTACACTTTCCACGTTCTTTTAAGGCATTATAGGCAGTTTCTTTAGGTTTCTTAAAATCTCCAGTTTTATTACCTACAGCATTCAATATTCTATTGCTTTCCCTTCTCCATGCTGCATTAGGATTTAAAGTTATTACATCTTTTATAGCTTGCACCTCTTCTTGAGTTTCTTGTATGCTATTTTCAAGTTGCTTTTGCTTAAGCTCCATGTTAATTAAAAGTTGAAGTTGTGGGCTTAAATTATTTAATCCTGTTGTTACCTCTTTAACTCTAAAATAATTATTGACTAAATCCCTTTGAACTTTCCAAGCTAAATCATCTGTAAGCGATTTCACTAGCATAAGATATCCACTTTCTGTTATTAAGTAAGTACCAGCATTGTTTATTTCAGACGTACGAATTTCGTACATCTCAACATCCTTAGGTTTTACAAAATAATAGTCTGTTCCTTCAATGAAGTGGCTTTTATTTTCATTAAAATTTCTTTTGGCAGTTCCTTCACTTCTTTCATGTACCATATCAATATCTTTAAAAGTTACTACTCTTTGCTCTCTAAACTCTTTAATTGATATTTTCTTTGAGCTTATTGATACTAATTCATTCATTTAATCATTCCTTTCTTTTAATCCCTTATATGGGTTCTATTATCATTGAATTGTTGCAATTTCCCACTTATACTTTAATTATCAGTTCTGCCAAACTGAAATAATTATGAAAGGTGGTGTTAATTGTGAAATTAAATCCTAATTGTGTTAGAGATATTTTATTAACTGTTGAAGCTAATGATTTAGATACTCGCATGACATTAGAATCATTACATAAAAAGCTTTCTCATTACACAATAGAAGAAATATACTATGCTTGTTTAAAATTGAATGAAGCTAACTATTTAGAAGCAACCCTTGTTACCTTGTGTGGCCACCATACTCCAGCGATTAAATGCATATATGATTTAACTTATAATGGGCATGAATTCTTAGAAAACATTAAAAGTGATTCCACTTGGAATAAAACAAAAGATATTGCCAAAAGTGTTGGTTCTTTTTCTTTAAGCACTCTCAAAGAAATAGCTATCAATGTCATATCAGAAAGTATCAAATTACATTTTTAGTTTCCTTCTTATGTCACTACCCATATTTTTAATAACTTGGCTAGTGACATATTTCATTTCAAGTTCATTTGGCTCCTTAATTCCTTTAAGTGCTAACCAGTAAATAATTGATAAGAATTTTATATGTTCTAACACAAGTTTTACTATTGCAAGCATTAATGCTATTAATAATAACGCTATTACCACGTTCTACACTTCCTTTCTTTAATCTTTTCCTCTTAGACTACTAAAAGTTTTTATAGTAGCTTGTCCTGTACATCTCCTTAGAACCAGCGAAGTGTGATTTTATACTGGAGCTTCGTTTGAGTGTCTTTTTAAGACACTTTTTAATTAAAAAAAATTTCTTCTATTTCTTTTGGAGTTAAATTATATCGTTCTTTTATTGAAGCAATTTCACTTTGCTTAAATTCTGAACCCTTGTACTCATTCATTTTATAGCATAATGTTACTGTAGTTATACCTAATGCCTTAGATAAAGTTTCCAATGTGTCACAATTTAAAACCATAAACGATTTCAACTTTAGCTTATTCATTTTTTACCCCTTTCTCGGAAAATTGTTGTATCTTTTTAAGATACTTTTATTATAATTATATTTTTTATAATTGTCAATAAGTTTTTTAATCTTTTTAAGATACTTTTTTAAAAAATAATTGAAAAGCTTTCTAAAAAATGATATTATTAAGATACAAAGAAAAAGAGGTGTGTAAAAATGAATGTAGGTGAAAGAATTAAATCTTTGAGAATTAGCAAAGGATTAACCCAGGATGAACTTGCTAACAAAATAGGGGTAAAGAAAGCTGCCGTTTATAAATACGAATCTGGAATAATAGAGAATATAAAAAGATCTACCATTCAGGAAATGGCAAAAATTTTTGAAGTTTCTCCATGCTACCTATTAGGTTGGGAGGATGACTCCTCACAATTATTCAAATTAGAATATGAAGAAAAAGCTCTGCTAGAAAACTTCAGAAAACTAAATAACTTTGGTAAAAATGAAGCAAAAAAAAGAGTTGAAGAACTTACATATATAAATAAGTACATACATAACGATGAGATGTGTGCTGCGGTAGCTGAAGAAAAAGCCGAATATTTAATTCCAGTTGCAGCACATGCTGATGATTTAACTGAAGAAGAGAAAGATGAAGCAAACAAACTATTTGATGAATTTTACGACAAGTGTAAGAGATAAGGGGTGATGCTCTTGGAGTATAGTATTTTGGTTAATGAAGTATTAAACAAAGGGATTGTTTTTAAAGAAATTCCACTTAGTCACAATAAAGAATGGGGATTATGCAAAGGCAATGTTATTGCTGTAAACAAGAATTTAAACAACGTGCAAAAGAAATGTGTCCTTGCTGAAGAGCTAGGGCATTTTTACACAACAGTTGGGGATATAACCGACTTATCAGATATATGCAATGCCAAGCAAGAAGAATTAGCACGTAGATATGGTTATAAAAAGCTAATACCAATACAAGACTTAATTAAAACTTTTAAAATGGGACTAAGATTCGATTATGAAATAGCTGAAGAACTTGGTGTAACCATAAATTTTTTACACGCATGTGTGAATTATTATAAATGTAGATATGAAACAAATAAGTACCTTAAGGAGGGGTAATTGTGGCGATAAAAACCAACTATGAAAAGAATGGTAGCAAATATTTTAGAGTTACCGCCAGCATTGGAAGAGATTCTTCAGGTAAATTAATAAGAAAAGAGTTTTATGGGAAAAGCAAAAAGGAAGCTGAGCAAAAAAGAGATGAATATTTAGAAGACGTGAGAGCTGGAGCTAACAATCGCAGTACCATCCAATTAGGCACGTTTCTCTATACTTGGCTATTTGAAGTGGTTAAATTATCCGTTAAACCTTCTACCTTCGAACGATATGAAGGTATATATAGAAATTATATAAAGGATACAGCCCTATATACTCTTATATTAAAAGATGTTTCTACCATGCAAATACAAAAACATTACAATAAACTCTTTAGTGATGGTTGTACCAGTAGCATGATCTACAATCTTAATAAACTTTTAAAGAAATTTTTCAACTACTGTGTATTACAGGGTTACATAGTAAGAAATCCATGTGATGCAAAAAAGATAATAATACCAGAAGATACAACAAAAAATAAAACACGTGAAATTGAAGTGTTTACAGATGAAGAATTAGAACGCTTAAAGAATGAAATTAAAGGTGATAGACTTGAAGCCTTGTATCTATTGGCACTTGGTACTGGAATGCGTGAAGGTGAGCTTTTAGGCTTAAAATGGCAAGACATTAATTATGATGAGCAAACCATAGATATAAAAAGAAGTGTAAAAAATGTAGCCAATATAGATAGCAATGGAAACAAACGATATCAAATTGTAGTGCAAGCACCCAAAACAAGGGGTTCAGCAAGAACGATTCCAATGCCTTCAAAATTAATTACTTCTTTAAAAAATCACAAGAGAATGCAATTACAAGAAAAGTTTAGAGCTGGTAGTTCCTATAATGATAATGATTTTATATTTACCACAGAACTTGGAACAAATATAGATGCTTCAAACTTGCTTAAAAAGTTTAAGAAAATATTATTGAAAGCAAATATACCTTACAGAAAATTTCATGCTTTAAGGCACACATTTGCTACTAAACTATTTGAAAATGATGTCCCTATAAAAACAGTACAAGAATTGTTAGGACATAGCAATATGTCTATAACAGCTAATATATACACACATGTAATGCCAAAGAAAAAAACAACTGCTGTTGAGACATTAAATAAATATTTCATATAAGTGTGGGAAATAACACATTTATTTTTTATTAAAAATTATTGTGGGAAAAGTGTGGGAAACTAATAAAAAATGACTAAATCCTTTATTCAAGAACTTAGTCATTTCAATAGTTTATGGTGCGTCAGAGAAGATTCGAACTCCCGACCAACTGG
>NZ_FRAD01000005.1 GCF_900142225.1 Hathewaya proteolytica DSM 3090
GATATAGTACTTGATACACTGCACAAGTTAAAGAATAACAGGAATGTAAAATTAACTAAAGATGCTTTTATCCATTCAGATCAAGGCATTCATTATACTAGTCCAGCTTTTCAAAAATTAGTAAAGAAATATAAATTAGGACAATCTATGTCTAGACGTGGTAACTGTTGGGATAATGCACCACAAGAATCATTCTTCGGACATTTTAAAGATGAGACATACATAAAGCCCTGTAAAACTTTAGAAGAGTTAAAGCGGGAAATTAAGCAATATATGATTTATTATAATAACTATAGATATCAATGGAACTTAGAAAAGATGACCCCTGTTCAATACAGAAATCATCTTCTCAATTGTGCCTAGGCTTTTTTAAATTGTCCTTGACAAAGGGTACATTTTATAATTCACAGTGGTTTTTTATGCACTTAATTTCTTTTTTCTATATTGAACAGTATGGAAGCATCCTTTGCGTGAACAATAACATCACTGCCCTGTTCTAAATCACCCCTTAGCATAAGCCTTCCTAGTTCTGTAACTATGTGCTTGTCGATATACCTTTTAACTGCCCTTGCCCCATAATTTACAGAATAAGATTTATCTATTATATATTGTATCGCTTCATTAGTTAATTTAATATTTATCATTTTATACGTAAGATCCAGATTCAGCTCCTCAATGTCAAGATTAATTATATCCCATATATCCTCTGTGCTAAGAGGCTTAAAAAGCACCACATCATCTAAGCGATTTATAAATTCAGGTTTAAAATTGCTCTTCACAATGTCTTCCACTTCAGTACGTCCTTTTTTGCTTATGTTGAAATCATCGTCCATATTGGAAATAATACTTTCAGAACCTAAATTAGAAGTCATAATTATAATAGTGTTTTTAAAATCTATTACCCTACCCTTACTATCTGTCAATCGCCCTTCGTCTAATACCTGCAGCAAAAGATTAAAGATCTCTTCATTGGCTTTTTCAATCTCATCTAAAAGGATAACTGAGTAAGGCTGTCTTCTTATGATTTCAGTGAGATGCCCTCCCTCCTCAAAGCCCACATACCCTGGTGGGGCTCCTATTAGCTTTGAAACTGAATGCTTTTCCATATACTCGCTCATATCTAGTCGAACTAAACTCTCTTCATCGTTGAATAGGATCTCTGTAAGCACCTTTACAAGTTCAGTTTTGCCTACTCCAGTAGGTCCTAAAAATAGGAATGAACCAATAGGTCTATTTAGCTTTCGAATGGCAGACTTTGATCTTATTATAACATCTGAAATAGCATTTACAGCTTCATTTTGTCCTATTATCTTTTGGTGAAGTACCTTATCCAAGTTCAATATCTTATCTTTTTCACTTTCATTGAGCTTTTTTACCGGAATGCCTGTCCACCTAGCTACAATTTCTGCTATATCCTCTTCATTTACTTCCTCTTTTATTTTATAAGTGTATTCCACATTGCTCAACTGCTCTTCTTCTTTTTGCAGAGGTTTTAGCTTTGTATAAGTTAACATAGATACCTTTTCAAAGTCATTGCTTGTGCTGGCAGTGTCTATTCTGAGCTTAACTTCTTCTATTTGCTGTTTTACCTCTTTTATTCTATCTACTATTTTTTTATCTTCTTTCCATTTTTCGTATCCTTTTTCATAGGATATAGTTAATTTCTTTATTTTATCATCTAATTCTCTTGAATGAAGCCTAGAAATATCATCTTTTTCTTGACTTAATGAAGCCTTTTCCATCTCCAATTTCAAAATAGTTCGCTCTAGCTCGTCTAATTCCGTGGGAAGTGAGTCCACCGCTGTACGAATCATAGCAGCAGCCTCATCCATTAAGTCAATAGCCTTATCCGGAAGATATCTATCCTTTATATAGCGATGAGACAAGGTAGCCGCAGCTATAATGGATTTGTCTGATATTCTTACACCATGATGAACTTCGTATTTCGATTTTATACCTCTAAGCACCGATATGGTATCCTCCACATTGGGCTCCATAACCATAACCTTTTGAAATCTTCGCTCTAAAGCCCCATCCTTTTCGATATACTTTCTGTACTCATCAAAAGTAGTGGCGCCAATGGTCAATATCTGTCCCCTAGCTAGCATTGGCTTTAACATATTGGCAGTATCAAGACCGCCAGAATTGTTGCCGGCACCCACCAAAGTGTGAAGCTCGTCTATAAACAATATAATTTGTCCATTGGAGCTTTCTATAATCCTTATGACTTCCTTCATTCTCTCTTCAAATTCACCCCGGAATTTAGCACCAGCTATTAAAGAAGCCAAATCTAAAGCGTATATTATTCTGTCCTTAAGAGATTCCGGCACATCCTGCTTTATTATCCTCTGGGCTAAGCCCTCTACTATGGCAGTTTTACCAACACCAGGTTCTCCGATGATAACAGGATTGTTCTTATTTCGCCTGCAAAGTATTCTTATGATTCGATTGATCTCTTCATCTCGACCGATTACAGGATCTAGTCCACCTTGTTTAGCTTCAGCAGTAACATCTCTTCCATACTTCAAAAGCACATTAGTCAATTCAGATATTTGTTTGTCCTTTATAGACACCGTAGCTCTGTGGGCCATGACCCTTTCATGGATTTCATTATAATTTATCTTATGTTTTTCAAATATACTTTGACTTGTTATCTTATTCTCTTTTAAAATAGCTAAGTACAACTGCTCAATGTGAATGTGGGCATCATACATACCCCTAGCAATGTCCTCCGCCACTAAAATTATTTTCTGACATGTTCTATTATAATATAGCTTTGTAAGGGCATCTTGGCTCTTAAGCTTGTCTATAGCTTCATCAACATCCTTTTTATAAGAAAAAATATCAATATCCATTTCCTTTAAAATTTCCATGACCATGGAAGCTTTTTGTTCTAATATAGCTCTATGAAGGTGTAGCTCCGTAAGCTCTGAGTTTCCCTTTCGTATGGCTATGTTTTGTGCCTCTTGCATTATCTGAATAGTGCGCTCTGAAAATTTTTCAACATTCATAACAATTCCCCTTATAAAATAATAATAAACTACGCCTTGATTTACTGATCCTCATCTTTATGTCTAACCCTAAGTGGAATACCCATGCTGCTAGCCAAATTTTTGCATCTTTCAATTTGCTCCTCTGATATAACATCTACCACAGAGAACTTAACTTCTTTTATGTATTTCTTGCAATCCTCTGCATATCTTAAAAGTGCTTCAAATGACTTCAATCCATAAGGAGGTTTGCTTATTTGCAAATACTCTTCCGCACTAGGTGCATTGAGACTTATAGATATTGAGTCCACAAGACCTTCTAGCAGATGTGCAGTAGGCTTATTGTACACGAGATCACACAAGCCATTTGTGTTTATTCTTATATCTTTATTTGTTATACTTCTTATGTATTTACATACTTCTATGACCTTTTCTAGTTTAAGCAAAGGCTCTCCGTATCCACAAAATACAATATGCTCATATTTATCTAAATCACATTTTTTAAAAGCTTCAATGACTTCCTGAACTTCTGGCTCATGGTCCAGCCATAGGCTTTCATTTCCCCTTACAGAATCGTATTCATTTCTTATGCAAAATACGCAATTGCACTGACATTTGTTTGTTATATTGATGTACAGTGTATCTCCCATATTGTACAAAATGTTCATCATATTACTTCCTCCTATCCTCAATTAAAGGCCACATAATTCTCCTAAAAAAGGTTGAAATTTAATTCCTTCATTTCCATGGTCAGAAAAAGATTCTGTGTATTCCACAACCTTATATATGAAGGAAGTGGCTGTTTTTACTGATTCCTCAAGACCTTTGCCCTTAACCATGGCAACGGATACAATAGACGTGAATATATCTCCAGTGCCACTATAGGATTTTTCATTATAAGGTACTGAAGATAGGTAAAATTCTTTTTCTTTTCTATTAAAAGCAAGATTAAGTATATTGCCCTCTTTTATTATGCCAGTAATTATAACATGTTCTGGGCCTATCTCACTGATTTTTTCCGCTTCCTCTTTGTAAAACTTTAAGATGTCGTCGCCACTATAGTGCATATGGCTTCCCGTTATAATAGAGCTCTCTGTTATGTTTGGCGTTACAACCTGGGCTAGTTTAATCAATTCCTTCATTTTATAGCACATAGCTTCAGTGTAAGTCTTGCATATTACTCCATTGCTTCCCATTACAGGGTCTACCACGATTAAAGATTCCCTGTGTTCTTCACAAAACCTTCTTACGATATCTATCTGATCCTCCGAGCCAAGGAAGCCCGTAGCAATGCCGTGAAACTTCACATTGATTTTTTGCCAATTATTTATGTACTCCTCCATCTCTGGAGTAAAATCGAAAAATGAAAAGTTCTTAAAACCCGTTTGTGCCGATAAAATAGCAGTAGGCAGAGGGCTGACCTGAACCCCCATGGCAGACATAATAGGTATGGACGCCATAAGGGAACAATTTCCTAAGCCCGATAAATCATTTACTGAAGCTATTCTATACATAAAACCAACTCCTCTCTACGTCTCTCTAACCTCTCACTGTTACACTATTTTTGTAGACCAGTTTTCCACATTCCATACTTCCGTCACAATGTCCTCATAAAAATCTGGCTCATGGCTTACAAGTAATACAGTTCCTTTAAACTGTTTTATAGCTTTTTTTAATTCATCCTTTGCATACACATCCAAGTGGTTTGTAGGTTCATCTAATACAAGAAAGTTAACTTCTTTTAACATAAGCTTGCAAAGTCTTACCTTGGCATTTTCACCACCACTTAAAACTCTCATTTTACTTTCAATATGCTCTGTGGTAAGTCCACATTTGGCAAGGGCTGCCCTAACTTCTCCGTTTCCAAGACCTTGAAATTCGTTCCACACCTCTTCAAGAGCCGTATTGTCATTATCTCTAGAAGATTCCTGTTCAAAGTAGCCTACATGAAGATATTCACCTTGGATACTATCACCAGAGTATGGTTTTATTATACCTAAAAGAGTTTTTAAAAGTGTAGACTTTCCTAGACCATTTACGCCCTTTATGGCTATCTTTTGACCTCTTTCTATAACCATGTTTATTGGCTTTGTGAGTTCAGTGTCATAGCCTAAAACTAGATCCTTTGTTCTTATTACAATCTTACCAGAGGCTCTAGATTCCTTAAACCTAAAAGTAGGCTTAATAATTTCTTTTGGCTTATCCAATATCTCCATTTTTTCCAATTGTTTTTCTCGAGACTTTGCACGACCCTTCGTAGAAAATCTAGCCTTATTTCTAGCTATGAAATCCTCCATCTCCGCTATTTCTTTCTTTTGTTTTTCGTAAGCATGTTCCTCTTGACGCCTCTTTAAATCCTTCATCTGAAGGAAGTATTCATATGTGCCCTTGTACCTAGTTATTTCGCAGTTTTCCACGTGATAAATCATGTTTACTACCTCATTCATAAAACTTTCCTCATGGGATACAAGAATAAAAGCATTTTCGTATTCCTTAAGGTACTGCTTTAACCACTCCACATGATTTGCATCAAGATAATTTGTAGGCTCATCTAAAATCAAAATCATTGGCTGTTCTAAAAGCAATTTTGTTAAAAGCACCTTTGTTCTTTGCCCACCACTTAACTCATTTACCTTTTTATCAAGTCCTATGTCTGTAAGCCCTAAACCACTGGCAACTTCTTTAATTTTTGCATCTATGGTATAAAACCCATTGTGTTCTAAAGTTTCTTGAATTTCTCCAACTTCCTCCATCATCCTATTAACTTCATCCTCAGAGGCAGTGGCCATTTTTTCATACATTTGAAGAACATCTTTCTCCATTTCAAACATATTGATAAATGCATCTTTTAAAACATCATTTATAGTCCTATTAGGTTCCAATTCGCTGTGCTGATCTAAGTAACCATAAGTTATCCTATTGCACCATTGAACCTTACCCTCGTCTGGGGAAAGCTTTCCTGTTATTATATTTATGAATGTACTCTTTCCCTCTCCATTAGCTCCAACAAGGCCAACGTGCTCTCCCTTTAGCAATCTGAAAGACACATTTTCTAATATTTGTCTTCCTCCAAATCCATGGCTTACACCTTCTACTGTTAATATACTCATTTCATTTCTCCTATAAAATCATAAATTTCGACAATTACACATCTATTATACTAAAAAATATCTATTAAATCACCTGGATTATTTTCAATTTTATCAACAGAATGAAGATATCTATTTGTAGTTGATATATTAGCGTGCCCAGCAAAATCTCTCACCTTTTCTAAAGTGACACCCTCATTAATTACCATAGTGATAGCCGTATGCCTTGTAGAATGCACCTTTAGCTTTTTGTCTATTCCTGCATTATCACAAACCCTCTTAATTATGAGATTCAGCGTATTGTGATTTAACTTCTTGCCATTTAAGCCATTGACTGAATGGCCTAGAAATAAGTATCTATCTTTCTCCCATTCCCCTTCAGCAGAGCTCTTCTTTACGTAAAGTTCTATGAGTTCCCGCACATTATCTTGCAACTTAATAAGGTCTTTTTTTCCGCCCTTCCGAATTACTTCTATTACATGATAATTGCCATATCTTATTATATCCTTTAACCTTATATTTATAATCTCAGATTTTCTAAGAGCCGTTGTAAAAGCTAAGGCCAAAATTGCTTTATCTCTTAGACCTATCAAAGTGGAAGTGTCAATACTAGCTAATAGCATCTTGCACTCTTCCTTTGTTAAAAACTCCGTTTCTTTTGACACCACCACTGGCTTTTCATTTTTTAAATACTGAAAGGGGTTGTATTTTACTACATAAACATCAGAATTGTTTTCTCTGTATTTCATAAGCCACCTATATAAGGCACTAAGAGATGATATCTTTCGATTTACTGTGGCAGAGGAATAGCCCTTTTTCTGAAGGTACATAATGTATTGCTCAGCATGTACATTATTTACCTTTCGTATATCTTCTAAAGTAATATCTTCAACTCTGTCCACATTAAAAAAAGTTTTAATATCCCTTTCATAGCTTTTAGAAGTATTTATACTTTTAACACTTTTTATAGATAGAAAATGCCTTATAAAATGCATGTTATCCGGCTTGTATGTCATCACTTCTCCGGCATTTACACTACATATTTCCTCATTCATATTTAATCTACTCCTTGAAAAAAGACCTTCTCGCTAGGAAAAGGTCTTTTAATTTTATTTATTGCCACCGTTATTTATAGGTCTCATATAAAATATCATTTTTTGTTGGTTTTCAGTTTCATAAGTTACATTTCTTTTGTGTACCCATTCTCCGTTATTAAATTCTCTAAGACTATCGCAAACATACGCATCGGTATATACACCTTCTTGAACCCAATTTAGGAATATATAAACGTGAGATGGATATCCAGGCATATTAGATAAATGGGTTGTAAATACCACATCACCTTTTTGCATCTGGTCTGGTTTATCATACATCTGCCATCCTAGTACCTGTAAACTTTCGGCCAAAGCTTTGGTGTTATTGACTGTAATTGGAACTGGAATACCATTTTGTCTCAATATCTCCGCTATAAATATAGCTGTAATTCCCTTATTGTCGTTGTTGTTTATGGCTACAGAATTGTTATAAACTTTATCCATGTTTTCCTTTGCCAAACAATATGTATATATGCTGTTTTCAGCAACTTCTTTTTTTGGCTCCTCCACAACTGGGTTTTCAGTTATTGGTTTTGAGTTAGTATCCAAAGGTTTATTTGTGCTTTTTCCTATAAGACTGGCAATAGGTGTACTAAAGGTTTTGATTAGAATCCACAATAATATTATGCCTATGACAACAAAGGTAACTATCATTATAATATTATTTCGCTTGTCATTTTTATCTTCCATTTCCTGCATCTTTTTTATAAGCTGCTTTTCTTCAACATCATTGTTGATTCTGTCTTTATATTTTGAAGCATAGTCCATGCCACTTTCTTTTTTTAACTTGCTGATGTTTTTAACTATGTCTTCTGTGCTGCTCTTCAAGATACCATCATTGTCATCTGTTTTTCTTCTTCTAGATTCACCCTTACTGCTTTTGTCATTGTCCTTTTTGTAATCAAACATAAATTCACATCCTAAACAAAAATAATATTCTACAATACTATTGTAGAATATTATTTACAAGGTTGCAAGGCTAAAATTAAAAACTGCGAAATAAAGTCTTCATTTTTCACCATTATTAACGATTATCTCCTATAAATTACTGTATTGTAATTCCCTTTTCGCTTTATCTGTGATCTTCTTAGTTGATAATATATTTAAAGATCTCTTAAGATATATTAATGAA
This sequence comes from Hathewaya proteolytica DSM 3090, assembly GCF_900142225.1. GTDB lineage: Bacteria > Bacillota > Clostridia > Clostridiales > Clostridiaceae > Hathewaya > Hathewaya proteolytica. The sequence continues at coordinate 8,306 of NZ_FRAD01000005.1, forward strand.
ACTAAACTTACTATAATGTCGGTTATAGGGAAAGCAATCCATATATTTTGAAATCCAATATTTGTTCCATAGCCTAAGATACTTACTAAAGGACAGAATATAAAGATCTGTTTCATAATAGAAAATGATATGGCCTTTTTGCTTTTTCCTATGGATTGATAGAAATAAGTTGAAGTGAAATATATACTGTTAAGAGGATATATCAACAATACCATCCTAAGAATTCCAGCGCTCTCTTTTATAAGAGACTGTGGTCCAGATAAAAATAGCGATACTATATTTTCAGCAAAAATCATTTGAAGTAACCATAAAGCAGAGGCCAAAATCAAAGTAAGCTTTAAAGCATATTTTAGCACATTGGCCAATCTATTAAATCGTAAAGCACCATAATTATATGATGTTATTGGCTGCATACCCGTGGTAATTCCGATTATGGCTATATCCATAAATAAATATACCTTAGTTATCACTCCCACTATAACGATACCCTCTGTACCATTTAAGTGTCCTATTACCTTGTTAAGTATCATTACCATAAGAGCATCTGACATATCTATTATAAAGGCTGATATACCAGTTACTACTATTTCCTTTATTATGGAGAACTGCATCCTGTAGTACTTTAGTTTGAACTTAAAAACAGATTTAGCACTAAAGAATTGTTTTATAGCGTAAGCAGATGATAAGGCCTGACTTATTACTGTAGCTACAGCAGCTCCCTTTATTCCATAAGGGAAAACTATTACAAAAACAAAATCTAAAACAATATTACATAACGCTCCAATAATTGTAGCTTTCATAGAAATACGTGAGTTTCCTGAAGAAGTAATGAGCTCTGGAAGTACGATGGTAAATACATTTAGTATTCCACCAAATAAAACAATACTCATATACTCTTTCGCAAAAGGAAGTAGCTCTTCATTATTTCCTAAAAACATCAATATTTTATCAAGGAAAACGTATATTACGCCTGTCATACATATACTAATAATTATGCATGTTATTATGCCATTACCAGCAATTTTTTGAGCTTTTTCTTCATTATTAGCTCCGAAGGCCCTAGCTGACGCTGCTGATGATCCTGCTGCAATCATAACTGCAACTGCCACCATTAACGTTTGTATTGGAAGGGCTATAGTTAGTGCTCCTATGGCGCTATTTCCTATAGTTTTACCTAAGAACACTGTATCGATTACGTTATATAGCTTGGCAACCATCAATGATATAATGGCCGGTATAGCTAGTCTGTGTAACAGTGTTTTTACGTTTTCCGTCCCTAGTTTACTATTGTCATACTCCATATAAACCACCTTTTTTTAAATAATTTTTTTCCACTGCTATAATAACATTATAAAGCTTTCCCTTGTAAAAAATAACCTATTACTTTGTTGACTTATATGGACTCTTTTGCTATGATTCAATTTTTACATTTTCTTGATAAAAGCAAAAAACACCTTTGTTTAGGTGTTTTTCGTATTTTTCGCGTTTATTTTTTCCAAAATTATTAGCTCTAGGCCAAAGGGTTCTAGACTGGACTTCAAAGAATACATACTACTTTCCTTCACATAATCAAAGGTTACCTTAGGAAAATTGATGTTCTTTAATAGCTCCACTTCCTCTATTCTTAAGGATAATGGCCTTCCAAGATTCACCCAATAGTAGTATGGACAACTTTGTTCTTTTGTGAGCTCATATCGGATTAATTTATAATCCTCTTGAAGGTTCAGTACATTTATGGTGGTCTCATTCCATATATCTTGATTGTATGACTCATTTACAAAGTCCATCAATGATAAATTATTGTTTTTGCAGATTTTGCTCAATTCTTTTGGACTCATATAATTGTATAGCAAGATTACATAATCGTCCTCATTCTTTGTTACAATGTACCCCTTACCCTTTTTAAGCACTTCATCACCTAATTTCGACAAGAAGTAGTATGCAAAATAAGATGGCTTTCTAAGCCCATTGGAATAAGATAAACCCCTTTCCCCCTGGAAAACAAAACTGTTGTTGTCGTGTACATTTAGTGGGTAAGACTCATCCACAGCCTTCATCAAAAAGTTAAACTGTTTTTTATCTAAAATTTTATCTACAATGTACGCACTCATAAAGTTAGTTTCTTTTTCCATACCATTGCTAAGACCCTTAAGTTCCTTAGGTAAAAGTATAATGCTGTCGTCAATTTCTTTTAACAATAATTGGATTTTAGAAACTGTGGCTTCATCCAAATTGGAGGGAATCCTAAATCCGTACTTGCAAAGATCGCTGAAGTTATCATAAAGATACTGTGCAAAGGCCTTTAGAATCTCACAAAAATCAGTTCTCTGAACATCCTTCATAGTCACATCGAATATTGGATTTAAATCTATATTGTAAAGCACCCTTATGCTCTCCTCAAGAAAATTAAAAAACCTAAAAACGTCTGCCTCCGATTTTATCATTGGAAAAACTTCGCTGATTATGCCATATTCAAATTGAAGTGTATGCTGTACATCGGTGAGCTCCTCTATAAAAAACTTATTAAACAGACTGTGTATATTGCCGATTTCTATATATTTCATAAAGGAAAAATCCATTTCCTCTATTTCTTCAATTTCTTGACGAACATCAATATTTAGAACTTCTATTGAGTCGTAGGGAGTGCTTTCCTCTTCATAATCATCGATGTAGGGAAGAAGGTATTCTAGAGCATCATTTAAGTCTAATACCTTGTACTTTGTATTTTTCACCAGCTGTTCATCAGTGAATTTGTATTTTTTCCTAAACTGACTAGGAGTACAATTATAGTAAGTCTTAAAGTTCTTGTTGTAGTATCTAACATGGGAAAAACCAGTTTCCAGTGCAATATCTGAAATGCTCTTGTCCGTATCTAAAAGCAACTTTATGGACTCTTCAATCCTGGTCAAGTTTAGAATTTCTTGAAAGCTATACCCAAACCTGTTTTTTAACTCATGGGATAAGTAATGTATACTTAAGAATTCTTTATCTGCAATGTCCTTAAGGCTTATTTTGTTCATATAGTTTGTATAAATGTACTTTGTGATTCTGTGATACCTTTCTAACTGTATTTCTTTGTCCTTAAGATCGCTATCCTCCACCGTTAAGTAATGGAACTCATTTACAAGGTGGAAAAGCAATGAAACTACGTTGCTCTGAATTTCTATTTCAAATTCTTCCCCACGGCGTATCATTTCGTAAAAAATATTGGACAAATACCTTTTCAATACATCATATTTCTCTTCTTCCTCTTGAGATGTATTGTCTGTGTAGAAAAATACATCGTCTATATCCTTATAATAATTCTTCAAAAATTCCGTATCAATATTGAACATTAGGACAAGATTGTCCTCTTTAGATGAAATAGTATGTGCCTCGTCCACATTTATAATTTCCACTTCACCTTGCTTTATAGAACAGCTTTCTGAATCTATGGTTACATCTACTTCCCCCTTTAAAACATACAAAAGTTCTATGGAATTGTGCCAATTAAATGGTATGTTTTTTATGTTTAGTAGTTCAATATTTACGGGTATTCCTCCGTAAAAACAAATATGTTCCCTTCTCATAATTATCTCCTGTTCTTTTTTCTTATCTTCCTATAAGGGGGCTGGCAGTTATGGCTGCACCACTTCCATTACCTCCTGTACTGCCACTGGCCTCTTGTACTCTCTTTATAGCTGCAATAGTCAATATGCCTGAACCGATCTCAGATAAAAGGGTCCCCACATAAACTAGTTCAGTTATACTCCTGTTGTCAGCTATCAATATTGATATAGCATTGGCCAGTATAAGTATTTCTTGTCCACTCAGCATATCAGGATTATTCGCCATATAACCTCCCCCATAAAATTTCCTTGTTTATTAATATATACGCTTTTGCATTATCATTAATGATACAATACAAAAAATGACTGTATATCTCTACTTATATATTAAAGTATTTTGAGATTAAATTCAAAGTTTATTTTTCAAATGAGGGGTATTGCAATAATAATCATAAATTTAACAAAAAAAATTGTCACCATTTACTGTGTACTAAAATATTTTATTAGTAAATAATATTGAAAGGTATACTATGAGTTACGAATTATATGAATGTATAGATGCAGGTAGTGAATTTTGTCCTTGCCACTTGGCGGAAACAAATCAATGTATCATGTGCAACAATCTCAACAAAAAATGCGGTGAATGTCACTGCACTCATTGGAAAGGTGTATGCATTTATCAAGAGTTCCAATGGAATAATTCAAAAGCAAAAGAGGGTAGAAAGTATTTTAGCTGCAAAATTACTGAAAGGCAGCTTATAAACAACACTCTTCTCATTATTAGCGTTTCTGCAAATGACTACCTTATACACCAACTAAATAAAGTAGGTAGCTTTGTATTTTTAAGGCGTGAATGTGATGAACAATTTTTCGACGCACCTATTTCAGTCATGGATATAGATACAAGCACCAATTCTATTTCATTTGCCATAGAAATAAAGGGGCCTAAGACGGAAAATTTGTCGAAGCTTCAAGTCAATGACACTGTTTTCGTAAAAGGACCATTTTGGAATGGTGTATTGGGAAAAAGGCACATAATAAATAGCAAAAATAAAAATGCAGTGCTTATATGTAGAGGTATAGGTCAAGCTCCCATGCTGCCCGTGCTTAAATATCTGTGTAAGGAAAACAATAATGTCAGCGTTATTGTGGATAATGGAAATTATGAAAATTGTTTTATTGAAGACACACTTAAAAACTACCAAAACTTGTGCAACACCTCTGTTTTCTTTTATAAAACCCTTGTAAATGCCAGGATGACAGAGGACTTCAAGGATTTTCTACAGAACTTATTAGTTAAGACAAAACCTTCTGTAGTATACTGCTCTGCAGCAGACATATTGAATTATGAAGTTATGACATTTATTGAAGAAGTAAATAATAACCTATCAACTGAAGAGTCAAATGAAGAGGCAAAAATTAATTTTGCCTGCTGTAATAATGCTAAAATGTGCTGTGGCGAGGGAATCTGCGGTGGATGTACCTTGAAGAATAATGACCGTAAATTGCGTCATTTATGTAAAATGCAAACAGATCCAAAATATGTTTTAAAAGGCAGGCGATTATTATGAAGAAGATAATTATTGTAGGTGGGGGTTGGTCTGGTTGCGCCGCAGCCATTTCTGCAGCCAAAGCTGGTGCGGAAGTCCACCTATTTGAAAAAACTGATATGCTTTTAGGCCTTGGAAATGTAGGCGGCATAATGCGAAACAATGGGAGATTTACAGCCTCTGAAGAATTGAATTTTATGGGGGCTGGGGATCTAATCCATATTACAGACGAGAACTCACTTCACAAGAATATATCATTTCCAGGTCATGAGCACGCATATTTATATGATGTAAACAATATTGAAGCCGTAGTAAAGAGATATCTTCAAAATATGGGGATTAATCTGCACATGATGAGCCGTGTTGTGGATGTAGAACTATGTGAAAAAAAGATAATTGGCATTTACTTATCTGATGGAGAACTAATTTATGGTGATGCCTTTATTGAGACTTCTGGGGGCAGTGGACCTATGGGCAATTGTGTTAAATACGGCAATGGTTGCTCTATGTGTGTACTAAGGTGCCCTTCCTTTGGGCCAAGGGTGAGCCTTACTAAAATGGCAGGTCTTGAAGATATAATGGGGCAAAGAGCTCCAGAAGTATACGGTGCCTTCAGTGGCTCTTGTAAACTAGCAAAAGAAAGCCTTTCCAAGGAAATTGTCCAAGAACTCAATGAAAAAGGAGTATGCATACTTAAGGTTCCAAAAGAGGATATAAATTTAGATAAACTTAAAACCAAAGTATGTCAGCAGTACGCCCTTAAAGAATTTGCAGAAAATGTTATCCTTTTAGATACTGGCCACGCAAAGCTGATGACCACATATTATCCTTTAGAGAAATTGAGGAAAATCAAAGGCTTAGAAAATGCCAAGTATGTGGATCCATACTCCGGTGGTAAGGGCAACTCCATAAGATATCTTTCTTGTGCAATACGAAATAATGCTATGAAAGTAGTGGGCATAGACAACTTATTCTGTGCTGGAGAGAAAGCAGGTTTATTTGTAGGACATACAGAAGCTATTTGTACCGGCTCTCTTGCTGGGCACAATGCCGCTCGCTATCTAGCAAAAAGACAATTGCTAGTGCTACCTAAGGATAGCTGTATAGGAGACATAATATCCTATGCTAACTACAGAGTGCTTCAAAAGGAAGATAGGACAAGCAGATTTACCTTTGCCGGTTCAGTTTATTTTAATAGGATGAAAAAGCTAGGTTTGTACACTGTCGAAATAGACAAAATAAGAGATAGGATAGAAAAGCTAGAGTTATCCAATGTTTTTGATGAGAAAATACTATAATAATGAAAAAGTTTCCCCATCCAGAGAGGATGGGGATTTATTTTCTTTTAGTTTATTGTTGACTTTAAACCAAAAGCTTTCTTTATTTTTGATGTCTTCCCTATTGTAAATGTAGCATGAGCATATTTCATTTTTATCTTTTAGTATTTTGTAAACACCTATTATGGTGCCTGCCTTTACATCAACATCTTTTAAGTTTTTTTCGTTTATAACAACTACTTTTTCATAATTGCTCTTGGAGTTCAGTGGCATGGTGATGGTTTCATTGGAACACAAATCTATGGTATTGTTATTTATGTCCTTTAAGCTGCTAACTTTTTCTCCCTTTGTCACTATTTTATCGTATTTGTAATTGCTTTTAACATAGTCGTATATTTTGCTGCTTTCATTCCAACGCTCTGTGCAATTTAATGTAACTACTACTATCTCTCTATTGTTGATTTTAAAAGAAGAAACGAGGCATTTGCCTGCCTGAGCCGTATAACCAGTTTTTACTCCGGTACAAACCGGATTACTGTACAAAAGCTTGTTTATATTGTTGTAGTCTCTCGTAAAATTGTTTTGACCTCTTGTCACTAGTTTTGTCTTTACTAATTTATTGAAAAAATCGTTTTGCTTTGCAATACACGTCATCCTTGCTAAATCGTAGGCAGTGGTGTAATGCATAGGCTTATCTAAGCCATGGGGAGTTTCAAAGTGAGAGTTTAAAAGGCCCATATTCACAGCCTCTTCATTCATCATGTTGACAAATTCCTCCACTGTTCCACCAACACCCTCAGCTATGGCTATAGCTGCGTCATTTCCTGATTTAAACATAAGTCCATGAAGCAATTCCCTCAAAGTTATCTCCTCATTATATCTGTATTTTACTGTGGATCCCCCAATAGAAGCTGCTCTCTTAGATATTGTTATTTTTTTATCCAGTTCTCCATGGCGCAAAGCCACCAGTGCTGTCATTATTTTTGTGGTGCTAGCCATGGGAATTACATCATAAGATGATTTTTCATACAATACCATGCCTGATTCAACGTCCATGGCTATAGCAGCTCTAGCATCAACCCTTAAATCTTTCGTTTGTGCATAAGCTGTAAAATTACCTAAAATCATGGTAGTTGTTAGAGTACAAAGAATAAACATTGCACTAAACATATTTGTCTTTCTCATATTTTTTCTCCTATCAGTGATTTATTGATTATAAAATATTTTTTTGGGCATAATCCCAAGATGTAGATAATATTTGGAGGCAATACCAATGAAAATTATAACTTTATTTCTAATGGTAGCTTTAATAGTATGTTTCCCATTTCCTATAAAAATATCATTACAATTTAAGAATAATAAATTCCTGACATACATTTATGGCATTAAACTGCCATTTTCAAAGAAAAAAACAAAGAAAAATTTAAATAATAAAAGCACCTCATTGGATGGTGCTTTATTGAAAAAGATTATGTATATATACAATTTAATAAACCACATTTTTTCAAACAGAAAAGTTGCTGGCACCATAAACACCGAAATAAAGTATGGTGTGGAGGACGCCTTTTACACTGCCGTTATGTATCCCACGCTTACCTTATTTGTAGACATAATTGCAAAATTTTTTTTAAAGTTTTTAGATAGAGAAAAAAGTAAAGTCAGTATAAAGCCTATTTACGGCAAAAATTTATTTGAATTCTCTATAACCGGTATAATTTATATAAGCATTGGGAAAATTATACGTATAACGCATTACATACTAAAAAACAAGATAAGAGGTGAAAAAAATGTCTCATCCAATTGAAGAACTTTTGAAAAAAACCATGGAAAACCTTAAAAACATCATAGACGTGGATACCATCATAGGAAAACCTATAAACGGAACAGGAAACTGCACAATAATTCCGGTTTCCAAGGTATCTTTAGGATTTGCTTCCGCCGGTAGCGAATTTGCACCAAATGATTTTGACAAAGAACTTAACAGCGAATACCCCTTCGGAGGCGGTTCAGGTGGAGGATTGTCAGTTAAACCCGTGGCTTTTCTTCTCATAAAGGATGGAAATTACAGAATACTTCCTGTTGGCGAAGAAAATACCGTAAACAAGATAATTGATTCCATTCCACAGTTATTAGATATGATGAAAAACAATTGCTGTTGCTCCACAAAGGATAAAAAAGAAGAAAAGAAAGATCCTCAAAATACAAATAAACAAAAATCTTAGCTATAGGTGAAGTATCAAAGCCATCTTAAAGTTACAAAGCCTAGCTAAAGTACAAATCAATTTGCATGAAAAAAGTCAGTTATTATACATCGTAATTTAATAACTGACTTAATCCAGAAGTAAATGATTTTAAATTTTCAAAAGAGTACTTCACCCCATATTTACAATATTTACTGAAGATCAAAAGTCATTTGCTCTATATTCGGAAGCTGCTTTAGATCTTGCAGTTGGAAGTACCTTAAAAACTCTTCCGTGGTACTGTACAATATAGGCCTGCCTATTATATCTTTTCTCCCAATCTCTTTTATAAGCCCTTTTTCCGTTAGATTTGTTATGACTCTATCACACTTTACTCCACGGATCTCTTCTATTTCTACCCTTGTAATAGGTTGCTTGTAAGCTATTATAGCAAGGACCTCCAGTGACGCCTGAGATAGAGATTGCCTTGTATTAATTTTAAGAAGCCGTTGTATATATGTACTGTTCTCTTTTTTAGTCACCAATTGATATGTGTCATTGAGACGATAAAGTTGAATACCCCTATCTTCCCTTTTGTATAACTCATCCATTTCAACCATTACACTGTGTACAAAATCTGTGCTACATTCTAAAGTTGAAGCTATATCGCTAAGCTTTAAAGGATTTCCACTGACAAAAAGCAGTGATTCTATAATTGAATAATATCTTGAATTGTTTTCATTAAAATTTTCCACACTATACCCTACTTTCCATATATATATCGGAGTAATTGCTCTCCTGAACAACTTTTAATTGATTTAATCTTATAAGCTCCAACACTGCCAAAAATGTAACAATTACTTCTATTCTGCTGTTACACTGAATTATCACATCGGAAAACAAAGAACTCTTTTTTTGAGAAAACACATTTTTAAGTTCTTCCATCTTATCTTCTATCCTATAAACATCCAAAGAAACTTGCTTAGGTATTTCATTGTCATTTTTTTTAGAATAGTATAACTTCATAAGTTTTGAATAAAGATTGTATAGCCATACTAAGGTAGTATTTTTTAATAACTCAGATAAGTTCACTTCTTCCTTATCTTCTATTATCTCCGGCAACTTTGCATACACCATACCAGAACCAAAATCTTCTCTATCATGGAGAAAGCCAGCCACGTATTTGAACTTATTGTATTCCAAAAGTTTTGTAATCAAGTCTTCCTGTGATATATTGTTTTCCTCTTCAGAGGTTTCCTCTTTTGTTGGCTTTGGCAACAATGCTTTAGATTTAACTTCAAGCAGTGTTGCTGCTATAACAATGAATTCAGAAGCAATATCCAAATCCAGTTCTTGCATCTTATTTAAATATTCCATATATTGATTTGTAATTTCACTTAGATTTACATTGTATATGCTCATCTCATTTTTTTTTATAAGATGAAGTAATAGATCAAAAGGTCCTTCAAAATTTTCTACTTTTATATTTATCGACATTTTACACTCCTACACAACATTAACTTAAATACTCACTTATCATTATATCATTTTGACATGTAAATTTAAAACAGAAACCATTAAAAAACACCATGAATTCTTATGTTCCAATTCACAGTGTTTTAATTTTATAATATTATATTGAATGGTTAAATATCTTTGTTATGTTTTCCTTTAAATTTGTAAAGAAGCTTCCAATTTTTATTTCTCTATCAGAGTAAACCTTTACTTCCCCACACAACTTATCATTTACGTATATTTTACATACACCTATTTCTTCTCCCTTTTTAAAGTGTTTTTTATCAATCAATTCAACTTTCTTTTCTATCTTTGATTCTGTGCCTCTTTCAACTGTTAAATTAAAATCTTTTTTTGCCATGGCCATCATGAACTTTTCGCCCTTTTTATCTAACACTATTTTTTCAACTTCACAATCTTTTTTTATTATATTTTTATTTTCAAATCTAGAAAATCCATAGTTCATAAGTGAAGAGGCATCCCTATTCCTAATCTTGTATGTAGGCGCTCCCATGATTACGGATAGCATTCTCACGTTATTTTTTACTGCTGTGGCAGATATACAGTACATAGCTTCATTAGTAAATCCCGTTTTAAGACCATCACAACCTGGGAAAAATCTCACCAGTTTATTATGGTTTACAAGTTCAATGGGAGCCAATCTGTTTTCTGATATTGTTTCCATATAAGTTCCTGTGTACTTTAGTATATCAGGATGTTTTAATAACTCTAGGGACATAAGGGATATGTCGTTAGCAGTGGACAAATGTCCACTAACTGGGAGACCAGTGCAATTCTTAAATGTGGTCTTTGTCATTTTTAACTCTTCAGCTCTTTTATTCATCAACTCAACAAAGGCATCTTCACTTCCAGCTAAATACTCTCCTAAAGCTACAGCAGCATCATTGCCCGATGCTATGGCAACACCCTTTATCAGCTCTTCTACAGTTCTAACTTCTCCTGTATCCAACAGCATGGTACTGCCACCCATTTTTTTTGCATTTTCGCTAACTGTGACCTTGTCTTTTAAAGAAATCCTACCACTGTCTACAGCCTCCATAGTTAAAAGCATTGTCATGATCTTTGTAACAGATGCTGGGGCGTATTGTTCATCTTTATTTTTCTCAAATAGAATCTTTCCTGTAGTTGGCTCTATTAATAAGCTTGATCTCGCTTCCACGTCCAGGCTTTTATTTTGTTTTTCTATGCTTTTTGCTGGTTTTGCATAAGCACACACACATGGGAAAATAATATTTAATAACATTGCCATGGTGACGATTGCAATAGATAATCTTTTGTTTTTCATCTTTACTCCTCCTATTTTGAATTTCACTTATATTTTTACCAAAATCGGCAGGATTATCACTAATTGGCGAAGATTTAATTATGAATTTGATGGAAAATAATATTACATTTTTTTGAAACACCCCTATAAGTATGGCAGTAGTAGCTTTAGAATCTGAGGAGTTAGAAATGTCTCAATTAAAGATCCAAATAACATGAAAAAGCACATAAATAATACACGAAAAGAATACCTTAATATTTTTTCAAAACTCACTTTTTCATTCTTCTCCCGTATAATTTTTAAAGAAAAGTCCATAGAATTCACAGAAATCTCCATAATACCAGGTATATAAAATAAATTTTGCATTACAACGGCGCCAAAACCCACCAATACCCCAAGTCTTCCGAAATTGCTCACCATGAAAAAGAAACTATAGCCCAAACTGTAACCTTTAATTATATTGCAAATTAATACAAAAGGAGATCCCACCACCGTAAGCCCAAGAAACCATATGCACAGTATCATAGGTATGTAGTTTTTTATGCTTACTATAAGAATGTCTATTTTTTTTACAGTTTCGACCTGAGGAGAATTAATGGATTCACTTATCCAGTTTAAGGCATACTGCCTATCTTCCATGGTCATGTGTTTCACACTGATGGCACCGATTATTATACCCATGGTTACAAAAAGGAAACTGATGATATACAAATTTATATTTTTAAGAATATGACTTTTTATTCTTTGAAAACCACTTTTAACTTCACAACATGATTCCAAAGACAAAACCCCCTTATATAGATATATATATAATCTATGATAAGAGGGCTTTGTTTATGAGACCTTATTTTCCATTCTAAGTTTATCTGCTACGATTGCAATAAACTCTGAATTATAAGATTAAACTTATTTAGAGAATCTAGCAATTCCAATGGTTTTAGTTAATTAATCAATAGAATAAAATCAAAAAAAATAGTAATATTTATTGGTTTTTGTACCTAAATATTAGTTGGTGTTTTATTATAACTATTATAAAACTTTGACATTAATACTTCAACCCCTTTTTTAAAAATTAACGAAAATTAACAAAAAAATGAGGATATTCAATTAAGAATACCCTCTTATTTTATACTATCACAAGCAATTTCTTACTTTTAATATAATCCATAACTCCTTGTAAAGCTTTTATATTATTTAATACATTTGCATTATCTGTATGTGTACTTGCATATTGATTTAAACTGCAAGTAATATTATACAATTGTTGTATTATAGCTTGAGTGTCTAGTTATTTATTATTACTTACATTGCTTTTATTAGTTGTATTATTTGTATTAACATTATTATGTATTTCTTTATCTGCATTAACAGTAAGTTTCCTACCCAATATTCCTTCGGCAATAGCTTTAGCCATAGCATCTACATTAAATATACTCATATCATCCTTATTATCAATAAAGCAACATTCTATTAGCATTGATGTCATATTTGTATTTCTAACTACTGCTAAATTGTGTCCATCTTTAATACCACGATTAGTAAATCCTAAACTAACAATACTATTTAATATTCTTTCAGCTATAGGTAATTTAGCACCATTATTTGTGAATACTTCTGTACCATAAGCTTGTCCATTATAACAGTTAAAATGTATTGATATAAATAAATCTACATTATATTGATTAGCAACATTACATCTATGATTTAAACTGTCTTTTACACTGTTAAAGGTATTATTATAAACTGTTTCTATAACTTGTATTCCTTGACTAGTTAGTATGCTTCTAACTTTTCTACCCACTAACCTTGTTAACTCTTCTTCTTTACCATATTGACTTCTAGCACCTGTGTCTGCACCATTCAAACAATGTCCATAATCTAAACATACTGTTTTAATTCCCATTATTTATCACCTCAATTTTATTTTGTGAACAAAAAGACTAGAAAATTAATTCTAGCCTTATATGTTATTTATCTTTGCTTTCAAGCTGTGATAATCTCGTATCTATTGATGTAAGAGTTTTGTTGAAGTTTTCCATAGTTTTAGAAAAGTTATCTAATTGACTATATAGCCTGTCCTCACGTTTGTTATTATCCTCACGCTGCTGTTGATCTTTCTTGTACATGAAGTACATACAACCCAAAACTAGTACGATTGGGAACCCTAAGTTTGATATTAAAGTTGTAATTGCATTTGTGTCCATAATTGTCACTCCTTTTTTAAGTTTTTAAGTTTTTTGTTTTAGTTTTAAGGCAATAAAAAAGACTACTAATTAAGTAATCAGATTTATTGCCTATTTTGTTATTAGTAATTTATAATGTTAAAATACTTATCTTATTAACTCTTGTACCATCTGCTAATTGCCCACCTAAAAAGTATATTTTATTTTCACAATTAATCATAAAAGTATCTTTATTGTGTTTAATCGGCATTGTTGTAATTATGTCACTAAACGTATTGTTTACATGGTTATAAATATATACATCGCCATTTATTAATACATATATTTTATTATTTACAACCACACAACCATCGCAATTTACGGCATTGTTAGGTAAAGTTGATATTTCGTTGTATGTTTGTGTTAAAATATCATATGTTAAAATTGTATTAAATCCACCGCCAAACATATAGACCTTACTGTCTATTATTACAGATTTCATGTTACGTCTTGCTTGTGGCATTGTAGCACCAGCACTAACCGTATTGCTGATTGGGTTAAATATATCCAATGTGTTAAAGGTTAATTTTTGTGATATATTGTAGCCACCAAAAATATAAACTAAACCATTGTAAGCTTGTGCCGTACCCTCTTGTTTAGCAATAGTTAGTGTATCTGCTGAAGTCCATTTTTTTGTATCCAAATTATACTTTTGATAAAATCTTTGTGTAGCACCATAATTCTGTCCGCCATACATAACAAATTCATTTCCTAACAATGTATGTGCTGAATATGACAAAGCTACAGAACAACTACCAATAGATGTCCTACTATTATTTATTGTGTTATACATATAAAAAGCACCTATCTCACTTGTACTTTTCCCTTCTACATAAAATATATCACTACCAATGCTATATCCCATACAACTTACACACTGATGTTCCATTACATACCCTTCACTCCAAATTGGATTTATTGGACTTTGTTGTGGTAAAAACTCCCTCACAACCCCATCTACTAATCCCTTGCAACTTGTCATAGTTTTAATTGTATTAGTAGCCGTATCTAAATACATTATTTTAGCAATTTTACACATTTTATCGCCATCTTTATACATTATAGCCATTTATATCACCTCTGGTATGAAGTAAAACACATTGGGTTCAGCTGTTGTGGGTGTAGGTTCTGCAGAACTCAACAAACATCTTGTTCTAGCTTCTAAATTGTAAACCCTCTGTACCAATGCCAGTAAATCTCCGTTCTGATTTTTAAGTTGTTCCAAAGCATCATGGTATTGGTTATAAATATCTTGCATATCTACTGCTTGATTAAGTGTTTTTACTGCTTCCCTTAAATCTTTAATATTTCTACTTGTACTTACCCATGCAATACCCCTTGCTATATAAATATCTGCTAGTCCTATTTCCCACACGTCTGCATTTTGTGTAAGAGTAGGAGCAACTGCTACACTACTATAAGCGCCTTGCTTTACTACAATTTTTATCTCTCTGTTGGTCTCACTTAACTGCAAAACTACTCTATCTATTCTGTCTAAAGTTGGGTCTGCATTTGCTAATGTAATACTCATGCTTGTAGTATTAGTGTACATGTGTCCATTTATGTGTCCATTCCCCAATGCTACATTTACTGCCATGTTTGTGCCACTTGATGTAACTTGTAAAGCATTGTTATCGTCACACAAAAATACACCATTAGACAGTGTATTCTTAAAAAACATACCAAAATCTTCTGCCATATAGGTACGGTCATAGCTACCATCTGTAAGCTTTTTAGCATTAAAGAAACCACTTTTTTCTGCCATATTTATCATCTTCCTTTCATATTAATTTTTTAATTTAAACTTAAGTTTATCTATTAATGTTGGTAATTCATTTCCAAAAACAACATTAATTTGTATTGTACCATTTTCATACACTTCTTCTATTTCTGTAATCCTTGTATCTACTTGCAATCCCCAATCTGTATTAACACACGTTACAATATCCCCTAAATCATAATCTTTTTTATACGTTAAATTTGTTTGGTTTGTATTTATAACACTGTTAAAACTATAATTATCTGTACATTGCTTTAAAGCTTCAACACCTTTCGTTATTAATATATTGTTATATTGTTCTTGTGTCAACGTAACATCTGTATTATCGCTCTGTATGTCTCTTGCATCTATAAACATTTCCTTCCTTGCTATGCCACTATTGTCCTCACCGACAACTACTTTTTTTCTTTGTGTGCCTTGTCCTTCACCTGCTATTAATACAGTATTTTTAAAATTTTCATTACTATCTGTATATTCTTGCTCTAGAATATTGTCAAATTCTGTGCTAAATATTGCTCTAATATTAGTATTTTGTCCTACTGTTCTGTCTAACCCTTTAAATGTATTAAAATATAACTTTTTATCATTAATATTAAAATCTAATTTAAAAGATATATTACTTATTGTTGTTATATCGAACAGACTATCTAATAAATCTTTATAACTTATTTGCTTACTTAAAGTATCAGTAAAGTTGTTAACTACCCCTAACTGAATATTTTGAATTTTTCTGTTTACATTTGTTGGATTAATAACATTTTTATTAACTAGTTCTATCATAATTAACTCTGTTAAATTATTATTGTAATTTACTGTATCCCATATAATTCTACGATTAAAAATATACTTCATAAATCTTCCATGAATAGTTAGTTCTTGCATACCATTTGTATTTAATTTTAATTGCCTGCTTGTAATTATTGCTACTTCTGTATCATCGTTTTTTAATATTAAGTTATCTTCTACTAATAACTCTAAATTTCTAGTGTTAATTGGAATGTGTAATTCAAACTCACCACAATTATAAAACCTTCTAATCCATCTAAAACTAGAATATCCCTCTATGATGCCTACAAATTCATATTGTGGATTAAATACATATAACTCCATGCCCTACACCCCCAAATAACGATTATAATAATAAATGTAGCACTCTAAATCTTTACTTCCTGTATCAGCTTCAAACTTAAATAGATTATCTCCATTTTCTAATTCCATAAATGTACTGGATAAATCTATAAGATTAAATGCATTAGTAGTAGTATTATTTACTGTACTTGTTACCTTTTTATTTCCATAGTCTGTTGTTATTTCTATTGTTTCATCTTGTGTCAAAGTTTTATTTAATTTTATAAATTCATTTGTTGTAGTATTTGTAATTTTTGGATTAACAACTGTACCATAGCTTTTAAATATAACTTTTACTGGTGTAGTAATATCACCTGCATTATAACAATTAGATACATCTGTGGTACTTGTTTCTTTATATCCAAAATGTACACCTTTTGTTGCTTCATCAATGTTTAATGGAAAATGAAAAGCATCATCAAATTTCATCGTTGATAAATCTATTCTATGCTCAAGTAAATCGGTAAAAAATGGATTAAATGCTATAAGATTTATAGTACATTTTGCAAAACTATTGTTGCCATAAAATTCAGGAATAGGCATTGTAGCAACCATACATTTAATTTTACGTTGCTTAAAATTATCTATGTAGATTAACTCTCCTAAACCTAGTTTGGGATTAAATACTTTATATAATCGGCTCTTTAATTCTTCTAATTCTACTAAAGTATTAGCTGTTATTGTTATGTCTATGTTTATATCTTTATTATCTAAACTGTTATTTAAATATGTGTTTCCATTCTGCTTTATACCTTTTACAGTATTTATATTAATTCCATTTGATATTTCTAATTTTTGTAATACAAAAGGCATGGAATTAGTAATTGTTATTGCCATACCTTTACAATTTCTATATATTAAAGTTTTCACAATTCCACACCTCCTTAAAATTGTGTTGCAAATTGTTGTAAAGCATATTTATTTTGTCTTGCTATCTCGCTTGGAGATAAAGCTTTAGGACTATTTATTGTTACATTTTGTGTAAAACCACCTTTGCCACCTTGACCGTTTCTGTATACCACTGCTTCATCTTCTTTTAATACCATCTCGCCTTTGTGTAGTCTAGCTTTATAGCCATCATACGGAACATAGTTTAAGCCATTGTAGTGACTTCCATCATCTTTGCCATCATCCTTATCCATTTTTTTATTTCCGTCTTCCCAAAATTTTAATTTACTTACAAGCCAATCTACTTTATCCTGTACCCATTTTTTAATGTTTTTCCAAATGTCTTTTATACCATCCCATAAACTAGTAAATATTGCCTTACCTGCATCATACAATGAGCTTCCAATTCCTGTAATAATATCTACTGGTACACTAATTATTTCTTTAAGCCAATCTAATAATTGCTCAAATACCCATTTAATTGCATCCCATATTTTATTAAATGCTGTTTTAGCAACATCCCATAACATGGAGCCTACTCCTGCTATAATATCTCCTATTAGTTTTAAAGCACCTTTAATTAAGTCTTTTATAGTATCCCATACCTTAGATACTATTTTTTTAACTCCATCCCATGCCTTATCCCAATCTCCACTTAAGATAGCCATAACAGTATCAATAATAGCTTTTATAACTTCCATTACATCACCTATATATTTCTTTATAAAGTCAAAAGCCGTGCTTACTATTTTCATTATTTTTGTGCCATGTTTATCCATAAAGTCAGATATCATTTTCCATATTTTAGAGATTATACCCCATACTTTATCCATAATTTCTTTTATGTTTTTATAAAGTAATTTAAATATATCTCCAACCTTGTCAAACGTAGCCTTGTTTTTAATGTAAAATTCTTGTATACTCTTAATTACTTTACCTATAACATCTATAGCTTTACCTAGTATATCTCCAACAAATGTAAATACTGTGCTAAAAACTGCTTGTATTTGTGGCATATGCTGTTGTGTCCATGTTACCACACTTTTAATTACTGGCATTAATTTCTCGCCCAAATCTGTAAATAATCCTTGCAGTTGTTTTTTCATAAGTGATAATTGTGTCTTTAAACTACCATCGTAAGCATCACTTGCTTTATCTACTGCACCTGTAGTTTCATTCATGCTTTTAGTAAATTTCTGTATATCTACATCAGATTCTCTTAAAGCCTGTGCCATTTGTACACCTGCTTTGCTTCCAAACAGTTCAGATGCTTTTGCAGATGCTTCCATTGGGTCTTTAGTATCCTGTATATCTTTTATTAATTTTTGCAATTCATCAGGACTTTTAACTTTTTGCAATGCTTTGGTAAATGCTGTACTTGCTGTACTTGCATCAATACCAGTTTGTGCAAACATTGCCATGTATGCAGTACCTTCATCAAAACTCATATTAGCAGATTGTAATGCAGGAGCCATTTTAGTTAATGCGTTTTGACTATCTTGTACACTCATTCCATAATCTTGATTTAATACTAGCAATTTATCCATAGCACTTACGGATTCTTCTGTTGTCATTCCCCAAGCATCGCCTAAATCATCAATTGCACCAACCGCTTCGTCGTTTGCTTGTCCTGTAACTTTTGCATAATTCATAAAGTTTTGCATATATTTATCAATGTCTGCACTTGTCATCCCCATGTTGTTGTGTAGTGCTTCTGCAGTTTTTGCAATATCTTCATAACTATCTTCATTAACTTTATATAATTCCATTACAGTTTTACGTACTTTTTCCGTTTCTTCTGCAGTCATTCCTGTAGCAGACTGAAATTTAGCCATATTATCTTCAAGTCCAACTAAATTTTTTGCACCTTCTAATGCCATTGCACCAACTGCTGTTCCTATTCCTGCAACTGCACCAATACAAGCACCTTTTATTTTGCCACTCATATTGCTAGCAAAACTCTTCCATTTCGAGTCATGTTTTTCTATGTCTTCGTCAGCTTCTTTAAAACCCTTACCCCAATTGGTTTTATCAATTAAGAATTTTAAACCTAATGCACCTAAGTCCATTATCGCCATATATATGTACCTCCTTTCTAAAAAAAAGGATATAAAACTATTCAGCCTTATATCCTTTAATTTTTCTAATTTTTTTGTAATCAAGCTCTGTAACTTTTAATCTTTCTGCTTTCTTTAAATACTCTCTTCCTTCTTCTGTACTCATTTTATCTTCTATAAAAGCATATTTAAAGTTTGCTTGGAATAAATCACATGGCATTTTTAATACCTGTTCTTGTGTAGAATTAGTATATTTAACTACCATTCTTATTCTATACATTACATACTCTAAATAATTAAAACCCCCACTATCTTCACCAATAGAAGGAACAATGGGGATGGCTAGTTTGGGTTATTCTGTATATTGTAAATAAATTCTGTATATTGTCTTAGTATTTCAATTTTAACATTAAATTGCATTTTATCTATGTCAGCCTTAGTAAATTTTTTGTTATCTGTGTTGTGATTTAGTATCTCTTTTATAAGAATATTTACATTATTAATAACATCTTTAATATCTGTATCTGCACTATCCATGCTATATGCTACTAATTTAATAGCTAGTTCTTCATCAGCCTTTTTTATATGTAATGTTTCTGTTTCAGAAAACTTTATGTCAAAAGTTTCTTGATTAAATACTGTTAAATCTAATACCATTCCTCGTCACTCCTTCTTTTGTTTATAGTTCTTCTTTAATTTCTACTAGTGTTCCTGTTGCTTGACTTACTGCTTTAAATTCTGCATCTATTGTAGTTTCTTTAGCACCTTCAAATTTTAATACAAATCCATTTCCAGCCGTTGCAACCATAGTTATTCTTAATTTCTTGCCATTATCTTTAGTATGCACAAATCTTAAAGCATAATTTACTAAAGATTTACTACCACCAATTTTTAATATTTTTTCTTTTTCTGTTGTAGATATTTTTGCAGGTGTTAATTTTTCAATATTTTCCAATGCCCATGTTAGAATACCACTTTTAAATGTTACTTCTTCCTTGGTTATAAATCTTTTAACTACTTGTCCATCATCATCTTCTACTGCATATTCTGTCGGTTTATACTCAAGACTTGCCCCACCTTTTATTCTTCCTACAGAATTTGTAGGCACTTCTAATAGAAGGTCTGTAGGCATCTCACCTGTCGTATAAGCCATTAAATATAATTTACCACTACCCAATATTACTTCATCATTGCTTACTGCCATTTATATCACCTTTTTCCTTTCAAATTTAAATTAATTGTTTGTATTTAACGTTAAATATAAATATTTGTTCTATCTTTTTTACATTGCTATAACTCATGTTACCCCCACCAATTAATTGGCTTGTTAA
Source organism: Hathewaya proteolytica DSM 3090 (assembly GCF_900142225.1). Lineage (GTDB taxonomy): Bacteria > Bacillota > Clostridia > Clostridiales > Clostridiaceae > Hathewaya > Hathewaya proteolytica. The sequence continues at coordinate 29,067 of NZ_FRAD01000005.1, forward strand.
TATATTAATTTTATTTTCTTCATCGATAAATCCTGTATCATACTCTTCTTTGTCAAATAAAGCTAATATAGCTTTTTCTAATTTTTGCCTTACAGTTTCATCTCTTGTGATAATCCTTAACTCAAGTCTGCTTTGCTTAATAAAACCACCATTAATAATCGTTTCCTGATATGTTATATAATCTTCTATATTAGTAGATTGCACGTCAAACAAAGGATAAATACTAATGTTAGCATTTATAAAAGTATCAGTGTTTAGCATTTTAACCACTGTGTTTTCTAACATTTATATAACACCATCCTTTATTATTTCTAGTAATTTATCTTTATTTTTATCTGCTGCATCCTGCATAAAATGTTTACCATTTTGTCCTACTGTTTTTACAGTATTACCATTTTTGTCCTGATAATACCATGGTGTCTGTCTTCCATTTTCTGCATAGATACCAGTTCCCATTTCTACGAAAGGAGCATACTCTACATTAGTAAATATTGCACCTTCTATCACTTCATCAGTATTTTCAACTTCATGGGTTATAGAAGCACGTAATCTTCCTTCATCAACTGGACAATTTATTTTTACATCTCTTTCTACCTGTATCATTGCCTTAGTAAAGTTTTTCATAATTTTTTCCATTAATTCATCGCTAGCATTTTCTAGGTTTTTACTAACTTCATCAAATCCACTTAATTCAATATCCATTATAAAAACCTCACCTTGCCTTTAGAAGCTGAAGATGTAAATTTATCTAATTGTTCTTTATACTCTTGTGGAATATCTTCTGTATAAATAGTTATATTTGTACCACCCATACTTTGTCCTGTAGTATGTTCTAAACCTAGCTTTCTATATCTTATAATTGTTAACTCCATTACTATATACTCTAATTCAGTTGGAATAGTAATTAAGCCGGTATAATTTAATATTTTTTGTTTAATATTATCTATTAGCAAATTCAGTAAAACATCTTGCTTGGTATCTTTTAGATTTAATAATATTTTAATATTTTCTAACATTTATTTACCCCTTCTTTCTTAATAAAAAGGGAAGGGATAAACCCTTCCTTATTATGCTCCTACTGTATAATTCAATACTGCTATGCCTTCAGGTTTCAATGCTGTACAACCATAAGATATTAAACCTCTTACACCATCTGCAAAAGCACTCTCTAGTCTTAGTGCTTCTACATTATCTAATTGCTTACCATAACCAATTGCACTTCTGTGTGCCATTACTATTTTACCAGTTGGAACTGATTCTGTAATAACTACAGTAGCACCATTTATTTTAGCATTACTTACAATGCCATTAGCCAATACTTCTACATTTTTAGTAAATCTATCATCTTTACATAGCAAACCAACAATCTCACTGTTTACAAATATAAATCTATCTGACATTGGTACTTTAGATTTACCTAGCAATACTCCTAAATTAACTATTTCATCATAGGTATTTGTTTTAGTCAATGCTACTGCTGTTGCCTTTGAAGGATAATTAGAAGCCTTAACTCCTGTAACCAATGCATTAAGTAAATCTGTGTCTACTTGCTCTGCCATAACTGCAGATTCTTCCTGTACTTGTGCGTCAAGTGCCTGTGGATTTCCTTGTACTGCATCTACATCATCCATAGTGGTTGCAAAATATTTCTGCTTATCCATAGTTAAACTTAATTGTGTGCCTACTACTTTATCCCATGCTATTGTTCCTGTATAATCCTTACTTACTCCTGCAGTTGGTCTGTTAAAATAAATTACTTTACCATCTACCTTTGTAGGTTTAGTGCTTACTGCGTCTGCAAATGACACCTCATGAAAATTTGCTATAATTCTTGCTTCCCATAAATTTTTAATAAATGTACTTGTTGCCATAATAAATTACCATCCTTTTTTTGTTTTTTAGTTTTTAATAATTACTTAATTTTGTTCCAATTCTTGTTAATATCTTCAATACTCATTCCTTTTAAATCCTCTATAGAATATGCCATTGTAGCACTGCCACCTGATTTTGGTGTACTACCTGTAAGCCTTTTATTGACTTCCATTTCTAAAGCACTAGTCCATAAAGTTTTAAATTCTTTAATGTTAGCCATAGCTGTTTCAGCTTCATTAGCCATTAAATATTTTGCAAAATTAGAAGGTAACCCCTCTGTATTTAATTGTTTAGTAATCTCTAATTCCATTTTCTGTTGTAGGAATTGCTGTCTTTCTTTCTCAAAATCAGATTTCTGTTTATCTAATTCAAATTTTGCTTTTTCTTCTGCACTCATTTTTGCTAATTTTTCTGCTTCTTGCTTTTCTGTTTCTAATTTAACCCTTTCACGTTCAAGCCTTTTAGTAATAATTTTATCTAATTCTTCTTGTGTCATTGTAATAGTTTTTTCTTGTGTATCCTTTGTTCCATTTGTTACATTTGTTCCATTTGTTCCAACGTTGGTATTAGTAGCTTCCTGTGTTGCTTTAGAATCTACTGCACTAGATTCTTGTGTATTAGTTGTATCTATATTTGTATCTATGTTATCCATAATTTCTTTCCTTTCCGTTTAAAGTCCGTATGACTGTATTTTAACATCCATATTATTCTTTACAGTCTACAACAAGTAAAAAGACATAAAAATAAGACCTATAAATTAAGTCTTTGATTATTATTTTATTCAATTACTGCTATTAAACAACAACGACAATTTGCATGAATTGGCAACGTAGGAGCTTCATCAATATTAAATATTACTCCATCATATTCCATACATTCATCACAAGTGCGTTCATCATTTTCTATTAGTATTTGTACCTTTTCTATTCCAACTTTACTATAACTGTCATGTGTAGCACTGTTTACTATGTGCATTGTTTCTGTTCTAACTAGACGTCTACACTCATATGCTCCTTTATCCATTACACCTTTTAAATCTTTAGCCATATTAGTATTACTTTTACCTTGTATTATGCCCTGTGTAATAGTTTGTTGTAAATTTTTTACTAACTTATTTTTATTATCCCAAATCCTAGAACTGTAATCTGCCCCACTCCAAGGATAACTTAGTGATTTTTCTACTTGCTTGACTGGTATTGCAAAGCTTTTAACATTAATATTAATACCTTGCTTATTTAACTCACTAATATTAAAATCTATTGTATTATTGTAAGTCTCTAGTAAATGTTTATCAGTAAAGTTATTTTCAGTTTTGCCTAAATCATACATAATATTTTTAATTTCATCTTGTAGTTTTTTATACCTATTATATTTGTATAGTTCACTCAAAGATAACTCGCCATTTGTGCTATACTTCCTGAATAGTTCATCTGTAACAGAATACATATCATTTAAACTGCGTTTATATTCTACTAGCAACTGTTGTCTTATCTGTTTATCTGTAAATTTATCAATAGAATTAATCATTTTAATTTGTCTCTGTTGCCAATATTCAAAGTTATTCATCCGAATCACCACTATGTTTATGTTCTGCATAACCATTACTATTAATTTTTAATTCAGTATCTTGTATAGTATCTAAATCAAATGTGCTTTCCTGTTCCTTTTTAATCTGTTCTATTTCCTCGTCTATATCCTCGATTCCAATATTTTGTAACATAGTTCTTTGAGATAATATTGTACCCATCTTACTAATACTATCAGCGTCACCAAATAACTCACTCGGTAAATTGTAATGGAAGTTTATTTTAATATCGTTTGGATCAAAGTCATTACCTTTTAAATTAAGAATATTAGTTATTAATCTAATACGTTTCTGAATAGCTTTCTTGAATTTACGTTCTTTAGAAACTAGAATATCTGTTGTAGTGAACATTTTAGTCTTTAAAGCAGTACCACTAACATTAGCATTAATTTCTTTACTTAAATCAGGCACATAACTAACTTTATGTATATCATCAGAAAGGTTATTTCTATGGTTATTTACTACTGCATCATTCAATTGTTTAGTTAAGAATTTAGCATCCCCACCATTAGGTAGTATGATAACGCGATTTTGATTAATTGCTTTAATATCATCTCCATTCGTTCCTTCTGCTTGACTTAATGCTAAATAAGCATTACTAAAGTATTCTATATCGTTTGCAATATCTGCTATATTTTTATTGTACATATCATTTAAAGTTATAATCTGTTCAAAATCACTCATTCTGTAACGATTATTACTGTATTCTACGATTGGTACTTCCTTAAAATAATGTTCTTCTGTATTAATAAATGTAATATTTTTATCTTCTTTCACATAATGATATATATTAGTTTTAGTGTATACATCAATATTAATTGTATCTGTATTATTTAAATAGTTGTGTATTGTATAATATCTTATAGCCATATTAACATTATTTTTAACTGTACTGTCATAAACCATTATTACAGAATCTGTATCTAATGTATCAAAATTTATTAAACCATCTTCATCTAAATATACAAGTTCAAAACTCTGCCCTTTTATACTAGCCTTATGTGCTAAATCGTGATTTTTGGCCTGTTCATCGTTTAATTCAAATATTTCTGTTAATATATTAAGATATTCTTTATTATTACTATAATAACTTACTGGCTTACCTACAAAGAAACCTGTCAATGTATCTGTAATATAACTACAGAAATTTGTAATTGGTTTGTTATTAGGCTTATCTTTATCTGCAATCTGTCTATTTAATATATCATGCTTACCTTTGTAATAGTTATCTAATATTTTAAAACGATTAGAAACTATAGGTGTATGTATATCTAATAGTTTTTCTATTAAATCTACTGTAATATCTGTGTCTTGTATATCCATTACTATTTTTTTATTATCTATCAAATTTATCACTCCTTCCTTTTTATATTCCTGCTATTTTCATTGTACTAATTTTATGTTTAGCTTTTTGTAAATCCTCTGTAGCATATCTTAACGCATCTAGTAAATGATTAAAGTTATCTATTGGCTTATTAATATATTCCTTAGTTAATTTGTCCTTTTGCCAAGTATAATTCTTTAATTCTTCTTGTATATTAATGCAATTAGGATGTATTATTAGCTTGTATTGGTGTATTAATTGTATTCCGTTTATAATACTATCCCTACCCTTCCTAGCACCTTTTGCCCTTCTTAATCCATGTTGCCTTAACTCTTCTATACTCTTTTGTTCTGCACTGTCACATGTTATTACTTCTTTGCTATAGCCTTTACTAATAAGTTCTTTAGCAATTTCATTATTTAACAATCCCTTTTTATACATTTCATCAAATACATATATTAACTTTTTAGATTTATTAACTACTATTGCAATAAAAGCACTTGGGTCATTTACATACCCAAAATCTAATCCAAATAAAGCTATGTTATCATCTTGCTTAATTAATTCTTCCCAATTAAAATGTTGTACCTCCCAATTTGTATACACTAATTTATCTAGACTAGCAAATTCACCTAGTGCGTAAATTCTGTAATATGCTGGGTCAGTATCCTTCATTTCTTCTAAAGACTTAATATAATCTTGTGGAAGAAATTTATTATCTTTATATGTAGTTTTAAGTATCATTGTATTTTCTTCATTGTATTCATTTTCAAACCATTTTTTATATACCCAATTACTTTTAGAAATTGGATTGAACATACAATGAATTTGGTTATACTTATTTTTAGATCTTAATCTTAGATTTAATTGATTAAAGTCTGTTAAATCAATTTCTGTACATTCTTCTATTATAATATCATCAATGCCAGAAATTGATTTTATCTTTTCAGGGTCATCAAGTCCTTTAAATATAAATTGACTTCCATTAGGTAGAATTATAGTTAATAGAGTTTCCTTTACTTCACAACGACTATAAATTTTCCAATCTCCCAAAATAGTTTTAAATTCTTGAAATATAGAATCACGTAGAGTATTGCTAACTTTACGAACTACCAAACATTTACGATTAGCAAATCTAAGATACTTTAATATAAGCTTTTGTACAACGAATTTACTTTTACCCGAGCCAGCTCCACCATAATAAATATTAAAACGTGTATTATAGTTTTGTAGCTGTGGCAAGTATATTTTATTAAAAATTTTAGGCGATATAGTTATATTTAAATCTTTATTATTAGCATTAGAAATTATAATTACCTCCCTTCACCTAAGTTTAAAATTTGAAAAAATATATTTTTGATATATATAATATATGAATACACCCCATTTTGAAGGCTACCCCCATATACACCTATTACATTGCATTAAAAAAGAAGGTACATATTAACCTTCTTTAATCTTCATATTGCTTTATTAACTTGTAGAATGTGGTTTTCTTTAATCCTAATAACTTCATACAGTCCACTGCTGTTATAGTCTTATCCTTATACATACTATAATACTTATCCCAATTGTTTGGATAATCAATCGCTTTTCTGCCTTTATATTTTCCTTCTTGTACTGCTATATCTATACCTTCCCTTTGTCTATCTTTTATATAATCTCTCTCTAGCTGTGCCACTGCTCCAAAGATTGTTAACATAAACATACCTGTATTTGTGGTTGTGTCTATTGCTTCTTTTAAGCTAACAAATATAACACCCTTAAAATTTAATTGTTCTGTAAGTTCTAGTAAGTCTTTTGTATTTCTAGCAAACCTACTTATGCTATCTACTATTACCTTATCACCTTGTTTTAGTTTACTCATTAACTTTTGTAAAACTGGTCTATCTGTTACATTCTTACCACTTACTTTTTCAATGTAAATATTATCCATACTGATATTCAATTCTTTTGCCTTTACTTCTTGTCTTATTGTATTTTGTTCCTTACTACTAACCCTTATATAAAAATATGTTTCCATATAATCACCTCATACTTTATTATAAGATAATTATACATAAGTGTTCGTTTAAAGTCAATTATATTTTACGAACTATTTTATAATATTTTACTAACGTATTAATCGTATTTGTAAGCATTACAAAATAGTTCATCTAAACTATACTCTAAACGAACTGTTTATAAGTAAAAAAATAACAATAAAATTTTGATTTTAAATAGAGTGATTACTCTAGTTCTTCTAATTCTTTATTAATATCTTCTAAGTCGATGTTTATATTATTGTCTTGCACATTAACGACTTCTTGTCTATCCTTCCATCCCCATAGATTTTTCAAAGCAAATATGCCACCAGTTGCACTAGAACGGTCATATAGTCTTTCCTCATAATACATAACCATAAATCGCTTCGCCCTTTTAATCAACTCGACATACTGTCTTCTTTCTTCCTCTGTCTTACTACTTAACCATCCATTCTTATCACATTCTGCATAATTTAATAAAGTTTGATAATCAATATCTAAATAAGCAGCAAGACCTGTCATCGTGTAATGTAACTCTTTTTCTTTTGCCCAATCCCAATATTCATTTATCTTTTCTTCCATTTCTTTTGGACTAGAAAATTTCATTGGTTGTCCACCAAGCTTACCTTGAGATGATGGACTTCCATCTTTCTTTAATTTGACTTTATCAGATTTTTTATATCTTATTTTAACCTCTTTTTCAGCCATCCTTATCACCTACCTTCCAATTACCTTATATAACCTTAATTATTTATATCTTAATGATATATCATTGCATTATTCTATAACTACCTTAAACCTATATCTTACTAACTTTTTACTATTTAATTTCACGCATTAAAAAAGAATCCAATTAATTAGGATTCTTTCCATTACCAATAATATTTAATAAGAATCAGTACTCCATACTTTATCAATAGCTCCGATGTCATATTTATCTTTATCTTTTGTATTTGACCAAACTTTAACACTATTAATATAATCCATTAGTATTTGTTTACTTTCATTCATTTCTAAATATAATACTTTATTAAAAGTATATATTATATCCATGTCTATAGTCGTAAATTTTTTAGTATTTGATGTCCTAAGTTCTATCTCCTCTCTTTCATACATATCATAATCTATATAAAAATAATATTTTGTATTTTTAAGTATATGATTTAGTATTTCTATGAACCTATTTATATTGGAGCGATTTATTGTAATAAAAAGCGTATCAAAAATATCGCCTTTGTTTAAAACATTCATATCATAAAAAATATTAGAAAATTTCATTGTGAACTCTTTTAAAGAACACTGCAATAATAAAGTATCAAATGTTTTATATTTATATTCAAACTGAATAATCTCATCTGTTATTTGTTTTAAAACAAGATTATATTTACTAAATATATCCATTATTCTATCTTCGAACCTTTTAATAAACTCCTTCTTACATACATATTTAGCCATATCTTTTCTGATTTTTGCTGTTTCCTTTATCATGTTCAGTATTCCTTTACGTTCAGGTGTATTAATAAGAAAATTTTCTATACTTTTAGTGCAAATATATTTATCAGTTGAATTTTCATGAACGAATTTTTCACATTTTTTAACGAACCATTCATATTCCTTCAAACAACCAGTAAATTTATTTAGATCCAGTTCGGAAATTTTTCTTGAAACATAAGACGTATAAATACTCTTACTTTTCCTCAAAATGTTTATAAAATCTTTATCATAATCTGTTGGTAGACTAATTTCATAAGAATCATATTTATTTTTCCATTCTTTAAACGTAATATTACCACAATTAAACCTTTTATCAAAGTTAATTATTCGTTCAATCTTATCTATTTGATGACTCTTTATTAATTTTGCATATTCATCAGTTGTTATATTATATAAATTATTATCTAAATGAGGAAATTTTTTTATACAACTTGATCCAACTAACATTTCGTTATGATTAAATAAATTTAATATGATAAACTTTTCTTTAGAATGGGGATTACCACATAATTCACACGGTTGATTAGTTGTCTCCTTATATTCCTTAGATCTCCACTCTTTAGATGACACTTCAATCATTTCATTTACAGCATCCGCACTAGAAAGCAAATCGTATTGATCTTTATATTTTGTTTTTATAGATTCTAAATCACAAACACTAATAGAACCTTTAAAAAGATTTAGTACACTTTTTAATTCCTTATCTCTGTCACAAATACTACTTTGCAATATTAAATTCTTTTGTGGCTTAGTTAAAACTGTTTTTTTACTTTGGATTTTCTTTATATTTATCATCTCCTATTTTTTTCTTATAGAAGTATTATATCACAATATACAGTATATTCAACTATCCATTTCACAATATATTGTTATTTTCTTATATGTTTTATGATACAACATAAAGATTTTACATAAAACTAAAAGACAGTCTAAAAGGCTGTCTCAGTTATTGTTATTTAATTAAACCATCTTTTTTGAAGCCGTATTTACATCGTTGACTTTTCTGTATCTTTCATCTGTAAAGGCTTCAGGATTTTTTGAATACTCTTGAATATAACCACATTCAGTACATACATATTTATCAGTGTAAGTTCCAGTTACAAAATTTGAATCATATGTAGGTATAACAGAAACTACATTATCATTCACTGTTTTCAATAATTTACCTTGACATACTATACATTTTCTTTCCTTTTCCATATCTTATATCCTCTTTACATTTAAATTTATTATTTAAAATTTTTCTATAAGTTTCTTCCTACTTGTTCAAGTAATAATTTTATTGCATCATTAAATTCATCTTCAGTAATTATTCCTTTATCTATCAGTAATGATGTCAACACATTTATTTTTATTTCATGCTCTGATATCATTATATCAGGTTTTTTTAACTCACACGTTACATCTTTCATCTTTTCCACCTCCCCTCGTAGAAATTTACAGTTAATACATTACAGCCAATCTATATTTACTTTCCTACATTTTAACTGTATAACTATAATTTCTACAAAGTTCAGCAAATTCCTTCTAATATTCTTATTTTTATTCTAACATCTACTTGCCATTGCAAGTTATGTATTCTACCCTTATAATAACCGTATATAATTTCCTACTTCTTATCTCTTTCTTCTAATTCCTTAATCCAATCTTTATATAATCTATTAAATTCCAAATGATTTAGCTTGTACAATATTAATAATAAAATTGAAAATATGCATATAAAACAAATATATCCCATCATTTATACCACATCCTTCCATTTTCTATAATGTATGATATTGCCCAAATGACTATAGCTGATTCCATACTCTTTTATTATATCTTCTTTAGAAACCTTACTATTCTTATATAAAGCTCTTATCTCTCTTACATCGTCTTCTGTTAGCTTATAGCTATAAGGCTTTTTATTAACAAAAGTTCTTCTTTTATTTAATACTACACAACCATCTATTCGCCTATAATAATCTATCCAATCTTGCTCTATGTCTCTGGCAAATAATGTTTCATTTTCGCTTCTTCCTAAAACTTCTAATACTTCAACCTTAACATTTTGAAACTGATTATATTTTTCTTGCAATACTTTACAATCGTGCACGTTTCGTTTTAGTTTACTTATATTGCCACTTAATCTATCGCCTAAATAACCACTGCCAATATAAACATAATTTGTATCGCTTTCTGCATCTACAACATGTATAGCATATACCCCTTCATTTCGTCTTAATTTACTATTATAATTTAATATCTCTTCCATTTGTCTTACTTCCTTTCTTATTTTTTATTATTAAATATTTATAAAATTTATTTTTATTTTCTTGTTGACATTGTAAATTCAATATAGTATAATATACTTGAGTAATAATGTAATAAATCATACAAAAATAAAAATAATATAAGGGTATAAGATTTATTTTACTTATACCCTTCATGAAACCTCGCTTTTATAACCTTTTCCAATATTAAGCTACTTCACTTTTCTTATTTCTTAATTCCTGTTCTTTTATTATTATCATGTTCATTACGTCATTCTTTTTGCTGTAATTATTTACGTTTACATTTAATGTATCAAGCATTTCTTCTTCATCATTTTTAATACTGATACTAAGTACAGTTTTATTTTTATTTAATTGACATTTATAACCATGTTTTGTAACATACTCTGCTATATCTTCTTGTTTCCAATCTTTATAAAGTACATTTAATGTCTCAAAAAATAATTTTACCAAGCTGTTGCAAAAGCACAACATTTCTTCATACCCTGCGTTTGTATTGTATCTAATAACCATATCTGCAGTTAAATTAGTGTATTCTGTAAACACTTTATTAAACATATCAGCTTCAATTTTTCCGTCATTTGCAGTCATTAATTTTGACAACTTACCAATTTTGTTTTTATAAATTGTTTTGCTTGTGCTTATGTACCTTTTACATTGCTTAATATTATTGTTGTATAAATAATTTATGCAATATAGTAATACATTTTTTGCGTCTGTATTGCTTAGTACATTTTCATCTTGGTCTATTGGAATAGTAACTGTACTATCTTCACTTTCAATAATAATAATATTGCCATCTGACAGTTTGATGAATATTTCCTCGATATTCATCATTTCTGTTAATTCTGTTGTAATGCCCATTATCTCATTGATTGTTTTCTGTAATTTTTTCATAAAATCTCCTTAAGGCTTAAGCCTGTTTGTTTAAAGTCCCATCGACTATTATTTTTTTAATATATTTATCCCAAAAATGAATTTGGATCTAAATATTAAATTCGTATTACTATGCCTGCTTTCAATATTTTTTTAAAAGGAGCTTGTAGACTGAGTACAAACTCCAATTAATAAAAAATGAAAGAAAGTAATTATTATGTTATAAGCAAAATGGAAGTTAATTATAAATGTAATAATACCAATTTAATATTCAGTGTAAAAAAAAATTCTTGACATTTGTTAGTTAAGTATGTTATATTTAAGATTTATAGTACATTCTATATAAAAATAAGGGGTGATATTATAAAATATCCTCTCCTACCCCTTATTTCTCATCTAGATGTTATAGTTAACTCTTAAAATAATAGAAATACCTATCATCTTAAACTCTCCTAAAGAAAAATAAATAAAAAATTTACTTTCCTTCACAGAGTAACTTTCATTAAAACCCTGTAACCATTGGTATCACTAGATTACAGGGTTTTTTAACTGTTATTTTACTCCCTTTTTATCTTCCATAACAAAAATACTTAAAAATATATCTTTATTGTTCTGATAAAGTAAATTAATTAAATCAGCATTTATTTCATGTTTTGCAAACTTATCAATTAAAATTTTCATATTTCCTTGCTTTATTTTTAAGTTTAATATATTACATTTAAAGTCTGATGTAAGTTCATTAATTTTATCCATCAAATCCTTTTTTATTTCTTTACTATCTGTCTTACTTATTTGTTGCATTAAGTAATTTTTCTTATTTGTGTATTCTGCATACTTGCTTAAAATAGATTGTATTTGCTCGTATTTATATTTATTAGTAATATTATTATCTAATAGCTTTACAATGTCTACATTATCAACTCGATTGCTGTCTTTAATTTTATTAATTTTATCTTCCAATAGACACATAAAACAATTTACTTTTAGTAATTTATCTATATCTTTGTTTATATCAAATGTATCTGATGTATACTTCCAAAAACTTGGTAAGGCATTTTTTTTATTAATTTTAACTTGCATACAATCTAATTTTTTAATATTATTAATTTGCTCTTGTAAATTCACATTATATTTTCTTTTGGCATTATCTATTGCTACCTGTGCTAAAACCGAACAAATACATACTATATCTGCCAAATCTTTGTTTTTGCTATTCATATACCATGATAAAGCTATTTGAGCCATATTACTTGTTTTTCCTATATCAGCTTTGCTTTTTGCTAAAGCATTATCTATATCTGCCATATTCTTCATATTATTTTTATATTGTCTTTCATCTTGCTCAATACAATTAACAATAGTTGGATAATTATTCTGTGTGTATTTAGCAAAATTAACTATATCAACTTGATTAGTTGTTAAAATGAAGTCTGAGTCTTGGTCACTCCCATTGGCTCTGTCTTGAAAATCTGTTTTAATAAGATTAACTGCTATGATATTATCTGTAAAATTAAAATATTTGTCCATTATTTCGTTTTTAGTATTAATTACAATTACAATATTATTAGGTGCATTATGTGGATTTCTAAAACAAGCCAATTTCTCATCCTCTGCAAATCTAGTAGTATAACAAGTATTTCCTTGTCCTAAACTATTATCTGTAAAGCTACTATCTAATACATTGTTTGTGTGTTTAACTTGTCCTACTGCATGTAATAACATTATATAAGGATTGCCTACGATAGTTAAGTTATCGCCATTTATAAGTAACTTTCCTGATTTTAGTTTATCCTTCCAGTCTCTTATCTGATATTTTTTATAATCTCTGAATAATTTTGTACCAACTATATTTTTATTTCTATTATATAAATCTATAAGCATTTGATTAATATTCATTTCATTTTTTGTAGTATCTAAATACTTAATAAATTCATCAATATTATTTCGCATGTTATTCGTATAAATTAATGTGTTTTTAAGAATATTATTTATATTAACTTTTTTTATATCTAAAGTATTTAACATTTGATATGACATTCTTTGTAAATTATTATATTTGCTTTCATGTTCTGTTTTAACTATTCCAAATAAATTATTATCATTTTCTACTGCCTTAATCCAATCTTCCATAGTTGCATTAAATTTTTCCCATTTCATGCTATTTTCCGTTGTTATTAGTTTGATATTTTTAGCTAATAAATTTCTGCCATATCTATCTTTAATAGTAAACGTATTATAATCTAGTCCATTTTCTGCACAGTAGTCCATGAAGAATGATTGTATATTTGTATTAAACCCACAAGTCTTAAACATATGTTGTCTTAATAGTGCCATTCCTTTACCCTTCAAATCTCCAACAAATAAACTAGAATCTGCTAATGCTTGTCCATCAAATAGTGTATTCTTTAACTCATAATTATTATTATCTTCTGTATAACACTTATCATTTTTAACTTTTATCAGCTTACAACTATGTACAGAATAACTTTCTAAATCATTAATTACTAATATTTCCGTTCTAGGGTTAATCTGAATTAAACTCTCTAAGCTACTAGCTGTAAGTGCTTTATATGCTTCCATCTCTACCAATTTACAATCTTCATCTACATCAAACTCAATACCCATTTGTTGCCATTTATTAATTTTATCTACTAATTTTTCATTGATAAAGAATACCTCTCCAATTCTAGCTTTAGCACTTGTTCTGAACCAATACACATAATTTATTCTTTCGTCTAATACATACTGTTTATTTCCTTCATCATCTTTAACAATTCTTTTATTTTCATCTTTTTTAACTTTGTAGAAATCTAAGAAAAATCCATTTTGATATAATTGTTTTCTTACTTTTTCTTTCGTTATTTTTAAATCTGCTATTTTTTGTTCTAATTCTTTAATTTGTTCTGATAATATTTTTCTTTCTTTTCTACGTTGATTAATGATTTTAGTTTTACCTTTTACATCTGTAAATAATTTATCACCATGAATACTTTCCTTCTTTTCTTTTTTCAAATCTGCTATTTTTTGTTCTAATTCTTTAATTTGTTCTGCATCTATATCATAACCATAAGAAAATTTAACATTAATAATATCCCTTGTAGTATCCATTGTGCTTATATCTAACCCAATTTTATATAATTTGTTTAGCAATAAAGATTGATTAAATACTATATTATATATTTTATTTATAGTCTTCCCACATAAATTATTTTTTAATATACTACTACCTTCCAAATTTAATATTTTTACACTTTCAACCATTTTAATATCATTACACATAATTTACCTTACTTCCTTTCAATTTTTATTAGTTTTATTATTATTCCTTTTCTATTCACTGCAGCGAGATAATATCCACTTCACAAATCATGATCTAATTAATGATTATAACCTGTTCCTTTAAAGGAAATGCTATGATTTAACCTGTTCTTTTGCGTTACGTTTTGCTTGTATTTTTGCTTTTACTGCCGTAACACTACCAAATATATCCTTGATTTCTTTACTTGTATTATTTTGGTTTAATATTAATAAATTTAATATATTTGTGTATTGTTCTAAATAAAATTTTTCATAAATAATCGAACTACTGCCATAATTGGCATACAATACACTCTGAATATGAGTTTCGTTCATAATGCCCCAAACATCGCACGTCTTAATTTTTTCTTCTATAAACATATCCATAATTTTAATTTTCTTCTGAACTGATTTAATACGATTATTTATAAATTTTTCTTTCATCTGCACTTGCATATCATCAATATTTTTATCATTTAATATTTCCTCACATTTTACAAAATCTAATGTATGATGATGAATAGTATACGCATTATAACAAAGTTCAACTTCGACCTTAAAATTATCATATAATGCACAACAAATATCAAAATTAAGGTCTTCCCAAAATTCTTTTTGGTATTTTTCTGATAAACTAAATGCATCATTGACAGATTTTAATATTTTAATACTTTTACGTTTGCTCAACATTTTTTCATGTTTAATATTGAATTTCTGTATAAATTTTTCTATTGCAACTTTAATTACTTCTGCTTCTGATTCTGCTTCTGTGACTGCTCTAGTTAATGTAACAACTTGCCCTTTGTCATTATAATCTAAATAATTTATAACATAGCCATACTCATAAATTAATCCATATTTTTCATTAAGATTTTTAAGTGCTGTAGCCATTATACCTTTAACATTAGAATTAACATTGCTAAATAAATCTTTTACAACAATACTATTTTCCAATGCTTTTATACCTTTAAGATACAATATAAAATATTCTTCATTTTTTCTGCAAAAGTTGTAATTATCTGATGTTAGTAATTTTGTTGCTAGTAGATTATTTGTTAAATATAATATACTTTTATTTTGTTGCTTGTATAAATAATCTAGTAATATGTACTGTAAATCTGCATAATCAGTTGTTGAATGTTTATGTGAATTTTCGTTCTGTCCATTATTAATACGATTATCTACTTTTTCCTTCTTAACATCATATAATTCTGTAAATTGATATTTCCTACCAACCTTTTCAAATTTGCCATAACACTCTAATTCTGATACTAGAGCTTTCCTACTATTTGTACTATCTTTGTATTCTTTACCTATTATTTCTGCCCATTCCTTTAGGTTGTGTAACTCATAAATATTCATACTTTTTTAATCTCCTTTACTGATTAAACTTTTTTCTTAAATTTCTTAAAGTTGCTATCGCTGCAATTATTTCATCATTTTTCTTGAAACTATAATACGTTTTACCTTCATCTGTAAATTTATAATACTTAAAATTCAAATATGCCAATGCTTCTGCCAAATATTTATGTTCAATTACTGTAAATTTTTCATTATTAATCATACTTAATCTCCTTTATATTTTAACCGACCAACATTCTAATCCTATATAATCTTTAAAGGGTTTAATTCATGAGGATTGGAATTATGGTCGGTTAATTTTTATATATTGATATTCACTTATTGCCATTGTAAATAAAGGTGGCTTTCCCCTTGTTTGTTTCGCCTATCGGCTTCAAAAAAACAATTCCCCTTGCCCCCTCGTTTTCGTTCCTCAAACTTCACCCCCTAGGTAAACATTATTTACTTTTACTTTTTATAAAAAAGGGTACACTTTCCAATCACATATAATCTTTTAAAAGGGTTTAATTAATGGTGATTAGAATTAGTACCCTTTTTTATCCTTGAGTTAGATAATTAATCATTGGACAGCTTCAGCTGGACAATACTCTTTTGTCTTTGTCTTTTGGGTGTGGGTTTCCCACTATAGACCTACTTTGTACTAGATTGGTATAACTCTAATGGGAATTTCCCATACCCTAACTTTCGCCTATGGCTCAAGAATTGATTTGATACTATCATATTTACATCTGTTTTTGTATTTTGCAACTTAACCCTTTTCCCAAGGTATGTTGTGGCACTGGTATACTCTTGCTACCATTGTTATATATTTTATGATCTCCTTTTTGTCTGATAGCAGCATAACCATTTTCGGCTAATAGCTTATTCATTTTTTTATAATCAAATATTTTCTCAGTATTATTTTTTGTATACTGATTTTGTATTTGTAATGTCTTGTCCACAAATTTATTTTTATCAATTTCCTTTATTCTTTTGTCCATTTGTAATTGTAAAACCTCAAGGTAATTGGCATAGTTTTGTTTTAGATCGTTCATCATTTCAACAAAATATATATTGTAAATTTCTTGCATCATTATATTGTTTATAAAATTCATGCGATTAACAATATTACCTTTAATAAATTTAAAATTATTGCTCACTTTTTGGTGATTTATTGTTTTTGCTATGTCTATACAAGCATCTATAGTTGCTAATTGTTCAATTACATTTCTATTAAAAACATTGTTAATAATATCTGCTATTTTCTTTTTTACATACTCATAAAACTCATCCATACCCTTTTCTAAAATACCGTCTGTTATTGGTTTTATATTGTGTATAGAAGTGTTTTTTATAATGTAATTAAGTGTTTCACATAGCTCATCATATTTTTTATCAAATTCCTTTTTAACCCCTGCGTAAGCCTTATCAATATTGCTAATAAAAAGACTTTCTAATTGTTTTTGTGCTTCCCTAAATTCTGTTTCTAAGCTTTTTCTTACAAAATTCATCGAAACCCTCCTGTTTCCTATTTTTTAGTTTTTCGTTTGCAAACGAATAAGTGTTTAAAATACAAATTTTAACTACTAGTATCTATTTGCTTTATAGTGCGTTTTAAATGATGTAAATGATATAAGTATAGGTATTAGGTACTATACTTTAATATAAACGTGTTTTGCCTACCATTTAATCACGTTTATAGCCATCTTCCCAGGGTGGGAATGTGCTAATATAGTTATTTATTTTTCTTCTTTAACAGCTTGATATAATCTTTCAGTAATGATTGTTCTACTTCGTTCCATACATCATTTATGTTAGTAGTTTTAAAATAATATAATATAGTGCTAATTGAAATACCTCTATCAAAATAGTTATCTATACATATTTCTAATTCTTTTAGACTTACTCTTTTACTATTATCAACATAAATTTGTTTTAAATTTTGCATAATATAATTTTTACTATATATTCTTTTATCAAGTGCTAGTTCGTCTACTTTACTTAAACGTTTAACTTCATTAAAACTTCCAAATCTAAATTGGAATATTCCTATACATGGCATATTTTTACTTTGTTCAATATCAAATCTAGTGGCAACTCTACCTAGTTGTAAGCAGAATGCCTTATAAATATTTAATAGTTCCTCATCTGATACATTATTATATTGTCCATAATGTGTTTTCATCTCGTGTTCTAGTCCAATTTCTGTAATAAAATCATAATAAGTAATGCCTAAAACACTATTAATACTGCATGGTCTAATTCCGTATTTAATTATTTCATTTGTGTTTGGTATATATCCTAGTTCATTATATATTTTATATATTTTATTTTTATATTTAGTGTAATATTTTTGCATATGTTCTTTATCTTTTTTGTATCTTTTTCTTTCAGTATTTCTAACCCCTATTCTTACCAAGGTTTGTGCATATGTCATATTTAATTTGCTTTTTAATATATGTTGTGTAGGTGAATTTGCATCTTTAAAAAATTCTATTGCATTTTTAGGTTTTAGCTTATAGTATTGTTCTTTAAATACTTGTAATATTTCATCATTAGTCATTTCATTATAATTTAATCTTGCCTTTCCTTGTGCCATACCAACCCCTCCTGTGTAGTGTATCAAAGGGAGCTTGTACACTCCCTATGATGTATTATGTTAGTTATTCTTGTATATAATTGCATTAACTGTTTTTATATTACTGCATGATGTTTGTGTTGTAAGTGTATCTTTAATGTAGTCTATATAATATTCTGGGAACTGTGTTTCTGCCAATTTTTCAAGCTTTATAACAGATTCACCCCAAAAATCATCGGTTTCATCTATATCTATTTCTACACTTATTTCACGTACTACATCATACCAATATTCTAATAAAGCTATTTTTAAATCATATTCAAGCTCTCCAAAACTAACTACATTTAAAGCATCTCCCAAAGCATTATCAATCGATTCATCTATAGTTTCAAAATTATTTGTACAACTAATATAGACATACACTTTCTGTCCTTCTACGTAGTGTTCTGTTAATAATTCTTCTAGTTGTTGTTTATATTCCTCAGGTTCCTCATCTTCATCATACTTTAATAAATCTACCCGTTGTAATGCATAAATAAAGTCTTCTTTACTGTTAATATCTTCTATAACATAATAATCTCTATCATTTATAGCATATAGTATTTCTGTTTTTGTCATCTTTATCTCTCCTCATGTTTTAAGTCCTTTAGACTATTTATTTTTATTATATTTTTAAACACATACGTAAAACTAAGCTATCTAAAGCAAACACTATATATTCAAATTTAATTTCTTGTATCCATTGATTTTAACTGATTTTGGCGAATTGACAGCTTGTCCACTAGGAGTTAAAATATTTGTAGTTAGTAGTAGTTTATCACCTCGTTTCAATTAAATATTAAATAATAAAAGTTATATATTAGTAATTTTTGAATTAGGACAAAAGGATAACAACATTAACAGGTATTATTATCCTGTATTTGTCCCAGTTCTTAAGCATATCATATTTTTAGAGTATAAGTAAAATGTCGAATTTACTTATATTTTTTTATTTTATGGCAAAATACAAGCTTTTTCTTTAATTATCACCCTATTTTTAACTTTCTTATTAGTGTAGCATAACCATTTCTGTTTGTACTGTTCCGTTTTCCTTTTGGTATAAGTTGTAAACGTATTTCAAATCTGCTTTCTTTACTTTTGTTACAATTTCTGCATATGTTAAACTGTCGTTAAAATTTACACTTGCTAACTCTTCTGCTTCTGTAATTTGCTTTTGTAATTCTTGCCAAATCGGTGTATGTGCTATGTGTTTTATACACACCCAATTACCTGTACAACTATTAATTAGTTCGTCTGTCTCTGCTCCCCATATATCCCTAGCATCTTCTAAAATTGCTTGTACCATTTCTTTAGTGTTGTATGCGTAAATACCATTTGTTAATCTGTACTCTTCGTCTTCGTCACCTACATAGTTTAAATCTTCTAGCATGTCCACTGTAGCTACTTCAAACTCTTCTGCTTCTAACCCTTCTACGTTTGTTACAATACCCTCGTCTGTTAAAAATAATCTTATCATTTTAACCTCTCCTTTAAAATTATTATTTTTTATCTTACCAATTTTTAAGATTAACTTAATAATACTCCGCTAGAATTATTCTGTCAAGCATTTTTTTTAAATATTTTTTATCTATATTTTTTATTATTTAATTATGTATATTATTATAATTAATAACTTATAATTATTTTTTATTATTTAATATTAATTATATGCTTTTCTAATATATTATGCTATAATATACTACATAGATTATTGAGTATTATAGGATTATAGGAGATAAAAAGATATGATAAAAGTAAAAATAACTGATATTCTTGAAGAACAAGAACGTAGCATAAGATGGTTAGCACAAAAATGTGATATACATTACAGTACAGTATATAAGTTTTGTACAAATCAGACCGAGTCTGTTAATTTTGAAATGTTAGATAAAATCTGTGATGTCTTGCATTGCAAGGTTTCTGATGTATTAGAAAGAGTTAAATAATTTATTTCTTAATATTAAATGAGCACCAACCCCCTAAACTCGGTAACGAAAATGTTATCGGGTTTTTTATTAATTAAGATTAAGATAAATTATTTATTTAGATCTAAACTAAAAAAATCGTTTAACAAGGGTACACATTGTTTACATATCAGCTCCTGCCACTCTAACTATTAGTTATACCCTTCACAAACCCATTGGATTGGTAGCAAAAAGTGAGTTATATGAGAGTATACAAGTATTTTGTATAAGTAATCACTTGCATTATTTTTATTAATTATATATACGTTATTATTTTACGTTTTAAAGCATTGCGAATGTATCTAATGAATAAGTAATGGTATAAGGGTAAATAAAGCTATTTTGAGGGATATTTGAACGGTATAATGGGGATTGAGAGGTTATGTGAATATGATGAGTATGTGAGGGAATGGTGTTCCCCAAGCTAATTTTTATTTTGGTAAACGATTTTTCGTTTGAACAACGCAAAAGTTTGCTGTTCAAATTGCTATCATTTTGAGTGATAGCGGCAAAAAAGACTATCCAAAATTGAATAGTCCTGTAGTCGTAATTCACGATATATGATATTTATGAGGTCGTTACTAGTGACCCCTATTTAACAACCCGTAAACGTGATTAAATGGTTACTAAAAGTGGTTTATATTAAAGTATAGGGATGAGATGATTAATTATAGGAATGGTACATTTAAAATGAAGTATAGAGTGATATAGTTAACGTGTACTTGAGATGGAAACGTTAAAGTGGGTTGATATAGTCAACTTAAATTTGGAAAAAGCTAAATAGCTTTATGTGAGGTAATGATTATTTACTCCACATGCCCAAAATGGGAACATGAAAGTGAAGTAAGATTATCTGACTTCTGAAAGTGCAAAGTTGAGCTATGAGGGTTTAAGATTATCTGTAAGCTCTAAAACATAACCTTACTAAGGTTCACTATAACATAACTTCTGCTAGAAGTTAACCCAAGGAAGTAGTTTTAACCTACTCCCTTTATAATGTTGTATCGCTTTGATACTTTTATTTATTAATTGTTATTTTAATTTTATTAATTAATTTTATTCCCTGCCTATAATATACTTAATTTTTAATTCTTATACTCTTAATTCTTTGGGGGACTTTCATGTCCTTTTTGATTGGTACTCCATGTCCCATACAATCGGACATTTTTGTCCAAAACCTAAAATTTAATGATATTTGATACCTATTTTATGTCGGAATTGATTTCACAAATCGGCAAAATGGGTTTCGCATTTCAGAGAAAGCAAAAAATGTATTTTATAAATTAATTATGAATTAATTTTTTATATGACAAATAGGCTTATCTACTGTATATTTTAAAAAATATGTGGTATAATAAACCTAATGTGAAATATTAAATTACGTTTCGGATTTTTCCGAATCGCTTGGGATTTATCCCACTCAAGAGCCTAGGTCGATACTAGGTTCTTTTTTATTCCCAACCCAATAACTTATATTCTAGTGATAAATAATAATTAGGATCTCGTTGTTCATAATTGCAGAAATTATCTACTTTCTTCGGCTTATTTTTAGCCACGGACTTTATTTCCTTCACGATTGGATTATTTTGTCCATTCGTTACATTTTTTTGTGTAGTCGTAGGCTTTAAATCCTTAGTTTTTTCCTTGACAGTGTGATTGATATTGCTGAAGAATTGTTTTACTTTAGCAAAAACAGTATAAATATTACTTATACTACCCCTTCTACGCTTATTGATTAGTTTAGCATTAACTAATTCTGAAATATATCTGCTTACCTGTTTTACACTTCTTCCTAGTTTTTCTGCTAAATATTTTAGGGAAGGGTAACAATAGTCTTTATCCTGACACATACTTAGTAACATTTGATAACATCTGTAAGCTCCCATGCTTAAGTTTACATCATCCATTATATAATTTTCTGATATGGTATAGCCTTTACGTTTATCTAACATTGTTATCCCCTCCTCTCTTAATTACTCCTGTAGGTATTAAACTAACTTCTTCCAATTCTTTAACATATCTTTTTGTTGTTTTAACACATCTACCTATTCCAACTGATAACTCTTCTAAAGTTGCCCATCTGTTTTCAGCTTGACGAATCATTTCAATGTAACAATAGTATCTATAAGCACCATGGGAGAGTTTTTGTATAGCTTCTGTTTCTTCTATAATTGTATAACCCTCAAGACACATAATTATCTACCTCCCATGATTACTTCTAGTTCTAACTTGCTAATCATAAAATCTTCTTTGTAAAATCTATATCCAAACTCTAAAAATTTACAAAATTGATATCTATAAATTTGTGTATATGTGTTATAGTTACAAACTAGAGATAGTGTAATAATTTTATCATTTTTATTATCTAGCACCTTAACTGTACTATCTGCATTGTATAACTCTGTATTGTCCTGTTCTGCAGTGTCATGAAGGTATTTAATTAAGTCTGAAATTGGCATATTAAATGTATTTGTCATAATTATCTACCTCCCATGCTTGCTAATGGAGATATATAATTTTTCTTGATATCTCCTTGCAATAAGTCTGCATACGCATTTTCAGTCACGGTTACGCTTGAATGTCCTAGCAATTTTGAAAGAATATAAATACTACCACCAGCTGCAAGATAACGTTTAGCAAAATTATTTCTAAAAGTATGACAAGTTATTTTCTTATTTATTCGTGCCAATTGTAAATAGTATCGTAAGTTAGATTCTATGCCAGAAGCTGTCATCATATTGGCTCTGTTGCTACAAAAGATAAGGTTACTATTTAACACACTGTCTTTATAATTTAGCCATCTTTTAAGCTGTCTTTGCATTTTAGATCCAAAATAAACTATCCTATCTTTCCTACCTTTAGTTATAGTCTCACTTAAGAATATTGTATTGTTATTTAGATTAATATCTTCTATTTTTAAAGCAAGTGTCTCGCTTATCCTCATACCTGTATCTAACAACAGCTGAAATAGTATATAATCCCTATATCCACTAAATGTGTGTCTAGGCATACAGTTTAGTAATAATCTAAATTGTTCGTCTGAAATATCTTCTTTTGGTGTTCTTTTAACTTTGTATTGTTTAATAGTAGTAGCTACGTTTTCTTTAACTATTCTAGTATCTACACAATATTGTAAAAAAACCTTAATAATGCGTAAATACCCATTTACTGTTGTAGAACTAATTTCTTTATTAAAATCTCTTCTAGCACTTGGATTATTATTAACATTAACTGTTGTAGTAGTTAATGTATATTTACCTCTTTCCCTAGTGTCTTGTAAATATTCCTTTATTTGTGTTTTTGTAATTTTAGTTACATCTGTAATATTATATATTTCTTCTAGCCATGTTGAAAATAGTAGAATGGAAGAACGATATGAATTACGTGTCTTAACTGTTAAATCCTTTTCCACGCAGTAGCTTAAAAAAATGTCCATAACTTCATTAATGTCATTTTGTTGTTGTTTTTTATTTAATCTTGGCATAAAAAATGTACCTCCTATATTTTTCCTATAGTTAGGTACATTCCATATATTTATTGCTACGTTTTTATATTTATTGCTATTTGATTATAACTCTTAAAACCTGAAACCCATTGATACAACTTGTTTATGAAACCTTATTTTCCATTCTAAGTTTATCTGCTACGATTGCAATAAACTCTGAATTTGTTGGCTTGCCTTTTCCGTTGTTTACTGTATATCCGAACAAATTATTTATAGTATCCACTCTTCCTCTAGCCCAAGCAACTTCTATGGCATGGCGTATAGCTCTCTCAACTCTGCTAGGTGTTGTGTTGTACTTTCTTGCTATGGATGGATAAAGTTCCTTTGTAACAGCTGATAATAACCCCATATTCTCAGTTACAAGGGTGATTGCATCTCGAAGGTACATATAACCTTTTATATGGGCGGGAACGCCAATTTCATGGATTATATTTGTTATCTTTGTTCCCATATCCATTTCAGTATCCTTGGATTTTTTCTCTGTCATACTGAAGCTAGTTTTTCTTTCTTGAGGAACTGAATCTTGTTTCTTATAGATTGGGATAGAATCCATACTAGAAGAAAACATTTGTCTAATTCTCTCCGTAAGAAGGCTCATGTCGAATGGTTTTACCACATAATAACAGGCGCCCAATTCAATAGCTCTCTGCGTTATCTTATCTTGCCCCACTGCGGATAAAACCATAATTTGTGGTTTTGATTCAAGATCCATCATATTTAGATTTTCAAGTACCCCTAAACCGTCAAGCCTTGGCATGATTATATCTAATATGAGTAAGTCAGGACTTTGTTCCTCAACTAATCTTAATGCCTCAAAACCATCTTTCGCTATACCTGACACCACTATATCATCTTCACTAGAAAGATAATCATTCAAAATACTACTAAATTCTCTGTTGTCGTCAGCTATTACTACACTTATTTTTTTCTCATCACACATTTTTTTACTCCCCTTTGTAATATGTTACGTTTCTAACTATATTAATTCGACAAAGAATTGGAAATTCCTTCTACTAATTTAATATAATTGTATTTAATTTGTTTTATCTGATGGTTAGCCGTGTAACACATCCTTCCCTGATACTCCCATATCTTATTATAAAATAAATAGGGAGTATAGAGAATTATGTCATTAAAATTCATTAAATAATGTACAATATATTAATTATACTACAATATTTCAAAATTTTGAAACCCCTTATTCAATTTTTCACTTTAAATCATAACTTTCATTTAACATCCATTTGATATATATACCATATCCGCATTGTGGTTTGTTTACAAGTACATGTGTCACCGCCCCAATTAACTTATTATCTTGTATAATTGGACTTCCACTCATACCCTGAACTATGCCTCCAGTTTTGTTTAACAATCTATCATCTGTGATTCTAATCTGCATGCTTTTTGTATTGGGAGTTTGCTGGTTCATTATCTTATCTATATTTATGTCGTATAACTTAGGTTCATCTCCTTGAATTGTGGTGTATATATATGCTTTACCGATTTTTATTTCATCAATATCCGCAATTTCTACTTTTTCTTTTACTTTCTCTATGGTATCCTTTTTAAAGTGATAATTTCCGAAAATACCGCACAAAGTATTTTTCTTTATATTTCCCTTTAATTGTCCTTGATAATTTATTGTTCCCCTCAATTCTCCTGGTTCACCTTCCGTACTTTTCTTTATGTTAGTTATTTCTGAAGAAGATATATAACCATCTTTTAATTTAATAAGATATCCTGTATCAAAGTCACTTATTCCATGTCCTAAAGCTCCATAAGTATGGTTTTCATCGTCATAATACGTAACAGTTCCGATACCAGAACTGCCTTCCCTGACCAATATACCTAGCTTATAAGTGTTCTCTTTATTGCATCTTATGGGTTGAATATACTTTATAATTTTTTTGTCCCTTCTCTCAATGTCTAACTTCACACTAGTGCCATCATTTTTTTTCATTAATTCTAAAATATCTTCTGTACAGTTTATAGTATTATTGTCCGCTTTTAATATATTATCTCCAATTTGAATGCCGGTTTTAATAGCTGGAGACATCTTAAGCCCATCCTCAGTCTCCACATTGGTCATACCTACCACAAGTATTCCTTTTGTGTTTATTTTTATTCCAATGGCATCGCCGCCCACATATACTTTTTTTGCAGATACTTCCTTGGCATCAGCTACAATACAAGAACTTATACTATTATCCATATTAAAGGATAGAAGAAATATAGTTATTAAGTTTACGCAACATAATTTAGTGAAAAATTTTTTCCGCATTGTTTTCCTCCTTTAAATTGATCTAGTATTATTAAATTGCCCTCATAACAATTTGCTTATGCTATTATTTATCTGCTTAAATAGTAAAAAAAAAACAACCTTCGATTATTTTTCAAAGAAAAATTTTTCGAAGGCCATATAATTGGTTCATTAATCAACTATACTTTAGATTTTATCTTTTTAGCATTTTCTATTAATTCTTTAGCGTGTTCCACAGACAACTTTGATATGTTATCTCCAGCTTGCATTTTCGCAATGGCATTTATTATTTCATCTTCAGTAGCTAATTTTATTTTGCTATATGTCTTTTCATTTTCAACTACCTTCCATACCAAATAACAATTATCAAAAAAACATGCGATTTGTGGAAGATGAGTTATACAAAAAACTTGTCTGTTTTTTGATATACTAAACATCTTTTCTCCAACTCTTTGTGCTGTAACTCCACTTATACCTGTATCAATTTCGTCAAAAATCATGGAAGGTATATTTTCAACATTGGAGAACGTGCTTTTAAAACAAAGCATAATTCTAGAAAGTTCTCCACCAGAAACAATTTCTTTTAAGGGTTTAAATGGCTCACCAACATTAGTTCGAATGAAGAATTCTACTTTGTCAATTCCATTTTCCATAAAAGAATTGTCTGTTGAAATTTGAATGTTGATAGAAACCTTCTCCAATCCCACAAACTTGAATTGCTCTTCCATATTGTATTTTAGTTTTTCAGATTCTTTCAATCTGATCTCATGAATTCTTTCTCCAAGCTCTAAAAGCAATTTCTTAACTTTGCTCTCCTCTTTTAAAAGTTCTTCCATATTTATATTTATGTTTTCTAGTTCATCATATTCTATTTGAAGTTTTTCTTTATATTCTAGAAGTTCATTTAAAGAAGAAACATTGTATTTTTTCTTCAACCCTTCTAAATTGTACAATCTCTCATTAATTGCATTTAGTTGGATTTCATCGCAAACAGTGTCATCTTCCATAGTCTTTATTCTTCTAATATTGTCTTCCATAACATAATACATCTCTTCAAAGGAATCTGCTAAGACCTTGGCTTCCTTATAGTTATCTTCTATAAACCTCAAATTTTTCACAACTTCATTTATAAGATCAAAGGCACATTGTTCATTGTCATTGCTAGCATATAATAATTCATGGCATAAAGATAATTTGTTCTTTATAGTTTCCGCATTATTTAAAACCTTGTATTCTTCTAGAAGTTGTTCTTCTTCACCTTTTATTATGTTATATTTTGAAATATCATCTAATTGAAATTTTAAAAATTCTTTTTTTCGTATATCTTGATTTTTCTTTATTTCCAGATCATCTATTTTGGATCTAATACTAGCATATTCACTATACTTTACTTTGTAATTCTTTATATTATCTCCTAAAGCATTTCTCGAAAAGGAATCCAAATAATTTATATGATTGCAACTATTAAGCGCATTTTGCGTTTCATGTTGTTCGTGGATGTCCATAATATTTTTACAGAAATCTCTTAAAACAGAAAGAACAACTGTTCTATTGTTGATTTTTGCAAAAGACTTTCCGAGGCTGTTTCCTTCTCTGCTTATAACTATAATGTCGTCCTGAAATGGAATATTTAGATTTTGAAGCATTAACTTGCTTTGTTCATTTTCTAGCGTAAAAATACCTTCCACGTAGGTTTTGCTTTCACCAGTTCTGAGAAAATTTTTACTGAACTTTCCCCCAATAAGAAAGTTTATTGCATCAATCAAAATACTTTTACCAGAGCCCGTTTCTCCTAGTATAATATTAAATCCCTTATTAAAGTCCATGGAAGCATGATCAATTAATGCAAAATTATCTATATTTAATTTCAAGAGCATATTTATATCCTACCTTATAGTTTCTTAATTAATTTTTTATATACATGCGTATTTTTTCCACAGTTTCCTCTGCAGATTCTTCATTTCTAAACAAAATGAGAATGGTATTGTCACCTGCTACACTGCCCACTATGCCTTTAAAGCCAAGTCTGTCTATGGCCTCACCTGCTGCAGCACCAGAACCTGAAATTGTAGTTACCATTACAAATTTGTCCACTCTTTCCGCTTTATTCACTGTATTTTCAAGGATATTGACATAGCGGTTTTCCTCGTTTTGATTTACATTAATGCAAGTGTACTTATATTTTTTGTTATTTGATAAAACTTTAGTCAACCTCAATTCCTTTATGTCTCTAGATATGGTTGACTGATTCGTATCAATTCCTTTTAACTTAAGTTGTTGCCCCAGCTCTTCCTGTGTTTCAATATCCATATTTTCGATTGTTTCAAGAATTATCTGTTGCCTCTTGTTCTTCAATTGATTTTCCTCCCTAATTACTATTTGTTGTTTATGATTTTGTCACTTAAAACTTTAAAGAAACTGTAATTTTCTGTAGTTATAAGCCTACAGTGATCTGATGATGACTTTATATTTACAAAAGAATGCTGTTGGAGTTCTTGAGAACACTGTCCATCCACTGTAATAAATACATTTTCCCCATGAGATTTGTACCATATTTTTATATCTGAATCTTTATGAGCTACTAAAGTTCTCATGCCTAAAAGCTGGGGGCATATAGGCGTTATTGATATAACGTCTAACAATGGACACATAATAGGTCCGCCTGAGGATAATGAGTAGGCTGTGGAGCCTGTAGGCGTAGATATAATTATCCCATCAGCTTTAAAAGTAGTGAACATTTCATCATCTATGTAGATTGTAAATTCAATAATTCTTGATAATGTACCTTTGCATATAACTATATCGTTTAAAGCCCTATATTTGTATGTCTCACCATTGTTGATGTTAAATTCTAGGAGCATTCTAGAATCTACAGAGCACTCACCGCAAAGAACTTTCTTAAATTCTTCTTCAAAGTCATTAAGGTCGCAACTAGTGAGAAAACCTAAATTTCCAATGTTCACTCCAAACACAGGAATATCTAAGGGTTGCAAAAGTCTGCAAGTGCTTAGAATCGTTCCATCTCCGCCTAGACTTATAACCATATGGAGTTTTTTTAAATCATCTATGTGATTTGTTTCTTCTAGGACAAAAATCTCACAATCTGGAACAATTTTTTTAATGCTGGACTTTATCATATTCAAAACTGTTTCATCTTTGTCTTTCATTCTATTCACATTTATACCTATATTTTTCATTTAGCTACCTCACTGAATTATAAAACCTGAAAAGCAACATCCACTCTGTTGCTTATTTTTTCTATGGTCATGGTGTTTTCTTTTTCGCTTAAGGAAAGGTGTATAAGATACTCTATATTTCCATTAGGTCCTTTAATAGGGGAGTAGTCGAAATTGAGTACAGAGAGATTTAAAGCTTTACATGTATCTAGCACATCCTCTATTATTTTAGAATGAACACTTTTATTTTTCACAACGCCTTGCTTGTTTAAATTTCCCCTTCCAGCTTCAAACTGTGGCTTTATAAGCGCTACAATTTCGCCGCTATGCTTCATTATATTCAAAACATAGGGCAAAACCTTTGTCAAAGATATAAAGGACACATCTATACTACAAAAATCCATGTTTTCTCCAAAAAAGCCAGGTACAAGCTCCTTTACATTGGTGTTCTCACAAGATATCACTTTATGGTTCCCTAGCAATTCAGAACTTAATTGGCTTGTTCCCACGTCAAGGGCGAAGACCTTTTCAGCGCCGTACTTTATCATACAGTCAGTAAATCCCCCAGTAGATGCCCCTATATCGGCACATATTTTTTTATTTAGATCTATAGAAAAACTATCTAGTGCCTTCTCCAGCTTCAGCCCACCTCGACTCACGTATTTTAGAGGTTCCCCTTTAAACTCCAGTATAGCTTCCTGAGAAATTTTCTTCCCACACTTTGTAACTTTTATTTTATCAACATATATTTCACCTTTTAAAACACTCTCTCTAGCTCTTTCCCTAGATGGAAATATATTTTTCTTTACCAACATAACATCTAGTCTTTCATCCTTAATCATTACAACTCTCCTGATTCACATCTATGTCTACCTTAATTCTCTTTTACAAAAATCTGTATTATTTTAGCTACTCTAAAGATTATGTCCTTGGAGTTATTTATAGCATAGGATTTTCCTATAGCTTTGCCGCCGATGGTCATAGCTGCTATAATGGCGCCTACCATGGCTGGAAGCAATGTAATAATAAGAGAATTACTTCCCACATTATTGAATTGTATAAACTTTTCCGTAATTATAGCACCAGCTGAACCACTGACAATACCGCAAATATCGCCGATAACATCATTGCAAAAGTTTGATACTTTGTCCGCATTTCTTATTAGCCTTACTGCAGTGGCAGCACCTTTTACCTTTTTAGATGCCATGGCGTGAAAAGGCATTTCATTGACGGCAGTTATAGAGGTGCCTATTGCATCAAATAGAATTCCTACCAATATAATTAAAATAACTATAATAAAAGCTACTAACAATGTTGCGTTGCTTAGTAGCGAATCGGATAAAAGGGAAATACAGCCTCCCAAAATTATAGTCCATATAAATATAATTGCAATCCATTTTTTTTGACTAATAGGATTTCTTTTTTTTCTCCCATTGCCCATTTAATAATAATTCCTCCTAAATTGTATAATGTGGTGGTATTTTAAGTAAACCTTATGGCTTAGGTTTAGTATGATTTCCAATGAAAGGATCAGCACGTCGCCATGCTGACGGTTTCCCTTTAACCCTTCATCTATATTGTCACCATATACAGTACTAAATTACCACTTAGACCATACTATAATCCTTAAAATACCTTTTTCAAATAGTCTAGGAGCTTTCCTCCACAGTTGGGTACCTCTTTAGCCTCTTTTGCAACATAGGTTTCAGCAAAGCCTCTACCTACACCACTCAAGGCAGGCTACTCTATACATAGCTCATCACCACAATATAGGTTTAATCCATAATCGTACAAAGGGTATCTAGCCCAATGCACAAGTTATGGTCTCCTCGAAATTAGGGTCAGTACCGCATGCCATTGCGGCTGCCCCAATTTCTTACTCCCAGCACAAGCCCACGACTGGGCGTCGAAAGCCAGCACAAGGAACTTCATCGATATGCCCTTTAACGGATTTTTAGCCCCGCCCTCAGAGATACTTACCTGACTAGAATACTACACCACATAATAAAGTAATTATAACATATTTAGTATTGCCTTTTAAATAGCATATTTGTTATTTCCATTATTTTTTTCGTATCGCCTTTAAGAGAATTAATAAGTTCTTTGCATTGTTCCTCCAAAGAAGCAAGCATGGATTTGCATTTATCTAGCCCATATACGTTGACAAAAGTGCTCTTGTTTTCATCCATATGAGTGTTTTTGCCCATCTTTTCTTTATCCCCTTCCACATCTAAAATGTCGTCTTGGATCTGAAACGCTAAGCCTAAAACCTTTCCATACTCTAAAAGAATATTTTGTTCACATTCCTGTGCCCCGCCCATAATTGCCCCTGATACGATAGAAGCTGTTATTAGCTCTCCGGTCTTTTTATTGTGCATATACTCCAATTGTTCTTTTTCAATTTTTCTATTTTCATTTATAATATCCACAATTTGACCGCCTATCATACCGTCAGCGGAGGATGCCTTGCTTATTATGCTCATTACCTTTATTTTTAAATCACTTTCAATTTGGCATTGAAGCATAGAATTAAAGGCCTCGTTTAAAAGTCCGTCTCCAGCAAGTAATGCCACGGCATCGCCGAATATTTTGTGGTTAGAGGGTTTGCCACGCCTCATATCGTCATTGTCCATACATGGAAGGTCATCGTGTATAAGTGAATACGTATGTATCATTTCCATAGCTGCCGCCATTGGCATGATTTTCTCATAATCAGATTTATACATGCTGTACGTTAAAATCATAAGCATAGGTCTTATTCTCTTCCCACCTACATTTATACTATAACCCATGGCCTCGTATAAAAGCTTATTGTATCCGTCTCTTTTATAAAAATAATCTTTAAGGTATTTATCTATTTTCTTCTTAATTTCATCAAATTCCATACTGTTCTTCTCCTAAAGATTAAACTTCTCTTTGAAAATCTTCTTCTTCACCCTTGTTTAGTATGACTATTTTGCTTTCCATACCGTTGAGAAGTTTATTTATCACGCCTGAAAGCTTCATGCCTTCTTCATATAATTTCATTCTTTCTTCCAATGTCAAATCTGGTTTTTCCATCTTTGACACAATATCTTCTAGCTGTGTTATACACTCTTCATAGCTCTGTTTTTTTGTAGCCATAAACTAATCCACATCCTCTACTTCAATATTTACCCTAACTCTTCCATCCTTAAGAGTTACATAAATAAATTGGCTGTTTTTCAGCGCCTCAATATCTGAAATAACTCTCTTATCCTTATCCTCCAGTATAGCGTAACCCTTTTGAACCACATTCAGTGGGTTTGCAGCATTTAGGATAAGCTTAAGCCTACTTAATCTTTCATTTTCCTTGTTTAAATATAACTCCATAGTATGAGAGATTTTATTTGTGAGATTTTCCACGTAATTATACTGATTCACAATATAATTTTGAGGGCTATTATTTAATAAAATAAATTTATAATCGTTTAAAGCTCTTTTTTGTTTTTCAAGAAAATCTTTCATGGTTGAATTTAACTCTCTTGTGGCTATTATATTTCTTGACATCATATCCTGGCGCAAGGGTATGGCTAGCTCAGCAGCGGCAGAAGGCGTTGGAGCCCTCATATCACTTACGAAATCGCATATGGTAAAATCTATTTCATGGCCTACACCACTTATAATAGGCTTCTTACACTTGTATATGGCATAAGCTAACTCTTCATTGTTAAATGGCCACAGCTCTTCAATAGAGCCACCACCCCTTGCAATTATAATAGTGTCCACATCTTTTCTTTTGTCCAACTCATCTAAAGCCTTTATAACAGATGAAGCAGCATCTTTTCCTTGGACTAGAGCTGGGTTTATTATTAGTTTAACACCTATGTTTCTTCTGCTAGCCACATTTATGATGTCTTGTATAGCAGCTCCTGTTGGAGATGTTATTACTCCCACGCATTGCGGATACTCAGGTATGAGCTTTTTATGTTCTTGGCTGAAAAGTCCCTCTTTTTCCAATTTTTCTTTTAAAAGATTAAATTCATAATAAAGCTTTCCAACACCTTCAAGTTCAATCTCCCTTGCATAAACCTGATATGCCCCATCTCTTTCATATACAGATACTCTTCCCTTTATTATAACATTATCTCCTTCTTTAGGAAGAAAGGACAGCCTTTCTGTGTACTCTTGAAACATGACACAGTTTACCCTACTATTGTTATCTTTTATGGTGAAATAGCAATGACCACTGGTATGAAGTTTGAAATTTGATATTTCTCCCTTCACGTGGACATTGTTGAGAATTACATCATTGTCAAAGGATTTTTTGATATAACTGTTCAAGCCAGATACAGTTAACACTTTCATAATCATTTTATCTCTAGATTCCTCTCCATGGCTTTTAAGGTGTTTTTCAAAAGAAGCATTGTAGTTATGGAACCAACTCCGCCTGGCACCGGTGTTATATATCCTGCCACTGGCTCCACATCATCAAAATCAACATCCCCCGTGATTTTTCCGTTCACATCACTAGTGCCTACATCCATTACGATTGCTCCAGGTTTCACAAATTCGCTATTTACAAAGTGAGGTTTCCCAACGCAAGAAACTAGTATATCGGCTTCCTTTGTTATACTCTTTATATCCTTTGTATGAGAATGACACACAGTGACAGTGGCGTTTTTCTTTAACAGCATAATAGCTAATGGTTTCCCTACTATATTGCTTCTTCCTATGACCACAGCCCTTTTACCTGCAAGATCTTCTCCGATGTAATCTAAAAGTTCCATGACGGCTTTTGGAGTACACGGTTCAAAACACCTACTACCCTTAAATAATCGACCTGCATTAGTATCTGTAAGGCTATCCACATCTTTATCCGGATTTATATGATGTATTATGGCCTTCTCATCAAGATGACTTGGAAGTGGAACCTGCATCATAATTCCATGAACTGAAGTGTCACAATTGAGCTTTTCAATAATGTCAATTACCTCTTCTGTGCTTACACCTTCACTCAAATGAATCAACTCGTATTTTATACCCAATGATTCACAATTTTTCTTCTGAAACTCCACATAAAACATTGAACCCCCATCATTTCCAATCAAAATAGATGCAAAACATGGTTCTACTCTATATTTTTCTTTGTATGAAATAATGATTTCCTTAAGCTCTTCGCTTATCTTTTGTTTTAATTCCTTTCCTTTCAGAACAGTTCCCATAATACAACCCTCCCAGTTATTCTTAATTATTAATTATTCCTTACAAATTTATCAAGCACGCCGTTTATAAACTTTGATGATTTATCTTCGGAAAATTGTTTTGCCAGTTCAATGGCCTCATTTACAGATACCACATTTGGAATTTCATCCACATACAAAATTTCATACACACTCAATCTCAAAATGCATAGATTTGTCTTTGATATTCTATTAATGGTCCAATTTTGAAGCTGAGCACAAATTTTTTCATCTATTTCGTCTTTATGATTAATTACACCCTGAATTATATCTTTAATATAAGAAAAATCTATTTCATCCTCTGGTATTATATCGCCCTCGTCATTGAGCATCTTTAGATATTCTAAGGCCTGCTCAGCAGAAACATCATTCATTTCAATTTGGTATAAAGCTTTCATTGCTAGTTCTCTTGATTTTTTTCTATTCATCGCATTTCCTCCCGCTTAAATATACTTATTATGTATATACCATACCTATAATAACACATTAGCACTGTGTTAACTACTAAAATTTTTTCAAAGACCAAATAACCCACTGCTATGTGAAATCAAAAAAGCAGGTATATCACTTATGTAGTGATATACCTGCTTTTTTACTATTCCTGCTCTTCCTCTTTTTTTGGAAGAATTATGTTCTCTATATAAACATTTATGGCATTAACTTTAAGTCCAGTCATTGTTTCTATAGTCTTTTTTACGTTTTCTTGAACTTTTTGTGCAACTTCGTAAATTTTTACACCGTATTCCACCACTACAGAAAGTTCTACTGTAGGATTTCCTTCCTCCAACGTAACTTTAACACCCTTAGATAGGCTTTTCTTTCCGCTAATTTTTTCTGTAAATCCACCTACAATTGTTGTATTCATGCCTGCAACACCTTCTATTTCAGAAGCTGCTATGCCAGCGATTATGCTAATCACGTCTTCAGATATTTTTACTATTCCTTCATTGTTTAGATTTTCCTGCATTTACAGTACCTCCTCGTATTTCATTAGGTAACCACATTATATGTTTATTATATCAAAGTTACTCATATAATACAATTAAGTTGAAATTATTTTTTTACTGTTATGTCTACATCCTTTATATTGGTGCTTGTCAACACTTCTTCTTTTATAAGCTGTAATTGCTCTTTTGTCAGATCCTTTTTAGATTTTACATAGACCTTAACTTTTGAGTTGTTGTCAATGAAACATATAACATCGTCAAAACCTTTTCCCTTTAGCTTGCTTTCAAGATCAATTTCTCTTTGAGAGTTAAGCGCTAAGGTTCTATACTCCTCTGATGCCTTTTCACGCTGTTCATTTGGAACATTTTCGTTGTCTATTAATACCTGAAGATTTTGGTATGTGTTTGCATTGTTTCTGTCCCTAGAAAGCTTCTGTTCAACAAAGAAAGAATTGGTTCCACTACTTACAGTAGCTGAGCTCTCATTGTCTAAAACATCCTCAATGCTGCCATTTGTACTAGCATCAAAAACTGGGTTATTAAGTTTTATAGCTAGATAACCTGTAAAACACAATAAAACTAACAATGATACTACAATAATTGATTGATTTTTATTCATTTTCATTCCCCCAATGATTTATTTTTCTAAATTATTTATATGCTGTTACTTCATCGGATATACATGAACTTTGCTTTCAGGTATATCAAAAAGATTTATAACTGCCTCCATTATTCTAAGTTCTGTTATTTTATCTTCTGCACCCTCTGCTACTATGCAAAGCCCTACGATTTTAGGAGCTTTAGTATGTGTTATCAGTGGTTTGGTGTTATTGTCCTCACTAAATGTCACAATAGTTTTTCCGTCATTATTTTGGTTGATTTTTCTCTTTCCTCCATTGGTATCGGCCTCTTCAGTGGTGCTAATAGAGTTATTTTCATTCACAGCTGGAATATATTCTTCTCCACCTTGAAAATAGATCATGCTCTTTACCTTTCCCACACCATTTATAGAAGAAAGAATTTCTGTTAATTTTTTGTTCAGTTCATCACCATATCTATTCATCCTGTCTATTCCCTCAGAGTTTTTTTCCATGGTTTTTTCTTTAATATCTGTGCCTTTAATATTTACTCCGTTATTTGAATTGCTGCCGTTTGTAAGTGCGCTTTTCTTAGAAAATACGTTTGCTGTCATGATGAGAACAGCTCCTAAAAGTACTAAAATCAGCACATTTCCTATGTTATATTTTTTAGCCTTGGAAGGCTCGTCAGTATTTTCCTTTGAAGAAAAACACTTTTTAAGACTTTTAATCAGATTATCAAAAAAGCTATCCATTTTTACTTCTCCTTTATTTATCTTTTATTCTTCCTTGTACACACTAATTGATTCCGCGTCTACACCTGTGTAGTTACATATTATTTCTTTAATCTTATTGGCCTTGTTACTGTCATCAAGAGAGGCATGGACCTCTTCTTCACTTTTTCCTATGATAACTTTTTTTATATTTTTCACACCACCCTCCCTTACTCCTATATTTATTGAGGATATAGAAATAACATTTTCTTTTTCATACACCTGTATAAATATATGAAATTCATCTTTTTTATATGTATTTTTCAAAAGTTTAATGCACTGTTTTGAAAGATTTTCTTTAAATACTTCTACAGTTTTGATGTCATTGTTCTTTTTGTAAATTTCTATGTTCTTTTTATATTCTTGATCTTGAAAATAACTTTCAGACTTTGATAAATACACTTCAGCATCAAACTCCCCATTATACAGCTTTATTATGGGACTAATTAAAACTAGCAAAATGATGAGTCCAAGGACGTACTTACTGTATTTTTTTATGCTATTATCAGGCAAGATCATTTCCACCGCGGTGATGAGTATTACTACACCACATAGATTGATAATCCACTGCTTTAACATATCCATCATATTTACTGCTGCCTCCATTCAAATTATACTGAAATTATGCCTTTTCCTGTGGCTGTAAGCACCGCCACCATTATAAAAGTCATTACCGTTGTACATATAACACAAGCTAAAATAAGAGTTATACAATTTCCCACCGAATCAATGGAGTCCGTCAATCGCTTATCCGATATGGGCTGTAACAAAGCCCCTGTCACTTTATATATGCCACTTATGCAAAACAATTTTATTATAGGTGACAACATAACAAGGATAATTACGACCATGCCCAAGGTTCCAATGGAGTTTTTTAAAAGCAAAGTATAGCCAGCCATGGTACTTATGGCATCAGATAAAGTTTTCCCCACCACAGGCACAGCGCTGTCCACTGCAAATTTAGCAGCCTTAATGGTGACATCATCCATGGTGGCACTGGCAATACTTCTTATGGTAAGAATGGTGACAAAAATGGTCATCATTATTCCTTGAATCCACAAGACAGAGCTTTTAATTATTGAACTTAACCTTCCTATTTTGTAATCCTCTGATAAATTATTTACAAAACTCAAAACGAAGCTGAGGGTTATCATCGGAAATATCACCTTGGATATTATGGTTATGCATATATTAATAGAGGCAATTAGAATAGGATCCATAAATATAGCCTGAGTTACATTTCCTATGGAGGCAAATAACACTATCATAACCGGAACAATGGCATACATAAAATCAGATATTCCATTTACCGCATTGGAAGCTATGCTGATGCTTATATAAAAACTTTTTGATATTACCACAATCATGGAAGCGAAACAGGTAAAGTAGGCGATGTCAGAAACTCTGTTTTCCTTAAATGCATCCTGTAGATGCTTTAGCAAAGAACAAACTATGGCGATTACTACTATTACACCCATCAGTTTCCCCGTTTCAGCAATCTCCTTTAAAAGCACTTTTTTTGCCGCTCTTATAATTTTGTTTTTTTCTAAATCAAAACCATCTTTATCATTAAGACCCTCTACAAACTCTTCCACGTCTAATTCCCTTAATATTTCATTGTTATCCTTCATCTTTTCTACCATCTCATATACTTTGTCCGCTTCTTTCTTGTTTTCTTCCAATACCTCATCTTTGCTTTCACTTATCACATTTACATCTTCTACCTGTATAGATCTTGCCTCTGCTTTTACAGAGATTCTCAGCATAACCATGACTACACTTATACAGATTAGCATCCTTAAAATACATATTTTCTTCATTATGTACTTTCTCCTTTACAATATTTTTAATATGGAATCCAAAATTGCCGTTAATATGGGAATGCTCAGAGATAAAATCAATATTTTGCCTGAAAATTCAATTTTACCAGCTATACTGCCAGCTCCGGCATCCCTACATATTTCAGCTGAAAAGGATGTAAGGTATGCTATGCCTAGTATTTTAAATATTAAGTTTAGATATGTAGGATTTATGCCAGCCTTATCACTTAACAGCTTTAGAAACTCTATGACTAAAGTTAACTTAGGAACCATGAATATAAAAATCAAAATACCAACTGCAAGGCAAATCTGCAATGTTATATCGTCTCTATTAGCGTTTTTAAACAAAATTATTAAAGTAACTGCTATGAAGCTAAGGCCTACCACCTTTAAGATTTCCATATTCATCACCTAAAATAAGAATAGAGTTTTTACAGTATTAAATAACTCATTCAAAAGCTTTACCACCATTAAAAGTATTATTATTATTCCGGCAAGATTTGTTATTACAGCAAAATCCTCTTTGCCCGCACTCTTTAATACCTTATCTAAGACAATTACCAGTATGCCAACCCCAGCGATTTTCAATATAAGACTTACATCCATCATATAATTTTACCCCCCACATTATATTAGTAATATGCAAATTGTTAAGCCAAAAGTAACACCAAGAACTGTATACATTTTGCTCATCTTTATTTCGTTTTTCTTTGATTCCTCTAGATTTTCATCCACCATGTTTTTTGCCATAATAAATTCATTTTTATGAGATTCAATATCCCATTTACCAAGAACTTTACCTAAATCCATTATTATTTCTAAATCTTTATTTTCCAAATGAGTATTGAATTTATTTTTACTAGCAGCATCATTAAGAGCGTTGTATACATCAAAGATATCCCCATTTATAAGACTCTTACCCGCTGTTTGAAATATTTTACCTACCCCTTCACCAATGTTTTCGCCAATTTTTAAAAATATATAGGGAACCTCAGTGTATAGATACATTATTTCACTTTCTAAAATGTGAATAGCTTTCTGCAATTGCAATAGCTCTTTTCGCCTATTTTTCAATGAACAGGACTTTATAATCCCAATATACGAACAGCCAAATAAAATCATTAATGCTCCTAGAAGTTTAATCACTTTATTACCTCCATTCTCTGATTTTTTCCAAAATCATATACGTATGCGACTTTCCCCATTTTGAATTTATTGTCTAGAATAATGGCTCTTTTAAAAACTTTATTTTCTAAAAGCTCCTTAAATACATATCGCTGATACAAATCCTCCATGCTATTCCCATGAATGGTGGTAATTATACTAACACCGCTATTAAGAGCCATAAGTATGCTCTTTACGTCTTCTACAGTGCCTATTTCATCGCATATGACAACCTCAGGAGACATACTCCTTATGCACATCATAATGCCTTGACTCTTAGGGCAATTGTCCATTATATCGGTCCTAATCCCAACCTCCATTTGAGGAACACCCTTGTAGCATGCAGCTATCTCGCTTCTCTCATCTATAATAGACACACTCTTGCCCGTAAAATTTGTATTTTTCATTCCATTAGATATATTCCTGCATATATCTCTTAAAAGAGTGGTTTTCCCACATCTAGGAGGAGATATTATTATGGTGTTGTGTATAGAATTTTCATGGCAAATCAACTCCATGATTTTATCTGAGCACCCCTTAACCTCCTTGCTTATTCTAATATTTATAGAGGCTATGTGCTTTATAGTTTTAATTTTGTTATTTTCCATGACGCATACCCCACATATACCTATCCTATGTCCACCGCACACCGTAATATATCCTTGTCTTATTTCTTCTTCAAAGGCATACATGGAGTAATTGCTTATTCTCTTCAAAATGAAATCAATATCCTTCTTTGAACATATGTATGGACAAATGCATTCTAGATTATTTCTAACGTATATTAACTTCCTATTGCATTTTATCCTTATTTCTTCTACACTCTCTATTTTTAAATTACCCGAAAAAAACTTTCTTATATCCTCAGGCAGAATTTCAATGATATAACTTAAACTTTCCATTTTCTCCTCCTAACAAGTTAATATTATCTTTATAG
Source organism: Hathewaya proteolytica DSM 3090 (assembly GCF_900142225.1). Classification (GTDB taxonomy): domain Bacteria; phylum Bacillota; class Clostridia; order Clostridiales; family Clostridiaceae; genus Hathewaya; species Hathewaya proteolytica. The sequence goes on from NZ_FRAD01000005.1 coordinate 70,098, forward strand.
ATAACTTATACATCCTGTTAATAAAAATAATATTTATCTTTTCCCAAATTTATTACTGAAACTTTATATATTTTAAAGAAGAAAAATCGCGAAAAAAAAAGTGCAAACAATGTTTGCACTTTTAAAATAAAATTTGTATTACTGAACTCTTTCCATGTACTCGCCAGTTCTTGTATCTATTCTTATTGTTTCACCTTCATTTACAAACAAAGGTACCTTTACGATAGCTCCAGTTTCAACTGTTGCTGGCTTCATAACGTTAGTTGCAGTATTTCCCTTTGCACCTGGTTCACACTCAGTTATAAGAAGTTCAACGAAGTTAGGAGCTTCCACTGAAAATGCTTCTCCCTTGAAAAACTTTATAACAGCATTCATATTTTCTTTTAAGAATTTTATAGCGTTTTCAACTTTTTCATAGTTTAAAGGAACCTGTTCGTAAGTTTCCTGATCCATGAAATAATACAACTCTCCATCATTGTATAAGTATTGCATTTCTTTTCTTTCAACTACAGCTTCCTGAAGCTTTGCTGTTGGGTTGTATGTTGTTTCTACAACTCCTCCAGTTATAACGTTTTTCTTAGTTACCCTTACAAAAGCTGCCCCCTTACCTGGTTTTACGTGAAGGAAATCTACTATTGTAAATACCTGTCCATCTTCTTCGAAAGTAGTTCCTTTTCTTAACTCTCCTGCTGATATCATGAATATCCCTCCAAAATGCGTTTTGTTATTTTATTAATGAACATATATTATCTTTAGCTAATAAATTTTCTATGTTCTAAACAATGTTAAGGTCACATTACCCGACAGTATAAATTTTACTACAATTAACGTGCAAATACAAATAGTTTATTGCATTCTCTTTAAATATTTTCTTCAAAATCATAGATTTTATTCATTAATTTCCTTAGCTTCTATGTAATTATCATAATATATTACATTATATTTCTTATGTCTGTACAAAATATTGTTAGAGTAATAACTTATTTCAGCTACGTTGCCCTGCCCGTGAATAGAAATATAAGAAACATCATCTATGTAAATGTTGCTATTAAAATCTACACTTTTATTATTTCTGCAACATAAGTATTCATTGTGTAGCATATGAAATAAACGCTGCTTTGCCGATGCTATCTCTATTTCCTTTAGTGAAGCCTTAGAATTTATTTTTACATAACATTGTTGATTTTGCTGAAAGCTCATTATGTTTGTTAGACAAAGTAAAATAAAAAGCATGCATATCGACGTAAAAACCATTATACTGCCATTCTTTTTTTTATTTTTTTTAATTATATGCATTTTAAATATTTTTCTCCTATATCCGTCTCAATAAAAATATAAACCAAAAAATCTCCATATTTATTCACTGTAAAAGTTTTAATGTTATTCATGCTTATAGTGTTGGTGCCTATATTCCCACCTATATCGGCAAACTTTGTCACAACCTGAATTCTTTTGTTTTTTAAAAATATCTCCTTCTTTTTGCCTGCATCTTCATATATCACAATTTTTTTAAACTCCAAAATATCATACCCATTGCCTTGGCTTATAATACTTTCAATAAAAGTCAAAGTGTCATTTATAGACATTTTTTCTTTGTGTTTTATGGAAAACTCCCTGTATTCTCTGCATTCCATCACAAATAGGATATAAACATTGCTTACAATGATCATAAATATAAACATGGCAATTATGGCCTCAACTAGTATGAATCCTTTCTTCATAAACCCTTCCTTTCGCAAAAGTAAACATATTTTCTAATTTATCATCATAGAATAATTTAACTTCAACAATAATGCACTGTTCCTCTCTTATGCCAATAGATATATACTGTTTTTCACAAGGGCTATGGGTATACTCATTCAATTTCATAACAGGTATTTTATAAATTGTATTGTCATCTAAAGGAGTATATATTATTTCATCCTTATAGATTAGCAACTCATCATAAGCATACCTGTTCAAAAAAGTTTTTAAAATACAATTTTGCAGATTTGACTCCACTGTTTCCCTTTGAAGCAAAATACGCTGCTTTATAATGTATGTTTTCAAAATAAAAAGTGACGAGGAAAACAGAGAGAAGATTGCCAAGGACACAATTACTTCCACAAAGGAAAAACCTTTTCTACTCCTCATTGACATAATTTGTATACACCCCCACACTGAGCTTCTTTTCTTCTTTACCTCTCACAAAATATATACTACCTGCGTTTTTTATATAGCCAGTATTGTCAATATTTATTCTGCTGAGTTCAAAGGTTATCTTTCTTATCTCTACATCATCTAAAATCTGCAACTTTTTTTCGCAATGAACACCTATGTAAAACTTCATCTGCCTTGTGTCGCTATCAAAAATAATGTATCCACTTTTACATTTTTCTCTGCAAATATTCTTTCCAATTATTATAAAATCTCTACATTGCATTACAGATTTTGACAAAGTCATATTTTTTTCTGATTCAATTATGGATCTACATAAAATAAAGCTTGTGTTGCAAAAAGTACACATTATAAAAATATATACTAAAAGTTCAACTAAACATATACCTGGTTTTTTCATTTTAAATTTCCCATGCTTTCCATCACCGGACACATAACCGAATATATAAGGAAAAATATCATAATTCCTAGCAAAATAATAAGTGCTGGCTGTAATATATTAATTGCTTTTTTAAAACTTTCATTAAACCTATCCTTTTGAATCTTATAGGAATTGTATAGACTTTGTTCTAACTGGGCAGTATCTTCTCCCACACATATAATATCTATAGCTATGCAAGGGAATATTTCCATACTGCTCAAAGCCCTATGAAAAGGCTCACCACTCTTTATGTATTTTAAACCTCGTAAAATTTTGTGCTTTAAAATACTATCTTTTTCATTCTTCATCATAATTTCTAGGCAGTTGTTAATGTGGACACCATTATCCAAAAGAACATACATAAAATATGTATATTTCATACTGCATACACTATGGTAAACCCACTTTACCAACAGAACTTTATTCATGATGAAATACAAGCCCCTTTTAAACTTGAAATAACACACGATGAATATAAAAAAAATAAACATTATCACTGAAATAACATACCTCCAATACTTTCTTATCCACTGATTTATAGTAAGAAGTGAATTCATGTATTTGTTATTGTCTATATTACAGCTGCTGAGGCTATTGTTCATCATTGGAGCAAAATAAAGAACCACTCCTAAAAACAACAGTATTCCAAGGACAACTACAAATAAGGGGTATGCTAAGGTAGCCCAAAGAGATTTATTTCTTTTCTTCTTCTCCTCATAGTACTCCACCAAACTTTTGAGTACACTGCATAACTGACCTGACTCTTCCCCTATTTTTATTAATTGAATCACATATTGGGGAAAATAAAGGCTTTTTTCAAAGGACTCTCCCATGGAATAACCTTTGTCCATGTTAGCTTTTATGCTTTTTACAGCCTTTAAAGTTCTTCCCTTACAAAGCTTGCGATTAATCATCATTTCTAAAACCTTTGGAAGGTTGTAACCACACTTAAGATACATATACATATTTCTATTTAATCTAATTATCTCATCAATTTTTAGTTCCTTCATAATACCACCTTATACACTTCTTCCAAAGAAGTTATTCCGCTTTTTATATATTGCTTACACATGCTTTGAAGGGTAATAAACCCGTTATCTATGCAGAACTTTCTAAAGCCCGATAAATCCTTATTTTCGCTTATATACTGTTTGCATTTATCATCCATAATCAATATCTCATATATTATACTTCTCCCCATATAACCAGTGAAATTGCACTTTTCACAGCCCTTGCCTCTGTAAAGCTTAGTGCCTTCTTCAACAAACTCGTAGCAATCACCATACTGATTTACGTATTCCTCTCTGCAATGGGGGCAAATTTTTCTCACAAGTCGTTGGGACACTATATAAGATAAGGCATCTAACAAAATATATTTTTCAATATTCATATCCAGAAGCCTAGTTATAACACTGGTAGCATCGTAGGTGTGGATGGTTGACAGTACAAGGTGGCCCGTTATGGCGGCTCTTAAAGCTATTTTTGCTGTTTCTTCGTCCCTAATCTCCCCTATCATTATTACGTCTGGATCTTGACGGAGTACACTTTTTAAAGCCTCCTTGAATCCCATATTAGCCTTTTCATTTAAACTTACTTGAGTTATGCCACTTATCTTGTACTCTATAGGGTCTTCGATGGTTATTATATTCTTTTCCTTTTTATTCATCAAATTTATTATAGCTTTTAATGTAGTGCTTTTCCCGCTGCTAGTAGGTCCTGACACTAAAAAAATACCATTGCTTTTAAAAGCTAAATTTTTCAAAACCTCAGCGTGGTTCTTGAATCCTAAATCTTGAAGATTTATCTGTTTTTCAGGGTTCAATATTCTGATGACTAATTTCTCTCTATACATGCTAGGCAAAGTAGATGTCCTCATGTTGTAAACTTGATTTTTGAAATTAAAATTCATGTTCCCATCTTGAGGCACAAGTTTTTTTGATATATCCATGGAAGACTCCAATTTTACAATGGAAAGTATTTTGTCATATACTGGCAGTGGAAACTTGAAAAAGCAGTTTAGCACTCCGTCCATCCTAAATCTCACATAACACATGGAGCTTTCCCCTTCAAAGTGGACATCGCTACTTTTATTTTCAATGGCAGAATTAATAATATGGCGCATTATGCTTCTCGTCAAATCATGGCTCTGATTTTTCCCCATTATTTCTGTATTGTATTTTTGTATACAGTAACAAAATTCCGAATATAGTATATATGTCATATGTACTTTTAACTTGCTGATTTTCTCTATATTATTCAAAGTCTTTTCCCTTAACTTCTTATAGCTCAATACATATACATAATTTTCATCGTAATTTACTGCTACGAAACCTTCATTGCACATATAAGCTATAGAAAAAAGACTTAATATCACCATATTATTGAATCCTGTTTCAATACTGTATTCATGATAATTTTTTTCTTTTAAAACTTTATTCTGACTATAGCACATAATGGTTTCTAAAAAATTATTCACGCAATCACTTCCCTATGAGAATTGTAAGGTTATTCTCAATATTTTTATTCTATCTATAATATATACCCATTATTACTTTATTTATACACATTAAAAGGATTAAACTGGCAATCACTATATGATATATATATAATTCAGGTGATTTGATATGAAATTTTAGATATAGTATAATTAAATATACTGTTATGATGAACATAGATATATATAGACTACACACTTAGAAAGGAAGTAACGCAATGTCACTAGATGGTTTGTTTTTAAAAAGTGTCGAAATGGAATTAAGAGAACTATTAGTCAACTGCCGAATAGATAAGATCAATCAACCAGAAAAGGATGAAATAATCCTAAGCTTTAATAAAAATAAGAAGAATTATAAATTGTTGATTAGCTCTAACTCCACTTACGGAAGGATACATATAACAAATGAAATAAGAGAGAATCCTTCAAAAGCTCCTATGTTTTGCATGATTCTTAGAAAATACTTATCGGGAGCTAGAATTGTATCCGTAGACCAATTGAATATGGATAGAATCATAATTATAAAATTTGAAAATACAGATGAGTTGGGCTTTAACAGCACTTATTCTCTTATAGTTGAGATCATGAACCGCCATAGCAATATTACCCTTGTGAGAGATAGGGATAATATAATAATGGATTGCATAAAGCATGTAGGCTCAAATGTAAACACCTACAGGGTTCTGTACTCAGGCGCAGAATATGTATATCCACCTGAAAGCTCCAAGGAAAATATTCTTACTGTTATGGACTCAACTGTTGAAAAACTCATTGAAGAAAATGATTTATGCCAAGATTTCTTTTCAAATTGTTTTCAAGGCATAAGCAAAAAAACTTCTCGTTTCCTTTATGAAAATTTTCTCAATATCTTTAAAGGCATAATTGATAAGAACAACATTAAAACATTTATACATCACCTAGTCCAAATCATATTAGATAGAGACTTCACCTTCTTTATCTACAACAACAACAATGTTCCTGACTTTAGCTGTATTGACTTTAAGGGTAACAACGATGTTGAAAGAAAAACCTTTAGCAGCGCCTCTAGTCTCTTGGAAGCTTACTACAATGAAAAAGATAAAAGAGACAGATTAAACACCAGGAGCTCGGACTTACAGCGTATTGTTCAAACAAATATTGAACGCTGCGAAAAAAAATTACATATCTTTAATGAAACTTTAAAGGAATGTGAAAAAAAAGATGACTTTAAGCTTAAGGGCGAATTGTTAACAGCCAACATCTATAAACTTCAAAGCGGCATATCCTCTATTTCCCTAGAAAACTATTACGATGAAACTTTGCCCCTTTTGGATATTGCTCTTGATAAAAGCAAAACTCCTGCAGAAAATATACAAATGTACTACAAAAAATACACAAAACTAAAAAAATCTGAAGAGATGTCTATCATAAATATTGCCACCTGTGAGGATGAGATAACATACCTTAGTTCCGTACTGAACTCAATACTTCAAGTTGAAAACTACGTTGAGATTGAAGATATAAGAGCTGAACTGATGGAATCAGGTTATATAAAGTTTAGCAAGAAAAAAGATAAGTCAAAAAAAACCTCAAAGCCCTACCATTATATATTTAAAGATGGTTCTAGTATTTTCGTAGGTAAAAATAACATACAAAATGATCACCTAACATTGAAATTTGCTGGGAAGAACGATATTTGGATGCACACAAAAAACATCCCTGGATCCCACGTCATAATACAGACTTCTAATAATACCTATCCGTCAGAAGAGCTTTTAGATACCGCTGCAAGCCTTGCTGCTTATTATAGCAAAGGTAGAAACTCGTCAAAGGTTCCTGTGGATTATACGGAGGTAAAGAACGTTAAAAAGCCAAAGGGTGCGAAACCAGGTATGGTGATTTACGTTACCAACAAAACCATTTTAGCGTCACCAAGGGAGCCCTTGTCCATGGATCTAAAAGAATAGAAAAAAGATGTCATAGCTCAATTGCTATGACATCTTTTTTTGTCTATGACTCTGATTTACTCTTTTCAGGAAGTAGCAAATTCAAGAATATACCCACAAGAGTGGCCAAGGCTACCTGTGCTATTTCAATGCTAGTTCCGTTTGGAAGAGGAATTGAAATGTTTGCACCTCCAACGCCTAGTACGATTATTACAGAAGCAATGATAAGATTTCTTTTCATTCCAAAATCAATTTTGTTTTCAATATAAACTCTAAATCCAGATGAGGCGATAATTCCAAACAACAGTATGCTGACTCCGCCCATGACTGGCAAAGGTATATTGGTTAGTATGGCAGTTACTTTTCCGATCATGGATAATACTATAGCAATAATAGCAGCGCCCCCAATGACCCATACGCTGTATATTTTTGTTATGGCCATAACTCCAATGTTTTCACCATAAGTAGTATTAGGTGGTGCACCTACAAGTCCTGCAAAACAAGTTGCGATTCCATCGCCTAATATGGACCTATGAAGTCCAGGTTCCTTTGTGAAATCTCTTCCAATTATATTATTAGTAACGTATACATGTCCAATGTGTTCAGCTAAAGTTACAAAAGCCACTGGAAGCATTAATATTATAGCACCCCAACTTAAGCTTGGAAGTGTAAACTTAGGCATAGCAAACCATGGTGCATTTGAGATTTCTTTAATATGTTCTTGAGGTATAGCCCCTATTACAAGTGCTATTATGTATCCTGAAACCATGGCAATAAGTATAGGAATTACGCCAAGGAATCCTTTAAAAAACATAGATCCTATTATACCAATGCCTAAAGTTGACAGAGATACAATAAGCCATTTATACCTAGGAATCTCCACTAAAATCTGAGAAATATTATCCTTATTAAGATATGATGGATTCAACCCCGCCCAATTTATGGCTACATTTGCAAGTGATAATCCTATAACTATAATTACAGATCCTACTACTATGGGTGATAGGGTTTTGTTCAACCAATCTATACCCACTAATTTTATAATACCAGCTACTACAACGTATACCAGTCCAGCAGCCACAATGCCGCTTAACATACCACTTACACCATATGCACTGCTAGCTATTTGCATGGGAACTACAAAGGCAAAGGATGAGCCCACATAAGCTGGTAACTTTGCTTTTGTGCAAAGTATGTATAAAAGTGTTCCTACACCACTGCCAAACAAAGCCATAGAAGGACTTAACCCCGTAAGCATTGGTACTAGTATTGTTGCACCAATCATAGCAAAAAGGTGCTGAAAGCTGAGGGCAATTGTTTTCCCCATTGGTAGCCTTTCTTCAACATCAACAAAATCTTTCATTTTTTAACACTTCCTTATATTAAATTCTATAAAATAAAATTGATACACACTAGTTATTACAGATTTTTATAGAGTCCACTTCATCTAATTCTTTCAATTCTACAGAAATAACTTCCTTATGTGAAGTTGGTATATTTTTACCTACAAAATCTGCTCTAATAGGCAATTCCCTATGTCCTCTATCTACTAAAACAGCCAATTGAATCATCTTTGGCCTGCCCTCATCTATTATAGCATCCATGGCAGCCCTCACTGATCGACCTGTGTACATTACATCGTCAATTAAAATTACGATTTTATCTTTTACGATGACTCCTAGACTTTCCGTTGCGATGTTTGCCTTTTCCCTTAGTTCTAGGCGGTCATCTCTGTAATATGTTATGTCCACTGAACCAACTGGAAGGCTAACGTTCTCTATGCTCTCAATGATTTGTGATATTCTACGAGCCAAGGGTACTCCTCTTGTTTTTATACCTATGAGCACTATGTTTTCCACACCTTTATTTTTCTCTATTATTTCATGGGCAATTCTAGTAAGAGTTCTGTTTATGCCTTTTTCATCTAATATTTCAGCCTTCAACTGCATATTATCACACCTTTCATTAGCTTATTTTTCTCAACAACTCTTTAAAGTATTCAGGTATTTCACTGCTAAACTCCATGTATTCCCCTGTTTTAGGATGAATAAAACCTAGAACCATGGCGTGAAGAACCTGACCTTCAAGCTTAAACTTCTGTTTTTTGAATCCGTATAGCGGATCTCCCACAATGGGGTGGCCTATACTTGCCATATGCACTCTTATCTGATGTGTTCTCCCTGTCTCCAGTCTACATTGAACCAATGTGTAGTTGTCAAAAGTCTCCATAACCGTTACGTGAGTTACAGCTTCTCTTCCCTCACTGTCAATGGCCTTTTTTAGCCTGTTTTTCTTATCTCTTCCTATGGGTTTGTCTATTGTTATACTATTTTCCTTTATAACTCCTTCACATAAGGCTACATAAATCCTTTTCATAGAATGCTGCCGCAATTGTTCAGAAAGCTTAATATGGGCATAGTCATTTTTAGCCACCACTAAGATGCCAGAGGTATCTTTATCGATTCTGTGCACAATACCAGGCCTGTTGTCCCCATTTATCGTTGATAGGCTTTCACAATGATTTAGTAACCCATTGACTAGTGTTCCTGACTCACTACCTGGTGCTGGATGAACTACCATGTTTTGAGGTTTGTTCACCACTAGAATGTCCTCATCTTCATATAGTATGCAAAGTTCTATGTCCTCTTTAATTAAATTCCCTTGCTTTTCTTCACCATGCTCGACTTCCACTTGGTCAAAAGTTTTTACTTTATAATTGCTTTTAGTTTTTTTTCCGTTGACAAGTACCATACCCTCTGCAATGATTTTTTGATAATGACTTCTGGATTTTTCACCATCCTCTTGAAAAAGGTATACATCTAATCTTGTGTCTTCGGATTCCTTATCTACTATGAGTCTCTTTATCATTAAATCCACCCTTTAAAATAAATAATATCATTAAAAATTCCCCAACTGTCACGCATATGTCCGCCACGTTGAAAGTTGGAAAATAGTATAGGTCTTTATAGTGAAAGCATATAAAATCAACCACATATCTATAGTAAATCCTATCTATGAGGTTTCCCACAGCTCCAGTTGCTATAAGTGCCAAACTACAATACATCAATTTACTCTTCTTAGCATACTTGTAAAGATAAATACCACCAAAGATCAAACTCAACACAGCAATTATGGCAAGTAGCACTTGTTTGTTTTGCATTATCCCAAAGGCAGCCCCTCTGTTCTCTAGGTATTCAAACTTAAAGAAGTCTTTGTGCACAATAATCTCCTGAAGCTTTAAAGTATCAATTGCCCATAGCTTAGTAACCCTATCTATTACTATACCAGCGAAAAATATTACAGCGAAAAGTATCATTTTTATACCTCATAATTATTATATTTTTTCTAACATACCTTTAATGATAGCAACCGAATTTCTAACAGCAATAACTTTGAATTTTTCGTACTCAAGATGAGTATCATTTAGAGCATTGTCTGATATGGATCTTATAACAACAAAAGGTATCTTATTTAAAAAGGATACATGGGCAATACTAGCTCCCTCCATTTCGCAAGCATAAGCATTAAAATTAGAGTTTAGCCAAGAAAGCTTTTCCTTTGTAGCCACAAATTGATCTCCAGACACAATTATGCCTTCATACACATTGTAGCCCTTTAATTCTTGTGATACCTGTTTTGCTAGATTTACTAATTTGTCGTCACTAGGAAAGGAATATGTATTCAATCTTGGAATCTGTCCTATCTTATATTGGAAAAAGCTAGCATCAAAATCGTGCTGTATAAGCTCTTTTCCTATTATAATATCACCTGGAACTATTGATTCCATAGCTCCTCCCGCGATGCCCACATTTATTATGGCATCAACTTGAAAGTTATCAGCCAATATCTGTGTGCAAATGGCCGCATTGACTTTTCCAATACCACAAGTAACAACTACAACCTCCTTGTTAAACAACTTCCCACTATTAAAAGTCATCTGAGCCTTTTCAGTAACGGTTTCCACATTCATATTTGATATTAAGCTCTCTGTTTCTTCATTCATAGCACCTATTATTCCAATTCGCATAAGTCAAATCCTCCTTAAAAATATTGTTCCATAATAGTATACTATGATTTTACCTCAATATCAAAATAAACTCACTAAAAGTGAGTTTATTTACTGTTATTTAAAAGACCTACCTCTAAAGGTGATGTGCTCTTGATACTGGATAGGTCAATGTTGTTTTTTGTGAGAAAATCGTTAAAATTCTCTTGTATGCTCACGGATTCATCATCTACAAACTCATCAAATATCAAAGGATTTCCCACGGGCATTTTAACTGGGGATGGCTTACCTTGTAGCGAAGTCTTTTGTTCTTCCTTTTCACTAGCTGTGCTTACTTGTTGATTTATATTTAATTCGTTGCATTGTTTCTTAAAACCGTCGTCAAGAGTTTCAAACATATCCATCTGACTATTCATAAAGTTTCTAAATACAACCTTAAATTTTTCAAATTCTTGTTTTAATCTCTCATATTCTTGATTTATCTTAATAACATCATTATTGGCATTTTGAACTATTATTCTTGCATTATCTCGAGCTTCTTGTAAAATTCCGTCAGCTTCTTTTCTCGCTGCTTGCTTTACTTGCTCTGCTGCACCTTGAGCTAGCACAAGGGTATTTTGAATTGTCTCTTCTATTCTTTTATAATTTTCAACTTTTTCTTCATAGTTACTTATTTTTTCTTTGTACAATGAATTTTCTTTATACAGCTCATCATACGTATCTGCAACATCATTTAAAAAGTCATTCACATCGTCAATGTCATATCCTCTAAAGCTTTTTTTGAAATCTTTGCTATCTATATCCATTGAAGTAATTCTCATGACAGTTACCTCCTTAGTATAATCATACAAACTTATGAAACAAAACCTTTATTCTATCTTTTTGTGTTTTTCCAATTATATCTGCGATCTTATATTTTCCATAGCCTCTTACTGTTATAATATCACCCATATCCACTAAACGTTCTTTTCTGTGTTCTCCTATATAATTTACGAGAACGTTACCTTTATCTAAATATTGCACTGCCACGGCTCTTGATTTGTTAATAATGGAGGAAAGAACACAATCTATCCTCATAGACGTTATAATTGCATTTATTTTTTCAAACTCTGGCCTTGGTATATCCTCGTCGTGGACTTCAAGGATGCTTATATCGCAAGGACTGTTGCTTATCTTGTTGAGATTGTCCTTGATATACTGAGAAAATTCCTTCATAACTGGAACGTAGGCACAATCATGCTTTACAATCAAATCAGCAAATTTCTCTCTTTTTATATCTAAGGACATAAGCGCACCTAAGTAATCCCTGTGACACAACTGGCTAAATTTAGATTTATTTGTTATCTTCAATATATGAATAGGAAGTTCTATGGAAATGATATTATCTTCAGAAAGAACGCACAGTTTTCTCTCACATCCCTCATAGAACTCCCATATGTTTATTATTATTCCTTCATAATCAGCTGCCTTACGCAGTCCCTCATATAAGTCCGGAGTTAAAAACTCACCTATTACTATGTCCTTGCCACTTTTAGATGTCAAATTAAATTTATCGTAGAGATACTGAATCCTATCCAGATTTCCATTGACAAAAAACTTTTGAAAGCTACTCTTATCCATATTCACGTCCTTACAATTTAATACTAATAATCCACATAGTATATTAATTCATAAAGTTGAAAACACCCTTGCCTTGAATCTCTTTTTTCAAAGTATTGGACACATCAACGTTAGATGGTAAGAACATGTATATACCCTTGTCGATTTCTCTTATTTGAACGTTCAAAACATAAGTTGCTCCACCAACAAAATCAAGCAATCTCTGAGCTATTTTGCTATCTAAAGAATTAGTGTTTACAACAACTATCTTATTATCCTTTAAATTATCGCATATGCCAGCAGTTTCATCAAATTCAAAAGGCCTAACGATAACTACCTTTTGCTTTTCGTCCATTGATTCCATGTTTGATTTTACTGGAAGCTTTACAACTCTACTATCTTTTCTAGAAGATCTACTTGAAGACTTTAAATCATCTTCCTTTTTAAAATCAGCTATTTTATCCTCTATACTAGTTGATTCTTCAAATTCATTTTCTTCCATTTCATCATCATATGAATCATTTAAACAAAATGCGTCCATTACCTTACTTATAATTTTGTTTGCCATTATTAATTCCTCCTATATCTTTACGTTGTACTCCCTTTCTCCGAAGATCTTTTGACCAACCCTTACCATATTACTTCCTTCCTCAATTGCCCACTCATAATCGTTGCTCATGCCCATGGATAATATTTCCAAGGAAATATTATCTTGATTTAGGGATACAGCCTTTGAAAATATCTGTTTTGCTTGTTTAAAAAAGCATTTACATTGAATTTCTTCACCCTTAGGTATCACAATCATAATCCCTCTAATACAAATGTGATGAAAAGCTCTGCACTGTTCTAGAAAACTGGTGATTTCCTCTGGATATATTCCATGCTTTGCCTCTTCACGACCAAGGTTTATCTGTACTAAACAGTTAAGCATGACTTCCTTTTTTGAACACCACTTTTCCACTTCTCTTGCCAGTTCCAAGCTATCCAAGGACTGAAGAAGGAAAATTTTATCTACAATATACTTTACTTTATTTTTTTGTAAAGTACCAACAAAGTGCCACCTTATATCCTTCGGTAGCTGGTCATACTTTTTTAAAAACTCCTGAACCTTGTTCTCACCAAAATCCATTTGGCCTGAATCATAGGCTTCCTGAATAAGCATAGCAGGTTTTGTTTTAGATACACATACAAGAGTTGTGTCTTTACCTAGTGTGGATTTTATCTCCTGTAGTCTTTGAGAAATACTCACATCATTACCTCCCTGAATTCTTATCATATAAAAAGTATACCTACATATATATATTCTTCATTCAGCGCATAATCCCTTTAAAAAATTAACTATTTTTTAATTTTTCCGTGTTTAAAATTATAGTCCCCAGCATAGGCAGGTATCTCCACCTCTTCACTTTCAGATATACTAATTTGCATCTCCCTTATATCCAATATTTTCATGTGAGATTCATCACTAAGTATGTAGTCTTTTAAGCTAGAAGGATTTCCTATTACGTCTATATAGAATGGTGCCACCATCTTTGCACCATCTATTTCTATATACACGCCTCCACAAGTTGTATAAGAGTTTGGCATAACCCTATTGCCATTTATAGAGATAGCCTCAGCTCCAGCAATTCTCAAATCGTTTATTAAATATAAAAGATCTGTATCGTGTATGTTATTACTTCCAAAGTAGTCATCTTCTATACCAAAACTCTTTGCATCATTTAATGTGATGTGCAAACCTTTTCCCACAAGGGCTTCGTGGCCTAAATACACTTCATTTAGTCTTACCTCATCATTTATTTGGGATTCAATATTCTCTAAGTTGTATGAATTAGACTCATATTTTGATAGCTTTTCTATAGCTTCATCATACTCTTTTTTTAAATCTCTTATATTTTTGCTTAAAGCGTTTCTTCTATTGTATTCTTCGTTAAATTCATCCACACTTAGGAAGATAGAGTCATTGGAAGAGGAAAATTTTATATTCATGGAAATCAGTATGCCTACAACAATAGAGGCTATAAAAACAAATATAGTAGCTTCATTCTTCTTCATTTATCTACCTCAATACATTCTTAATTTTTCTTTTCCGATATCTTCTCAAGAAGTCTTCTTCTTATGCTAGCAAAATTATTTAAAATTCTTCCTCCAAACACAATGACAGCTGCAAGATATATTGGAAGGCTTAATTTATCACCAAGATAAACAAGAACCGATGATATAGCTGCATTTCCAAGGAATCCAGATATGAAAATGTCTTCCCTAAAGGTTCCAGTCATTTTTGCACGTATAGCCCCAAAAATGGAGTCGATACAGGCAAATATTGCTACAGAGATATAAGGAGCAAATTTTACCGGAATATTGATTTGCCAAACAATACCTATTAAAACGCCAATAATAATTCCCACAAAAGCTACCATTTTATTTCTCCTTTTCTATAGATTTAGCATATTTAAACTTCATATCCTGTGATGTGTCCTTTCCAATGACCACGTCATCTCTAAGTTCCCAGGAAACATCAAAATTATTTTTTATATTTTCTGGAATGGTACCTGGAAAATTAATAGCACTTTCTAAATCCTTTTTCTTGCCTATAGCTTTTATTACTATCTTACTTTTGGGATATATCTTACTGCTATTGATTCTAATAGAATCTGCGGTTTTTCTGATCCCCGTAGTGGCATTTAACCTTATATCATTAATAGAGATAACCTCTCCACCTATTGCATACAATTCATTTACTATGTTTAGAAGTTCCATGTGGTCTACAGCAGCATCTGCGTTTCCAGTGCCAAAGAGTGCTTTTTTAGGTTCTATAGTCAACAATATACCTTCGCCCTGAACGTCCATGTATCCATTTAAAAGCTTTAAATTCTGTAATTCCGATACTAGCGCCTTAGTATCATGATTTCTGTCCGCCAAGGAATTTTCGTAAATATTGATTTTCTCCATAAGCTCTTTTAACTTCTTTTCATACTCTTTTTTTTGGGTTTCCATCTCCTGATTTTGCTTTATAATTTCCGCTTTAGCTATGTTATCCTTGGAATCCACATCAAATAAATAACTCATTTTTATCTGGTAGGTCACAAGAAAACCTAAAATACCAAAGATGACGATTATCAATACTTTAGAAAAAAATTTGTTCAAATCTATACCCCCTAATCTACGTTTACCACTGAACTGCTTTTAAAACTCACATCAATATACCCTGTTTTTTCTGATATATTGTGGGCTTCAATTATATTTATGGCTTGATTCAGTTTTTCTTTCATATTGTATTCCGTTCCTAATTTTATGGTTAAGTTGTTAAAAAAAACATTTATGTTTGTTATTTCCCCTATATCTATCTTTGAAAATTTAATATTAGATTTATTTGCCTTGCACAGCTCGTGAAACTCTTTTAAAACCTTTTGTTGTCTCTTGCTAAACCCTACCTCAGTCTCTGAAAAAACTTGATTTCCAAACCCCGTGACCTCAATTAGGGACTTATTGTTTAACTGTTCACTTCTCTCTAATATTATACCATCATAATCTATAATATAAAGCTTATCATTGTTAATAAAATAACTAGCCCTTCTCTCCTTTACAGATATGTTTATTTTATTTGGAAGGATTTTTTTTACCTCAACATCTTCCACGTATTGATTTTCCTTTAGTCTTTCTTCAATTTTTTGCTTTCTTAGTAGAAAAATATTTTGTCCTAAATATTTGTTGTATATGGTAGATGCCTGATCTTGAGATAGGTTTTTATTGCCTAAAAGCTTAAACTCCGTCACATTAAAATACGGTAATTTCACTGCTAGAGTGCATAAAACACATAATAGAATAATAATTATTATAATGCCTCGTCTTCTTCTAATTCTTTTTTTTCTTTTTTTTATAAGCTCATCTTTATTTTTTATAATGTATTCCGCTGAATATTTTCCTTTATTATTCATGGTTTAACCTCATTTTTAATCTTATACTACTTTAATATTATACTTATATGATACCATTGTAAATAATAAATTTCATCTTAATATTTCTTAACAAATTATTAACAATAAAATAAAAAAAGGATTAAATCCTTTTTTTATTTTACAATTATTTGTTTTGCCTTGTTATATTTAGGAGCACTCCCATGGCTAGCATGTTAAACACAAGGGAAGAACCTCCATAGCTTATAAAGGGAAGAGGAACACCCGTAACAGGCATAGCTCCTGAAATTACCGCTATATTAATTATAGCCTGTACTCCAACCACTGATGTTATTCCCACAGCTAAAACATGGCCGTATATATCTTTAGCTTTGCTAGCAGTCATTATTCCTCTCCAAATAAAAACAATATAAAGAAATACTATAAGCAAACAACCTATAAGTCCTAGCTCTTCACCTATAATAGGGAGAATGAAATCATTGTGAGGTTCAGGTATAAAGAAACACTTTTGCCTTGACATACCAAAACCCGTTCCAAAAATTCCTCCAGCTCCCAAAGCAAGAAGAGATTGGACCAACTGATAACCTTCTTTTTGCTGTTTAGCCCATGGATTTAAAAAACTTGTAGCTCTATCCAATCTGTATTCAGAGGTCACTATTAAAAGGACACCAGCTGCTATTCCACATATTAAATACAAGCCTAAATGAGACTTTTTAGTTCCAGTGGAAAACAGTACTATAAATACTACAAACATAATTACACAGGCTATACTCATATTGGGTTCTAGAAGAATTAGCCCTGCAAACAAACCACCTACCATAAGATACCATGTAGTCCACCTAAAAAAGTTATTGGAAAGTATATTTCTTTCCTCCATACTCTTTGCCAATATAAACACCACCATATACTTTGCAATTTCAGATGGCTGAATAGTGGAAAATCCTAAGTTGATCCATCGCCTTGCACCTTTTATAGGTGTAGATCCAAGTACGAGGATCAGCAATACAAAGGTTACTACCGTGCCTATTTTTGTAATTTTCTTCAGAGCATGATAATCTAACCTCATAGTTATTATCATACCAAGTGTACCTATACAAGCCCATAAAAGCTGTTTTTTCAAAAAGAACATGGAGTCGTATTTATAATCTTTTGAGAAAAATGATATGTAGGAGCTTGCACTATATACCATAACAACCCCTATAGTGACAAGTGCCATTATTACTATAAACATGACAAAATCGATTTTACCTAACTTATTCTTCTCCTTATTCATTAATTACCCTCCTAAAATTACTATAAGGATAAAACCAGAAAACTTACAAGACATAGTACTACTGTAATTATTGAAAATATGACTACTACTCGAGTTTCATGCCATCCACACAATTCAAAATGATGATGTAATGGTGCCATTTTAAATACCCTTTTGCCTGTACTTTTAAAGGAAATAACCTGTATTATTACCGATAAAGTTTCCATCAATGGAATACCTGCAACTATTATTACGATAAGAGGATTTTTTAGCATCATGGCTACAGTTGCAATAAATCCACCCAATGCTATGGATCCCATGTCTCCCATGAATACCTTAGCTGGGTAGGCGTTGTATTTTAAAAATCCTAATAAAGCCCCTACCAGTACAGCACATGTTATTGAAAGGTCCAAGTAATTCATAACATAAGACAAAACAGCAAAAAATGTTATTATAAGCAAAGATATTGAAGTAGCTAGTCCATCAAGACCGTCTGTAAGGTTTACAGCATTTGTCACTGCTGTGAAGAAAAATATCATGGCTGGCATGTAAAACCATCCTAAATCCCAGCTTACATTTAAAAAAGGTATTATTATTTCTGTACCTATTCTCACATACCCAAAATAAGACATACCACTTGCCACTATAATTAAAAGTAGCATTTTCTGTCTAGGTTTCAAGCCCTCATTTTTCTTGTGAACCATTTTTAAGTAATCATCTATAAAACCTATGGATGAAAATAATATAAGACCCATCAGTGGAGCAACAACCTGACTTGTGTATACCCTTCTAAAAGCAAATAAAGTTATTATGGATGCTAAAATAAATATAAATCCTCCCATAGCAGGAGTCCCAGATTTAACCCTATGACTTTTAGGACCTTCTACTCGTATGTTTTGTCCCATTTTTAGTCTTCGAAGAATTGGTATAATAATGGGACCTAAGGCTATTGCCACTATAAAGCTAATTAAAATAAAAAATACAACTGAATTCATACTTATCCCTCACTTTTGTTACTTTACATAATTTTAGCTACTATATTTTCAAATTTCATGGATCTGGAGGCTTTAACAAGAACAGCATCGCCCTTTTCCTTTATGGAATTATAGTAGGATGCCAATTCCTCATTTGTCTTAAAACATTTAACTTTTCCCCCGTTGAAACCTTCCACGAACGCTTCACTGAACTCGCTATTGACAAGGAGCACATCTATTCCTTTGTCTTTAGCGTATACAGCCACCTCTTTATGTAGCTGGTAAGAGTTATCACCTAATTCTCTCATAGTACCCAGTATGCAAATTTTCCTCTTTCCATTAAGTACATTTAAATAATCTATACCCGCTCTTACTGAATCAGGACTGGCATTGTATGAATCATTTACTATTCTAATATTAGAGGATTCTATAAGCTCTAATCTCATGGAAGTGCTTTCGATGTTTTGAAAGCCTTTCTGTATTTCCTCAAACTCTAGACCCATTTCCCTTGCAACAGCAATGGCAAGCTGTGAGTTTAACACATTGTGCTCTCCAGGAGTGCTTAAAGCTATATGGGCTGTTTTCCCCGTTCTTTTCTCTAATATATCGTATTCTATACCACTCTCATTATTAATTATATCCTGCACATCATAAATAAATTCGCTATTTTTTACATTGTAGCCTATTTTTTTAACTAGAAATTTACTGCTTTTCACCGTAGAAAGATAATCATTGTCACCGTTTACAATTAAAACATTTTTTTCATCAAAAAAATCTGTTATCTCCATTTTTGCTTTTAGTATATTTTCTCTAGTTTTCAGATTTTCAAGATGTGATACACCCACATTGGTTATAACGGCTATTTCAGGGTTTGCAACGTATGAAAGCTGATGAATCTCATTTAAATTGCTCATTCCCATTTCCAACACTGCCACGTCATAACTGCTGTCCATGGAAAGTATCATAAGCGGAAGACCTATGTCATTATTGAAATTTCCTTTAGTTTTAAACACTTTGTATTTTCCGCTAAGAGCTGCTGCCATAAGATCTTTTGTGGAAGTTTTCCCTGTAGAACCAGTTATGCCTACCACTTTAATTTTAAGCTTCTCTCTGTAGTATTTAGCTAAAGCCTTCAAGGCTTCTCTTGAGCTATCAACTAAGATCACGGTGCTAGAGGAATTACTCAAATTATCTTCATCTTCTAGATGATCTACAATACAAAGAGATGCTCCCTTTTCTATAGCTTGCTGAACATACAAATTTCCATCAAAGTTTTCACCCTTTAGTGCTAAAAATACATCACCACTTTTTATGGTTCTTGTATCTGTATTTATATTATAAAAAGGACCCTCACTTTTTTTTCTGAGAATTTTCCCATTTATAGCTTCATTTATTTCATAAAGACTAAGTGCTTCCACGTTAAAACAGCTCCTTTACTATTTCTTCTACAATTTCATGCTCATCGAAGTGTATCTTCCCTGTTTTTAAAACCTGATAGTCCTCATGACCCTTGCCGGCAATTACAATAACATCGCCTTTTTTTGCTTCCACTATTGATTTCTTAATGGCTTCTCTTCTATTCTCTTCTACCACATAATTACTTCTTTCTACGCCCTTTAGAATATCTCTTATAATCTCCATAGGCTCCTCTGTTCTTGGGTTATCTGATGTTATGACACAAAAATCACATATATCAGTTCCTATTTTACCCATAATAGGACGTTTAGTCTTATCCCTATCTCCACCACAACCGAAAACTCCTATTAGCCTTCCCTCAGTGAACTCTTTGCATGTTTTAAGTATCTTTTCAAGTCCATCCGGAGTATGGGCGTAATCTAAAATAACGTGAAAGCCCAATCTATCTGTGCATTGCATTATTTCACATCTTCCAATTACCACTACATCACCCATAGCCTTTTTTACTACGTCCACATTTATTTTCTCTTCCATGCAAGTTGCTATAGCTTCTAAAGAATTGTAAATATTGTATTTACCTGAAATAGATATACTCATAGGATAAGAATCGACGTAGCTTACCAATGTATAATCTATTTTTCTAGGCTCAATATTGTAGTTTTCAGCTTTATAATGGTAATCTCCTTCTATTCCGTATGTAATCACCGATTTGCAAGACTTACTTATCTGGTCAATTAATCGTCTGCCATACTCATCGTCGCCATTTATTATACATGTATCGCTCATGGTAAACAGTTTGAATTTTGCCTTATAATATTCCTCAAAGGTTTTATGGAAATCTAAATGGTCTCTTGTCAAATTAGTGAATATACCATATTTAAAATTAATGCCGAAGACCTTATCCCAGTATAGAGAATGGGATGATACCTCCATGACACAGTATTCACAACCTTCATCTACCATTTTCCTGAAAAGTTTATGAAGCTCGAAAGATTCCGGAGTTGTAGAGGAAGCTTCCATTCTTTCGCTTCCGATGTAATTGGCCACAGTACCAAGAAGCCCTACCTTATACCCTGCCTCCTCTAGTACTCTTTTTATCATAAAAGCAGAGGTAGTCTTTCCGTTGGTCCCGGTAATTCCTATTATCTTCAATTTTTCATGGGCTCTATTAAAATAATTAGAAGAACAAAGGGCAAAGGCTTTTCTAGTGTGCTGAACCTTAATTACAGTAATCCCTTCCTGATTTAAGTTCACACTCTCACTGACCACAATAGCAGAAGCTCCATTTTTTATAGCCACAGAGATGAAGTCATGGCCATCGCTAGTAACACCTGGCAGTGCAAAAAAAACATCTCCTTTACATACTTTTCTACTGTCATATTCTAATTTTTCTATTCTAACACTAGTACTTCCCTGAATCAATTCATATTCCATATCACATAGAATTTTTTCTAATATCATATCCTTTAGCTGAAATTGCTTCAGCTAAACACCACCTTTCCGTAATTCTATTCTACTTAAAAATTCGGCAGAAAAGTTTTCTGCCGAAGATAAATCATACTAAAAATATCACATTTTTTGTACAATGTCTAGTCGCCGATTATTTCCAACTGAAGATATATGGTTGTTCCTTTCCTTACCTCAGTGCCTTCATCTAAACTTTGAGAAGATACCATACCATCACCTGCAATCCTCACTTTTAATCCAAGATGTTCTAATAGTTTCACTGCTTCCTGTGGATTTAATCCCTTTAGGTTTGGAACAACAACAGTATTGGTAAATTTACTATCAGATGATGCGTAAATTATGATTTCCTTGCCTTCTTTTACGCTAAATCCAGGTTTTGGATTCATATCAGATATATATTCACCCTCTCCCTCTACTTTAGCTTTTACTCCAGCTTCCTTTAAAATCTTTATACCGTCTTTTACAGCTGTACCTCTAACTTCTGGTATTGTAACATCCTTAAGAAGACTCTCCAATCTCTGCTCCTCAGTGGCATCACCCTTTATAGCAAGGTAATTGAAAATATCATTAAAAAGCTGTTTACCCACAGGTGTTGCAATTTGGCCTGCATAGTAGTTTGATGGGTCTGGTTCATCGATGGATATGAGCACACTTATCTGTGGCTTATCCGCTGGTGCCATGGCAGCAAAAGAAGCGATGTATTTTCCCGATCCATATCCTCCACCATTTTCATTTATTTTTTGAGCAGTACCAGTTTTTCCAGCAATATGGTAGCCTTGTATGAAAGCCTTCTTTCCTCCACCTTCAGCAATAACGCTTTCCAAGTGCATTCTCAATTCTTTCATTATATTAGGATCCAAAATGGATTTTGCGTTTTTATCCTCATATTTCAAATCTGTTATCAATTCATTTTTATCATTGTAATGGCTTATTTCCTTCATCAAATGAGGTGTTACTAAGTTTCCACCATTGGCAATGGCATTAAATGCCTTTAAATACTGAATAGGTGATAAAGTATTGGTTTGTCCAAAGGAAATTGTAGCTAAATCCGTTTCTGTAACATCTTTTGCATTTTTAATTATTCCAGAAGCTTCACCATTTAAATCAATTCCCGTTCTGCTTCCTAAACCGAACAGCTTTATATACTCAGTAAGCTTTTCAGCCCCTAGTCTTTTTCCAAGCTCCATAAACCCAACATTGCAAGAGTTCTGCAGTATTTGTGGGAAGGTTTGTGTTCCGTGGCCCGATGTCTTCCAACAATGAATCTTTCTTTTTCCAATGGTCAAAGAACCATTGCAGTGGAAAGTATCAGAGCTCTTTACTTTTCCCTCTGACATAGCTGCCGTAGCAGTTACTACTTTAAAAATAGATCCTGGTTCAAAAGTATCACTTACCGCTCTATTTCTCCAAATTTTTTGGTTTTCATCTAAACTTAAATCGTTATTATATGGCTCATTAGGATTATAATCTGGCTTGTTCACCATTGCCAATATCTCACCATTATTAGGATTGGAAACTATTATACTAATAGCTCTTGCCTTATTGTCACTTAAAGCTTGTTCTGCTGCTTTTTCGGCGAAATACTGTATGTTTTCATCTATGGTTAAAACAACATTTTTCCCATCTACAGGCTCCACATAGTCAGAAATTATATAAGGTAAATCCTTAGAATTTCTGTCCATTTCAGCAATTTTTATACCTGGTATGCCTGAAAGATATTTATTGTACACTTTTTCAATTCCCATGAGTCCATCGCCATCTGAATTGGTATTTCCTAATACATGGGCTAGGAAATTGTTGTTTGGATAATATCTTTTTGTATCTGGAGATATTATAAATCCGTAGTAGCCCTTTTCATCAAGAAACGCTTTAATCCTATCCTTCTCCACGCTCTCCATTCTTCTCATGAGAATGGCATTACCTTTTAATTTTCCATTGGGTAAGGGATCGATTATCTGTTTTTTTACCCAAGCCTCATCCTTTCCAAGTACCTTTGAAAGCTCTGGAACAATAGATGAAATATTTATTTTTTTTGTCTTTAAATCCTCTCTTAAAGTGTTAAGATCTACATCTAACCTGTATACATTTGCACTTATGGCAAGTTCTTTCCCATTTCTATCTAAAATCTTGCCTCTTTTTGCCGCGATTTTTACTTCACTAGTCCACTGGTTCACTGCCCTTTCTTTTAAGTCTTTTCCTTGGAACACCATGACATATGTAAGCCTTATGGATAAAAGTATAAATACAGCTGTAAAGCCTAGAGTTATAAAAGCTCCTCTTTTTCTAACAAAAATTTTATCTCTGTATTTGCCTTTCAATACTATGACCTCCGATTAAAAAAGATACTTTAAAATCCTATCCAGTATAGTAGTGTTTTTATTAGAGTTGCTATTTACCTCTGCAAAGTTATTTTTACTTAAATCATAATAATATGTATTAGCTATCCTAGGCTCCTTCATACCATATTCTGTTTTAGCCTTGGCATCTATTTCGTTTATATTGTCATGTTTAAGTAAAGCAACCTTTAACTCGTCACTATTACACTTTACCTTTGTTATCTCACTTTTTAAATTTATTATCTGTTTTTGGGTAGAATAAATAATAGAATATCTCACCATAATAGTCATGGCAACAAGGAAAAATACTGAAAGACCTTTTATCATATTCATTCTTTTTATATTTTGTTTTTGTCTTTTGTTTTTATAGTTTTCTTTTTTAAATTCCTTTAAACTATCAACTTTTTTCTTCTGTTCTCTTAATACTTCCTCTTTTAATACTTCACTTCCACTAATATAGTTTTTCTGCCTTTCCACTATCACTTTATTCACCCTTTCTGTAATTTAGAACTAATAATATATTACAACCTCTTACAACCTCTTAGGTACATAGAGTACATATATGTGTCATTATTTATCTAATTATAATTTCTCTGCGATTCTTAGCTTTGCACTTAAGCTTCTCTTATTCTGACTCTTTTCTTCTTCTGAAGGCTCCAAAGGTTTTCGTGTAATAACCTTGAGTACAGGTTTCTTTCCACATATGCATATAGGAAAAGAGCTGGGGCAAGTACATGGATTTTCCAGCTGCCTAAATTTATTCTTTACGATCCTATCTTCTAAAGAATGGAAAGTTATAATGGCTATTCTTCCACCAGGCTTTAGACAGCTCACCGCATCCTCTATGGCTTGATTTAAAATGGCAAGTTCACCATTTACCTCTATTCTAATAGCTTGAAAAGTTCTTTTAGCCGGATGTCCACCTTCCCTTTGGTTTTTCATTGGGATAGATTTTCTTATTATCTCTACCAATTCAAAAGTTGTCTCAATAGCCTTTATTTCTCTTGCCTTTACAATATTAGATGCTATTCTTCTTGCAAACCTTTCTTCCCCATATTCCTTTATAACTCTAATAATTTCTTCTTCACTATACCTATTTACCACATCGTAAGCAGAAAACTCGCTATTTCTGTCCATTCTCATATCAAGTTTAGCATCCTGCATATAGCTAAAGCCTCGCTGCCCATTGTCCAACTGATATGAAGAAACTCCAAGGTCCATCATTATTCCATCTATGCTTTCAATGTCTAACTCCTTCAAAATATATTTTATTTCTCTAAAATTGTTATGCACATACTTTACATTTTTATAGTCCTTAAGTCTTTCCCCTGCTGCCTTTAATGCTTCAGTATCCTGGTCAATGCCTATTAATAATCCATCTTCCCCTATTTGCTTTACTATTTCACTAGAGTGTCCTGCACCTCCCATGGTGCCATCCACATAAATTCCTCCACTTTTTATATTTAATCCATCTATTGTCTCCTCTAACAAAACTGATACGTGTTTAAAATCCATTAAAATCCTCCTGCCTTCTTTATAAAAAGCCCAGTTCGCTCATATTTTCTGCAATATCATCAAAATCTATATTTTCTTCGTTATACTTCTTCCAATTTTCTAAAGACCATATTTCAATTCTACTAGAAACACCTATGCTTACTATTTCCTTTTCAATAGATGCGTATTCCAATAAATTTGAAGGGATAAGAACTCTTCCCTGTTTGTCCATCTCACCTTCACAGGCACCTGCAAGAAAAAACCTAGAAAAAGCTCGTGCATTCTTGTTTGTAAGTGGCAAGGTTTTAAGCTTATTTTCAAATATGTCCCATTCCTCTCGGGTATAAACGTAGAGACATCCATCCAATCCTTTTGTAAAAATAAAAGAACTTCCTAAATCCTCGCGAAATTTTGAAGGTATTACTATTCTATTTTTGGAATCTATGGCATGATTGTATTCACCAATGAACATTTTAACACCTCTTTTAACTATTTCGCTCCACTTTGAACCACTTTAAACCACCTTATATTATTATTCTACATTAATCTCATTTTCCCTTCAACTATTATATAAATTTAAATTTATTTTAAACAAAAGTGAAATTAAATTATGCTTAACATATTTAAATATTATGCTATAATACAATTAGGCTTTTTATTAGCTGAATACACAATAAACTGTAGCGAAAGGATTGTTTATATATATGAAATTAGGAATAGTAGGTTTGCCAAACGTTGGAAAAAGCACATTGTTTAATGCTATAACAAAAGCAGGAGCAGAATCTGCCAACTACCCATTCTGTACCATAGACCCAAACATTGGTGTAGTAAGCGTACCAGACGAAAGATTAGATGTTTTAGAAAAGATGTATAATTCAAGAAAAAAAGTACATACAGCCATAGAATTTTATGATATAGCAGGACTAGTAAAGGGCGCTAGTAAGGGAGAGGGCCTAGGAAATAAATTTCTTTCTCACATAAGGGAAGTTGAAGCCATCGTCCACGTTGTTAGATGCTTTAATGACGAAAACATCGTCCACGTAGAGGGTTCAGTGGATCCTATAAGAGATATAGAAACCATTAACCTTGAACTTATCCTGTCTGACATGGAGATTCTGGATAGAAGAATTGAGAAGACTGCAAAACTAGCCCACTCTGGAGACAAAGAAGCAAGAGTGCAGATAGAAATTCTCAATAGGATAAAAGAAACTTTAGAATCTGAAAAGCCCGTTAGAAGCATGGAATTTACAGAAGAAGAAGAGCTTTTTGTAAAAACATTGACTCTTCTTACTTATAAGCCTGTTTTATATGCAGCTAACATAGCTGAAGACGACCTTACATCTGGAAATATTGAAAACGATTTTGTTAAAACAGTGAAGGAATATGCAAAAAAAGAAAACTCCGAAGTCATAGTAGTTTGCGCTAGATTAGAAGAAGAGTTATCCACATTGCCAGATGATGAAAAAATGGAAATGCTTGATGAATACGGTCTTAAAACATCAGGACTTGATAAGCTTATTCAGTGTAGCTACAAATTACTAGGCCTTATGAGCTTTCTAACAGCCGGAGAGCAGGAAGTAAGAGCTTGGACAATTAAAATAGGAACAAAAGCTCCTAAAGCAGCTGGAAAAATCCACTCTGATATAGAAAGAGGTTTTATAAGAGCAGAAATAGTTTCTTATGATAAACTTGTGGAATGTGGCTCAGAAGTAGCTGCAAAAGAAAAGGGCTTCTTCAGATTGGAAGGCAAAGAGTACATCATGCAAGATGGAGACGTAGTAAACTTTAGATTTAATGTTTAATATTCAAACAAATAGAGCTAGTAATTATGATATTTATTATAATCACCAGCTCTTCTTTATTTTTTAATATTTGTTTTTTTCTTTTTTGTCGTATTTTTTTATTTCCTTTTGCATCTCTTCTATAAAATCATAACTACGAAAATTAATTTCATCCTTATCTAGCATTAAGTCTACAGCATCCTGAAATCTTTCCATGGTGTATATTGAAAATTCATTTTTTCTCACGGCTTCCTCAACTTCTCTATTCAATACTATATTTTTTATATTTCCCCTTGGAATTAAAATTCCGCACTTCTCTCCACCTTTTATCTTTGAAGTATTGTAATACCCTTCAATTTTTTCATTAATTCCGCCCACCACCTGAACTTCTCCTAACTGATTAATGGAGCCTGTTACAGCTATGCTCTGTTTTAAAGGTACCTTCAAAAAACTAGACACTATAACAAGAGCCTCTGCCACTGAAGCGCTGTCACCTTCAACCATGCCATAAACTTGTTCAAAGCTAATGTTAAAATCCACAGGAATACCATTGTAGTTTCCTATAAGTGCATTTAAAAATCCTCTCAATATACCAAGGCTCTTATTGTGGATTTTCCCACTAAGACTTGTTTCCCTTTGCACATCTATAATATTTCCTCTTCCCTTGCAACAAGTACAAGTGATTCTAACCGGCCTTCCGATGCTACAATAGCCCAAGTCAATAACAGATATACCATTGATCTGCCCAACCTTACTTCCTTGAACATTTAAGAGTACATTATTCTCCTTAAAACTATTCAAAATTTCTTTTTCCACTTGAGTTTTCTTCAAGAGCCCACAGTATAAATCCTCACATTCTATTGCCTCTTTTTTTCTATACTTTGCACTAATGTTAGCTGCACAGAGTAAATCTTTAATTTTACCTCTATCAAACACAAATTTGTACCTATTATCACTTTCCCTGCACAACATCCTTATGAGCTCTTGGTAACCTTCCTCCTTTAACTCTAGGCAGTTGTTGCTTCTTCCAATATACCTGATGCTAGATACTAACTCCTGCCTAAACTCTCCGTCTATCTCTATATTCTGCTGTGATTCTAGCGTAATTTTAAAGATTTGGCCAAATTCCTCATCTATTTTGTGCATCATATAAAAATACTTTTCTTCCCCAATTAAAATCACATTTACATCCACAGCAATGTCTTCACATTTAGGTTTTGGCATTTGAAAGATATTTGTTAGCACATCATCTCTGTTAAAACACGTAGCCCTATGCCTCAGTACCTTTTTAAGATAATTATAACAAGTAGGCTCTTTTAGTAATTCTGTAATGGGTACAATGAGAAAACCACCATTAGCTTTCAACAGACTTCCCGCTTGTATTTCGTACTGGTATTCCTGTTTGTTTTCTTTCCACGAAGTCTTTGGCCTCATATATCCAAAAAGGTTCTCGTAAGATGGTTTATCTTCGTACACTATGGGCGTGTTCCCATCTTTATTGTCCACAATTACATCTATGCAATACATATTCAGTATTTGGATGACAGCCTCCTCATCAACTAAAGTGTTTTCATCTATCTCACTTACAATATATTCTCGTATATTTTCGTTAATATACTGTAGAAAGGTCCAAGTTCTATTGCCAATGGATTGTTTTGATTCCTGAAGAGTCCTATTGATTTCAGTATTCAAAAAGTGAATAAATTTGTTTTTAATCATATTTCTGTACTCAGTGTTTAGATCAGAAATACTTGCAAGAGATGTCATAGCCTTATTTTTCATATATTTTATATTTTCCATTATCACATATCTATCATTAAAGGAAAGCCTTTCAAATCCCTCTTCAGTTATTTTTTCACCATTTACTATAGGAATAAAATTGAAAGTATTGTGCTTATAATCTATTTCCAGCCCTCTCTCTTTTGCCATGCTTCTTATGCTTTCAATTATTTCATCTTTTTTTCTTATTAACCGCTGAATATCCTCGTCTTCCATATAACTTTCTGTATTATTTTGAAAAGTCAGCAAAGAAATTCCGTAGGCGTTCTTCAGTTCCTCCACCGCGGACTTCAACCTTGCCCCATCCCCCCAAGGCAAAAAATAGGGCTTTCTTATACCTTCTTCATTGTATATTACAATGTCTTCCGCCTCTCTTTTATAAGACTTTTCCTTTAAATATTTACAAAAATTCTTTATAGAAAATTCATCAAATTTACCCCATATGCCGTAACTATAATCATTTTTACAACTTATAAAGGGTTTTATACTTCTATATATATTTACCATTTCTATTGGGTTATCTTCATTAATTTCATCTAATTTTATATTGTCTAATGAAAACTTAAACTTTACCTCTTCATATTCCAATTTTTTAATCATACCCAACCTTCTTTGCTAAAGTTTTATACTATATAATACTATTCAACTTAACACTTTTCGGTACATTTCATTGAAAAATACGTACTTGTTATATAGAACAACTTAATATATAATAAAACTTAGTTATTATAATATAGGATTTTAGAAAAGGAGCATTAAATATGGGATTTAAAGATAATTTAAAACAGCAATCAGCGGAGATGTTTTACAACAAAAACAAAGACAGATTAACTCAAATACAAGGAAAAGCCTTATCAGTAAAGATAGAAGAAAAAAGCATTCTATGGATTTTACATAAAATAATAGTTACAGTATTAGTGAAACCTGAAAGCTCTAAAAACACCACATTGTGCATCTACAAAAAGAAAAAATGGTTTAAAAAGCCTAAGTTTATTGTTTTAAACCAGGGCAATTCCCTTATCGTTCAAGGATTAAAGACAAAAAATAAAAAAGATAATAAAGAGTACATCGAGATACTAAATATACGCAACAACAACACAAAAACCTTCCTTCATCCCGTTGAAGGTGGAGACAATATAAAGGTTCAAAAAGTAAGACAAAACCCAAAATTTAAATAAAAAAATCAGGCAATGCTGTGGTTCTTTATCCCATCAGCATTGCCCTTTTTTACTTATCTGTAAACAAAAGAGAAACATTGTTTATGACGAAAATTATGCAGGAGAAAAATAAAACAATACACCATTGAGCAAAGGATAGCGCCACAGTATGGAAAATACCTTGGAAAAACGGCATATAAAGTATGCATACTAACATTGACATGGAAAGCATCACAGCAAATATAAGATATACATTAGAAAATACATTGATTTTAAAAATAGAATGCCTTTCAGACCTACATTCAAATACATGTAAAAGTTGAGATAATATAAGTGTAGTAAGAGCTAAGGTTCGGCAACTTATAAGATCCATGCCAAAATATCTGCCCGCAATAAATGATAGCACTGTGCACACCCCGATAAGCACACCTCTAATAATTATCTTTTCCTTCAATCCATTTGCAAATATGCTTTCTGTTTTTCCTCTCGGTTTACCTTGCATGATATCATCATCTGCCGGATCTACACCCAGTGCTATGGCTGGCAATCCATCTGTCACTAGATTTACAAATAAAATCTGTATTGGAAGAAGGGGAGTTGGCAAGTAAAACAAAGAAGCCAAAAACATGGTGAGAACCTCTCCTAAATTGCAAGATAAAAGATACCTTATAAACTTTCTTATGTTGGAATAAATACTTCTGCCCTCTTCAACAGCTGATACTATGGTAGAAAAATTATCATCTAGCAGTATCATGGAGGAAGCTTCTTTAGTTACATCTGTGCCCGTAAGCCCCATGCTCACACCAATATCTGCCTCCTTAACTGCCGGTGCATCATTTACTCCATCACCTGTCATGGACACCACATTTCCATTGTGCTTAAAGGCCCTCACAATTCTCAATTTATGTTCAGGAGTTACTCTTGCAAAAATACTCAGGGTTTTTACCTTTTCGTACAATTCTTCATCCTTTAGTTTATCTAGCTGTTCCCCAGTGCAAACCTCCTCTTCACTTTTGCATATGCCAAGTTCCTTCCCTATGGCTGTGGCAGTATTTTTGTGATCTCCTGTTATCATAACCACCTTTATACCAGCTAGCTTGCATTTATCTACAGAACTTTTTGCCTCTTTCCTTGGAGGGTCTATTATCCCCGCCATACCCAAGAAGACTAAGTTCTCTTCTACAGAGGAATTATTTTTTATGTTGCTATCTTTATACGCCGCTGCAATACACCTTAACGCATTGTCAGCCATTTTATCCATCTCTCTTTGGATAATTTCCTTCTTTCTGCTATCAAAAAGTACTTTTTCACCATTTATCATTACGTATCTGCATCTTTTTAATATTCTTTCAGGTGCACCCTTTATATACGCTGTATCCATTCCATTTTCTCTTATAACAACAGACATCATTTTTCTATCGGAATCGAATGGAATACTGTAAATCCTTTTACCCTGTTTTTTAAACTCCTCCACATCCTTTGTATTATTAAAGAATGCTTTTATTAGAGCCGTCTCTGTTGGATCACCCATGAGCCCCTTATTAATGTCCTTAATTTTTACGTTACAAGTACAATCATTGCAATATACGAAAGCTTTTTTCAAAAGTGTAACAGAAGATAAATTATCTGAAGCACCGTATTTTTTTCCGTTATAATACAATTCTTTTACAGTCATATTGTTTTCTGTCAATGTACCTGTTTTGTCACTGCATATTACAGAGGTACACCCAAGGGTCTCCACAGCAGGAAGTTTTCTAACCAAGGCTTTTCGCTTCAGCATTTTTGATACACCAATGGCTAAGGCAATGGTAACTATAGCTGCCAATCCTTCTGGTATTGCAGCCACAGCAAGACTTACCCCCAACATGAACATATCTGTGGGGTCCTGTCCTCTAATGATCCCCAAGGCCGTTACAATTATACAAATTACAATACACAAAAACACCAAAATTTTCCCCATGGAATTAAGCTTTTTTTTCAAAGGTGAATCATCACTTTCAATGGTGTGAAGCATATTTGCAATTTTTCCCATCTCAGTTTTCATGCCTGTAGAAGCAACCTTAAACTTTCCCTTTCCTTTCAAAACCGTTGTACCCATATATACTTTATTATGATCCTCTTCCCTTGCCTTTTCAACACCAGCAGATTCACCCGTTAGTAAAGATTCATCCACCAAAAGACTGTTGCTTTCAATTATGTATCCGTCGGCCGGCACTCTTACTCCAGCGTCCAAAAGCACAACGTCTCCCCTTACCAGATTTTCAGCATTAATTTGAACAACTTCCCCACTCCTTACTACCTTTGCACTAGGTGATGATAATTTTTTTAAAGCTTCTAGAGATTTCTCAGTTTTAAACTCTTGTATAAAACCCAGTATAGAATTCATAAACACAATAATTAAAATTGTAATGGCATCAGCACTATCTCCCATGATTCCAGATATAATAGTAGCACCAATGAGAATCCATATTATAAAATCATTAAATTGGCTTATGAATATTTTAATTGGAGATATCCTTTTAGAATTGACAATGACATTAGATCCCTCCTCCTTAAGCCTTTTTCTGGCTTCCTCTTCGCTAAGCCCTTCCTCATATGATTCATATTCTATACTATGCGATTGCATAAACATACCCCCTTTAACATTTAATCACATTTTCTATTAATTATATGTTGGGCTG
Organism: Hathewaya proteolytica DSM 3090; assembly: GCF_900142225.1. GTDB lineage: Bacteria > Bacillota > Clostridia > Clostridiales > Clostridiaceae > Hathewaya > Hathewaya proteolytica. Next base: position 102,954 of record NZ_FRAD01000005.1, read on the forward strand.
CTATTCAATATGAATTATGGCTAAATGATTTTAATTATCAATGAAATTTGCCTCTTTCCCTTTACAATAATGAAGTTTAACATTAAAATATACTGTGGGTAACTTAAATCCGCAATTAAATAACATAAATAAATATAGATACAAGGAGAACAATATGAAAGACATAATCTACGTAACAGGACATAAAAACCCTGATTCAGACTCAATATGTGCAGCCATTGCCTATGCTGACTTCAAAAACAAAACTAGCGACATACCTGCTATTCCAATAAGACTTGGCAACGTAAGCAGAGAAACAAAGTTTATCCTAGATTACTTCAACGTGGCAGAGCCAAAATTAGTAACTACGGTAAAAACTCAGGTATGTGACCTAGATGTGGACAAAATTCAGCCACTTTCCGCTGAAATATCTTTGAAAAAAGCTTGGGAAGTCATGAAAAATCACTCTAAGAACTCCCTTCCCGTAATTGATGAAAATGATAAACTAACAGGACTTTTATCCCTTTCAAACTTAACAGCTACTTGCATGGATATATGGGATGCAGATATATTAGCACAAAGCAATACAACTATAGACAATATTATTGAAACCCTTTCTGCAACACCTATGTACATAGACAATCCCCTTGAAAGATTAAGTGGGAAAATCGTGGTAGGAGCCATGAGTCCAGAGCATATTTCAGAATTTGTTGATGAAAAAGATATAGTAATATGCGGCGATAGAGAGGACTCACAGACCACCATTGTAGACCAAAAAGCTTCTTTAATGATAATTACAGGCAATCACGAAGTAAGTCAAGATATGGTGGATAAATGCAGAAACAACCATTGTTCAGTCATATTAACACCGTATGATACATTTACCACTGCAAGATTAATAACTCAAAGTATTCCAATTAAATACGTTATGGCAAAGAAAGAACTTGTGAGTTTTAGAGAAAATGATTTTGTAGAAGATGTTCGAGAAAAAATGTTGGAAACTAGATATAGAAATTATCCAGTTGTAGACAAGGACAATAAGGTAATTGGTGTTATATCAAGATATCACCTTATATCAAAAAATCAAAAGAAGATTGTACTTGTAGATCACAATGAGAAATCCCAGTCTGTTCACGGACTAGAAGATGCACAGATATTTGAAATAATTGATCACCATAGAGTAGGAGATATCGAAACTGGTTCTCCAATATACTTTAGAAATGAACCCGTTGGAAGCACATCCACCATTGTGGCATCCATATTTTTCGAAAACGGTTTAAGACCGTCAAAACAAATTGCCGGCATATTGTGTGGTGCCATAATTTCCGATACCCTAATGCTGAAATCGCCAACTTCTACCATGGTGGATAGGATGATTCTAGAAAGATTGGCTGCTATAGCTGGCATCAACCCAGAAACCTTCTCAAAAGAAATGTTCATTGCAGGAACTTCTCTTGAAGGAAAAACTGGTCTTGAAATCTTCAACACAGACTTTAAAAATTTTGCCCTTGGAAGCCTTAAAGTTGGAGTTTCTCAGGTTACAACCATGGACCTTGAAGGTTTTATAAAGAGAAAAGATGAATTTGTAGACCTTATGAATGACATGTGTGAAAAAAATTCCTATGACATCTTAGCCTTGCTAGCTACTGACATAATAGAATCTAATTCCAATGTTATTTGCGTTGGCCCACACATGGAACTAATAAACGAAGCATTCCACGTTACCTTAGAAGAAAACTGTGCCCCACTTCCAGGTGTGGTGTCTCGTAAAAAACAATTTATACCACCACTAAGCAAAGTAATAACAAAGTAATTTATAAAACCCACTGAGAAAATTTATCAGTGGGTTTTTCCATATACAATATTGAATTTTCTAGCGTATACCGTATCTACTTACCTCTCATATTATTTACCATACTCCACATCTCATCTGTTGTTCTAAGTGCTTGAGTGTTCATCTGAAAGGCTCTTTGCGTTATAATCAATTCTGTCATTTCTTCACCTAAGTCCACATTAGACATCTCTAAAAATCCTGATCTTACATTGTAATCGGGATTGTTGATTACATCTACATTTTCTTTTGGCTTAAAGAGATTATCTCCCACTGAAAGCAGAGACTTATTCCCTACAAAATCCACAACTTTAATTTGACCTACGTTTATATCACGGTTTTCATCTTTCAAAAATATATTTCCATCATCATCAATGATAATGTTTTCTCCAGTAACCTTTATACCAGCAGAATTCAAAGATACTTCTTGCCCATCCTTTAGTATAGTAACTTTATATCCGTTGCTATTTACAAGATCCCCGTTTTTATCCACTAAAAAGGAACCATCTCTAGTATAAGCTTTTTCTCCGTTTGATGTGGTGACCTGAAAATATCCTCTTCCATCAATGGCCAAATCCACAGGTCTTCCTGTCTCCTTTAGATCACCCTGTCTATCATTTCTTACCCACTCGTTGGATTTAACTCCAGAACTGTGTTCTAGTTCAGGGTTGTTCCTGTCTACTATGGGATAACCTCTTCTATTCAGTGACTCCTGCAGTAAATCTGAGAATCCCACATCTACTTTTTTGTATCCCGTAGTAGTTACATTTGCCATGTTATTTGAGATGCTGTCCATTTTATTTTGTTGTGCTATAAGACCACTTTTACTCAACCATGTTAATCGATGCATTTATAAAGCCTCCTAATTATAATCTACCTACTTCATTAACTGCCTTACCTAAGGTTTCATCAATGACCTGAACAAGTCTCTGATTAGTTTCGAAGGATCTAGAATTATTCATCATTTCAACTGTTTCCTTTACAACATTAACATTTGATTTTTCGATGTATTTTTGTTTCACCACAGCATTTGTCACAGTAGAAGGATTTTCCCCTTCATATAAATTGTCTCCAACCTTTTTTAGCGACTCATAATTTGGAAAATCAGATATTTCAAGTCTATATCTTTCCACTCCATTTACAGAAATATTGCCTTCAGAAGATAGGTGAATATCCCCACTGTCCAAATTAATTTTTTCTAAATTGCCCGTATATAGATTGTACCCCTTTACAAAATCACCCATATCGTTTACAAGGTACCCGTCTTGGTTGATATTAAAATGCCCATCTCTTGAATAATAAGTATTGCCATTTCTCTCTATATTAAAGAAACCTCTTCCCTGTATGGCCATATCAGTGTTTCTGTCAGTGAGCTGATGTACCCCTTGTGTAAAGTAGGTGCTTACATTGTTTATAGCACTGCCTTTGCTGAGCATACCCAAATCCTGTCGAACATTTTGTCCGTTTTTAACCTTATCATAATTGGATATTAGCACATCCCCAAAATTCTTAACATTCAAACTATCCTGTTTATACCCCACGGTGTTTGCATTGGCGATGTTGTTTGTTATTACGCCTTGTTTTGCTTCACCAACCACCATGCCCGATACTGCAATATACAAGCCTCTTATCATTTTATTTCTCATCTCCCACATTAACTCTTTTATTATTTTCATAGGTCATGCCAAGCTTTAAAGCTCTTTTTTCTACTTCAGCATCGCTTATTTTAATTTGATATTTGCTAGTAAACATTATAATAGTAGTAAGAACTATGCCCAAGCCCAGTCCTAAAAGGAATTTTTTATCTCTCACAATATTCATCAATTCTTTTATTTTGAATTTAAATCTTGTATTAATAATATTTCACCTCTCCCTATGCCCAGTGAAGAACTGATTTCATCCACAGTTTTACCGCTTTCTAGCATATTTATTATGATACTTCTCCTGTTGTTCTCTTCCTTCTCTTCATGTTCTTTATGCTCATGTTTTTTATACTGATGTTCTTTATTATCTTCTTCAGGCAAGGAGACTTTCCCTTCTTTTTTTATAGAATTTATCTCCTCTTGCAGTTGAAAAATGTCCTTTTGTAGATCTAAGATACTCTCCGCCACTTCTTTTCTCAAAATATTTATCTGTCGATTGTCCTTATTTTGATTAGTCATCTCATCCTGGATTATGCTACTAAATGTACCCTTTTCCTTTTTCATTCCCATTAAACTGTATATTATAAGGCATAAACCTACAGCTATTAAAATAACAGCGGTCATTTTCGGCTCCTTTATTTACCCATTTTATTTATTCATTTTATTTATCCATTTATTTATATTTCAGTTTACTCATTATTTTTCTTAAATGTATGATGGCTCTACTGTGAAGCTGACATACCCTTGATTCCGATACATTAAATATTTTGCCAATCTGTTTTAAAGTTAAACTCTCATAATAATATAAGGTAAGTACCCTCTTATCCTTTTCATTTAACTCTTCAATGGCAGCAGCAAGCATGCTGATTTTTTCTTTTTCTTCAAGTATTTCTTCAGGCCTTAAACTATTTTTATCCTCGATAATTCCCTTTAATGGTACGTCATCCTCCCCGGCAAAAATCATATCCTCTAGGGAAACTGTAGAAATATAATTTATATACCCTTCAATTTTTACTATTTCTGATACATCAATGTCCATAGCTTCGGCAATTTCATCAACGGTGGGCTCTCTTAAATTGGTTTTTTGCAAATTTTCTATGGTGTCATTGTATAAATTTAGCTTATCCATGGCAGTTTTAGATATAGGACTAATTCTTCTTATCTCGTCAATAATGGAACCCTTTATTCGAATGGAGGCATAGGTAGAAAATTTCATTCCCTTGCTGTCGTCGAACTTATTAATGGCGTCTATAAGCCCTATCATTCCATAACCCACCAAGTCATCGTATTCCACATACTTACTTTTGCCAAGAAATACTCTCGAAGCAATGTATTTAACTAGCGGTATAAATTCCCTTATTATTTGTTCTTTCTCTTCCATATTTTTAACTGTAGCTGCCATAATTCATTCCTCCAATTTACTAAATTTAAGATAGTAGCTTGAAAATATTTTTAAAAAATCCATGCAAACCTTGTTTTGAAGTAGCCTTTTTTCTATTACACACTAAATCTGCAATATTATCAAAACACTTGCTACTAGGACAATTGCTATGGGCTATGTACACTGGAACCTGCTGTCTTACACATTCCACCAGCCTTCTGTCCTCCAAAATACAACCATAATAATTTAAGTCTATTTGGAGAAATTTTTTAGTAACATTTTTTATTCTACTAAAAGTTTTCTCTGCTTCTTCGCTATACAATGCTTTATTAATAATTATGTTGGCTGATTCCTTTATTTTAAAGTAATTTACCGTCTTTATAAGACTGTAGGCATCAGTTATAGATGTAGGCTCTGGCGTAGTAACCACTATAAACTCATCACAGGCAGCTATAAAGCTTAGAATATCTCTATTTATACCTGCACCGGTATCAATTAGAACATAATCGTATCCGTTTAATGAGGACAACTTACTTAAAAAAACTTCTCTTTCCCCGTCTGCCATGGAGAATATTTTATTCAGTGCCGAACCACTTGATATAAGATCCACTCCATAAGGGCTTTTCACAATAATATCTTCAAGCTCAAGGTTTTCATTAATTAAGTCGAATATATTATTATTAACCCTCATATTCATAAGAACATGGTCATTGCTCATGCCAATATCAGCGTCAAAAACAAGAACTTTAAGACCTCTTTTGCTAAGGCATATGGCCAGATTTACAACAAGGTTGCTCTTTCCAACTCCACCTTTACCTGAAGCAATAGTATATACCTTTGTACCTTCTTGCTTCAGGTTAAGCTTTATTTTATTATTTACATTTACTTCTTCTTTTGGCTCTTTGTTTTGTTTCATTAAATCTCTTAGTTTTTCCGCCTGATCTAACATATTGAAGTTTCTCCTAATACAATTTCAGCTAACTCTTTTTCACCAATTTTCTTTATATCTTGTGGTACCCCTTGTCCAACTGTCACATAACTTACAGGTACCTTACTTTTTTTAACCATGGTAAGTATAGAACCATATGTGGTAGTTTCATCTAATTTAGTTATAATGAGGCTTTCATAATCCATTATTTTATATCCCTCAATAATGGAGTTAATATCCTTATTTTTCGTTGTGGCACTTAAAACCAAAAATACCTTATTGGGTTCTGCCTTTTTTACAAAAGCCTTCAATTCCTGAAGTTGCATAAGATTTTTGCTGCTTCTTCCCGTAGTGTCTAAGAAAATCATATGGCAATCCTTCATCTTTTCTATGGCTCTTTCCATCTCTTTAATATCAAAAACTACCTCAAAGGGGATTCCCATAATCTCAGCATAAGTTTTCAGTTGTTCAACTGCACCTATCCTGTAAGTGTCCACAGTTATAAGTCCTACCTTCTTTTTGTACTCTAAAGAATACTTCCCTGCTAACTTTGCGATTGTGGTAGTTTTACCAACACCAGTAGGTCCAACAAAAGCTGTTACACCATCTTTTATATCTTTTTCATCGCAAATTTTAACATCAAAAGTGTCCATTATTATGTCCTTGAGCAATGACACATTTACTTCCTCTTCATTGTTTACTTTACCATTCAACTTTTCCACAATGACATCTATAATGTCTTCTGGGATGTCCCTTTGGCTTAAGAAATCTCTATAGTTACTTAAATCTTCCTCTTCTTTACTGGCAGTTTTATTGTTGCTTACAAAACTGCTAATCATAGCCTTCATTTCATTTACATCTTTCATTATCTGATTATTTAAAACTGGCTCATGATTTGAATGAAGCTCCACTTTGTCGCGGTTGTCATGTTTGTCATAATTGTTGTACTTGTCATAAGCATTGTTAACCGAAGATAAATCTTTTTCATAGGCCACGGTAATTTCTATTTGTTTTGAAGAAAAATATCCTATTAGACCACTTCTTCTAACCTTTCTCTGGGATACGATGATGACATCGTTTCCTAGTTCACCCTTGATTCTATTCATACCCTCAGGAATACTATTCACAATGTATTTTTTTATTAACATTATAATTCCACCACCCCTTCGGTTCTTATCTGCACATCATTTGGTATTTCATTTAGAGAAAGAACAATTATCTGCGGAAATACCATTTCAATAAATCTTCTAAAGGCAGGTCTTATAGAAGGTGAAACAAGAATAATAGGTTGATTGTCATTAAAGTAGACCTTTTCCACCGTACTATTTATGCTTTGAAATATACTCCTTGTAGTGTCAGGGTCAATTGCTGGAAATGATCCGTGCATAGATTTTTGAAGATTTTTTTGGATCATGTTTTCTAACTCTGGACTAAGGCTTATAACTGTTATTGTTCTATCCTGTGAAATTAAAGGATTGCAAATGCTCCTTGACAATGCACTTCGAACGTATTCCGTAAGAATTTCAATGTCCTTTGTATTTCTTGAAGTATCAGCTAAAGCTTCAAATATAGTAACAGTATCCTTTATAGATACTCTTTCCTTAAGCAAATTCTGCATTACTTTTTGTATCTCTCCAATAGTCATTAAATCCGGAACTAATTCTTCTACTACAGCACTGTACTTTTCTTTTACATTGTCTAAAATCATCTTTGTCTCTTGACGTCCTAGCAATTCGTAAGCATGGGACTTAATCACCTCTGACAAGTGAGTTACAAGAACAGTAGTTGGGTCTACCACCGTAAGGCCTTTTATTTCAGCTTCCTCTCTCTTGTCTTTATTAATCCACAATGCTGGTAGACCAAAGGTAGGTTCCACTGTGTTTATCCCTGGGATATTCACATCTTCATTGCTAGGGTTCATGCATAAAAGCATGTTGGGCATTAATTCTCCCTTTACCACCACAGTACCCCTTATTTTTATATCGTACTCATTGTTGGTAAGTTGCAAATTATCCCTTATTCTTATGGGCTGAACGATAATACCCATCTCTATAGCACACTGTCGTCTAACGGATGCTATTCTCTGAAGTAAATCTCCCCCAGCCACTTCATCTGCCAAAGGAATCAAAGCATAACCGATTTCAATTTCCATGGGCTCAACTTGAATAAGATTCATCACGTTTTCAGGTTCCTTCTTTTCTATCTCCAAGCTCTCTTGCTCCTGCACATGCATTTCTTCAAGTTTTTGATTCTTTTCATCTTTTATAAGAAAGTATGAACTTACTCCAGCCACTGTAGCAATGACTATAAATATAAAGGAAGGCATACCTGGAATTATGGCAAGCAAAAGCATGATTGGAGACAATAATCCAATTACTTTAGGGAAGCTTGTCATCTGCTTTCCAAAGGTTTTACCGAAATTTTCTCCATTCCCAGATCTTGTGGTTATTATACCAGAAGCTGTAGAAATAAGAAGGGCTGGGATCTGGCTTACAAGTCCATCGCCAATTGTTAGTTTCACATATTGATTTACAGAATCCATAATTGGCTGATCCTTCATCAAAGTTCCTATAATGATACCACCAAGAATGTTAACTATAGTTATAATTATACCTACAATGGCATCACCCTTTACGAACTTAGAAGCACCATCCATAGCCCCAAAGAAGTCTGCTTCTCTTTGAAGGTCGGATCTTCTCTTTTTGGCAGTGTTTTCATCAATTAAACCTGAATTCAAATCAGCATCGATGCTCATCTGCTTACCAGGCATAGCGTCAAGAGTAAATCTTGCAGCTACCTCTGATACCCTTCCTGCACCACTTGTTATTACAACAAATTGCACTATAACGATGATAAGAAATATTATGACACCCACAACGAAATTTCCACTTACAACGAAATTTCCGAAGGTGTTAATTATATCTCCAGCCTTCCCCTCTGCCAAGATAAGCCTTGTAGAGGAAAGATTTAATGCCAATCTAAATAAGGTTGTTATAAGAAGCATAGATGGAAATATAGAAAATTCCAGTACACTAGTAGTAAAAAGAGTTGTAAGAAGTATAATAACGGATACTGCTATATTTACGGCCACAAAAAAATCCATTAATTTTGTATTAAGAGGAATAATCATCATAAGGACTATGCCTACAACACCGAAACCTACAATTATATCCAGATTGTCTTTTATGCTAAATTTTTTTTTGTTTTCCATTTCAAAAATTCACCCTTTGTACTTTAATTTTTCACCGGCTTGCGTCCCGATTCTGAATATATAAATGCAAGTATTTCCGCAACAGCTTGGTACAATTCCTCTGGAATTTCACTATCTATTTCAACTGTATCGTATATAGTTCTTGCCAATGGTTTGTTTTCATATACAGGCACATTATTTTTTGATGCAATATCTTTAATCTTAAATGCAACATAATCTGCTCCCTTAGCTACCACCACCGGAGCTCTGTTATCCTCATCATTGTATTTTATAGCCACAGCAAAGTGAGTGGGATTTGTTATTACAACTGTGGCATCAGGTACACTCTGCATCATTCGCTGAGTAGCCATCTCTCTTTGTTTCTGTCTTATCTTTCCTTTTATTTGAGGGTCCCCCTCCATCTGCTTAAATTCTTCCTTTATCTCTTGCTTTGACATCTTCAAATCCTTCTTATGTTGAAACCTTTGGAAAAAATAATCTGCCACAGAAATAATAGTCATTATCATGCTCACTTGAAAAAGAAGTTGAACTATTATCCTATTAAATTCTTTCATGACTTCACCTAATCTTAAATGACTTATATTCAAGATCTGTGAAAAATTTTTAATGCAATATCTGTAAGAAACATATATCAGCAAGGATATAACAGCTATATTTTTTACCAAATCCGCCATGGCCCTTACGGAAAAAAAGTTTTTAAAACCTTTTAAGGGATTAAGCTTGGATAGATTAGGTTTTAGCGGTTCAGTAGTGTATAAAAAACCAGTTTGAGCAATATTTGATACAATTCCTACCACCATAATTGACAATGCTACAGGCAAAGTGACCTTGATTATAGACCAAGCCGAATTAAATAAAATCTTATTTAATGTTCTTTTATCTATACCCACATTTAAATAATTGTAGAAGAATCCATAAAAGTCTTTTGTCATATTGTTAAAACAAAACTCTCCCAACGACATCATTACAAAAGTTATGGCAATCAGTGTAGCTGTCATTGACAGCTCTTTACTTCTCGCAACTTGTCCTTTTTTCCTAGCATCACTTTTCTTTTTCGGTGTGGCATCCTCTGTTTTATCTCCATTGTCAGCAAAGACGAACATCACAGGACCCATGGCGGTTAAAACATTTATGATATGCTTTGGTATTTGCTCAAAAGCTACTCTATAAAGCTTCATTATCAAAGGCAAAGACAATATAAGAACCGCTAAACCTATGACGATTTTTATTGGCAATCCCAGTATCATTATATTTAGCTGCGGTACAGTCCTAGATGCTATTCCCATGACAAAATTCACAAGTAGCAATACTAAGGTAACTGGAAGAGAGATTCTAACTCCCATGGTAAAAAAGTATATGAAAGCCTTTAAAATCATGCTGAAGCTTTCACCGATTATTATGCCATTGCCTATAGGTACTGCTCTAAAACTACCTATGAAAGCCTTTATAAGAATATGATGACCATCTATAATCAAAAAAATAACAATAGCAGTCATGTACAAAAAATTTTCAATTAAAGTTACGCTCTCGCTTTCCATGGGATCTATTAAGGTGCTCATAGAAAAACCTACGTGTATGTCTAAAAACTGTCCAGCCATTTTTATAAAATTAAAACAAAGATTTGTAACATATCCCATTAGTATGCCTGTTAAAACTTCACTTGCAATGGCAAAGGTCATACTAAACATATTGTTTATTACAAGGGCATTTTCTTTGCCTATAACTGGAAACAACACGAATGTACATATAAGAGAAAACAGTAGTTTTGTTAGTTTTGGTGTACCAGCTGGGAAAAACACCTTTGCTATTGAAAAGAAAGCCGTCATCCTAAAAAGTACCATTAAAAATAGCAATATGTCAGCTTCGTTTATCAATGTTTTTCCTCCTTGAATTTGCAATTATAGTTTACTTTGTTATATTGGATATTAATTCAAAAATCCTTGTGGTAAATTGAATACCTTTATTCATCATCCAGCCACCAAATATTATTCCAACAATGCCTGCTATAACAATTTTAGGAACAAAGGTCAATGTCTGCTCTTGTATCTGAGTTGTAGCTTGAAAAATTGATATTATAAGACCTACTAACACAGCCGTCAAAATTATTGGAGCTGATATCATAATAGACGTTATCAGTGCATCTTTTAAAACCGATAAAACTAGCGCTTCTGACATTTATATCACCTCACCTAAAACTTAAAATTAATGCCCTAATTAATAAATTCCACCCATCAACCATAACAAATATCAGCAATTTAAATGGAAGAGAGATCATAACTGGTGGCACCATCATCATACCCATGGACATCAATATACTTCCTGTGACAATGTCAATGATTAAAAACGGTATATATAGTAAAAATCCTATTTCAAAAGCTGTTTTAAGTTCACTTATCATAAATGCCGGTATTATAACTCTCATAGGAACCGATGAGTAATCGTAATTAACTTTATCTTTGTTGTTTTCATCCTTTGTGACTTTCACTGTGTGCTCCAAATTTCCTACTTCAAGAAAAAGCTTGATATCCTTTTCTTTTGTCTGCTTAAGCATAAATTTCTTCAGTGGAGCTTTGCCCTTATCATAGGCTTGCTGTTGAGTTATGCTACCCTTTATATATGGATCAATAGCATCAGATTTAATGGTCTGAAATGTGGGGTACATTATAAATAAAGTTAAAAACAATGCAAGTCCCATAAGCACTTCTCGTGGCAATGCTTGCTGAGCTCCTATAGCATTTTTGAATAAAGAAAAAACTACTATTGTCCTAATGAATGACGTTGTCATTATTATAATAGAAGGTAACAACGTGAGGACAGTCATAAGTATTAAGATTTTAATGTTATCCACATAATCCTGTGGTGTGCTAGGCTTGGTAATAGTTAAATCTACCTTTGGTACAGTTGGAGCCGTAGGTTGAGCTAAAGCATATATACTGCCAAAGTACACTATAGCGATGAACAACACCGTTATTCCTATGGTCATTGCCTTTTTATTTATCCTCATTTTTCTTTTCCCTTTTCTTCACAAAACTCTTAATAATGCCTTCCACCCTTGTACTAATATCTGGGCTTAACGCATCTTCAGGCTTCATGGCATTTTTCCTTATTTCTTCTACCTTTTCTTTATCTATTTTCTTTATTATTCTGCTTTTGTCTGAATTCACATGCATAACATAGTATTCATCGGCGATTTTTACCACCATCATATATGAATTCTTTGTTATAGCAGTTTTTTCAATAACACTTATTATTTTATTTTTATTTACAGCTTGGAGTTTGGTGTTACTGTATTTCAAAAGGAAATACAAAATTGCTATCATTGCTGGCATAATTATAACAAGCTTAATTACCATGATTAAAATGTCATTATCCATAGCAATTACCTATTGTACAAGTATATCAGCGAAATATACTTCTTCAATTTGTCCATTGATTAGTAGAGAATTAATTTTTGATTTTATATTATCCTTTACGATTTTTTCATTTGCAGCTTCCATTTCATCGCTCTTTTTAGATCTTATTATTGAAATTACACCATCCATAACCATATCTTTATTGAATTTAAGTTCTTCATCTAATTTAGAGTTTTCTTCATACCCTAAAGATACTTTTATTTTTATATACCTTTTTCCCGTGGTATCTGCAAGGTTTACTGTTACAGTGTCTAAAGGATACACCTTCAATACCTTCCTTGCTTCCTTTTTTACCGTGCTGTTATCAGCTTTTTCACTCTTATTTCCTATTATAAAGCCGGTCAAAACACCACCTACAATAAGGATCATAGACAAAATTACAATTATAATTATCTTTAGAAGATTGTCCTTCTTATCTTGCGGTTTTGCAACAGCATTATTATCTTTTTTTGCCATTACCATCACTCCTTGCTATTAGTTGACTTGGTGACTATTAATATGTTTACACGTCTATTTTTGGCTCTATTCTTCTCTGTATCGTTTTTTACCAGTGGAAAAAATTCTCCAAGGCCAGTTGGTTTAAGCCTTCGGGGAGATACTTTGCCCTTATTTATAAAATATCTGGTCACATTATTGGCTCTATCTGCGGACAATGCGTAATTGTCTTCATATCTGTCATTGCTTATAGGTACATTGTCTGTATGGCCTTCTACAATAATTTCATTGTCAATGGTTTTAACATATTTAACTATAAACTCTAATATAGGAAAACTTTCTTTTCTCAAATCAGCCTTTCCCGTTTCAAATAATATTTTGTCCTTTATCTCGAACAAATAACCTCTTGCATCGGTTTTAATATCAATATAATCCTGCATATCATGTTCTTGAATATAGTTTTTTAAACCTTCAACAGTGGCCTCCACATTTTCACCAGAATTTTCTCCCACATCATCAAATTTTTCTGTATTTCCTACTACGGGGACTTCTCCACCAGACACATTTAAATCTAAAAGCTGATTTGAAGAAGTGCCCATAAGTACATTTTGCAATGCCACAGCTACAGATTTAAATTTTGTAGCATCCACATTGGAAAAAGCATACAGTAGTACAAAGAATGTAAGTAAAAGAGTTATGGTATCTGCATATGTTCCAAGCCAGGAGTTTGTATCCATAGCCTTTTTAGGTTTCTTTTTTCTAGACATTTTCCGTCACCTCTGCCTCCGATGACTTTCTGAATTCTAGTCTCTCTTTTGGCGATAAGTAGCCCATAAGTTTTTCCTCCACAATTCTTGGATTTACTCCAGACTGGATAGCCAATATTCCTTCAAGCATCATAGACATATTTGCTGTTTCTTGCTCTGTTTTAATATCTAAATTGTTTCCCATGGGTATAAGAATTAAATTTGCGATTAAAGAACCATAAAAAGTTGTAATAAGTGCTTTTGCCATACCAGAAGCTAGTCCGGCTTGGTCCTGCATATTGGCAAGCATTTGAATAAGTCCTATTAATGTACCAACCATTCCGAAGGCAGGTGCAAACGTTGCCCAAGCCATAAGTATTTTTGAATTAAAGTTATGCCTTGATTCTAGCTCATCAATTTCTAATTCAAGAATATCTCTTATTACTTCTGGCTCAATTCCATCCACCACCATTTGAAGACCTTTTTTCATAAATTCATTGTCTACATTTGTTATTTCATCTTCTAGGGAAAGAAGACCTTCTCTTCTCGCCTTTTGAGATAAATCTCCAAATCTTTTTATAATCTGCCCCGAGTTCATAGCTGGACTTTTAAAACTCTGTGGCAATACTTTAAATAAAAGCTTTACATCATTTAAGGAATATGTTATAAGTACTGCGGCAAATGATCCTCCCACAGTTATGGCCAGACTCTGAAGATCCCAGAATATCTTTAATCCTAATTCACTGGTCATACCCCATAAAAGTAATACAATACCTAGTAATAAACCTATACCTGTCGTAATATCTGATTTCTTCATCCAATTATCCCCCTGATTGATTCATTACTATAAGTTCTTCATAAAGCGTCTTTTAAATAAGACTATTTCATCCATAATTTCATCTATACTTTCCACCACCATATACTTTCTATCATTGCTCATTGTAATGATGGTTTCTGGAACATTTTCCATTTTTTCAATATTATCTTCATTTAAATAAAATACATTGTTGTTAATTGCAGTAACTTTTATCATGGCCTTCTCCCATTAGAAACAGGTATGGAGAAGTGCTTCCCATACCTGAAATTATGATGAATCACTATCTCTTAAGATTAATTATATCTTGTAATATTTCATCTCCTGTAGATATCATCTTAGTGCTTGCTTGGAAAGCTCTATTTGCTACTATCATATCTGTGAACTGCTCTGCTATATCCACGTTTGACATCTCCAAAACACCTTGAATCATATCTCCGAAAGCCTTTCCATTGTCGTAATCCGCACCGATACCAGTTCTTATTAAGGCCACACCTGAGTTAGAGGAATTTTGGTAAAGGTTCTTACCTAGAGATTCTAGACCTTCTGGGTTGTTAAATGTAGCCATGGCAATCTGGCCTAAAACACTTACCTTTCCATCTTCAAGCACCGCCTTTAGCATGCCATCCTTTTCCACAACGAATGTATTTACTTTTCTATCTCCCTCTGCAGATATAACAGATGTAAAGGAATATTTAGCTGCATCCTTATCTTTAGAATCTAATCCATTAATATTCATATCCGTTACTTCTACAGTCATGCTGTCACTTAAATTTAATTGTTCATAAAGTTTATTCCTATTTTTTTCGATTTCATCTGTTGATGGTGGTGTAGCTGCTTTTTGCAAAATAATACTTGAACCCGGAGTTCCCACCAATAAACCATTAATATAAACTTTAGATTTATATTCATCGCCATCTTTTACTTTTTTAACTTCGATTTTCATGTCTGTGCTTCCCAAATACTTATTGTTGCCGCCTGATTCCAGTGTAACTTTAGGTATTCCATCCTTTTCAATCTTAGTTTTATCACCTGTACCTGTAAATTCCATATCCAAGTCTTTTACTACAGAAGCCTTTACATATACCTTGTCTGGTATTCTAAGAGGAACAAGAGTTTCTTCTGCCTTTAAACCACCCTTGCTGTCAGCATTTACAAAAGAACATTCGCCGTTCTTTTCGTAATCTATACTAGAAGTTCCAGCGTTGTCTCCCTCCTTTTCCCTAACAGCATATCCAAGTACTCTGTATCCGTCAGAAGTGACTAAATTTCCACTAGTGTCCAAGGCTAAAGCACCATCTCTCGTGTATGATACTGCCATGCCGTTACCAGAGGCAATAGAACCATCTGTAGTGTCCAAAAGAACTCCATTGGCATTGTTTATGGGAATAGGCCCCCTTCCCACCACAAAATAGCTATCACCGTCCATAGCTACATCTAGTTTACGCCCAGTGGGCTGCATCATACCTTGAGTTACTATTCTATCAATACCTGCTACTCTTACACCCAGTCCAACCTGTCCTGGATTCACACCACCAGTATTCATAGCTGGCGCAGAAGCAGTGGATTGTGTTTGGCTGAGCATGTCCTGAAATCTAACCCTAGAAGATTTAAAAGCTGTGGTTCCAGAATTGGATACATTATTACCAACCACGTCCAATTTTGTCTGATTTACCTTCATTCCCGAAATACCAGAATACATAGATCTTAACATTTCAATTTCCTCCTACAGATTTATAATCACCGACTATTTTTTAATTAAAATTACATTTTCGCTGGCAACGTTTCTATCGCCACCATTTACTGCATTACAATCTACACTCCAAACCACCGTATTGTTTGGCTTGCTTTCCGGAAGAACAAAACTTACACCCTCTGGAGGTTTTTTCTCATCATATGTTGTCCACTGTACCTCTTCCGTTTTTTCGCTACCCTTCACAAATTTATATTGGTATACATCCATTTCACTATCATATCTTAATAAAACTTCGCCAGCTTCAGGCCCTTTGTATATTCCCTTAAAAGTTGGTTTTTCCACACTATATCCTGATTCCAAGCTCATATCAGAGGATACATACTCACCTTCTACATTGATGTTTAAGTTTATTAGCATTCCATCTTTATATACAGAGTTTACCTTAGCAGAATATAATTTACCGCCATCAGATACTTCCACCGTTTTTCCAATGAGAGACGAGGACATGAGAAAATTCATATTACTGTTAACAGCATATTCTGGGCTAATGGTGTTCATCACGTCTGTAATATCAGAAACACTAAATTTTTTTCTTTCATATTTGCCATTCTCGTATACGTCAACCTCCGCTATCAATTCTCCCTTATCCTTATAGACACTCTGCACCACACCACCGTATTGATTTCCATGGATATCCTGTTGATTAAATGCCACAGTCTTACCTACTAAGGAATATGCATTGTACTCAGTCATAGATGTTGTTAGATTGGTCATTTGTTCGATTTGTGAAAATTGCGCTAGCTGGGCTACAAAAGCTGAACTATCTTGCGTGTTAAATGGATCTTGATTTGTAAGCTGTGCTGTCAATATTTTTAGGAATGCATTTTTATCCAATGCATTATTCTTTACGATTTTAGTTCCTCGATTAGTAGCTGTAGCATATCCCTCCGCCGCCTTTGAAGAAATACTATTTTTTAAACTATTATTGGTCTCCAACTCTTCACCTCCTAAGCTAACATATTTAAAACACCATAATCATCTTCCTGAAGCTCCTCACTTATGTCCATATCCTCAATGAGACTTTCACGGGATCCATTTTTTCTAGTTATAATATAATTCATATTTTCATTATGTCTAAAATTTTCTTTGTTTCCAGTAGTTGAATTCTGATCATATATGTCCACTGAGAATTCTTGGATTTTCATATTTTCATTGCCTAATTTCTCTTTAATGAACTCTGCATTATTTTGCATTAATTCATAGCCTTCCTTTGTGGATGCCTTGATGTTGGCTTTCAAAATGCCATTCTCCGAGGACACAGTTATTACTAGTTCACCTAATTCCTTTGGTATTACCTTTAAGGTCAATTCCTTCATGTTTGAAAGATTCATTAATCGTACAGATTTTATTATATCTACTTGAATATTCTCTTTTCTAATTGTCAAATTCTCGCCTTGCATCTTTTCACCTACATTGGCATCAAAAGAAGCATAACTTTTAAATTCCACCAGTGGATTTATTTTTATATTGTCTATAGTTGAACTCTTCTTTGGACTTTCTGAAACAATTGACTTTAAAAAGGAAACTTCATGTGAATCAACACTTCTAGTTGTTTTATCTCCTTTATTTGCGAACTGTTCAGCACTAAAATATCCATTTGAGAACTTTTTGTCATCTCCTTGAATACCTAACAAAGAAGTTTTGTCGACTACTTCTAGCTTTTTATTGATTTCCTCCATGAACTCACCATGCAGACTTTTAAAATCATTAATTAAAGGGCCTACATGAGGTGTATCTTTTGCTGCTACAATTTCTGTGGTTTTATCAACTATACCCTTTACATAATCTACAATGTCACCTTTAGTACCCTTACTAAAAAGTTCAAATAGCATCCCATCATGTTTAGTGTTCTCATCGCCTAATTTAATTAGAGTCCCCTCTTCAGCAGAGTTCATATTTTCCATTACTATTTGAAGAAAATCAAACCTGTCCATACCTATGTCTTTCATGTTATCTGATTCATTTAAAATTCCTTCTAGTAAAGTCCTTATCTTTACCTCTGGCACTCCAAGGAGATGACTTATAATAGAGATATCCTCTGGTGAAAACTCTTCTTCAACTTGGGATTTGTTTTTATCTTTACACTGAGGAGAGACATCCTTAGATGGTTCATTTTCATTGACATTGATTCCTTCATCAGCATTTATTCCCTTACTAATGTTCGCTTCTTCACCGGCTTTTGATTTGTCACTAGTTTTGCAATCATCATCAGCCTTAGTCACATTCTTTTCTATCCGACTTTGTTTTGCCTTATTACCCTTAGAAAGCACCTTAGCGAACTCTTCTCCAGTATTACTTTCAGAGGAATAATTGCTCTTAGAGTTTTTTAATATATGGCCAGATAGACTAGTGGAAATATTTATCATAGCTTCTCTCCTCTCTACAATTTTCTATTTCTAATAAAAGCATATAAAGCAAGTTCATCGTTATTTCTCTGCTCTACAAGTTTTTCTTCAGTTAAAAAGTCCTGATACTTTTTTTCCTTTAAAACCTCTACGGTTTTTTTTGAAATCTGCTTTTCTAAAAGCTCACTTCTGTTTTCATCAACTTTTTTACTTTGCACTGTGATTTCAGACTTCATAGTGCTAATATTGTTGCTGATTAAATTTAAATAGTTAAGCCTTAATTTTTTCTCGACCACCGATTCCTCTTTATGAAAATCATTATGCTGCTGATAATTTTTTTCAAGACTTTTAAGTTTCATATCCATTTCTTTTTTATGTTCAATGGATTTTTTTAGCTTCATTTTACACAAATCCTCTTCCTTAACTCTCATGTCCAACACCTTCTGGAGCCTGAATTCAAATTTGTTCTCCATAAAGATCACTCCTTTAATATAATTTAAATTTTAACTTCCTTAAGTGTTTCAATAAGATTGTTAACACAATGATCCATACTATCTTTTTCATGTACACCCTGTTTTAAAAAGTTTGTAAGGTATTCATGGTACTCAATGGATAAATCAATTTTTCTATTGCTACCCTTGGAGTATGCACCAATATTTATTAGGTCCTCAGCCTCCTTATATGTGGCTAGGAGGTCCCTTCCCAGTGAAGCTGCTCTTTGGTGTTCCTTAGAAGTAATCTCTGACATAAGCCTGCTTACAGATGATAAAATATCAATGGCCGGATAATGGTTTTGGGATGCCAGTTTTCTCGATAATACAATGTGACCATCTAAAATACCTCTCACAGCATCAGCTATGGGTTCATTAAAATCATCTCCATCTACAAGAACAGTGTAAAATGCTGTTATGGAGCCTTTATCTGAGGTACCAGCTCTTTCCATAAGCCTAGGCAACTTTGCAAAAACAGATGGAGTGTATCCCTTTGTAGCCGGTGGTTCACCAATAGCTAGTCCAATTTCCCTCTGTGCCATGGCAAATCTAGTAACGGAATCCATCATTAAAATCACTTTTTTACCACAATCTCTAAAATATTCAGCTATGGCAGTAGCAGTAAACGCACCTTTTAATCTTACTAAGGCTGGATTGTCTGACGTTGCACACACAATTACGGATTTTTTCATACCCTGGTCTCCAAGGTCCTTCTCAAGGAAGTCCTTAACTTCCCTACCTCTTTCACCAATCAACGCAATGACATTTACATCTGCCTTTGCTTCACGGGCAATCATTCCGAGGGTTGTACTTTTTCCCACACCACTGCCTGCAAAAATTCCTATTCTCTGTCCTTCCCCACAAGTTAGAAAAGCATCTATAGCTCTAACACCAGTTGGAATTATGTCCTTAATTCTTCTTCTATTAAGAGGGTCTGGCGGTGAAGCATCCATGTTATAGCTCTCTCCTAACATAGTTCTCTCAAAACTTTTTAAAGGATTTCCTATACCATCAAGAACGTGTCCAAGCAATTCCTCAGAGCAAACTACATTAAGAGCTTCCCCAGTAGGTATTACCTTGCAACCTGGTGATATTCCCATAAGCTCTCCTAGAGGCATTAGAAGTAGCGATTCATCCTTAAAGCCTACTACTTCACACTTAATCTCTTCATTCAGGTTATTATATATAATACAAACCTCCCCAACAAAGGCTTTTATACCGCTGACCTCAATGGTTAGCCCAATTATATTCTTTACGACTCCTTCGTAATAAGTGGTAGTTGTATTTAATATTTTTTTATTTAACTTATGAAAATTAATCTCCAAAATGGTTACCTCTCTGATTATTTTTACTTCAACAGCTCATCCTTTATCTTTTCCATGGCATAATTCACATCTATTTTTATTTTCCCGTAGTCTTTTTCAATAATCACTTTGTCCATCTGCATGTCATCCATTGGGATGAAGAAAACATTGTCTAATACGTACTCTAGTTTCCATCTTTCAATATTGTTTTTAATTTCTTCTTCATAACTTGAGTTAGCTTTTATAATGACGGTTTTACTTTGTGATATTTTTTCCAACTCTTCCTTTATCATCTCTGAAATGACCCCAGTGTTTCTGATTTCTGTGTGAATAACTTGTTTTGCCATATCTATAATGCACTGAATAATGTTTTTTTCATGCTGCCTGAAATATTTTTCATGTTCATCTCTACAGTAATTCAGGATTTTCTCACCCTCACCAATAATTCTTTCTTTTTCTTCTTGGGCTTTATCTATAGCATCTTGATATGCTTTACCGTATCCCTCATCATAGCCTAATTTATAACCCTCGTCATAGGAGTTTTCTTTAATTACTTTAGCCTTATTATTAGCTTCACTTATTATTTCCTGAGCTTTCTGTCGTGCATTTTTAATCATGTTTTCACCAAGAGTCTTATACATTTCTTGGGTAGCATCCTCACTCTGTTTTGCTTCGTCATGGTACTTTTCATCCTCATGGCAGTGTTCCCTGTTTTCTTTGCAACTGTATACGTATTGAGTTTCTATTTCAACATTGCCCTGCAACTCCACATGTCCATTTTTTATGACATTAGATGATGATTGCATCTTCACCACCCCTAGCCATGATGATTTCGCCTGTCTCATCAAGTCGTCTTATTATGTTAACTATATTCTGCTGTGCCTTCTCCACATCAACTAATCTAACTGGACCAAGGTACTCCATATCTTCCTTCATAGACTCAGCTGCCCTCTTAGACTGATTCTTAAATATGTGTTGCTGTACATCTTCAGATACATTTTTAAGCGCCAATACAAGATCTTTGCTGTCCACTTCTCTAAGAATTCTTTGAACTGATAAATCATCCAGATTGATGATGTCTTCGAATACGAACATTGACTCTTTAACCTTTTCCGCTAATTCTGCATCTTCTCTTTCTAAACTCTCTGTTATGTTCTTCTCTGTTGTCCTGTCAACCTGATTTAATATATCTACTATAGATTGAATTCCACCTAGATTAGTTGTCTCGGTTTTTATAACTGATGACAGCTTTCCATCTAGAACCTTTTCAATTTCTTTTATAACTGTAGGTGAAGTTGTATTCATAGTTGCTATCCTATAAGCTACATCTGCCTGAAGCTCTTCAGGCAGCTCTGCTATTATCTGTGCCGCTTTATCAGATTGCAGATAACATAAAACCAAAGCTATGGTCTGAGGGTGCTCATTTAGCAGCACATTTACCAGTTGTATAGGATCAGCTTTTCTAGCAATGGAGAATGGTCTAAACTGCTGAGTGGCCTCAGTTACCTTGTCTAAAATTTCAGCTGCCCTCTGTGGTCCTAAAGCTTTTCCAAGTAGAACGCGGGCATAGTCTATTCCACCTTCCTTTAAAAATTCTTTTGCCTTATTTATCTCAATAAACTCTTGAAGGATGTCCTGTCTTTGTTCAGATTTTACTGTATTTATGTTAGCTATCTCAAAAGTGATTTTTTGTATTTCTCTTTCAGGCAATTTTTTTATTATATTAGAGGATATTTCAGGACCTAAGGTGATAAATAGAATTGCTGCCTTTTGCACTCCTGTCAAACTATCAAATTTACTCATTTAGATCACCTCTCATCCTCAGCCAACCAAGATTTAACTATATCTACAACTTGTTCTGGTTGATTCTGTGCATATTTCTTTACTTCAGATTCCATGTGAGTAGTTGGAGTCTCAGATTCAAATACTATAGGTTCAAATTTATCCTCTCGACCCTTAGGCTGTATTACACTTTCCATGATTTCATCCAACCCAACATCATCCTCTTCTATATCTTTCTTTCCCCAAACTTTTTTGTATACTACTAACATTACTATTAATAAGATTATTCCTAGAATAGCCATTATAAGATTTCTTTCCAATGTCTTTTGCAGATTTTGATTTGAAGTAGAATTCATTTGATTTTTTGCCTCATCCATAAGAGGATTCTTGCTATCTGCAAATACAAAACCTTGTATGCTCACAGTATCTCCCCTAGTTTTGTCTATACCAGCAGCGGACATAACAGCTTCTTCAATTTTTAATCTAGAGAGATCATCCAATTTCGCTTTGGTTTCATCTATGGCAACTGAGATATTAATTTTATTGATTTTTCCTGGGGCTTCTACCTCCGTTCTATTCACCGATGGAACCTGATAATTTCTCGTCTCATCCTTATAAGTATACTCTGTACTTGTACCTTCCCCATCTACCACAACTGGTGACAAATTATTGTCCACAGGAGAACTAGTGGTTTTGTCTGGAGTTTTATTTTTATCGTTGGTTTCTATTATATTCTCACTAACAACTACACCAGGAGAATAGTTTTTGCTATCAGTTTGCACTGCATTAAAATTCAAATCTACATTTACAGAAACTTTAACACCACTGCCATAAACAGGTTTTAAAATTTCCAATACTTTTTCCTTCATAGATTCTTCTTTATTGTTTATCATCTCTCTTTGTTTATCAGTTGATACTTGACCCTTTGCAACATCTTCCTCATCATCAAATAATTTATCTGTAACTAGCTGAATGTCATTTACAGCTATATTCACATTTTCCCTTTGTATATTGGGCACTGCGCCAGTTACCAAAGAAACTATGGCCTTTACTTGATTATCCTGAAGAGATTTTACACCGGATTTCAACTTAATATAAATAGCTGCAGAGGCAGCTTCAGTAGATTCCTTTATAGCAAAGGTGTCCTTTTCTACAAGCTTTAAAAGTACTTTGCAATTCTCAACTTCCTCAAAGGACTTTATCATAAGTTCAATTTCCCCCTGAAGAGCCCTTTGATACTTAACATTGTTTTCAAAATCAGTAAGAACCATACTATCCGATTCAAATAATTCAAGACCTACACTGCCATTTTTAAAATCCACCTTGGAAAGCGTTTCCATACGAGTTTTAGAAATATCCTGTTTAGGAACCATAATAGAATTACCCTGCACCTTATAATCGATGTTTTGTTCCTTTAGATAATCTATAACGCTACCTGAGTCCTTTGAGTCAAGATTTGAAAATAGAACAGCATACTCCGTTCTAAAAACAGAAAAGCAAATATATGCAATAATTAGCAGTGTACCAATTATTGCGGATATTATGGTAATCTTTTTCCCCTTACTTAGTGCCTTCCATTTTCCTTTTATGCCACTTACTTTTTCTGTTAGTTTTCCCATTACGCGCACTCCCAACCTTTAAATCTGCATTCTGCTTATTTCCAAATATGCATCAACTAACTTGTTCCTTATTTCTACCGCCATTTGAAGGGTTGTACTTGCCTCCTTAGCAGACACCATTACTTCGTACATGTCAATATCTTCGCCATTTAAATACTTTTCTATGTTTTGCTCATTATTTACCTGATAATTATTAACCTTGTCCAGCTCATTTTTTAGAACACTTCCAAAATCTCCTGGACCATTTATGGATTCCAGGTCTTCTGATTTGCTTTTATTTACACTGTCGCTTTTCAATATGTTTCTTGCACTATTTATGAGATCTAAATTAACTGAAGGTATAAATTGATTTGTAACCATGTATTTTCACTCCTGTTATTTTCCTATTTCTAAAGTTTTCATAAGAATGTTTTTTTGAATATTTATGCATGTAACATTGGCCTCATAGGCTCTAGAAGATGCAATTAAATCCGCCATTTCATTAAGAGTGTTAACGTTTGGCATGGTTACATATCCATTCTCATCTGCATCCGGATGCTCTGGGTCGTATACATTCCTTAAAGGGGATGGATCTTCCTCAATCTTTACAGCCTTTACCCCCATAAGTTGACTAGTTTTTCTTCCAGTAACTCTGCTTATTTCATTTTGATAATTCTCTTTAAATACGGCTATCTTCCTTACATAGGGCTTGCCGTCTTTTCCTCTTGTAGTTGTAGCATTTACCATATTTGAAGCTATGGTGTCCATTCGTAGACGTTCTGCAGCAAGTCCACTTGTGCTAATCCTCATGCTCTGGAAAGCTCTCATTATTATTTACCTCCCCTAATGACAGTATTCTTCATAGCAAATTCGTTGTTAATTGAAGTTACTAAAGATTGATACAATATTGCATTTGCTGCAAGATTGCCCATTTCAGAATCCACATCCACATTATTGCCATCATTTTTCATAGAAGTTGAGTTATCTCTCTTAATTTCGTATGCTGATTCAATTGAATTGGAGGGTAGATGTTTTTCCTCAGTCCTCTTCATTTCCATTTTATTGTGGTTTTTTAAATTATTTTTAAGAATTACGTCAAACCTCTTGTAACCCTGAGTATTTACGTTGGCTATATTGTTTGAAATCACACTATCTCTTTTCATACTTGCCGCCATAGCATCTTTTATATAACCATAAACATGGCTTCCGTAACTATTGTTATTGAATATACTATTAACACCATTACTCATAGAATCAACCTCCTTAATATATTATATGTGAATAAAAAGTAAATAACTTTTGCTTTTACAAATACTCTTTTATTGGGATTTGCTATTTTAGTTCATTATTTATTTAAGTTGAATATATTTTTTAAATATATTTATTAATACATTATAATTGATAAACAAGTTTTTTTAAACATGTTTTATTACCATAATTTAAATATTCTCTTTCAACATTGTATTTTTCTTAAATGTTTAATTTAATTTTATATTTAACATTATTTTTGTTAAATATTATACTCTAGGTAGATATGCCTTCAATTTTTTTCACTTTTACTATTCTTTAAAAGCTTTTTTTAAACAAATGATACAATATACATTTTTTTGCATAAAAGAAAGCTACTATTTATATAAATAGTAGCTTTCTTTTATTTCATATTCCTTAATATATTCAAAACCTCTGAGGGCATTCTATTTGTTTGAACCATGATAGCATTACTTGCTTCTGTAATAATATTTTTTGTAGTCAAATTTAGTATTTCTTCAGCTACATCTGCATCGCTTATCATACTATCAGCCCCCTCCATTGCTAGTACAGTATCTTGCACTATATCAAAGGTAGATTCTAATCTATTTTGTATAGAGCCGTAGCTGCTTCTAGCAGTAATGACTTTTTCCATGGCTGAGTCAATTTTTTCAAGAGATTCTCCCACCTTATCCACAGTTGAAATATCTATCTGTTCTTTTTCAATGCCAAGCTTGTCTGTTGTTAGTTGAAAAGTGGGAATTTTTATATCATCGTCTTCCATACTGATTTTGGAGATTATATAATCTGGTGTCCCCTCTATGCCATCTCTATTCAGCATACTCAAACCATTCATATCCGTATTTTTTGCCAAATAATTTATATTGTCCACCATTACATTGATCTCTTTTTTTATTTCCTCTTTATCTTTTTCTGTCATCATTCCGCCAGCTTGCACCGTAAGTTCTCGTATCCTCTGAAGACTTTCAGACATACCAGATAATCCACCATCCATGGTTTGAATTAAGCTAACACTATCTTGAATATTTCTAGAGCAACTATTAAGGGATCTTATGCCCAACTTTAGCCTCTCACTTTGAGAGATTCTATTGGGATCATCAGCAGCGGAATTGAGCTTGCTTCCAGTGTTGATTCTATTCATGGCCACAGATTGCTTCTTTTCAGTCCTTAACAAATTTCTATACACATTTAACGATTGAAGATTGTGATTTAATCTCATTACGGCCTCCAAATTACTATACTTGAGTATTAAAATGAACTTGCCTTTTCAAATGGTCATTGTAAGCATTGTGTGCTTCCCTATTCCTGACTATTGACGCCATCTCATTTTTGTACTCTTGAAGTTTATTCTTAATTAACTTATTGATCTCCTTCTGAAGCTGGTCAACATTTAGATTTTGCCTCACTTCTTGAGATACCTTGTTTAAATCCATATTCTTAAGGTCTAGCAAAATTTTCTCTCTCTCTTCAGTGAGATCATAAAAAGATACAAAATCACTTTTTTCAAGGGCTTCCACTATCTTTTCACTTATTTTTTTGTACTCCAAAAGAGTTTTTTCTTCATTATTCATTATTTTATACCGCCTAACTGGGAAGCAAGCCAATTACTTTGTGCATTCAGCTTATTCATAGCTTCCTCCAGCTTTGCAAACTGACTGTAATATACCTTCTCTTTGTTGAACATTTTGTTTTCCATTTGAGCAATAGCTTTTTCTTGCTTCAAAATGCTCTTTGTAAGGTCATTTTCAAATGCATATCTAGAATTTTCAAATCCCGCTTTTTTTACAAAAACACCCTCGCCACCGGCATATTCATCTAAAATAGAAGATATCCTTCTAAAAATACCTCTTTCATTGTAAGCTTGCCTTTTTTCATTTGCTGTAGATTCATAATTAATATTTAGCTTTGTATCCTTAGTAAGCAAATTAAATATTTCTTCACCATTAACTTCAAAAGCAGTCTTAAACTTATCCTTGTCAAAGGTAATAGTATTGCTATCTTTTTTTGTATCTATCCCTATTTTTCTGTAGTCAGTAGAAACGCCCTCTATTCCATCGCTAAAAGCCCTTCTCAAACTCAAAATCATGGACTCTAATTGCTTGTCATTTCTAAACAATCCTTTTTTAGCTTGATTTTCCCACTTTTCAATTTGCTTCTCTGATAAACTATCTTTTTCCTCATCTGTCAGAGGTTTATATCCTGTGGTCTTTTCTGAAAGTAGGTCCTCAATTTTTTTCACTAATTCATTGTAGGAATTTATAAATTTTTCAACCTTGCCCGCTACCTCAGTGGCATCTGGTCTAAGGTTAAAGGAAATTTCTTTAGTGGAATCTGCCTCTTTCAATGCAAAAGTAATATTATCCCTAGTAAATAAATTTGATTCGCTGGTGACCTTAGAGTACTCTGTCTCACCTGGTATTTTCACTTCTATTTCAGCATCGGTTCCTTTTGCCTCTACAGGTAGGCCACTGCTCATGCCTAATTTTTCAGCAATGCTACCTTCAACCTTAATTGAAGAATTGCTTCCTGTTTTAACAGTCTGGAAAACAATTTTATTTGTTATGGTACTAGCCCCTATGTTTAAAACACTAGAAAGAGATTTGCTATTTCCGTTGCTATCTTTAACTGTTGTATTCTTAAGCTCCTTTAGGAAATCTCCCAAAGTCATGTCGCTGTTCATATTAAATTCAAAAACATCATCGCCTACAGTTATTTTAAGATTTTCATTTTGTCCTTCTCCCACTGCACCAATATAATCGCTAATTGGTTTGTCCACATCTAACTTAGTTCCTTCAGGTAGATTGCTATGAATGCTTGCATTGCTAGCTAGGTTGTTTACCTTAACCTTATAGTTACCTTGTATGGCACCAATGCTTCCTTTAACATCCAAATTTTTTCTATCAGCTTCTAAAATATCATTTTTTAAAGTACTATAAGTGGAATTTAGAAGTAGATTATTATCTCCAGATTTAACAATATCCATATAATCTGACTTAAGTTTTCTCAAGTTTTGCGTTAACTCCACATATGTTTCCTGTTTCCACTCATCCACTTGTTTTTTTTGCTTAAATCTATCCACCTTGATCTTATGAGCTTTCAACATATTTTTTACTACTTGATCTGTGTCCATCCCAGTTGCAAGACCTGTTATTCTATTTGTATTAATACCTGAAATAGCCATTATCCTTCCTCCTTTTCCTCCATTAAAACTACTTATTATCCACTTTTGATAGCTTGTACGCTTCGTTCCACGTATCTCTCACATCGCAAATTAGTGAAATTGTGTCATCCAAGGTTTTTGCATCCTTACTTATATTTGCTCTTCCCAAGTTATCAACTATAAATTCATATACTCTTTTTAAGTCTTCTGCCCACTTGCCACCTAAATTTGTATCAAGACTGTATGTCAATTCTAAAAATATATTCTCAGTCTTAACGATATTATTATGTGCTTCATTTATATTGTTCTCTTCTATAGCAACCCTTGCCAATTTCGAAAATTTAACTGCACCATCTAACAACATAAGAAGAAGTTGTTCCTTAGATGCATAATTTACACTGTTACTTTTATACACATTATAAGCATTCCCAAAGGTCATTCCTTTTCCCCTCCACAACAAAATTTACAGCGTTCTATCCAAAAGCAAGCCTTTGCCTTCACTCTTAGCGGCTTCCTCAATATTCATCTCTGCATCCACAATGACCGTCTTTTCATTGGATTTTTTTAAATTCATATTTTGGTGCTTCATATCATCGTTTTCTCTTATTATATTTTCCTGTTTTCTGTGCACCTTACTTTCGGAAGTCTTTTCATTTATTCCTTGGCGAATTTCAAGATCGACCTTGTTCAATTTGGTTTCCATACGGCTCCACTTCCTTAGGCTTTTTTATCAACCATAATTCCCACCATCTCGCACATTTTTGCAATCATATCCAAGATTTTTTTAGGTGGCACCTCTTGCAACACCCTTCCGCTATCTGTATCTACTATTTTTATCATGATCACGTTTTTAAACTTATCGTGCATAGAGTACTCTGCGTGAGAATTGTGTTTCTTTAATAGGGCATTTACTATATCCAAAGATTCTTTTAATTCCTTTTCAGAATAAGACTGTTCTTTTACACTTTCTTTGTTAGAAGTATTGTCTAAATTTGACGTTTCCTCCTTGTTGATTTCCTCAACTGAAAGTTCTTCTTGCTCAGCTACGTTGGAAATAAGATTTTTCATGCTTTCCATTGTGTTGTTTTGTTTCATATTTACGATTTCCAAAATAAAATCACCTCCATTAACTTTAGTTAAACTTTTATCTCATATAATCCATTAACGTCGGTTGAAGTACTTTTGCACTAGTCTGCAGTGAAGCTAAGTAAACTGATTGCAACACTGCATATTCCATGGTCTTTTCCGTTATATCTATATCTTCTGTTTTAGATAAAATCTCAGTAAGATTAAAATTCTGCTCTATATTCTTTTCCTTTGCAGAATCCATCCTATTCTGTTTTGCACCAACCTCTGCCCTAACTCTTAGTACATTTTCCATGGCACTCTTTAACTCTGACAAATCTTCAGTAAGTAATTTTTCCACGGCTTTTTCATCTATTTCATTTCCATTGCTGTCTTTTCCGTCAAGATGATTGGTTATGGATTTTAAAAGTTGCCTAAAATCTTTGGAATCACCATTTTTGTCCCTAAAACTTAGCACATCAGTGGCTGTTACATTGTATCCAATAGTTACACCTTGAGATATCTCTACCAAAAGACTTTCAGATAAAATTTTGTTGGGCTGTCCATCTTCCGTATTGTACATTATTTCAGTATTGCCGTTGTCTACTTTAACAGAAGTGGTGATACTTTTTATGTCATTAACACTGTTTGGAATTGGACCTCCACCTGCATTACTTGTAACAGAAATATTTAGCTCTTTTCCAGTTTCATTTATGAATAAAAGCTTTCTATCCTTGTTGTTAGTTACAACCCTTAAGTCGTCCTTTTCATATTGTTCAGATATACTTTTATTTATTTCAGCTGCAATATCATCCAATGTTGGTTTGTCATTCAATGCCTTTAGATCCACCTCTATTTTTTTTGTTGGGTCCAAAGGATTATCTATACTAAGTTTTACATTTTTCCATTTTGCTATCTCATCTTTGTCATCGCTAAATTTGATACTAGCAGCATTATTGTAGCTTATACCACCAATTGTCTTAATAGGTTTAGTTGTGCCGCTTGTACCGGAAAAAATATATTTTCCATCAAAAGAAGTATTTAATATCTGACTTAATTCAGAAATCTTTTGATTTATTTCATCCTTGATAGCTCTTCTCTCTGAAGAACCATAGCCTGCATTTCCAGCAGATACCAGTAATTCATTAACCCTTTGCATCATCTGAGTTGTTTGATTTAATGCAGTGTCCGTTACATCTAAAAAATTAATGGCATCTTCTATATTTTTATTGTACTGCTTATTTGTACTTATATCGGTGTGCAATTGCATGGCCCTAGCCACCTTAAAAGGATCATCAGAAGGAAGCCTTACCTCTTTTCCAGAAGTCATTTGTTGCTGTAGTGTCTGCAAGTGATTAAGATTTCTATTCATGTCTGAAAGAAAAGAGGTAGCCAGCATTTTATTTGTTATTCTCAATTAATATCCCTCCCTTTCATTATCTAATCAATCCATTGACAACCACGTCAAGCAATTGATCAACTATAGATATTATCTTAGCATTGGCTTGGTAACAATGTTGAAATTGAATAAGGTTAGTCATTTCCTCATCCAAAGAAACGCCAGATTCCGAAGCTCTTCTCTCTTCAAAGTTTGAAAGCAATGTATTCTGATTGTTTACTATTCTCTTAGCCTCTGAACGCTGTATTCCCAACTGATCCACAATATCCTTAAAATACGCATCAGTTTTGGTTCCCGATTTATTTCCTTTAAGGATTATAGCACCATTCAACTCAGAAGACACCTCTGTTCCACCAAGGATTTTGTCTATGAAGTCCTCTTTATCAGTTATATCTTTGGAGTTGCAATTTGAAAAATCAATGAGAACTTGCTGAATTTGTGCAATGGCAAGAGCCCTAGAGCCATCCGATGCTCCACTGGCTGTGCCATCGTACTTACTGCCAGCTTTGATTTTCATAACATTTTCTAACAATTCTTTATTTATAGCTATATTTTTAGCATTTATCTTCATATCATCATGAGGTACTCCATCATTATTAACAAAAAATAAAGTTTTATCTGCATCTTCCTTAGGACTGTAAAGAGCATTTACAGCTATGGAAAAGCCCTTTGCCATCTTGTCCAGTTCTTCTTGATATTTATCTATATCCTTTTGAATGGAGATTAAGCCCTTGACTTCGCCATTGTCAGGCACAAACAATCCTAATTGTGACTTGATAGAATCAAATTTCTCACCTTTAATTTCTTTACTGTATGCCTGTCCATCTTCATCACAAAATATAATTCTGCTTTGTTCTATGTCCTTATATATAGAGTCTACCTTGTCTGCAGCTATATTCTTAATGGTTATCACTTCTTGTTCGTTTGTATTTCCCAGCTTTGAATACTTCAAAGTCAAAGTAAAAGTATTGTCATTCTCTTCCTTCTTCTCAATGGAATTAATATAAGAAAATCTGCTAACTGCATAATTAGGCTCTTTTCTAACAAGAAGTTCCTGTCCCACTGAAGGCACATTCTCAGTATTTCCCGGTTTGATATCTATAGAGTAAAATTCTTTTTTATCTATGTCTATATTAAAAGCTTTACTAAGTTTGTCAATCAATAAATCCCTTCTATCCATGAGATCATTGGGCTCTTGTCCAGCTATCTTTACATTCATTATCTGTTGATTTAAATCATCAATTTGATTCAGCATGCTATTCACATTGGTAACTTGCTGATTTATCTCTAAATGTATATTGTTCTTTGTATTTGTAAGTTGACTATAGGTATGATTTATTTCCTTCGCCAGAGCATCTGCCTGATTGGCTACCACTGTACGGGCATTGGAGTTTTCAGCTTGTTTTGATAAATCGTGCCAGGCCCCAAAAAATTGGCCGAACATAGTGGATAGACCGTGTTCCGTTGGTTCATTTAATATACTTTCAACCTCGCTAAGATACCTATCTCTGTATTCATATGTGCCCAATACCGTAACTTCTTTTCTTACCTGAAAGTCAAGAAAATGGTCTCGGATTCTGCTTATAGTTACAATTTGAGATCCTGTCCCAAGTTGACCCGGACTTATGGCAGAGTGCATGGAAGGCATAGAAAAAGGTTTTGTAGTCTGTAGTTCCGCCCTTTGTCTTGAATAACCTTCCGTATTGGCATTTGCGATGTTGTGTGATGTTACTTGTAATGCTTTTTGTTGCGAACTCATTCCTCTTGTTGATACTCCAAATGTTGCAAATAATCCTGACACATTATCACCTCTTCACTTTTCCATATGAATTATATGTTTTGGGAGTTTTCCCACTAGGATTTATAAAATCTAAAATTTGCGTTGTAAATCCTAGCCCTTGCCTTATGAGAATATCATTAGAATCCTTTTGTGTTTTTAGCTCATGAAGAAGATGTTGAATCTCTCTATAAAGCAAATCTAAATTTTCATTGCCAAAGTTTTTCACAATTTCTCTTATAGACTGTTCACCAGTTATACTTCTTCTCTCCATTTCCAGAGAAGCCACATCCTTATTGGCATTTTCAATTTTTTTTACTATGGCATCCAGGGCAAATACATCTTCTTTAGTAAGGTATTCGTGCTGTTGCTCTAATAAATTCAGCAGTATTTTTAAAGCTTCTTTTTCCTTTTCAAAAACATATATCAATTTTTCAATCATATATATCTCCTTACACCTATATTCCCTTATTTCCAAAGCTTGCAACTAATTTTTTAGCTAACTCCTCAGAAGAAACCTTATAATTTCCACTTTCAACTAGGGCTTTTATTTCCATCACCTTTTTGTCATCTGGTATTACAATTTCCTCTTTAAAAAATCTGCTTATATTCTTACCAGCTGAAGATATTTGTATGCTGTCATTTTCATTTTTTTGTCTCTCATTTGAGTTAGCTCTATTGCATTTCAATTTATATAAATTATTCACATTATTCATTGTAACATTATTAATTTTCAAAGTTACACCCCCTTGATTCGTCTCATATTTTATTATCGAGTTTTCTATATAAATGTTTAGAAGTATAGCAATTTTTTTATCCAATATGAATGATTTAATTCGCTCTATGTGTTAAATAATAAAAACCCGCCATGCGGGTTTTTATTATTTATAGCATAAACTATTTGCCCAGTGACCTAACGCGATCCTCTGAACTAACTATACTATTTATTCGGACTCCAAAGTTTTCATCCACAACTACAACTTCACCCATGGCAACTTTTTTTCCGTTTACCAATATTTCTACAGGTTCCTCAGCCAATTTATCCAGTTCAATAAGGGACCCAGACCCTAAATCCAATATGTCTCTGATATTCATTTTTGTTCTTCCAAGA
Organism: Hathewaya proteolytica DSM 3090; assembly: GCF_900142225.1. Taxonomy (GTDB): domain Bacteria; phylum Bacillota; class Clostridia; order Clostridiales; family Clostridiaceae; genus Hathewaya; species Hathewaya proteolytica. The sequence goes on from NZ_FRAD01000005.1 coordinate 136,392, forward strand.
ACCACAGCAATGTCCAACTGTACATCTAATATAAGATCTATATTGTGAGGCATATCACCTAACTCACCGCCAGTAAGAGGTGGGAAAGTAGCCTGTTTCACGTTTACCGCTTGCCTTTCAACTGGTTTTTCTTCTATGTTACTTGCAACATATGAGCTGTTGGAGTAATTATAGCTATCATCTGGAGCTAACGTTGCTTCCTCAGCTTCAAATGTAGAATTGTCTACTTGCTGAGTATTTTCCTCAGTGTCATTTCCCATCATAATGTTTATTATGGTTTTTGCAGTATCTATAGGTAGAATTTGCATAATAGTGCTATCCACTAGATCTCCAATAGTCATGCTAAAGGCAACGCGAACGATAACCTCATCATTTCCAATGGATTTTGATAATATGTCAGTCTCATTATTCCACTGTATAGAAGTAGGTGGCGATATATTTACTTCCCTTCCAAACATAGTGGCCATGGAGGTCGCTGCAGAACCAATCATTTGATTCATAGCCTCCGACACAGCACTAACTTCCAGTTCACTTAGCGCCTCAATACTAGGATCCACCTCTCCATTGCCGCCCATCATGAGATTTGCAATAACTGCAGCATCAGATATTTTCATAACAAAAACATTTCCACCAACAATACCTGTCACATACTCCACATCTAGGGCAATATTAGGCACATCAAAAGTGCCTCTTAATTTTTTTAAAGTCGTTATTGCCACTGATGGCGTAGTTATATTTACAGGCTGGCCTATTATAGTGGACAATGTTGTTGAAGCTGAACCCATGGATATATTACCTAATTCACCCAGTATATCTTTATCTATTTCATTTAAAACTTCTTCCATGTCCTGGTCATTTGTTTCATTGTTTACGTCTACATTTCCTTCTCCAGCTAATAGAGAATTTATTTCTTCCTGTGATAGGAATCCATTATTCATAGTTCTCCACATCCTTATCTATAATATCCAAAATCTCTAACCCCTGGAACTTTCCTATTACACCTGGTTTAGCATAATAGTAAGGCTTATCATCAATATATATGCTAACAGGTTCATCAACCTTATTGTTTAGCGTCATCACATCTCCCGGAGAAAGCCTTAAAAAATCCTCAATGGTTATCTGGGTTTTGCCCAATAAAGCGACGACTTCCACTGCCACATGATCTAATTTATTTCTCAGGTTAAGAGAATCTTCTTCACGAGTTTCATCCTGAATGTTACTTCCCTTAAATAAGTACTGTACCTCAAGTTTACCCAAAACTTTTTCAATGCTAAGGAAAGGAATACATATATTCAGGAAGGTACTACTTCTACCCATATCTACTGTAAATGTAATAAGCGCAACAGGTTCATTGGGAGCCAATGTTTGGTTAAGAGCAGGATTGGTTTCTAAGCTTTCCATTTCTGGTTCCACATCTAAAATATCTTCCCAAGCCAACTTCATATTTTCAATGAGACCCTTATTAATTCTCCAAATAATATTTTTATCTATATCAGAGAGCTCTCTTGCCTTTATTTTTCTATCACCTTTACCACCTAAAAGCACATCAATTATTTTGAATACAAAATCTGGATTTGTCTCAAAGATAAGTGACCCTAGTAGTGGTTGCATTGAAAACAAGGTCAATACCGTAGGATTAGGCACAGAATGTATAAATTCCTCATAGGTTATCTGTTGAATAGTTTCAATCTTAACCTTAATATTGTTCCTAACTTGAGCAGTAAGGTAAGTGGAAATTATACGACTATAGTTGTTGTAAATAAGCTCTAAAGTCCTTAAATGCTCCTTTGAAAACTTTTGAGGACTTCTGAAATCGTATTTCTTTACCTTGTGCTGTTCTTCCTCATGAAGATTTTCCGGTTCAAGTTCACCTGATGACAAAGCTGACAATAGAGCATCTATTTCACCCTGCGATAAAACATCAGCCATAATTCTACCTCTTTTCTAAAAGTTTTAACACTTTGGTATCAGTTTATTGATATCCACAAGGGTTATAATCCTTTCCTGGAACTTGATTATGCCTCTGAAGTACGGCTTATCTTTGGCATCGTCTATTTTTTCTAGACTACTCTCTTCAACTTCCAGAACTTCCTTTACCTCATCTACAGCTATTCCCACAGCTTCGTCTTCTAAATTCATTATTATTATGCTGCTGCTCTCGTCACTCTGAGGTAAATTCATTAATAAATTTATGTTTAAAAGTGAGCTCACATTTCCACGAAGATTGATAAGACCCATTATATATTCTGGAGCCCTAGGAACCTTTGTGATTTCCATCATATCATTTATGCTTTTAACCACATCTGTACTCACTGCAAATTGTTCATCTAACAATCTGAATACAATAACTTGCATAATTTATTCCTCCTAGCCAACAACTTTTTTTATGGCCTCAAGAACTCTGTCTGCCTGGAATGGCTTCACAATAAAATCCTTGGCTCCCGCTCTTATAGCATCCATAACCATGGTTTGTTGCCCCATAGCACTACACATAATTATTTTTGCGTTTGGATCAAACTTTCTGATTTCTTTTACTGCCTGTATCCCATCCATTTCAGGCATTGTTATGTCCATTGTAACTATATCAGGTTTTTCACTTTTATACAATTCCACACCCTTAATACCATTACTTCCTTCACCTACTACTTCAAATCCGTTTTTTTCTAAAATATCCTTAATCATCATTCTCATGAAAGCTGCATCATCAACTATTAACACTTTAGTTGCCATTTTATAATCCCTCCATTAACCTATATTCCTAAAGAACCCAATATTTTTTCTAAAGCTCCAGGAATAGGTATAAAATAAAAATTTCCCGTTGTCTTGTTATTACCTTCCTGAATAAAAGATGTTTCTATGTCCAATACGTACTCGTCGTATTGACCTGACTCCATAAACACAGTGGTCAGCATTGCACCAAGCATATCGCAATTTATAGCAGGCACAGATGACATCATAGCTAAATTTGTGAACTTACTAATTGAATTCATGTATGACGACGATATAATGTTGCCTACCTCGCAAAGTGCTGACATTGCCATATCATTCATTTCTGTTATATGGTCTCCCATAAGATTTCTAACTATATTTAAAGCACTTTCCTCTTCAAATACAAATAAAATATTGCCAGGACAGTCACCAAGTACTCTAACTAAAACACCTATAACAATTTTCTCGGCCAAACCATTTTTGTAAAACTCATCAAAAGGTACAATGTTTACATTTGGCACTGTAATGTCTACTTTTTTATTTAAAAGCTGTGATAGTGCCGTGGCAGAATTGCCAACTCCAATATTTCCAACTTCTTTTAGGGCATCCAGTTGCATAGAAGAATAATCTTTATAACTCATATATCCTCTCCTTAACTATATAAGTGAAGCCACATCAAGAATAAGAGTAACAAGTCCATCCCCAAGTATTGTAGCTCCAATATATTCTTTTAGACTCTGCAATGTTTTGCCAAATGGTTTTATTACTATTTCCCTTTGCCCTAGCAGTGAATCTACTAGGAGACCAACTGTTTTATCTCCCACTTTGGCAATTACAACATACTTTTTGCTTTCAACCTCTGGAAGATTAAGTTTTCTATTTATCCTAATAAGGGGAATTACATTTCCACTGTATAAAATCACTTCTTTTCCATTAGTTTTTTTAACCATGTTATCTGTAAAATCCAATACTCTATCGATGTATCCCAGCGAAATCGCCATGGTCTCATTTTCTATTCTAACTAGCAAAGCCTTAATTATTTGCAAAGTCAAAGGAAGCTTTATGGTAAATGTAGAACCTTTTCCCTGTTCTGAAACAAGATCCACAGTGCCTCCAAGGGAAGTAATCTTTGTCATCACCACATCCATACCTACGCCTCTACCGGATATATCAGTGACTTTTTCGTTAGTACTGAAGCCCTGATCAAAAATCAAGTTCTTTAATTGGTCATCATTTAGACCTTCAGTATTGATTCCCTTTTCTTCAGCCTTTGCCTTTACTCTTGCCACATTTATGCCGGCGCCATCATCCTCCACCTTAATTACAGCCTTTGTACCTTCTTGGTATGCAATAAGTCTTATCTGACCTACAGCAGGTTTTCCGGCTTTAAGCCTTGTTTCCTTATCCTCGATGCCATGATCTGCTGAATTTCTAAGAAGGTGAATCAAAGGTTCTCCTATTTCATCTATTACAGTCCTGTCCAGCTCGGTATCTTGTCCCTCTATTATAAGTTCCATATCCTTGCCAAGTTCCACAGACAAGTCCCTAATCATCCTTGGAAATCTATTAAACACAGTTTCAAGAGGAAGCATTCTTATTTTCATAACTAGCTCCTGAAGATCAGTGGTAGTTCTTCCTATTTGCTCTAAGGTCTCATTAAACTCTGTTACTTTTTCGTTAGATGCTATCTGTTCCAATCTTGTCCTGTGAATAACAAGTTCAGAAACCATGGTAAGAAATTTGTCCAACCTCTCCAAATCAACTCTTACAGATTGATGAGATTTCTTGTGGGAAGAATCAGTGTTTTGCCTTTTAACTGTTTCTTTGTTATCAGGTATTTTAGCCTTTACTTCTTCCTTCAATACCTGAGTTTCAATTTCAGCATGCTGTATTGTGTTTTCACTAATTTTGTTTTCATTGCATTTTATCTCAACTACATCCACGCTTTTTATCTCCGACACACCCATTATGGCTTGCTGTATCTCTTCCTTTGTGTTTCGAGATACTATTATAATGTTAATATTGTAATCGAAGTTTTCATTTTCGATGTCATCTGTAGATGGCATGGATTTTATTACTTCACCCAATTCCTCAACAACTCTAAAAACCAAGAAAGCTCTTGCAGATTTAAGTATGGTGTTTTCATCCAAATTAATATCCACATCATAGGACATAAAACCCTTGTCTTCAGCCTGTTTTATTATATTGATGTCGTACTCATTGAGTTCACATCTTAAATTCCTTGTCTCTTCTTCAACACAAGGCTTACATTCATAGGGTTCCTCTTTCGGTTCCTCTATTACATCAGCGGATTGGTTCTGTATATCCTGTAATCTCTGAATTATATCGCTTACATCTACTTTTTCATCGTTTTCTTCAGAAATATTATCAACCATAAGCTCCAAAGTGTCAAGACATTTAAACAAAGTAGTGACAACATGAGCCGTCACCGTCATCTCTCCATTTCTAAACTTAGACAAAACATCTTCCATCTTATGCGTGAGCTCTGCCATATCTGAAAATCCCATGGTAGCAGCCATTCCTTTAATCGTGTGAGCGACCCTGAATATTTCATTTAGCTTATCCACATTTGTTGGATCTTGCTCTAACTCAAGAAGAGATTCATTCAACGTCTGTAAATTATCCATGGATTCTTCTAAAAACATAGACATGTATTGTGATGTATCCATCCTTCATTCCCCCTATATCTTTTTGTAAATAAATGTGGAAACTTTTTCAAACCCATATTTTCTATAACTATATATACTTTCAGTAGCACCAACAAAAAGTAATCCACCTTGTTTTAGGGATTGGCTGAATCGAGTATATATTCGTTCTTTGGCTTCTTCATTAAAATATATAACCACATTTCTACTTATGATTGCATCAAAGTCCTTTTCATATATATCATTAATAAGATCATGCCGCTTAAATGTAACTAAATTTTTGATTTCTGTCTTTACTTTATATTTATCGTCAATTTTATCGAAATATTTACGTAAAAAATCCATTTTTATATTTTTAATTTCTGCATTAGTATAAATGCCTTCCTTTGCTTTTTTTAATATGGTGGCATCAATATCCGTAGCTAGTATTCTTGTAGAACTCGGAGTGTTCATATTTTTTACAATCATTGCAATGGAATAAGGCTCAGAGCCATTAGAACATGCTGCACTCCATATATTTATTCTTCCTGAACGGCTCTTGATGTAATCCGTAAGGGCATCCTCAAATTCCTTAAATATATCGGGATTTCTAAAAAACTCCGTTACATTAATAGTTATAAAGTCCATAAACTTTTGTTTAGTCTGAGGATTCTTGTCCATATATGCCACAAAGTCCTGTGCATTATTTATACCCAATCTCTCCATAAAGCTATTTATTCGCCTGTGAAGTTGATTGGATTTATATGCAGTAAAATCTATACCATATTCTTTTTTAACCCATTTCCCTAAATAATCAAAGTCCATGACTAAACTCCTCTCTTCATGACTATTTCCGTAATTCTTTTTGCCGCATTGTCCAGTGAAACCACTTCATCAACTTTGCCCGTGGCAAAAGCTGCCTTTGGCATTCCATACACAGTGCTACTTCTTTCATCTTGACATAAAGTTATCCCACCACCATCTTTTACAACTGCAGTTCCATCTGCTCCATCTCGCCCCATGCCCGTCAAAATTAAACTGAGCAAGTTTGAGTTGTACACTTCTACTGCAGAGAAAAACAATTTATCCACGGCAGGTCTGACTCCCCATATTGGTTCACTTTCATCCAATTTGAGGCGATTACCCTGGGATACCTTTAGGTGATACCCGGCTTTTGCTATATAAACAGTGTTTTTTTCTATGACCATATTGTTTTCCGCTTCCACCACTGACATCTTGCTATTATTGTTCAGCCTTTCTGCAAAGGATTTTGTAAATCCTACGGGCATATGTTGAACTACAAAGATGGGTATATCCAACTTAGGTAGATTGGTTATAACCTGAAACAATGCCTTAGGTCCTCCTGTTGATGCGCCGATTAGAATAGCCTTTATATTTTTACTTTTGTTCACAACCTTTGGCGATTTTCCAAAGGATTGCACAAGGGGAATTTCCTTTTCCTTGGGGGACCAACTTGCGGGAATAAACCTTCTGCTGTTTTTAGCCTCCCTTATCTTATCTATTAACTCATCCTTTACCTTATTTATGTCTAAAGATATGGAACCTGATGGCTTTGATATAAAATCAAAAGCCCCCAATTGAAGGCATTCCATTGTTATATCTGCTCCCGATTTTGTAAGGGAGCTAAGCATAATAACAGGCACCTGTATGTGGCTTTGTTGTAATATACTCAAGGTTTCAATGCCATTTACCACAGGCATTTCCACATCTAGAGTTATGACATCTGGCATAGGACTTAGTTTTTTTAGCAGTTCATCTCCATTTTTAGCTGTATTGATTACTTCCATATCATCTTGAGAATTTATCATATCAGAGATTATTTTTCTCATTAGCGCTGAATCATCTACAACAACAACCTTTATCTTACTCACTTCACCCACTCCAACTCTATATTTCCTTTGTGGCAACTCCGATAACTTTAACAGTAAGTTTACCACTTTCAGTACACAATTTTATAGTTCTTCCTTTATTGCCACCTGTATCCTCACTTAAAATTGATATATTTAGCTTTTTCAATGTTTCCTTCACTGCATTTACATTTCGCTCTCCGATGTTCATAGTCATCTTTTGATCACTGAAGTTAAACATTGCAGCACCACCAGCAATCTTTGCCTTTAAGTTTCTCTTACTACACCCCATGCGAAGAAGTTTGTCGATAAGCATAGGAATAGCTAAATCTGCAAATTTCATTTTATTAGTCACATTTGAAAACTGCGAACTATCAGGTAGCATAATGTGAGCAAGACCTCCAATTTTTGTAACACTGTCGTATATGGCAATGCCCACACAGGATCCCAGCCCAATTGTTATTAAGGGTATAGGTGACTTGGCGGTATTAAGATCACCTATGCCAATCTTTATCTCTTCTTGCATAATTTTATCCACCTATATATCCATTTGTTCTTTATCAAATTCCGATAATATATATTTAGTATCAAGGGAAATAATGATATTACCTTTCAACTTAATAAGTCCATTTACATATTTTTTAGATATACCGTTAGTCACATTAGCATTCTTTTCAATATCTTTTTCATGCACATTGATTACTTCCGATACCTCGTCCACAACAATACCCATATGCTTTCCGTCACATCTAGTTACGATGACCTTAGATTCCTTAGTAACATCGCAAGAGTCAATGTTGAATTTCTTGGCCAAATTGATTATTGGGAGAATCCTGCCCTCATAATCCTTCACTCCATCCACAAAACTTGGCATTTCTGGTATCTTTGTTGTCTCTTCATAAGCTAATATTCTCTCAATCTGCATGATATCTAGAGCATAATACTCATTTTTCAGCATAAATATCAATACCTTAATCTCTTTATTTTCCATATAACATTCCTCCTACCCTTTCTACTACGCATTAAATTTATCAACCATAAGCTCACCATTTGATGATAAATACACGTGAATATCTTTACTTGGCTTCTCCAAAGTGTATTGATATGTTCCCACAGTAAACTTTGTGTTATGATACGCAAAGTTGGCAAAGATTTCGCCCTGTTTGTCCACCTTTAGCTCTGTTTTTACACCAGCGTCACTGCCTATAAAGTTACATTTTATTATATTACCAGCTTGTATGATTCCACCTCTAGATACAGATCTTATGCCAGTTATATATACACTATCCCCTGCCATAATATTTGATTGATATTGCCCTCGTCCATTTATATATACATTTCCAGTGGCATTTATAACACTGTCTTGACAGTAGGATAACTTTATATCAGCCTTTGAAGAGTTGTCAACCACTAGCCTATGTATTTCATCATTCAGTGCTATTATCAACTCTTGCAACACATCATATTTCTCTATGGTTAGTGGACCGCCTCCTAACAATCGCATTTTCAGATTTATGTAAAGCTTTTTATTGCAATTGTCAAAGGCCAAATAAACTCTTAAAAAATCTGAAACTTTATTGGTGAGATTCCTGAATTTTCTTTCCAGGAGTATTTTAATCAATTCTCCTGGCCTAACAGGTTGTCCAAGCGTATTTTGTTTTTCGATTTGCATACAATCACCATAAAGCTCTTCTAAAGATATAGATATTGACTTCATTTTTTCTCTTATAATGCTGTTTGCATTTTCTATTCCTCCAGCATTGATATTTGACAAAAGACTATTTCCACTTATCTCTATGTTTCCATTGGATTTTATCACTGAATTAGCTACAGATTTATATATCTCTACCCCTGCAGTGCCTTCAACCTCCATGCCCTCGAGAACATGACCGTATACAACTACATGACCTGAAAATTTAATATTTCCAGTGCTAAGATCCACATTACTTCTTACTTCGTGTAGCTCAGATACTGAAAACTTTCCGCCATTGTAAAGGGGCTTTCCTTTTAGTGTGGATTTTATCTGATTTCCAAATTGCTCACATCCACTTCCACAAACAATCTTTAAAGGCTTGGGCTTTGGAACTTTAATTATCTTTCCTCTAACTGAAACTCCATCACTGCCCTGGTTTCCCTCAATTATCTGTGCCAACAGCTGACCTGGCTCAACAGATACTATTTGCCCAATAGACTTATAATCTACATTTCCCTTTAAATCTTCTTTAAATTTAGGTGGTTTAATCTTAAATTTTATATCCACTTTATCAGGGACAGGCGCCACAGGATCCAAACCTTCTGCTACCAGTCCTTCCGTAAAATCGTAGGATGTCATGGCAGCCTCTATAACTTCCCTATCAATACCATATGAAATGCCTGCGCTTACAAGAGCCTTTTCAATCTCTTCTCTGGTATATAGTGGTGGTAATATCTCTTCCTTTTTTTCTATATCAAAGGATGTAAATTTTGCAAATTGTTGGTCCTTCAATTTATACCTGATGCCTGGCTCATAGGATACAGATAGAATAGCCTTCATTTCATTGTCCTTGCATAAAACCTTCATATTTCTTAAGGCAACTTTTTCAGGTATTTCGTACGTTACATCAGTGTAGCTGAAAACGTCAGTCTTCGTTTGTACTTTTTCACCACTGACGAAAACAAATAACTTAGATGAAGGAATTATATATGCAGGCTCGCCATGGCCCTCAGGATTATTAACTACAATCCTGCCATTTACTACACCAATACTCCCATCTTTATTGTTTACGTCTTTTGGCATATTGTTATCTTTAATTTCTAAATCCATACTCATCTAATTCCCCCTATGTTGGAACAAACAAATAATAATATATATTTATTATTATCGTTTAAAATTTTATTTACTTTAACACTATTCCCATTGCAACACTGGAAAGTTCGCTCTCCTCTTGTAATTTATAAGATAGGGTTTTCCAACTAAATTTAAAAGTGGAGAGTCGGATAAAGAGTCAGAAAACATATATGAGTTTTTGTAGTCTACTTCTTTTATGCCCCTCTCACTTAGAAAACTGTTGAGCCTACTAATTTTCTCTTGTCCCTTGCAATTTTTCCCTTCAATTACATTAATATAAGAATTGTTTTGTATCTTCACCCTAGTACCAATTATTTTAGCAACACAACCCAAGTCATATAAAGTGTTAAGATAAAACTCCGGCGAGGCAGAAATAAGAATCACCATATAGCCACTATCCCTTAATTCCATCATCTTATCTATGCCGTCTTTGTACAATATATTTTTAAGGCATTCATGGTAGAATTGTTTGCATATTTTATTCATATCCTCCACAGAAATGCCCTTAATAAAACTCATAAAAATTTCCTTCGTCCTTTTTTCCTTGTGTATTCCAAGCCCATAGCAAAGCCCTGAGTACAAAACCTTGGGAAAATATTTAATGTATTTCTTGTTCTTTTTTATCATAAACCGATAAAACTGCAACAGAGTTTCCTTTTTAGTAATAGTAAAATCTATATCAAACAAAGCTAACTTTTCCATCTTTACTTTATCTCCATTCCATATTTAGAAAAGCCATTGAATAATCAATGGCTTTTGTTTAAACTCTATTCTTCTTCTTCATCTTCCTCTTCACTAGCAAGAAGGTTTTCATAGTAATCTTTTACTTCGTTGAATTCTTCTTCAGATGGAACGACTAGTTCTCCCATATCATCATCCTCATTACCTTCAACTTTGAAAATGTAATATGATTCATCTTCAGGGTTTAATAAAACCGCATATTCTTTATCCTTGTAGTCAAAACCATCAATTACATCGCAAAGTATAGGATTTCCATTTTCGTCCTCTAACTCTACTTGCATAACTTCTAGTTCTTCTTCTCCACAGCCACAGCAGCAACCACATTCATGATCGTGTTCCTCATGGTTTTCACAATTGCAAGTAGCATCCTCACAGCATTTTTTATCTTTCTCAGTCATTTTCATACCTCCTAAAATGGTTTATGTGATGGCTAGCCGTTTTAACACACCCTCCTCTTATAGGAGGGCGATGACATCGGACACGCCCCTATATAACGACTTCTAACCTTCACCTGGGGTTAAAACTCCACGTGAAGCTAAGAATTCTGTTTATGTTATAATGATACCCTTAAATAGAGAATATTAAAAGCCTTTTTTAAAATTATTTTGATTTTACAAGAAAAAAATCGCACTTCAAATTGAAGTACGATTTTTTATTAAAATTTATTAGTCGTTTTTAGCCAATTTCTTGTAGTTTTCAAGTCTTTCATTTGCATCTTTTTCAGTCTTAGCATATAATTCAGCTGCTAAATCTGGTTTTATTTTCTCAAGAGAAGCGTATCTTACTTCACCCTTTAAGAAATCGATGAATGATGCTGTAGGCTCTTTTGAATCAAGTGAGAATGGATTCTTACCTTCTTCTTTAAGATCTGGGTTGTATCTGTACAATGCCCAGTATCCACATTCAACAGCCTTTTTAGCCTCTAATTGAGTGCATCCCATACCAATCTTTATACCATGGTTGATACATGGAGCATAGGCAATTATTAATGAAGGTCCGTGATATGCTTCTGCCTCTGCGATAGCCTTTATAGCCTGGTTCTTGTCAGCACCCATAGATATCTGTGCAACATATACATAACCGTAGCTCATAGCCATCATACCAAGGTCTTTCTTCTTAGTTCTCTTTCCACCAGCGGCAAACTTAGCTATTGCTGCAGTTGGAGTAGCTTTTGAAGACTGACCTCCTGTGTTAGAGTAAACTTCTGTATCAAATACGAATATGTTTACATCTTCGCCTGATGCAAGTACGTGGTCAACACCGCCGTATCCGATATCATAAGCCCATCCGTCTCCACCAAATATCCACTGAGATTTCTTAACTATGAAATCTTTCATCTCTAAGATCTTAGAAGCAAGATCATTAGCTTTTTCAGCTTCAAGTAATGGCAATAATCTATCTCTTATTTCCTTAGTCTTTTCGCCTTCAAATCTGTTATCAAGTAATTCCTGTAATGTAGATTTTAATTCAGAGCTTAAATCGCTGTTTTGAGCTTCTGTGGCTAAGTCAAATAATTTTTCTCTCATCTGGTTAGCTCCAAGGAACATACCTAAACCGAACTCTGCATTATCTTCGAATAATGAGTTAGCCCATGCTGGTCCTCTTCCTGCTGCGTCCTTAGTATATGGAGTTGAAGGAGCACTACCACCCCAAATTGAAGAACATCCAGTTGCGTTGGAAACCATCATTCTATCTCCAAATAACTGAGTTATTAGCTTAGCATATGGAGTTTCTCCACATCCTGCGCAAGCACCTGAGAACTCTAAAAGTGGAGTCTCAAACTGACTTCCTTTTACAGTGTTTTTGTTCATTGGGTTTTTCTTTGGAAGTTTTATAGCATAGTCAAAAGCATCTTGTTTATCTAATTGAGTGTGAGCTGGCTGCATAACAAGAGCTTTCTTTGGTGCTGGACATACTTCAGCACAGTTTCCGCATCCTGTACAATCTAATTCACTTACAACGATAGAGAACTTGTATTCTTTTAATGCTGGACCACCAGTAGCTGGTTTAGCATTTAAGTTTGCAGGAGCATTGTTCATCTCTTCATCAGTTAATAAAACTGGTCTTATACAAGCATGTGGACATACAAATGAACACTGGTTACACTGTATACAATTGTCTAAATTCCACTCTGGAAGATTAGTTGCTATTCCTCTCTTCTCGAAAGCAGCTGTTCCTGCTGGGAATGTACCATCAACGCCCTCTGTAAATGCGCTAACTGGTAACTTGTCTCCCTCTTGTCTATTTATAACGTCTACTATTTCAGTTATAAACTTAGGTTTGTTGTTGCTTTCACAGTTGCATTCTTCCTTTGCATCTTTCCATGAAGCTGGAACCTCCACTTTAACTATAGCATTGACACCCTGATCTATAGCATCGTGGTTCATTTTAACAACTTTTTCACCTTTTTTACCGTAAGATGTTACAACAGCATCCTTTAAGTATTTTAATGCTTCTTCTAAAGGAATGATGTTAGCTAATTTGAAGAATGCTGATTGCATGATCATGTTGATTCTTCCGCCAAGACCTATTTCCTCTGCAATCTTAACTGCATCTATAGTGTAGAATTCTATGTTGTGTTCAGCAATGTATTTTTTCATTTTAGCTGGTAGATGCTGTTCTAATTCTTCCGCATTCCATATACAGTTAAGTAAGAACTTACCGCCATCTTTTATACCATCTAATACGTCATATTTGTATACATATGACTGGTTGTGACAAGCAACATAATCAGCCTTATTTATTAAGTAAGGTGATTTTATCTTTTCCTTACCAAATCTTAAGTGAGATACAGTTATACCACCTGATTTTTTAGAGTCATATGAGAAGTAACCCTGAGCATACATGTCTGTATGGTCACCGATGATTTTTATAGCTGATTTATTTGCTCCAACTGTTCCGTCAGAACCTAATCCCCAGAACTTACAAGCCTTTGTTCCCTCTGGAGTAACATCTACTTCTGAAGTTATTTCAAGAGATGTGTTAGTTACATCGTCAACTATACCTATTGTAAAGTTGTTCTTTGGTGCATCCTGCTTTAAGTTATCAAATACAGCTATTATCTGAGCTGGAGTTGTATCCTTTGAACCTAAACCAAATCTACCACCAACTACAACTGGTCTGTTTTCAACGTTGAATAATGCATTTGTTACGTCAAGGAATAATGGCTCTCCTATAGAACCTGGTTCCTTTGTTCTGTCAAGAACAGCAATCTTCTTAACTGAAGCTGGAACAGCTTTTAAGAAGTGTTCTATTGAGAATGGTCTGTATAAGTGAACTGATAATAAACCTACCTTTTCACCCTTTTTATTTAAATAATCAATTGTTTCTTCTGCAACATCGCAAACAGAACCCATAGCAATGATCATTCTATCTGCATCTTGTGCTCCGTAGTAGTTAAATAAATGGTAGTCTGTTCCTATCATCTTGTTTACTTCGTCCATAAAGTGTTCAACTACTGCTGGTAATTCATTGTAATAATTGTTGGAAGCTTCTCTTCCTTGGAAGTATATATCTGGATTTTGAGCAGTACCTCTTGTTACTGGATGTTCTGGATTTAATGCATTTTTTCTAAATGCCTTTATATCATCCTGAACTTCTTCAGCAAGCTGTGCAAGCTGTGAGAAATCCCAAGTTTCGATTTTCTGTACTTCGTGTGAAGTTCTAAATCCATCAAAGAAATGCATAAATGGAACTTTTCCTTTAATTGCTGCCAAGTGTGCAACAGCAGCTAAATCCATAGATTCCTGTACGCTGTTTGAAGCAAGAAGAGCAAAGCCTGTCTGCCTTGCTGCCATTACGTCCTGATGGTCTCCAAAGATTGAAAGTGCGTGTGTAGCAAGAGCTCTAGCACTTACATGGAATACTCCTGGCAATAATTCTCCGGCAATTTTGTACATATTAGGAACCATCAATAAAAGTCCCTGTGATGCTGTATATGTTGTAGTTAAAGCACCTGCCTGTAGAGAACCGTGAACCGCACCAGCAGCACCAGCCTCTGACTGCATTTCCATAACTCTTACAGTTTGTCCAAATAGGTTCTTCATTCCTTGCGATGACCATTCGTCAACTTTTTCTCCCATTGGAGAAGAAGGTGTAATTGGGTAAATTGCAGCTACATCAGTGAATGCATAGGAAACATGAGCAGCGGCAGTATTACCATCCATAGTTTTCATTTTTCTATTCATCGTAAACCCTTCCTTCAGAATATATTTTAAGCCTTAGCTTATTATAGCAACTCATTTTTTCATGATACTACATACTAAATATACACTTTTGATTTAAAAATGTAAATAGAAAATGCATTAATTTTTGCATTTTTAAGCTCTTATCAATGCTTTCTATAATAAATTGCCATATCATTTGTTATTTTATATATGTTTTTAACTATCGAAAAGTTTTTAAATAACTTATTCATGAATTATTTCTTGCAACAATTTTAAAACTGAGTTCTTGTTGATTTCATTTATCTCTCCAAAATTTTCTATTGTCCTTAGCAATTTATCCCTTAAATCGTAATCAACAATTTTTTCCTCATCTACAAATAGAGTTTCGCCCAAATTGGCAATGGTAGAATTGTATCCATTGCTCTGCAATAACTCATTAAAACTTTCTTGAGATTTTTTATCACCGTGAACTAAAATTACTTCCTTTGGCTTTTCTTTAAATGCTGATAAAAATCTGTAAAGTCCTGCTCTATCTGCGTGGCCTGACATACCTTCTAAATTGTATATCTCAGCGTTTACAGCGATCTCTTCACCAAATAATTTTACTTTTTCAGCTCCCTCAAGAAGACTTCTTCCTAGGGTACCCTCAGCTTGATATCCAACAAACACCACAGAACATTCTGGTCTCCACAAATTATGCTTTAGGTGATGTCTTACCCGACCAGCCTCACACATACCGCTGGCGGAAATTATTATGGCACCACTTTGCACCTTATTTAAACTAGCAGAATCTCCTGGGGATTTTATAAAATCCAATCCCTGAAACTCAAGAGGATCGTCGCCCTCTAAAATCATGTCTTGTATTTCATCTTTGAATAAATTTTGGTGTTTTTTAAATATCTTCGTGGCTTCCATGGCAAGAGGACTGTCCACGTACACCTTTATGCCTTTTAGTATTTCGTTTTCTATATAGTGATTTAGCACGTATAATACATCTTGAGTCCTTCCAACGGAGAAGGATGGTATTATGATGTTACCTCCTCGCTGTACAGTTTTTTGAATTATATCCGCTAATCTATACAGTTCTTTTTTGATATCTGCGTGATACCTATCTCCATACGTGGCCTCCATAATAAGATAATCAGCATAATCCACGTAAGTAGGATTTTTTATAAGAAAAGAATCCCCATTTCCGATGTCCCCACTGTAGCAAAGCTTTATAGGTTTATTTCCCTTTTCCTCCACAAATATTTCTGTAATGGCAGCTCCTAGAAGATGGCCAGCATCTCTAAATCTAACTTTAAGCCCTGGAAAAACATCTATTAGCTCGTCGTATTCATAACCTGTAAATAGATATGTTGACAACTCCGCTATTTTTGAAGTGTAAAGAGGCTCTATTGGAGGCAAGCCCTGTCTTTTTCTCTTCCGATTTTTCCATTCCACCTCTGTTTCGTGAATATAACCACTGTCAGGTAGCATGACGGAACACAAGTCCTTAGTAGCACTAGTGCTGATTACAGTTCCTTTAAAACCCTTTTTATACAAAAGAGGTATTCTTCCGCTGTGATCGATATGGGCATGAGATAAAATAACAAACTCTATCTCTTTAGGATCGAAGTTGAAATTCGCATTGCCTACATCAGAGTCCTCAGTTCCTTGAAGAAGCCCACAGTCTAGCAATACTTTTCTTCCATTTACGATTAGCATATGACATGAACCTGTTACAGTTTTCGCAGCTCCAAAAAATTTTAATTTCACTTAAAATCACCCCTCCAATTTATTTTATGCCTTATGTTTTAAGGATTTTTCTATAAGCTGTAGAATTTTTTCTGTGGCATTTCCTAGATTGCTGTTTTCCATATTTTTGATGAAAACTTCTTGGTTTTTTCTTAACTCTTGAAGCTTTTCCATGAGAATATCTGAATTAAGATTTTCCTCTTCTATAACTATGGAGTAACCTTTTTTTCTAAATGACTCTGCATTTAATATTTGATCTCCTCTACTAGCTTTTTTTGATAAAGGGATCAAAAGGTTTGGTTTTTTTAGCGACAGTATTTCAAATATAAAATTGGCACCAGCCCTAGATATAATGTAGTCAGCAGCATTCATAAAATGCTTAAGTTCTTCATTGGCATACTCTACTTCATAGTAACCCTCCATTTTTTCTATAGAAGTGTCCATATTTCCTTTACCACATATATGAATTATATTGTATTCTTTTAAAAGATTTTGAATATTTTTTCTAACGATTTCATTTATGCACTTAGCTCCAAGGCTACCTCCAATAACAAGGAGAATTGGCTTATTGGAATTTTTAAATCCGCATATTTCTACAGCTGAGCTCCTCTTTCCAGTGAAAAGTTCACTTCTAATAGGAAGTCCCGTTACGCAGCCTTTGTTTTTATCTACATATTTTAATGTCTCTTCAAAGGTGACACATATTTTATCACAATATCTAGAAGCTAATTTATTTGCAAGACCAGGTGTAATATCGCATTCGTGAGCTATAACAGGTATGTTTAGCATACTAGCAGCCATTACCACAGGTACAGATACAAACCCGCCCTTTGAGAAAACAATATCCGGCTTTTCTTTTTTTAAAATTCTTTTTGCATCTAAAATTCCCTTTCCAACTCTGAATACATCTAGAAAGTTTCTTCCTAGATTCTTAATGTTCTTTCCTCTTCTCAACTTTCCACTGCTTATGCCAAAGTATTTTATATTAGCATTTTCAATAATATTTTTTTCTATGCCGCTTATGCTACCTATATAGCTAATCTGGTATTCCATTTCCTTTAGCCTAGGAACAAGGGCAAGATTTGGAGTTACATGACCAGCAGAACCGCCGCCTGTAAGTATTATTTTATGTTTTGTCATTCACATCACCTTATTCTTTATTATATATTATATTTTACTACTTCAATGCTATAAAAGGAACAACTTATTATGTTAAATCTTTGCAAAAGAATGGTATTAAAAGAATTATTTTTCAAATTAACCTGTAATGTACTAAAATAATTTTTCTCATACGGGATAAAATATTATTACAAAGACGAAGAGGAGGTGAAAAACAATGGCATATTCAAACAAGAACTTAGTTCCAGAAGCTAAAGAAAAATTAAACCAGTTTAAAATGGAAACTGCTAAAGAAGTTGGAGTAAACCTTAAACAGGGATACAACGGAGACTTAACAAGCAAAGAAGCTGGTTCAATCGGTGGAGAAATGGTAAAGAAGATGGTTCAGCAGTACGAAAATGGTTTAAAGTAGTAGAATAATACTTAGTAAATTTGAAACCATTAAGATTTTCATTCACTATGTATGTGAAGACTAAGGAGGAAGAAAACATGGCAAAAAGTTTAGTACCAGAAGCAAAACAAGGACTATACAATTTTAAAATGGAGACAGCTAAGGAATTAGGCGTAAACTTCACAGGGTATAACGGAAATTTAACATCTAAAGAATGCGGTTCCGTTGGTGGCGAAATGGTAAAGAAAATGGTTCAGCAATACGAGCAAAATCTTTAATTTCACTAAAGGACATTTAAACTAATCAATAAATAGATTTGTGAGATTAATATAGTTATATCAAACTAAGAACCAGGCAAAATAATATCTTATTATTGTGCCTGGTTTTTACCTTTTAATTGCTAAATCTCAGGTCTTTGCATTTTAGCTGTACAGATTTCCTGCCCATATATTCGTTGATGTCAGTATAAATAACAAAATCCATAAAAAGATTTTGTATACCTCCACGCAGCATTATGTCAAAATCAATACTTTCCTTTATAAGCATTTCTTTAAACTTTATCATCATATCTTCATAGGATATAATTTGTATATTCATTTGCTCATATTCACAATTGAGTTTTAAAACATTTTTATTTTTTCCGTATACATTTCCACCCAAGACTTTGGCATTTTTTACTCCAAAAAGTGGCTTTGAATTTCCCTTTCCGTAGGGCTCTAGCTGTTCAACATATCTTTGAAAACCTGGAGACATGTAATCTAAAGGCAATTTGTCATCCATGTGGATCACTGGTTTTATGTCTTCATCAGTCAAAGTGCAGTTTTGGTTTAAACACTTGCTCAGCTCTTCTATATTTTCTTTTTTTATAGAAAGACCTGCAGCCATAGGATGACCTCCAAATTTATGCAGTAATCCTTTGCAATTTTGAAGTTCTTCAAACATATTGTATTTTTCTATAGAGCGTCCTGAACCCTTTGGCATCTCTTTCCCATCAGTTATGACCAGAGTAGGAAGATTGTATCTATCCTTTATTCTTCCTGCCACAATCCCAGCAATGCTCTCGTGAACTTCTCCATTATACAAAACCAAAACCTTAGGTACATTTTCCCTTTCACTTAGCTCTTCCATAATTTTAGTTACATTGTAATCTGTCATTTCCTGACGCTGTTTATTGAGCTCCACCAGCTTTCCAGCCAATTCCTCGCAGTACTTTTCATCCTCACTTAAAAAAAGCTCTATGGCAATATCCGCTGTTTCTAGGCGTCCAGTGGCATTTATGCAAGGACCAATATTAAAACCTATATTGTAGCACTTTATCTCCTTATCAGCTAAGTTCAGTTGCTTTATCAAAGCTCTTATTCCCACATCTGGACTAGAGTTGATTATTCTTAGACCTTCTTTTACTATAATTCTGTTTTCATCCTGAAGGTCCACAACATCACATATTGTTCCCACAGCAGCATATTGAAGGAGCTTAATGGTTTCATCATTGTTTATATTGAACAACCTAAATAAAGCTTGAATAAACTTATAGCTTATAGCTGCACCACAAAGGTATTTGAAGGGATAAGTGCACTGTCTTCGGTGAGGGGCCACCACAGCACAAGCAGCAGGTAAAATCTCTTCAGTTGTTTTGTCCTCTTTTTCAACAAAACTTGGCTGATGATGGTCAGTCAATACCACGGGAATTCCCATTTCTCTTGCGTAATCAATTTCTTCCATGGCACTTATACCATTGTCACAAGTAATTATAACATTTGCACCCAATTTTTTCAATCTGTCTATTCCGATTTTTGACATACCGTAACCCTCTTCTTCTCTATTGGGTACATAATATATAACATCAGCTCCACAGCGCCTCAATCCTTTATACAAAATCACCGTACTGCTGACACCATCTGCATCGTAATCACCATAAATTGCTATGCGTTTTTTCTCTTCAATGGCTTCCTTAATGGTTTTCACAGCTTTTTCCATATCCATTAGCATATAAGGTTCATACAGATCTTTTGCTGTGCCATTAAAAAATTTTTTTATCTCATTTTCATCCTTTATTCCCCTGTTGAACAACACCTTTAAAAAAGAAGGGCTTATTTTAGTCTTTCTACTCAAAGGCCCTAAATCCCCTTTGAAGTTCTTAATCATCCAAATACTTTCCATGAACTCACCTGCCCTTACGTCATTATTTCTATAGTTGGATCTTTTAAAACCTTATTTACCACTGCCAATATGGTTTTTTCATCAATGGTATTTAAACATAATTCATCATAATACAAAGGAGATATATAATCATGAATTGCAAAATTATTATCATTTGAAGTAGAACAATATAATTTTTTGTCCTTTTTATCTCCCATGATTTCCATAATACAAAGCCTAAAGCTATGAACTATAGATTTTTCTAGATCAATGCTCTGCTTTAGTTTTAAATTTTTTATAGCCTTATCTATAGTCTCTGATTTTATTTTTATAATATTGTTTTTAATTTTATATATAAGCTGGTTTACAACTTCCACCGCCACGTCTGCCTTTTCACTAGAAGTGCCTAGGTAAATCTTGTAAATCTCTACACCCTTTTCATCCTTCAGTTTTGCTCCAACCTCGTAAGACAACCCTCTTTTTGTCCTAATCTCATTATACAACAGAGAGCTCACTCCTTCAGCAAAGAAATTGTTAAACACCCTAAAGTTCATAATTTCTTCAGAAGTAAGATTGTCTAATGAGTATACAAAATTGATTTTGCAGCTTTCGCTACCAATCTCATCTTTGAAAATCCCAGCAGCATTAACTTCATGTAGCACAATATGTTCTTCGCAGTATTGGGGCTTTATATCCCTGAATCCATCTTCCACAATATCTATTATTATGTCCAAATCTAAGTTGCTAGTTACAGACACAACGCAATTTTCTCCAACATAATGTTTTTTATGAAATTCCCTTATATCTTCTAAGGCTATATTTTCCAAAGTTTCGCAGTTTCCAATAATCAATTCCCTTACTCGCTTTTTTTTAAAGCCGTGGTAAAAGCAAAGATCCTCACAGTGTTGATAGGCATCCTCTTTCCATTCCTTGAGTTCCTCTTTTATAACATCCATCTCCTCCTTAAACCCTTTTTCACTAAAGGCTGGATGAATAAGAAAATCACTATGTAACTTAAAGCCCTGCTGAAAATCTTCACTAAGGCAGGTTCCATAGTATACCACATAAGGATAATTGGTCATAGCGTTGCTAAATCCAAAAAGCTCATCTATCTTTTCGTTTATCTCATGTTCATCTTTTGTATTTGTACCCTTGTATACCATGTGCTCCACCGCATGGGCAATTCCATAGTATCCCTCAGGATCTTTATTGGCACCAGCCTCAAATCCTATACAAAAGGAAGTTAGATTGCTTTGAGACTTTTTATATATAAGCCTAACACCATTTTTAAAACAAACTATATTCATAAGCACACTTTCCCTTTTAAATTATTTTATCTGACACAGTAAAAAACAATGCCCAGATGGTTTTGAAATTTAAAACCTGGGCATCGTATAACTCTTTAAATAAAACATTAAGACAATTTAAGAGCATCTTCTATAAGCTTTCTATTTTCCTCATTGACTACTTTGTTGTTATGCCAAGTTTCACTGTTTTGCATCATGGCAGCGCATATTCGTATAAGAAATCGTATACTGTTCTCGTCAACAGGACTATTAAATCCCATCTTCTTTAAAATACCAGTGCACAATTTTAGCGCTAATTTTTCCTTATCATCATTATTCATATTTAAAAGTTCGCTTTCAATATAACGAACAATATCGCCAATAAGCCTGATTATAAGTTTTTTATTGTCTGTATTAGCTTCATCGCTCTGCATTGTATTTAAAATTGCATAAGATAGTCCAAAATAATCTTCACTTATCTTTATACCCTTATCTTTAAGTAAATACAACAAATATCCTAAACCGGTTATTAGTATAACTATAAAAACATAGCTCAAAACAATTTCCGCCATTATTACCATCCCCATAACTTAGTATACTACCTTTATATGAAAGTTATGAGGGATTAGTTCCTATTTTACAAGCTATTTTGTATTGTCAACTTCCTTTGTTTCAAACTCCTGTTTATACAATTCTTTGTATTTTTCTTCATACTGCTTAATCTTCTTTACGTACTCCTTTGTCTCTGAAAAAGGGATATCCTTTAAAGTTTCACCATCATCAGAGTAACGACCATCTTGAAGCCAACTGCTCACATTTCCCCTACCGGCATTGTAGGCCGCTAGGATAATCTCATCTTTTTTCCCAAATTCCTGTCTTAAATTTTGAAGATACCAACATCCCATTTCAATATTTATAGTGGGCTCAAATAGCTTGTCCTCACTAAAATCCTTCATTCCCATCTTTTCAGCTATCCAATGTGCTGTCTTAGGTGTTATTTGCATGAGGCCCATGGCACTCTGGGAAGATTTTGCATCTTTTTTATAAGCGCTCTCTGCCTTTATAAGGGCGAACACCATATAGGGATCTAGTGAATACTTTTCAGAATTTGCAAAGACCACGTCGCTATATGTAACGGGGTATAACCTCTTTAAATCTTCTACCTTTACTGGCCTATTTTTTATGTACTTTAAACCAAACAAAACACTTAAACACGCTATAATCACCACAAATAACGCAATGAACCACTTTTTCATATCTCTACTCCTATTTCACTAAATATTTTCTTCAAAGATGCGTAGGTATCCTCTAAAGAAAAGCTGTTATCCAAAATAAAATCAGACTTTTTCATTTTTTCCTCCACGGATAACTGACATGCTAATCTTTTTAGAACGTCATCTCTGCATATTCCATCCCGCTTCATTACTCTCTCTATTTCCTTTTCCAAGTTGCAATAAACTAGAATATTATAATCCATTTTCTCATGAAGATTGTTCTCCATCAAAGTTGGCGCATCCAGTACACAACATTTTTCGCCCCTATTTTCTGCACTTTTCATTCTAAGATCTATTTCATGAAAAATATAGGGCATCACAATAGATTCTAACATTGACTTCTTATCTTTCTGTGAAAACACTAGGGAAGCCATTTTTTTTCTGTTAAGCACTCCATTTTCAACGTATTCACAGCCAAAGGCTTCCCTAATTTTTAAAACTAAATCACTGTATATTTCATAAATTTCCCTGCTTATTATATCAGCATCAATTACACAAACACCCTTATCCTTAAGGTAAGATGATATACTGCTCTTTCCTGAACCAATGGATCCCGTGAGCCCAATTTTAATCATTTTATCACCCGTACTTTGATATTACTTGGCTTCATACCAGTTTTCACCCATATTTATGTCCACTTCCATGGGAACTCTCATCTTTACGGCGCTTTCCATTTCCTTTTTTACCACATCCTTAACGATTTCCAGTTCCTCATTTAAGACATTTAGAATCAATTCATCGTGGACTTGCAATATAAGTCTTGATTTAAGCTTTAACTCTTTTAGTCTATTAAATACTTTAATCATAGCTAATTTTATTATATCCGCTGCACTGCCTTGAATAGGAGTGTTCATTGCCAACCTTTCCCCCATGGCCACTATAATTTTTTTAGAAGAATTAATTTCCGGAATGTTTCTCCTTCTGTTTAGAATTGTGGTCACATATCCCTCTTCCTTGCACTGCAAAACTATATCGTTGAGATAAGATTTTACCCCAGGGTATCTATTAAAATAAGCATCTATATAGTGTTTAGCTTCTTTTCTGCTTATTTTAAGATCCTTTGAAAGACTAAAATCACCTATGCCGTATACTATACCGAAGTTTATTGCCTTGGCATTGCTTCTCATCTCTTTTGTCACTTGATCCATAGGAATCTTGAAAGCTTCTGAGGCTGTGAGGCTGTGAATATCCTCGCTATTTTTATATGCATTTATCATATTTTCATCATTTGAAATGTGGGCCAATACCCTAAGCTCTATTTGTGAATAATCTGCAGATAGAATAACAGAGTTTTCTTCCGGAACAAAAACCTTTCTTATTTCCCTACCCATTTCATACTTTATAGGTATGTTTTGAAGGTTGGGTTCCGTGCTAGAGAGCCTTCCCGTAGTTGTAACAGCTTGATTGAAGTTGGAATGTATCTTGTCATCGGAATCAATGACAGCTGTGAGCCCTTCCACGTAGGTAGAATACAATTTCGATAGCTGTCTAAAGTAAGTTATTTTATCGATAATCTCATGTTGACCTTGAAGTTCCTCTAATACCTCCGCATTGGTTGAATAACCAGTTTTGGTTTTCTTTATCACAGGCAAATCTAACTTTTCAAAGAGAATTTTGCCTAGTTGCTTTGGTGAATTTATGTTGAATTCCTCTCCAGCCTCTTTGTAAATTGCACTGGCAGTTTCCGTGAGTTCAGAGCTAAATTTTCTGCCTAAAGAATTCAGCATTTCCCTATTAATCCTAAAGCCCTCACATTCCATGGAAGAAATAACAAGAGTCAGTGGCAGCTCCACATTGTACAATAAATCTTTCATATCTAGCTGCTCAATGTGTTCTTTTAACTTTTCTTCTACAGTTTCCATATAGAGGATAGACTCAGTTTTGTCCTTACTATCTAAAGCTAGATGACAAAAGCTCTCTGTTAAAGAATTTATTTCGTATTCCTTTTTTCCTGGATCAATTAAATAGGCCGCAATTTCAGTATCAAAGTCCATAAGATTAGGTTCTAAACCATTTAATCTCATGAAATTGTAAAACACCTTGGCACTGTGAACAACTACTTTTTTGCACTTATTTATGTTGTTGAGAAGTTCATTTACATCTTCACCTTGTAGAAACTCCATATTTATGTCATAGACCTTATCTCCTTGCATAAGTACTACATTTATGATTTTAAGTTGTGATAAGACGCTGTAGGTACTAGCCGTGTACAAAAGATATAAGGGTTTTTCATTATCTATTTTTACTTTCTTCAGTTCCTCACCATTGGATACATTCATAACACTGCAATGTCTTTTTTCTGCCGTAGCTTCTTTTTCTACTATATCTTCTTTTTCTACTTTGTGTTGTGTATCCTCCGTGGTCTCAGGTACTTTGCTATACAAAGTTTTAAACTGCAACTGTGCAAATAATTTCTGTATACCCTGAAGGTCCTTAGGTATATTGGGCTTGATATCGCTTTCATCTAATTCTACCGGAACTTCTGTCACTATGGTGGCCAACTTTTTACTGAAAATAGCCTGTTCACTGTACTCCCTTAAATTCTCTTTTAGCTTATTTCCCTTTAAATTGTCTATATTTTGAAGTACATTTTCCACGGACTTGTATTCTTGAATTAGCTTATAGGCAGTTTTTTCACCTATGCCAGGCACACCCTTTATGTTATCAGACTTATCACCCATAAGCCCCTTAACGTCGATGAACTCCTTTGGAGTGACCCCCAATTCATCCTCTATTTTCTGCCTATCGTAGATCACTGTATCCGTAATCCCCTTTTTATTTATCACAATTTTCACGTTGTCTGTGGCAAGCTGCAAGGCATCTCTATCTCCCGTAACCACGAAAACTTCCATACCATTTTTCTCAGCAAAGACCGATAAGGTACCGATGAGATCATCTGCCTCAAATCCATCCATTTCAAAAAGTTTTATCCCATAGAGCTTAAGGAATTCCTTTAAATACGGAATCTGTTGTGACAACTCTTCCGGCATTTTTTTTCGCCCAGCTTTATACTCATCATACTGAAGATGTCTGAAAGTCGGTGCCTTTCTATCAAAAGCAGCTACTATATGTTCTGTTTGGAATTCTTTTTTTATCTTGAAAACCATATTTATAAATCCGTATATGGCATTTGTATGTATTCCTTCAGAATTTGTCAAATCCGGCATAGCAAAAAAAGCCCTATACAAAAGACTGCTTCCATCTAAAATAACTAACCTATCTTTATCCAATAATCTTACCATCCTTTTTTAAAATATACTTAAATCCAACTCCTTGGACAAGGCTTCCAATACCTTAAGTCCTCCTATACTATTTCCCTTAGGATCTAGAGCCGGTCCCACAACTCCAATTCCCATTCTTCTAGGAACAGCAGCAAATATACCTCCGCCAACGCCACTTTTTGCTGGTATTCCTATGTGAACGGCAAAATCTCCTGATGCGTCGTACATACCGCACGTAACCATTATTGTCTTTATTATTCTGGCAACAGTTCTAGAAATTATTCTCTCATTGTTCCATGGCATTACACCGTCATTTGCAAGGGTTGCACCTATTCTAGCTATGTCTTTACAAGTTACCTCCATGGAGCACTGCCTAAAGTATACATCTAGAACTTCCTCCACATCCCCTTCCATAACTCCCGTACTTTTCATATAATAAGCCAAAGCCCTGTTTCTGTTTCCTGTAGACTTTTCAGAGCGATATACCTCTTCATTTATATTTATGTCTGGGTTTCCCGTTAGCTTTCGAGTAAAGTTGATTATCCTATTAAATTTTTCTTCAGCGGTTTTCCCTTCAATCAAAGATACAACGCAAATAGCACCTGCATTTATCATGGGGTTTAGGGGCTTGTTGTGGTCGTGTACTTCTAAGTTTGTAATAGAGTTAAAGGAAGCCTCTGTGGGCTCCATATCCACCTTAGAAAAAACATAATCCTTTCCATTGTCTAAGATAGCTAGCATCAAGGTCACTACCTTTGATATACTTTGTATTGTAAATTTTGTATTAAAATCTCCTGAAAAATACTCTTCTCCATTAAGTGTGGAAACGCATATGCCTAAAGCCTCTTTGTCAGCTTTGCTCAATTCCGGTATATAGGATGCCACCTCGCCTACTTCCGTCCATTTTCTACTATCATTTATTATATCATCTAATATTCTTTGCATTAAATTACTCCTTTATAACTAATTATTAGCCAACATAGCAATTTAATTATAATATATACTCTCAGCAATATAAAGCAATATTTTATATATGTACTATTGGGGCTTTTTAAAGCATAAACTATGTATTATTAGCCAAAGGATGTGATGAAACCATGAAAAAATTTCTTATAGCACTTATAATGTTGTGTTTTATTTTTACCTGTGGGTGTGAAAAAGCTATTCTATTAAATTCAAAGAAAGAAAAGCCCTCTCCTAAGTACTATTCTGAAAAATTAATTAACTCTTTTTCTTCTGGCAGCTGCAAAGTGAGGATACTATCCACAGACTTTTATAGAAGTGTAGCTATAGATGAAGTCTATTATCTCACCATAAGGAAATTTTTTAAATACGTACCCAAAGAAAACTTCGGTGTAAAACCAGATTTCTCAAAGATCAGCCCCAAATACAAGATGTTCATAGACTTTAATGACAATCAAAGGTACGTTATTAATATATACAACGAATCACTTATAACAGTATTCCCATGGGATGGCATATACGACGTAGACTGTATTTCCATGCAAAATACATATACCTCCTATAATCTCTTTTACCTCTGCGATTATATAACAAAAAATCTTAAGTGAACTCACTTGATATAGGTGGATGTGGTGTGATAAACTGAAGCATAAGTAGGTGATAAAATGATAAAAGCAGATTTACATACCCATTCAAATTTTTCTGATGGAATTTTGAGCCCTGAAGATCTGATCTTAAAAGCTAGCAATTGTGGACTACAGATTATTTCTATTACAGATCACGATACCATGAAATATGGGCGCACTTTGATAGATTTTGCAAAGGAAAATGGAGTTACCCTTATACCAGGTATTGAGTTAACCACCCTTCACAAAGGCGGAAATATACATCTTCTAGGTTACTTTAAAGATGACTCCTATACAGACTCAATATTTCAAGATAACTTATATTTTCTCCAAACAAAAAGGATGGAACGGGCAAAAAAAATGGTGGACAATTTAAAAGAATTCTATAATATAATAATAGACTTCCAACATTTAATCCACAGTTCCAATTCCCTAATCGCAAGACCTCATATAGCAAAAGCCATAATCGAGGCCGGTTACAACTATACCTTTACAGAGTTATTTGACAGTGTTTTAAGCAAAAAAAGCAAGGCTTACATACCAAACTTCGGTTTGACTTTAGAGGAAGGTATTCAGCTCTTACACAAGTACAATGCCATCACAGTAATAGCCCATCCCACTCTTATGAGAAGTAACTCAATAGAAGATTTAATGGATATGCCATTCCAAGGTATAGAGGCTATTTACCCTCAAAACAAACCCTTAGAAACAGAAAAATTCATAGCCCTAGCAGAGGCCCACAATAAATTGTATACAGCGGGTTCTGACTACCATGGAATAAACGGGGACATAAAGCATGGCGCCATGGGAGATTATACTCTCACCGGAAGTGCCCTTGAAAGATTCCTTCAGTGTTTAAATGCCAAAGTATAAAATAACCCTATAATTAAACTGCGAATGCATTTTTATATTACATCCGCAGTTTTTTTTATATTTTTTTTATTATATTTCTTTTAAGAATACTTCATATGCCCTGCATGTTTCGTATATATCAGCCTTACTTGCCAATTCGTATGGAGCGTGCATGCTGTGAAGCGCTACACCTGAGTCTATAACGTCCATTCCGTATTGTGCCAAAATGTAAGCTATAGTTCCGCCGCCACCCTGGTCTACTTTTCCAAGTTCGGCAGTCTGCCAAGCTACATTGTTTCTATCAAGTATGTTTCTAAGCTGTGCTAAATATTCAGCATTGGCATCATTACAGCCAGATTTACCTCTTGAACCAGTGTACTTATTGAATACAATACCTCTTCCAAAATATGCTGAGTTATTCTTTTCAAAAGCATCTGCAAAACTTGGATCAAAGGCAGCACTTACATCTGAAGATAGCATTTTTGAATTTGCTAGAGTTCTTCTTACCTTTAAGTCAGTGTAGTTTGACTCTTTAAGGTTAATTATTTCTGCTAAAGCATTTTCAAAGAATCTTGAATGCATTCCTGTTGCACCTATGCTTCCAACTTCTTCTTTATCTACTAGAAGAGTAACGCATGTCTTGTCGCACTGTTCAATGTTTAACATAGCTTCAAAGGAAGTATAAGAACAGATTCTATCATCGTGTCCGTAAGCTAAAACCATAGAGTTATCAAGTCCAAAATGTTTTGCTCTTCCAGCTGGCACGATTTCAATCTCTGCTGATACAAAATCTGCTTCTGTAATACCGTATTTCTTATTTAAAATGTTTAGTATATTTAATTTAACTCTCTCTTTAAGATCCTTGTCTTCCACTGGAATAGATCCTACCATCACATTTAGCTGTTCGCCTTCTATAGCTTTTCCTAAAGTCTTTTCCATCTGGCTTCCTGCTAAGTGCACTAATAAATCAGAAATACCAACTACTGGCTCGTTTTCTTCTTCACCAAATACCACCTTTGTAACTGTTCCATCTTTTTTAACAAATACACCGTGTATTGCTAAAGGAAGAGTTAGCCACTGGTACTTCTTAATGCCGCCGTAATAATGAGTCTTAAGATAAGCTAATTCCGCTTCTTCAAATAGTGGATTTTGTTTTAAATCCAATCTTGGTGAGTCAATGTGGGCACCTAGAATTCTAAGTCCAGATTCAATTGGTTCAGTACCAATAAGGAACATAGCAAGAGCCTTTCCCATATGATTTACATATATCTTGTCTCCAGCTTTTATGCTGTTACCATGGCTAATGATTTCGGTTAAATTCTTATAACCATTTTTTTCTGCTCTTATAACAAATTCGTCTACACACTCTCTCTCTGTTTTGCACAAAGACATAAAGTCGATGTATCTCTGTGATAAGGCCATAACCTCATCTAACTCTTTACTATCATATTTTTCCCAAGCCGTGCTGAATTTTCTTTTTAAGTCTAACTGTTCCATCTTCTACCTCCTAAAATAATATAATAGTTACACTACTAAACCATTATATCACAATATTTATATATGTTAAGCAAATTAAATATACTTTTTCACAATAAGATAATTTATATTTTTTTAAAATACATCAATTATTCTTTCTTTATAATTCTACATATTTCAATGAAATTTTTTCCATAGTCTTTTGCCCTTTCCCCACAAATCGCATTTTGTTATATTTTTACATAAGCTGCTAATGTGTTTTTATGTAGAAATTTGTCGTATTACTGCGATTTGTGTAAAACGATTTAGATTAACAATCGTGGAACTATTTGCTACAATTAAACTACAACAAACAATTTTCACAAAATTATTTGTTCTATTGTTGACTTTAGACCTAAAAATATATTTCTGTAAAAGAATAGAAAGTCACTTTTATTTATTATTTTTTTAAGAGAGGGATCAAACATGAGAAAAAACATTATCTATGGTAAAATCGCCATATTAAAATGGTTCTTAGATTTTACACTGAAGTACTTCAGCCACACCAACAGCATGGTGGTCTTGCTGAGCAAGTTTCTTGACAAGTATATTGTTAAATACCAAATGATTCGTTATGCGGAGTACAAAAGACGTCAGAGCTTTAGCGGATTTCAATTAACATAATTTTATTAGTAAACACCGATATGCCCTTATCTGCATTCGGTGTTTACTTTTCCAATAAAAAAAAGCCTTTCGGCTTGTTTTTAGAAAAATATATGCCCAGAATGCCGTCCCCTCATATGTTCAATACCCGCCCTTAAGCAGGTGGGCTTCACTCATCAGATTCCTATCTCCTCCTGCAAGCATAAGCTTAATTACTGGAGTCTGATATTCCTCTGCATTTTGTAAATCCCATAAATCAAATGTCGGTTGAACATTATAAGTTACACGAACATACCAGGCATATACTTTTCTTTACATTATTATAACATACTTCATCTATTTTTCAAGTTAAATTGAAAATTTATTTACAACTCTATAAAATCTCTGTTATATAGTCCTCTAGATCAAACTCTAGTCCTTCATGGTAAAATGCCACAACGAAGGTGTTGTATTGGTATTCTTCCATATCCATATCAAAACTCAAAAGCTGATACTGAAGATTTAAGTCTTCACTCAAATCCCTTATGATATCCTCCACGTTGTCAATGGCTATATCGCTAAGGTACGGTATAAAGTAATCATCATAGTATCCGAAATCATGGTTTCCTTCCTCGCACTCTGCGTCAGCATATGCTTCCGCACCTTCAACTTCCACCTCATCAAAATAGTAATTCATGCGAACCACATATACGTCTTCTTTTGATATTTTAATTTCTTTTATGTCATCTAAGTCATTTTCCTCAAGATATGAAAGGATTTCTTTTTTCATTGGGACATCTCCTTTTGGTTTAAAATCCATATTATTCCTCATCATCTCTATATACAAATTTAGTTCTATCAGTATAAACTATGCCGTCTAAATGGTCTAATTCGTGGCAAAAACATCTAGCTAACATACCCGTTGCTTTGTATGATACCTTTTTTCCATTTACATCGTTTCCGAAAACTGTTACAGCTTTTGGCCTAACCACCTCACCAGTGTAGCCAGGATAACTAAGACAACCCTCGTAGCCTGTTACAGTACCACTTTGAGATATAATCTTAGGGTTTAGAATTAAGATTGGCTCACTGCCATCCCTCATATCTATTAAAACTATCCTGTGTAACTCACCTATTTGTGGTGCAGCAAGACCAACTCCATCGCTATTATACAAAGTGTCCTTTAAGTCCTCAATTATCTCAAGGATATGATTATCTATAGTTTTTACTTTTTCACATTTTTTATGCAGTTGTGGTTCATCAAATGTCAATATCTTTCTTATAGTCATAAGCAAATAAAGGTGTATTCCTTTCTCCTTTCATTATTTTCCTTAGATATACTGATCCGTATACTCCGTCTCCAGGTACAATTCATAAAGCTTCAACGCCTCTACTTCAGGAATTTTCCCATCCTCAAGTTTTCTATACAAAATATACAATTTTAGATTTAAATCCTTGTCCTTTGTGGTTCTCATCTTGTATTTAATTTGTTCGATTAAAGTTTCTCCCTCAAAACTGCACTCTCCACTGGTGCAATCGTTCTTTTTAAGTGCCTCCAAGGCCTCTGTAGCTAAGTAATTTATTTCTTTTTCGGAAGTTTTCTTTATTTTTTCTAGGTTTTTTATTACAATTTCCAAAGCTTGCTTTTCAATTAAGACTCTCGACGTTTCAAACTCCATTTTTACCCCTCCAAATTCAACTTAATAAAATAATATCATATATTTAATTACTTTTCAAACATATACTTTTTCTAAGATAAACAAATATACGCAAATTAAAATGGAGTAGGCACAATACGCCATACTCCATTTTTACTAAGCTTGCTTTTCCTGTAACATAGATTTTACTTTCATAAGTCTTGTTAAAGCGCCTCTTTCGTTTTCCTCAAGCTTCATTTTAATGTACTTTACAGTCTCTTGTAGCTGAGGAATAGTCATATACTCAAGAGCATTAACTCTTCTTCTAGTCTTCTCAATCTCATCTGCCATTAGCTGACATGATTTTTCAACTTCAGCAAGCTCTAAAAGCTTTGGCAAAATGCCGTACAATTTTTCAATGGAACCATCAAGATCACTAGATGTATTTGCAAAACCATAAGGGTAAATGCTTCCACTCTGGTCTTCCATCTCTCTTTTAAATTCCATCTCAGGAACATTAACGCTCATTATGTTTTTAGTCCTTATATCCACAGATATGTTTTCCTTTGGAAACATGATAGCTTCCTCTAGAAATTCTGATGACATAAGAGCTCTTGCCATAACAAAATCCTTAAAAGCACCTGATAACTCTTCTTCTACGCTTTTTCTAAGCTCATTATTGTGTTTTACAAGGTCGATAAATCTTCTCATAAGCTCATCTTGCTTATCCTTTAAAAGCTTATGACCTCTTGTAGCCGTTACAAGCCTTTTTTTCAGCTTTGTAAGCTCCATTCTGGTTGGGTTTACGTTAAGTTTTGCCAAGGTTTACTCACCTTCTTTTTTAGGCAGATATTTCTCCAAGAACTCATCTCTAATTCTCTTTAACTCGTTCTTAGGAAGTATACTTAATAGTTTCCATCCTAAATTTAATGTTTCTTCTACAGTTCTATTTGTGTCAAAGCCCTGAGAAACGTATTCATTTTCAAAAGCCTCTGCAAATTTTGCAAACTGCTTATCTGTATCGGATAATGCAGATTCTCCTAGGATTACTGCTAGTTCCTTTGCTTCCTTACCTTGAGCGTATGCAGAGAACAATTGGTTCATTGTATCTGCATGGTCTTCTCTAGTCTTGCCTTTACCAACACCCTTATCCTTAAGTCTTGATAGTGATGGTAAAACATCTATTGGAGGCATAATTCCTCTCTTATATAATTCTCTTGAAAGGATTATCTGTCCTTCTGTGATGTATCCAGTTAAGTCTGGAATTGGATGAGTTTTATCATCTTCAGGCATAGTAAGAATTGGAATCTGAGTTATAGAACCACTTTTTCCTTCAAGTCTTCCTGCTCTTTCATATAGAGTAGAAAGGTCAGTGTAAAGGTATCCTGGATATCCTCTTCTTCCTGGAACTTCTTTTCTAGCCGCTGATACTTCACGCAAAGCCTCTGCGTAGTTTGTAATATCAGTCATGATAACAAGTACATGCATATCTTTTTCGTAGGCAAGATACTCAGCTGCTGTAAGAGCCATTCTTGGAGTAGCTATTCTCTCTACAGCTGGGTCAGATGCCAAGTTCATGAATAGAACTGATCTATCGATAGCACCTGTTTCCTTAAATTCATCTACGAAATACTCAGCTTCTTCAAAGGTAATACCTATAGCTGCAAAGACAACGGCAAATTTTGAGTCAGAGTTTAAAACCTTTGCCTGTCTCGCAATCTGAGCTGCCAACTGTGCGTGTGGTAAACCTGAGCCTGAGAACACTGGAAGTTTCTGACCTCTAACAAGAGTGTTCAGTCCATCTATAGCTGAAATACCAGTTTGAATAAATTCAGATGGGTAGTCTCTTGCTACAGGATTTATAGCCTCACCATTTATATCTACAGTTTTATCTGGAAGAATTTCAGGACCTTGATCCTTTGGTCTTCCAAGTCCATCAAATACTCTTCCAAGCATATCCTCAGATACACCAAGTTCTAGAGGTCTTCCCTGGAATCTTACCCTAGTACCCTTAAGATTGATTCCAGAAGAACCTTCGAACAACTGGACAAGAGCCTTGTCTCCGTTTATCTCAAGTACCTTACCATTTCTCTTTTCACCTGTCTGAAGTTCAATTTCAACTAGCTCGTCGTACTTTACACCCTCAACCTGATCAACTAGCATCAAAGGACCAACGACTTCTCTAACGGTTCTGTATTCCTTAAGCATTCTCTACCACACCTCCTTTTGCAATTAAATTTTCCATGTCTTCTCTTAAATCTTCTCTTACTTTATCTATTTCATTTATATTATCTTCGTGAATATACTTAGCTCTTGCTATCCTATCTCTTATTTCCATGCACAATATGCTATTTAAGTACACCCCTGCCTTAAGAGCCTTCTTACCATAATCGTAGAAAGACAATACAAGCTTCAACATTTTGTACTGCTTATCAAGGGAAGTATAGGTATCTACCTCATGGAAAGCGTTCTGCTGAAGATAATCTTCTCTTACAGATTTTGCAACCTCAAGTTTTAATCTATCAGACTCAGAAAGGGCATCAATACCTACAAGTCTTACAATTTCCTGAAGTTTTTCTTCATCTTGAAGTATTGTCATAGCTTCAGTTGTAAGTTTCGTCCAGTCAGAAGCCACATTGTCATTTATCCATGTACCAATTTTATCTAAGTACAAGGAGTATGAGTTCAACCAGTTGATGGATGGGAAATGTCTCTTGTATGCAAGCTGAGCATCAAGACCCCAGTAAACTTTAACTATTCTAAGTGTAGACTGGGTAACTGGCTCTGATATATCTCCACCTGGAGGAGAAACCGCACCTATAGCTGTAACTGCTCCTTCTCTACCATCTTTACCTAAACAAATAACCTTACCTGCTCTTTCATAATAGTCAGCAAGTCTTGAACCAAGGTATGCTGGATAACCTTCATCACCTGGCATCTCCTCAAGTCTTCCTGACATCTCTCTTAGTGCCTCAGCCCATCTAGATGTAGAGTCAGCCATGATTGATATTGAGTATCCCATATCTCTGAAGTACTCAGCAATGGTGATACCAGTGTATATGGAAGCTTCTCTCGCTGCAACTGGCATGTTTGATGTGTTTGCAATAAGAACAGTTCTCTTCATCAAGCTTTCACCTGTTTTTGGGTCCTTAAGCTCTGGGAACTCCTTAAGAACGTCAGTCATCTCATTACCACGTTCACCACATCCAACGTACACAACGATTTCAGCATCTCCCCATTTTGCTATCTGGTGCTGAACAACAGTCTTACCAGCTCCGAATGGTCCTGGAACTGCAGCAGCTCCACCCTTTGTAACTGGGAAGAAAGTGTCTATAACTCTCTGTCCTGTTATCATAGGTTCCATTGGGTTAAGCTTTGATGCAAAAGGTCTTCCTTTTCTTACAGGCCATTTTTGCATCATTGAAAGTTCCTTATCTCCATCTTCAGTACTTAAAATACATACTGTGTCTTCAACAGTGAACTCTCCACTTTTTATATCCTTAACTTTTCCCTTTATACCGTATGGCACCATAATCTTGTGAAGAACAACAGAAGTCTCCTGAACTGTACCAATTATATCTCCTGCCTCAACTTCATCTCCTATGGATACTGTAGGAACAAAATCCCATTTCAATTCTCTATTAAGAGATTTTAAGGAAATACCCTTAGTTAAAAATGCCGACTTTGATATTTCTCTAAAACGATCAAGCGGTCTCTGTATACCATCAAACATGGAAGCTACTAGACCTGGTCCAAGTTCCACGCTAAGAGGTTCACCTGTACTTACAACTGGGTCCCCAGGTCCTATACCTGAAGTCTCTTCGTAAACCTGAATAGACGCTCTATCGCCTCTCATTTCAATTATTTCACCTATAAGACCCTTTTCTCCAACTTTTACAACGTCGAAGACATTGGCCTCATCCATATCCATGGCAACAACCAATGGACCTGAAACTTTAATAATCTTACCGATTTTCAAGTTTTCCTACCTACCTTTCTATAATATATTTACTCCTACAGCCTTCTCAACATTATCGCTAATCTTTTGAAGTCCAATATTAAGCGATCCTTGATTACTTGGTATTAAAATAATGGCAGGAAGCATTTGTCTATTATATCTTTCAATAGTTTCCTCAATTTCTGCTGCTACTTGCTCTGTAACAAATATAACAGCATACTCATCTGCAGCTAATTTATCCACAGTTTTTTGAGCTTCTTCTTTTCCTATAACAGGGAAAGTATGAATACCTATAGCTTTGAAAGCTAGTATAGAATCCTTATCCCCTACAACGCCTATTTTATACATAAACATCACGCAACCTTTCTCTGATTACGTTACTTTGAACCTTATTGAGCTTAGCAACCATAATTATTCTTATTATTTTAATTTCAGTTTCCTTTGCCAAAATATACGAAAATAAAGGTTCTGGTCCGAAATTAATGTATTTGCCATCTTTTACGTGTTCCATAATACAGTCCTCAAAGGATTTTTCAAAAAGAGTCAACTTTCCAGTTTGTGCATATTCGTTTAGCCCCTCTTTAATCTTTGGACCATATACAGTTTTGGAAAGTCTTGAAACAATGTTTTCATCGCTTTCACTGTACATTTTTTCATAAAACTCTAGCTCAATAGTACCACCCTTTAAAAGCACTTCTCTTAAGAAGTTCATGGATTTCTCCTGCTTTTTAACTCTTAAAAAGGTTCTAATGTTAATGAAATCTATGTTCATTTTAACGTATTTTAGAATAAACTCTTCCTTCATATCCTCTGCTCTTTTAACCATATCAGAGTACATGAACCTATCCACTATAATATCTATTATCTGAGGATCCTTTGTTTCCTTATATTTTAACTCTGCCTCTTTAATTGCATCTGCAAAGGAAGCGGGAAGCTCTTTATAATCTCCAACTGCTATAGCTTCTTTTAACTTACCAGCATCTACAGTACCTGCCTGCATTAATAAAGAATTAAATTCAGAGGAAAGTGCCTTTGCCTTTATCAAAACCTTTATATTGTGGTAATCGTATTTAACACTTAAAATATCCACAACAGAATTGTCGCTAGTTAACTCATACATAAGTTTGTATACTCGCTGCAATTCGTTTTGCAAAAGTACCTCATAATCCTCCGCCCTGTCTACATCATTCATAAGAGCGGAATACTCACCTTCCCCAAGGATGCTAAGTGCCTCCATAGCGGAAGGTGCATCAATCATTCTCTCAATCTTAACTTTATTAAGGAGCCTTTTTTCCAGGACTCTCAGCCTGGCAACTGCCGATGTGAAATCCATTCTATTCATGGGCATCCTCCTATAGCTTATTGAAATAGCATGCTGGCTACTTCATGCTCTAATTCCTTTTTCATTGATGCTACCAAAGCCTCAAAAGTAAAATTATATTCTATTCCCTTGCAAACGATTATAAATCCTTCAGGAATTTCTCTATTATCATTACTTCTAACAAGCTTTAATTCATTTATCATATTATCATCTATTACAGATTTAAACTTTTCAGACAGAATTATTTCCTCTCCGCCGCTTAGCTTTAAAGATTCCACATTGTTTTTAAGGTAAGCCTTAAATTCCTCAGCACTCATGTTGCCAAGTTCTTCTACAGCTTTGCTATACACATCTGCAATAACTTGCTGCTT
This sequence comes from Hathewaya proteolytica DSM 3090, assembly GCF_900142225.1. GTDB lineage: Bacteria > Bacillota > Clostridia > Clostridiales > Clostridiaceae > Hathewaya > Hathewaya proteolytica. The sequence continues at coordinate 174,340 of NZ_FRAD01000005.1, forward strand.
TGCCTTAAGCTTAATGTTTCTGCCCTTAAGTTCTGCATTAGATATTATTCTTGCTTTTTTGCTCTCAGCTTCTGCCATAGCTTTGTCTATAAAAGACTTTTTTACAGCCTCTGCTGAATCAGACTTCTGTTTTAAAATTTTATCGGCCTCTTCTTTAGCCTTTTGTAAAATTTCCTCAGCCTTAACCTTAGAATCCTCTAAGATTTTAGAAGTCAAATTTTCTAAATTAGACATACGTTCACTTCCTTATTCTAAGATATTTATGATGCCTAGAATTTAATAACTAATAATAATGATATAACCAATCCTAAAAGTGCATAAGTTTCAACCATGGCAGCTAAAATAACACCTTTCATAACGTGCTTAGGGTTTTTAGCTAGGATTGCAATACCAGCTGCAGATGTTCTTGCCTGTAGTTTAGCTGACTGCCAACCTACAAATGCTATTGGAAGACATGCCATAAATAAATAGAAACCTTGCTGTAAAGTCATATTTGTACCGATTTGTAAGTAAACCATTAATCCTATTATGAATCCATAAAGACCCTGTGTACCTGGAAGAAGTTCAAGGATAAGAGCTTTACCAAACTTCTCTGGCTCTTCTGTCAATAAACCTGCAGCAGCCTCACCAACAAGACCAACACCCTTAGCAGAACCTATACCCGGTAATATTACAGCTAATGCTATACCCATTGCTGCGAAAATGTAACCACCATTTTGAATTAAAAAATCTAAAAATTTCATTTACTATTCCTCCTAATCATTTTTTACATTGATATATTTATTTTCACATTTAAAAGGTGTATATTGTTTTCCCCCACCTTCGTAAAACTTACCGAAATACTCAACATACTGTAATCTACAAGTATGAACATATGCACCAAGTGCACTAATAAATAAGTTGAAAAGATGGCCAACTACGAAGATAATTATTCCACCTATCCACCTTGCAATTCCTGCTGGTATAAGAGTAATCATAAGGTTAAATGCGTTGGCAACGAATCCACCAGCAAGACCTATAGCCATAAGTCTTGAGTAAGAAATTAAATCTCCCACGTAACCAGTTAAACCGTACAGAGAATACAATCCCTGACCAATTCTCGCACCTAAATTGCTGAATTCTCTTCCCCCAGTAAGAACTATAATAACCATACCAAGGATCATTGCCCACATAGAAATAGTTTTAACCATTGGTGGTATTCCACTTACAGCTGTTGCAGCCAATAAGCCTGTTGCACCTAAAAGAATTAAGTACATAGACACAACATCGTACACTATATCCATGTATTGTTTATTCTTGATATAATTATATGCTTTTACGCCTAGTCCGAATAGAATGTGGACAAGACCAAAAACTACAGATACTAAAAGAATCTTTATAACATCTGTTCCTGGGTCTACAATTCCCTTAAACAGAGCTACATTAGGGAATTGAGTTTTCATGAAATCTCCAAAGAAACCACCATAAATAAATCCTACAATCATGGTTGGCACGCCTAAAGCCATGAAAAATCTCATGAAATTCTTTGTATCTTCCTTCATGTTAAACACTGCTAGTGCAATGCCGGCACCTACAAAAAGAAGCAATCCGTATCCCACGTCTCCCATCATCATACCAAAGAAAACAAGGTAGAAGAACATAAGACCTGAAGTTGGATCCGTTTCACCGTATTTTGGCAAGCTGTACATCTTTGTAATGGATTCAAAAGCTGTAGCAAGCTTGTTGTTTCTAAGCTCTACAGGAACCTCTGGATCTTCTTTATCAGCTTCCTCAAAAGAAAGATAGTAGTTATTGCTGCAAGCTATTTTAATTTTTTCCTCTAGCTTTTCAGTTAGCTCTGTTGGGACCCAGCCCTCCACTGCAAGTATGTTGCTAGATTTTAAGAAATTATCTGAAGCCTTGGATTTCTCCATGAGTGCATCGTAGTACTGACTCACCACTTCAAGATTTTCTCTCTTATCTGCATAGGATTCAATTTCTTTTACTATAGCCTTTTCTTTTTCATTTAGCTTAGTGATTCTTTCATTTTTTTCTTCAATAGAAACAGTAGGAATCTCATCGCTAACAGTTGTAAAAGAGCTGAAGCCATATTTTTTCAACATTTTTTCACACTCTGATGCGTCTGCTCCATGTACTATGGCAACAAGGTTCACATCAGTCTTAACTTCGCCTATGAATTCAATATAAGCGCCATTAAAGTTGTTGGTAAATTCCTCTACAAAGCCCTCCTTCATAACCTTTGGTATAAAGCCTGTAAATGCCTTTGCTTTTACTAAAGAGTTTAACTCTGCAAAGCTTACATCTAGCTTTTTCCAAGGTGAAAGAATCTCGATGTCAGATTTTAGTTTTGTTATTTCGTTTTTGATACTGCTCAATTCCGTCTCTTTTGCTTTTAACGATTGGTAGTATTCTTGCCATGGAGTAGTGCTTCCGATTTTCTCGAATTCCGAGAAAGATATGGTTTTTAAACCTTCCTTCAAGGATTTTAGACCGCCACCCTTAGGTGAGTACTTGTTTATAAAATTCAAGGAGAAATTAAGTTTTGATATAGCTTCCTCAATTTCAGCTGAATTGATTTTGTCAGAGTCCTTTGCAAAAAACTCTAAATCATCATCTTCTTTTTCTTGAAGATTTATAAACTGAACCTTTTCAAACTTCTGCAAGACATCCAGCAATGCACTTTTATCGTTCTTAAAGGAAAGCAAAGAGAACTTACTCATTTTAATTATTGCCATGAGACCTCACTATCCTCTCATAGATTAATTTCACTGCTTTATCCAATTTTTCGCCATTGATGTTAGAGTATGATTTTATTTCATCCTCACATCTGGCAATTATGGGATTTGCCATGTTTTTTCCTTCTTCTTCAGCATTTGACAAAATCCTATTTTTCTCGTCTTTTGCCTGCTTTAGAACCTCTTCATACATATTGTCTCCGTCCATCTTCGCCTTTTTGATAATATCCTTAGCTTCTGCCTGTGCTTTAGCTATTACCTCATTACCGCGCTGCTCACACTCTTTGATCGACTTGATTGCCTCTATTGCCAAGTTATCACCACCTTTATAAATATTTATACATATATAGTAATGGATAAAATTAGTGATAATTAAACTAATCATACCCTTCTATATCATACTACATTTTTAGACAATAAAAAACTAAATTATTAATTTTTTATTGAAAAATAATGACCATCTTCATAAAAAACAAGGTAACTGACATTTTCTATCAACTTCTTATATTTTATGTAACGAGAAATGTCCATATTAAACTTCTCAATGTAGATTTTATCTCCCTTTTTTATGAGGTCTTTTTCAATCAATTCTTCTTTTATTTTATTGACTTCGCTCTTAGTAACATCTACTCTTAAGAAGTCAGGTATCCAAGTTTTTTTGTTGTTTATGATGTAATCCATGCGAAGCAAATTTTTAAAAATCACTTGGCCATCCTTGTCTTTTGAAAAATAACTTTCATTGAAATCCATAAGCAAACCGTAGTACTGAGAAAAGGTAACGCTTCTATGAAAATACCCCTGCTCTAAGGCAAAAACACTGAGTTTTTCGTAGAAATCAAAAGCACTTTCAAACTTCTCTTCCAGATATGATATGGATAAACTGAACTTAGAACTATTGTAGTATCTATCCACCATGCTCTCTATTTTCTTAAGTTTCATAAGTTCATGGTAGGATATATACTTAGTCTTTAAGATCTCATAAGGAGGTATGTGGCTGTACACAAGTCCCCACTTATCCTTTTCCTCTTCCATGACAGTGCCCTTTAGCACCTTAAGAAAACCAAGCTGTATTTCATCAGGCTTTAAAGAATAAACATCATTAAAAGATTTTTTAAAAGAATTGTAATCTTCCTCTGGCAGACCTGCAATAAGGTCCAAATGCTGTTTTACGTTGTTACATTGTTTCAAGCTTAACACTTTGTTCATAATATCTTCAAACTTCACAAATCTATTTATATCCCTTAAGGTATTTTCGTTGGTACTTTGTACTCCAACTTCAAACTGAAAAAGTCCACTTCTAGCTTTTCCTATTAGCTCAATTTGTTCTTTTCTTAAAATGTCACTGGAAATCTCAAAATGAAAGCAAGTGTATCCATTGTCATTTTCCATGAGATACTTCCATATCTCCATGGCGTACTCGTGCTTTGCATTAAAAGTCCTATCCACAAACTTCAGCAATTTAACCTTTTTATCTAGGAAATATTGTAGTTCTTTTTTTACCCTATCTACATGCAAAAATCTTAAATTTCTATCTGTAGATGAAAGGCAATACTTGCACCTAAAAGGACATCCTCTAGAGCTCTCGTAATATAGGATTTTGTTGTCCAAATCCTCTTTTTCATCGTATGGAAACACCAAATCATTCATATCTATGTTATCCCTTTTACCATGAAAATATGTTTTATTTTTATCCCTATAATATAGACCCTTTATTTGATCTATTTTATTTTTTGAAAGCTTGGACTGTATAAACTCTCTATAAGTTTCCTCTCCTTCACCCACTATAACGTAATTAGCCCAATGACAACTTTCCATAAAAGCTTCAGTGTGGAAAGACACCTCTGGTCCGCCATAGAGTATCTGTATATCTGGATAAACACTTTTTATGAGTTTCCCCAAATCCTTTACCATAGTTACATTCCAGATATAAGTAGAAAAACAAACCAAATCTGGCTTTTCAAAGAGGATGCCCTCTAGAATCTCCTCAATCCTATTGTTTATGGTAAATTCTTTTATACGGCAAGTATACGGAAGATCCCTAGTATAATGATCTAAATACCGTAGAGCAAGATTGCTATGTATGTATTGAGAATTCAATGCCACTAATAATACATTCAACTAATATCACTTCCTACTTAATAAGTTTTATTAAAACCGTAAACACGGTTCGCCACACCGTATAGCTTATACTTTATAATATTAGTACATATTCGTAAAATAATCAATCATATTGATGAATTTTTTTTCATAATTATATTTTAAGTAATAAATAATGTGGAGGCATACGTGATTAACGACGATTTTTATAAAAATTCTTTCATTTTGACACTTTCCAACTTAAGCACAGCAATCCTAAGATTTCTATTTTCCGTTGTCTTATCAAGAGAGCTAGGTTCCGAGGGTTTAGGTTTATATGCCCTTATAATGCCCGTATACGACTTGTTTTGCTGCTTAATTTGCGGTGGAATGGTTACCTCTCTTTCCAAGGAAACTGCCAAGTACTACAACAAAAAGGATTACGCCAATCTCATGAAGAGCGTAAAAGTGTCCTTTGTATTTAATCTTATTTGGGGATTATTTGTAACTTCAATATTTCTTCTACTGTGCCCCTTTATATCAAAGCACATTATTCAGGACAACAGAAGCATATATCCCCTTTTAGCCATCAGCCCAGCTCTTATACTGGTAGCTCTATCTTCTTTGTTCAAAGGATTTTTCTACGGAACATCAAAGGTAAAAATCCCCTCTATCATAGACATTTTTGAAAAAGCACTGAGGATGATAGCCATAATCGTATTGATGAGAATTATAAATGAAAAAAGCATAACATTTACAGTAACCATTACATACATTTCACTGACCCTTGGCGAACTACTAAGCTTCATACTTTTATTTTTTTATTATAAACACAATAGACAAAGATTATCAAAGGGAATAATATCAGAGGAACACACAAGGTCTAAAATACTCAAAAGCATACTGATAGCAGCCATACCACTTTGCATAAATGGACTGCTGACCACAGCCCTCAGTTCCTTTTCAACCCTCATCCTTCCCCGCAGGTTGATTTTAGCTGGCATCACCTACACTGAGGCCTTGAGTGTTATTGGAAAATTTTCAGGAATGGCACTTACCATAGTGTTCTTTCCCTCATTTATAATTTTGTCATTTTGCACGCTCCTTATTCCGGAGATATCAAAGTACATCGCCTCAAAAGACCTCATAGGCATGGAAAGAAGGCTGCGACAAGTAATGGAGATCTCATTTTATTTAGGCATGATAAACATGATAATATGCATTGTAATACCAAATCAGCTGGGAATAATCTTTTACAGCAGAACAGACATTGCGCCCTATATTGTCTTTTTAGCCGTCAATGCACCAATACTTTATTTATCTTCCTGCACATATAGTATTTTAAATGGTATTGGCCTTCAAAGTAAAGTACTTATCAACTCGCTAATTTCATCGGTATTAGAAGTGGTGCTTTTATTTGTACTTCTAGCAAAGCCATCTATAAACATCTACGGATACGGCATTGCAATGTTCATAAGCAATATAATATCTTTTGTCATGAACTTTTATTTTATAAACAGATTTTACAAAACAAAATTCACATTAAAGGAAAATTTAATACCCACGTTGATATGTGCAATTTGCCTCAACATCTCCCTAATCATAAGAAATTATTTCACCTTTATGGACATCTTATCAAAAACTGTTGTCATAGTAATTTTAGGCTTTACTTCCTTTATATTCATCACAGTGCACATCAAAAAAAATCTAAATTAAACTAACCCCTGACACTGCATAAACACTGTCAGGGGCAAAGCAAATTAAGTCAACCTGTTTTTTATGAAAGACGGTATAACCTTTAATAGTTTTTTAGGGAACACGTCAAAATCTTTCTTTCTTATGGACTTTGTCACAGTTAAAACAAAGACATAAACAATAGCCCCCACCACAATGCTTATAACCGTAGCTATAACATTGTTGATGTACACATGTTTAGATATTAATCCAAAAACAAAACTTACTACCCTATGGCACAAAATAGCCGCTGCTCCCATGAGAACCGAAGATACCACAATAAGAAAAATTCTCTTTGCCATTTTTATTTTGCACCTCAAAGTTCTTCTTATACTCAGGCTGTTCATTAAAATGGGAACAAGGTAATAAACGAAGTTGCCGATTAAAATACCGTAAATATTGAAAAAAGGCATTCTTATAAAAACAATGTCCGCAACTATCTTGCATACAAGGCCAAAAAAAGAATGAAAAGTTACCACATTTATTTTTCCAAAGCCTTGAAGAATAGAAACTTGTATCTGGGCCACGGACATTAGTACAATGTTTAAAACTCCCAGTACAAGCAGATTAACTATGACACTATTGTATCCCAAAATCTTGCATATAGGCCCTGAAAGGCTCATAAGCCCCACAGCACATGGCACAGACACTAGAAAAGTTAACTTGTAAGCGTAGAAAGTATTCTTCCTCAAGTTCTTCATGTCATCTAGTGCTGCAAACCTTGATATGGCAGGCAGAACCACCACAGACAAGGATGTAATTATGGCAATAGGAACACCCACCAAGGAATTATAGTTAAAAACATTTCCCACAAGAGCATCAGCGTTCATGCCCATGGTAGGCAGTATTCTAGAGGCAATAATGTTGTCAAAAAGCATACCCATGTTCTGAATTAAAACACATATGGTCATGGGAATTGAATACTTTATAACTTTTTTCAAAAGAAGAGCCTTCCTCTTCTGAACCTTTTCCTTTGCATTTATTTTGCTTACTCTTATGGTCTTATCCTTATTGTAATAGGAAATAAGGATAAGTAAAGCCACAATGGCTCCAATGGTAGTTCCCGTGGTAGCTCCAGCCACCCCTAACTCTATATCGCCGTATTTTAAGAGAAGGTATGCGATTAAAAGGCTGAAAACCACATTAAAAACCTGTTCAAAAATCTGTGATACCGCTGTAGGCTTCACATTGCCCCTACCTTGAAAATACCCCCTGTAGCAACTCAATAGACAGGTTATAAATAAAGTAGGAGACAAAACCTGTAATCCAATTTTTATAGAACTATTTCCAAACATTTTGCTTATAGGACCTGCAAAGGCAAACAAAGACAAAGACAAAAAAAGTCCCAAAGCAAAAAGAAATAATCTAGTTATCTTAAAGGCATTGACAGCATCCTTGTACCTCTGAAGAGCAAGCAATTCCGATATATTTTTTGAAATTGCAGAAGGCAGTCCAGTATTGCCGATTACATATACGAAATTAAATACATAATACACGGAGGAGTATATCCCTACTCCTTCCTCCCCAAGAATTCTTCTTAGAAGAGGATTATAAAATACAGATAAAACTTTTATTAAAAGACCTGCAGCAGTAAGTATGACGAACCCTTTGCCAAAGGACTGTTTATCGGATGTTTCATCCATCACTCTTCCGTACCTCCAAACTATTTATATTGTTGTAAAAGTAAATTTTAGAATCTCATTACATCTTTTTTAATCTTTTTAAATATAGGTGGCAAGCTTTCAGCAATGGTTTTGTTCTCAAGATAAGATAAGTTATCACTACAGGACTTAAAAGTCAGCTTATAAGCGTATAAAAATTGATAGTTCAAGCCATATTTGTTGTAGAAATAATCATTTTCTTTTTTTACACCGTACTTAGGATCTCCGATTATAGGATTGCCGAGGAAACTAAGATGTGCCCTTATCTGATGGCTCCTTCCGGTAAGCAATTTGATTTCTATGTATGAGTATATGCCCACGGACTCTAAACTCTTAACTTCCATGGCTATTTTCTTGCTGTTAGCTTCTTCTTTTAAAGATACCTTGGACTCGTTGGTCTTAGGATTTTTTGTTATATATGCCTCGTAGATCCCGTCCTTTACTCTTCCCTTTACTAAAGCAAGGTAGTACTTATCAATATCCCTATTTCTAAGCATCTCATTTAAGGATTTTGTGGCAGCAAAGTTTTTTCCGAAGATCACTATACCTGAAGTGTTTTTGTCCAATCTATTGCAAGAAGTCGGTCTAAAAGTAAGCTCCTCTTCCTTGTAGTAAAAACCCTTATCCTCAAGATAAGACAATACGTGGTCTGTTAAAGTTACTTCCCCCACTGCTTTATCACCGTGGACAAGGACACCAGGCCATTTTTCTACAAGAAGCATATTTTCATCCTCATAGGTTATCTTAAGCTTCATCTTCTCTATTTTATTGAACTTCTTCACTTGGTGATTAAACTCTATGTTTTCAACATCCACCACATCACCAATTTGAAGCATATATTTTTCCTTAGATTTTTTTTCATTTACCTTTATGTTTCCCATTCGAATACTTTTGTAAATAGCACTTAAAGGCACATCCTTAAAGTACTTTCTACAAAATTTGTCTAATCTTTGGTTTCCCTCATTTTCAGTTATATTAATTTTCATCCATTTTCAGGCTATAAAATATAGCCACTCCTTTCAAAGTAAATACATGAATTATTTTACCATACTTTTTTCAATAATCCATAGTCAATAACAATTTGTGCGTCAAATTTGCGCTGAATTTTATCTTCAAATAAAACAGTCACAGTTTTTTTCTTTATATTTTTTACAACTCCAGTTCCAAAAGCCTGGTGTATCACCTTATCGTTTAAAGAGAACTGGGTGTTGTCCTCTACTTCTACATTTATCTCTTTGAGAAACCTAGAGGGCTCCATGGGCTTTCCTAACCTACTCTTTACGTAGCTTAGATGTAGAGTGTTTATACTTCTAGTGATACCCACATAAAAAATTCTCCTCTCTTCCTCCAAATCGCTTTGGGCACCACACTGGCCATAGGGCAAAATTTCCTCATTGCAATTCACTATAAACACATGGGGAAATTCCATGCCCTTCACGCCGTGGATAGTGCTTAAGAGAACGGCTTCTTCAATTTTTTTGCGGTTTTCCTTTTTGATTTCCGCATCTTTTTTTACACTTTCAATGTGCTGTATAAATTCATCAATGGACTTAAATTCCTCCGCAGAATCCACAAATTGCGATACAATAAAAAGTAGTTCGTCCATAGGAATCTTGAACTTTTCACTGTGGGACTTTAGATAATCCTTGTACCCTAGATCCTGCATAACGCTATTAATAGCACCCTTTAAAGACATTCTATTTAGGTTGTTTACGTATCTTTCTGTGGACTTTATGTCCTTTATCTGAAACACCTTTAATTCCTTTAAATTGCAAACAATATTGAAGCAGTTCTCCTTGTAAGGATATTCCCTAAGGTTCAAGAGCACATTTCTACCCACATATCGAAAGGGCTTATTTATCACACTGCAAAACAATTCTTTGTCGCACATATTTATGCTGAGTTTTAAGTAATTTAATATATCCCTGCAGATAAAATTGTCGTAAAAGTTGTAACCTTTATCCGTCACATTAAAGGGAATGCCACTCTTAGTAAAAGTGTCTATGAGCACCCTGCTCTCCTCATTTGTTCTGTACAAAATGGCGTAATGAGAAAAAGCACCCTCATGGTTTTCCACCTGATTTTTTATGTACCTTGCCAGGTGAAAAGCCTGCTCCCTTTCAGTGATATAAAGATTGCATACCACCTTTCCATCATCAGATCTATTTGAACATATTCTTTTTTTATTTCTCATAACATTGTTGCAGATTAAAGCTGAAGAGTATTCCACCACATTCTTTGGACACCTGTAATTTGTACCCAAGTATGTTTTAAAACCATTTTTGAATTTCTCGTGAAAGTCCACCATGGCATCAGGTCTGGCTCCCCTGAACCCGTAGATACACTGATCCTCATCACCTACAGCGAAGACCTTAGAGCCCTCCTCACTGAACATCTGTAAAATGCTAATTTGGAGATTGTCGCAATCCTGAAACTCATCCACTAAAATATATTTGAAGAGTTTGCTATAGGACTTGAGAATATTTTTGTTGCTCTTTAAAACACTGTACATCTCTTTTTCCAAGTCATCAAAATCATAGTAGTTCTTGCTCTTTCTGTATTGCTCGTAGCTTTCATAGCATATACTAAATACCTTGCTGTTACAGCCCTCAGGGTGAAACTCCTCCAAAGAGGTATTGGAGCTCTTAAAAAAGGAGATTAGATTTAATATATCTCTCATTTTGTCTTCACTGACCTCATCATAAATCTTTGTGAGCTCTTTTTTTATCACCTGCCTAGCCTCGTCCTCTGGCATGATGTCGAACTTGCGATCTAAGCGCTTTAGTAGTCTATAAAATAGAGAGTGGAACGTGCCAAAAAAAGGTGAGCATTCCCTTCCCGTAAGTCTTTCATATCTGCTTTTCATACTTTGTGCTGCGGCCTTTGTAAATGTAATTATTATAATGTTATCTCTGGAAACACCCTTGAGCTGAAAGTAATTTACCCTATTTATTATAGTAGTAGTTTTCCCAGAACCTGGAGCCGCTATCACAAGGATATTGTCTTTTTCATTTTTTACAGCCTCTACTTGTTCCCTATCCAAGGAATCCAAATTAATCATATTTAAAATACCAACTTCCACGTACATTTTTAATTTCCATACATCATAATATATAATTATACCCTATTTCTCAGTATATCTAAACTATAATCTATTTTTTAATCATATGTTACTAAATATTGTTGTAACAATTTAAATTTAAGTATAAAATAAAGATAAAAACAATAAATGTTTCAAGGGAGATTTTACAATGGAGTACAACAGAAAATTTGACATACACAAGGAGAGAAACCTTACAATGTTAGTAGATTTTTATGAACTAACCATGGCAAACGGCTATTTAGAGAGCGGAGTAGGCAACAAAATCGTCTGTTTTGACATGTTCTTTAGAAGGGTGCCCGACGAAGGCGGTTACTGCATTATGGCTGGAGTAGATCAGCTCATTCAGTACCTATCAGAGCTATGCTTTTCAAAAGAAGACATAGATTACTTAAAAAATAAAAATATTTTTTCAGAAAAATTCATTTCATACCTAGAAAATTTTAAGTTTACCTGTGATGTATATGCAGTACCAGAGGGCACACCAGTGTTCCCCAACGAACCCCTAGTAACGGTAGTAGGACCAGTAATGGAAGCGCAATTCGTGGAAACCATGATCCTCCTAACCATTAACCATCAAACCCTAATAGCCACAAAAGCCAACAGAATTTGTCGAGCAGCTGGAGAAAGGCCTGTTTTAGAATTAGGTTCTCGAAGAGCACAGGGCTACGATGGAGCTATTTTTGGAGCTAGAGCTGCAGTTATAGGCGGATGCTCTGCCACCGCTTGTACCATAGCTGAACAGATGTTCAACATCCCCGCCGTGGGAACCATGGCCCACAGTTGGGTACAACTCTTTGACGACGAATACTCTGCTTTTAAAGCATGGGCTGAAGCTTATCCTGACAACTGCCTTTTGCTAGTTGATACTTACAACGTGCTGAAATCTGGCCTTCCAAATGCAATTAAAGTATTCGATGAAGTTCTAAAGCCTAAGGGAAAAAGACCTGTGGGCATAAGAATTGACAGTGGAGACATCACCTATCTTACAAAAGAAGCTAGAAAAATGTTGGATGAAGCAGGCTATAAAGATGCAAAAATCACCATTTCAAACTCCCTAGACGAATACATCATAAAAAGCGTTTTAAGTGCTGGAGCTAAAATAGACAGTTTTGGCGTTGGAGAGAGACTCATAACCGCAAGATCAGAACCCGTATTTGGTGGAGTTTACAAATTGTCTGCAGTGCAAGATACACAGGGTAACTTTATACCGAGAATAAAAATCAGTGAAAACGCTGAAAAAATAACAAACCCCGGCTTTAAGGACCTTTATAGACTTTACGACAAAAAAACAGGCAAAGCCATTGCAGATCTTATAACACTGCACGGCGAAGAGATAACAGAAGACAAACCTCTTTGCATCTTCGACGAAGTCCATACTTGGAAAAAGAAGATACTAGAGAATTTCACCGTAAAAAATCTAAGAGAGAAAATCTTCCAAAATGGAAAATGCACCTACAAGTCTCCCGATGTAAAAACAATACAAAATTACTGTTCTAAAGAGCTATCTACCCTTTGGCAGGAAGTCCTTAGGTTTGAAAACCCACATACCTATTACGTGGATCTTTCAGAAAAGCTATGGCATACAAAAAGAGAACTACTAAACAACTTCTCAAATAAAATTTCAAATATGTAAAAAGACAAAAAACACTATGAAACCCATAGTGTTTTTTGTCTAATTGCACCATATATTTTTGCTATATATGTATATACTCCTCTAAAAAATCTCCAAATTTATTTTCTTCTTCGCTTTCTACGTATAGTATATCCTCTTCTTCATCGTAATCCTTTTTTGTTTCCAACTGCATAAAAATACAGTCCCCATCTTCTTTGAAAAAACAACATTCTTTAAAACAAAACACCTTATCCCTTTTTGTCGTTAAAAACGGACACAATTTCATAAAACCACCCCATTCTTTACAATATTTAGAATGACCATAATTTTAATACAACTATACATGATATTATACCACAAATAAAATATATTTATAGGTGTTTTATTAAAAATTTTTTTATTTTTTTCCCCAAATTCAACGAACCTAATAATTATTTTTTTTTTAGCCATACTATGTTATTATATAGGTATTATATATTTGTTATAATAACATAGATAAAACAATTTAGGAGGATTAACATTGGGAAAAAAACTTTCAGCACTATTAATAACATTAAACCTTATTTTCTGCAACACAACTTTAGCTCTTGCAGATACAAAGGAGAAAAAGGACGACCTGGATTTAAAAGCTACCTCTGCAATCTCCTATGACTTAGACGATAAATCCATAATATACGCAAAAAACATAGATACAAAAAACTACCCTGCATCTATTACAAAATTGCTTACAGCCCTTGTATTCTCAGAAAATAAAAAGGAAGAAGATATGTTGTCTTACACAAAGTCTGCTTACGACCAGCCACCTTATTCCTACAGATTAAATCTTCACCCTGTGAACATAGGAGATAAAATGAGTGCCAAGGATGCCATGGATGGACTGCTTCTCTACTCTGGCAACGACATTGCTTACATGATAGCAGACAACGTAACAGGAGATACAAATTCATTTTTAGATGCCATGAATAAAAAAGCAAAAGAATTAAATATGAACAACTCAAGATTTGAAACACCCAACGGCATAGATGACAACTCAAACAATATGTACACCACAGCCTACGACCTTACAAAGCTGATGTCTGCTTGTTATAAAGATGAATGGATAAAAGGTTCCATGGCAAAAAAGACCTCTACCATTGGATTCTTAGGCGGAAATAAGGCAAATGTTGAGAATAGAAATAAACTTATAAATATTGATGGCTGCATAGGCGGAAAGACTGGGTACACATCAAAGGCCGGCAGATGTCTAGTTGCACTGTACGAGAGAAATAACAGAAAAATCGTGGGAGTTGTATTGAATTCAGAGTACAATTTCCCAAAGGACACCGTTGTTTTCGAAGACATGAATAAATTAATAAATTATAGTTACAAAGCTAAAAAGCAAATAGTATACAAAAAGGGAAGTAAGGTAGGAACCACCTCAGTAAAGTATAAAGCAATTCCTTTCTTAGGACCAGAAAAAACTATGGAAATACCTGTGTATGTAAATCAGGATATTGCATACTTTAACAAAGACCTTCCAATGACAAATAAATTCAACTACAACACTATAAATCCTTTTAGATTCTCTAGTGAAGATGCCATAGGAACTATAACAGTATCTCAAAAGGATGATTCAAAGCAATTTAAACTTTACTCAGAGGTTACCTTTAAATCTGTTTTAAAAGACAATTGGATGATATACACTTTAGCCATATTGTCTTTAGTGGCAATAATTACCACCATTGTGTGGACAATAAACAGCATAAGAAGAAGAAGTAAAAGGCACTACTATTAGCCTTAAAAAATGGCTTGTACCAAAGGAACTCTCTCCTAGGTTACAAGCCATTCTTATTTTACCTTACTAATTTTACTTTTTGATTATAGATGTGTTTGATCCCACAGGTTTATCAAGGATGATGTGCCCACCCAAGGTATCCATAGGATCCTTATTCACGCTAAAGGTTACCTTTTCGATGCCTAGCTGAGTGTTTAAAATCAAAGTATTGCTGATGCCGTATAAAGCCATGGTTTCTCCAGCACTTCCCGATACCTTTCCTAAAATACTGTTGTCAAAATCCACGTTGGCAACTTTATCCTTTATAGTGACACTATTCACCTTCACAGTTTTATCAATAACCATGTATATATCTTTTTCAGTAGGCCCAAGTATCAATTCTTCAAGTACTTTTTTAGCATCAGCATTTTCTATTTTTCTCACTTCTGCCACAAGGTGTTCAGCCTCACTATCTCCAAAATAAAGATTAAAGTTATCTTTATCATCTTTACTTGATTGAGTATCCCCTTGCCCACCATTGTTATCTCCTGACTGTGTATTGTCCTTAGAATTGTTATCCTTAGAGATATTATTTTCATTTATCTTTGAAGATTCATCCCCAGGATTAGTAGTTACATTTTTTGTGCATGCAACCAAGGACAAAGCCATAAGGCATATAAGGACATAATTAATTATTTTTTTCATTTTCATACAAACATCTCCTTCACTCATTTAATATTACACATTCTACTCTGTGTAAAAGTACATTTTACCATCCTCAACGGAATACTTTAAAATATTATTATTTTCAAAGTAACATAAAAAAGCTGATACAGTAAACATATTGAGATAATACTGTTTAGGGCTCAATTCTAATTCATTAAAAATGCAAAGGTTTTGAAGTATATCTTCTTTTGTTACAGGAGTAGAGAGAATATCTAAAATCTGCTCCTTATATCGCCTTATGTTGTTATTGTTGAATTCAATAAGTGATAAAAACTCCTGACGGTCTAAAACTTTATTACAATGAGAAGGTAGAAAAAAATCATCTTCTATGGTTTTCATGTACTCCAAGGTATTTAATGTTTCTTCAATATCGTAGAGAAATGGGAAGGAATACTTTTTAAGTATTTCCATACTGAATATTGCATCCCCCACAAAACACACCTTGTCAGGAGTGCTAATCCCTATGGAGCCCACAGCGTGACCTGGAAGATTGTGAATTGAAAACTTTTCATCCTCAATTTTTATCATTCCTTCTTCCACCGTATTGTCTATAGTTGTGGTATTCTCCTTGGAGCTAAGTATCTTTATAGGATTTCCACCAAAAAGCATGGCACCATCCAGGAACCCCTGTTGAATTAAAGTTTTACACTGTACCGATGCGTAGGTTTGTATACCTGTATATGTTTCCCTAAAGTATTTATTGCCTCCAGTGTGGTCGCTGTGGTGGTGAGTATTGAAGATATACTTTGGTTTAAGCCCGTTTTCTTTTAAAATATTATCCGCTTTCCTTGCAAAGGTATTGTTTATTCCTGTATCTACAACAATACTCTGCTTGCCCTTAAAGGCATAGACGCCAACATTTGTTGGTGAATTGATATAATATGTATTGCCGTGTATTTTAGCAAATTCCATAGGCAGTCACTTCACTTTCCATGATAATATCTTAATCTATTATAACACGTAAAATATACCTATGAAAACACAATAAAGAGAATAATTTATTCATTGAAGGTAATAATATAAATGTATTAAAGAAAGAGGGATAAAAACATGTATTTTTTTATTTTAACTCCAATTATTTTAATAGTAACAGTAATTTTTTCAAAAAAAGCCATTTCAAGAAGAAAACTTCGCACCTCCCTGAAGGCCCTTGTAGAATCTTCGGGAAAACTTACTGTCTACACTAAGATCAACGAACAATAAGCCTTACATAACAATCTATCAATTGCTGCCCCCAAAGCATAGCTGCCATTGCCCCCATTGCAATAAATGGACCAAATGCAATGGCATCTTTTCTGCCCTTTTTTCTTGTAAGCAATACAATAACACCAACTATTCCCCCAAGTACTATGGCTATAAATATGGTCAGCAAGGTGTATTTAAATCCAAGGACCAATCCACATAAAGCGCAGAGCTCTGCATCACCCCATCCCATTCCGTGGGTTAGAATAACTATAAGAGAAATAAACCCCCCTCCAGCTAAAGCCCCATAAAAATAAGTCATGACATTTTCACCTTTTAAAAACATATATGCAATAAAAACAAGCTGCACCACTGCAGGAGCAATTATATGAATATCGTATATATCCTGAGTGTCAAAGTCAATGAGTCCGATTACAATGAGAAAACAGGTGAATATTAGATACACAGCGAACTTAAGAGACACACCAAACTCCATAAACAACAGTAAAAACATAAGGCCCGTAAATAACTCCACAAAAAAGTATCTAGAGGAAAGCTTGGCGCCACACTTTCTACATTTTCCTCTAAGAAATAGCCAACTAAATAAAGGTATTAGATCATACCATGCTAGCACATATCCGCAATCATTGCAGTGAGATGGCGGCTTCACTATGGATTCCTCCGCTGGAATCCTAGATGCACATACATTCAAAAAACTTCCCACAGAAGCCCCCATAAAAAAAATAATTGCATAAATCAAATAATCCATAAAAGCCCTCCTACTTAAAAAATAAGTTCCCAAAAATAGGAACTTATTTTCTTAAATTATTTTACTCTACTTCTAGCCCATTTTGTTACTATATATCTATCTTTACTCTTCCTAACTCTAGCATTTGCATTAACATATTCATCTTTCCCCACTATGGCACTGGAAATATTATAGTTTGCACCCATTTCACCAGGTGCAAAAAACTTTTCAACCACTTTTGCCTTAGAAAATGTATTTTTTATCATATCCTCAGAATAATTAATTTTTATACTACCATTTATAGTAACATTGCCACTGCATATAATAGCTCCATTTATACTACCTGTTGCTCCTGAGTTTTTTAGATTTAAATTCCCTAAGCAGTATATAATTCCATTAAAATCTTTGCCAGCTAAATCCAAAGTTGTACCCCCAGGTAAGTATTTAACAATATTCGCAGTACTCCAATTTTTTGTATCACTTAGTTTGAACTTAGGGATTGCCTCAGGTTCTTCAAAGTTAACTATAGTATCTTTTAATAAATTCGTATTAACTAAATTAGTAACACTTCTATTCACCGTTCCAAAATGCTTAGTTTTAGCAGCTAATATTTGATTGAGAGTATTCTTTGGTGTATAGCTTGTTGAAGGTGTTTTACTCCTATATTGTGCTACCTGCGAAGAAGTACAACCTTCGTCATACTCATTATCTCTACTAACAAAAGTCGTACCTACAAATCCTTTGTTTATTTCAGTAGTATTATTGTAGTTAATTTCTGATGTATAGTCTTTTACGTCATTACCCCCAATCCTCATTGATGAGGTATCTTTAGCTGAAACCATAAGATTAGTAACTTTAAATTTAGATAATGAGCAATTCGACATATTTACTTTGCCTGAAAATAAAAGATTTCTAGTGTCTAAACAAGTTGTATTATTACTATTATTAATATTAACATTAGGTGCGTAGATGTTACCACCTTTAGTATCATTAAAAATAAAAGGCATACATTTTCTAACTTGCCCATCCTCCGTAGTGTACGAATAAAGCTTAGGGCTACCTTCCATAACCTGTTCTATTTTAGGTTCAGATATAGCAAATGTTACTATATCATCTTCGTCAGTATCATAAAAGAATGGCCTATTTTTATATACACTCAATTTTATATCATAGGCTTCAGAACCAAAACTATTTACGGTTAGTTTAGCATTATTATCTATATTAAGATTGTTGGCAACGCTTACATTACCATTTATAGTTGTATCAGATGAATTAATGATAATGTCTCCATTTGCTGCTGCTATCTCTCCATTGATAGTTTGAGTCCCACCATTTATAAATATAGATCCACCAGCTGCTATGGCATTTGTATATACAGGATTACCTCTTACAGTTCTGTATTTTGTACTGTCAGCCCCTTCATATACCGGTGGCATAATGGCCAAATTTCCGGTTATCATTCTCCCCTTTAACTCCTTAGTTCCTAAAACTCTTTGTCCACCCGCTAATGCTGATGCACCATTTTCTACATTGCATCCATAAACATTTAGATCCATTACAAAATCAGTAGGGGTAAGCTCAAATTTTTTCCATTGTTCCAAATTGCTAATTTTTTGTTTTTCTTTTAAAACTTCCGGTTGTACTGAATCATCTTCCACAGTATTTATCTTAAAATTTTTATAATTTTTACTTTCATTTACGTTAAAAGAAGCTGTATAATAGGCCTCATAATATTTTGCATTAGATGCTACTTCTCCATTTGATACAGTTATACCACTAACATCAAACTTATTGTCATTATAATCTTTTTGTGCGTATGAATAATACAATCTATTAAATGCTTGGTTAAAAAACACCTCTAAAAACTCTGAATACAAAACACTATTTATAGTTACTCCATCTAGCATTACACTTTTGTCTTTTACTTCACTTTCCCATATACTGTGTATTAAATTATGATTATCTTCAGGACTAGTTAAAGCCATTACTGATTCCTCATACTGTACATAATCATACGTCTGTTTATATAGTTCATTTTTCATATATTTTACAGCTAGCATCTCCGCTTGTGAGAGATTCTTATCTAAATCCGTCAGTACCTTCTGTGCAGCTTTTTCCAAATGATAATATTCAGCATTGGACGTTGCAACCTTTCCCGCCATTTTCATATTGTTTAATGACATGGCCAAGGAAACACTACCTAAGCTTAAAATCAACATAATAGAAATTAGAGCAATAATTAAGGCTGAACCTTTTCTTTTTTGTTTGTGAATATTTTGTTTCATAGTTTCCTCCTATTTAGACAAATATTCTTTAGAAGATAGTTTATATATAATATTTCCTTTGTAATCTTTAACATTTATATTTAAATCATACTTAATTTGAGCACTTTTTTCTACATTAAGCACAGTTTTTGTAGCACTACCATATATAAGTTCTACATTTACTGCTTTGTTCAGCAAATCCACATTCTCTTGATTATTTGAAGCAATATAAATTTGCACATCCAAATCACTTTCATTTATAACCTGAATATTATATTTTCCCTTAACCTTTATGTCTATGTCACCTTCAGTAATTTTTATAGGAAAAATACCTTTACTACATTGTTCCTTAGTCATATCTACTTTTGAATATACCCTCTTATCAGCATCAAAATTGTTTATACCTGTACTAAGTAGATGACAGTAAGCAAAATAATTGAAAGTTACTGGCCCTGAATTTCTATAATTTTCATAGTGAGCTAGTGTACAACCCGCAAGCCCATTTTTTACGTCTTTTTTATATGATGGGAATAAAGGTGAAATTTCATCCTTTATCCAGTTGTCCCATTCAGTATGAGTCCAATTCCTAAATAAAGCTGCATAATAATTTCCACCATAATAATCAGGTTCGTTTGCCACATAAAGCAAATATTTTTCCTTATCTCTTGCCAACTTCATCCCTGATTGAGAATCGAGCCCATCGGGTGTATACATTATACTACTTCCTATAGTTTTATCCTCTACAATGGTATAGTCTACTGAATATCCATTTCCAATAGGCGCTGCCGGATCAAGCTTATTCCAAGTATAGTCGTATTTTTCACTGCCTACATAAGTTGTTTTAGAACTAGACCCCCCTGCTTCAGGGGTGCCAGTCAAATTATTAGTTCTTATAAATTCTTCAGGATTCTTTTTAAATGATTGAAGTAAATTACTAGCCACTTCATTAGATTTATCAGTAACTTTAGCACTTCTATTTACTAAGCTGGAAGTTTTAAAAGCTTCCATGACAGCTATACCTACCATAACAAAAATTGCAACAGCTACTACCACCTCTATTAGTGTGGTTCCCCGTTTCCTTGAATGTTTTATCAGTTTAGGCATATTATCTTGTCACTCCTTTTACAATGACATTTTCTTTAGGGTTTTCCAAGACAAATTTAGGATTAAAAGCATCATCATTTACAACGGTTATTTCAAGATTATACTTAGTATTATTGTTAACTGATAACTTCAATTTCACTATATCTTCAGCCGTAACTCTTGGAGTAGATAAAACTGTCATGCGAATAGTATTATTTTTCAAAACGATATTGGAATTAATAGTTTTAGAATTCTTACCTAGAGTACATTTAGCAGTAAGATTTTTTTCATTTCCGCTGATATTTAAAGTTCCATTGATCTCACCATCGTCAAGAGAATAAACTTCAGTTTCAAACTTTCCGTTTTCTATGAAAAGCACCTTCGCATCCTCATATTGTGAAGAATTTATATTCATAAAATACTCCGGAGTATAATAAACTGAATCCTCAGGTAAGTTGCCAAGTCCAGGTGTAGTTGTGAATATATCAGCACGACCTTCAAATGGTGGTAACTTATATGGACATTCCACAACTTCATTTTTATCAACATAGCTGATTGTATCAAGAGTCAAACTTCCAAAAAGAGCTCCTATTTTTGATTCTTTAATAGTTACATTTTTTATAGAAAACAACCTATCAGCATTTTCTATATCCTTTATGAAA
Source organism: Hathewaya proteolytica DSM 3090 (assembly GCF_900142225.1). GTDB lineage: Bacteria > Bacillota > Clostridia > Clostridiales > Clostridiaceae > Hathewaya > Hathewaya proteolytica. The sequence continues at coordinate 195,679 of NZ_FRAD01000005.1, forward strand.
TCAAATATGTTTTTAAATTCACCAGAAATCTCCATGGCAAAGCCATTTTGAACTACGTATTTTGGCAAAGTATTCTGCTCTGGTGGAACTCCAGCTCCTCCACTTAGAAATGTTTCCACACTCATACAAAGGGCTCCATTGTTTGCAACTGATGAAATTTGTATATTTCTAGCAGCAGCACTTCTATATAAAATATCCAAAGAGTGTGGTAAGGATTGGAAAGGCGGTACTTTCAATTTCATTCTTTGGTCGGTATGCTTCAACTTTTCATTTTGTTTTTTTAATGTAGCTATATTTTCAAATTTTTCTTTTAAATCATCTCTTTTAGCTTCCACAATCTTATAATTTTCTCTATTTTCCTTTGTGGATTGTAATTTAGGAGATATTAAGAAATTATACCCTAAAAATATTACAGCAATTATTCCTACTCCAAACAACAAATTTTTATCTCTATCAGATATCTGTAGGCTCGATGTCTTAGGTTTTTTAAATTTAAGCATTTTCTCCCTCCTCCTATTGAACTATCTCTATGTTAAAATTATACCTTGAGACAGCTGGTGCACCGCCGCCCTCTGCATTAACATTAGTATTCTCGCTGATTAAGCCACAATTGCGAAGCTCTACAGATTTAAAATAACCACTAGTCCTAAGAGTTTCAGTAAATCCAATGACTATCTCCTTATCACTACCCATTCCAGACAATTTTAAGGCACCATTATCATCTAACTCATAACTAGAAATAGCTATTCCCTCAGGGCATTTCTCACCAATCATCTTAATTGTATCACTCTTCTTTATGATTGCATTACTCTTGTCTACAAGCCTACTCAAAGAATTAACACTATTGTTTAGCTTTGCACTTTCATTCTGTACGGTAACTACTTCACTATAGGTTTCAATTTCTTTATTCAAACTGTTAATTCTAAAGTTTAAAAATGTATTATAAATGAATAAACATAAAAACACACCAATTACCGCCGCAGCAGAAATTGCAAAAATACTTGCGATTAAATTTTTTGAGCTTTTTCTTTTTGATAAAGACTCCAATACACTTTCTTTTTTTAAAAAGTTAATATCCTTCATCAATTATTCCTCCCTTATGGCCGCACCTATAGCTGGCAAGTATAATGACATGTCCTCTATTTGTCTCGTTTTAATGCTAGAAAAATCACCGCTGCTCAATACTATAGTAGGTATCTTAAATATGGTCTGGAAATGATTTTGTATTCCCGGTACTTTTGCACCGCCACCAGTAAGAATAATTTTACTTATTCCCTTTGTGCTCATATTTTGATTAAAGAAGCTAATTGTTCTTTGGATTTCCTGCTGAATAGAACCATATGAAGTATTTATTACAACACCCATCTCTTCCTCATCAAACATTCCATCATAGCCTTCTTTTTTTCTTCTCTCTGCTTCTTCAATAGTCATATTAAATTCCCTAACCATGAACTGATCTAAGGTTACTCCCCCTGCAGGAACGTGTCGGCTAAGAACAAGAACATCATTAGACACAATACTAACCATGGATTTTTGAGTTCCTATATCCACAACAATTATATTACCTTCTCTTATTGGCAAGTTTACATAAACATTTAATGCCTTACAAACACAGTTAGCTGACACATCAATATACCTTACAGCGCCATCCAAGTCTTGTACTAACTTCATATATTCTTCGTAAATTCCCTTAGGACACATAGCTACAAAACCATACATATTATCGCTATCCGTATTTGTGATCTTATAAGTGACCTCATAATTGTCAGTTATACCCTTATACGAATTGCTGATATCCTCTAAAACCTTGTTTTCAATTTCCTTTTCCTTTACTTTTGGAATCTTAAGTTCCCTTATTATCACACTGGGGGACCCGATTGTAAGTGCTATAGCTTTATATTTATTATCCAAGGTCAATAAATATCTTCTAATTTCTTCACTGATGGCTAGAAAATTTTCTATATTTCCATTGCTTACAGCATCTTTGGGTGTTTCAATAGAGCTTAAATGAAGGATTTCACTCTTTTTACCATAGTTTTTGATCATAGCAAAGGATATTCTTTTTGTGCCAATATCTATACCAAGAATATTTCCTTTCTTACTGATGTTAATCATTATATTGTACCTCCCATTTTGTAATTTACAGACCTAAGCGTCACTTTTTGATTAATCTCTTTTATTGAACCATCAGAGATGTTTTTATACTGTATCTTAATTTGAACATAATTCATATCTTCTGCTTTTTCAGCATTTTTATATTCCACACTAAAGCCAGATATCTTTGCAATATTGCTGTCATAGGTGTCTGTAGCTTCCTTTAACATCCCCTGGGAACTGTCATAAAATATTTTTACTTTATCCCTTTCATCACCATTTCGCTTTACATACAAAATTGGGTTTGAGGCATCAGTTTTATCCACTGATATGGCATTGCTGATATCATTTTGTTGCAGAATGTTTACTATGTAAGACATAGCAATCCTAGCTTCACTGACTTCATCGTATTCCTTTTTTATATTGGTGCTTAATTTACTGCTGCTTACTGTATAGACAGCTATAAGGGAAGACAAAATAGCGATTAATGCTAATACAATTATTACTTCAATAAGAGTAAATCCAGATTTTCTTTTATAATTTAAATTATTATTCCTCATTTTAGAGTAACCCCCACATTGTAATTGTGACTTAAAGGGTTATAAGTATAATTATACTTTTGGCGGTCTATACGTGTGCCGTAAGAAGAGTCTTTTTCTAGATCGCTTATAGTAGCAGGATATTCACCCTCCAAGGCATAATACTGTCTTATAGCCTTGTTTACAGAAACTTTATGAACTTCCAATTCGCTCTGTTGTTTTCTTTTATAACTTTCACTTACAGATGGAACAGCAATAGCCATTATGATTCCCATAATAGCCAAAACAACTATGATTTCAATTAAAGTAAAGCCCTTCTTTTTCATTTTCTCCCTCCTTATAAATTTAAAAAATCATTATATATCTGTATCACCTAGAAACATCTATAGTGATTTTTTAAGCTTATATATGGAATACAAGCTTAGTTTAGCTTTTTAGGCTCTTGGAACTTTCCATCTCCAGTGTACTCAACTTCATAGTTGTCTTTTGAAACGTACTTAAAGGCACCATTGGTAGTGTCTAGTCCATCGATGTAAGGTTTTTTTGTAGTATCAAAGGAAACAGGTGCTGGAAGTCCACACTTTACAAGCTCATCTCTATCAGAAGTAGTGGGAAACTTTCCATGCTGTCCGTTAAAGTATTCAATAGCTAACTGACAATTTTTTGCCTCAGTTAAGGCAGACTTGCCCCTAGCATCATCTGTAAAGCCAGAAAACTTAGGTAAAAGCACTGCTGCAAGAACGCCTAAGATAGCAATAACTACGATTAATTCAATTAAAGTAAAACCTTTCTTTTTCATATAAACTTCCCCTTTCTATAATGTTAATCAGAATAAGCAGCATACATATATAATTATACTGTATGCTGCAAAATTTTATTAACTAACTTACGAATCCTTAAGAGTTCCGTTTTCAGTAACTTTTATCGTGATTTTGTCACTAAACTTATACGTAAATAAAAGTCCACTTCCATCTGTCGGTACCGTACTTGCGATTGTTGTATTGGTTCTAAGTTTATCTGATAAATTTGATAGCGTTGTTGCTTTATCAGTTTCAGTTGGATATACACCCTTTTCAGCATAGTATGCTGACATGGCAGTGTATACATTCTTTGCCTCAGACATTGCTGATTTCTTTCTTGCATCATCTGTGAATCCTGAGAACTTAGGCAATAGTACTGCCGCAAGGATACCTAGGATTGCAATAACTACGATTAGTTCGATTAATGTAAAGCCTTTTTTAACACTTTTCTTTTTCATTTCGCTCCTCCATTTCATGCTAAAAAGCATTTTTTAAGTTATACTTCGCTATGATTTTACAGTTAAAGTACCATCTCCAGAAACAGATATCTCAACTTTTCCATCTTTATAGGTAAACAATTTTGCTTCTGTACCATCAAAGGTGTTTAGCTTGCTTTTTAGTCCTGAAGGTAGTAATGCTTCTGCTGCTGTCTTATTAGCTGGGTATGAACCTTTTTGGGCATATTCTGTAGAGAATATTGTGTACATGTTCTTTGCTTCTGACATTCCACTTTTCTTTCTTGCATCATCTGTGAATCCTGAGAACTTAGGCAATAGTACTGCTGCAAGGATACCTAGGATGGCGATAACTACGATTAGTTCGATTAATGTAAAGCCTTTTTTTGTACTTCTTTTTGCTTTTTTCATTTTAAAAATCCTCCTTTATTTTTATAATATATTATAAACTTTAATTAATTAAAGTTCATGTAACACTGTTACTGAATAGTATTCATCATTCCAACCATTGGCAGCATAACTGCTAAAACTATTACTGCTATGGCTCCACCCAAGAAAACTATAAGTATAGGCTCTATCATGGTGGTCAAAGTACCCACTGCTGCTTCCACCTCTTCGTCGAAAAATACTGCAGTTCTACCTAGCATGTCATCTAGCTCTCCTGTGTTCTCACCAACGGATACCATGTGTACAAGTAGTGGAGGGAAGAAGTTCATTTCCCTTATAGGGCTGGAAAGACCTTTACCTTTTTTTACTTCCTCTTCGCATTTTTTAAACTTTTCTTCTGCGATTTTGTTTTCCATAAGGCCAGACATTATATCCATAGCCTCAACTATGGGTATACCACTTTTAAGAAGAATACTCATACTTCTTGCAAACTTTGAAGTAATCAGTTTCATTTGAAGAGTTTTAATACCTGGAATGTTAAGTTTTAGGTAGTCCCATTTATATCGTCCTTCTTCAGTTTTGAAGTACACTATAAATCCACCTACAATACCGCCAATTATTATTATAAGCCATATGAAATTTTTTCCCATAAAATCACTGACTGCCATAACGGCCTTTGTGATACCAGGAAGTTCAGCTCCTGCATCTTTGAACATGCCAGTGAACATTGGAAGAACTTTTACCATAAGAAGCGCTATGGCTGCTATGGCTACCACGATTACGATAACTGGATAAGTCATGGCTCCCTTAACTTTTTTTATCATCTTGTCTTCTCTTTCGTAGTACTCTGCAACTCTATTAAGTATAGTATCTAGGGATCCACTTGTTTCACCAACTCTTATCATGTTTATGAAGAATTCTGGGAAAACATCCTTGTGTTCTGATAGGGTATCAGAAAAAGCCTTACCCTTTAAAAGTTCTTCATGGACTTGTCCTAAAATAATTTTTAATTTCTTGCTTTCTGTCTGCTCTTCCATTATGGATATACCTTCAACTATGGTAAGACCGGCATTTAGAATTACTGCAAACTGTCTGCAGAATATAACGAAGTCTTTAAGCTTAACAGAACCCTGCCCAAGACTTATGGAAATCTTGTCTTCTTTTGAAGACACAAGAGTTAACCCCTTGTTGTACAAAACTTTTCTAAGATCAGCGGGTGTTGTTGCTTCCACTGCTCCCTGCACAGTTTGTCCCTGTGCATCCTTTGCCGTGTATTTATAAGTTGGCAATTTCTATCACCTCACTGTAGCTAATTGTTGGAATAATTTTCTATCTAAAGCTCTAGCATATGCTTCTTCGAAGGAAACTAATTTTCTGTTCACCAAATCCGCTAGTACATTGTCCATGGTTTGCATACCTTCTGCCACGGAACCTTGCATTATGCTGTATATTTGATGGGACTTTCCTTCTCTTATCAAGTTGGCTATAGCTGGATTTACCATCATGACTTCGCAAGCTGGAACTATGGAGTCTTTATTATAGCTTGGCAAAAGTTCCTGCGATACGATTCCCTTTAAAACTGTGGATAACTGGTTTCTTATCTGAACCTGTCTCTCCGCACTGAAGGAATCCACAATTCTGTCTAGAGTTTTGGGAGCTCCTACTGTATGAAGAGTAGAGAACACTAAGTGCCCAGTTTCAGCAGCTGTTAAGGCTATGTTTATAGTTTCTGGGTCTCTCATTTCTCCCACAAGTATGATGTCTGGGTCTTCTCTTAATGCAGCTCTAAGGGCATTGGAGAAACTATCCGTATCACTACCTACTTCCCTTTGATTTATTCTACACAACTTGTGATTGTGCATATATTCAATAGGATCCTCTATGGTTATTATGTGTTTTTTTCTAGTAGTATTGACGATGTCGATTAAAGAAGCTAGTGTGGTAGACTTTCCACTTCCTGTAGCTCCAGTTACCAGTACAAGACCCTTGTGAAGATCTGCAAATTTTTTTATAACTGCCGGAATTCTCAATTCATCAAAATTAGGTATTTTCTTTGGTATTCTTCTTAAAGCAAGAGATACACTGCCCCTTTGCATAAATACATTACATCTATATCTGGCATCCCCTAGACCAAAGGAAAAGTCTGCTTGTCCAACCGTTTGTAATTCTTGCTTGTTTCTGTTGCTCATAATCTCACAAGCGTATCCATAGCAAGTCTCTGTATCTAAAATATCCGTATCTGGTATATCGTATAAATCCTTATTTACTCTTATGCAGGGTGGAGCTCCACAGATAATATGTATATCTGTTGCCCCCATGGTCTCTGCGTATGCAAGAATTTGCTCTATGCTTGCCGCTTTACTCACCTTCATGCACCACCTTTATCATCTCATTTACAGTAGTAAGGCCTTTTAGCACCAATTCCCTGCAGTTGTCGAACAAGGAAACCATGCCGTTTTTCTTTGCTGCCTCACCTATTTCCTCTACTGTACCATTGTGTTCTATTATCTTCTTCAACTCTGTACTCATGGACATAACCTCATGGACAGCGATTCTTCCCTTTAACCCAGTTCCTCCGCAGTATTTGCAGCCCTTGCCATAATGAATCATTTCTGGTTTTTCTAAGCCAAGGACCTCAGTTTCCCACTCATCGGACATCTTAGCTTCCTTGCAGTGAGGACAAATCCTCTTTACAAGTCTTTGGGCTATTATACCTTCCAAGGCATCTGCCACAAGATAAGGTTCTAGATTCATATCGATTAATCTAGTTACAGTGCTGGGAGCATCGTTAGTATGCAGTGTAGATAAAACAAAGTGTCCTGTTATAGATGCCCTTACGGCTATCTGTGCAGTTTCCTCGTCTCTTATCTCTCCCACCATTATTACATCCGGGTCCTGACGAAGCATACTTCTAAGACCAGATGCAAAGGTAAGGCCAGCCTTTGAATTTACCTGTACTTGATTTACCCTATCTAGCATATACTCCACAGGATCTTCTATGGTTATTATGTTTTTGTCAGTAGTGTTTATTTCTTTTAAAAAGGAATACAGTGTGGTTGTTTTACCACTTCCTGTAGGTCCCGTAACAAGCACAATGCCGTTAGGGCGCCTTAACATTTTATCGATGACAAGATTCTCTTCATCTGTAAAGCCTAAAAGTTCTCTTCCAATAAGAGACCCTGTTCTGTCAAGAATTCTTATAACAATCTTTTCTCCATAAATCGTTGGAAGGGAGTTCACACGAAAATCGTAGGGTTTTCCCTTTACTTTCATTTGTATTCTTCCGTCCTGTGGTATTCTCTTTTCAGCAATATTCATACCAGACATGATCTTCATTCTAGTGGAAACAGCAGCATAAGCATTTTTAGGAATAAACATAATTTCCTTTAAAGACCCATCAACTCTGTACCTAACTAGCACGTTTTTCTCAAAGGGCTCTACGTGAATATCACTGGCACCTGCTTCTATGGCTCCTGTAAGAATTGAGTTAGTTAGCTTTACCGTAGGAGCGTTGGATACTTCGGACTCACTTATATTTATCTCTGTCTCTTTTATCTCTTCAATTTCATATTCTTTTTTTAAGTCTGCTATGGTCTCAGCATTATCTTGTTTCTTATAATACTTGTTTATAGCCTGTTGAATGGAATCCTGTTTACATAAGAAAACCTGTATATTTTTCTGAGTTATAAACCTTAAGTCATCCACCACAATAAGATTGCTAGGATCCGTCATGGCAACACAAAGCACACCTAACTCTTCCTTAAAGGCTATTACATTGTATCTCTCCGCAATATCCTTTGGTATATTAAAAACCGTCTCCTCTGGAATATCCATATCAGATAAATCGATTTTCTTTATATTCATCTGCTTTGAAAGAAAGTTTATAAGATCTTCTTCATTTATAAAACCCTTTTGAAGTAGAATTTCACCAAATTTACCCTTGGTATTCTTTTGTACTTCCAGTACTTCCTTTAATTGTTCCTCGGTGATGATTCCCTCTTCAAGAAGCATGTCACCAATTCTTTTTTTCTCTTTTTTCTTCCATACCATCATAACGGCAAGTACCTCTTGTAATTATTTTCCCCATATTACAATTCCCCTAATACAATTATATTCTCATAATTTAAAATTTGAACTATAATATTAGGCAAAATCCACCTTTGTCTTTATTCATTTACCAATTTAAATATTTTTTGAAGCAGGACTAATATTGTTTCCTTTAAAAACGTCATATTTTTCCTTTATTTCCGGTTTCAATATTTCCCTTTGTGGATAATTGTGCTCTACCACTTCCATTATATCTTGAGTTGTGATTAACTCTGCTCCTCTTATGAAGGCATTTTCCATGGAATCTTTTACGATACTTTCAAGGCTTACGCCGGTGAAACCTTCCGTAGATTTGGCAAGTAAATCCAAGTCTAAATTGCTGATATCTCTCAATCTCTTCTTTAAGTGAATTTCTAAAATTTCCTTTCTCTCCTCTTCGTTTGGAAAATCCACAAAGAAAACTTCATCAAATCTACCTTTTCTCAAAAGCTCTGGAGGAAGGGAGTCTATTTTATTTGCTGTGGCTATTACAAATACGGGGCTTTCCTTTTCCTGCATCCAAGTCAAGAAATTAGAGGTTATGACAACAGCTTCTTTTCTTCCACCTGCCGTTGAGTTAAGCTCCATAAAGGCTTTCTCGATTTCATCAATCCACAAAATACAAGGCGAAAATCTCTCAGAGTATCTTATGACCTTTGTCATATTATCGTCAGATTCCCCCGCATAGCTTGCCCCAATTATTTTTCCCATATCAAACTTTAAAAGTGGGATTTTAAATAAATCTGAAGCTCCCTTTGCAGTAAGGGATTTTCCGCAACCAGGCATACCAACAATGCATAAACCCTTTGGTATGTCAATGCCCATCTCTATGGCTCTATCGTACTGCTTATAGATTATGGACTTCCTTAAAAGCCACTGTTTTAAATTCTTTAGTCCACCAATTTCATCAAATTTTGTGTTGTGATTTATCATGGTTAAAACATCAGATTTTTTTACAACCTTTGCCTTTTCATTTAATACAAGCGGCCTTATTCTAGAACTTATTTCTCCGTAGCTAGTGTAAGCTAAGGACAAAATATTTTCAATCTCATACTCTGTAAGACCTTGGAACAGCATTGCCAGTTCCTTTATAAAGGCTTTATCTATTATTTCTATCTCATATTCGCGGACAAAATTATTTATTATCTTTTCAATATCTTCCTTAGTCAAAGGCTCCAATTCAAAAATAGTTACAAATTCTCCTATATCTATAGGAAATTTTCTCATAGGTCCTATGAAGAATATTTTAAGATCTATGCCATTTATGATAAGGTGCACAAGATCCTTAATTTTAGTTATTATTTTAAAATCCTTGATATAATGTTGTATATCTTTTATGATAATTGCCTTTCCGTTTAAATCGCTTTTTTGTATTTGGTTGAAATAGCTTAAAACCATTTCCAAGCTGTTTAGGCCTTCATCTAGATTTTCTTTGCTTTGAAAATCCACAAATCCCTTTGCCGTATTCCACTCAAATATTTGGTAGTTTCTGCAGGCCTCACCTAGTATTCTCTCAGCCCTACCCTCTTCATAGGTGTCAAGATGGATGATTGGATATTGAGCATCCATATATAGCGTCAACTTATCAATTATGGATCTTTCAGACATTTTTATTCCCCTTCCCTTACTTTTATAAAAATTTAATTTTTGAATTCATAGCAAACTGTGTCGTTTTCCTCTTCTTCATCACAATCTAAACACTCAATGCTTACACCTTTAAATTGGATGCCGTTCTTTGATTTTGTTCTCTCTGCGGATTCAATAAATTCTATAATATCCTTCTTAACTGTTTCTTCAGGGCCAGTAAACACGTCATAAATGTACGGTATTCCTGTATCTATATTCATTATTTCAATTATCTTTGCTTGATCTATTCTATTTACTATCTCATTTTGCTTGAATATCTTAACTGGAGCAATCATGACGTATTCAAGGTAGGAGTACATTTCTTCTTTGCTGAAGATATCCTGAAGAACATGGATTGTGCTTTGGTATTTTTTATTTTGCTCTTTTTCAATGGCTTCTACAGTTTCATCAGTTATAAGAGCCATGAATTCAATGCCAATTGCCACATCCCTTTTGAATATATCAATACTTTCCATATTGCTAAATATATCGGATATATCGTGAATCTTACCTAAATCATCAACGTAGAAAGCTGTACTTATAACTCCCATGGATAGATCCGTGAATATGCGAAGTCCCTTTAACTGAACTGTAGCCATAACTTGAGATTCACCTGATTGTCCATCGTAAAACCTAGAAATATATTTCTCTATAGTGATTTCATTTTCCATGCCAAATTCGCCCGAATTTACTATGGCATTGGTTTTTTTCATATCCTTCATTATTGAAGGGTATTTTTCTATAATATCACTGATACCTTTTTTAATCTTTGTTTTGTCGAAGGTACAGTTGTCCAATTTGCTGCATATAACCATGATGGAATTTTCAGCAGATATTCTCACTCCAGAAAAAGAAATTTCACTTTCATCGCAGTTAAATACTTCTTGTGATATAAGGATCACAGTAGGCTTATTTATGCCGATATATTCTATATTTTTATTAGTTTCAGATATCCTAAGACCATTAAAGGAAACTACAACTCTTAGCCTAGTATTACTGCTAACTCTTCTTTTTAGCAAACCTTCGTATTCCTCTTGATTGTACACAGTGCCCTTATAGGATTTCACTGTCTCATCAATGTCATTGCTATTTCTCTTTTTTTCTATACTGTTTAATTTTTCAAAGTCCACACCTAAACCGCTGTCTAAGGTTACTTTCTTTTCAGATATAGGATTTGCAACATTGAGTTTTGGGTTTACCTCTATGGTCATCTTCTCTTCGTTGTAAGCTCCAATTCTACTATCTGTTTCCTCCATTAACCTTGCATTTTTTTCCACATTCAGATTGATTTTTTCAATCAATTTTTCAATGTCAATATCTGAAGAATCTACTTTATCGGGACTTTTGCTTTCTACTTTACTTTCAGTTTTTGTTTCAATTTTAGGTTCTATTTTAGATTCTATTTTATTTTCGTAAATTTCAGGCACTGGCTTTACTGGTAATTTTTCTTCCTCAACCTTGGAAGCTGCAATCTCTTCTAGGCTTTGCTCTGTCTTTTCTGCCTTAAGTTTTGAGAATACACTCTTTTTCTTTAATTCTAACAATTGCTTTCGGCTATCCTCAATATTAATACTTGGTATATTTAAATCCGTACCTGGATTTGGATTTAGATCATTATCTTTTTTGTTATTAAAGTTGCCAAAGCCAAAATTAATTTTCTTTTTTTCTTCTTGAGGAGATGTTTTCCTAATTTCATTGTCCAAAGATTTCATAGATTCACTTATGCTGCTCTCTTTTATATCGGAGGAATCATCCATAAAGAAATCGTCCTTGAAAAAGTCGTCATCGCTTATCTTTGAAATTTTGTTTTTATTGAATACAAATTCAGAACTCTTAGGTTGGTTTATTATATTATTTTCGTTTTTTGCTAACTTATTTTTGAAAGGAAACCTTTCTTTATGGTCTAAAATTGCATTGCCGTATATCTCACTGTCATCTATTCTAGATGGCTTTCTAAAGATACTAGATAACGTTTTCTCTTCTTTCTGTATTTTATCTTTTAAGTCTGGTGCTTTTAAGTCTGTTGCTTCAGGGTTTATAGAAAACTGCTGTGACGGATTGTACTGAACTGTATCTTCCTTTACCATCATTGGCTCTTTTATTGCACCTACTTCTTCTACTTTTGACTCCGAGTCCACCTTAATTTCATTATTTGCTTCGCTTATACATGTTTCTCTTACTTCTTCCCTGGCTTGGGCTTTTAAAGAATTTTCCGGTTCTTTTCCATCTAAAAGTATGCCATCTATGGATTTTTCCATATAGTTTTTTATATCCCTCTTAAGGTTTTGTATAAGCTGGTATTCTCTATCGTATTCATTTTGTTCTAGCCATCTTTCTAATTGTCCATTTTGAAAATACGCTAAAATCTTATCTATATCATAGTACGTTTTTAACTCTTCAAGAGATCTAACTGGTTTTCCATCTTGTAACAACAAGGCAAATTTCAAATTTCTTTTTTTCAACTACATTACCTCCTTATCAATTCTAAACTATTGAAAGATTATATATATATAGTTATTATAGCATAGTAATTATTTATTTTACATATTATGTTTTGATTTTGGCGAATTTTATTTACTATTTATTCATTATTTTTGTCCAATGTTTTATAATTTTAAATAAATTCACTACATCATATTCATTATACGACAAAATTCGACTAGAAAGGCTGTTAGGGCAAGATTTCCCCTTTATGCCAATATCCCTTATTATCTTTGCCAATTGGAACCCGGTTAAAACTTCCCCTTCTCTTTCTATATTCAGTTCCTTTTCTAGATTCTTAAGCCCCACACCCACTTTATTTATCTTCTCATATTCCCTTTGAAGATCTACATCTACAAAGGATTCACGTATATTAAAATCTATGTTGTTTTCTTTAAATAAATGTTCAATGACACCAAAATCGTTATTTCCAGAAAAGGTAACCATGTATTTTTTTACTTGGCTAAATTTCTTTAAATATTCATAAGTTAAGTTGAGGATGGGGATCTTATCTTCCTCACTTTCAATCATATACTGAGTTAAGTGCACCATATCTTCATTATGATCATACACACAGGCTCCAAAAACTCCTATACACAAAGGAACTTTGTATATATAGTGTTCTAAATCCATAAAGACTGAGTATCTTTCAATACTGTCCTTTCCATTGTATTTAAATCCAAGGTCCTCGTCTATCCCTCCAATTTTTATACTTTTACTTACAGTAATCACCATAATCCTCCTACAATTTTGCGTATTTAAATGTAAAATGGCCCTGAAATTAGATTTATCCAACGTCACCGCCATATACTTACGCAAAGCATTAATATGTATCTTTTATAATAAAATCGATGTCTTCTCCTTTATTGTTGCCCTTTAATATACTTTCTATAGCCTTTGAAGCAGCTTTTTTTGAAATAATATTTAAGTTGCTCTTTAGTTTTATATTGTTTTTGTACATCAAGGACTTAATATATTTTAACTGATTTGGAGTAATGCTAGGTTCCTTTATCACAGATGGGTCTGTATCAATTTTATGTATAAGTTTAAACAAAAGAGGCAAGTTTAGAACATCCTCGTAGTTGTGAAGCATAATGGTATCTCTTATGTCGTCGTTGTTTGTGTAAAGATACTGTTTGTATAGCTGTGCACTAAAGCCTCCATCTATTTGATCCTTTCTTTCAATACCCAAATACTTTTCTATGGTTTTTAAATTGCATCTATGAAGTCCAAACTGTGTGTAGTAAGGCTTTATTTTTCTGTATAAGTCAAAGTGGTTCTCTGGGCACTTAAAGTCCATTTTGTACATCTGCATTTTAGTTTTAATATAAGGTTCATCAAAGGCAATACCATTGTAGGAGCACCAAGTCTCAAATTCAGGCAAATACTTTTCTAGCTCCTTTATGATATTTATCTCATCTTCAATATATTCGGCATAAAACTGCTGTATATAAAATTCATTGTAATCTGTGTAATACCCTAAAGATACCAATACAATAGTGTCACTTACCTTGTTAAAGCCAGTGGTCTCTATATCGAAAAACAGTATGCTGTTTAACTTGTATTTTGTGTATATTTCCTTTGGTATTTCTAGTGTATCCTTGTACTCTCTTTTATACATTGTATTCCTCCAAGCTATATTAGGTCATAACTTATATTATACATCATATCATGGCTTATTTCACTTTTATTTTACATAGAAGCTAATTTTAATAAAAACATACTCCCACAACACAACGTCATGGGAGTAGAAGCTCTACATTTTCTCAACAACGCCTATACCTAGCAATGAAAGAGCATTTTTAATAACTATAGCCGTAGATTCAACTAACTTTATTCTAGCCATCTTAAGACCTAAATCCTCTGTATTGGATATGTTTATATTATTGTAAAATTTATTGAAAGCTTTTGCCACGTCTAAAACATATCGTGATATAACGCTAGGTTCAAGTCTATCTGCCGCTATGGCGATGTTGTTTTCAAAGTTTGACAGTATCTTGCAAAGTTCAAACTCCTCTTTCATGGTGAGTTCACCGTAATTAGGCTCTCCGCATACATCTACAAGTTTTCTCAAAATGCTCTTTGCACGAGCGTAGGTGTACTGAACGTATGGTCCTGTCTCCCCATCAAAGCTCAATATTTCTTCCCAATCAAAGGTGATATCCTTTTCCCTTCCATTTTTAAGGTATATAAATACCATGGCACCTATGCCCACTACTTTTGAAACTTCATCTTTGTTTTCAAGGTCAGGATTTTTTTCTTCAATTATTTTAGAAACCTTATCCACGGACTCCTGAAGCAATTGTTCAAGTAACACAACCTTGCCCTTTCTTGTGGATAACTTCTCATTGGCAAAGCCCACCATACCAAAAGGTACATGCACACAGCCCTGTGCCCAATCAAATCCAGCTAGTTCAAGAGTCTTAAATATTTGTCTAAAATGAAGCTTTTGCTCTTTTCCCACCACATAAATATTTTTGTAGAAATCGTAAGTGTCTTTTCTGTACTTTGCAGCTGTAAGGTCTCGAGTAGCGTATATGGTAGCTCCATCGGATTTTTTGATGATGCAAGGAGGCATATTGTACTCATCTAGCATAACCACTTTAGCCCCGTTACTATCTGCAAGTATGCCGGCTTTTTCAAGGTGCTCTACCATGGCTGGCATTTTATCTCCGTAGAAACTCTCTCCATTATAAGAGTCAAATTCTACACCTAACATCTTATACACCTTTTCAAACTCCACAAGGCTAAGTTCTCTAAATTTCTTCCAAAGTTTAGTTTCGTATTCAGCCCCATCCTCAAGATTTTTGAAGTGCAATCTAGCTTCATCCTCAAGAGCTGGTTCATTTTCAGTTTCCTCATGGAATTTTACGTATATCCTTAAAAGCTCGCTGATAGGATCCTTCTCCAAAGCTTCTAAGTCTATCCATCTCTCATAAGCAGATATTAGCTTTCCAAACTGAGTTCCCCAGTCACCAAGGTGGTTTATTCTAGTACAATTGTACCCCTGTGCACTTAAAATTCTATACAGAGAGTTTCCTATGGCAGTACTGAACAAGTGACCAATATGGAAAGGCTTTGCGATATTTGGTGAAGAGAATTCAACGATTATGTTTTTTCCAGCTCCCAGCTGATTTTTTCCGTAATCCTCTTTTTCCTCTAATACCTTTTGAACTAAATCACTGGAGAAAACTCCTTTGTTCACAAAGAAATTTAGATAAGGTCCCACAGCTTCTATTGTGTCAAATTCTTTCATATCTAATTTATCTTTTAACTCTCCCGCTATAATCTGAGGTGATTTTCTCAAAACCTTGGCAAACTGGAAGCAAGGAAATGCAAAATCGCCCATATCGGATTGAGGTGGAATTTCTATAAGCGCTTCAATTTTATCACTTTCCGTATCCACTAATTTTCCTATATTTTCTGCAATTATTTTTTTATAGTCCATATGTTTTTTCCTCCTGAATTTTGAATATAAAAAAACCCGCCTCTAAACATAGAGACGAGTTAAATCGCGTTACCACTCTAATTAATCAGACAATAAATCAATAAAAAGATATTTAAATATAAATCTGATTCTCTCAACATCTTAACGCATGGCTGCGGCACACCTTACTAAGACTTAACCTTTAGGGCGGCTCCTCCATGGCTCTTTTCACAATAGATAACTCTACAGACTCCCACTCTACTCTGCTCGCTTAAGACTTAAATTATTATTACTCTCCACTTCACAGGATTTATAAAAATAGATTAATGCTATTATACTATAACAAATTTACAATTTCAATATATTTTATTTTGAAAATCTATATTTTGTATTTTATGCTTTATTTAGTACAGTTAATCAATTTTATGAATATTTTAAATTTGTAATAACTTTGTAACAAGTTTTATTGAATTTAAATTTTTTATATTATACAATTAAATTATTGTAAATTAAATATGGAAACAATACCAGCTTTGGTTCATTGTTTTTACATCACTTCTAAAATTTTATATCAGAAAGGAGGATGTATAGTGAGCACAATCATTATACAAATTCAACATGAAAACTTTTTATCACTTGAAAGGATTCCTTAAAGATCACAAATGGTCTTATGTGTCAGGTATTATGATTCTCCTTGTGGCTGATGCTGTGCAGCTTGTAATGCCTAAACTTCTAGGTTATATCACAGACTCTCTAGAAAATAGAAGCTTGACCTCAAAATCAATGTATATACTTCTAGGTATTATGTTACTAGGAGCCGTGATTATATCCTTATGCCGCTACGGATGGCGTATGCTCATCTTCGGCAATGCCCGAAAGCTTGAATTCCACCTTAGAAACAAGCTGTTTTCTCACCTAGAAACTCTAAGCCAGAACTATTTCAACAATCACAAAACCGGCGATTTAATGGCCTGTGCCACCAATGATATAAATGCTATAAAGCTGTGTTTTGGCGGCGGTATCGTCATGATGGTGGATTCAATTTTCTTAGTTTCTTTAACAGCCATTACCATGTTCTTAACCATTGATGCCTCTTTAACTGTAATAGCCATATTTCCTATGGTGATTATACCGATAATTTTTCTTACCCTTGGAAAAAAAGTACACAGACGTTTTAAAATCGTTCAAAAATACTTTGGAAAAATAACAGACAACGTTCAAGAAAACATCTCCGGTATCAGAATAGTAAAATCCTTCGTACAAGAGGAAGGGGAATGTGAGAAATTTAAGAATTTAAATGAAGAAAATGTTGAAAAAAACATGGATCTAATAAAGATATTGGCACTTGCACAACCAATGACCATGTTTATCTCCGCCATAAGCTCCATAATTGCAATTTTATACGGTGGATTTATGGTTATAGACAAATCAATAACCCTTGGAGATCTAGTTTCTTTTATAACTTACCTAGGACTACTTACTTGGCCAATGATGGCTGTGGGACAAGTAGTTAACGTTATCCAAAGAGGAACTGCCTCCATGGAGAGAATAAACGAAATACTGAATACAAAGCCAGAGATATACGATAAAGAGGACTGTTTTGAATCCGAGAAATTAAAAGGAAACATAAAGATCAATAATCTTACCTTTTACTACACGAACACCACAGTGCCAGCTCTAAAAAACATAAACATTGATTTAAAGGCTGGCAGTACCCTAGCCGTAGTTGGTAAAACTGGCTCTGGAAAAACAACTCTTGTAAACCTTTTGCTTCGCCTATATGAAGTGCCAAATGGCAAGGTATTTTTAGATGGTATGGATATTAACTATATTCCCCTTGGGGTTTTAAGAAAAAATATAGGTTTTGTACCCCAGGATAATTTCCTTTTCTCCAGAAGTATTGAGAAAAACATCGCCTTTTCAGATAGCAACCTTAGCTACGAAGAAGTTGAAAAAGCGGCCATCATGTCTCAAGTACACAGTGAGATTTTATCATTTCCTAAGGGTTACCAAACATCTCTTGGCGAGAGGGGCGTAAACCTTTCAGGAGGACAAAAGCAGAGAATTTCAATATCTAGAGCTCTTGTTAAAAAGCCTAATATTCTTATCTTCGATGACTGTCTATCTGCTGTGGACACCAACACAGAGGAAAAAATTCTTAAGTATTTAAATGAAGAAACAAGCAACCGCACATCCATTATTATATCTCACAGAATATCTTCTATTAAAAATGCAAATGAAATAATAGTTTTAGATGACGGCTCCATAGTAGAACACGGAACCCACCAGGAGCTGCTAGAAAACAACGGATTGTACAAGGAATTATATGACATGCAGGAATCTTCCCCGCACAATACCCCTTGTGAACCCGAACTATAAGTGAAAGGCTGGTGATCAATGTGAGTGAAATTTTAAAGGATGATTTTAATTCAAAATCCGGTGGAAAAAAGGACTGGAAACTTTTAAAACGACTTATGAAATACACAAAACCCTATGTATTAATAATGGTTTTGTGCGTGATTTTAATTATTGTGTCTTCTCTTTGCGACGTTAGCAAACCATTTTTGATGAAATTGGCTATAGACGATCACATAATGGCCGGAGATAAAAATGGAGTAGTCCTTATAAGTATACTTCTCTTTGCTGCTCTCTTTGTTGGATTTCTTGCAAATTACGGACAAACCTATTTTTTAAATTATATGGGTCAAAAAATAATATTCAAGCTTAGAATGGATTTATTCCAGCACCTTCAAAAGCTACCCCTTAGTTTTTATGACAAAAACCCTGTGGGAAAAATCGTCACTAGAGTTACCAACGACATGGAAAACATAAACGAACTTTTTACAAGTGTAATTGTAACTTTTTTAAAGGACGTATCGCTTTTATTCTTCACTGCTTCTGCTATGTTTATGCTGAACTTTAAATTGGCAGTAGTTTGTTTTTCCACTTTGCCTATTGTCATTGTCTGTACATTCTTCTTCAGAATAACATCGAGAAATGCCAATAGAAAGGTAAAGGAAAAACTCTCAAAAATCAACATCTCCTTAAATGAAAACATCATGGGAATGAAAACCATACAAATTTTCCACAAGGAAAAAGATATCTACAATGAGTTCTACAAAACCAATGAAGAACATAAAAAAGCCAGCATGGGTGAACTTCTTGTGTTCTCAATCTTTAGACCTGGAATGAACTTAATATACAACATAACCCTTACCATACTCATTTGGGTAGGTGCAAACAATATGCTAAGCGGGGTAATAGAATTCGGTGTGCTTTTCGCTTTTATAAAGTATATTCAAGACTTTTACGATCCTATATTTGACTTAAGCGAAAAATTAAATATCTTGCAGGCTGCTATGACCTCCGCCGAAAGAATCTTTGGACTTTTAGATATAGAGATTACAACAAATGAAATTGCAAACCCTATTTCCCTTCCAAAACTTAAAGGCAGTATTGAATTTAAAAATGTTTGGTTTAGATACGATAAGGACTGGGTTTTAAAGGATGTATCCTTTAAAATAGAACCTGGAGAAATGGCAGCTTTTGTTGGAGCCACTGGTTCTGGAAAAACCACAATTATAAGCCTTATAACCGGTCTATATGAAATTGAAAAAGGCCAAATCCTAGTAGATGGAATAGATATAAACAACATAAAAAAAGAAGATCTTAGAAAACAAATCGCCACAGTACTTCAGGATGTATTCCTTTTCTCTGGTAAACTTAAGGACAACATAAGGTTAAACAACAAAGAACTTACCATGGACAAAATTAAACAAGTATGCGATTACGTAAACGCTACTAAATTTATAGAAAAGCTACCTGGAACCTTTGACCACGAGGTAAAAGAAAGAGGTGCAACCTTCTCTGCTGGGGAAAGACAGCTTTTATCCTTTGCTAGAGCCTTGATCTTCGATCCTTCTGTTTTAATACTAGATGAAGCCACCGCCAACATAGATACAGAGACAGAATCTTTAATCCAAGATGCCATAGCAAAAGTAACACAAGATAGAACCACCATAGTAGTTGCCCACAGATTGTCTACTATTCAAAGTGCAGATAAGATAATAGTATTGCACAAAGGTGTTTTAAAAGAAATGGGAACCCACGAAGAGCTCATAGAGAAAAAGGGATTATACTACAATCTACACTCTCTTCAATACAATCAATAAAAAGGCAATGAAAAGCAATATTTAAAGTTATAAAGCCCGCCAAATCATATACATATAAATATGATTGACGGGCTTTATTCTTCTATACTTAACTTTCTTCTTTAACTACTCTACTACACAGCCCTAAAAATATTATATAGTAAGGTGATGTGTAGTACATACTGTTTCCAAAAAACGATGACATAAGATACGCCACAGTTACACAGATAGCTACAAGGCTATCACTGCGTATCTCACAACGTATTTTGAGACTCTTCACATATATTATGGTTAGCATAGCAATATACATCAATAAAGCCGGTATGCCCAAACTAGCAGAAATCTGAAGGAAGGTATTGTGAGGCCTATCGGATATTTTATTGTTTTCCCTAAGATAGGCTTCTTCCAAACTATCTGGACCGTAACCTAAAATTGGCCTTTCAAAAGTAAACTTTACTGCATCTTTCCACAAAATCCACCTATACATGCCAGAAGTATGACCTTTTACCCCTTTAGATATATTTTTCACTTCACTGGTGGTCTGTGAAACATTTTCCCTTAAAACCTTGTACTTAAAATTAAATAAAAGGCTTACGGCCATGAATACCATTAACAAGTATATGGACTTCTTTAGCACATTTCTCTTGCAGATTCTAAAAGCTATGATAAGAAAGATCAAGCCAAAGAAAACAGCAAGATAAGAGCCAAAAGTGTTGTTTATTATTAAAGCCACTGAAGAGATAATAAAGGTTACAAGGCAGTATATTTTCTCTATAGAGCTATTTTTGTCTAATAGAGCCATGCCAGCAGCACAAATTATCACCATAGTAAGATAATAACCATAATGGTTGGCATTAAAAAACACAGATGTAACTTGAGCTTGAAAAGACCTCAATTTCTCATTTTCTATAAACTTAAAGAAAGTTACGGAGGACAACACTAGTCCAGAAAACAAGAAAACACACATAAAAAGCTTTATATGCTTTTTGTTTTTGCTGAAATGCCCTAAAAAGAAAAAGCCTAAGTAGGAAATGTACCTCAAAAATCCTTCTAGACGGTATGCGTTGCCATTAAAGCTTATCTCATAGTCACTAGCATTTAAAGCTGATACAAAACTCCATATCAAAAGAAAGATAGGGATAAAAACCTGCAAATTTTCTAATATGGTCTTTGAATTCAAAAAGTTTCTGTCTTCTCTGTACTTCACTAAAAACTTCGTCAGAGCTAAAGATAAAGCTATATAACCAAGCTGATATTGGACTTTGCCGAATACGTTAATGTAGTCAAAATGATCCACAGATGTAAGAGCTCCATATATAAGAGGCATAATCATCCACAAGCATATGGAGAATAGCATTAAATAATCAATAAGTCTATTAAATTTAACTTGTTTCATATTTATGGAAAACATAGGTTCCTCCTGGATTGTTAATCTGACTTTTGCGCAAATAATTGGATAATAATATATATGTAAAAATACGTTAAACCCGGTTTATAGTTATTTTCAAATCTACAATTCTATGTGATATTTATATAAACTCATTAATATTTCTTATCTATTATTTCAGGCTTAGTGGATTATTATTATTTTTGCTAATTTTTTAATGCTTTTCTTGAAAGAACGTTCATCCCTTTCACTACTAGTGTCCATTACCATGAGAGCATTATACTATGGGATAATATTCCATGTCAATAGTGTTTACAAATTTATTATAATCTTCTGATAGATTTTATTATACTCCTAAGTATACTTAATCATCAAATTTGTTATATATTCAAAGCTTTCTTCTACTTTTCCTACATTCAATATTTTTATTAATTTATGAGCTTCTTTTTTGTCTGGAATAGCTCTTATTATAGCCTGACTTCTATGAAATGGATCTAGTTGAAAATGTACACCTTCTTCTTCCAAACTCTGCCTTATCCACAGTGCACCATCTCCGTTTAAAATTCTTGTCTCTATTTCATCCACATTATAAACTTCAGCAATGCTTGCATCACCAAGCTCCTTAAATTTTTTACTACTCTCAAAACTAGCCCAAACTAATTTATTTTCAACTACATAAGCTTCCTTACTACCATTTCTCTTCTTCCAGCCTTCATAGCTTATTCCAAGCTTTAGCTCTTTCTTT
>NZ_FRAD01000007.1 GCF_900142225.1 Hathewaya proteolytica DSM 3090
GTCCGCCGCTAATCCATCCCCGAAGGGATTTCATCGCTCGACTTGCATGTGTTAAGCACGCCGCCAGCGTTCGTCCTGAGCCAGGATCAAACTCTCAATTTAAGATGATGCTAGAAACTTGTTTCGTGCAGCATCTTACTCATCAGCTGCGCTGAGGAGTTACCTTGCTACCCTAACTTGTATCTGCTCTTTTATTGAGATATTATCTCTTGCTCGAAGCATTACTTGCTAAGCATTTTACTTACTTGTTATTCAAAAGAATACGAGTTTGTTTATTTCTTTTATTCTGTTTAATTTTCAAAGACCAATGTAGCTACATAAGCTACTTTAACATAATATCAAGTTCATATTTATTTGTCAATACATTTCTTTAAATATTTTACTAATAATCTTGTAAAAAACAAACTCTAAGCTCTGGTATAGAGCAAGAACTCTAACCAAAGCTTAGAATTGTTCATTATAGAATCAATTATCTATTGTTTTGTGAAATTAAATTTTACTTATCTTATACCTTTTATTGATACGTTGTAGTTTATATTTGAACTACCGTAAGAGTATAACATGATAAAGTATTTACCTGGAGCAGCTTCAAAGCTTCCTGAACCACCCTGTGCGTCAGAATTCTGGTTCCAACATACAAAGTTATTTTCATTTCCTTCTCTGAATACTACCCATGTGTAGTTATATCCTGCACCGTCAACTCTTATATCAACTTTTCCATAGTTGTCTACATTAAATGCGAATAAATCACAATCACCTGCAGTTAATGTACCTTGTCCTTTTGTATTACTCTTTATAACAGCACTAGCTTGTGAAGCAGTATCGTTTGGCTCGATTTCGTTTACGATACCATCTACTGGTTGTCCCTGGTTTGATCCGTAAGATTTTATTCCAGACATTACTAAGCTATAGTCTCTGTTGTATACACTGCTTGTTGCGTAGAACTGGATGTAGTATTTTCCTGGTGCAGCATTGAATTTACCAATTTTAGAGTTTCCGTCTGTGTACTGTGGCCAACAAACATAGCTGCCTGGGTTATTAGCATTGAATACAACCCATGTTGCACTTGTATTAACGCCTGTAACTTTTATCTCTACTTCCCCTGACTTATCAACTTCAAAAGCATAGTAGTCGAAGTCATCTGTATCGCTAAGTCTACCATTTAGAACAACGTTGTTTCCAAGGAAACCGTTCTTATCGGCATCTGCAAAAGTATCATTTGATTCTTTTTCAGTTGTTAAAGCAGCACCTGGAGTAACTGGATCTACTGGATCTACTGGGTCTACTGGGTCTACAACAACATCTTTAGTTACAACTATAGTCATTGTTTTTTCACCTGTAGCACCTTTTTCATCAGTAACTTTTAATGTTACTGTAAATGTTCCATCTGTTGCAAATGCGTGAGTTGGATTTGCCTCTGTGCTTGTAGTTCCATCACCAAAGTTCCATTTCTGAGATACTATTCTTCCATCCATATCAGCAGATCTGCTTGAACTGAAGCTTACTGATTCATTTACTTTTGCAGCTGATTTTGCATCTATAACAGCTATTGGAGCTTGGTTTTCTGGATTTACAACTGAGCTGTTGTCATTTAATAATCCTCTAAATACTATGTTAAACTGGTATGCACCATTAACAACTTTGTAGTTAGTGAAGTAGCAAGTTACTGTTTCGTAGCCTGACCATCCCATATTTGATAACTGTGCAAGCATTTCATTTGCTTTTGCGTTCATTGCTTTCCAGTCTGCTGTCTTGCCTTGTGAAGCTGAACCTGTATAAACTCCTTCTAATTTAAATGTGCTGAATTTTGGTGAAGTAGTTTTAGATTCACTGAAGCTGTTTATTCCTGTAGCACTCATTAAGTCGCTTTTTATCTGAGCTAAGCTTCTTTTTGCATGAGTCTGTACGTAAGCATCTGATACAAGTGGAGTTCCTATTGTAGAATCAGCTAGAACCCTCTCCATGTATGCCTGGTAAGCAGCTTCTGTGTTTGAGTTGTTAGCCTGGTTTTGTAGAATAGTTCTAAATGAATTTATATCAGATTTAACTATACTTTCATTTATATTTCTTAATGTTGCTATATCATTATTGTAGATGTATGATACGTACGCCCAACCATAGTTATAGAAATCCCATCCACTTGCATATCCTGATTTGAATAATCTGCTTAGAGTAAACCTCTTAGCCTGATCTGAAGAAAGGTAGCCTATAATAGCAGATCTTGGCTGAACACCATTTGTTCTTGTTGAACCTGCGAAGAACTCTGCAGTTCCTTCATCAAACCATTCTAATTCATTATTTTTGTAGAAGTCTCCTTGGCCCCACATACCTGGCACTTGGTACTTACCTTGTAAATAGTGAGTGAATTCATGTCTGAATAATTCTTCTAAGCTGTATACGCTTTCCTCTCTAGTTCTTTCATAAGTGTAGAATGTTCCATAAGGCTCGATATACATACCACCATTATCGGTACTAATTCCATTTAAATAGGAGTTCATCTTGTATTCTTCTGGTGAGTTAAATAATCTGATTGTAAGAACTTTATCAGCATTGTTTGGTTCTAAAGCTTTATCAACTCCATTAACTCTGAAGAATTGAGATTCAACTTCTTTAGTTGCCCAATACATTCTTTCGATCTTTTCTGGTGATACTTTGTCTCCAGCTTGAATCTGGATTGCTCCATCGTCAAATGTATAGTGTTTAGGCATCCAGAACTCATTACCTTCTTTTTGAAGTTGTTCGTAGTTGATGTTTTGTCCACGAGAGTTTATGCCATTAAAGTTTTCACTTATCTGACTTGCAGCTGAGAAGAATACTGCCGAGTATTTTTGTGCATTGTCCATTTTTGTAGTTAATAACTGTAATATATAATTTTGATTGCTATATAGCTTTCCTAACTGACCCATGTAGTATAATCCATTATCAACTAACCACTGATCATTTGAACTCAAATTTCTCAAATCAGATATATGAATTAAGGCATCAATGAATGTATCAATTTTCCCGAAAGATGGCATTGATGTAGCATCTTGTCCCCAATAATCGTAGGTTTCCATGTAGTATACATATCCTACACCGCTCATTACTTTAAATACCGCATTAGATTTCTTAAGGTCCTTTAAGTATTCAACATAATTCGTTCTAAAGTCTTCTATTAATCTTGCGGCTTGATTTGCAATGGTTGTATCACAAGTTGAGTTTCCGATCAACGAACCGAAAGCTTCTATAACATTGTTTTGAACTTCAGTTCCGTAGTTGCAATACGGGTTATTTAGGATGTTTCTCTGTGCAGGAAGTGCTAATTTTGCCATATCCTTTGTCCACATTCCTGGGAAATCAGCTGTATTGTAGTATCCTAAATAGTAACCTGATCTTATAACCTCAACTATAGTAGGTATTCCCTTATCATCAGTTGATGTAAAGCTAGCTCCTCTTGTTGCAAGATCAGATAATAAATATTTGAAACGAGCTGTATCATTGTAGAATGATCTACTTTCTGCAGTGTTCTGGAATAAATCTGAAATGTTTTCCCATGAAGTACTTGCAATTGCGTTCATCATTGATGAGTAGCTCATAGATTTTAACTGTGCTAAAGTGTATGAAGGAAGACCTGCAACAGCTCTCTGTCCACTTGGAGCGTTCTGTGGCTTATTTGGCATAGTTGTTTTGATAGCTTTCATATCCTTATCTCTTACGAACATGAAGTCATCTGATGATTCCTCTCTCATTCCCATTATAGCCTTAGTTACTTCATCTTTGCTTGCACTGCTTAAATCCAAAGTCTTCTGATCCTTCTGGATTTTTTGGTTAACTGGAACCATGTTTCTTACTGGTGCTGCTGCAAGAACTACTGAGCTTGTATTTACAGCTGTAAATACAGCTACACATGTTAGAGCTAACTTCTGTCTTAATCCGCTAGATTTCTTTGTTTCTCTTTTCATTTTTTCCCTCTCCTTTTATTTTTTTATTTTTGTGTTGAACAATAATTAATTGTTCCAAGCTTTAGCTATAGCAACCCTTGCTAAAGCAAGAAACCTTTTTTTAATAAAGCAATTGGCCTAAATCACCCTTTTAGCAATATAGTTATTTCGTTAACAAAGGCTTATTTAAACGAAAGTGATTGTCCTATTATAATAATTATTAAAATCATCACCGGCAACAATTTTGCAATTACGCCTTAATGTTCTTGCAGAATTTGTATTATAAATACATATTTCTTAAATTATTATAAAATCAAATAAAACTATTCTAGTATCGCAATCACTTGTGTTTCCGTGAAAAGCTTTTGTTTATTTAGGTTAATATTATGTTAATACTTTTTTAACGTTTTGTAAAGTGCATTTTATAATTTTCTCAATATTATGTATAATGTTATTGTATTGTCATGTCGATTTTTATTTTTCAAAATTTGTTCACATTATCGCTGGATAAATTAATACATTTTATAAATAAATATATGTTTCTCAAAAAAAATTTCCTTTATATGTATGCCTTGGTGATTCTTAAATATTATTTGTTTTTAATTTATATATTATATAAAACAAAATTTGCGAAAACCTTAAATTTCATTAAAACTTTATTGTTATTTATTTAACAATGATAAGGTTTTCTATATTTATGTATTTTTTTGGTATTCAATAATTATTTTTTTTTAATATTGTTTTTGAACTAATTAAAAAAGTTCAAAAAAAGTTCACAAATTGTCCTTCTCCTCTTCCATCAAAGGGCGCAAAAATAGAGCAGCGCTACCATGATGTACAATCAAAGCAACACTGCTCTTTATTAATAAATAATTTCACACTTAAACCATTTTAAAACTATGACTACTCTAAGTTGTTCACAATTGATTTAAATATATTGCCTCTCACTTCAAAATTGGGGAACATATCAAAACTAGCACTGGCAGGTGATAAAAGTACATAATCCCCATTTTCTGCAATAGCTTTAGCCTTATTCACAGCTTCCTCCATGTTATCCACAACACAAGTAGGAATTTCTATATTTTTCTCTTCTTTTAGTTTCATGAATGCCTCTTGAATTTTCACTTTTGTGTCACCTAAAAGAATCATGGACTTTATATATTTATAACCTTGGTCAGCTAAGGGCTGGTAAGAAATATTTTTATCATAGCCCCCGGCAATAAGTATCACCGGCTGAGGGAAAGAACTCATAGTTGCAAGAGTTCTCGTTGGGCTAGAGGCAATAGAGTCATTAAAGTACTTAACGCCTTTAATTTCTCTTACAAATTCACCCCTATGCTCAACACCAGCAAAGGTTTCTGCAACCTTCTTCATATTTTCTATATCAACTTCCTCATTTACAGCTAAAAACGCTGTTAGATAGTTTTCCACATTGTGCATACCTTTTATCACGATATCATCTTTTTTGCAAACTGCTTTATCTTTAACATACAATACATTTTCCTTAAAGTATGCCCCGCTTTCAATATCCCTTTTACTACTGAAAAGTTCGACGGATCCTTTTCCTTCTGAAATCATGGAGTATGTTATTTCATTTTCCCTGTTCAATATCAATCTTCCATCATGTTGCTGATATTTAAAAATATTTTTCTTTGCATCAATATACTCCTGCATATCTTTATGCATATCAAGATGATTTGGGCTTAAGTTGGTGATGGCTGCTATATCAACAGAAACGTCCATGGTCATAAGTTGGAAACTTGAAAGTTCTACAACCACTCTATCCCCAGCTGTTATTTCTTCAATAGAGGCAAATAAAGGTTTTCCTATATTTCCGCCGACCCATGTTTTAAATCCTTGCTCTGAAAGCATTTTATATATAAGGGTCGTGGTAGTAGTTTTTCCGTCACTACCTGTCACACCGTAAATTTTACACGGACAGTATTTGACGAATTCCTCCATTTCCGAAGTTATATATGCCCCTTCTTCCTTTGCTTTTACAAGAGCAGCATTGTCTATTCTCATAACAGGAGTTTTGAACACCACATCAAAACCTACAAGTTTATCCAAATATCCTTCCCCTAGTACAAGGTCCACATGATTTTCCCTAGCTCTTTTCATAAACTCATCATCAATTTTATCTGCAGTTTTCTTATCAAAGGCAGTTACCTTTGCCCCAAGCTCTACTAGGAAGAATATAAGAGGCATATTGCTTATTCCTACACCCACCACTGCTACGTTTTTACCTTTTATGAATTTTTTAAATTCTTCAAAGTTCTTTCTCATTTTCACACCACCTAAAAATGCCACCTAAATTCTAGTTCTAGAATTGAATCTTTTCTTCTATGAATTTATCTAGCTCTTCTATTTTTATTCTTATCTGATCCATGCTATCCCTATCTCTTACAGTTACAGTGTTATCCTCTAAGGTATCAAAGTCCACAGTGATACAATACGGAGTACCAATTTCATCCTGTCTTCTATATCTCTTTCCTATACTTCCTGTTTCATCATAATCCACATTGTACTTCTTTCTAAGCTCTGCATATACTTCATCGGCCTTTTCAGAAAGCTTCTTTGAAAGAGGTAGGACCGCAGCTTTAAACGGAGCCAAGGCTGGATGGAAATGAAGTACATTTCTTGAATCTCCATCCTGAAGTTGTTCCTCATCATAAGCTTCTACAAGGAAAGCCAAAGTAACTCTATCTGCACCTACAGATGGTTCAACACAGTATGGTACATATTTTTCATTAGTATTAGGATCCATGTAGCTCATGTCAGTGCCTGAATGTGTTCCATGTCTATTTAAGTCGTAGTCTGTTCTATCGGCTATGCCCCAAAGCTCACCCCACCCAAATGGGAACAAGTACTCTATATCTGTAGTGGCATTACTGTAGAAGGATAATTCCTTCTCCTCATGATCTCTATATCTTACATTTTCCTTTGATAATCCTAAATTGTAAAGGAAATTTAGGCAATATTCTTTCCAGAATGCAAACCATTCAAGATCCGTACCTGGTTTACAGAAGAATTCTAATTCCATCTGTTCAAACTCTCTTGTTCTAAAAGTGAAGTTACCTGGTGTAATTTCATTTCTAAAGGATTTTCCTATTTGTCCTATACCAAAGGGGATTTTCTTTCTTGTAGTTCTCTGCACAGATTTAAAGTTCACAAATATCCCTTGAGCAGTTTCTGGTCTTAGGTATACTTCTGATTTTGAATCCTCTGTTATACCTTGAAAAGTTTTATACATAAGATTAAACTTTCTTATATCTGTAAAATTCTTTTTTCCACAGTTTGGGCACACTATTTCGTGTTCTTTAATGTAAGCGGCATACTGTTCATTAGTCCACCCATCTGCTGATGCCACTTCTGCACCCTGGGATGTCATGTAATCCTCAATGATTTTATCTGCTCTAAATCTAGACTTACAATCCTTACAATCCATTAGAGGATCGGAGAAGTTTCCCACGTGTCCTGTAGCTACCCAAGTTTCTGGATTCATGATTATAGCCGAATCTATACCTACATTGTAAGGGCTCTCTTGTATAAACTTCTTCCACCATGCTTTTTTAACGTTATTTTTTAACTCTACACCAAGAGGACCATAATCCCACGAATTTGCAAGTCCTCCATATATCTCTGACCCTGGAAAGACAAAGCCTCTAGTCTTACACAGTGCAACGATTTTTTCCATAGTTTTTTCAACTGCCATAATTTTCACTCCTAATCTTATTTCATTAGATATATAGATTATATAGTTTTTTTCCTTTTAGGGCAACTAAAGTTTATAACTACAATAAAAAAGAGGAACCCCCTTTTAAATATTTACCATAGGGTTTCCTCTTTAAAATACAAATATCTATTCCTAAAATTTAATACAGCTTTGCACCTGCTGGAATGTGATCGTCTACCATTAGGCAATGAAGTTTCTCCACACCCTCTTCATGGTGAACAGCTGAAATAATCATACCACAAGAATCTATACCCATCATCTTTTTAGGAGGAAGGTTTGTAATTGCAATAAGCGTCTTTCCAATTAGTTCTTCTGGCTCGTAGGTATCGTGGATGCCACTTAAAATTACACGGTCCTCACCACTTCCATCGTCTAAAACAAACTTAAGAAGTTTTGCACTCTTAGGCACAGCTGTACACTCTTTAACCTTCACAGCCCTGAAATCAGACTTAGCGAAAGTCTCAAAGTCTATACAATCCTTAAACAAAGGTTCGATTTCAACCTTAGAAAAATCTATGTTTTCACAAACTGAATCAGCTTTTTCTGAAACCTTGTGAGCAAGTGCTGGTGCTTCCTTGGAACTTTCTGAACCAGTGCTCAATGGCTTCATGGTTGGGAAAGGTATTACGTCCCTTATAGAATAAGCATCTGTCAAGAACATGATTATTCTATCAAGGCCTATACCAAGCCCTCCTGTAGGTGGCATACCGATTTCAAGAGAGTACATAAAATCTTCGTCGATCTGGTATGCTTCATCGTCTCCAAGCTCTCTTTCATTGGCTTGCTGCTCAAATCTCTGCCTCTGCACTATTGGGTCATTTAACTCAGAGTAAGAATTACAGATTTCTCTTCCATATATAAAGCCTTCAAATCTCTCTGTAAACTCTTCATTTCCTCTCTTCTTTTTTGTAAGAGGTGAAATTTCTACTGGGTAGTCACATATGAAAGTTGGTTGTATCATCTTCTCCTCTGCATACTCCTCAAAGAATGCATTTAAGATATCACCCTTTGTACAGTGCTTAATATCTTTTTTGAATTCTAGGTGTTTTTCTATTGCAAGAGCCTGTGCTTCTTCGTCAGTTTTAATCTGTGAGAAATCCACCCCAGCATGTTCTTTTACTGCATCTACCATAGTAATCCTTCTCCATGGAGGAGTTAAGTCTATTTCAGTACCCTGGTAGTTTACCTTCATAGTGCCAAGAACTTTTTGTGATACGTAGGATATCATGTTTTCAGTAATCTCCATCATATCATTGTAATCAGCATAAGCCTGATATAACTCTATCATGGTGAACTCTGGGTTGTGTCTTATATCTATTCCTTCATTTCTGAAGTTCTTTCCTAAGTCATATACTCTGTCATAACCTGCCACAATTAATCTCTTAAGGAAAAGCTCTGTTGCTATTCTAAGGTGCATATCTATACCTAGAGAATTGTGGTGAGTTACAAATGGTCTAGCAGCAGCACCACTTGCAATTGGAGATAAAATAGGTGTCTCAACTTCCAAGTAGTCCATATTGTCTAAAAATTCTCTTACGTATCTTATGATTTTGCTTCTGTTTCTAAGCCTTTCTTTTACCTCAGGATTCATTATAACATCTACTTCTCTATGTCTGTATCTTAAATCCGGATCCTTTAATCCATGCCATTTTTCTGGAAGAGGTCTAATAGACTTACAAACAAGCTGAAAATCTTTTATATGTATAGATACCTCACCAGTTTGAGTCTTAAATACAAGACCAGTAACAGAAAGAATATCTCCTATATTAAAAGATTTAAACTCTTGTATCTTTTCTGCTCCAACGTCATCCACCTTGATGTACATCTGAATTTTTCCGTCTTTATCGAAAATATCTGAAAAACCTGCCTTACCATGGACTCTTTTTGACATAAGTCTTCCGGCAACGGTTACTTCCTTGCCCTCAAGTTCTTCATAATTATCTGCAATTTGCTTTGAAGAATGAGTTACATTTACAGAATACACATCGAAGGGATCTCTTCCGTCTTTCTGTAGTTCCTGCAATTTTGCAACTCTAAGTCCCATCTGTTCATTATATTCTTGTTCAGCTTTTTGAGCCAAACGCTGTTCCTTTATCTGTTCTTTTGTTAATTGCTTTTCTTCTGACATTCTTTTTCCTCCTATCCTCTTTTTACCTCTAATATCTTGTACTTAACAACGCCATCTGGTGTTGTTATTTCAACTTCATCTCCAACTTTTTTGCGCATAAGAGCGTTTCCTACAGGAGATTCATTTGATATTCTATAATTCATAGGATCAGCTTCAGAAGTTCCGACTATACTAAAGTCTATTTCTTCATCAAATTCATAATCCTTTACTGTTACTATACAACCCAAATTTACGATATCATCTTGTAGATCTGTTTCATCTATAACTTCTGCATTTCTAAGTGTATTTTCGATTTCGGCTATTCTTCCTTCTAGAAATGCCTGTTCATTCTTAGCTTCATCGTACTCTGCATTTTCACTTAAATCACCAAAGGATAATGCCACTTTTATTTTCTCTGTAATTTCTCTTCTCTTTACAGTTTTCAAAAATTCTAATTCATCTTCTAATTTTTTGATTCCATTTGGAGTCATCATGAATTTTTTTGCTTCCACCATGTTAAATTCTCCTTTTCCCTTCATTTCGCTGTTCGTTCCTAAAATTAACTTTTAATCATTATAAAACAGTAGCTATACAAAGTCAAGAAATACCGCGATCATATGCTGATTATATGATTTACATAGGAATTTCATTCTCATAAGCCTTCAAAATTTCTAGTACCTTTTCGGGATTTGTATCTGAATTTACTAATTTTTTTATGTCAGTACAACGTGGAATTCCTTTAAGATACCACCCTATTTGCTTTCTCATTTCTCTTACGGCCTTATACTCGTTTTCATACTTCAAGGCCAATTCATAATGCTCTATACACAGCGCTACCTTTTCCTTGTCAGTAGGGTAAACAACTTCTTCGCCCCTTATCATGGAGTCAATCTGTTGGAAAATCCATGGATTCCCCATGGCCCCTCTAGCCACAAGTATACCATCACAGCCAGTAATCTTTCTTAAATTTCTAGCATCCTCAGCGGAAAAAACATCACCGTTGCCAATTACAGGTATAGCCACAGCTGATTTCACCTCTGCTATCATATCATAATCAGCTTTTCCCTCGTACATCTGCTGTCTCGTTCTTCCATGAACCGCTATAGCATCAGCCCCAGAGGACTCTAACACCTTGGCAAACTCAACGGCATTCTTGTGTTCATCGTCAAATCCAATTCTCATCTTAACAGTAACAGGCTTGGTGCTTACCTTTTTCATAGCCTCCACAATACGCCCAGCTAACAAAGGCTCTTTCATTAACGCAGAGCCTTCTCCGTTTTTAACTATTTTAGACACAGGACATCCCATATTAATATCTACAAGGCAAAAATCTGGGTTTGGATTTATATATCTTTGGCAAACTTCAGACATGATTTCAGCATGGTTGCCAAAAATCTGTATGGCGCTAGGTCCACAGGCCCTTGAAACTTTCATTAGAGCTTCAGTGTTTTCACTGCCGTAGTATAATCCTTTTGCGCTGACCATTTCAGTGTAAGTTAATCCACACCCCATGGAGGAACAGATCTCTCTATAGGCTACATCTGTAACCCCTGCCATAGGTGCCAAGAACACAGGTACATCAAATTTTAAATCGCCTATTTTCATATTTTCATCCTTTACCTTCTATTTTGCCATAGCCTTATTGTATATAATTTTTAGCCCTTCAAGAGTAAGAAATGGATCTATCTTATCTATAGTAATAGAATCCTCATATATTAACGAAGATAGACCACCCGTTGCAATTACATATGGCTCATCCTCTCCCATAGACATCATTTCTTTTTTCATCTTATTGACGATGTAATCCACTTGACCTACATACCCAAATATAATTCCAGATTGCATTGCTGAAATAGTATTGGTACATATAACTTGTTTAGGCCTTATCAAGTTTACTTCCGGTAGTTTTGCTGCTTTTTGAATTAGAGCTTCCGTAGAAATCTTAATTCCTGGGCATATGGTTCCACCTAAATAATCGCCTTTTTTTGTTATAGCACAAAAGGTAGTAGCTGTTCCAAAATCTATAACGATTAGAGGGCGCTTGTATTTCTCGTAGGCAGATACAGCATTGACTATTCTGTCAGCCCCAACCTCTTTAGGATTATCATATTTTATATTTATTCCCGTTTTTATACCTGGCCCCACGATGACGGGTTTCTTGTCGAAATATTTTTTTACCATATGCTCTATAGTATACATTATATGTGGTACTACAGAAGAGATAATAACACCTTTTATATCATCAATATGTATATTACTTATTTCAAACATTTTGCAAATCAAAACACCATATTCATCACAGGTTTTACTGGTATCTGTACACATCCTCCAATATCCCTGAAGAATTTCATCCTTATAGGCACCTATAACAATATTGGTATTCCCTATATCCATAACCAGAATCACTTAAAAAAACACCTCCTAGCAATACTCCTAGCAATAATAAAAGCAGCACAAAGCCGCTTTTATTTTCCTATAATCAATACTCTAATTTTATCAATTGAAATATTTTTGTCAAGTTAATTTAATAATCAATTTAAATTTTTACTATATCTTCATATGTCTATATATGGGAAGTAAGGCTATTTAGTGCTTTGCTTTTGTATATACATCCTCTCATCAGCCTCAGAGGTAAGCTCATCCACGCTTTTAATTTCATTAGGTGCCAATACTGCGTACCCAATACTCATAGACAAAACATAAGGTTTGTCGGATTCCATTGTAAACTTGTGAATTTCATCGTTTATTGTCTTTATAGTATCTATAACCGCCGTTTCTCTACCTCTTTCACCAATAACTACAAATTCATCTCCACCTAGTCTAGCCACAAAATCTGACCGCTTTACTGAACTAGCAAGGATCTTAGCTGCGTCCTTTAAAGCCTCATCGCCAACCAAATGGCCATAATTATCATTAATGCTTTTAAATTTATCAATATCTATCATCAAAATAAATAGTAAATTCCCCTTATTTCTATATCGAATCTTGTAATCTATGTAGGATTCGAATGTTAACCTATTATTAATCCCCGTAAGTGCATCCGTAGTCATTTTAGTGTTTTGAAGGTTAATATAGATAATTAGCAATGCTATGGCAGAGGAAGTCCACAACACTGACACACCTAGAAATAAATTTTGTATAATTAGACCTACAATTGGCACTATGGGATATTTCAATAAAAATTTGATCTTTTCCTTCTTTAAAATTTGTTTGCTTTTCCTAAGAAATAATATGGTTACAAGATAAGCATGGACAAAATACATTACATTAATAATAACACATACAAAGTAATATTTCCCACGGCTATATATATTTTCAGCACTAATGTTAAACAAGATAGGCGAAGCGAAGCTTTTCCAAATAAGTATTAAAGTAATCAATATAGGCATTATATATATAATAATTCGCTTTTTTATTCTCCTAACATCTTCATAAATTTTGTAATCACAGTACAGAAGCCAAGTGCAACATATCATAGGATGCATAATGTAATACGCGACAGTAGAGGCAATATTCATATTCCTTGCGCCCCAAAACATTTTGCCGTTTAGCAACCACATGAGCATATCTGTCACTAATAATAGTATATTCAGAACAAGCATAACTGAAAATAATTTATCATCCATCTCACTTTTTTTTATATATTTGTAGCCAAAGTTAAAGTACATTAATGATAAAATAGCAATTCCCACCATGTCCATACACACATACATTATGTTATAGGCATTCACATTTGTTCACCTCATTTATCAATTATAAAGCTAAAAATTATGTTTACAGCTATTATATCATTTTAATTGTATTAACAACAAGTATTCCTGTAGAAAAAGGCCTCCACAGAAAAATTCCTGTAGAGACCCAATATTTATCCTATTTTTTATACCTAGGTACTTTTTTTAGAATAAGCCTGTAATTACACCATCTGTTGAAATATCCATATTGTTTGCAGCTGGTATTTTTGGAAGTCCAGGCATAGTCATGATGCTTCCCGTAAGAGCCACAATAAATCCAGCTCCACTAGAAACTCTTACTTCTCTTACTGTTACTTTAAATCCATTTGGTTTTGCAAGAAGAGATGGATTATCAGATAGAGAATACTGTGTTTTAGCCATACAAATAGGCATTTTATCTAGACCTATGTCTTCGATTTCTTTTATGTTCTTCAATGCTCCACTTTCAAATTCTACACCATCAGCACCATAGATTTCCTTGGCTATAATCTGTATTTTTTCCTTTATAGATAAATTTTCATCATATATAGGTTTAAAATGTGTTTCTTCTCTTTCTATTAAATCTACCACTTTTTCTGCTAAATCTACTCCACCATCTCCACCTTTGCCCCATACTTCGCAAAGAGATACTTCCACTCCATGGCTACGGCAGAAATCTTCGATGAACTTAACCTCATTTTCAGTGTCACTAGAGAATTTATTTATAGCAACTATACAAGGAACACCATATTTCTTCACATTTTCTATGTGTTTTTCAAGGTTTCCTATACCCTTTTCAAGAGCAGCCATATTTTCATTGTTTAACTCATCCTTCTTAACTCCACCGTGATGCTTTAAAGCCCTAATTGTAGCAACTATAACTACACAATTCGGCTTCAATCCTCCAAATCTGCATTTTATGTCGAAGAATTTTTCAGCACCAAGATCAGCACCAAAACCTGCCTCTGTTACTGCATAATCGCATAATTTCAATCCCATCTTTGTTGCAATAAGACTGTTACAACCATGGGCAATGTTAGCAAACGGACCACCATGTATTATAGCAGGAGTGTTTTCTAAAGTCTGCACTAGATTTGGCTTTATAGCATCCTTCATAAGAAGAGCCATAGCTCCATTTACTTTAAGATCCTTGCAATATATAGGTTTATTGTCCACGGAATATGCAATAAGTATGTTCCCCATTCTTTCCTTTAAGTCCATAAGATCTTTTGAAAGGCAAAGAATAGCCATAATTTCAGAAGCCACAGTTATCATAAAACCATCTTCTCTTAAATATCCATTTGGTTTTCCACCCATGCCAACTACAATGCTTCTAAGAGCTCTGTCGTTCATATCCATTACTCTTTTAAATTTAATTCTTCTGCTGTCAATATTTAATTGATTCCCCTGATGTATATGATTGTCTATAGTTGCACTTAATAAATTATTTGCTGCAGTAATAGCATGCATATCTCCAGTAAAATGAAGATTTATATCTTCCATAGGAACAACCTGAGCGTATCCTCCACCAGCTGCTCCTCCTTTAACACCAAATACAGGTCCTAAGGATGGTTCCCTTAAAACAGCAATGGAATTTTTATTTATTTTATTCAACGCCTGACTTAAGCCTATAGTAACTGTAGATTTGCCTTCCCCTGCTGGAGTTGGGTTTATAGCAGTAACTAGAATAAGATTGCCTTTTTTATCACTGTCTTTATTCAAAACATCTAAACTAATTTTAGCCTTGTATCTTCCGTATTGTTCAATTTCCTCTTCTTGAACATTGATTTTTCTGGCAATTTCCATTATGTTTAACATTTTCGCTTCCTGTGCAATTTCAATGTCTGATTTCATGGCTTATCCTCCTTATAATTAAACACGAATATTTTTTACTGCATAAATAAAGATTATGCGTTTATTATATCACATAAAACCCATATATCCTATAAAAAACAATTTTTTAACGATAAAATAAACACATTTGACAAAAAAGACGTACAAAATGTATTTTTCCATTTTATACGTCCGTCAATTCATTTTAAGTTAACCTATAGAACATGGACTTTCTTACTTCTCTTCGTCCTTAAGTTCTTCTTTGTTTTCATCTTTTTGAAGCAATAGTTCTTCTTCTGAATTTGTAGTCGTTTTTTCTTTAACATCTACCACATCTTCTTGTTTTTCTTTGCTGTTCTCAACTGGAGATGATGATGTACCCTTTGCATCCTCT
Organism: Hathewaya proteolytica DSM 3090; assembly: GCF_900142225.1. Taxonomy (GTDB): domain Bacteria; phylum Bacillota; class Clostridia; order Clostridiales; family Clostridiaceae; genus Hathewaya; species Hathewaya proteolytica. The sequence goes on from NZ_FRAD01000007.1 coordinate 15,701, forward strand.
GAATGCTCTACAGGTGGTAGTTCTTTTCCCTGAAGAACCATAAGGAATTCCTCTCCTGATAAACGTTCTCTTTCTAATAGGGCATTTGCCACATCATGAAGTTCCTTTATATTTTCCTTCAAGATGGTCTCAGCTCTATCATAAGCATCAAAGCTAAGCTTGTTAACTTCTTTGTCTATTTTTGCAGCCACTTCCTCACTGTAATTTCTCTCATGACCTAAATCCCTGCCCAAGAAAACTTCACCGTGATTGGTTCCATAGGACAAAGGTCCTAATTCATCAGACATACCGTATTCAAGCACCATTTTTCTAGCTATAGAACTCATTCGATCAATATCATTTTTTGCACCAGTACTAATATCCCCAAGAACAAGCTTTTCAGCCACTCTTCCCCCAAGAAGACCTACCATCTCATCTAAAAGTTTAGATTTTGATGTATAACTAGTATCCTTTTCCGGAAGATTCATGGTGTATCCTCCAGCCATGCCTCTTGGTATTATGCTTATTTCGTGAACTGGATCGGAGTGTTTAAGATGCTGCATAACAACTGCGTGACCTGCTTCATGGTAAGCTGTCAGCTTTTTATCTTCATCATTTATAACTCTACTCTTCTTTTCTGGACCCGCTATAACTCTTGTTATAGCTTCTTCTAATTCGTCCATACCTATTACCTTTTTGTTTTCCCTAACAGCAAGCAACGCTGCCTCATTCATAAGGTTTTCAAGATCAGCACCTGTAAATCCAGGAGTTCTCTTTGCTAGTACTTTTAACTCTACTGTCTCTGCTAGATGTTTATTTCTTGAATGTATCTTTAGAATTTCTTCTCTTCCCTTAACATCAGGTGCGCCCACAAGGATTTGTCTATCAAACCTTCCTGGTCTTAATAATGCTGGATCCAGAATGTCAGGTCTATTAGTAGCAGCCACCATTATAATGCCTTCATTGGCTGAGAAACCGTCCATTTCAACAAGCAATTGGTTTAGAGTTTGCTCTCTTTCATCGTGTCCTCCGCCTAAACCTGCTCCTCTTTGCCTTCCCACTGCATCAATTTCGTCTACAAATATAATACAAGGTGCATTTTCCTTTGCTTTTTCAAACAGATCTCTAACTCTAGATGCACCAACACCTACAAACATTTCTACAAAATCTGAACCTGAAATGCTGAAAAATGGAACACCAGCTTCCCCCGCAACAGCTTTTGCCAATAAGGTTTTACCTGTTCCTGGTGGTCCCACAAGGAGTATTCCTTTAGGAATTCTAGCACCCATTTCTACATATCTTCTAGGTTGTTTTAAGAAATCAACTACTTCAGCAAGCTCATCCTTTTCTTCATCAGCACCTGCAACATCCTTAAATCCCACAGTCTTTTTATCAGGAGTAGCCATCTTTGCTCTGCTCTTACCAAAGCTCATAACTCCACGACCGCCTCCACCTTGAGACTGTTGCGCGAACATGAAAAATATAAAAAATACTATGCTTATTACAAGAATCACTTGTGGCAAATATTGCATCCATAAAGGAATGCTCTCTGGCTTTATATATTCAACTTTTGAGTTGTCTAATTTACCGCTAGATATTAACTCATCCAATAATCTTGTAGATATGGTAACTTCATATTTCTCCTTACTGCTCTTTAACTCTCCTGTAACAACAGAAATACTCCCCTCCTGCTGCACCTTTACGTTTTCGATACTGTCACTTTTGACTTTTTGTACAAAGTCGCTATAAACCATCGCATTCGAACCACTGTCGGAATTTAAATATAACATGCCGGCAAACATGGCAATACCCAAAATTATTATCCAGACCATTGCACTTGAAACTTTTTTCATTTATGCTGGCCCCCCTCTCTTTTTTATATTATTATTTTCGCTTATAATAAAACAATTCATTACTAAATTATACATATCCAACATATAAAATTCTATCATAGCAAAATTTTATTTACAACAAGTATATTTATTTACCCTCGTATACCTCTGGTTTTAGTATGCCTATATACGGAAGGTTTCTATACTTCTCGGCAAAATCAAGGCCGTATCCAACAAGAAAATAGTCTGGAACCTGATATCCTAAATATTTTATGTCAAGTTCAACTTTCCTTCTCTCCGGTTTATTTAACAAACATGCGATTTCTACACTTTTCGTGTTTTTATTTGCAAAATACTTTACAAGATACTTAAGTGTAGTACCTGAATCTATTATATCCTCAACAATAAGTACATGCTTACCTTCTATTTGCTGGTCAAGATCCTTAAGTATTCTAACAACCCCCGATGAAGTGCTGGAGTTTCCATAGCTCGATACAGCCATAAAATCCATAACGCACGGTATAGTAATCTCCTTTAAAACATCTGCCATAAACATAATAGAGCCCTTTAATATTCCAACAACAACTAATTCCTCGCCTTTGTAATCTTCACTTACCCTTCGACCAATCTCCCTAGCTTTTTCTCTTAGTTGTTCCTCCGTATAAAGTACCTTTTCAATATCATTCATCATCTTAATACTCACCTCTCAAAATTTATGCATAATACTCGCTGTGTATGGCCTGTAATTTTGTACTTTTCCGATACCCTATACCCTACAATCCAAGCAATATCATCACCAAAACAAATGAGCGGTATATTGTCTCTTTGATCTCTAGATATTTTCATATCAATAAAAAGCTTTTTAAGAGATTTTGTCCCTTTCATACCCAGCGGATTAAATTCATCTTTTTCTCTTCTGTACCTTAAATAGATACTTCCTATTATTTTATCATAATTGAAATATCTTTTGTATAAATTATTGTCATCAAATTTAATTTTTTTATGATTATTAATAATTTCCATAGTAATTTTCATATTTTGGACAATATTCACCTTTTCCAAACTGAGAACATACTCCTGTTCCCTTTGGGTTTGAATTTCAAGAGCCTCGCCACGTCGGAATATGACATCGCCGTAATCATTGTATGCCCTTACTCCATTGGGCAACATGATATACTTTCCTGTGTTACCCCTTCCCAAGGAAATAACATCAAAAATATGACATTTTTCTAAATTCTTAAGATGTCCATTGAATTTCTCATAACATATTCTAACTAATTGTGACAATAAACCATCTTCTTCTTTAAAAGCTTCCTTTTTTATTGTAACCTCACCTAAGTTGTTTGTACAGTACATATCATAGTATCTCACCATGATGGTGTCAATCAGCTCTTGTTCCTGTTGCATCACGTGAGAAAGCCTATTTAAAGTACCCACAATATCAGAGTTAAAATTATCCCTTAAATAGGGTATAAGTTCAAGGCGCACCTTATTTCTCGTATAAATGTTTTCTAGATTGCTTTTATCGATATGAGGACTCAAAGCCTTTTCCTCACAATACTTTTCTATAAGATTTCGCTCTAAACACAGCACTGGCCTAATATAAATACCATCCCGTACAGGTCTAATTCCACACAATCCATGGATTCCAGTGCCTCTCACCATCCTAAGCAAAACAGTCTCTGCTTGATCGTTGGCATTGTGTGCCAATGCAATTTTATTTAAATCATATTGTTTTTTAAGCTCTTGAAAAAAGGAGTACCTGGCTTCTCGACCCGCCACCTCACAAGATACCCCTTTTTCTACACGGACTTCATCTATCATGACTTTTCTTGAAAAAAACTGTATATTTCTTTCCTTACAAAATTCTCTGCAGAACATTTCATCACTATCTGCTTCACATCCTCTTAAACCATGGTTTAGGTGAGCAGCGCTTACGGTTATTTTAAGCTTTTCACGTAGTTCATATAACAAATTTAAAAGGCATACTGAATCAGGGCCTCCTGAAAATGCTACGAGAACCTTATCGCCTTCACTGATCATACTATTCTCAATTATATATTTATACACTCTTTCTGTAATCATTTCAATCATTTCAATCATTTCCTCAATATTTTTAACGTTAAAACTAATTATATTTATTATTCTCATATAATGCAATACTATTATACAATATTTTTAACATCAATATACAGCGTAAACTTTTGAAACGAGTATTGTCATATCATCCTTAACCTTATCATTGTTTCTAGAAAGTGATTGTTCTAAGATATCCATAGCAATCTCCTTAGGAGTATTTAATTCTGTAGTCTTCATGTATTGCTCCATCCAATTGCTGTCCAGATTGTCACTTTCGTTATAATCTATAACACCATCGCTTACCATGACAATAAGGTCCCCATTTTCGCAATCCACCTCTTCAACCTGCACATCTGCTTTATCTAATATGCCAAAAGGCAAAGAGCTGCACCCTATAACCTTCACCTTCCCCTTCTTCTTTACAAAACTGTCCACAGCTCCTACCTTCATAAACTGAGCCTCACCTGTGTACAAATCCACGCTGCAAAGATCCATAGTAGCAAATTTTTCTCGCTCAGAGAATTTAATACCCATGATTGAATTGATTGTGCTGATGGCAGCATTTTTGCTAAAACCACTTTGACAGAATTCATGAATAAGCTTCACAGCGGCCTCACTTTCGATTTTTGCCTGTGGACCAGTCCCCATGCCATCGCTTATTATATTTAGGTGAGTTCCATCCCTTAACTTTTCAAACATATAGCTATCTCCACTGCAATTCTCACCCTCTTTGCATTTCACAGCCACATAAGTATCAATGTGGTACTTAGGAGTTTCTTCATACACCACAGTACAGGTATTCTTAGAGCTGTCTATTACACAACCTTCTTTGTTTATGATCATTGGAGAATTGTTGGCCTCACTTACAAGACTTAGAATTTCTTTTTGACAATACTTCTGCGCTATAGCCCTTACAACTATCTTTACTGTGTTCCTATGAGCACCTTCTCTTATACACATCACATCTAGATAGGGTATAGAATTCTTGTCTAAAAGCCTTCTTATTTTAGTCTCTAGAGTTATGTCTATATATATCTTATCACCAATCTCGCCACCTATATCGTTTATAGTGTGGGCCATATTATTCATTTGAGCTGCTATTATCTCTCTTCCTTCACAAAGGCTATTGTGTTTCATTTCTTCTAGAATATATTTATTTACAATCTCCTCTGTATTTTTCATTAATATGGTTCTATTTATACACTTATTCTCCAATTCAAATGGTATTTCTTTTATATTTTCTTGATAATTCTGTATTAGTTGTGAGAAAGCCGAATAGGTGTAATGCATTTCTCTCTTCCAACATGTACTTCTCATAGAACACTTACTGCAAACCCTATCCGCCAAGTTCTCAATTATGGCAGAACTTTTTTCTTTTAACTCTAGTTTTTCATTGTCAACAAGGTTGTCCAACGTTTCTGATATGTTATACAACAATCCGGAAAGATTTTTCATCCGCCCATGGTACACTGCCCTAATCTTCTCAGAATAATCTTCTTTTATTTCTTCCCTCTTAAACTCAAAATTAAAATCCATATTAAGCTTATCAATACACTTTTTTGATGTAAACCCAAGGGCCACAACAGCTAATACTAATTCCACCCCTAAAAGCTGGCTCCTACCGTTCATAGATATTTGCATAATAAAAAATGTAGTTACGTATGCCAACAACATAAAATACTTGTTTGTATCCTTAAAGACCCCTGCTATAATGCCGCAAGTTCCAAATATAGATATATATACAGCCATGTTTCCAAGTGTCATACCTACAATTACTCCTAGAGTAACCCCTATGGCAGCTCCCTTGGCTACTCCGCATATATACCCCGCCATGGCAATAAAGTATAGTGCAATAACGTTGATTAAACTTACGCTCATTATCTTTATACCCCATGTACCTGTTATGACTATGGCCATTATAACAGCCATGCTTATCAACTCTTCATTGCTATACAATCTCCTATTGTCCATTTCTTTAAAGCATAATATTCCTTTATTTATAATATAATATACTGACAGAACTATGGCAATTTCCATAAGAGAGTAAATTAAAGCACTTACAACACTATAGTTAAAAAACAAGATCTTCATTATTACATACTCTGTAAATATGTAGCTTGTCATAGAAATAAATCTAATTTTAATTTTTTCCTTGCCCAACAGATTATTGAGTAAAATAAGCCCACTACAGCATATTATGTACTGGCCAATGAAATCTATTTTGTTCATAAGTGTAAGGTAACCTAAAATTCCTGATACACTCACTGATATAAAAATCTCCTTAGACACACCCGTTGCCATGCAAAGTATAAAAGCGATGCCAAAAGGGGCCATTCCATTTATGAGCCTTACTCTAGAAAATAAAAAAGTGAGTAACCCAAAAAATATATAGGGTTTGGCAGCTTCTAACACTCTTTGTTTTTTATTTTTGCCTCCCTCATCACTCTTCTTTTGTTTTGAACGTTTATAAGGTAATATCTCTATTCCATATTGCATATAATAACACCTCACTAGATATTTTTGTATCCATATTATACCAGTTGTTTTGAGATATTTTTGTCGTTTTATGTACATGAATATGAACTTTCGTAAGACATATTACGATATATTTTTTATAAAAAAAATCTGTAGAAAACTCTACAGATTTCGTAAAACCTTATTCTTTATTTAAATAAATTTATCTTTCCTGTACTATTTAAATTGATTATGACCACCACAGTTATTGGCATAAGGAACAATCCAAGAGCCCCAAAAAGTTTTACACCTAGGAACATGCATATAAGCATTATCAATGGATGTAATCCAACCTCATCCCCTACGATCTTAGGCTCTATAATATTTCGTATAATTGTTATTACTATGTATAATAACCCCAATCCAAATGCCAAAGGGAAGTTCCTTTTAATTATCTCTACAAGCACCCAGGGAATCATTACTCCTCCAGTACCTAACACTGGCATTATATCTAGCAAGGCAATTATCAGAGAAATAGTAAAGGCATTTTCTATTCTCAGTATGGTAAACCCTATAAATAATTCCACAAAAGTTATGGACATTATTTTTCCATAGGCTTTTATAAATTGTAGCACTGTACCCACAACGTAATTCTTTATTGAAAACAAAATATCTTTCACTTTAGGTGAAAGCTGCTTTAATATAAAACCTGTTACCTTCTCATAGTCTACAGCAAAAAAGAAGGAAGATATTATAGAAAATACAATGCCTATAACAATCCCAGGTAAAAACGCCGTGTATGAAAGCACTCCTAAGAGACCTGAAGAAATAGTGGATATTATACCACCCAAATGCTCTGAAAAATTATCTACAATGTTTTGTACTGCTTTGGCCGAAGATGGATCAATGGATGATAATTTGTTCTGTAGAGCTGTAAACAAATCCAAAATGGCAGGTTTTATTGTTTCTGAGTACATATCGGGAATTTTACCCAATACCACCCTTAAAGATCCAAACAATTTTATAGATATAAGGGTAAGTATACTTCCTATAACTACGTAAAAGATTAGCACCATAATCATAGCTACCGGTTTTCTCTTTATGCCCGTTTTCCTTGAGATAAAATTTATCAAAGGTTTTAATATCATGGCAACGGCTAACCCTATTATAAAAGGCATAAATTTAGGTACAACGTATTTTATACCTATGTATACAAGCATTATAACAATAACAGCATAAACAAAGTCAATAATAAAGGCTCTCTTCTTTTCAATATTCATTTTATCTCCACAGGCTATACTTATACAGCCCCACCCTCCTACCTATATAATATCAAAAAACACTAGAGTTCCATAGAAATTCTAGTGTTTTGGTGCTGAAGACCGGAATCGAACCGGTACGGGAGGTTAGTCCCGCAGGATTTTAAGTCCTGTGCGTCTGCCTGTTCCGCCACTCCAGCATATTGAATTTTAAAATAAAAAAAATGGTAGCGGAAATAGGACTTGAACCTACGACACTTCGGGTATGAACCGAATGCTCTAGCCAGCTGAGCTATTCCGCCACATTGGTTGCGGGGGCAGGACTTGAACCTACGACCTTCGGGTTATGAGCCCGACGAGCTACCAACTGCTCCACCCCGCGTTATTATATGGTGCTGAAGACCGGAATCGAACCGGTACGGGAGGTTAGTCCCGCAGGATTTTAAGTCCTGTGCGTCTGCCTGTTCCGCCACTCCAGCATAAATAACCTTGTATTGGTTTTATGAAACCAACGACAAGTGTTATTATATATTAATATGTTTTTCATGTCAACACTTTTTTATAAATTTAAATTTCTATAAAAAAAATCTTTAGTAAAAATAATTAAGAACCTTTTATCAAGGTTCTTTAAATTTAAAGCTATTTTGCTCTTTTTTTACTTGTACTCTGATTCTTGGATAGCTTGTAAGTCTTCATTTCCTTGAATCTCTCTTCACTTTCTTTTAAAAACTTAGAAAGATTGTCTTCAAAATTCGTGGGACTGACTTTACATTTTTCTTTCTCCTTGTCCCAATCAATCTCTCTCGGTGCATTAGCCTTCTTTGCCATCTCTTCTTCAGCTTGTTTTATTGATAAGCTGATTTTCCCCGAATCATCTATACCTATGATCTTAACCTTTACTACATCATTTTCATGCAAATGTTTCGTAATATCTTTCACAAAGGTCTTAGATATTTCAGATATATGTAGTAAACCTATTTTATCCTCCACCTCAACAAATGCACCGAATTTTGTAATATTAACCACTTTGCCTTCTAAAATGTTTCCTGGTTGTAAAGACATTGAAAAAGTATCCTCCTTAAATTAAACAAAAATATTTATAAAAATGTATTTTAAAAATCCTACTACTTCTTTGGTATAATGATATCCTCTCCATCCTTCACCAGACCTAAGCGTTCTCTTGCAAGGCGCTCAGAATATTCATCTGTATCGGCTATGCTAGCATCATCTTGCAGCTGCTGATTCTCAGCTTTAACCCTCTGCAATTCTTGGTTGTATTTTGCTATTTCTTTTTTTTGATTTTGCAAAGTAATAGCTTGACTCGCAAAGGTATAAAGGACGTATACTATGGCAACTACATATAATATATTTTTCTTTTTTAACCTTTTCATAGTATATCACACCTTTCACATTTGGTAAATTATTTATTAATAAATATTTTCTTAAAACCGCTAAAAATCAATTCGAAGACAAAAAACAAGTTTTTGAATGTAATCCTTAAAACTTTCAATAGGATATTTTTAAGAATTATAAGTGTCTTTAATATATATCGACTGAATAGCATTAAATATAAATACATTCCAAAAAAAATTAATACATACACATATATACTAACATATGCATAATTAGTGTACAACAGAAAAATAAATACAATTGTAGACATCAATAGCCAAAATAACAGATCTTCAATAAAGGTGATGATATTATTGGGGGAATTTATGCCTCTTATCATACGATATATGTCAAAAAATATACCTATCATTATACCTGATAAAAGGCTAAAAACAAATAAGGTGAGTTGAAACTTTAAATTTAAAATCATTATTTAAATAATCGAGCTACAATACTGTCTTTTTTATTGTAGTTCTTATTATTCTTATACGTAAGGGAGTTAACTGTCCCTATAATGCTCACTTCCCCATTGGCAACATCTAGTTTATTCATCTTTAAATTCTCTCCCTTTATGTTTAATCCACCTAAATTTGTGCTGAGATTTATCTCATCCTCATTAAAATTGATAACTTCGCAAACCCCTGTTATATTAATCCTTTTTCTATCTACAATATCTATATTGCCCTTATTTTCTAGAAGCTTATTATCTTTTCTTGATTCCATACATTTTTAGTCGCCACTTCCATGACAACTGCCTCCCTTTACAAATATAAATATCAATATATATATATGCCTACGGGTAAATTTAATGCACAAAAGTTTCTCCATTAATGAAAAAAGAATTGAGAGTTATAAAAAGTGTCCTTTTTCTAACTTCAATTCTTCTTGTGTTCACTATTTTTATTTTAGATTATTCTTCTGCATCTGCACCAGAAATAATTTCATACATCTGCTTTGACTCTTCTTTTCTAACATGTTCAGCTATGTTGACTATTTTCGCTTTTAACGTGTCTTTAGCAAATACAATGGAGATGACATCTCCTTCTTTAACTTCTGTGCTGGGTTTTGCAACCTTATCATTGATGTAAACTCTACCGCTGTCGCAAATCTCTTTTGCCTTTGTTCTTCGCTTAATAATCCTAGATACCTTAAGATACTTGTCTAATCTCATATTATCCCACCTTAATAAAACAAAAAGCCTAGACTATGTACAATAATCCAAGCTTTAAGATAGTAAAAACTATTTATTAACTCTTTCTTTGAACTCTTTTCCTGCTTTGAAAACTGGAGCTGTTGATGCTGGTATTTTTATAGTTTCCTTAGTCTTAGGGTTTCTGCCCTCTCTCTCAGCTCTTTGTCTTGTTTCAAAAGTTCCAAATCCAATTAATTGTACTTTTTCGTTTTTCTCAAGAGTTTCCTCAACAGCTTCAATAAATGCCTTTAATGCTGCCTCAGTATCCTTCTTAGTTAAATTTGCTTTTTCACTCATAATTGTAATTAGTTCCGCTTTATTCACCTTAGTTACCTCCTTAAATTGACATGTGTATTTCACACACCATAAAATAGCTTATTCTCCAAAGGATTAATAAAATCCTTCTTTTTCACAATATTTTTTTATATAAAGCTATATAAATAGCAATATAACGACATTCTTTATTTTTTTGCTTCTTCCCAAAGTTCATCCATCTGTTCTAAGGTCATAGATTTCATATCTATGTTTTTTTCCCTTGCAGCATCCTCAATAAAGCTAAATCTTTTAATAAACTTATCTGTGGTGTGAGATAAGGCTTCTTCAGCATCTATGTTAAGAAATCTGCACACATTCACAACTGAAAACAGTAAATCACCAACTTCATCTAGTATTCTTGACATATTTTCACAATTATATACCTGAAGCAACTCGTAAAATTCTTCCTTCACCTTCTCTAAGGCTGGTTCAACACAATTCCAATCAAAGCCAACTTTGGCTGCTTTCTTTTGAACCTTTTCTGCTCTCATAAGAGCAGGAAGAGTTTTTGCTACATGATTTAATTCATCGGTATAAGTCTTCAATCCTTGTTCTTGCTTTTTTATGCTGTCCCAATTATCTAACACTTTTTCCGTGCTGTCAAGACTTAAATTGCTAAATACATGTGGATGTCTTTCAATCATCTTTCTACATATTCTATCTGTTACGTCATATATGTTGAAATATCCGTCATCGCTACCAATTTGAGAGTGAAATACCACTTGAAAAAGTACGTCCCCAAGTTCTTCAATAAGGGATTCTTCGTCCCTATTTTCTATAGCTTCTATTAGCTCGTAGCACTCCTCAAGAAGATTTTTCTTAATTGTAAAATGATCTTGTTCTTTATCCCAGGGGCATCCATCGGGCTGTCTAAGCTTTTTCACTATACTCACTAGTTCATAAAAATCTCCATAGGCTTTTATACCAGCAGGGATATATAAGGATGTAAGATAATCTATATCATCCTGTCTATCTAACTCGTATATCTTGATTTTCCTTATGCTCTCTTCATCTTTAATACCCGCAGCTCTTACAAAGTATATTTCTTCTTCCTCTTGGTAGTACTCGCATAGGGCAAGCTTTACCTCTGAGGCCATAAACTTATTGTATACTTGAGTAATGACCACAGCTTCTTTATTGCTTAATTTGCAGTTCCTCGCTTCAAAAGCATCAATAACCCTCAAACCTTGTACTGGATCAATGTGAAGAGCTTGCATCATAGCTTCTAGAAAACTTACAGCTGGTAGTATACTATATTTTATATTCTCTGCAGTACAAATGTCAATAAGCAATCTTACAGATTTTTCAGCTACCATGGGGTGGCCTGGCACTGCATAAACTATATCTCCTAGTTTTTTCTCTCTGCATATTAAATCTCTAGCAATGGATTGATATACTTGGTCAAAACTCTCCTTACTTTCATATTCGTCATCATAACAATGAAAATTAATACCCAAGTCTTTTATATAATCCACAGTGGGATGTTTTTCTGTTCTAAAAAAAATATTTTTGCACTGCTTTAAACAATCTATTGTGCCCATGGTAAGAGATTCTTTATCCCCAGGACCTAGTCCTACTATCTTTATCATAAATTCCCTCCATTGTTTAAATTCTGTTTCTCATAATTCTTTTCTTTACTTGCTTTAAAGAAACAATATCTAATATAAATATAAATATGCCATAAACTATTATACCCACTAATATAGCCCCAATACAAGCAATATTATAACTTTTAATAGTATCTATAAAATATTTGTATGATAATATAACGGCTATACTCATAAAAGTTGCTGCATACATAGGTTTTATTGTAGTCTTATATATACTCACTTTTAAGTCTAACCTCTTTTTAATCAACCTCATATTTAGTATACAAGTTACTATATATCCCACTGTGGAACCTATGACTGCACCGTATATATTTATGTTAGGGATTGAAGTCAAAACATATGTAAGAACTATTTTGACAGCACACCCCACTGTAAGATTTTTTATAGGTTCATAAAAATTGTTTGTAGCTTGCAGCACAGTTGTAGTGCATTGAGTCATTACAATAAAGGGAATTGAAATAGCCATGTATTTTAATATCTCATAGCCTCCCGCATCTCCTCTAAAAATTAAATTTATCACAGGAAATGCTAAAAAAAACAAACCCATAGCTGAAGGTATAGAAATAACACATCCCATTTTTATAGATGTCTCTATTTTATTTTTTAACTCAGCTTTATTATTTTTTACATAAGCCTCAGCAATTATTGGGACTATAGTAGTACAAACTGCCATAGAAAGTGCCAGTGGGACGTTGCTTATAGTAGAAGCCTTGCCAGTTAGCTGCCCATACAGTATAGCTGATTCCCTAGTAGTAAGCCCCGCCAAAACAAGCCTGCTAGGCACAATAATTGAATCCACAAGACTCATAATAGTTCCTATAACAGAACCAAAGGAAAATGGAACTGCATTTTTTAATATTTTTTTTATTATATGTTTGGACTCCTTTGTGGACAATGAGGGTTTATCCTTTTCGTATAAATCTATCTTCACACTTTTATTGAATTTTATAAGCAAATACAGCAATCCTATAACAGCTCCAACAAGTGCACCAAGTGCCGCCCCCCCTGCTGAATACTCTAATCCCCTATCAATAAATATGTAGGCCAAAGCAACGCCGCCTAAGACCCTTCCAATTTGCTCTAATATTTGAGATACTGCTGTGGGAGTCATATTATGTAGTCCTTGAAAAAAACCTCTATATACCCCCATAATAACCACAAAAATAGGTGCCATGGCAGTGGCAATCAAAGCATAGTAGGATCTCATATCCCAGTTTAGATACAATATTATACTTTTAGCAAATATAAGCAAGACAATAGAAAAAAAAGCAGCTATAGGAATCATTATATAAAAACTTCCTCGTACAACTCTTTTCATACCGCATATATCATTGGTCACGCTCATCTCAGATATTATTTTAGAAACAGCTATGGGGATCCCCGAAGATACAGCTATAAATGTCATATACAAGGGATATGACATTTGATAATACCCCATTCCTTCATCTCCAAGAAGAATTTGCATGGGAATTCTGAAAAATAGCCCAAGAAATCTTGCGAACACTCCAGCCATACCAAGGATTAAAGTTCCTTTAATTAAGGTTTGTTTTTTCATGATTTAGTGGCGGGTTCTAACATATCATCCGTGGTCCCACCACATTTCACCTCTCTTTCATCTAGATTGGATTATTCATTGAATGTAGATTTCAACGATATTTCACCTTATTAAAGTTTATTTCACTTAGTATTTTATTATTACAACACATTTGATATTGAAGTCCTACTCCGTAAAAAAAGGATACGGAATATAATTCCATACCCTAAAAATAAACTATTCCATCTGTTTTCCAAGAAAAGTTGCTGCCGTTTCTCCTAGTTTAACTTGGAGTTCTCCAAAGTTTTCATCCTCAGTTTCAGTGTAAAAAACCACACTGCCAACTGTATCCCCAGCTGTTATAATAGGAGAAACCACTTGATATTTATATTTTTCCACAGGCTCATCGTGATAAAGCTCTATTACCTTACCAGAACCCTTGCCAAGTATCACCGTTTTTCTTTCCTCCATAAGGTCTTCCAAATCAGCGCTAATTTTTTTATCTATATACTCTTTTTTAGGAGCTCCTGCCACAGCAATAATGCAATCTTTGTCAGTAATTATAATATTTCCGCCAGTTGCTTGCTGTAAAGCCTCCACATAATCCTTTGCAAAGTTTCCAAGTTCCTCCATAGGAGAATACTTCTTAAGTATTATCTCACCATCTCTATCAGTGAATATTTCTAGAGGATCACCCTCCCTTATCCTAAGGGTCTTTCTTATTTCCTTTGGTATTACCACCCTTCCTAAATCATCAATTCGTCTTACAATTCCAGTTGCCTTCATGTCTCATACTCCTTTTCTCTTATGTACATTGAATTAATTACATATCTTTTGCCTATGAAAGTATTATTTGTCATTTTTATATTTTTATTCAAGTTTGTACTGGTTTTCCAAATTATTTTCAAAAATAAAGAGAAGCCATAATGACTTCTCTTTACTCACGCTATTATTTTAAATTATCCTTGTATACCTTTAAATCTTTTTGCATTTCAGTAATAAATTTCTTTTCCTCTTCAGCATATTTTGCTTGTTTTTCTTCATCTGTAAGCTTTTTAATAATTTCTTCCTTGACCTCATTGAAAGGCTTTGCAGGAGTATCAATCTTCTCAACTACTTTTATTACATAAAATTTTCCTTCTGACTCTACAGGTCCCACTATATCTCCTGTTTTTTTAGTTGAGCACTCTGTATAGGGATTTGAATACATAATTTGTTTTGCAGGAATAAAGTCTACCTTACCCTTCTTTTTCTTAGACTCCTCATCTACACTCTTTTCAGCCACAAGTTTCTCAAAATCTGCTCCCTTATCAAGCTCTGCCTTTACAGCATTGGCATCCTCTTTAGAGTTTAAAACTATCTGTGATAAATTGTATCCATTCTGTTTCTCTGTGAATTCATCAGGGTTAGCAGCATAGTAAGTCTTTGCCTTATCCTCTCCCACATCCTTCACATCTTTGGTGTAATATGCAAACAAGGCATCAAGATTAGCTTGTGCTATTATGTCATCTTTTAGTCTTTCTTTTAAAACTGCCTCTGTGAGTTTTTCTGTTTCTAAAGCTTTTTTATACTCTTCTTCCGTTTTGAAACTATCCTTAGTTTCTTTGAATTTAGCTTCGCAGGCCTCATCTACCTTACTTAAATCAACTTTAAGCTTTAACTCTTTAACTTTTTTGTCAATAATCATATTTTTGATTAGGACGTTAGATACATTTTCCCTTGCTAACAGTAATTGCTCTTGGGCTTCCTTCTTTTTTTCAAAATCTTTTCCATATCTGCTTTCCAATGAATTTCGAAGGTATGTTATTCTAGAATCTATATCACCTCTCAAAACCTTTTTCCCATCAAATTTAAATACAACTTGCTTTGCTATTCTTTCAGGCGTTTTTTCTATCATTTTGCAGCCTGTTATGCTAAGTCCCAAGCATAGTGTAAGTACCGCGCTTATAATTTTTCTGCTTTTCTTCAATTGTTTTCCCACCTTTTCCTAATGATGTACTGTGTACGCAAATTTTTAGTTATTTTAATTTAGTTAAGCTCTTATGCTATATTTTATCACATTGATTAGAATATTTAAACATGACATTGTAAATCTGTGAATATTTCTATTAGTTTTGTTAACATTTTTTCTCTTTTCACAGAGTTTATATTGTACATCACCACTGGTTTTTCATCCATTTTTATCATTAGCTTGTTTCTGTAATTGTTCATTATCCTATTTATGATGTTTTTACTCAACTTATCTCTGCTAGCAAATACAAAAAGGATTTTATCGTCATTTTCTTTTATATCACATACTCCCAACTTGTTTGCCAAGCTTTTCATATAAGAGATTTCAATTAAGTTATTTACTTCCGTTGGAATATCAGAGTATCTGTCTATTAGTTCATCCCTAATATCCTCAACATCCTGAGTTTCGGCAATAGCAGCAATTTTCTTGTATATATCAATTTTTTGCAATGGTGATGAAACATAGGTATCTGGAATATAAGCATCTATTTTGATTTCAATAGAAGTTTCCATCTTTTCTTCATCTACTTCACCCTTCAATTCTGCCACAGCTTGCTCTAACATCTTACAGTACAAATCGTAGCCAATGGTAGCCATTTGTCCATGCTGAGCAGAACCCATCATGTTTCCTGCTCCTCTTATTTCTAAATCTCTCATGGCAATTTTAAATCCAGACCCTAGCTCCGTAAACTCTTTTATTGCCTTCAATCTTTTTTCTGCCACTTCTGTAATAACTTTGTCCTTCTTATATGTAAAGTAGGCATATGCGATTCTATTAGATCTGCCAACTCTTCCTCTCAGCTGATAAAGTTGTGAAAGCCCCATCTTATCAGCATCATAAATTATCATTGTATTACAGTTTTGAATATCTATGCCTGTTTCAATAATGGTAGTGCACAACAATATATCATATTTATTGTCCATAAAATCCACCATTACATTTTCCAATTCCCTTTCAGTCATCTGGCCGTGCCCTACACCTATCCTGGCCTCGGGTATTAGTTCTTCTAAATAACTCTTCATTTCATGTATATGTTCAACTCTATTATAAACAAAGAATACCTGTCCTCCCCTTGATATCTCACGTATAATAGCATCTCTTATCATATGATCGTTAAATTCTACCACATAAGTTTGTATTGGGAATCTTTCCTCCGGCGGAGTTTCAATAACACTTATATCCCTCACCCCTGTAAGAGACATATGAAGAGTTCTTGGTATAGGCGTCGCGGATAAGGTCAGTACATCTACATTTTTCTTTAGCTCTTTGATTTTTTCTTTGTGCTTCACCCCGAAGCGTTGCTCCTCATCAACTATAAGAAGACCAAGATCCTTAAACTTTACGTCCTTCTGAAGTATTCTGTGGGTACCTATGATCACATCAAGGCTACCATCACTAAGGTTCTTTAGGGTTTTTTTCTGTTCCAAAGGAGTTCTAAATCTACATGCCATGTCTACATTTACAGGAAAACTAGAAAACCTTTTTAGAAAATTGCTATAATGCTGTTTTGCTAATATGGTAGTTGGTACAAGTACCGCAACTTGTTTTCCATCCATAACAGCCTTAAAGGCAGCCCTTAATGCCACTTCTGTTTTACCATAACCCACATCTCCGCAAAGAAGTCTGTCCATGATTTTTTCGGATTCCATATCTCTTTTTATATCTTCTATGGCACTTATTTGATCATCAGTCTCCACATAAGGGAATTCTTCTTCAAACTGCTTCTGCCATACATTGTCACCTGAATACTTGTAGCCTTTCACCAGGCTTCTCTCTGCATACAATTTTACTAACTCTTCTGCGATTTCCTCTATTGCCTTTTTAGCTTTTTTCTTTGCCTTTGTCCACTCTATGCTACTTAGTTTATTTACCTTAGGTGTTTTTCCTTCTGAGCCAATATATTTTTGAACAAGATCTAATTGGTACACTGGAACATATAATTTATCGCTGCCAGCATATTCGATATCCAAGTAGTCCTTTTTTATACCCTTTATCTCAATTTGCTTTATACCTTTATATACACCTATACCATTGCTCTCATGGACCACATAATCCCCTGGCTTCAGTTCTGTAAAACTTTTAATTTTTCCTACACCCTTCTTTGGCTTTTTCTTTACGCTTTTTTTTCTAACCTCTCCAAAGAAGTCCCTATCAGATACCACTGCCAAATTTAACTCAGGAAATTCATATCCTTTATGTTGTACACCTTCCGTTACTATTACTTCACCCTGGTAAAGCTCCTCTGCTTTTTCCCTATAAACTGCTTCTATATTCCTCTCTCGAAGGGTATCTATTAGTCTAAGACCTCTACTTTTGCTTCCTGAAAAAATAACTGTTTTATAATTAAGCGACTTTTTCTCTTTTATATAATCATATAGTAAATCCAGTTGTCCATTGAACCCATTTAAAGTAATGGCGTTAATACTGATATTTTTAACTGCTTTAAACTCATTAAGAGGTTTCACAATGCCTTGAAAGGTGATCAATGGCATTTTCTCAATGCTATCAATTACCTTATCTTTCTCTATTATTAAATTTGCCTGACCAGTCAATATGTCTCCTCTGTTAATGTAGAGATTGTAGTCATAGTTAAATTGGTTATAGATGGCTTCAAGTCTTCCTACACTTCTCTTGGGCTCGTCAACCACCACTAGGACGTCCCCCATGTACTCTAAGAGACTTGATGTTTCTTCATAAAAATATGGCAAATAGCTATCTATGTTTTCAAAGGTGGATTTCTCCCTCAAAGCTTCTAAGTTCATGTTTGTTATGGTTCTTATCTTCTGAAGTTCCTCTCTCAAATTTTCCTTTTTAAACACCTCTGATATGGATTCCAGCTCTGATTCAATTAAATTGATACCCCGCTCTATATTTTCATCATATAAGATAACCTCTTTTGCAGGGAAAATATTCACCACAAATGCCTTATCAGTACTCCTTTGAGTCTCAGCATTAAACATTCTGATAGAGTCTATTTCATCATCAAATAATTCTATTCTATAAGGCATACTGTTTACTGGTGAAAAAATATCTATTATTCCACCTCTCATAGAAAATTGACCCTTTTGCTCCACAGTAAGAACTCTTTCGTAGCCTATATTTATAAGTCTCTTTATTAGGGCATTTGTTTCCACCACATCCCCTACTGAAAGCTTAAATACATTATCTTGAAACATATTTATTGGGATAAATCTTCTCGTCACAGCATCCATGGTTGTGACAACTATTTTTTTATTGTCTTCCAATATTTTTTGCAAAACCTTTAGTCTTTCCCACCTTACATCCCCAGAAATAGCATCTAAGTTGTAAAAACCGATATCATTGCATGGCAAAAAATATGTATTGGGAACAAGTATACTAAGATCCTCATACATATTTCTAGCCTCTATATCATTGTGGCACAACACCAGTATTGATTTCTCTGTGCTCTCATAAATGCCCCTTGTAACGAGGGCACGTGCTGAATCAGATATATCATCTATCTCCACGGGATAGATGTCACTTCTGATACACTTTGTAACCTCTTGAAACGACGAATCCCTTATAAGAGGTTCAATTATTCCTTTATATCTCATAAAACGCACCTCACCATTATATTTCAGCTTTTCTGTAGTCTACACCGTTGTATTGGTTCATGGCTTCTGTAATTCCTTTTTCAAGAATGCACTGAATAATATCTGGGCATATATTCAATATTTTTTCTACGCAATTTCTATCCTCCTTAGAAAATCTTCCTATAACATGGTTTACAAGATTGTCCTTTGGAGCACCTACACCAATTTTTATTCTAAAAAAACTATCGCTGCCAAGCTTTTTTATTATATCCTTTATACCGTTATGCCCTCCGGCACTTCCTTTTGCCCTAATTCTCACTTTTCCCGGTTCAAGAGTAATATCGTCATACAATATAATAAGATTATTAAAATCAATATGATAATAATCCATGGCTAACTTTACACTGTCACCACTAAGGTTCATATAAGTGGAAGGTTTTAAACAAATTATTTTTTCTCCATTTATTCTGCCTTCACCATAGGTACCTTTAAATTTTTCCCCATTAATTGGTATATTATACCTTTCACTAAAACTTTCTATAGCATCAAAGCCTATATTATGGCGAGTTTTTTCGTATTCCTTTCCAACATTTCCTAATCCCACTATCAAAAACATCCAATTCCTCCTTGGTATCTAAATAAGCTTTAGATAAATGTTACTCCATCTAAAGCTTAAAAAGTTAGTTTGAATTTACAATTACTGTTTTTTGTATAACTTGGTCATTTCGCAATACCTTTATCCGTAGTTTATTATTATTTTTATACATTCCCAACAAAGATATAAATTGCTCCATGCTCAATATGTTGTTATCTTGTAAGCTGGTTATGATATCTGTAGGAAAAACCCCTGATACGCACATAGGACTCTTATCCTCAATGTTTTTTACGTATATACCTACAAATTTGTCCTTATTAGTGGCAGAGCTGACTTCCATACCCAGTTTTTTCATCATCATATACGCATCGTCAGAAACCCTTTTCACAGCCTGACCTATGAAGTCCATATCCACAAAACTATAAATATCATCGGGCTTCATTTCAAGTCCATTTATAAAATCAACACCTAGAACGTTTCCGTATTGATTGCACAATACTATCCCACGCAAATAGTATTCTTCGGCAGAAGTGATATTTCTCTCTTCCACGTTGGCAGTAATGCAATAAACATCCTGCCCGCCAATCATAATATTTCTTCTGTCCAATTTTTTTTCGATAAATGTTCTTTTATTTAAATCCAGCAACTGACTGTAATGAATATATTGCTTTGGGTCTAAATCCTCTAGATTTTCCTCTTCTCCACTTAAGTATGGAATCATTTTTAAATACGCTAGTCCTCTATGCTTATCACTGTCTATCATGTCACCCTTTAGTATACCACCACCAGGTAATTTAACAAAAATATTCTTTGCTTTAGATATAAGCTTAAGGTTAGTTACTACATATTCATTATTATTTAAAATAAGTCCTATATCCTTGTAATCATCCGCACATACCACCACACAATTTGATATACTTACATTGCTTGACTCGATTTTAGTTATGTCAGCATAAAGCGATCCACTTTTTTCTTTAAGTATAACGCTTTTAGCCACTTCGTAATTTTTGGTATGAGAGCGGTAAAACAAAAATGCACATACAATTGTAACTGACAGGAATAATATACCCACCACCCATAATCGCATATAGGATTTAAATTCGTTCTTTCTGAATTTTATTGCAGAAACGTCCAAATTGTCATTATTAGCATTGGTATTAGTTAATGCATCAGATTTTTCCTTCATTTTATCCCTTCCACTATTCACTTTATTTAACCTTGTCAAGGGTAAAGGAGAATGTTACGCCTCCATCCTCGTTCTCAACCCAAACCTCTTGATTTAACTGAGTAAGTATTTCTCTCACAATAGAAAGGCCTAATCCGGAACTGTTTTTAACAGTTCGCGATTTGTCACCTTTATAAAACCTTTGCCATAATTTATTTAATTCCTCTTCAGGTATAGGCTCACATTTGTTGTTCACAGACACAACATATTTTTTGTTTTTTTCTTTTACTCGTACACTTATAGTCGTACTTTCATCCGAATACTTCACAGCATTGTCCAATAAATTTGTGAGTACTTGTGCCAATTTGTCCCTATCACCTAAGACCATAGATTTATCCTTATGGAATAAAACATCAATATTTAGATTTTTCTCTATTACTCTGCTCTCAAATTTTATAACCGTAACCCTTATAAGCTCATTAATATCTAATTCATCAATGATAAGCTTAAACTTTCCATCCTGCAGTGCAGATAAATCTAAAAGTTCATTTACAAGCCTTGTGAGCCTCTGTATTTCATCGTAGGTTAATTGAAGATAATAGTCGTGTTTTTCCTTTGGGACAACACCGTCCAACATGGCCCCAATAAAACCCTTAATAGAGGTTATAGGAGATCTTATTTCGTGGGAAACATTTGACATAAACTGCTTTCTGTTCTCCTCAATTTTTTCTAAAAAATCTGCCATATAATTAAAGGAACTGCTGAGCTCACCTATTTCATCTTCAGAGTTGTTTTCAACTCTCTTATCAACCTCACCCTTAGCTATCTTTTTTGCCACTGTATTAATGTTATTCAGTGGCTTAATAATTGTCCTTTGTGAAAATATGTATATCGCTATACATGAGCCTATCATAACCACCAGTGCAGCCACCCAAATAACCCAATAAAACCTGTTCAATGGTCCACTTATATTTTCGAAGGGTATATTCACAACTACTCCACCCATATAATCGGTAGTTCCTCTTATTAAGGGAAACTGAAGGCTGTAAACAGGGTCATTATATATATTTTCAAAGGTAGTTTTCAACTCATAGCATCCATCTATTTTTCCATTTGTCCTTATATTTTTGGGAAGATATTTTCCCAAAAGATTCTGCTGTTCTTTTTTTGAGACACAACATATAAAGCCATGATAATCGTATACCCATACATCAGCTTTAAAATAACCCGATGTAACTACAAGAAGCTGCTCCAATTCTTCATAGGAAACAAAGCCATTTCTATACATCTGCACCTTGTTGGCTATCACCGCTCTTTGATCGTCTATTTGCTTTTTAATCTGCTTTATATAATAGTCCTTAAACCACATTGCCAACACCACTGTAACTACTATAAAACTGGCAATAACAATGCACATATATGTCTCAACCATCTTAGTAAATAAGCTGTTCTTTCTCAACTATTTCACCTCAAACTTGTAGCCAACTCCCCACACTGTTTCAATCTGCCATTTTAAAGTTCCATGAAGCTTTTCTCTTAACCTTTTAACGTGTACATCAACTGTTCTTGAATCTCCGGGATAGTCATATCCCCATACTTCACATAAAAGCTGTTCCCTTGTAAATACCTTATTCTTATTGCTTGCTAAATAGTACAGAAGTTCAAATTCCTTAGGAGGCATTTTTACTTCCTCTCCCTTGTATACTACTATATAAGAATTAATGTCAATGCTTAAATCATCATACTTTATAACCTCTTTATTGGTATTATCTGAATTGTACCTTCTCATGACAGCTTTAACTCTAGCAATGAGTTCTTTAGGTTCAAAAGGTTTTACCATGTAATCATCAGCACCTAGTTCTAGTCCTAAAACCTTGTCAAAGGTATCTCCCTTTGCGCTCAACAATATCACTGGTACCTCGTTGTTTTTTCTTATTTCCTTTAATACGTCAATACCATCTATATATGGAAGCATTATATCCAAGATTACAATATCCGGTTTGTACTGACTGAATTTTTCAAGCGCTTCCTTGCCATTGTAAGCGATTTCAGTACTATATCCCGAATTTTCAAGATACATTTTTATTACTTCGCAAATATTTATGTCATCATCTACTATTAATACCTTTGCAATTAACCCATCCATCTTAACATCTCCATTCAAAAAAAGTATAGAACTATATATATTAATTTACCACAAAATTTGTCCTTTGTGTGATAATTATAGAAAAAGTAATAAATATTTTTTAAACAAAATTTAATATTTCATAAATACCCTTGATTTTCATAGTAAAAAAAGGGCTCACTTAGCAAAACTAAGTTTTAGCCCCTTATTTTTATCCCTCAAATAATTTACTTACCGATACATCCTCGTGAATTCTATTTATTGCATCTGCAAATATAGGTGCCACAGGTAGGATCTTGAATTTGTCTATCATCTTATCTTCTGGCAAGTCAATAGTGTGAAGCATTATAACTTCTTTTAACACAGAATTCTCTAATCTTTCGATGGCTGGACCAGACAAAACTGCATGTGAGCAGCAAGCATAAACTTCTTTTGCTCCCATCTTCTTAAGAGCTTCTGCTCCATTTGTTATAGTTCCCGCTGTATCTATCATATCATCAATCATTATACATACCTTGTCTTTTACTTCTCCAATAATATTCATAACTTCTGATACATTGGCTTTTGGTCTTCTCTTGTCGATGATAGCAATAGGTGCGTGTAGTTTGTCAGCAAATTTTCTCGACCTTGTAACACTTCCTAAATCTGGAGATATAATTACCACATCGTCTCTGTCCTTGAATCCTTTTTCGATGAAATAATTTGCAAGTATTGGACATCCCATTAAATTGTCTACAGGTATATCAAAATAACCCTGGATCTGCGCAGCATGTAAATCCATTGTAAGAACTCTATTTACACCTGAAGCAGTAAGTATATTTGCTACAAGCTTTGCAGTGATTGGATCTCTTGCCTTAGCTTTTCTATCCTGTCTTGCATAACCGTAGTATGGAATAACAGCTGTTATTCTTCCTGCTGAAGCTCTCTTCATAGCATCTACCATTATAAGAAGTTCCATTAAGTTGTCGTTTACTGGTTCATTAGTTGATTGAATTAGGAATACATCTCTTCCTCTCACGGTTTCGTTGATATTTACTGAAATTTCTCCGTCACTGAAAGTAGTAACCTCTGAGTTTCCTAGTGATAATCCAAGTCTTTCTGCTATGTCCATAGCCAGTTTTTTGTTGGAATTACCGGTAAAGATCTTGATATTCTTCTCTGAAAAAGACATTTGTCACCCTCCTATTATTTCTTTAGTCCTTTTTTCTCTACCCAGCCAGCTTTGTTAGTTTGTCTGGTTCTGGCAATCGCTAAATTTCCCTCTGGAACTTCCTCAGTAATTGTGGAACCCGCCGCGATATATGAATTGTCCTTTAACTCCACAGGAGAAATGATATTAGAGTTGCAACCAATAAAAACGTTGTCTCCTATGGTAGTTTTATTTTTGAATTGGCCATCGTAATTTACGATGACAGTACCGCAACCGAAATTACACTTTTCACCAACCTCGGCGTCTCCTATGTATGTCAAATGTGATACTTTAGTACCATTGCCTATTGTAGACTTTTTAATCTCCACAAAATCCCCTATTCTTGTGTTATCACCTATGCTACTTTCAGGCCTTATATACGCAAAAGGACCCACTGTAGCATTTTTTCCTATACGGCTATTTATAATAACTGAACTTTGTATGATAGTTTCGTTTGAAATATCACTATTATCTATTCTACATCCAGGATAAATAGTGCAATTCTCCCCTATAACAGTAGCACCTTCTATAACATTGTTAGGATATATTATAGTATCCTTTCCAATCTTAACATCCCATTGAATATACGTATTGTTGGGATCTATCAATGTAACGCCATTGCTCATATGTGTTTTGTTTATTCTCTTCCTCATTATAAGCTCAGCATCAGATAGTTCTTCTCTAGAATTCACTGCGGTAATATCTTCTATATGAACCTGAAAAGCTCCTATTTTATTGGATTTATCCTTTAATATGCTGATTACATCTGTAAGATAATACTCGCCCTGTGCATTGTCATTTTTAAGTTCTTTAAGTGCCTCTTGAAGTGACTCTGTCTTAAAACAATACATTCCTGAATTTATCTCTTTTACCTGAAGTTCTTCACAAGAACAATCCTTAAACTCCACGATTTTTTCAACATGGCCCTTAGAGTCGCGAATTATCCTTCCGTATTTCTTAGCATCTTCAACTACAGATGTTATAACAGTGGCTGCATAATGGCCCT
Organism: Hathewaya proteolytica DSM 3090; assembly: GCF_900142225.1. Taxonomy (GTDB): domain Bacteria; phylum Bacillota; class Clostridia; order Clostridiales; family Clostridiaceae; genus Hathewaya; species Hathewaya proteolytica. Next base: position 40,992 of record NZ_FRAD01000007.1, read on the forward strand.
CTTCATGAAATTTAAAAAGTTCCTGCACCATTTGAACTGTTATTAAAGGAGCATCCCCCACAAATACAGCAACGTTGCCTTGCATATCATTTAAAAAATCATTGGCACATATAACCGCATGACCAGTACCAAGCTGTTCCTTTTGAACAGAATAACTTATATTTCTATCTGCAGTGTTTTCCATAACCCTTTCAGCATCTTTGCCGACTACAAGATTTATATCCTCAATACCAGATTCCCTTATGGTATCAATGACATGATTTATCATTTCCTTACCGCAAATTTTGTGTAAAACCTTGTGCAATGAAGATTTCATTCTCGTACCCTGACCAGCTGCAAGAACAACAACGCTTCTTTTCAAAACAAACACCTCGTTTTATATACAAATATTATTTAAATTAGAAAACCATATATAATTATATGGCAAAGAACTAATATTTTCAACCTTATAAAATGAATTTAGATGTGAAAAAGTTATATAAAAAGAAAAAAGCTGTTAACATAGAGTATGGATCACTCTCATAAACAGCATAGCAGAATAATTATCAAGGTAAATTGTATTGTAAAAAATGATCAATATATGATTCCAAATGCCTAGCAGCAAACACTGCTAGGTATTTAAAATCAAAATATCATACTATTTTTCCTGTTAACAGCTAAATATCATACTCTGTAAAGATAGTTTTCGATAAGTCTATAGCCCCTTTATCTCAACTAAGTAGCCCTTTACTCTTCCAATAAATCTTCCCCATCAACACTAACTTGGTTTTTAACCTTCTCATACTCATCCAATATAGCGTCCTGGATTTTCTGTCTAGTATCTGTGTTAATTGGATGTGTTATATCCTTAAACTCTCCCGTTGGAGTTTTTCTACTTGGCATAGCTATAAAAAGGCCACTCTTACCCTCTATAACTTTAATATCGTGTACTACGAACTCTCCATCGAAAGTAACTGATACTATTGCCTTCATTTTGTTGTCTGAAGAAATTTTTCTAATTCTTACATCTGTAATTTGCATTAGTCCACCCCCAAAATTATGTTTACATAGTTCCATATACAACCAATATTGCAATATTGGTTATAACTACACTATGATATAATTATTCTACCACATTATAAATTCTACAAAAACATTAATTTCCCTTCTAAATTTTAAAAATATTTAATAAATAATTGTCTTTTTTAACGATTATTTTTTATTGTTCAAATAAAATTCATATTTTATTCTTGCCACGGGCAAATAATAGCGCTTCCATCCTGGTCTATGCCATTAAATGTAAGCAATGATGTATACTCCATATTTACTTTTTCCTGCATACTTATGTCTTTTATAAATATACCTATGCCAAGCAAATTACAATTAAACTCCTCTAAAAGGTTCACGATACCAGTGGCAGTTCCACCACCCTTCATGAAATCATCTATAAAAATACACTGACTTCCTTTTTTAATAGCCTTTCTAGACAAAGTCATGGTTTGTATCCTCTTTGTGCTTCCTGAAACATAATTTATGCTTACAGTAGCACCCTCTGTAACTTTATTGTCGTGTCGTACGATGACTAAGTTTACACCCAAACATTTTGCCACCTCGTAAGCTAAAGGAATCCCCTTTGTCTCCACTGTAATAATGCAATCTGGAGATTTGTCTTTAAAACTACTAGCCAACAAACGCCCAGCTCTAGCTACGATTTGTGGATGGTATAACAGATCGGTCATATAAAGGAAGTCCCCTGGAATTATTCTCTCCCTGTCCCTAAGAAGTTCGCAGATTTCCTTCATAAAATATTCTTTGTCATCTTCATTGACCTGTGGGACGTATTTTATACCACCTGAAGCTCCAGAAACAGTTTCTATTTTGCCAGATCCCTGCTTTTCTAAACTTTCCCTCACGATAACTACATCTTCACTTATAGTCGATTTTGCAGCATTTAATATATTAGTAAACGTGTTTAAATTCACTATTCTATTTGGATTTTCCACTAATAGTTTTGTTATAGCGCTTATTCTCTCATTTCTTGTAAATTTTTTCTCCATAGACATCACCTTTATTAAAATATACGAACTTTTCTATCTACTTTACGATCATTGTTCATTATTATATTTTACACTATTATGCAGTAATTAACCACTATAAACTAGAAATTATTCGTATACATCATTTCTTTTTGTATATAATTATAATATAATATTATATTAGCTACTAATTAAATTATAACTATGTTACAGTGGGAGGAAAACTAATGTTATCAGATATATTAAAAAATAAAAATACTAATATATTTTTTATCGGTATTGGCGGTATAAGCATGAGCGGTTTAGCTCAAATCTTTTTAAATAGAAATTACAAGGTGTCTGGATCTGACTCAAAAAAAAGTGAAGCCACAGATAAACTTGAAAAACTCGGAGCAAAAGTTTTCATAGGACAAAAAGCTGAAAATATTTCAGATGCAGATTTAATTATATACACGTGGGCTATTAGCGAAGACAACCCTGAGCTATTAGAGGCAAGAAATAGAAATCTACCTATATACACTAGAGCAGAACTACTAGGAGAGTTAATGAAGGAACACAAATACAATATTGCTATTTCTGGAACTCATGGCAAGACCACAACTACATCCATGGCAGCCCACATCGCCCTTTCTGCAAAATTAGATCCAACAATTTTGGTAGGTGGAAATCTAGACGCTATAAATGGCAACATCTTAGTAGGTAACAGCCAATATTTACTGACTGAAGCCTGTGAATACAGAGAATCCTTCACAAAGTTTTCCCCTTACGTTGGGGTTGTACTGAATATAGAAGAAGACCACATGGATTACTACCACAATATAGACGAAATAAAGACAGCCTTTAAAAAATTCATAAATCTTATACCCTCCGACGGATGCCTAGTTGCAAATGCCGAGGACAAAAATCTTTGCCAAGTGATAGAAAGCAACAATTTCAAGTGCAATATAATAGATTTCGGAATAAATAAAGGACGTATACAAGCTAAAAATATTTCCTATGATAATCACTCCTGTGCGTCCTTCCAGGTGTTCGATGGTAGCAAATTTCTATTCAATGCCCAATTATCAGTTCCTGGAGAGCATAACATCCTTAACGCCCTATCAGCCATCAGTGCCTACCTTTTTCTAGGCATAGATACTAGGCTTATACAAGAGGGTTTGCTGAGCTTCAAAGGAACACACAGACGCTTTGAGATAAAAGGAGTAAAAAATAATATAACAGTTATAGACGACTATTGTCACCACCCTACAGAAATTAAAGCTTCTATAAAAACTGTATTAAACTATCCTCATAAGAATATCTACTGTATATTTATGCCTCACACATACAGTAGAACCCATGCCTTGTTCAATGAATTTTGCACTTGCTTTGAAGGAATGGATAACCTCATCATAACAGATATATTTCCTGCTCGTGAAAAAGATACAGGTATTATAAACTCTCAAATGCTATGCCAAGGAATAACCAAGTGCGGCACTCCATGCATGTACATGAATGACTTTAACGAGATAGTAAGCTATCTGAAAAAAGTGTGTGTAAGCGGTGACGTCATAATTACCCTTGGCGCAGGTGATGCTTACAAAATCGGAGAAGAGTTTCTAAAAGAAATATAGATTATAAGGAAAAAGTCCGGCAATAAAACAAATTAAATTGCCGGACTTTTATTAGTTTTTCTTAAATATCCCTTTTAATTTTCCAAAACCAGAATTTTGTTTTAAAAATTGCTCATATTCCTCTTTTAGATTTGAGTTATTAGGTTCAAATTCCAATGCTTTTTTGAAACACTCTTCCGTATTATTAATATCATTTAACTTTTTATAGCAGTATGCCATGTACTTATATATACTGGATTTTGAGCTACTATTTAGTTCATTAGATGCTGCACAAACATTTAGATCCGCAAGAGCACGCTTTATCTCTGAAATGTTGTAGAATGAAATAGCTCGTGTTTTATAGGCATCCACCTTACTTCTATCTTTTTCTATAGCTTTATTACAATACTCGATAGATTTTTTATAGTTATTTCGAGCTCTGTAACATTCACCAAGCCTTGAGTAAATTTCGCAGTCAGCTACACCAAGCTTCACGGCCACATTGTACTCTTCCATAGCCTCAGACATCTTTCCAGACTTCATATATATATTACCCTTTTGATAATATGGTAGAGGAGATGAGCTGTCAATTTGTATAGCTATGTCAAAATCCTGAAAAGCATCCTTATGCTTTCCAACTTTAGCATAATACACACCTCTGTTTAAATACACGTCTATATTACACTTGTCCATCTCTATAGCTCTATCATAAAACTTAATAGGATTGTTGCCCATTTTTTCATTCAACATTCCAAGCCTCAAATACAATATTGGAGATTCTTCTAACTGAAGACACATTGTTACATCTTCTAGTGCCTCCTCGTATCTACCCTCATCCATATACAGGTCCATTCTTTCTATATATGCTCCTACGAATTCTGGGTTTTGGATAATAGCTTTATTCACATATTTAAGTGCATTCTCCTTATCCCCAGAAGCCTTATAAACCTTGGACACCAACAACATAATCTTTACATTGAAAGCGCTCTTTTCCAAAGCCATTAAACCATACTTAAGCGCATCCTTTAGTTTATTATTTTTATAGAAAATTTTGCTTAACAAATAATAAGGACCATAGAATACAAACTCGTCGTCAATTAGCTTTTTACAGATTCCCTTTGCCTCATCAATTGCAGACATATTGTAAAGGGCTGATGCCTTTTCATAAATAAATCTAGCATCATCACCATAGTTAGAAGATATCACTTCCATCATTTCCATTACATCTTGAGACTTACCTAATCGATTATGCAATTTGATTTTATTTAACCAAGCTTCCCTTGAAGTTGGATTGTATATCAACATGGATTCACACTTATACATAGCTTCAGAATAATTGCCTAGTTCAATAAGCAATGAAACAATTAAATTGCTCAGATTTTCACAATTGGGCACATTGCTTTCTTGATTATCCTTATCTAATATTCTGCAATACTCCTCTGCCTCTTTAAATCTACCAGCATTGTACAATACCCATGCCTTTTTTACAATTACATCTTGGTCATAAGGTTTTATTGATAATGCTGAATCGTACTGGTTAAGAGCCTCTTCATTTTTGTTCAATTGTGCTAAAATATCTGCTAGTAGCACGATGTTCTCTAAACTGTTGGGCTCAAGTTTATTGCCATTGTATGCTGCCAAAAGAGCCTCATCTAACTTTCTCAATTTCATACATACGTTGGCTTGTTTCATATATAAATCCCAATCCAATTGATTTATCTTTGATAACTTATTTAAAATATTGTACGCCTCGTAGTATTCCTCTACGTTATAGTAAAGGTCATAGGCCTTTCTATACAGATCAAGGTTCATTGGATTTTTGTTTAATTCGCTCAATATATAAGGCAATTCTGATTCCTTTACCAATCTGTCAATATCCTTGCTAAGCTCTCTTGACAAGGACAAGTATATTTCATCATCAGCAATTAGCTCTATATATTTTTTTGCCTCTTCTGTTTTCCTGAGCATAAAGCACACAAAAGCCATATTATAATAATCTTCATTATTTATAGGTTCTAGCTCCAAAGCCTTCTTAAAATCATTGTACCCATCCTCAAGTTGATTTTTCTTAATAAATGCATCTCCCCTAATGGAGTACAACACTTTCTCTTCAGGTATTGACTTTAAAAGCACATCGCATAACTCTATACATCTATCCAATTCGCCCTTTAACTTTTTATATCTTATAAATATGATTTTCACATCTACACTAGAAGGATGTTTTTCTCTAGCAATATTAAAATACTGTTGTGCCTCCGCTACCTTGCCTTTAAATATGGCCTCCATAGTATTGGAAATAGCTTCAATAAAGCCATCATAATCTATATCACTGTTTTCTACGTATATTCTACCGTAGTCCACGTATAATTCTTTTCTAGAGTACTTTAATACATAATCTACAAATTCTTTTGAGAATTTAGTGTATAATTCTCCCCTGAAATATTTCCATTTAAATTTTTCAGAGAGAAGCTTCCATACTTCGTGTGGTAAATACTTATGAGTTTGCAAAAATTCCAAAAGATTGCAGCCCATTTTAAATGCTTCTTCGGCTGAATAGTGTTTATCAATAAACTGTTGCCAATTAGTTAAACTAATGCGCTTAGAAAAATCCTTATACAAATCATCAAGCTCTATAAAAAACTCATTAGTCATCTCATCCCTTTTATCACATTTTATTATATTTAGTGCCTCATCATATGCTCTCTTTAGTTCATCTCGCTTTTCCTTATCACTCATAGCACTGTATTGTCTTAACTTATTATAATAAATAATTTGCAACTGCTCTACTGTAGCATTTTGACCTACTCCTAAAGTTTCCCAGCAATTCATACGGCTCCTCCTTCTCTAGTTTTTGTATTTAACCATATTATTACTAATATACGTCACCCTTGTATCTATTATATCATATTTTTTAATTTTATATTAATATTTATATTTTTTTATTAATATTAAGTTAACATTATAAAAAGTTATAAAAAAAATTTATCTGATGGCTAGCAGTTGTAACATACCCTGCAATTCTGTTTATAACAATAAGCGACTACATCAAAAGTTCTAATGTAGTCGCTATATTAAATACTATACTATTTTAATTTCCAAGTTGTTCCTTCTTTTGTGTCAAGAAGTTCAATATTCATTGATGCAAGTTCATCCCTTATTTCATCAGCCCTAGCCCAGTTTTTAGTCTCTCTAGCTTCTTTTCTCTCGGCTATAAGTCTATCAATAAGTTCCGCATCCACGTCCGCCTTACTTATGTCTGCTTCAGCTTCTACCTTATCCAAATCCAGTGAAAGCACTGTATCGAATTTCTTTATTAGTTGAAATTTTTCCTTATTATTCAAATCCTTTGCCTTTATTACTTCAGATAAAACAGTAAATGCATTTGGCATATTTAGATCGTCGCTGATTTCTTTTATGAACTTATCATCATATACTTTCATTTTATTTTCATCCAAAGTATCAGACATCTCTACGGCACCCTTTACAAGTGCTATCTTTTCTTTTAATCTGCTGTATGCAGTTTGAGCATCCTTTAAATTATCAAAACTGAATAGCAATTGCTTTCTATATCTAGACTGCAAACAGAAAAATCTATAATCAAGTGGTGAGAACCCGTGCTCTATGATTCTGCTAAGGGTTAAAAATTCTCCCTTGGATTTTGACATTTTACCATTGTCTAGCACCAAAAACTCTCCATGCATCCAGTAATTAACCCATCTGTGCCCTATAGCAGCTTCTGACTGTGCTATCTCATTGGTATGATGCACCGGAATATGATCTATACCTCCACAATGGATATCTATGTTTTCACCAAGATACTTCATAGAAATAGCCGAGCATTCTAGATGCCATCCTGGAAAGCCTTTACCCCACGGAGAATCCCACTGCATTATTTGATTTGAGAACTTAGAATTCGTAAACCAAAGGACAAAATCAAGAGGATTTTTCTTATTTGGATCTACCTCTATTCTGCTTCCTGCTTCTAATTCATCTAGTGAAAGATTGGCTAGCTTGTTGTACTCAGAAAACTTATCTATCTCGTAGTATACATTTCCGTTGGCCTTATAGGTATAGCCTTTTTCCTCTAACTTCTCAATAAACTTGATCATGGCGTCTATATTGTCAGTAGCTCTCGAAATAACTGTAGGTCTTTTTATATTTAATTTTGCACAGTCATCTAAAAATGCATTTTCGTAGAACTCTGCTATTTCCCATACAGTTTTGTGCTCTCGGGCTGCTCCAAGAGCCATCTTATCTTCCCCTTCATCCGCATCTGATTGAAGATGACCTACATCAGTAATGTTCATTACATGCTTCACTTTATACCCAGTGTATTCAAGTGATTTTTTCAAAACATCTTCAAAAATATATGTCCTAAGGTTACCGATATGAGCATAATTATACACAGTAGGTCCACATGTATACATACCAACTTTCCCAGGATTTACAGACTGAAATTCATCTTTGTTTCTTGTTAACGTATTATATACATAAAAACTCATATGCACCCTTCCTTTCATCAATTATTATCTCACACATATCCTTTATTATATACAATTGACAACACAAATACAATTGAAACATCATGACAAAATCCACATAAAATCATTATATTCATATTCCTTACAAATTATTACTAGAAATTCAATTGACAAGGTGGATTTTTACCTATAATATTATTAAGTATATTTAATTTACAAAATAATTCACAATGGGGATAAGTATATGAATAAAATATTTGATAATATAAAAGGTGTTATCTTTGACATGGATGGAACTTTGGTAGATTCCATGTGGGTATGGAGAGAAATAGACAAGTTGTATTTAGGAAGACATAATATAGCTTACCCTGAAAATCTCAATAAGGAATTAGAATCTTTGACCTACGAACAAACCGCAGCATATTTTAAAAATAGATTCAATTTGCCTTACACAGAAGAGGAGATAAAAAAACAATGGAACGATATGTCCATAGAACAATACAGTACTGCTGTACCCCTAAAGCCGGGAGCATTAAAATTGCTAGATAGGCTACAAAATAAGGGCATAAAAATTTCCCTAGCCACCAGCAACTGTAGGGAACTTATATGTCCTTGTTTTAATAATCTGGGAATCCTTAAATATTTTGACGCCATCACCACATCTGATGAAGTTGGGACAAGCAAATCCTTCCCAGATATATACCTAAAGAGTGCCGAAAAAATGGCATTACCTCCAGAACAATGCATAGCCTTCGAGGACATACTAGATGCCCTTAAGGGAGCAAATGCCGCTGGCACAAAAACCATTGCAGTATACGACAGTTTTTCTTCATATAACAAGGAAGAAATCATGGCACACTGCAGCATGTATATCCATAACTTTGAAGAGCTGCTTTAATACAAGGCAGCTTCTTTTATCTGATGGCTATATGTTGTAACACTCCCTCTCTGCTTATTTCCATTTCCGTACTACCTGTACTACTTTCAAAAATCTCTTTAATATGTAGCCTAAATAGTGTACACTATGATAGTGACTATACTATAGTACATTTCTTGTATTATATTTTACATAAAATATTAGAAGGGAGACGTTATACGGTATTTTCGTATAACAAGATATTGATTTGATTACAGTTACAGGTTTAAGCTTAAGATTCGCTGATAAAAAATTATTTGAAAATGTAAATGTTAAATTCACACCGGGAAATTGCTATGGTGTAATTGGGGCTAATGGTGCCGGAAAATCCACTTTTCTAAAGATATTGTCTGGTGAGATTGATGCAAACAGTGGTGAGGTTTCAATAACTCCTGGGGAAAGACTTGCAGTTTTAAAGCAGAACCACTTTGAATTTGACGATTGTGAAGTATTGAAAACAGTTATCATGGGGCACAAGCGCCTTTATGAAATTATGCAGGAGAAGGATGTTCTGTACGCAAAGGCTGATTTTACGGAAGAGGATGGTATAAAAGCCTCCGAGTTAGAGGCTGAATTTGCGGAATTGGACGGTTGGGATGCTGAGACAAATGCTGAGAAGCTGTTAATGGGTCTTGGTATAGAAAAAGAACTTCACTCTAGGAAAATGAATGAATTAGACGGTAGTGAAAAGGTAAAGGTGCTTCTTGCACAGTCACTTTTTGGAAATCCTGACATACTTCTTCTAGATGAACCTACAAACCATCTTGATTATAAAGCTATAAGATGGCTAGAGGAATTCCTTCTTCACTTTGAGAAAACTGTCATCGTGGTATCCCATGATAGACATTTCTTGAATAAGGTATGTACACATATGATGGATATTGATTTTGGTAAGGCAAAATTATTTGTTGGTAACTACGATTTCTGGTATGAATCCAGCCAATTAGCATTAAAGATGATGAAGGATCAGAACAAGAAAAAGGAAGACAAGATTAAAGACCTTCAAAGATTTATCGAAAGATTTAGTTCCAATGCTTCTAAAGCTAAGCAGGCTACTTCTAGAAAGAAACTTTTAGAGAAAATTACTCTTGATGACATAGAACCTTCTTCTAGGAGATATCCTTTTGTAGGATTCACTCCAGAAAGGGAGGCAGGCAAAGAAATATTAACAGTAGATGGCATCAGCAAGACCATAGATGGAGTAAAGGTTCTAAACAACATTTCCTTTACCCTAAATAAAGATGATAAGGTCATTCTTACTGGACGAAATGAAGTTGCAAAAACTACTTTAATGCAAATATTAATGGGTGAAATGGAAGCAGATGAGGGATCATTTAAATGGGGAGTTACTACATCTAGAGACTATCTACCAAAGGATAATGGTAAATTCTTTGATGGTGTAGATATGAATCTCATAGACTGGCTTAGACAATACTCTGAAGATAAGACTGAAACCTTTATAAGAGGCTTCCTAGGCAAGATGCTTTTTGCTGGCAATGAACCGTTGAAGATGGTAAATGTATTATCCGGAGGAGAAAAGGTGAGATGTATGTTCTCTAAGCTTATGCTTTCGGGTGCCAATGTGTTGCTTTTAGATGAACCAACAAACCACCTAGACTTAGAGTCTATTCAGTCTGTTAACAATGGGCTCATAGCCTTTAAGGGTAATTTGATATTTACATCCCACGACCACGAATTCATTCAGACCATAGCAAACAGAATTATTGAAATCACTCCAAATGGAGTTTTCGACAAGCAAGTTACTTTTGATGAATACATGGAAGATGAAGAAACACAAAAATCCGTGGCAAAAATGTACGAATAACAATTTATGCAAGCAATCAATAAAGGACCTCAGTAAACCTACTGAGGTCCTTTATTAAATTTTTTAAATATGCCAGAAACTCTCGTCTTATCTAACGAGAGTTCAATTTATGCTGCTTTTTATAATTGTATAATTGCTTATCCGCCTCTTCTACAACATTTTCTATTGGAACCTTGGACTTATGATAAAAGGCATATCCAATTGAAACCCATGGCATCCTACTATCTTCTGTTCTATAAGTTTCTATCCTATATAGGAAATCACTTAAAGTATGTAAAATGTCATCTTCTGTTGCACTTTCACTTAAAACAGAAAACTCATCCCCACCTATTCTATAACAAGAACCAATATTCCCAAAAGTATCTTTTATAATTTCACCTATGCCACTTAAACATTGGTCTCCACATTGATGACCATACGTATCATTGATTTCTTTAAAATCATCAACATCAAGTATGATAATAGCAGCATTTTCCAATTCCTCTAGCCGTTGAAGTTCGTGCTCATAGGCCCTCCTGTTAAATAGATTGGTAAGTACATCATATTTTTCACTAAGCTCACAAAAATACGCATAGTAAATAGTCATAGCAAGAGATACACTTATCCACGTAGTATGTACATCCGGCATAAGAATTTGAATGGTTGTTCCTATAAATATAAACACAAATATTAGATACAATGTAAATCTATTTTTATTCTCATACCTCCCAGTGGCTTTCACAGTTTCCTTTAATAACACCAACATGCTTGAAATATATGAAATTATATATACTATGAAATAATTTCCCCTCTCGTAGGTGTTTTGAGAACTGATATTAAAAATAAGATTAAACTTTGGCGAAAGTACTGTAAATACAAAATTAATTACCAATGGAATCGTAAACAAATTTTTAAAGCTAAAACGCCTGTTGCAAAAGGCAGCGCTAAGTAACACAGGTATAATTGGCGAAATAGAAAAACCAATTACATTAAAAATTGTATAACATATTCTCATTGACTTCCCAGTACCTTCAAAATAAACTGTACCTATTTCTGAGGCAGTAACTAAAATGGTTACTCCAATAGCAAGTAAAAAATACCTTTTCATTTTTGCATCTATAATCTCATTTTGATATACCATATAACTTAACACAGATATTGCTAAAATATTGACTATATTTATTCCCATATAATTAATCATGATTTTATATTCCCCCCATTTTGAAATATCGTTAGAAAATAAAATAACTTTATGATTTTGAATATCTCTGTTTCATTGTATTATACATAAAAAATAGATAAGGCAAGAATCTTAGATCCCTTACCTTATCCATTATATATTCCTAGGGGAAAAATTATTATTTATTTATTTTTAAGTGATGGAATTTCTACTGTAGTATGGTACAGTGCTTTTTCTTCCATAAGTTGTTTAAAATTATCTTCATTTCTAAATCTTTTTAATTTATCAAGATATTCATTATACTCACAAAGATAAATGTCTACTTTTGAAACGTCTTTACCGTATATAGGATATTCATCTACAATAGGCATTCCAGTTTCCATGTACTTTCCATTGGCATCGAAAACTACAGGGAAAGTCAATATAGCATTAGGATTCTTATCATAATCATTGTCTATATCAGCAGTATGAAGTATCATCTCATATGGAGTTACATCTATGGATTTCATACCTACACCATTTTTCTTGATATCGTTTAAAACTATAGTCTTTGTTTGAGTTTTATCTATATTGATATCAAAATTGAATTTCCAATTTCCCTCAAAGGCCTTATCTCCATTGTATCCTTTCTCAATCTGTGAAAATAGTATTTTTGTAAAATTAAGGTTTAACTTCATCTTATCATTATCTACTTTTATAGGCCTGCTATCTAAACCTATTCTGAAAACACCTTCATAAGTATTTTCATCTATGAAATCACCATTCACAGTGACAATTCCCATATCGTTGTCTTCTATGCCAAATAGACTATCAAAGTAGATCTGAAGTGCAGGTTCATCTTTTCCGTTTCTAAGCACAGTATTAGTTGAAAATCCTTCTTTATTCTTCAACTCTATAGTAGCATACATAGCTTTATCATTAGAATACATTTCTTTTAATGTAAAAGTTATATCTCCATCTTCCTTACTACATGGAAGACTTGTAACTCCATCCTTTTCAAGGGCTTCCTGTCTCTGCTTTTCTGCCATTTCAGTAAAATTACCTTTATAGGTAGACTTATCCTCATACTTTTCAAACAGCCCTCCTATAACTGGCAAACCACTAGCCCAAGTGGGATTCATAAAGCATGTACAAACAAACGCCCCCATGACAGCCGCAGCACTACCTAAACCTATAATAGTCTTTTTTAAACGCTTACTTTTCATTTCTTTAATCCCCTTCCCATCCTTTATTGAATTAAAAGCATCCTCTGCTTTTTGCATGACAACCTGTGGTATATCCACATCCTTTTTTATATTGTCAATATACTTCTTTTCAAACTGATTCATCTACACCCAACCCCCTTCATTTCCATCATGTACTTCTTTGAAAATAAATCACGTCCTCTTGATAGTCTAGTTTGAACAGTTTTTTCGTTAAGCTCTAATATCTCAGATATTTCTCTAGTGTTAAATCCCTCTAAATAATATAAAAGTAAAATTGTCCTGTATTTTTCATCTACAATTTTGAGAAGTTCCACAAACTCCATCCTATCAAAATCCATTTCTTGCACCGGCACTTCTAAGATTTCATCGGTAAAATATATTTTTTTACCTAAATTCAAAGAATCCTTGCACTTATTAATTAAAATTCTTATCATCCAGGTTTTAAAATACTTGCATTTTTTCAAATCCCCTATTTTTTCATAACAGATTAATATGGTATCCTGTATTGCATCGGCAACATCCTCATCATTTTTTAAGTATGCTTTGGCAACCTTATACATACTCTGCATGTTTAATTCCATAAGTTTTACAAAGGCTTCCTTATCTTTGCTTCTCGCCCTCATTACAAGCATATCCACATCAACCACCCCCTTATATGACTGGCCAGTCTTTTTTGGTATTACACTCATTAGACTGTGTATGTATGATAAAGCCTTCAAAGAAATAATAAATTATGTGTTTTATTTTGTACATCACTAGACTATAATTTAATTATAGTAGAATAATTGAATTTTGAAAGCAGGTGGCGAAATGTTAACAATATATGCTGTATCTGATTCCATAGGTGAAACAGCAGAACTAGTGGCTCAAGCAGCTGCTAGGCAATTTTCAGAACATATAAATGTGAAAAGAGTTTCATATGTTAAAAGCATGGACGATGTAAGTGAATTTATAAACTCCATAGATGCTAGTGATAATGATTCTTCAGAAAAATCCATGGTAGTCTCCACCATAGTTTTGGCCGATGTCCGTGAGTTTCTAACACAAAAGTGTGTTGAGAAAAACATAAGTATAACAAATGTCCTTGGTCCAATTATGAACGTGGCTGCAAGACTTTTAAATACTGTGCCAGAGTACAACCCAGGTGCTGTATGGAATATAGATGAAGCTTACAACAGAAGAATAGAAGCCATAGAATTTGCAATACAATACGATGATAGTAAAGATTATAGAGGAATAAAAAATGCTGACGTTATTTTAGTTGGGCTCTCTAGAACATCAAAGACTCCATTGTCAATGTATCTAGCCAACAAGGGTATAAAAGCTTTAAACATACCAGTAATACCTGAAATACCAATACCGGATGAGTTGTTTGCCATGGATAAGAGAAAAATATTTGGACTTACCGTAGATCCACTTCATTTAATTGAAATACGAAAACATAGACTGGGAAACATGCACAGTTCCGCAGTAGAATATGCTAATGATCAGCGAATTTTAGATGAATACGATTACTATGAAAAATTAATTAAAAAATTAAGCTGCAAGCAAATAAATGTAACTAAAAGGGCCATTGAAGATACAGCACTTATAATCATGCAAAGTCTTAAAGAATCTTTTAGAGAAGACTAAAACAAAAACCATTCCCGGGATTACTCCTAAAGGAATGGTTTTTGTTTCTCAATAAAAATTATTTCTGTAGTAATGTATGCAGTTTTTCTTCTGTAACTGGGTAACCTATTTCCCTTGCAGCATCCATCATAGCCTGTATGTTCTCTAATGGAGTTTCTACTGGCAAGCTACAGCCGGACATTATAACATAACCCTTTGGAGAATCCCAACACTTACTTACACAATCTATTACCGATTTCCTTATTTCCGTTGGGGTACCACCATACATAACTGTGGCAGGTTCCACATTTCCCATGATCTTCACTCTATCTCCAACTTGTTTTTTACACTGTTCTAGGTCTGCAATATTGTCAATGCTAAGTCCTGTGATTTTTGATTCCACAAGGTCTTCCCATATTGGATCAGTTTTTCCGCAAATGTGTATTGTAACACCCTTGCCTTTGGAATTGATATACTCTATCAACCTTCTTAAATATGGCAATGAGAACTCTCTAAAGTGTTTTGGACTAACCACAGTACAAGATGACATAGGTTCTGATATGGTTGGTGTAAGACCACAAGATAGAATAGCCTCTGTGTAATTTATACATGTTTTAAGAGAAATTTCGCAGAGTTTATGTACTAAGTCTGGTCTTTTAAACATAAGTTTCGTCATAACTGGAACGCCTACAAGGAAAAACGCATTTGTAAATGGTCCAACTACGCCACCTGAACATGGAACCTCAGTACCTACGCCGTCTATAAGGTACTTCATTGCCTCTACATGAACTGGCAATCTTCCATCTTTGTATGGATTTACTTCTCTTAATGCATCTATTTTTTCTTCTAGTTCCTTCATATCTTTAAATTCATTTATAGCTGGCTCCAACAAATCAGCTGTATTATCCTCTGGCAGAATAACCTTTGCACCCATGGCCTCTGACCAAGTAAACAAATCAGTAAATACTCTAACTCCATCATAACCAAATCTTCTATAAGACGCTATTTGTGCTTCTGCTATGGCTTTACCACTGGTATTAAATTCTGATATTTTACATCCATATATTCTTGCTACACCATTGGCTATATTAGGATTGCATGGTAATCTGTCCGCACTATCACCTTTTGCAATTGCCTTTGATCTCTCCAATGGAGTCATTAAATCCTTTGACATTATATTACTCCCCCTGCTTCATTTAAATCTTCTTTGCCAACAATGCCGCACCTATGGCACCTGCATATCTTGCGTCTTTGCAAGTCTTTATATCTTTTTCAAGTTTTTTTGATAAACTTTCAACTATGTAATCACAGTCGCATAATCCGCCAGTTAAAAAATATTTATTTCCTGAGGAATGTCTGCCACATAATGATTTAACTTTGCTTACAATGGAATCAATTACCGCAAAGGCAATATCCTCCTTTTTCTCACCTCTACCTATAAGACTTATAACTTCCGATTCTGCGAAAACCGTACACATGGAGCTTATGGTGACACCACCACCCTTTGAAGCAAGATCACACAGTTCATCAATGCTAATACCAAGAACATTGGCCATAATCTCCATAAATCGTCCTGTTCCAGCAGAGCATTTATCATTCATAATAAAATCAGTAACCATTCCATTCTCTAAAGTTATAACCTTTGTATCCTGACCACCTATATCTATAACTGTGCAGTTGTCATCATACAAATGCGCTGCCCCTCTACCATGGCAGGTTATCTCAGTGACAGTTTTGTCCGCATAGGGTACTGACACTCTTCCATAACCTGTAGCTACCACTTTGTAATCCGTACTACAGATGTCAAATTCACTTTCTATCCTATCCTTTATAGATTTTGCTGTCTCCAAACTGCTCCAACCCGTAGGCATGGTAAAAGTGGATACAAGATCCTCCCCTTTAAACATAGCTACCTTTGCCGCTGTTGAACCAATATCTATACCAACATAATACATAAATTGCCACCTTTCTATATTCCAAAAAATCCTTCTATTTTTATGTCATGTTCCTTAACTAATACTGCAATCCGCTCCTCATCCTTCTTTTGGTACTTTATTGACATACCACAAAAGGAAGATAATTTCCTTGGAGTGGGTGATATAACATACTTTATTTTATTTTGCTTTAAGAGAGCCTCAAGTTTAAGGCCCTCCGTATAGTTGTGGAACAATATATAAAAATCCTTTTGTTTCTCTATATTACTTTCGTCCATGGCTATATAATTTCAAGGAATGCTTCTACTCTTGTCTTTATCTGACCAGAATCTTCACTACCATAATCAGTTTCGATTCTCATCACAGGAATATTTTGTTCCTTGAGAGTTTCTTGAAGTTTCTTAGATTCGATGGAGTAAGTATGACAGAAGGATAGGCCATAATCAATCACACCATCAACATCATATTCCTTTGCATATCTCAAAACATCCTCTGTTCTATTCTGGTTTGGAGTGAAGCAAGCACAGTTTATATTTAAGTATCTCTTAGCCATATTTGAAATTAATTCATCTACGCTATCGCCTTGGTCACTTACATAATTTTCAAAATATCTAGTTCCAGTGCAAGACTCCTCTACTACAACTTCAGCATGAAGACTTTCAATAATTTGATGAAGCTTCCAGTTTGGTAACGCCATTGGAGTACCAGTTATCATTATTCTCTTCTTTCCTGTATCCTTCAGAGTTTTTATTCTTTCCTCTAGCTCATCACACAATTCATTAGTTTTTTCTATAAATCTCTCAGGATCATCGTAGAAAGCTATCTGACTTATTAACAATGAATCAAGCCCACTTATTGGTGATGGTCTATGTTTTCTAAGATCGTATAATCTCTTTAGAACTTGTCTTTTTTTATTGCATAATGTTATTGCTTTTTTAAGATTTTCTACAGTGACCTTATTGCCTGTAAGCTCTTCCATTTTTTCTATGAATAGCTTAATCTCACCTTCCCACATTCTAAAATCTTTTTCTCTTTTCATCTGTGGAAGATCCATAACGTGTATAGGCTTTATATCGCCTATTATTTCCCAAGCTTTTTTCTTTCCATCACAGGTAGTTTCGCCAATTACCATATCACAAGACATAAAATATGGACAAGTTCTATCCACTAAAGCTCCTGTAAAAGCTTTTATTAGTGGACATAGGTTCTTAGGTAATACCTTTTCTCCACCTTCAATCCAAAACTGAGAACCAGCACAAAGGCCTACTCCTATAGCGTTAGTTGCCAAAATCACTTCATCAGGCACGAAGACACAAAATGTTCCAACTACCTTTCTTCCCTGTTTTCTAGCTTCTTCAAGCTCTTGAATCCTAAGACCATGAACCTCAGATACCACAAAGTTAAAGTAATTCATACCATCTGGTCTATCCTCTTGGTTCATGAAAGTACTGCCATAAAGTTCTGGTAAAATTGAGCAAAGTTCGTCGTGTTTCTCCAGATTTACATTTAACCCTTTCCACATTTCTCTGTAATCAGCCATAATAAATTCCCCTCCAAAGGTAAATAATTAATATATTTTAATACTAAAGCATTTCTATAAATGCAGCTATTCTAGTTTTTAACTGGCCCGTATCAGCCTGTGAGTAATCAGTTTCAAGGCTCATATAAGGAGTTTTCTTTTCCTTTGTGACAAATTCTTTAACTCTATGTGTCTCCACATTAAACGTATGGCAAGCTTGAAGAACAACATCTATAACACCATCTATTTTGTATTCGTCTATAAGTTCTCCTAGCATCTCAATTCTATTATCATTAGGAGCCATTACTGAGCATCCTATATTTAAGTATTTTTCAGCCAACTCTACATACACATCTCTCTTTGGATCTTCGTCCACAAGACGGCTATTGGATTTAACACCACCACAGTTTTCAAAGCACACAACTACTCCATCGCTTTCCTCTATGATTTTTATAACCTTATTAGCTGCTCCACCAATTGGACATCCTGTAACAAGAATTCTCTTTTTGCCTCCATCAACTTTTCTTTGGCCTTTATTGTATTCATCCTTAATTTTGTCAATCATCTCACGTATATTTTTATTCTGGACATCTTTGTCCAAAGTAAAACCAGCTCCTTCTAATACAGTCTGCATCTCAGTTCCTGTAACAGCTGGTGGGTTAAGTTTTCCTAGTTCATAGAATTCCCTTAAAAGACTTCTCTCCACGTTACATTTCTTAACCTGTTCTCTTATAGCGTCTTCAGTTATCTCTATGTTAAACTCTTTTTCCAGTCTTTCTCTTAGAAGTTTTAACTCTTCTACCCATACATCCACAGCATAACTTCTGTCTATTGCCTGCGGTAGCTGCATTACGTGCATTGGCTTAAGCTTTGATAAAAGCTCGTACATCTTTTTTTTGCCATCGCAAGTAGTCTCTCCTACAAGAATATCTGAAAAATATGTAAAAGGACATTTTTGACTAAGCGCAAATCCATAAGAGGATTTAACCATAGGACAAAGGTTTTTTGGAAGATGCTTTTCTCCATCTGGAATTGGCTCCTCACTTGTACCACAAAGGCCAACTGCCACCGCACCTGAAGCATATATTATTTCTCTTGGTGTAAATGTGCAAAATACGCCTACTATGTGTTTACCTTGATCTTTAAATTCTTTTACTCTTACAAAAGCATTACGCCTTGCCTCACTAAACTCATTGAACTGTTCTGGTAAATTACTCATTCGTTAAATTCCTCCATTGAATTTTATTCTATAATTAATCTATAAACCGCATTATCTTTCAAATGAAGAGCTGTTCTCTTGATACATGCATGACCAAGTACTTTACAATCAGTTCTCTCTTTAAAAATCTCCATCATGGCTTTACCGTATGTTTTATCAGCATCATACTCTATCCTCTCCGATGAGCACAACCCTGAATTTTCAAGAGAAGCAGATGTTTTTCCACAAACGTGAATAATTACACCTGAAATATTGTCTCTCATGGCCTTAATTATTCTAAGACTGGCTGGGGCACTGACTTCTTTAAATACCTTTGGACCCACCAAATCCATGGCACCAACTGGGTCAGAGTAAGAGATCACATCTACACCCCTCTTTGAAGCCTCTATGGCATATTTAATTACGCTAGCCTCAATATTGCCTATGAATTTATCCACAATATCCTTATTTTTTCTTATTGCTTTATAAAAAGTTGTGGAATCAATAAGGGAAGATATTATGGTAAATGGACCCTCGATATTCAACACAACAGTTTCACCCTGTTCCTTTAAAGTTCCTACAGCCTTCAAAACCTCACTGATTCGCCCCTTGGTAAAATCAATATCCTGTATTTTATCAAGTTCTTCTATAGAATTGAATAAGTATCTTTCAACCCTAGGACCAGTTTTATTATCACCCAATTTAATTATGGCACCTAAAGCTTCAGCTTCTACAGTATTACAGAAAGGAAGCCTGCATATATTGTCACCCTTACTTTCCTTAAGAGCTTTTGATAAAACACTCATATACTCACCCTTAGTATGTACCAAAGGGAAACCTAGACCTGTTTTCTCTTCTATATCTTCTGGAATCTGCTCCAAGTCGTCACTGACACATTTAAAAGCAATTTTATTTTCCATATATTTTCACCTCCCTAGGTTGAAAAATCATATTTATTCTGAACTTTTTTAAATTCTTACCGATAATGCAAACTTTGCCCTCTGATTTTAAGTTACTGTGGGTTATGGAAAGCCTGCCCTTTACATAATTAAATTCCAAAGACCCATCGCAACACGGTACATTGCCCTTTGCTCTGTACACAATGCCTAACTTGGAATTGTTCAAAGATTTTAGTTTCTTTTCTAACTGATTTCTTGAATGCTCTGATTTTATACTAATTCCCATGGACTGAAAATCATGAACCTCTTCCATAGCCTTTTTCTGTGATGAAATATATATGTCTTTCATCACTTGGTGCTCCAAGGTTTTCCCCTTAAGAAGTAAACACAGATTATCTGCCGACAAGCTATCTAGACTCTCATAAATCATGTTGGCATCACTATTAATCTGCCTTAATGAATCAATTATATTATTTAATTCTTCTACCGATATATTATCAACTTTGCTTATAAACAGGGTTTTAGCATTAATAATCTGATCCTTAAAAAATTCTCCAAACACCTCTTGCTGTTCAAAATAACCCTCTCCATCTATGACTGTTATGGCATTTTCAACAAGACATTTTTCTTTCAAGTCCCCAAAATTCAATACTTCAAATATCCCACTGAGTGTCCCAAGACCTGTGGGCTCTATGATTATATTATCAGGATTTATATCCTCTATTATATTTTGGATAGCCTCGTGAAAATCAAGCTTAAGAGAGCAGCAGATGCAGCCGCTTGGGAGTTCGACTACATCATATCCCTCTTTCTTTACCACATCTCCATCTATGGAAACTTCGCCAAATTCATTTTCAATGATAACATTTTTTTCATTTCTCAATATCTCCATGAGTCTCTTTATAAAAGTAGTTTTCCCCGCTCCAAGAAACCCAGATACAATATGAATTTTTACCATTTTAAAATATCTCCCTCCATTATTTTTAGAAGGTTAGACACTTTGTAAATAGCTTTTCATAGCCTTCCTTAGTCGATAGTTCAAAGTACTTTATATCTCTAGCTATACCTTCTATTTTTCCCCTTAGCTCATAAGATAGCAAACACATCATAGCTCCACTTTTTGAAGAATTACCTACATAATCGATTTTATCCTTTAACTCCTCTGGAATTATGCCTACCCCTGTAAGGCTGCTTATCTTAAGGTGTTTTCCAAACTGACCAGCAATTATCACCTTGTCCAAATCATCCATTGTTATGTCCATTAAATCAAGCAATGCATAAAAACCTGATGAGATGGCACCTTTTGCTAGCTGCACTTGTCGAATATCTTCCTGAGTTATTACAATTGGTTTTTCTCCTTTGCAGATTACAAATTTTCTCTTTTTATCTTCTTCAATTATTCTATCTGCTAGTTCCACTCTACCTTCTTCAACTAAATCTTCCCTTTTCTTAAGTCTCCCCGATTTATTCATAATCTTATTTTTCCAAATTTCCGATATGGCATCTAATATTCCGCTACCGCATATACCCACAGGTTTTTCATCTCCAATAACCTGAATTTCAATGCCATCATTATTTATGTCAACGCCCTCTATAGCACCTTCAGCAGCTCTCATACCACAGCTTATATTTGCACCCTCAAGTGCAGGACCGGCAGCACAAGAACATGAATAAAGTTCACCCTTCTTTGAAAGAACTATTTCACCATTAGTACCAATGTCTATGAATAAAATATTTTCTTTAGTGTGTCTGAGATCTGTTACCATTGCCCCCGCAACTATATCGGCACCTATAAAGCTAGAAACCCCTGGCAGACAATAAAGCTTTGCTATTTTTGAACCTTTAAGTCCTATGGAATTTGCTCTAATATATTTTTCCCCTGAAAACACTGTAGCATAAGGAGCTTTTCCTATAACATCTGTATCAATACCTAGCAATAAGTGCATCATAGTGGCATTGGCACCAATGGAAAACTCGTAAACATTATCTTGGCATATACCAGATTTTTTACACAAATTCTCTAGAAGAGTATTTAATCCATCCACAATAGCTTTCTGCAAAAGTTTTAAACCATTGTCATTGTGTTTCACAAAATCAATCCTAGACAATACGTCCAATCCATATTCCTTCTGTGGATTTATACAAGTATCAGAAGCTACTTCCTTGCCCGTTACCATATCCACTAAAGATAACACTACAGTAGTTGTCCCAATATCAATGGCCGCCCCATAAAGTTTATCTGTAGTATCACCCTTTTCAACACCAATAACTTCCTCACCAGAATATACTATGGTGGCCTTTTCATCTGTATAGGCCTGATTTATCATACTAAGCATTTCTGGTGTATCCATAGAAAGCTTACATTGAATTGTTTTTTCTAGCATCTCCTCGTAAGATCTGTTATTTTCAAAGCTTGGTTTTTCCAGCTTCACTAGCTTCTTTTTTACAACGGGATTAAGAGGAAAATCTGGTATGTACCCCTCCGCAAGAATTTTGTGTTTTCCGCCCTCTTTCTTGCATAACTCTATTGACACATCACCCTTTGGAAAAACAAGACAACTTAGACGTATACCGTTTTTTATCTCTTCCCCAAGATGTTTGATCTCTTCTTGACAAGGTTCATTAAATTCTCCATCTAAAACCTTCACTCTGCACTTGCCGCATGTGCCTTTTCCCCCACATGGGCTTTCAATTATTATATTGTGATTCCTAAGAATGTGAAGGAGGCTGTCCCCCTCCATATAATCAATCATTTCTCCTGCAGGATAAACCTTTACAATGCTCATATTTACATCCTTTCTTACTTATCCCCCTGTGCTCCTTCTTTTGCCGCTTCCACCATGGCACGGATATTATCTAATGGCGTTCTTGCACCAATGCCACAGGCTGGAGATAATATGTCTACACCCTGTCTTATACAAACTCTTCCCAAATTTTTCACACTATCGCTATTGTTCTTTTCTATAGCAAGAGTACTCAAGTTTCCCATGATTGCCTTATCTTTAACATTTTCTATAACTTCCTTTACAGAGGTTATAGAATCAAAGCTTATGGCATCACTCTGTAATTCATTTAATTCCTTGTACACACTCTTTAGCCTGCCACATATGTGAACTATAGTTCCACCCTTGGCTAATGGCTTTAATGCTGAAAGCACTTTGTTAATATATGTGGCTGCAAATTCTGAAAACATCTTTGGTCCGAGTATTTCCCCTGTACCACTAGGATCTGAAATAGCGATAATATCAGCACCAGCTTCAATTTGTGCCTTACCAAAAACAATAAGATTGTCTGCCACAAAATCCATAAACTCAGCAGCTTCCTTTGGTTTTCTCCTTATTTCTTTATAGTAATCCATAGGTTCCACTAAAGAAGAAGCTAAACTAACTGGACCAGTCAAATTGCCTATAACTGGCACATCAGGGTTTCTCTTTTTCAGTATGCTTATGGCATCAAGTACAACTTTTGCACGGCCTTTTGTCACATCCATATTGGTAAGCTGTCTCCACTCTGATACTGATTTTATTGGATATTCAGTAACCCTTGGTTCTGTAATGTCTGTACCCATGAAAACCTGTGCCCCCATAGACTCAGCTTCTACGGTCATGCAGAAAGGCACTCCAAAATTTTCAAACCCACCATTGTTGTATATACCCTCAGTAAGATCCGCCATCTTCTCAGCATCAACATGAGCCTCTGGCCATTTAGCACCAGTTATCATCATTACATCTCTAACTATCATGTTCATCATGCCACCAGGACATATACAAGGTGGCCTGTCCACCTCTGTTTTTCTCAATACATTAAGCAATCTTTCACGTGGTGTAATCATCTGCTGCTCACCTCACCCTCTGCTCTAGCAAGCTTCCCCTGCTTTTTTAGCCTTTTTTTTCTGAACAAGTTCTTTGCCAAGTCTTGCAGCCTTAGAAGCCTCTGGAGCGTATCCATCTGCACCAATTTTATCTGCAAAGCTCTGTGATATAGGTCCGCCGCCTACCATAACTATAACATCATCTCTCATGTTCTCTTTTTTCAGCATATCCACTACTACGCCCATATTGTCCATAGTAGTAGTCATAAGAGTAGACATTCCTATGAGATTTGCACCAATTTCTCTTGCCTTGCTTATAAAGTTTGCTGGTGGCACGTCTCTTCCAAGGTCCACAACATCAAAACCACATGTCTCAAGCATGATCTTAAATAGGTTTTTACCTATGTCATGTGTATCGCCCTCAACAACCCCAACAACAGCCTTCATGCTCTCCTCAGTATTTTCACGTTTTAAATGTGGTCTCAAAACATCAAGTCCTGCATACATCGCATCTGAGCACATAAGTAACTCTGGTATGTAGTACTCCTCTTCCTCATACAACTTTCCTGCCTTATCCATACCCACTGCCAATCCATTAGCTATACCTTCATAGGCTTCTAAATTGTTATTGACATATTCATTGGATGCTTCTATAGCTTTGTCTTCGTCCATATCCACTACAGCGTCCGCCAATTCCTTAAGTAATTTGTCCTTTAAAGTTATCATATATATTACCCCCATTTTGTTAATACACAAAAAATCTAAGTAGAAAGTTACATCTATATCATTTATAGATTTATACACCTTCCCACATTCATTTTACTACGTTACAGTGAATTCTTTAAATTGAAAATTCCTATAGAAAGCCATGGTTCTATAGGGATTTCTAAAAAGGCTTGTAAAAAAATAAAATGCAAGGGCTTCTAAGAATTATTTTCTTAAATACCTTTGCACTTTTTATAAATATAATTTTAATATCCTAAAGGTGATAAAATAGACCATTTATTTGTTTCTTCGTCCTTCAATAGCGTTGTCCACTTTGTATGAATGCCGTCTGGCTCTGTTAGTACGTTTTCTTTAGTGGTCTCTAACTTGTAGGTAACCTTCAGAGTAACAAGATTTTCGGGCTTAAATGAAAGCTGATCTTTATTCCCGGTACACCTCTTTTTAATGTCACCTTCTAGAACTATTTCCGTAGGTTCAAATACTTTGTATATGCCTTTTATTTCTGGCATTTCCTGTTCTATCTTTTCTAAATCCTGTTTTTGTACATGTTTATCATATGCCTGTAAACATCTATATAAGGTTTTATAATCTCGTTCCTTTTGAGCCTTAAAGTAATCCTTTACAACATTTTCAGCCTGTTTTAAATCATCATCACTAATTTTAGCTTCATTTGATTTCCCTTTTGTAGTATCAGTGATTCCGCTTCCAGCTTTAACACCTTTATCTATATTTTGTTCCTTTTTGCCGCAAGCCACGGTAAGTATGGAAACACTTACGATGATTGCTATACAACATATCCTTTTTATTCTTTTATCCATATCATTTCCTCCTAATTATTTATTCTAATGTACGTTTTAGAAGTTGTTGGCCATGTATTCAAGAGACTTTCATTGAATCGAGGAGTACTATGTGCTGCTATACGAAGATCTCTAACAGCCCCCCCTGCAATAACTTGATTTACCACAATTAATGCATGATATGCTGTGCCACTACTATTATAATCCATTTTATTAAATTCCTCGTTTCGTAGACGATACTCAACAAGCGAATTATTAATGAACTCATTTAATTGGCAGGATTTCTTAGCTTCAATTTCTTCTTGATCATAAAACCCATTGTATGTGGTATTTCTTAACTCTTTTAAGGAACTAAATTTTTTTCAAAATATGCTGTGAAAAAGTTTAGCAATCCTTCTTGATTTTCATCTTGTATTTTGTATTGATCGTTGATGTCAATAGTACTTTTACCTAAAACTTTTTTAAAATTTGATTCGTCGGCTCTCACAACTTTTGAATTAACTAAACAAACATGACCATTAAAACACTTATTACCATGTTCTTGCACTTTTTCATAAAAACCTCCTTGTGTTTAGCATAATAATTATTTAAATTCATTATAATATTAATTAAATAGCATACCGACTAGTCATCAAGCTATTTTAGATGATGATAAAGATGAACCCATCGAACTTGTTTCATATTACATTAATGGGTGAAATAAAAAAGTAAATTCCACTCTCGTTTTTGCAAACTTAAATTCCACCTTTTTTATTCCCCCATGGAATTTAAGCATATCTTACGAATTTATAGCCTCTAAGTGCCAATTCTTTGTCTAATCCATTTAACATTATATTACCTAATAGTGGACTCAATGGCCCTCCTTGTGGTACTCCAACCTCTGTTCTTACGAACACTCTGTTTTGTATACACCTACATTCATATATTTATGAATGTAGGATATAACTCTACCATCTTTTATTGTTCTACATAATATTTCACTTCTAGCAACTGCTTAAGTAATTCCTCTTTGTTGCATATTCTCTCTTTCCCGAAGATACCTTTTGCAAATAGCCTTTATTAAGTTTTCTACTTTTCTCATCAATATTAGTAACATTCATTTACTTTCACCCATTAGACTGTGCCCATGCTGGGGACACATTTCATCGTGTAGACAAAGGAAGACCAAGTATGGATCCTGTTATGCCAATTAAAATACCATTTATTCAATATCTATATGGCATTCTCAGTATGAGACAAACAATAAAAGAGATTGAAGTAAATGTGGCTTATAGGTGGTTTCTTGGTTTGGATATGTATGATCCAGTTCCTCACTTCAGTACCTTCGGTAAAAGTAATAAAAAGATAGTTCGAATTAAGGCTAAGCAAGCAGCTTTATTTTATGAACAAGATTTAAAAATGATAGTAGTAGACGCAGGTATTTCAAGATTATTGATTAAAGATGGTATAATACCTGTTTTACCTTATAAGATACCGATGACTAAGGATGGTTTCTTCAAAAAGAATGAATATATATATGATGAATATTATGATTGTTATGATTGTTATGATTGTTATGATTGTTATGATTGTTATGATTGTTATGATTGTTATATTTGTCCTAATAACCAAATTTTAAACTATACTACAACAAACAGAAATGGATATAAAGAGTATAAAAGCAATTCCAGTATATGCGTAAATTGCCCACATATGAAACAATGTACCCTTAGTAAAAACATGTTAAAATTATAAAAAGACATGTTTGGCAAGAATTTATGGATACATTGGAAGATATTCGCCATACTATTGGAAAGAAACTATTGAACGCATATTTGAAACGGCGAAGGAATATCACGGTATACGTCACATTCAATACATTGTAAAAGCTTGAATGTCAATGAAAGTCAGGCTAACTTTCGCATGGCTAAATTTAAAAAAGTTAGCCAAATTAAAGGCGAAAAAAGGTATGCTACCGCCCTTTTTCAAGGATATTACTCCAACTACGAGTAATGATTAAGCTTCCAAAATTGGGATATTATTTTTAGTCTGCTTAGGTACTTGTGTAGAAGTACCACGGCCGCCATCTTTTGATTGTTTTATATAGTCCTTTAACTCATTAATAATATCTTTAGAATTAACTAATTTTTTATTGTTAAATTGTTTTGATCTTTCTTCTGATATTGATGGTAATGTCGATTCACCAAGCTCTGTTTTATTCACCAAATAGTAATCACTTCGAATTTTAACAACTTTAGGCTTTTCATTATTTGTTACATTTTTAAAATTTGCTAATGTTTCTTCAAATACCTGTGAATTACCTCCAAATTCAGCAACATCATACTCACCGTTATCGTAATCGTATCCTACAGTAAGAAAAATTGCTGGCTTTCCATTAGCTTTAACTGTGAATAACCAGAAATTACTTTTATCAGATACATCTATTAAACTATCTGTATCAGTTTTATTAATTTTATCTTTCTTAGGATAATAAAGATTAAATCCCTCACCTAGTTTAATGCTTTTAACATCAACACTACTATCAAGTCCATAAAGCGTTGGATTAGCACTAAGTTCCTTTGAGACAAAAACTAATCCTTCATTAGCAGCCTTAATTATTGGTTCTGGAATATCATTTTTATTAGTAGAAAAAGCAAATCCACTAGAAATAAACACTAAAATCATTGTTAAAGCTAAAAACGAATACACTTTTTTCACATTAATTCCTCCTAATACCAATATTAAAAATTTTCCTTCTCTAAAAAGGTTTTTTGTCATGCTCAAATGTGCTAAATTTAAAGTACCTTTCTAGCTATTTCTATAAACATGCCTTAAACATCATACCGAATATGACCAAAATTGCTGCAACAAGCAATGTTGCTTTCGCAAAATTTTTGATATTCTTATTGCCTTGACTAAATGCCATAACCAACAATCCAATAATATTTAAAATTGGTATGGCCGTTAAAATTAATATGGCTATCCATGTGCCAATAGAAACAACGTCATTATTATCCCCATGACCCCCATATTTCACGTTATGATTATAATCTTTCTCGTAATTGTTATAACCCATATCTACTCAACCCCTATATAAATTTTTTAAATGTTTCTTCTTCAAATGGTGAAGAAATATTGCCTATTTTCAATAATTCCATAAATGAAAGGCTTCCACCTTTTTTACATATATTCATATAACTTTCCCATGCCTTTCCACCATCTTTTTCCGCAACCTCCCATATGTTTAACGCACATATTTGAGCCAATGCATAGTCAATATAATAAAATGGTAATGTAAATATATGAGATTGTTGTTTCCAAAAGTTGCCTTGTTCCAAAAATGCATTATGGTCATAATCAATGAATGGCATGTACTTTTTTTCTAGTTTACTCCATAATTTTTTTCTCTCATCTTTGGTCATATTATAAGCGTTGTATATACAATGTTGAAATTCATCAATACACGCTCTATACGGCATCCATTTCATAACTTGATGTATCTGGTTATTTTTATATTCTTCAGAGTCCTCCAATTCATTGCCCATATGAAGACATACTAGAAATTCCATAGTTATAGAAGCAATTTCTGCTGCTTCTTTTGTTGGAAGTATATATTCAGGTATTTTATTATCTAAATTTGAAATATACATTTGAAATGCATGACCAAATTCATGCGCCAATACTCTGAAATCGTCTTCTATACCACTTAGATTTGCCACTATAAAAGGGCTTTTATAATCACACAAATAAGTAGACATAGCTAGTCTTGCTTTGCCATCTCTAGGCTCTAAATCCATAAGTTCATTCTCTTTCATAAATCTATATACATCTTTAGTTTGCTCAGATAGCTTATTACATACACACTGAAATTTATCCTTTAACTCCTGAACATTATATATTTTTAGAGTGTCACAACTTATTTCTTCATCATAGTATTTTAAAGACTCTACCCCTAATCTTTTTTTCTCGTCTATAATAATTGTTTTACAAATAGGCAAAATATATTTTACTATTAAGTTTCTAAATTTCTCTATATCCTCTTCACAATAATCTACCCTATTTAATCTGTCATAAGCTAATTTGGTGAAGGAACTATATCCCATTTTTTTTGCAATCCTAGTTCTAACTTTTATCAACTCATCCAATATTTCATCTATATCATTAGAACACATCTCTAGCAGTTCATATTTTTTTTCACTAGCATATTTTCTTGTCTCTCTATGGCTAGACATACAAAATTTTTTTAATTGATTTATGTTTTTTAGTTCTCCATTGTATTCAATAGTAGCTTGAGCCATAAGCTTTGTATATTTACGTTGTAAGTTAGATTCCTTTGCCATATCAATAACCACATCTTCTGTCACAGTTTTTATAGCAGTTTTTGCAATACTAAGAAACTGCTTGCCATAACAATTAACAATTTCAGTGTAATATTTTGAACTTAATAACCCCTTGTAAAATATTTTCTGAGCAACCTCGTACTTGGGCCACTTTTCACTTATATAGTCAACTTCTTTACTATACTCCTCATCACTCATATTTATATAATTTCTCAATTCTGCAATTGTACACATGGTTAAAATATTATTTCTTAATGAATTTATATTATCAATAATATTTTTTTGCTGCTGAAATGATTCTGCTTTCCCGAACTCTTCCATCATACCTTCTACTTTAATTTTGAAGTCATCAATATCAGGCCTCTTATATATTATCTCTTTGAATTTCATCCGTTCCCCATCCTATAAAAATAGTTTTCCCACTGTACTGCATATCATAGTTTTTGATCTATAATTCTAATATCCCAAATGTGATAAAATAGACCATTTATTTGTTTCTTCGTCCTTCAATAGCGTTGTCCACTTTGTATGAATGCCGTCTGGCTCTGTTAGTACGTTTTCTTTAGTAGTTTCTAACTTGTAGGTAACCTTCAGAGTAACAACATTTTCAGCCTGTTTTAAATCATCATCACTAATTTTAGCTTCATTTGATTTCACTGATGTATTACCGTTGTTCTCAGTTTGTATTTTGGAATTATTATCTGAATATACTACTGGTTGCTCATTTTTATCACAAGCCACGTTGATGAAACAAACACTTACCATAGTTGCTATACAACATATTCTTTTTATTCTCTCGCCCATACCTTTTACCCCCAATATTTTTCTTCATACTCTTTTCTCCACATTCATTCTTACCGTTTGTATTATTCTAAGAATACAATAAATATTCACTATAGTCAATATTTATCACGGAAAATATAGTCACCCATACCAGAATAGTGTACCCATTGTACCATACAAAGGAAATAATTTGCAGTCTGTTTTTAATTTTCTCAATATGATATAATTAAATTATAGGAAATATGTATCTAATTTATTATAAAGAGGTGGTAGAATGAAACTGGCAGAAGCTCTAAATCTAAGAGCAGATTTAAATAAACGTATATCACAACTTAGGATGAGACTACTAAGCAATGCCAAGGTGCAAGAAAATGATGTACCTGCTGAGGATCCTGAAGATTTAATTACGGAATTAAACCAATGTTTAATAGAGTTTGAAGAAATTATAGGGCGAATTAACACAACTAATTGCAAAACCTTTTATAATGACATGAGCATAACAGAACTTCTTGCAAAACGAGATGCCATGGCATTAAAAGCCTCTATACTAAGGGATTTTCTCGTCAGTGCTAGCGAAAAAATTGATAGATATTCTAATAAGGAAATTCGCATTCTCAGCACAGTGGATGTTCGCAAATTTCAAATTGAAGTTGATAAAATATCTAAGGAACTTCGACAACTAGATACAAAATTGCAAGAACTTAACTGGACTACGGAATTATTATAGTTATATATAGGATAATTTAGATGGGGCGAGTATCATAATTACTAATTGTATAATTAGTAGGTAAATTTTATCCAGGATAATGATTGCAAATCGGGACATTATGCATAATCAAAGTTATGTCCAGCATTGTTACAAGGGCAAAATTTAAAGTGTACTTTTACAACCAGATGCTGACTATCTAGATAAGGGTGGGTATGGGGATATTTCTTCTAAGATGGAGGTTAAACTTATGTTGGATATAAGAAAGGAAAACGTTGATTTTCTTGTCACAAGCAACATGGTAGACGAAGTAAAAAAAGTAATGGCAGTGAATTTTCATGAATTAGATGAAATAGTGGTTGAACTTATGAGGAGAAATATAAACCGCGTTTATTATGTAGCATGTGGCTCCCCACTCTGTGCATGTCAGACCGCAAAGCTGTTATTTGATAGGTATTCTGATATTCCTTGTGAAGCGTATAGTGGTTGGGATTTTCTTGACCAGACACCTGCAAAATTAGATGAGCATACACTTGTAGTGGGTGTTTCTCATTCAGGTAGCACAGAGGAAGTTTCAAATTCTATTAAGCTTGCCAGAGAAGCCGGGGCTATAACTGTAGGGGTTACCCGTGATAAATCGGGCACTGCTCTTGCAGATGTTTCAGAGCATGTCATAGCTTATGGTGGGGAATGCATCTGGGAAATCCACTTGCTTATTACATACTATATCGCATGCAAATACATTAACGCAGTAAAAGAAAACAGTGATATTACCAAGATTCTTATGGATATGAAGAAATTACCGGATATTCTTGCTGACCTTGTAATATCTTCCGAAGAAAAATCAAAAGATCTTGGCATATTGGCTAGCAAATGGCCTTTCATATACACCGTGGCAGCTGGCCCAATGCTACCATTGGCATATAAAGAAGGCGTCATCACTATGTTAGAATTCACATGGACTCATGGTTGTATGCTAAATGCTTCTGAATTTAGACATGGACCTTTAGAGGTTGTACAAGAAGGCGTTCCTTATGTATTCATGCTAGGCACTGATGGCTCAAGACATACTACAGAGCGAACTATCAATTTTGTAAAGAAGTTTACTCAAGATTATATAATTTTTGATGCTGCTGATTATAATAAGGGGCTTCATCCTATGCTAGAGCCAATGATTTTATTTGTACCCCTAGAATACTTCTACTACTATATGGCCATGGCAAAAGATCATAACCCTGACAGCAGACGATATTATGGTGGTATTGTAGAATATTAATATTCTGAAGGGGGCTGTTTCAAGTGAAGTTTGCGACAGTTGGCGATAACTGCATAGATTATTATAAAAGTATGAATCAAGGGTTCCCTGGTGGGAACCCTGTAAACGTGGCTGTATACCTTAGACGTCTAGGTGAAAAAGTTTCCTACACTGGAGCTGTTGGAGACGATACATACGGTGAATTTATGATAAAATCTATACAATCAAAGGGAGTAGATACATCCCATATAAAGGTCCTTCATGGTGACACTGCCATGACAGAAGTTGAACTACGAGGTGAAGAACGAATACTAGGTGACTACCATGAGGGAGTTCTATGTCAGTTCAAGCTTTCCAGTGAAGACATTGACTTCCTGTGTTCTCATGACATGGTAATCTCAGGTATATGGGGCATGGTTGAAAAGGACTTGTGGAAAATCAAACAGCGTCATGTACCTGTGGCTTTCGATTTTGCCACTAAAGTCGGTGATGAAAAAGTGCTAGAAATCATTGCAGACGTGGATTATGCTTTTTTTGCCTATGATAATGGCGATGATGATTTTATACGAAGCTACATGAAAGATATGAAAAAGCTTGGTCCAAAGCTAATCATTGTAACCCTTGGCGAAAATGGAAGTTTGTGCTACAACGGATCCACCTTCATAAAGTATGGTATTGTTCCGTGCACTGTGAAAGACACCATGGGAGCTGGTGATTCTTACATAGCCGGTTTTCTTCAAGGAATAAGCAAAGGTTGGACTATTGAAAAATCCATGGAGAATGGAGCTAGAAATGCCTCTATCACATTGCAATATCACGGAGCATGGTAGATTTTTAATACTTTCATTAATAAATTTATTAACGAAGGATACAATATATACTAAATAAAATCATAGGGAGTGGGCAAATTGGATGATAAAAGATTTGCATTACTGATCGATGCAGATAACATTTCTGCAAAATACATCAAGTACATTTTGGATGAGATTTCTAAATATGGAGTGGTTACATATAAAAGAATATACGGTGACTGGACTAAATCTACAACTACAAGTTGGAAGAACGAGCTTCTTGAAAACTCCATAAATCCTGTACAACAATTCAGCTATACCACGGGGAAAAATGCTACAGATTCTGCCATGATTATCGATGCCATGGACATTCTTTACACCAACAGTGTAGATGGTTTCTGCATAGCCTCTAGCGACAGTGACTTCACTAAACTAGCCAGCAGATTAAGAGAATCCGGCATGATGGTAATCGGCATGGGTGAGGATAAAACACCTAAACCCTTCAGAGTGGCTTGTGATAGATTTACGTGCTTAGATATATTGCTAGATTCAGATGTGTCTGAGAATATAAGCAATGAGGGTGAACAAAGCCTTGAAACTGAGGGTAAAACCACCAAGTCACCTGATACAAATAAGCTTTGCAAAAGTGGAGTTTCAGTTAAGAAAAACAAGAAGTCAATATCCAACAGCAATGAAGAAAATACAAATAAAAAAGTCATTGAAAATACAATTACTAAGATAATAACCGAAAATGAAAATGAAGAAAAAGTCACTACCTTAGGGGAAATTGGCAGTAGGCTTGTGAAAATGTACCCAGATTTTGATGTAAGAAACTATGGATACAGCTTACTTTCTAAATTTCTTGAGGAGTTTACATCACTAAGAATGACAAGGATTAATAATATTATCACAGTGGAATTAATGGACAATACAAGTAAGAAAGAAGAAATTCAAG
The DNA here is from genome assembly GCF_900142225.1 of Hathewaya proteolytica DSM 3090. Classification (GTDB taxonomy): domain Bacteria; phylum Bacillota; class Clostridia; order Clostridiales; family Clostridiaceae; genus Hathewaya; species Hathewaya proteolytica. Next base: position 75,489 of record NZ_FRAD01000007.1, read on the forward strand.
ATTTCATTGTAAATATAGTAAAAAGTAAAGGCTCTTCTGGAATTTCCCTCAATGAAATGAGTAGGAAAATACACTCTAAATATAAGGATTTCAATGTTAGGGATTACGGTTACTCTAAATTTTCTAAATACATTCAAGAAATATCAGAACTAAACATAGTAGATGATACTATCTATATAAAGTAATTTAATTATGTAAACACAGAAAAGCTCTTTACTTTCAGCAATTTTATGCCCATAAGTAAGGAGCTTTTTTAGACCAACTTTAAATTTACTTATACAACTTGTATCTGCAAATTTTTCATGACTTCAAAGGTTTTTTCTTCTAATTCTTTATTGCCACTTCCGCATAATTCCCTTCTTATGCATATATCACAATCAGAAAACACAGTCTGAGCAATTATTGCATTAGATAATACACATATATTTGTATCGATTCCGCATAGCTCAACTTCCCCTACATCTTGGAACTGCTCCCTTAATTTCATGAGCTCCAATGTTCCAAACTTCTCTTTGCAAATTTTTATTGTATTGTCATTTTCCGCAATAGCTTTTAAATCATCACCGTATATTTTATGACCCTCTGTGCCTTTAATACAATGCTCTATGGGTAGGTATTTTCCTTCTACGGTGCTTAGATACTCTTCTCCATGAGTATCCATGGTAAATACCACATAGTCCCCATTAGCTTTATATTCATTTACTCTATCTAAAATCCTTGGGTACAGTTTTTCTGCACCTTTAAAGCCCAAACTTCCATTTACAAAATCCTTTTGAAAGTCAACCACAATCAACAATTTTTTGTTCTTCATATATATTTCCCCCTTGTTGTTAATTTTTCGAAGTTATCTATTCCTATAGGAAGTGGTTTATAATCCATTCTCATCGCCTCCTTCATGATCTACTTATATTATAGACTAAATACATGATTATTACTACGATTCAATGTTTCCTATTGATTTATTGCGCATATTGTGTAATACTACTATTAAATATATTGTAATATTATTAAAATATATGTTCAATGTTCATGTTCCCCAGAAATTAATAGATAATAAAATAGTATCCTCTGAGTATGATTCTACAGCTTATGGGAAAATATATAATCTAGATAGAGTACCCTATGTAAAAGGGGCAACTGTTTATCACGGATATTCCATAACAGAATCAGAATTAACAGAAAGTCAAGAAAATATACTTAAGGAATTAAAAGATACCTTATATTGCGAGATGTATATTGATAAGTATCTATTTTATTTGAAACTTTCCAATAATACTTATGAAATCATATCCTTGGATGAATTTAAAGAAAATGCAGCCCCATTTGAAAATGGCATGTTAATAAATAACATGAGTAAAAATCTTACTGACTATAAATTTTTGCATGTGAAAAAGAAGTAGAATTTAAAAGGAGTGGACCTTTTATAGTTCACTCCTTTTCATTAAAACTCACCTGTTTTATCAAATCTTAAATTAACATTTTCGTTTATTTCGTGTATTCCATCAAGGCCTGCTGTTTCCTTTACATTTATTACACCATGCTCCGTTTGCACAATATAAGTGATATAAGAGCCCATAAATACTCTAGAAATTATCTTGCCAGATGTATCTCCACATTCTTTTGTTATGGTTATACATTCTGGTCTAACAAACATAGTTTTTCCCTTCTCAGATTTTATAATGTTAGAATTGCCTATAAAATCTAATACAAAGGCATTGGCAGGTTTATTGTAGATTTCCTCTGGTGCTCCCATCTGCTCTAGCTTTCCAACGTTCATTACTGCTATTTTATCTGATATGCTCATGGCCTCTTCCTGATCATGGGTTACAAAAATCATTGTAATATTGAATTTCTTTTGTATAGCTTTTATCTCTTCACGCATTTTTATTCTAAGCTTTGCGTCTAGGTTGCTTAGAGGTTCGTCCAAAAGAAGAACCTTAGGCTTTACTATAAGAGATCTTATGAGAGCTACTCTCTGCTGCTGACCTCCGCTAAGCTGGCCTATTTTCTTATTTTTATGTGGTAAAAGATCTACCATTTCCAGATATTTTTCGCCCTCTATTATGGCATCTTTCTTTTTATACCCCTTAAATTTTAACCCGTATATTACATTCTGAAGTACGGTCATGTGAGGAAAAAGAGCGTAGGATTGGAACACTGTGGATACAGGTCTTGTTTCTGGCACCATACCTGTCATCTCTTCACCATCAATCTGTATACTCCCACAATCCTCTTTCAAAAATCCACCGATAAGCTTCAATGCTGTTGTCTTTCCGCACCCTGAGGGACCAAGAAGCGAAAGCAGTTCCCCTTGATTTATTTCTAAAGATAAGTTATCTAAAACTTTTTTATCTCCAAAACTTTTGCTTAAGCCATCTAATTTAAGATACATAGCCACTCTTCCTTTCTCTCAGTACAAGTTTTGATACTATAATATTTACAAGCAAAGTCACTAATATTATTATGGTAGCTATGGCAGCTCCAACACCGTAATTTCCTGTTTGAATGGCATCAAACATCTCAAGGGTAGCCACCTTTTGTCCAGGATATACGAGAAATATTATGGCCCCTACTGTAGTCATGGTTGCCGTAAAATTGTTTATAAAGCCAACCACAAAAGCCGTTTTAAGATTTGGAATTATAATATCCTTTATGACGTGAAAATTCCCTGCACCAAGATCTTTTGCTGCTTGTTCAATATCTCCGTTTATCTGTGATATTACTGCACTACTAGCCTTTGTAGTCATAGGCATTTGCTTAAATACACAGTTCAAAACAACAATAGTTGCTGTGCCAGTAAGAACAAGAGGTGCATCATTGAAAGCAAGAATATATCCTATACCAAAGAAAGTTCCAGGAATTATATACGGCAACGTGGATATAAAGTCCACAACTTCCATACCACGTATCCTTCTCTTCTCGTTGAAGTATGCCACCATCATACCCAAAATACTTCCTACTACTCCTGCAATAAGCGAGTATACTATGCTTCTTATAAAACAGTCCGCGCTATAGTTTTTCAATTTTATATAGTTATCCAAAGTAAACATGAACTGATTTTTTTTGAATTTGGAAATAGAAGATATAAATATACTTCCATATTGTAAAAGCATAGATATTATATAAAACATGGTTATAAAAAGCAATACAGCCTTTAATATACCCTTTAACTTGAATTCGCTTTCATTGGAAGTTATTTTATTATTTCCAGCCATATTGATGGTGGACTGCTTCATATAATAACGGTACACAAAGAAGGCCATAAGGGATGGTATCAATATGAGCACACTCATGGCAGCCGCCATGGCTATATTTGAATTTGCTATTATGTTAAGATAAACTTCTGTTGCCAACACATCAAAGGAACCACCGATAACCATAGGAGTTCCAAAATCCGATAGAGATCTTATGAAAGTTAAAAGTGCACAAACAATAATACCAGATACCATGGAAGGGATAAGAATCTTTCTTATGGCATAAGTTGGCGAGGAACCAAGGTCCTGGGAAGCCATAAGCAGATTTTTGTCGATACCCTGAATTATTCCCATTAGAAGTAGGCTATTGATAGACACATTGGATATGGTCTGCATGAGCACTATGCCTTGCCATCCATATGGATTTATGCTGAGTTTTAAAAGCCTATAAGTGATGATGCCCCTTCTTCCGAATAGATCAATGTATGCTAGTGAAGATACAAAAGGAGGCGATATCATTGTAATTAACAGTATAACTGTCATTATTTTTTTCATACGACTACTGCTAAAGCTGGTATATATGGAGATGCACACAGATAACGCTGTAGAACATATGGTAGTTAAAATACCTACAAAAACACTGTTGTAAATCAATTTTTTATTGTCCTGTAATAACTTTTTATATAAATCAAAACTGAATTCGCCGTTTGGTAAGAAGCTTTCCTTTATCACTTGGAAAATAGGCCATAGGATGAACACTAACACTAGTAAAACTACAATTATGAACAGGCCTCTTTCAAAAAATCTATCAAAAAAGGTACCTCTTACAGATACCTTTTTTTTGCTGTTATTTTGACTCACTCTTGTCTCCAGCCATCTTATTCCATTTTTCAAGTACTGCTTTTCTGTTCTTACCAAATAGCGATAAATCCTGTTTTAACAATTTGTCCTCAGATACGGAAAGCTCTACACCTTCAAGACTTGGTTTCACAAACTTAACTGTAGATTTTCCATCTATTCTTGCTAACTCTTTAAGATTTTTATCCTCAAATACCCATGAAACAAATTTCTTTGCTGCTGGTGTGTTGCTAGCATTCTTAAATACAGCTACACCGTCTGGCATCCAAGGCATACCATCTTCTGGGTATATTATTTCAACGTTCTTTTCATCCTTTAATTTTTCAACACTATTGTCTATGTATGTAATACCTATAGCAACTTCTCCTGCTGCAGTCTTTTGGTTTGGATCCTTACCTCTCTTTGAGTAGAAAGGAATGTTTTTGTTTAATTCCTCAAAGTACTTCCATCCCTCTTCATCACCCTTGTTCTGAAGTAATGAATTTACCACAGCGTAGTTTGTGCCTGAAACTGCAGGGTTAGACATCAGTATTTCTCCTTTGTATTTTGGATCTGTAAGGTCAGACCATTTCTTTGGAGCCTCTAAGTTCTTTTCCTTTAGTATATCATTGTTAGCGATAAATCCAACTATAGTTAAGCCTTTGCTAAACCAGTAGTTTTCAGAATCCTTGAATTTAGCACCAATTTTATCTGCCCCTTCAAAGTTACACTGCTCAAGTAAGCCCTTTTCCTTTGCTTCCATGAAAGCATCTACACCACCACCGAACCATACATCGCCCATTGGTTTATTGCCCTCTGCAAGAGTTCTAGATAAAACTTCACCAGATGACATAGAAAGGAATTCTACCTTAACACCTGTATCTTTTGTAAATTTATCAAATAATTCTTTGTAGTCCTCTGAAGTCGTAACGATTTTTAGAGTTCCCTCTATTTTTTCTGTTTCTGGTTTTTTAGCTGTATCTTTAGTCGTATCATTGACTTTATTTCCGCATCCTATTAAGGAAAGGGAAAGTATACCTGCCATAACTGCACTAAGAAACTTTCTTTTCTTAATCATTTTTATTCTCCTTTATCTTCTATTTTTTATCTGATGGCTAGCCGTTGTAACACACCCTCTCTTATTGGAGGGTGATAACATGAGACACGCCTCTAGTGACTGTTTTAATATTTTTCAGCCAGAATTTATTATATCATATTATTTGAAGTAAAACTTATACAATCTTTTAATTTTTGCCATTGATTTATAGATTTTATCTATGAATATATATTTATCTATAGGGAAATCAAATATATAATTGTTTATGCTATTATGTTTGTATTATTATGTTTTCCTATAGTTAATTATTTACCTAATGGTATTCTCAATAATGCGTATATATCATAAAATAAGTTATTTCATTTAGTTTATTTTATGATAGAATATTATTATTGCATTAATATTCAAATTGTAAAATGCCAATTTACATATTACATTCCGGAGGTTGCATTATGATAATAGACACTCATTTACACGAAAATAGATATTCTGACGACAGTCTTATGTCTCTGGAAGAAGCAGTTCAAGCCGCTAAAGATGCTGGACTTCATGCCATATGTGTTACCGACCACGATAGCAATGGTTTGAGGAAAGATTTAGGTTCCTCTTTTTTAATGAATGACCTTCTTGTAATAGTAGGTGCTGAAATCCTCACATATGAAGGGGATATTCTAGTATTTGGTTTAGAGAAACTTCCAGAAGCTAAGCTTCATGCAAAGGAACTTTTAGAAATAGTAAATGCCGCTGGCGGCATAGGAATATGTGCTCATCCCTACAGAAATAACAACAGAGGTCTTGGAGACAATATAAGAGAACTACATAGTCTTTTAGCAGGCGTGGAAACTTTTAATGGTAGTACAACTCCCCATGCAAATCTTTACGCTTATGCTATAGCCATGGAATTTGGCCTAGGTTGCTTTGGTGCTGGAGACTCACACATAACAAAAAAGGTTGGTTGCTTTGCCACAGAATTTAAAGATGACATAAAAAATGAAGCTGATTTTATAAGAGCCGTAAAAGGTAAAAATTATTGTCCCGTTATGAAAAAGGGCAATAACTACGAACGTATCAATATATTTGATACACTAAAATAGATCTTCCTTTCTAAAATAAAATAAGGGTGTGCAAGATTTTTAATTTTGCACACCCTATTTATTTTACGCAAAAAGCATTCTATCACTGACTCCCTCTCCGGAGCTATTTTTCTCAAAATACTGAAGAACCTTGTCTACGGTTAAATTTTTCTTTTCTTCCCCTGCTACATCTACAACAATTTCCCCTCTATGCATCATAATCAGTCTATTGCCTATATCAATGGCCTGTCTTAGATTATGAGTCACCATAAGAGTTGTTATATTCTTTTCTTGAACGACTTTATTAGATATTTCAATGATTTTCTCCGAAGTCTTTGGATCTAGTGCTGCAGTGTGCTCATCTAAAAGCAATAGTTTTGGTGCATTCATCACTGCCATGATAAGAGCTAATGCCTGTCTTTGTCCTCCAGAAAGCAATCCCACTTTATTGTGAATTTTATCTTCCAAGCCTAGATTCAATGGTTCAAGTAAGGTTTTAAAATAATCTGTATTGCTTTTATTTATAGCAGAACTTAATCCAAATCCCTTACCCTTATTATATGCCATAGACATGTTCTCAAGAATAGTCATGGAAGGGGCTGTGCCCTTTGTGGGATCCTGATATACTCTAGCTATTTCCTGATTGATTTTATATTCCTTTAGCTTGCTTATATCCTTTCCATCAAGAGTTATCTTTCCATAATCAAGAGGAATGGCTCCTGCTATAACATTGAGAAGTGTAGATTTTCCCGCGCCATTACTTCCTATCAAAGTAATAAAATCTCCTTTTTCCACATGCAAATTAACACCTGAAAAAAGTTTATTTTCATTAACTGTACCTTTATTAAAGGTTTTGTGTAAGTTATCTACTCGAAGCAATCATCTCACCCTGCTTTCCATCTAACTGACCTTCTGCAGCCTTAAAAGGTTGTTTTTTCTTAAATAAAGTAAAGTTGGTATTATTTATACCCAATACTACTATTACAATAATCGCTGTTATAAGCTTAAAATCCGATGCCTCCAAAACCTTTATTCTAAGGGCAGCAACTTCTACTATCTTATATACAACAGCGCCAGTTATGGCAATGGTTGTCCCCTTTGCCCTTTTAAACAATTTGCACATTACCTCACCAATAATCACCGCAGCCAACGCTGTAACCACAACACCTGTACCCATAGTTACATCGGCAAAACCACCGTATTGTGACTGCAATGCACCTCCCAAAGCTACTATACCATTTGAAAGCATAAGGCCCATAGTTTTTATTGTATCCTTATTTACACCAAGAGTAGTAACCAGTGTTTCATTATCCCCCACAAACTTAAGCAAAAATCCTAACTTTGTCTTCAAAAATAAATCCATTAATACCTTTACTATTAAAACAAAGATAAAAACTATGACTAGTTTATTTATTATAGCCCCTGAAACCCCATTTAAAAATGTTCCGTGGTCAAAAACCTTATCAAAAGCAAAAAACTGTATATTGGACTTTCCCATAATCCTAAGATTTATGGAGTACAATGCTATCATTACAAGAATCCCCGACAATAGACTGCTGATTTTCAATTTTACATGGAGGAAAGCTGTCATTCCACCGCCAACACAACCTGCAAGAAATGCCATAAGCAATGCTAAAAATGGATTCATGCCTCTGTTAAGGCATATAGCCCCAACAGCAGCTCCTAATGGAAAAGTTCCATCAACAGATAAATCCGGAAAGTCTAGAATCCTATATGTTATATACACACCTATGACCACTAATGCAAAAATTAAACCTTGCTCTAAAGTGCCAATTATCATTACTTAACACCTCCCGTAATTTTCACTGCTTCTTTAATAACATCTTCTGGTATTGTAAGATTCAATTTCTTTACTGCATCTTCATTTATAGCTATTTCAAATTTTTCCTGACATGTTACAGCTATTTCAGATGGTTTTTTACCCTTTAATATCTCTACAGCCTTAGCAGCTGCTTCCTTTCCTAACTGCTTATAGTTTACACCCTTAGTCATAAATGCTCCACCCTTTACGTGGGCAGCTTCTGCTCCAAAAACTCCAATATTCTTTTCGAAACATTTCTCAGTAATAAGTGGCATTGATGAAGCTACCATGTTATCCGTAGGAGTGTAAAGTACATCTATTTTATCAAGTATGGAAGATAAAGATTGAGCTGCCTCATTAACTGAAGTAATTCCTGTTTCAATAACTTCTATGCCATTTTTTGAACATATTGCTTTTAAATCTTTTAATTGAACTAGAGAATTGGCCTCTCCTGTGTTGTATATAAATCCTACTTTTTTTACATTTGGCATAACCTTTTTCAACAACTCTATTTGCTCTTCTACTGGCGCCCTATCCGATGTTCCAGTTACATTAGTTTCTGGTTTTTCAAAGGACTTTGTTATACCTGCATCTACAGGATCCGTCACTGCCGTAAAGACAATAGGAATGTCCTTAGTTGCATTGTATGCTGCCTGAGCTACTGGCGTTGCCACAGCAAATATAAGATCCTTTTTATCAGATGCGAAATTCTGTGCAATGGTGTTAGCTGTCATCGCATTGCCTTGAGCATTCTGAAAATCTATTGTTATATTCTTTCCGTTTTCATAACCTGCTTCCTTTAATCCTTCAATAAATCCCTCTCTAGCTTCATCTAAAGCAGCGTGTTCAATTATTTGTGTTATTCCGATTTTCTTTGCATCCTTGCTTGTAGCTTTACCCTCTACAGTAGTTCCATTTTCACTGGAATTACATGCTGTAAAACACAGAGTAGACATAACCATTAATCCTGCCACCAATTTTGATATTTTCTTACTTACCATGCTACCATCCTCCAATTCTATTTATGAGTACCATATTGAAAAGGCAATAAAAAAATCTCCTTCGTGAGGAGATATAAATTCACATTTTAAACATATTGTCCACAAGAAAGACAGCATGTACCCCTATTGGCACATTGCTTCCCTTATCTTTTACGACAATAAATTTAAATTATCTCCTACATTTCTACTATGCTACGATTTTACTTTACTTTTTTAATACCCTACAATTTAATACCCATTCTACAATTCTACATAATTAATATACTTTAATTCTATTGAAAAAAGACTGAAAAGTCAATACATAATTGTATTATAAATCTGGAATAGATCTATGCCCAATTCCTATAACTACTTCGTTTAGATGTAAAAGTCCTATGCTCATAAAAACGCACACACTTAAATGCTCTTTATACCTTGCAATGCCAATTTTTCCACCTACACTGAGCCCATTAGCCTTTTCCATTACATAAAATAAAGCCTCCCTAGTAGCACCTGCCACAGCACCATCGTGCACATGGTAATCCTTTATAACTCCGCTTCTTTTTGCTGCCACCAATGCTCTTTCTATTACCTTGGGAATTGAACTGTTTATATTGCCACCCACATCCACAGCAGCAGTTAAAACATTATCTCTTTTATAGTTCTCCGTAAGAATCTTCTCATCTTCTCTTGTGGATATGGCCATTTTTATAGACACCTTGGCAACGTCTACGCTAGTATACTCCATACTCTACCTCTTTTCTTCATTCTTAGTTTTATTATATACGAAAGAAAAGATATTATCTACTAAAATTGTACTCTATGTGTATTCTCACTTTTCCCCCTAGGGCAGCTATTACATTTTTAGTCTGAGTTTTATTATCTTTAATTGAAATAGATTTTTATTTATCTATTTCAATTCTTTTAAGTCCTTATTCCCCCCTACCCCCCTTTACAATTTCATAGTCCCGAGTTCCAAGTTTCTAGTTATTCTACTCAGCTATCTTATTATTATGTTCTATTCTATCAATTCTTTTTATTTTTTAGTGCTTTTCTACTACATATATTATGTTCGCAATTCCATTAACTTTTAAGTGGAATTATTGAGCCTAGGATTTCTTAGCTTATCAACCTACATATACCCTCTATCCTCATTTTACTGGCATCTAAAGCCACTAGACTTAATTAGCTAGGAAGTCCTTTATCAGATGCTTATACTTGAGATATTGCTAAAAAGATTTTAATCACATATCAATTTCTATTAAATCAGTTGTTTTAGCCTTTATTCAACACTTTTAAAATTTAATGCCACTCTTGTTCACAGTCTTTTAAATCTCTGTTTTCTGAAGTGTTATTGTTGCTTTTTAATGTAGTTCTCTTGAATGATGTACTTATGTTAACTGCTAAAAAAAATAATGAACCAGCTTACTTAAATTCAGCTGGTTCATTTCATCTTTTCAATGCATTATTACAATTATGCAGTTATTAATATCTTTATATTGCTTATCATTAATACAACTTTGCTTAAAATTCTTTTTTGTAGTCAATTAGCATTAGATTTTGCAGTTACCCTATATTTATTATTGTTAGCTTAATTTTTTTATAATACTCCATCCTTCTGCTTTCTTACTTACCACTTCTCTAAACATATACATCGGTATATCAATACCTTTCTCATCTAATTTATTAGCAATAAACTCTTCAATTTCATCATCTTCTTCACTAAAATAACTTTTAGCTACTTTTCCTTCAATAAATTCAGCAAATCCCCATGCTCCTGTTACATCTGAAAACATTAAAGCTAATACCTCTGTATTTAAATCTTTTGAAAGTTGAAGTAACATATTATAGTCATTTACTTCTTTTGATTCTAAAATCGAAATCCATCCATTACTAGAATTAGATATTGCTATTTTTCTTTTTAAATCTTTTGCAATAATTGCATCATATGAACTTGGTAAACCTACATCTATTTGTACTCCAACCTCTTCTAGTTTATTATTTAATCTTAATTCTAATATTCTTATGACATCTTCCTTTGATGTACTTTTTACATATGCTTGTTCTATATTCATATTATTTCCTCCATGGACCTGGACCAAAAATATAATCAATTGAGTATCCAGGAAAATCTGATTTAAAGTTATTACTTTGTTTTTTTCTTATTGCTTTTGGTGTCAATTTAAAATCTAAAATGTCTTTAGTAGGTTCATATACAACATCTGGAATAGAATGTTCTCCTCTAACCTGAAATCTAAGTCCCTCTTCACTTAAATCTATTCCATTTCTTTCTGCCCATTTACGTGTCCATCTTGTTGCCTGTACTTCAGCATCTTTACCTAATTGCATTCTATTTAATCCTTGCTTTCTCGGATTTTCTACAGCGTAGTCAAAACTTTTTTGAGCGGCATTTTTTATCCTCTGTGCTGTAGAATTAGCTTCTGCCGCCCCCTTGGGGCTTAAACTATATATATCAATATTTTAGTGATAACTAGCCTTTTACCACCAGTTACCACTATTTTATCATGCTACTTCTTTTATTTCTACACTAGGCATGACATATTCAGTCTTATTCTTCATCATCCCATATATGATGTTGTTAAGCCTTCTCATTACACACACTAATGCTTGTATCTTAGTTTTACCTTCTGAAACTTTTCTCTTGTAGTACTCTAGGAAAACTGGATTTCTAGGAGTTCCTTTCTTAGAGACTTGAATCTGTTGCACTGCTAGGAGGTAAAACACTCCGTAAAGTTCTCTATTACCTTGTTTACTCTTTTTATCTTTTCCTTTACCTGCTGAACTGAAATTTACTGGTGCTATTCCAGAAAACTTAGCTAGCTTATCAGCATTACGGAATCTTTTAATATCTCCTATATGAGCAACTAGTGCTATTGCAGTTACTGTATCTACTCCTGGAATTGTTTCTAGCTTTAGGTCTAGTAGTTTTAGTAGCTTTTTCATTTCTACCTCAACTTTTTTGATTTCCTCACTCTTGAAGGCAATGTCTCTTACAATGCTCTGAATGATGAAATCTCTAGACTCTTGGTATTCTCTTGTTGTATCTCCATCACTTTCTACAATGTGTAAAATTTCTTTAGCCTTTCTTATAGAACAACTATTATGACTAGGTTTTCTTAAAAACTCTGCTAGTTCTTCATCGGTTACACCTTTTAGGTGTTTCGGTGATGGGTATTTCTCATAGAATGCTAATGCAGTTTTACTATTTACATCAGAAAAAAATTTCTTGTAGCTTGGGTAATTATAGTTTAAGTTCTCATGAAGTTGATTGGTTAAATTAGTTATTGATTTTACAATTGAATTTCTTCTATTAACCATCATCTTTATAGTCCAGTATAAATCTTGTGGATTAGCATCTGGTAGTGTATCTAACTTTCTTAAAAGTACTGATGCAATGCACCTAGCATCCCAATCATCACTCTTTTGAGTAGTAGGGTAACTCATTCTTTCCATGTATGAAAGTGCTGAATTAACTTCCTTTACTATCATTCCTCTTTCTATTAGAAATACTGCTAGACTTCTACCGTAACCATGAACATCTTCAAGTCCATATACTGGTATTAAATCACCTGCAATCTTATTTACTTTATTCATTAGTCTTGTGAAATCAGAAGGCTTATTCTCAATGGTTATTGAGCCTAATTTCTCCTCCCAACAGTCTATTATAACAGCGGTATGGGTATCCTTGTGTAAGTCTAATCCAACATATATATGATTTTGCTTCTTATGCATATCTACTCACTCCTATTCATTATTCATGCAGGAACGCAGGCAACCTCAGTTTAAAGCATTCAATCAACTTACTAGCAATGTTACTAGAAAATTATCGTGCATGGGGGCGAAAGCCAATCCGTTCTTGTTCTGCTAGAGGTAATCCGATAGCTAGCATATGTAAGGCTCAATTCTTCGCCAACATCTGCACGCTCCTGGGTAAGTTCTTCTAAACCTTTAGCAATTATAGTTATATCTATTACAATTCTATCTATATGCTAAAGCTAAGAATCACTTATGACCTTGTAGCTTTCAATGAAATCACTATTGAATGTCTTACTTGGGTTACCCACTCCCGCATTAGTTACTATTTCTTTTAGGTTTAGTATATCTGCTATTGAAAAATATTTCTCATACTTAAACCTTGATTTTACCTATGTTTATAATGTCACTAGACTTCCTTAGCTTGTCCTTGTTCTACAATTTCCAGTTAAGGACTTCCTAGGGTAAAAATCTTCAATTTTACTACTTTATAATGATTTTATTTTTGATATCTTTTATTTTTTCTTTATTCCTCTTTAATGCTCCTTTCTACACTTTATTTTTCTTTATAGTCTCTTTTTTTAATTTCCAGTTACCATGTTACAACTGAAAATATCGTCACTATTGACATGACGACATTATGGTTATGACGATATTTACATTTTATAGTTGGGTGCTTTCAGGACGCTCATGGGACGTAGTTTATTTTCTGAAACTATTGATTTTACTGACTTAGGGCGTATGGGAGTATTACTTAATAAATTTTCTTTTATTATTTAGTATTTATTCAATTAATTTTAACTGAATTTTTATTAGTTTAATGTGCCCATCCAACCAACCCATTGATTTATCTAGGTTTTATCTTCCCACAATCCGTCCAACATCTGCCCTATTACGCCCTACTTGAACCTACTAGGTAGCTTACTCCACAAGGTTGCTGATGCTACACCACTAGCTTTCGCTACTTCCTCAACTGCTCCAACTGATGACATTCCACTTAATATTAGTAGTATTATTCTTGCAATTAGCATGACTATTTCCACTTTTTCTCTACCTCCTATATTTTATATTGCTTTAGAAAATCTTCGTTTTCTGTGCCTAGTTTACCGATTTTATGGTATAGAGTTATTCCGAAGGAATCTCCTAGAATAAATGTTGTTTTCATTATCTCAACATCACCTATTACAATTATTTCTGTGAACTCTGGTATGGATGTTATTTTCTTAGATTTCTTGTCTACTAGATTGTATCTATCTAAAGCTTCTATTGAATCATCATCTTCAAGAACTACAATGTCTCCAACTTCTTTTAGGTTGTACATCTCCCAGTATTTATCTACAACACTTTGAGCTATTTCTTGAAAATGTTGTAGTATTTCTTCTTTCAACTCCTTTGGAGTTATCTCGGATTTCTCTATGTCCTCTAATGTATTTATTATTATCATTTCTTTAATCACTCCTAAAGTAGATTTACTGCTTTTAGTTTTTCTTCTCTGCTACTGTTAATGTAAAATGTTGCAGTAGTATCTACACTGCTATGACCTGCTAGTTTACTTACAGTTGAAATTGGTACTCCTCTATTTATTAACCTTGTACAGAAGGTATGTCTAAAGGTGTGAGGCTTTAATTTATTTACCATTCCTATCTCCTCAGTTAATCTTTCAAGCATTGTGTTTATAGCATCCCTTCTTAATGCTCCTCTTTGACCTATTATTAGATATTCTGAATCTTTTAGGTTGTAATCTCTATCTTTAATGTATTCCTTTATTACATCAGCTAAATCGAATTTAAGTGGTACTTCTCTAAACTTTCCTCCTTTACCGTAAATCTTTATTGAGTAATTCAAGAAATCAATGTCTTTAATCTTAATGCTACATAATTCACTTACTCTAACTCCTGTATAAAGCAGTAACATCACAACTACCTTATTTCTTTTACTTACTTTAGACTCGTTCTGAATATAGAAGAGTATTCTATCAACCTCCTTATCTGAATAGACTTCCACTTGTTTCTCTGAACCATAGGCTATCTTTACTCTGTCCTTAGAATTTTCTACAACTATTTCTTTCATCTCACCAGTTGCTACAAGGTATCTATTCAATGCATGAATGCTATTTATCTTTTTATTGATTGTTGCTACCTCATAGTTATTCTCTACTAGAAAATTCTTGTAGCTTACTACGTAGAATCGTTGTAACGTACCATTAAATTCAACTCCTTTACTTCCTAGAAACTCTTTAAATGCTTTAATGTCTCCAACATAGCTTTCTATTGTTTTAGCACTCTTACCATCTTCAATTAGGTTTATCTTGAAATCTTCAATTAATTGACACATAATCTTTACTCCCTTCAATTTCTTTAAATAGAAAAGAGTTAATGCTTCCTTGATTAGAAACATTAACCCTTTTATCACATTTATAATATATATTTATCATCTATTTTAAATTCAGTTGAATTAGCCATTATTTACAGCTTTTCAATCTGAATGCTACTGTTATTCACATTTTATAAATTCTCTGTTTTCTGATGTATTATCGTTGTTTTTTACTATAGTTCTATTGATTGATGAATTGTATTTTCAGTTATTTATTTCATTGAATAATTTTATTATTTTACTGATTGGTTATTTAATTATATTTTCTACATTGATTAGATTTTCTTTAACTGATACATTTATTACTTCTTCTTAATCAATTACATTTATTATCTTTCTTGATTAATTATCTTTTACCTATTAATTACTTAACTTTTCTTTATTCTGATTAGTTCTTATTTATCATTCCTTCAACTTCCTTTATCCTATTTATTTTTATTGAAATAGATTTTTATTTATCTATTTCAATTCTTTCAAGTCCTTATTCCCCCCTACCCCCCGTTACAATTTTCTAGTTCCGAGTTCCAAGTCTCTAGTTATTCTATTCAGCTATCCTATTTATATGTTTTATTCTATCAATTCTTTTTATTTTTTAGTGCTTTTCTACTACATATATTATGTTCACAATTCCATTAACTTTTAAGTGGAATTATTGAGCCTAGGATTTCCTGGCTTATCAACCTACACATATCTTCTATCCTCGTTTTACTGGCATCTGAAGTCACTAGACTTAATTAGCTAGGAAGTCCTTAATCAGATGTTGTTATCTGTTCAACTACTAAAGATTCTATGCTGTATATATTATTGTTCTTAATTCCATTAACTTTCAAGTGGAATTATTGAACCTAGGTTTTCCTAGCTTATCAGCTTACTTTTGTTTTTAATCCTAGTTATCTTGGCTTTTATAAATATTTCAGTAAATGAAAAAAAGACTAATGCTCCAATTACTGAAACATTAACCTTTTTAACTTCTTTCACTACATTATTAATATTATGCAGTGAACTTCTTGTTGTATTTTAACAGTTCTATTACGATTCCTTGTAAGTATGTTTTATGCAGTAAGTATTTTTGAATTATGCAGTAGATTTTTACCTTCACCAATTACCTTCATTAAAGTTAGGTTCATCCATCTCCTTAACATATACTGATATCCATATTGCTGTATCTTCAACAGCATCAGTTTCAATGAACACCCCTTTACTGGATTCATACACTTCCTCAAAATCATCATAGTTAAATGATGGCTCAATTTTCATGAAATCCTGAGCTTTCATTCCAACACCAATTTTCCCCCACAACAACCCTTTGTAACCATTAAGCGTTGTTATTTTAAAGAGCTTACCATTTACTAAATTAAAGAATAAATATAGAGAATCTGCTATTTCATATCTAATCCACAGATTATTTAATATCTGAGCTTTAACTTTTCTATCCTCTAATAACGGTTTTAGTTCCCTAATGGTGCTATAAAGCTTTATTCCTCCAATGCCTTGGTATGGAATAATTGGTTCATTTATATCAATCATTTATTTCCCTCCTGTAAAAATTACTGTAACATTTTTTTCACCACTTGCTTTATATAAGTCTTCAGTCCCATTAACAATTTTTATTTTTCCAACATCTTGTGAAGTTGTACTAATTTTAATATATGGCAATTCTCCATGTCTTCCGCCACCAGGAGATACTTGCAGCATCTGTATGTTTCTACCAGCATTCTCTGAAGCATTATTTACTCTAATTATCATTGCTCCTGAGCTTGACCTTGTTGATGCTTCAACAGTCACATCGTACCCACTTTTTCTCATTGCTTCTGCTATCTCATCAACAGACTTTCCTCTGAACATATCTAGATTGTTTTTAACACCATCTATACTGATTTTATCTTTAAATATAGATTCAGCTCCAGTCGCCCCCTTATTAACCATCTCCGCTGCATCATCCGAATATCTAAACAATCCGTCTCCTGCATCTACTACATCATCTGCATACCTTGACACATTTCTTCCTGCATCTATCACGTCATCTGCATACTTTGTTCCTATCCCTAGAAATTCTTTTCCCCACTTTGTCCCTTTACCTACAATGTCTCCAAATGGTATAAAGGATATGCTGGATAACGCTGCATTAGTTAAATCACCCTGCAAGAAGTAATAACCTGTATTTATAGCATCAAATAAATTTCCTACAACTGGTGCCATACCTAAAACATCTAGTATACCATGGATGATACCATCTCCATCTGCACTTAATCCAAACGGATCTATGTTAGATATTGGGTTGCCATTGGCATAAGCATATCTGTTCATGGTTACACTGCTTGCTATACTTCCTAATACTACGTCCTGGTTTACGAATCTCTTAATGTCCGGATTGTAATATCTTGCTCTCATGTAGTACAATCCGTTGCTGTCTGTCATTACTCCGTATCTTCCGTTGTATAGGAATGGTGTATCTGTAATTCCTGTTTTCCTTAGAAGTTCTCCATATGGTCCATATTCTATACGGTCGGTTATTTTTCCTTCTTCGCCGGTTATTGCTGTGGTGCTTCCTCTTCTGTCATAATGATATGTTCTGTAATTGCCATAGCTGTCTTCTTGAGCTATCAAGCCTAGTCCATATACATAGTATGTGTCGTTTCCATTAGCATCTGTTCTTACAAGTACCTGACTTAGTTTTCCAAGTACATTTACAGTATAATAGGTTTCTTGTCCATTTTCCACTATGGCTATTCTATTATTTTCTGCATCGTACACGTATGTGGTATTTCCTGCTTTTATAAGACGGTTTCTGGAATCATATGTGCACTGTACCATTTCTCCATTCAAAGGCACTGTTATCATGTTTCCATCTGCATCATACTGTATTTTCTTGCCATTGCATGTTATAAGCCTGTTATTGCTGTCATAGGTCATGGTGACGTCATCTGGTATATATGGCACTGAACTTGATGTGCCCTTATCCTCTTTTATCACATTTCCATTGGCATCATACTGGAAGGTGTATCTATTTATTATGTTTCCATCTTTATCTACATCTACTATCTCAGTTATTTGACCTGCTGCATCGTAGGTAAGAGTCTCTACTGTGCCATTAGCTCTTGTTGTCTTTGTTAATCTGCCATTGGCATCGTACTTATACTTTGTTTCTCTCTTAGCCCAGTCAGTTACCTTTTCTAATTTTCCACCTGCACTATATTCATAATATACCTTTTTGCCATCTGGATACATTATGTTTATGAGATTTCCTAATTCATCGTACTCGTAGCTTATAACCTTTCCTCTAGCATCAATATACTTTGTTACTCTGTTCAAAGCATCGTACTCTCTTTTTATGGTGCCATTTTTATCTGTTACTTCCGTTATGTTTCCGTTGACATCATAGCTATAACTCACAACACCTTCTGGGAATATGGTTTTTATTATTCTTCCAAGGGCATCGTACTCATAGGATATATTCTGTCCTCTTCCATTTATCATCTCCGATAAAAGATTTCTGCTGTTGTAGCCATAGCTTACCTGGCTGCCCATGGCTGTTGTCTCTCGGATGAGATTTCCAGCTAAATCATAATCAAAAGTCGTACTATTATTATTGGCATCTGTCATGGTCTTAACATTTCCATCTGCATTGTAACTCTGCTTTGTTACACCTTTAAGTGGATCTGTAACTTCTATAAGTCTGTTATCATTATCATAATTTAGCTTTGTAGTTCTTCCCATTTTGTCAACTATTTCTATAAGTCTTCCAAGATTGTCATAATTGTTAGTGGTGCTATTTCCAAGGGCATCTGTATTCTTTATGATATTTCCCAGGGCATCATAAATTGATTCAAACATCTTTGTTCCAGAATTGTCCTTTTTGCAAATAATATTTCCAAGATTATCATATTCAGTAGTAACAGTCCTTCCATCCTCATCAGTTGCTGAAATTACTCTTCCATTAGCATCATACGTAAATGTAGTTCTGCCATTCTTTGCATTTGTAATAGTTACGAGTTTCCCTTCTCTGTCGTATTCATATCCTGTCTTATTGCCCAATGCATCTATTACTAAAATTAAGTTGCCATTAGCATCATAACTGTATGATGTAGTATTACCCTTTGCATCTGTTGATGTAAGCTTATTACCTCTAACATCATACGTATACGTCACAATATTTCCTAATGCATCCTTACTGCTAATAAGGTTACCAGCATTATCATAACTATATTCAGTTTTATTTCCATTAACATCTGTTGAGGCTATCATTCTTCCTTCAATATCATAATCGTATATAAACGAATTGTTATTGCTGTCCATCACGGTTTTTATTTTTCCATTAGGTGTATAGGTATAAGTAATTTTCCCACCTGAAGGACTTGTTTTGCATATAACTCTGCCATTTGAATCGTAAATATATGATGTGGTATTTCCTTCACCATCTTTTTCCTCTACTACTCTTCCTGCTTTATCGTACACAAATTCACTAACTATAACACCGCCTAATGTCACCTCTGCTATTCTATCCTCACCATCATATTTATAGCATGTCTCTTTGCCCAATGGATCAATTACTTTTGTCAGCTTTTTATTACCATTGTAGCTATAAGTTGTTGTATTTCCATTGGCATCAGTTTTAGTAAGCTTGTTCCTATTCATATCATAAGTGTAGCTTGTTGTATTTCCCAATGCATCTGTAACACTTATTAGATTATTCATCACATCATACTGAAATCTTATGGTATTACCTTCCCTATCTACAGTAGCAGCCAACCTTCCAACTTCATCATATTCCAACTTAGAAATATTTTTCATATAGTCCGAACTAGCTATAAGCATTCCATTCTCGTATGTGAATCCTGTAGTACCAACTCCTTGTACTGTTTTACTTATAGCATGTCCTTTTTCATCATAAAGATAGGTTGTGAGGTTGCCATTTTTGTCCATGATATTTAATGGAAGATTGTTATCATTATAGGAATTGTTAAGCTTTATGCCTGATGGACTTTCTATAGTTATTAGATTTCCTTTATTGTCATAAGTGTAAGCTGTTTTACTTCCATCTGCATCCGTAATGCTTGTAACATTGCCTAATTTATCATAGGTATAACTTACTGCATTCCCCTGTGCATTTATACATTTTGTCTTATTTCCATCAACATCATATTCGTACTTTGTAACGTTACCAGTTTCATCTGTAATCTGTATAATATTATATTTTCTATCAAAGATATATTTCTTTACATTACCATTTCTATCTTTAATTTCTGTTGTAAGTTTTTCAGAATCACTGCTGTACTTAAAAGTTGTAAGCTCGTTGCTTTCTACTCCATCATCTTGAGAAATTACCCTTCCCCTATTATCATATATATTGGTAAATATAGTTCCTAATTCATTTTTACCTCTTACAACATGTCCATTATCATCATATGTGTATTCAGTCACTTTTCCATCTGGTGTAATGATTTTGATAAGGTTTTTGTTTTCATCATATTCAAACAACGCAGCTCTATTTGATTTATCGCTGACTTTTACGATGAAATTCTCATTATTATACTCAAACTTTAGACTTTGTGTTGTGTCCTCATCCAATAGTTTAATAAGCCTTCCAAGATTGTCATATTCCAAAGATAAAATTTTACCTATTCTACTTTGAACTCTTATAAGTTTACCACCATTATCAAAGACGTATGTGCTATTGTCTTTAAGTTCTAGTTCAAATGCGCCATTTTCTTTTCTAATAACCTTTATTCCTCTTGACTGAGTTGGTTCTATTGGAATATACTTGCCTTCTTGAGTCTTATAATATGTCTCGCAAAAGCTTGCACTCCAGTGAACTATAATATTGCCACTTTCAGTTACTTCTATCTTTTTTTCAAAATCATGAGTCCAACCTTTTCCCATGGTGCTAATATCAAGAATGCCTGAGTTATATTTTATATCAAAATTTAGATTACTATCACCATTTATAGATAAAGGTCTCTTTTCTATAATATGTGCTCCCGTCGCCGTATCAATCGGATCTGCTACCAATGATAAATCTATGACTTTTTGATAATATCTCTTGCGTTCGCTTTCTATAGTTGTTATAGTTGTTGGAATGTCTATACCATCTTGTGATGTGTTTATTATAAAGGATTTACTTAAATCCAACCTAAAGCTATCCTCTATCTTTACATCTTCTACATCGCTAAATTGTGGTACCAATATGACAGGAAGAGTTACTTCCTCGCCAGTTTCTAAAACTGGAACATTAATTTTTCTTTCACTTGCCCCAGCTATTATATAATTTGAACCTTCTTTTATTGATATAGATACATTGTTTATATTTCGATCTGAAGTATTCTTTAATGTTATATATACTTTATAGTCTTTGCCCATAAATGCCCAATCTTCAGCTTCAATTAAAACTTCTAATCCATCGTCTCCATATACTTTTATAGGTTCTGAGTTCTTAAAAATTGTACTTACTGGCTCTCCGAAGGGTTGAAGTACTCCGTCAAATCGTGCTTCAATATCATATGTCCCTTCTTTGTCACCTCTTATTATCCATTCATATTGCTTTGTTTCTCCACCTTTAATATCACTGTCTTCTGGCACTGTACTATTCATAATACTTAACCCATCAGGTACAAATAACTGAGCTACTGAATCTGATATTGTAAATGGTTCATCAGCTTGATTGATTATATTTAAGCTAACATTGAAAAATTCTTTCAACCATGATACTTCTGAAGGTATCACAAGATAAGAAATTGCTGGAGCTACTTCTGGATGATTTGCATGAGATATAGGTCTTATTCCTACACTATAATCATGACCCTCCACGGTAACTTTGTTCCATTCGTTTTTCTTATTTAAAACAGCACCTTTTCCATTTATATATATAGGTGGTAATGGCTGTTTATTGAAGCCTAAATGAATTTCATAGGAGTATACCCATTGGTTATCCGAAGAATTGATATTTATTCCTGCATCAATTATTTCATCTAATTCCATTCTTCTCACATCAATTCTTCCATTTATGATTGCTCCTCTTTCAACAGCAATTATAACATCCTGCCTACTTCCTTTTTCAACTATACAATCTTTATATGCTGGTTTAAAATCATGCTTGTATGCTAATATAACATGCTTACCTTCTGGTGCAACAATGTTTACATGACCTAAAGAGTCCGATACATATCTTTGTTGTTTACCATCGGAATACTGCACTATAACACTAGCACCTGAAATTGCTGCTCCACTACTTTTATCTACAATTCTAATTTTAATGTCACCTGATATTTCCTTAGGATGTATTTGAATTTTTGCCTTGCTAGAAGCTATATTCCCTGCAGCATCGAATACTGACAAAGTAACCTCATACTCTCCTGACTTGTTGTATACGTGTCTTGGTTGAGCTAAGTTTGAATTACTTCCATCTCCAAAATTCCATTGGTATTTTACAATTTTATCATTATCCTTTGCTATACTGCCATCAAATTGCACTTCATGTTCACTAATACCTACCATATCTTCAAATTTTTCAATTGTAGGTGCATATGAATCATTTTCTTCTGGCATAGTATATACTACTTCACTAAAACTTGAATTATTATATATGTCTAAGGCTTCGATTTTATAATAATAATTTCTGCCTGGAAGTAATTTATTATCTTTGTATACTTTCCCTTTGGTAGTATAAACCACTTCATATCCTTCATTTGGTTTCAAACTCCTATATACTTTAAAAATGTTAAAGTCATCTTCAGTAGTACATTCCCAGCTCAAATCACAGGACCACCCAGACGGCTTAACCTTTAATATAGGAGTTTTAGGAGCATTTAAATTTAAATTACATGATATAACTTTAGGCTTACTTTCATTGCCAGATGCATCTTTTACTATAATCCTTATTTTATATGCTCCATCCTGCAATGCAGTTGTATCCCATTTTACCTTTGCCACATAACTATAATTATCAGCAACTTGTTTATCCATTAAAATCCATTGATTTTCTCTCATGTATTCAACAACTATTTCTGATAATTTATAGTTGTCCCAAGCTTGAATACTTATGTCAGGGTTAGCACCTAATGTGTCACCATCATTAATTGTTACACTTAAAACCTCTGGAATTTCCTCATCCTTTGGCATACTTCCATATACCGTATTACTTTTTAAACTTGTATTGCCAGCTGCATCAACTGCTGCAATTTTGTAGTAGTAATTTGTACCTGGTTCCGTATTTCTATCTCTGTATGCAATCATTGGTACATTTTCAGCTATAATTTCGTAAACTCCATTCTCAGATATACTTCTGTATACGTTGTATCCTTTTAAATCTTCTTCTTTTCCTTCATCCCATTCAAGAAGAATATACCCACTATTATGGTTAGTTTTTAATCCTTTAGGTTGTGACGGTGCAGTGTGATCTACTCTGTATTCAACATATGGTGCTGTATTTGAAGCATTGCTACTATGTCCCGCATCATCCTCCGCTATAGCTCGTATATATATCGCACCTTCTTCTTTTGAAGAAATATCTAAATCATAGGACACATTTACATTTTTCTTATCATCACTCTTTACATCAATTTTTGCAACCTCTGTCCAAGTCTTTTCATCCGTTGAAATTTCAATCTTAATACTCTTTATTGCAATATCGTCTTTTGCACCTATTTTTAGAGGTATTACCTTACTATAATACCCTGGCGATGGCTGCAATGAAGTTATAACTGGAGCTGTAATATCATTTCCAGTAGTTGCCATGATCTCATCCGATTCTATTCCCCTATTACCGAAAATATCATATGCAATTACTCTAAACCAATATGCGGTTTTCTCATTAAGACCTGTCACATTCATTCCCAACGTATCATATATTTTACCTATAACCTTGTATTTCCCATCTTTACCATCCTTACGTTCCACTTGGAAATATGAGAAGTCCTTATTGTTTACATTTTTCCATTTAAGCAATATACTATTGCTATATGGTACATAATCTAATCCAATTACTTTATCTGGCCCTTCATTATCTATAATATACGTTCGTATTGGATTGCCATCGCTTTCGTTGCCACATTTATCTATTGCAATAGCCCTCACTTTCACCTTTCCATTGATATTGCTAGTATCCCATGTAAATTTGGCCTCGCCTTCTGTCTCTATAATGCCTATATCATTCCATATATTTTCCAAAATAGAATACTGTAATTTTATCTTTTGCACTTTTGTATTATCTTCTGCTCTTACAATTATAGTGGCATTTTTACCTATGTTTTCATTGTCATCTGGTTCTATTCCAAGAATAATAGGAGGAATAGAGTCTTTCACTGCTTTTACAGTAACTATCTCTGAATCCACACTTTCATTTTCAAAAACATCTACTGCTATTAACTTGTATAAATATGTTTTACCTTCTACTACGTTAGGATCAATATATGAACATATATGCTTATCACATATATTCTTTATGAAAGAAAATTTCTCGTCTTCTTCAGATTTTCTATAGATTCTGTATTCCTTAAAATCTGAACTTTTACATTCATCCCATGTTAATAAAATATTTCCAGAATCACTCTCCACTTTTATATTCTCCACTATATCTGGTGCTATACTGTCCACTATATAATTTACGATTTCTTGACTTACATTATCAGCAGCATCGTACATAGTATATCTAAACTTGTAACTGCCATCTTTAAATTCACCTAAGTCCACATAAAATGAAAAACAACTTTCATTTTCATCTTGTTCATATGAACGTTCCTCTTTTTTTAAAAGTACCCATTCATTATCATTTTTTAAGTATTCCACGGTAGCGTATGCATCTTCTGTATTCCCTGTGTTTAAAAAATATAGCTCTAGCTTCTGATAACCACCTACATTCATATCACTACTCGGAGTTGTCCTTGTTATATGAGGCATAAGTGGAATTGCTTCTACAACATTACTCTGTTCCGAGCTATTACCTGCTGTGTCGAAAGCTTTTATTGTATATGAATATTTCACTTTTTCAACTAAATCCTTATCAGTATATTCTAGCCACTGTGATTCCCCAACTTTCTGACCATCTCTATAAATTTCATACCTTGTAGCACCCACATTGTCATGGGGAGCCGTCCACCTTAAAACCACTGATGAGCCGGTTTTAATATAAACACGTAAATCTTTTACATTATCAGGTTTTTCAGTATCTACTATAGTTATAGCACTAACCTCATTGCTGTTTTCAGATTCAGCTCCTAAAATATACGCAGTAACTCTGTATTGATAAGTTGTATTACCTTGTAAATATATATCTGTAAATTTTGTATCTTTCACTCTGCTAACATATTTACCATTTCTGTATATATTGTACATTAAATTTTCATCATGATTCTGTTCATCATTCCATGATAAACTAACTGTACCTGCTGTGGTACCAGTTACCTTTAATCCTTGTGGAACTAATGGTGGTTCTATTATTCTTATACTGTATGCTCCTTTGGAACTATCTCCTATACACTTTAAATAATAAACTTTATCTTTGGATAAATACTTCTTAATACTACTGCCTGATTCATCCCAATAATTCGTTGGTTCAATCACTAACATAATATTCGATCCATAACCCTCGTTCTGTATTACAGCGTAATCCCCAGATTTATCCACTTTAAATTTAAAATAGTCTATATCATAAGCATAATCTATATTACCCTTCAATTGTTTAGATATATCTATTAGAGTTGCATCACTTTGATAATTTCCATAATCATCTGTAATTTTTAGTTCTTGGCTAAAGTCAGACCAATTTTTCGACGTATCACAGGCTCTTATTTTGTATACGTGTTCTCCTGCTGTAAAATTATAATCCTTGAATACAGCTTCCCTAGTTGTTCCAATAACTATTCCATCCCTATATACCTCATATAACTCAACGATAGAATCATCTACAGATGGTTTCCATTGAAATTTAATGCCATTACCTTCACAGCTAGTAGTTGATACATTTTGTGGTGCTGATGGCTGTATATTATCTATCATTGTAGTAACTTCAGCCCAATTGCTTTTTTGTGATTCAGCCCCACTAATTTCTGATGTTACTGTATATCTATATATTGTTGCTCCACTTAAATTATCATCTAAATACACTAATTCTTTTGATGATGCAATATAAATACCATCTCGATAAATTTTGTATTGTAAATCTTTATCATTACTTGTCGATGCCTTCCATGTGAGTTTAATTGAACTTACATTTACCGCTTCAGCCACTAATTCTCTTGGAGGCTCTGGCGGATAAATTACATTTATAAAATATTCTCCTACATTGCTAATATTCGTACTTAAAAAATAAGTTTTACCTTTTTCTAAGATTTGCGATATTCTACCATAAAAGCCTGAATTCAAATATCTTAAATTTTCATCACATAAAGTTAAACAAGCATTATTGCATATAATAGAATACATCCCTGATTTATCTACTTGGAACGAAAAACAATCATAATCATTTTCGTAATCAATTTTAACTCTTATTTGATTATCTAATTTCACACTTTTAGCTAAAGTAAGTGTATTTTCAAAATCATCTTCTATTGCAATTTCATCTGAGAAACCCGAATAATTTCCACATATATCACATCCTCTTACTTTATATACGTGCTTTTGCAATGCACTAAATTCAGTATCTTTATATGAAAGTCTATCATAATAATTTGATTTACATACTCCTATTTTTATTCCATCTCTGTATATTTCATATTCTTTTATAACCGAAGATTGCAATGGATTTTGCCAAGAAACTTCAACTCCTGTATCACTACCAGAGATTTTCAGATTTAATGGTTTATTTAATGACTTATCTTCGTTTAAAGTAAATATTACAGATTCTCCATCCTCTGATTCATATTTATATTCAGGATCCCATGTAGTTACCTTATATCTATACATTTTATTTTTATCTAGATTGCTGTGTATATATTCTGCATCAGTAGTACTATTAAGTAATTTACCATCGCAATAAATTCTGTACTCAATATTTCTTCCGGTATTATTAACTGCAGGATCCCATTTTAATATAGCTGATAAATTTTCATTAGCCTTTACTATTAAATTAATAGGTGAACCAATTAAGGATGATATCACTATTTCACAACCCATAGGATAACTACGAGGCGCCCATGATTTTACCAATAAATGATACGTCATATTTGCTTCTAATAAATATACATCACTTATATTTACACTCCATTCATTCCAACTATAGTCTTTTCCTTTTTCACGCTTTATAATATCTCCTTGTGAATTTAAAACACTCACATGTGTAATAGTATCCCAAAAGCTAGGAAAACTTTGTAAACAGTACTTGTCAGTTTTAGGAACTTGTATTGTTAGCCAGTCTTCATCACCCTCGTAATTAGTTCTAACTATTATTTTTGAATTTATCTCAATTTTAGTTCCATACTCCATTTCATTTGGAAAATCATCTTCAAAAATACATTCTTTACTAAATTCTGACCAATTTCCAGATGTATCACAAGCTCTTAATTTATATGAATGTGATCTTCCTTTAAAATCATAATCATAGTAGTAATTTTTATTTGTTATGCCAATCATTATGCCATCTTTATATATTTCATATTTTGCAATTTTACATTCATCTTCAAATGATTTCCAATTAATATTTAATATATCCTTTTGGTTATTGTCTACAGAAAACTGTATATCCATAGATGGTTTAGGAGGTATAAGATCCTTATAAGTGACTGCACTAGCTAAATTACTTTTTTCTGATTCTGAATCTAACTTATTTGCGGTTACACTATAACTATATTCTGTATTTCCAGTTAACTTTTTATCTTCATATTTAGTTTCCTTAGTTTTTGCAATATAAAGACCATTTCTATATATTTTATATTCAATCCCATCACAATTATCTAATGCTTTCCAAGCTAAGTTTATTGTTCCGGCATTTACATTAGATATAATAAGATCTTTAGGAGAATCTATAAATGTCTCAGTTGGAACTATCTTTATTGAGTATTCTCCAAGTTCTGACCAATATTCTCCTTCTATACTTAAATAGTATATTTTCCCTTGTTGTAATTGAATTTTTGAATCATTTTGTCCTAAATACGTATTATCTGAATCATATATGCTTAAATCAAATCTGATATTTTCCGCACATTCACTTGTTATGTAATATTTGCCATTTGTTTTGACTTGGAATGTGAAATAATCTTTATCGGATTTATAGTTTATATTTCCATTTATCTCTGCAATATTATTAATATTTTGTGCTGTTTCTGCATTATTTCCATAATCATCTTCTACCATAAGTTCTGTAAATTCCGAATAATTTCCTGAAGTATCACATGCACGCACTTTATATAAGATTTTACCTTTCATAAAAGCGTTATCAATATATTCACAATTATTTCCTTCATAAATCAAATCACTGTTTTTATATACTTGATATGATTTTATATTGCAATTATCCTCAAACCTTTGCCATGTCAATCGTATTCCTTGACCATCACCTTCAAGATAAATTGAGCTTTGCTTTTCTGGTTTAATATTATCTATTTTAGTCTTTATTTTTATTTCATTGCTATATTTTGATTCCACTCCCAAAATATTAGATTTTACTGTATATAAATATTCAGTTTCTCCGTCGAGATGATCATCTTTATAATTATTTTTTTCAGTCTTAGCAATTAATACACCATTTCTATATATATTGTATTTTAAATTTTTGTCACTACTATTAATATATTTCCATGTCAATTCTACTGATTTTTCCGTTATATTATTAGCTTGTAAATTTTGAGGAACATTAGGCGATAATGTAGATTTTAATATCAAATTATATCTTCCTGTTTCATTATAATTAGAAGAATAAACAGCAATATAATATTCTTTTCCTTCTTCTAATTTCTTTACTATTCTAAAACCTATTTTCTTATTTACATCATATACATTACCAGAATTATCAGCATTACTAATAGATTCTCCTTTGTCATTATACAAACCTACCCAACAAGATATTTTTCCTCCCATGTTTATAGAATATATGTCTGTCTTACTAACCTTGAATTTAAAACAATCAATATCTGAATCGGACTCTATGTCTCCGTAAAATCCATAATTCAAATCTACCAATTTTGCATTCATAAGTTTATCAGTATAGTCATCTTCTAACCTACTAAATTCACTAAACTCTGAAAAATTTTCTGAAGTGTCACATGCCCTAACTTTATAATCATGTGTCCCCCCAATACATTCCGTATCTATATACATCATATCTTCATTGAAATTTTTTTCTGGTAAAACTGCTTGAATGAACTTTCCATCTCTATAAATTTCATATCGTTTTATACCACATTTGTCCTGAGATTTATGCCATGTAATTTTAGTTCCACATTCCATACCATACTTATAATGGCATGTGGTAACATTAGTTGGCACTGTCGGTAAATCGAGATCTTCATTAGTTGTAGCAATAACTTCAACACTATGCCCTGATTCATTTTGATGCCCATATGCTATCTTTGAAGTAATTGTGTATTTATATGATGTTGAGCCGGTTAATTGTTTATCTACGTACTTGTTTTCATAAGTATTACCAACTTTAATTCCATCCCTATAAATAGTGTATTCAAGTATTTCTTCATTATTTACTATATACTGCCATGACAACTCTACTGTACCTTCTGTTACCCTATCTACTTTTAGTCCAGTAGGAATCGTTATTTCTTTTTTATCTTCTTGTACTATTTGCATTATGTCTTCATTCGATACTTCTGATGCCATAACACTCATAGAACATCCCACCCATAAATACACAATAGATATAATTGGAAGTGTAAAATAGACTACCAAACGTTTCGATATTGTTTTACATTTTTCGTTCACTTATTTTCCCCCTTTTCTTGTATCCAGTTTTGTACTGTGATATAATTGTAATTAATTTAATATTTTATCAATAATCATTATATATTTCCATGAATATATTGTCAATATTCGTTTTATTTTGGTTAATTCAATTTTGACTAATATTTTTAAAATTATTATAAGAGGGTGAAATTTTGAATAAAAAAATATTCTTTTTATTTATGTGTATGTCTTTTATTTTTATCTTTCAACGATATACATATGCTGATACCTATCACTATGACGAACTTAATAGGTTAATTACTGTTACATTTGACAATGGTAACAGTATAAATTACTCATATGATCCATGCGGCAATATACTTTCAACAAAGAAAACTGTTATCGCTCAAGAGCCAAAAATAATTTCATTGGACACTGGAATATCTGGAAGTACATTAAATTTAAATGTAGGTCAGTATTATACACTGCACTGCACCGCTAAATTTGATAATGGACAAATCCAAAATATCGATAAAGATATTTCTTATACTTCTAGTAATAAAAACATTATTAGTGTAGATAATTTAGGAAATATATCTGCTATTTCATCAGGTTCAACAAATTTAATAATATTGTATAAAGGATTTACTGTGACTTTAACTATTAATATACTTGATCCCTCTAGTGAAAATAAAAAACAGTATTATGAGAATGAGATAATTTATACAGTAAATTCATGTAAAGAAAGAACTTTAGAATATGAATCTTGTGATATGTCCTCTCTCGAAAGGATATCATATATCAAAACTTCTGAAACAGGAAAAAGAACTCTTGCATTAAATGAATTAATAAAATTAGAAGACCTAATAAGTGAAGTTTCTAGCATGGAAGATTTCGAAATGAAGAACTATTTAATTGCTCAACGAAATGAACTTGCAACAAAAATTCTCTCTATAGATAAAAAACTCTACAATAAAGAATTGGAACTACATTTAGATAATGAAAACGTCCTCCTCAATGAGTATGAAACCTGTGATCCTCAAACAATTGAAGAAATACAACAAATTAGAGATAGCTATGAAGGTTTGAGAAACAATACACTACTGGAACTGTTAAGTATCCAGGAACTCATTACCCAAATGACTGATTCGCTTAATATTGAAATTGCTAGCCATTTGCAGGAAAAATATGACAATATGAATGCTAGAATCATCGCTATGGATACTAGACTTTATAACAAAGAACTTGATATTTTAATCAGCGATGCTGATGCAAAATTGATTCTATATGAAAATAGTGCTTGTTCTACTCAAGAAGAAATAACCTATACTCGTGACACTTATGAAGGTGAGCGCTCACAAGCACTTTACAAGATTATTGAAGTCACCGATAGAATTACTACATTAAAAAATTCACTTGGAATTAACGTAGATGAAAAATATAATGAATTTTTATCAGAATTTAATACTAGAATCCATGCTAGAGATAATAAACTAGCTGAACTTGAAAACCAGCTCTATTAACTTCAAAAAAAGCCGTGATAAAAAAATCACGACTTTTTCTTTAACAAACATATTCACCTTGAACACATGGTACCACATCGGTTATGCTCTTTTGCATGCAGTATTTTAAATCTTCTTCAAGTCCCAAGTTTTTTAGTATACCGTAATGTTTTGCCCGGGAAATACAACTGTCAATGTGAGGATGTGCATTGTATAAATCAAGAGCTGTCATAGCTATATCCGTAAGTTGTAAATCTTTCATATTCTTCATCATCTCATGTATTATATATCCACCACAAATAAAATCATCCATAGAGAATTCATCATTGGTGCCAGAATTTATTATGACCACATCCTTATTTAAACCAAGACATTTCTCAGCTACGGCACGTCCATTGATCATAGCACCGATTATTATATGCTCTGCAGTTAGGCTCCTATTTATAGCAGCGGTACCATTACTAGTTGTCATTATTACAGTCTTACCCTTTACCACATCTTCCGTGTATTCCAGTGGAGAGTTGCTACAATGGAATCCATGAATTTTCAATGCTTTCCTTTCTCCACCTAAAATATATTCTCCGGTATCCTTGCTTTCATTTTTAAGATCCCTCTGTTTCGTCCTTTGAAAAGCCTGATCTACCTCTACCACAGGGATGACGCTCTTGGCTCCATTTTTCAATGCTGTTACCATAACAGAAGTAGCTCTCAGCATGTCAATAACCACCGCAGTTTTATTTTTAAGATACTCTCCATCAATGTACTTTTTTGAAATAACTATGTCAATCTTCATTGTACTAACTTCCTTTCGCTTATTTGTAAAACTTCCCCTGGTATAAATCTAATTCCTCTAATCGTTTATCAATAGAATTGAGTACTTCCCACTTTTTCAAACTCCACATAGGCCCAATGAGAGTTTTTCTAGGTGCATCCCCCGTAAGTCTATGTACAACCACTGACTGTGGCAATATAGCTATGCACTTACATATAAGATCTATGTATTCCTCTTGTTCCATGAATTTTAGTCCACCTTTTTGGTACAAATCCACTAAAGGCGTATCCTCCATTAAATGAAGAAGATGAAGTTTTATGCCTTGTATATCCATACGTGAAAGGTATTCTACAGTTTTTAGCATATCCTCTTTTGTTTCTCCCGGAAGACCTAATATTACGTGAACAACTACATCTATATTTTTAGCTCTAAGGTTATGTACTGCTTCTTCAAATACCTGCAACTTGTACCCACGATTTATTATTTCCGCAGTGGTTTCATTGGTAGTTTGAAGACCCAACTCTACCCAAGTGTACAACCTTTTATTGTAATCATTCAGAAGAGCCAGCACGTCTTCTTGAAGACAATCCGGTCTAGTTGCAATGGCAAGAGCCACTACCCCATCCTGTTCTATACCCTCGTCATACTTTTTACGCAATACCTCTACAGGAGCATACGTATTAGTATATGCCTGAAAATAAGCAATGTACTTTCCATCCTTCCACTTCTTATTCATCATCTCTTTAATATCTTCAAATTGCCTGCCAATAGAAAATCTTTTATCACCAGCAAAGTCCCCGGACCCTCTAGCACTGCAGAATATACAGCCACTATGGCCTATAGTTCCATCCCTATTAGGGCAACTAAACCCAGCATCTAAGGAGATTTTAAATACTTTTTCATTGAATTTATGACGCAAAAAGTAATTTAAACTATGATATCTTTTACCATCCCAGTTTGTCATCATCTATCTTAATCACACCTTATCCACTACTTTTAATTTTATACACATATATTATACTACATTTTCGCAATAACTTGTTTTTCTCATTCATATTTTACATTTTATATAAATATCATATACCATTGATAAAAATAAATATTGGAGGATTCATTTTGAAGGATAACATAAAGAAAGTTTTTCAAGTAGCTGTAGTTTTTATCGGCACCATTGTGGGGGCTGGATTAGCTTCCGGTCAAGAAATAACTCAATTTTTTACTAGCTATGGTTTTAACGGATTTAAGGGTATTTTAATATGCCTCATTTTCTATATTACCATATGTCCTTTAGTCGCAAAAATATCAATGGACAAAGGACTCAGTTCCTATGGAGACATTAGCAAAGAAGTCAGTCCTGGTTTTCTCGGTCTAGTCACAGAATATACTACTAACTTCTTCTTTGTAGCATCCTCTGCTATCATATTAGCTGGTTCTGGAGCACTTATTCACCAATACCTGGGTATCTCAAAATACATAGGTATGCTTATTATGATTGTACTCACAGTGTACACTTTACTAAAGGATACAAAAGGACTTATTTTCATAAACTCTTTTATTGTGCCTTGCCTATCCATTACTATTGTAGCTATATTTATACTGTATATATTAGCCTTTGGAAAATACATAAATTTCAATGCGATTTCACAATTAAAGCCTGTAAAACCAATGCTAACGCCTATACAATGGATTATTTCTGCTGTCCTTTACGCTAGTTTTAACATAACCTCTTGTAGCGGAGTTTTAGTACCCCTTACAAAAGAGATGAAAAGTAGAAAAGCCATGTACATTGGAATTATAGTAGGTTCTGTAGGTCTAGTAGCCCTTTCATTAATGATTAACTTAATGTTGGGAATTAACATACCTAATATTTTTAAATATGAAATTCCCCTACTTTATATTGCTTCGCCCTTTGGTTTTATTGTCCAAACGGTTTTGCTAATAATAATCTTCTGCGAGATGTTCTCCACAGAGGTTTCAGATATATATAGTTTAGCAAAAACTCTAGAGCAAAAATATAATATAAAATATAAAAAGGGAATATTTTTAGTTATGCTAGTAACCATTCCACTCTCCCAAATAGGATTTAAAAATCTTATAAATATTCTTTATCCTGCCTTTGGTACACTTAGTGTAATTTTTATCGTACAATGTGCTCTATACTCCTTTCGCCATAGAAAAAAATAGTATATAATGTACTAAGCAAATTTATTTGAAAGGTTATGTGACCATGAATACGGATAATTATTTTACTAATTGCAATATGTGCCCTCGCAAGTGCAGTGCCGATAGAACTAAATCCACCGGTTTCTGCAATGCTTCGGATAAATTAAAAATCTCTAAGGTTTCTCTTCATATGTGGGAGGAACCTTGTATTTCCGGAGAACAAGGCTCTGGAACAATATTCTTCTCCAACTGTAATTTGAAATGTGTTTTCTGTCAAAACTACCATATCAGCCAAAAAGGTTTTGGCAAAGAAATCTCTGTGGAGAGATTAGCGGAGATTTTTCTAGAGCAACAAGAAAGAGGTGCCAACAATATAAACTTAGTGACACCAACACATTATGCGTTTCAAATTATAAAAGCTATCAAAATAGCCAAGAACAATGGACTCACCTTGCCTATACTGTATAACTCCAATGGCTATGAAAGTGTGGAGACTATAAAGCTTCTAAAAGATTACATAGACGTATATCTTCCAGACTTAAAATATTACAATGACAAATATGCCATAAAATATTCAAAAGCTCCTTTTTACTTTGAGACAGCCACCAAGGCTATAGATGAAATGTACAAAAATGTAGGTTCTGTTCAATTTGATGACAAGGGCATGATAAAAAAGGGTGTAATAATACGTCATTTAATGCTACCTCATCTTTTATTCGACTCAAAAAAGGTCATGGACTATATATTTAAAACCTATGGACATAATGTGTATATCAGCCTTATGAATCAATACACACCCATGTACAATGCTGAAATTTATCCAGAAATAAGTAAACCACTAAAACCGGAAATGTACGATGCATTAATTGATTACTGTCTTAGCATAGGCATAAAAAACGCCTTCATTCAGGAAAGTGGCACAAGCTCCACAGCTTTTGTACCAGATTTCGATTTAGAAGGCGTATAATCAAACACCGAATGGATAGTATCTTATTACCTTCATTCGGTGTTTTTTAACTGAATTTAAAATATGTCGTCATAGTATTCCGTTGTCGGAACATCGTAAACATTTTTATGAGGTCTATGAGGAATAAATATCTTTTTTTCTCCCCTATAATCACTTCTAGTATAATCACTTCTAAGCTCTGCAATCTTACTAACACCTACATAAATATCTGAAATTGCATACCAAGTTGGATAGTTTACAGTTCCCGATATAGGCAAATGAAATATTTTTTGAAATTCCCTTACAGCGTTGGCAGTGTTCTCACCATATATACCATCAACTCTTACTTTAGGTATAGCAGGGAAGTTATCGCCTATTCTATTTAAAAATCTTTGAACCGTTCTCACGGGTTCTCCCGAGCTTCCTATACCTAATGTATACCCTGGATAGGACATAGGAATCCCTGCCACTCTCTTTGCCTCGACAATCTCAAGATCCCGCCCATAGAAATTAGTTAATATTTCATAAGGGCTCTTTCCCTCATCACCCAAGTATTTGCTTCCCCATTGAGTCATCCAACCAGGACATTGAACTTTAACTCCATCACAATACTGAGTAAGAAGAGGTTGCTTTTGACCAAATCTCTTAACATAATTCGTAAATATATCATCTACTACATTGCTTATACTCTCGTAGATAGTTCTTCCATAGCTAAATGCATGATCATACGCTGTTGAATTTGTTATATCGAAATCCTTGCCTTTTCCTCTATACCATTCAGTATAAATTCTGTTTATAGTGAAGGACAATATACAATACACATTAGCTCTTATAGTGCTTTCAGGCCAAGTTGCAAATATCTCACAAGAAGCAACATTTTTTATATAGTCCTTAAAGCGAACAGTGTAATTTGGTGCTGATGCATCTTCGGGTCCTCCTTGATGTACTACAACCAATTCCGGTATCACCGGCTCAGGCAAAACCACAAAACCACTAGGTGGTGGTGGCAAGGGCTTTTCAGGATTCTCTGGTATTTTGGGTGGATAGTTTCCCACCAAAGTGTTGGGATCTACCACTATAACCTGTTCAGCCTGCCTTCTACAGCCTCTTTGTTCTGGCTCTACTCGCCCCATTTGTATAGCTAGTTCCTCTGGCATAACTTGAACGCCCTTGATTTTTAACGGTACATATCCCTCGTTTTCAATATCCACATCATAAAGCGAATAAGGAAGCTTTTCAGAGGGCCTCATGGAGTTTTCTATATCCGGAGTTGGTAACTCTATGTTAATTGTTTCCCCCGATATACCCGTTGTGTATTCTGCGGATTGCGTTTGAGCTCCGCCTTCCCCAACTTTTGTTATTTTAACTTTCGCCCCTTCAATAGGAGCAACTTTATTTGCATTTAAAAGACTAACCTGTAATAAACCTGTGGAAGCCATATTTTTTTATCTCCTAAACATATTTACTCTCTTTATTATATGATGTGTAAAAAATAAATGTTACATTAATTTCCTCATATTTAACACTTAATCATTCTTCAATATTTAAATTAAGGTCCTTAGGTATATACACCAACATACTATTTTTAAAATTCTTATGCCTTATATTGCCTTCAGCCATCCAAGTTTCCATAGCACCATTTAGGCACAATTTCCCATATCCCCAAATTGCATTGGGATACAATATATCTCTTCTTCCCCTAGAAGCACCCTTTACGATATAATATTTAACCCTTTCACCATATAAAAATGGATCATTGCCCTCTACGATACCCCACTGCATAAGTAGTGCTACCGATCCTGCAACCTGAGGTGCAGCCATTGATGTACCTGACAATGTAGTAAATCCGCCTCCAGGAGAAGCCGACTCTATATTTTCCCCTGGTGCAATGATATCCGGTTTGTTTGGATTTCCTAATCTTTTACCGCGGCCTGAAAAAGAAGAAATATTGTCCGTAAGACAATTATAACTGCCTACAGATATCACATTGCCAACAGTAGCTGGAATTCCCAATGTATTGTAGGGATCTGGATTAAAAAACTTTGTATTAGGATTCAACCCTTCAGCTATAGGCAACCACATTTCAAACTGGTTAATTAGGTTTCCCTCGCTGGTGTATATATTTATTTTCCACAATCCCTCAGTTACATTTCCCCTAATACTATCTAGAACTATTGTAACCTCACCTACAAGATTAAAAGGAGATGGACCCGAATTATAAATATAATACTTGCCTGTACCAAGATTCCCCTCAAAATAGTTTCCACTAGAAATCCTTATTTTCCCTGAAGATGTGGACATAGGATTTATGATTTCTAGGGATAAATTGTCCACAAAATCTTTGTACAACTGGATAGTTATGATTTTCTCTTCTGCTCCAACATTTAAAACCACAGAATGAATAGTGTCAATGATTCCACTAGCATGGTGACCAGCTTCTCCCTCATTGCCCGCTGCAATACATATACTAACTCGCTCCAAACTAGCAATAGTATCTATATACCTTTCCAATATACTATTTCCATCGTGTGCCCCATCGTTTGTACTAAAACTAAGATTAATAACCAAAGGCTGCCTAAGGTCCCTACCCTTATCTATTAAAAATTTTATTGCTCTCATTATTTGTGTGCTTTTAGTATAATTTGACTTTCCCTCTCTTGTCATTTTAACCATTATTATATCGCTCTCATAGGCTACCCCGTAGTATTTCCTATCGATATTTCCACCTGCACAGGCAATCCCTGTAACATGAGTCCCGTGGCCTAAAGTATCCCTCTGAGGTACGATGCTATATGGATCTTCAGACTGCAATGCCTCATTTATTTGATTTTCATCCCATATGTTTTCTGTTCCGATATCATATATGAATTTTATTCTCGTCTTATTATCTGCAGTTTTAAATGCTGGGTGAGTATAATCAATACCAGAATCAATCACCCCAACAATAACATTCTTTCCAGTCAATCCATATGTAGTCCATACTTGTGGAATACACGATGCTTGATTGGAAGGAAGAAATGTAGTATATAAAATCTTAGGCAATTCAACATATACTATCTCCGGAATAAGAGATACATTATTAATGCTTTGTATAGGAAATTCTACTATGCCAAAACCGTAGTCCAAATCTATAAAGTTGCCACCCAATTCAGCAACTCTTTCCCTTACCCTTTCTGCTGACCCATTATAAATAACGCTAAGTTCAACGTTCTTTGATTCACCAGTAATATCTAAATTCAATAATTTATATTTCACATGCTCCGGTATGAATTTTAACAAATCAATATTTCCACCAGGACTCGCCATATTTTCTCCAATAAAAAATAATCTCACATTATTATATGAGATTACTTTTTTATGGTTCCTATGTTGCAAAATATTTAAACTTTCACTTCAAATTATAGTTTTATTTTTAACCATAACAATTTTGCTAGCACTTTAATTTCTTTTTTATTTACAGTTTCCGTTCTTAAAGCACCTTTATGGCTTACAAGTAGCAATTTTTCGCTATCTAAAACTTTAATTTGTCTTATGATTCTTTCCTCTCCACGTTCAATAAAGTATATGCCGTTATTCTCTATATTTGAATTGATAAGCGAAAATGCCAAGTCATCGAAATGAATTCTCATGCTAAGCATGCTATCCTCTTCCACTTTGAGAAACATAACCTTATCCTGTCCATATCCCTCTACCTTATTATCTACCACTGGCATATCTATGCTGCCAAGAGCTTTAGTCATGGAATAATCGTACACAGGTACTTTTTTTATAAGAGATCCAAAAGCATTAGTCCATACATCATTCGCTTTCTCTAAAGCCTTTTGTGGCGATTCTCTGAATTTCTTTTTATCCACTTCGTCAGTGTCATCATCACCTAATCCCTGTTGAAAATCCACATTATATAACTTAGATACCTTATCAATAAGACTCTCATTCATGATTTTTTTGCCAAGTTCCACATCTTTTATAAAATTCTCTGCTACCCCAAGCTTTTTTGCCAGCTGTTTCTGAGTTAGTTTTTGGGAATTTCTGATTTCAGCTATTTTTTTACCTATTCTATTATCCATAAAATCACCCCAAATCCGTTGATTATTTCCTTAGTTATCTGTTGCCTCGCAGTTGATCTCTCTCCTCTACGAGATGACTCATCAGTTGTTCAAAGGTCCAATCCAAATTAGCAGCTGTAGTCACTGCCAATATGCACCTAAGATCTCTGTGCTTTCTTATTAATGAAATAGTTTCATTAAGTTCTCTTTGACTAAAGTTGTGAAAAACTATAAATTTTTCATTGTTATTAAGTGAACATTCATCACAGCCCACCTCTTTACTCTCAAGCTCTTTTCCCTCAAGTATATCTAATAAGGGTAGCTTAACCATACCTTCATTTACCCTTATAAGTTTTGATTTTGATTTATACCCTATAAGTAGAAGATTTTGCTCCTCTTCCTTATGGAATCCATATACCATGAGTTTTTTATTTATCAAAAGATCACCTCGCAGATAAAACTAAACCAAATTATTTTATAACATCTGGTTCATCATATTCTTTTCCAAATGTATCTACAGTAACTTCTTTCATAACTTGCTCAACATTTGGTCTATCCATTCTGTTTCTATCAACACTTACAATTTCCTTTGCCACCTCAATACCCTCAGTTACCTTACCAAAAGCAGCATACTGTCCATCAAGATGAGGAGCCTTTGCCACCATTATAAAGAACTGGCTTCCCGCTGAGTTAAAGTCCATAGATCTTGCCATAGATATAACCCCTTCCTCATGTTTCAAGTCATTTGTAAAGCCGTTAGAACTGAATTCTCCCTTAATTGAGTATCCTGGTCCACCTGCACCAGATTTTTCCGGACACCCTCCTTGAATCATAAATCCAGGAATCACTCTGTGAAATATTAATCCATTGTAGAATCCTTTTTTTACAAGGCTTATAAAATTTTTTACAGTGTTTGGAGCTATTTCAGGATATAGCTCTACTTTAATTACTTTATCGTTTTCCATTTTAATCGTTACTATTGGATTTTCCATATTATAATCTTCTCCTAACTATGTTTGTATATGTTAAGCTGGAATGTACATTAGCACACCCCAGCTTAATTTATATT
Source organism: Hathewaya proteolytica DSM 3090 (assembly GCF_900142225.1). Lineage (GTDB taxonomy): Bacteria > Bacillota > Clostridia > Clostridiales > Clostridiaceae > Hathewaya > Hathewaya proteolytica. The sequence continues at coordinate 115,917 of NZ_FRAD01000007.1, forward strand.
ATACCACACTAGCGGTTTTATTAAACTTGTATTTCACAGTCTCTTTGTTTTATTTTATAGTCTTTTTTTCTCTATCTTTATTTCACCATTTATATCCTTAAGCTCCTCATTGAATTCTACTCCAAGCTTGCCTCCTGGTAGGATAATGACAAACTCGTCCTTTAACAGTTCCAATTTATCCTTATCCTTACTCACCTTATCAAAATACATGTCCTTAAGCTTCATGGCATTATTGCAATATAACGATGCACTTTCTACCTGCTGGGATTTGCAGTTTGATACCTTAAGATCATGGATAATGTATATATAGGAACTGTGACTAGGATTACAGATTTCTACATTTTTCATAGAAGGAATTTTATATGTCTTTACTTCACTATGCTCATCTTCAGATCCACTATTCTCGTAATGAGTCCTACCTTCCCCCTCTTTTGTTGTAGCTTTATCCTTTAAAAATAAAAAAACCTTCATATCTTAATCACCTTATTTCTATTAGTTGTATAATGTAATGTATTCACAAGGCTCGAAATATGTTAAAGGTTTTCATCTTAAATTTATCGCTATAAACCGTAAAGAAGTTTTCTAGCGATTTCTAAGATAAATGGATTATTTAAAGAATTGTATATCTCTACTTTTCCTTCATGTTCACTTTTATTTATTATATGTTTCTCCTCTAGAAGATACCTCAGCCTTTTCGCTGTACCATATCCTCCATGAATGATAGGAATATTATCCCCCACTACTTTCCTTATGCTCTCTTCTACAAAAGGGAAATGAGTGCATCCCAATACTACAGCCCCTATATGGGATATTTCGTAATGATTAAACTTTCCTCTCAGGTACTCTTCTATTTCAAAGCCGCAAGTTTCCCCTTTTTCAACGAAAGAAACAAGTTCCGCACATGGCATAGGCACTATTTCGCTATCGGATTTATATTGCTCGTATAATGATTTAAATTTTCTCTGCTGCAGTGTCACAGGAGTAGCCATAATTATGATTTTACCATCCGGATTCATAGTAACCGCTGGTTTTACCGCAGGTTCTATACCCACAATAGGTATGTCACTATATTTTCTTCTAAGTTCCTCTATGGCAACACTAGTAGCTGTATTACAAGCAATTACCACAGCCTTAACATTTTTGCCTAGTAGATACTCCACACTAGAGAACGTCAACTCTCTAATTTCATCTATGGTTTTAGAACCATAGGGCGCATTTTTTGAGTCGCCAAAATATATATAGTTTTCATTGGGCATAAGTTTCAGAGCTTCTCTCAATACACTTAGTCCACCAAGACCTGAATCAAAAAAGCCAATACTTTTTTCCATTTCAAACCACTACCCTTCTAAAATTTAAGCATCCTTTACCTTACACTAAACACGGTAAACCTAATATTCTCTCCGTAAATTATACCATATTTTTTTCTGTTATAATATATGCTCATATTAGCATATATTATATTGATAACTTTTTATTGGAGGAATATAATATGTCAATTTTTAATAAAGATACATTTATTGATACAGTAAGTAAAATATCCAATACGGCCGTTGGAGCTGCCGAAAGCGTTGTAAAAGCTACTAAAGATGGTGCCAGTACCGTAGCAAAAAAATCGGGAGGAATTATTGAGATTTCAAAACTGAACTCCTGTATATCAGAAGAAAATGAAGAAATTGAAAAATTATATACTGCTATTGGAAAGCAGATATACAGTAAGCTAGACAGAATTTTATGTGCAGATCCCGAGATACTTAATCTGTGCAACGAAATCAAGGATAGACAATTGTCCATATCCATGATGAAAGAGAAAATTTTAGAACTGAAAAACATAGTAATATGTTCAAACTGCAATACCAGACTTAAAGACAACATTTCTTTTTGTCCATTCTGTGGTACAAAACTTACAAAAGAAGATTTTTCTGATATTGCCACATCTATTCCTGAAACTTTAAGTAATAATGAAGTGTCAGAAGAAAAGAACACATTAGATAACAAAAATATTAAATTTTAATACCGCCTAAAGCTAGTATATCTAACGTCACAATAATATAAAGTTCAAAAAGCGCTGCAAAATGACTTTCAAATCATCTTGCAACGCTTTTTTATGAATTATTTACTTAAAAGTTCCTTAAGTTTTTCTTCTACATACTCATCCATATTTCTTCCAAGAAGAGTTACATTTCCACCCTCAATATCTGCCGGTCTTACCATGAAAAAGTTTATAAGAAGCTTATTTTCTTTTATAAGATACTCGTCCATATTCATAGGTGAGAAAATAACCTGAAGTTCTTCGTACTTATCCGCTCCTGGTAACCCTTGAAGTTTTTCTACTATGTGGTTGAAATTTAATTTTTTTACTGGTTGAATCATAGAGTTTTTATACTCTAGGTCCTCCATAATCCACATATTATAGTTCCAATATCTCTTTTCCTTCTGAGTTCCTGAAAATGGCTCTCTATTTTTGATAGCACTTAACGTTCTTCTTACTGATTCTGATGTGAATTCATCATCGTATATGCAAGTCATTGCTGGCATAGCACCGACCTCAGCAAAAAATTGCTCTGAAACATTTTCCTTATGACTTGCCGCCTCCCAGAAGAAATTCATCATTTCTATAGCTTCCAGATTTACTGTTATTCTCTTTAGCATGTCTTTTCCTCCATATAATTTTTTATAAAATTAATAATATGCATTGGCAAAACCTCTGCAAAATAATGTGTATAAAAAAATTATATACTCTCTTCTCCAATTATTCAAGATAACTATAATTATTGACAAATTAATCGTTTACTATTTCCACTTGATATTTATCTGCAAGAGCTTGGCTTTTACTTAAATATGTTTCCTGTTGTTTCATGGAAAGCACTGTATTTATAACCTGATTTTTAACTTCTTCAAAACTCATTATGCCTGCTTCCTTTTTATCTGTCACCTTTATGATATGGTGTCCAAACTGGGTCTTTACAAGGCCACTCACATCGCCTACTTTCATAGCAAAGACTGCCTGGTCAAACTCTGGCACCATCTGTCCTCTTGTAAACTGTCCAAGATCTCCACCTTTTTCACTAGATGGACAATTTGAGTATTCCTTTGCCAAATCTTCAAAAGCTTCACCCTTATTTATTCTCTCAATGATTTCCTTTCCAAGAGCTTCATCCTCTTCAGCTATAAGAATATGACTTGCTCTTACAGACTCTGATACCTTGTATGCTTCCTTATGCTCTTCATAGAACTTTTGTGCTTCTTCCATAGTAACAGAAACACTAGCTAACATTTTTCTAAGAGCATACTGTTTCAACGCCGTTCTTTTTATTTTCTCCAACTCAGCTTTAAATTCTTCCTCTTCATACACCTTTTCATCCATAGCATTACAATAAAATAATTCTTGATTTATAAGTTCCTGAAGTAGTTTTGACTTTCCTTCTTTTGAATTAAATTGTCTTGCTACCTGTGGATTTAAAGTTTCCATCATGAAATTCAAATCTGCCTCTGTAATATTTGTCCCATTTACAACTGCCAATACTTTATCACTCATAATAATTCTCCCTATTATTTTTGTATTTTATTTTCCATATTATATTATACTCTAAAATCTAGTCCATTTTAACTGCATTTACAATTAATCTACTATCTTTTTCTTCATAACTGCAGGTTACCAAGGTTATAATATCCCACTCTGCTTCTAAAGAAAGACGTCTATTGAGTTTTATATATGTTTTCTTGTTTATTTTTGTCATTATAAACTTTTTATGATTATTATAATGTTTTCTCAAGTTTTATTAAATATTTAATGTAAACTTATTTTTATTTGTGTCTCATTTTAATTAAATTTGTTAATTTTTTTTTAATTTTCATATTGAAGTTTCCATAATATTACCGTATAATACTTTTAAATAGGTAGTTATTTATTTATCAAAATCATCAATAGTATTAACATGCAATTTTACAACAATTTTATTAAAGGAGGCTTTTTTATGGAAACATTAACCAATCTAGTGAAGAACATCAACGGATATCTTTGGGACTATATTCTTGTTTTTCTTCTTTGCGGTACAGGTATTTATTTCACCTTTAAACTGAAATTTATCCAAGTAAGAAAATTCGGTGAGTCTTTCAAAAAAACATTTGGAGGCATTAGTTTTGGCAAGAAATCAGAAGACGGGATGACATCCTTCCAGGCTTTAGCCACAGCTATTTCCGCTCAAGTAGGAACTGGAAACCTTGCCGGTGCTGCTACTGCTATTGTATCCGGTGGACCAGGTGCAATTTTTTGGATGTGGGTAAGTGCATTTTTTGGTATGAGTACTATATTTGCTGAAGCAACACTAGCTCAAGTATATAAAACTGAAAAAGACGGAGAACCCATAGGTGGACCTGCATATTACATCAGCAAAGGTCTAAACAACAAATTCCTAGCTGGTTTCTTCTCAGTTAGTATAATTATTGCACTTGGATTTGTAGGTAACCTAGTTCAGGCTAACTCCATAGGTGCCGCTTTTAATAAAGCATTTAATGTAAATCCATATATTGTAGGTGCAATTCTTGCAGTGCTTGCCTTGTTAATATTTGTAGGCGGTATGTCTAGAATAGCCTCCTTCGCAGAAAAAGTCGTTCCAATCATGGCATTATTCTATATAATCGGAAGTTTATTTATACTAGTTACAAACGCTACTAATATATTGCCTGCATTTAAAGCTATTTTTGTGGGAGCATTTAAACCTTCTGCCGTGGCTGGTGGTGTTATTGGTGTCACTGTAAAAAATGCTATACGATATGGTGTTTCTAGAGGATTGTTCTCTAACGAAGCTGGTATGGGTTCTACACCTCATGCCCATGCTGTAGCAGATGTAAAACACCCTTGCGATCAAGGCCTTGTTGCAATAATGGGAGTTTTTATAGATACATTTATAATACTTACTTTAACAGCTCTTGTAATTTTGACTACTGAACCTACCTTGACTGGTAAGATGACAGGAATAGCACTTACACAGCACGCATTTACAACGGGCATGGGAGCTTTTGGTGAAAAATTCATCGCCATTTCCCTATTCTTCTTTGCATTTTCAACAATAATAGGTTGGTATTTCTTCGGTGCTACTAATATTAAATTCTTGTTTGGAAAAAAAGCAATGCCAGTATACCAAGTTTTAGTTATGATATGCATAGTTATAGGCTGTGGTTTAAAGGTTGAATTTGTGTGGCAACTTGCAGACTTGTTCAATGGTATCATGGTATTCCCTAACCTTATAGCTATATTGGCTCTATCTAAAATAGTGAAAACTAAATTAACAGAATATGAAGCCCTTGATATAACAAAGGATTACTAAACACTACACAATAACAATTCCCAGCATTATCACCGTTAAAGTGAAAATGCTGGGAATTTTCATATTATCCTCGCAAGGTGGCTTTTATTCTATTTGTACTAAAGAACAGTTGAAATAAATCTTTTCTACCGTGAACAACTATATCGCTGTGAGTGAGCAACTTTCCACTACATCCTTCATCCCCTACTATAGCAATGGACAAGTCTGATGCATCAAACATTTCTATATCGTTAAAGCCATTGCCGACACAAATACTTTGTCCCTCTAGATCTTTTATCACATCTTTTTTATGGCTTGAAGCGCCATCATTGGGAAATGTTTTTACCGTTACGGAAAGACCCTTACATTCTTTTTCCACACTGCCATAGGTGTCCGCCGTAAGCACATATACATCCGCCATTTGGCTTAATTTCATTAGATTTTCCCTCGTGTCTTTGTCCAATTTACCGTCCACGGCCAATGTGCCATTGTAATCAAATACTACATTTTTGAACTTAAATTCTTTATAATCGGGTATGTTTACACATATCATTTTGACTCCCCCCGTCGTGAATATTAGATAAGTTAATCTATGTCTAACTTTTTTAGCTCCTTGCGATTTAGAAGGTCGTATATCACAGGTACTACAAGCAAAGTAAGTAGTGTGGCATAAAGCAGCCCCCCTATTGTTACAATAGCCATAGGCTGAACCATTTCCGAACCCATTCCAATTCCCAAAGCCATGGTAAACAAGCCAAGGATAGTGGTTAAGGCTGTCATGAGGATAGGTTTAATCCTTGTTCTTCCCGTCTCTATGATAGCTGCACCTTTCTCCATGCCCTCTAATCTTAATTGATTTACATAGTCCACAAATACAATACCATTGTTTACAACTATTCCCGAAAGAATAAGGAATCCTAGTATTGAAATCATGCTTAGCTTCACTCCAGTTATTATTAAGGCTAAGAAGCCACCTGTAAACGCTAATGGTATAGTAAACAAAACTATAAACGGTGACAGCAATGATTGAAACTGTGCTACCATAATCATGTATATAAACACTATGGCTAGAGCTATCATCTTAATTAAATCCCCAAAAGCTGAGTCCATGGATTCTTTTTCGCCGCCCAAGGACACAGAATACCCCTCTGGCACATTATAGGAGCTTATCTTTTTTTCTAGATCTTTACTTACGTTTCCCACATTATAGCCTTCTTTAACCATTGCCTTTACAGACATGGTTCGCATCTGTTCATTTCTCTTTATAGATACAAGACTGCTATTTTCTTCTATAGATGCAATATCAGAGAGTTTTACTTTTTCTTCAACACCATTTTTATTTACAACAATGATATGCTGTTTTAATTTCTCTCTTGACAAACCCTCCACCTGTGCATTTACTAAAACAATAGGATATTCATTGGTGCCTATATTTAAAGTTGTGGATTTTTGTTCTTCTTTAAGCAATGTGGCTATTTCTTGATACACCTGTGCCACAGTAAGATTGTGGGCAATGGCTTTATTTTTATCCACTATTATATGCGTTTCCTTTGCCCCCTCGTCCAAACCATCGCTTATATCGTATGCCCCCTGAATTTTTCCCATGATGTCACTTATATCACCGGATATGTTTTTTAAGACTTGGAAGTCAGGTCCCTTTATATTTACAGTCAAACCTGTATCGCCTAAAGCCGACATATCCATATTTGAAGTGGATACTTTAATTTTGCCAGGTATGTCCTTTGTCATGTTTGTAATTATACTCCCAACTTCTTGACTTGAGAGCTTTTTATCTTCTTTTAAAATGACGTAAAAGGAAATTGATTTTGAGTCTCCCCCACCCATCATCATCATTCCAGAACCATTTTGCTCCATAACGCCTATGGTCTCTATATCCTCTACCACACTGATTTTATCCACAATCTTTTCTGCTGTAGCTCTAGCGGTTTTATCATCCGTTCCCTTAGGTACCTTTAATGATATAGAAATCTGATTGCTGTCCATTTCAGGCATAAGTACGGCACCCTTTGCTACACATAAAACAGTGCTGGAAGCGAACAACACAAACACTGTAGTGAGAGTTATTATTTTATGTTTTAAGGATTTTCTTAAAATCTTTTCATATCCTTGAACAAACTTTTCAAATATTCTACCCTTCTTTTCTGTAACATTTTTAAGGGTTATTGATGCCATGGTCGGTACAAGGGTGACAGCCACGATAAGACTAGCAATAAGAGAGTAGGCAATTGTCAACCCCATGTCCGTAAATAGCTGTCTTGATAGACCTTTTGTAAATATTATAGGAAGAAACACCGAAATGGTGGTAAGTGTTGAAGACAATATTGCCCCTGCCACCTGTGTGGTTCCTTGGACAGCTGCCTTAGCAGCACTTACACCACTACTCCTAAGTCTATAAATATTTTCAATGACAACAATACTATTGTCCACCAACATTCCAACTCCCAGTGCAAGACCTGATAAGGATATCAAGTTCAAAGTTACACCACTGAAATACATCATTACTAAGGCAAACATAAGGCTGATAGGAATACTCAAAGCAATAATTATAGTTGGCTTCATGCTCTTAAGGAATAATAATAGCACTATTATGGCCAACACTCCACCCATAACCAAATTATCGATTACTGAATTTATTACTACATCTATATATATACCTTGATCCTGCAAGGGAATTATGTGGAGTTTACTGTTATTTTTCATCAGCTTTTCCATGTTTTCATTTATGCTTTTGGAAACCTGAGAAGTTGAATAATTGCTTTGCTTTTGAAATGACAACAAAACTGCATTATTCTTATTGACTTTAACGTAGTTATCCTCACTGTTATCATGGATATCTATACTTCCAATGTCTTGGATTTTTATATCCCCCACATTGTCCACATCTATATGCATTAAAACAAGATCTTTAAGTTCCTCCATATTATTAAACTTGTCCCCTACTTTAACAGTGTATTGGATATTATCTTCCTCTATGGAACCTGCTGGCATGGAAAAATTCTGTGCCATTAAAATCTTGCTTAAACTTTCTTTTGTTATAGCACTGCCAATATTGGCCTTTTTATAAGCCTCATCCCGAGATTTTTCAAATTCTTTCAGTGCTTTATCTAACTCCGATTCTTTTGTAATCAGTTCCATCCTAGCTTTGGAAAGTTCACTATTTAGAGTAGATCTACCCATCTCTAAATTCTTCTGAGTTTGGATTAGTCCCTGTAACTTTTCTTCTAAGACAGTTTTTTCGCCGTTCATGTTGGCAAGGGCCTCATCTACTGTTCTTATACCATCATCCAATTGCGTCAAAGAGAGCTTTTGTTCTTCTGTTAAAGGAATATTATTTTTGCTTTGCTCCTCTAAAGCCCACATTAATGCATCTTTTTTGGACTGCAAATCCTTCCTTTGACTTTCCAATTCCTTTTGAAGCTGAGGAATGTTTTTTATAGCTTCCTTAATCTGTTCCTTTCCCTTGTCCAAATTTATTGTACCATTAATCAACTCTTCATTTTTGCTCAAAGATTGCTTTTCTAATAAAGCCCGACCCTCTTGTAGTTTCTTCTTTCCTTCATCCAATTTATTCTTTGTTTCAGCTAATTTAGAATTTATAGATTTTAGAACTCTATCATTTAATTTATCTATCTTATCTCCATGAAGAGTAATTCTTACCTCCTCGTCAAGCAATCCCATGGAATCTACAGATGCCACACCGCTTATTCTCTCAAAGGAAGGTATTATGTCCTTTTTCACAAGCTTTGATACGTCCTTTTCATTGAGCCCATCCACATCAACACTTGCCACCATTATTGGTATCATATTTGGATTCACTTTTACTATCATAGGCGTGGCTACTTCATCGTCCAACTTTCCCTTTACAAGATCTAACTTAGAGCTCAAATCAAGCATGACACTATCCATATTGATGCCTTGAGTAAACTGAAGCACAATGTTGCTAGAGTTTTCATTTGATGTACTACTTATTTTTTCTATTCCAGCAGTGGTTGCCAGAGCAGACTCCAATGGTTTTGTAACGGCTGCCTCTACTTTCTCAGGACTAGCTCCTGGATAAGCTGTTATAACTACCACATAAGGCAAGTCAATTTTTGGCAATAAATCTGTGGTCATACTCTGAAAAGAGATGAACCCTAGAATTATTATCAAGATTGTAGCAACGAAAACGGTAAATGGCTTTTTTACGCTTGATTTTATCATCTTTCCCCTCCTAAAATAATGCTTTATATTTTATTATTGTCTAATAGCTTGTATATATGATTCAGAAATTCCTCGTCAAAAAAATCCATACCATAACCTGCCATCATCTTTTTAAAGAACATATACTTATCATTAATTTCTTCTTTTGTGCTCCTAAAAATAAATGGATTCATCCAAATACCAGTCATCAATGCTATAACCTCTGATAACTGTTTCGGGTAATCAGTCTTTATAGATCCATCCTTAACACCTTCTTCCATAAAGGGCTGTATTATATTAGGTGCTATTTCAAAAATAGAGCTTTGTAAATGTAAAGCTAAAACTTTGGGGTTATTTAACAAATTAGAGGAACATTCGCAATTACCATGGTTTTTAAACTCATTCAATATAAACATTAAAAACTGCTTAGCCTTTTCCATACCTGTAAACTTTTGACCGCTTATAGTTTTGTGAAATCTATGAAGCAATTCTTGGTTAACCTTTCTAGACACGGCAAGAATAATTTCTTCTTTGGATTTAAAATGATGGTATATAGCTCCTTTACTTAAATCACCTAATTCTTCTACAATATCATCAATGGTAGTATTCTCATAACCCCTCTGCATAAATAATCTAGAGGCAACTTCTATAATTCTCTCCACTGTCACTTTTGAATCCTTAACTTTTGACAACATTATCACATCCTAACATACTATCAGTATGTTATAATGCTAACATACCGCCAGTATGGTGTCAATATTTTCATTTATCTATAACCTCAGTTGTGAAAAACCATACAAAAGACAATGATTTTAATATATAATGATATTAACGTTAAGTATTCCAAAATTGGAGGTCTATGATTTGAGCAATCTTAGTATTATGATGAAAAAAGCATTATCCGTGATGCTACTTATATCTATTTCTCTTAATTTATCTGGATGTGCCATGTTGCAATCCCCCTCATCACTTATGTATTCCCCAGACACTTATATAGAGGGTGAGAGTTCTCAGGAGATAAAGTCATTGTTAAATAAGTATAATTATGTAATCACATCGCCAGTAACAGGGGAAGAAAAGCGCTCTATTATAAAAACAAACCTTAATGGGGACGCATCCGAGGAAATACTTATAATCTACAAAAAAGCCAACGAAGACGCTATATACGGGTTTCTTATATTAGCAAAGGTTAACGAATCCCTTAAAATTATATGCAATGAAACATTTCAATGCAAAAATATTTATTCTCTCAGCTATGCCGATATGGACAATGACGAAAACAAAGAAATATTGATAACTACATCCTCGGTGGACAACGACACTAAAACCCTAAATATATATAAGTTTATAGGCAAAACCACGGTAAAATTATTTTCTAAATCCTGCTCTGATTTCAAAATGTTCTCTAAGGATTCTTCAACAACTAAACCTTATATTATATTAATAGAAGATGATGTAAAGAGCCACAATAAAACATTGTGTATGTATCAATGGAAAAACAATAGCATGGAGAGAGTGGATTCCACGGATTTTGACGTGAAAGTTAAAGATGCTATAATTAAAGTAGGAAAATATGACCATGATAACCTAGGCGTCTTTTGCACGTACAACTATAATTCGGAATTTATATATTCTGATGTATATACAATAAACAAAGGGCAGCTATCAAAAATAACTCCTTCTATTTCCAACAATGCATCCGAAGCTAATAGATTTGTATACCCTATAAAACATTATTTAAATCTTCTAGGAAAAAGCGATACATCTATCAACCTAAATGATTTTATTATAGATGTAGACAACGATGGCATCTACGAATTCAGAATGCCACAAATGATTGGAAACAAGAAAGAGGATTTACACAAAAACAATATTGATTATTGGTATAAACTATCTGATTTAACTGAAGCTAAAAAAGGTAAAATAGAGAGCAGCGGAAATATGTCCAAAATATCCTATTACGATATCTTAGATAACTACACATTATTTTTGCCTGGCAAGTATTTCAGCGACTCCACATTAAGTATTTTGTCCAATGTGAAGGAACAATCAAATACCAATGACTTTTATATATCTCATGGTGGAACAGAATCAAAATGGATTTTTTCTATTACCGTTTACGAAAAGTTGCCTGATGGATACACGTACCCACCAAATAGCAATTACAGTGTTTTCATGTCAGATTATGGCAATAAGATTTTTGCCATTACCTATGTGAATGATTTCTTTAAGGCAAAGGGTTTATCCGATACAGATATGAAAAACGATTTTTTTGTATTTGATGTAGGCTTTCCATGGAGTAAAGCCTCATTTTAAGTAAAAAACTCACTACTACTCACAAAGAAAGAGAGGAGCTATTATGACTGTTAAAATATTAATTTTAGAAGATGAACCTTCCATAAGAAGCTTTATAAAAATAAAATTAAAACATTTGAACTACGATATAACGGCTGTTGACTGCGGCAAGGATGCCCTAAATACCATAAATGGTACCTTTAACATAGCTTTGTTGGATATCATGTTACCTGACATAAGTGGTTTGCAGATATGCAAAACCTTCAGAAATAAATTTCCTAACCTAGGAATAATAATGCTTACAGCCAAGGGCCAAGAAGGTGACAAAATTCAAGCATTTAAAAATGGCGCTGATGACTATATCGTAAAACCTTTCAGTCCTTCAGAGCTTGCTGCTAGAATAGAATCACTGCTTAGGCGGTTAAATATATCATCGCACTCCATTGAGAATTGTATTACTTCCGGTCCTTTTAAATTGGATATGAGCAATAGCTGTCTTTATAAAGACAATATTCTCATTCCTGTTACACCAACGGAATTTTCAATTATGTGCTGTTTAATCAAAAATGCAAACAAGACTCTATCTAGAGATTTTATTTTAAATGATGTGTGGGGAATTAACTATATTGGAGATATTAAGATAGTAGATGTGAACATAAGAAGGCTTCGACAAAAAATTGAAGATGATTCTTCTAACCCAAAATATCTTACTACTTGTTGGGGATATGGTTATATGTGGTGTGATAACAATGAGCAATCTTAAAAATAAAATATACGCCCAAAGCATTCTAACATCTTTGTTTGTTATCCTTACCATGGGAGTTTTGTTTATAATATTTTTCTACACTTATTATATAAGCACGGCAAAGCTAGAACTTAGAACGAAACTTAATTTTGCATGTACTCTCTATAGCAATCACATGCCCGATGTACCATACAATGAAAAGCTGTGCTATATATTAGAAAAGGAACAAAACTCAGTATTCTATTTTCAGCTATTAAACCATACTGGGGAGTTGGTTCTAGATTCCAACGGTATAAACTTTTACAACAATGTACTGCTGACAAAGGATTTCACCTTTGCTTACAAGGATGATACCTATAGAGACGTTGTAGATGCCCTTAGGGGAAGCTATATGCCCAATGAATACATGGACAATAACAATAGAAGACTGCTATCCATGACTGCTCCCATCATTCGTGATGGAAATACTTGGGGATACCTTAGGTACACCACCTGTTTAGATAAGCTGTTTAAGAACTTATATGTAATTATTCTTATAGTTGTCTTTACGTTAATAATAATATTTGTATTCACACTTTTAATTAACTCTTACTTGGCAAAAACCATCATGAAACCGTTAAATAAGCTCACAGAGATTTCAAAGAATATGTCCAATGGAGATTTTACGGAAAGAATTGATATTGATGGCAACGATGAGCTGAGCAAACTAGGTTCAAACCTGAATCACATGGCGGACAAAATACTAGAAGGCAATAAGCTAAAAAACGAATTCATATCCTCTATTTCTCACGAATTGAGAACTCCGCTCACAGCTATCAAGGGTTGGACAGAACTCTTCCTCACAGATACTGCCTTAAGCGAAGAGGACAAAAAAGAGGGACTAGAAATAATCTCCGCTGAAACAAATAGATTAAACTCTCTTGTTGAAGATCTTCTAGACTACTCAAGATTAGAAGGTAGAAGAATTCAGTTAAACCTGACAAAATTAAAATTGTACCCTATATTGCATGAAATAAAACACTATTTTAAATCCCAGCTAGATAAGAGCAAGCTGGAACTAATAGTGAACTGCGAACAAGATATTGTAATTCTAGGTGACAGCAATAGATTAAAACAAGTATTTATAAATATAATACACAATTCCATAAAATTTTCTTCACCATACCACAAAATATTTATATACGTAATCACCTTTAACAACTACGTAGTTATAAAAATAAAGGACCAAGGCGTGGGTATATCACCTACAGATATAAAAAAGGTAAAGGAAAAATTCTACAAAGGAGCTTCTTCAAAATCAGGCAGCGGTATAGGTCTTGCCATATGTGATGAGATAGTAAAACTCCACAATGGAACACTGACTATTTCAAGCATTGAATATGAAGGAACCACCGTAACAATATCTCTTCCTTGGTTTGAGAATTCCAATTCTGTACTTTAACTTAATAATATATTAAATGCACCCATGAACATAAAGTTTTATGACCACGGGTGCATCTATTTTTATTTTTATATTTATATTTATAAATCAAAGTGATAAAATATCTGCCAACTCTTTTAGATCCATTTTGTTGAAATTGCTGTGGGATAAGTCATGTGAAGATAAAGCAGCCTCTGCTAGAAGCTTCTTTTTCTCCTGGAGTTTCACAATCTTTTCTTCAATAGTGCCCTTGGCAATTAATTTTATAACCTGAACAGTATTTTTTTGCCCAATCCTATGGCATCTGTCTGTAGCCTGTTCTTCTACAGCTGGATTCCACCAAGGATCCACATGGATTACAACATCAGCTTCTGTTAAATTGAGACCCGTTCCCCCTGCTTTAAGAGAAATAAGGAATATGTTGTAATTTCCTCCATTGAATTGCCTAACAAGATTTAACCTGTCCTCTGATTTAACACTTCCATCAAGATATAGCGACGATATATTTTGTTTTTTTAATTTAGAATAAACGTTTTTAAGTACAGAAGTAAACTGAGAAAATATGAGAATTTTATGTCCCTCTTCAATACTGCTGTTTATAACATCATACAGCACCTCAAGCTTTCCACTACCACTGTTATAATCCTTTACAAACACAGAGGGATCGCAGCATATCTGCCTTAATCGAGTTAGACCACTTAATATTTTTATTTTATTTGGCCTATCCATACTTTTCATTATTTCTTGTATTTCTTTTCTAAGACAGGTTGCATAAGAAGCGTATATCTTTTTTTGAGCATCATTAAGCTCTACCAACATATTGTTGTATATTTTTGGTGGAAGCTCCTTTATCACATCTTTTTTCATTCTTCTAAGAATAAATGGACTTATCTTCATACTCAATTCTTTCATAGCCTCGTCATTGTCATCCTTTAAAATGGGAGATTCATATTTTGAGAAAAACTTATTGTGATTTAATAAGTATCCCGGCATGACAAAATCAAACACGGACCACAATTCTGAAAGATTGTTTTCCATAGGGGTTCCTGTAAGGGCAAACCTGTTCTTTGCTTTTATTTCTTTTATGGCTATGGCACTTTGAGAAGAAGGGTTTTTTATTTGTTGTGCCTCATCTATAATACAATAGGAAAACTCCATATTATCATATAAAGATGTATCTCTCCTTATAAGTGGATAAGATGTTATTATCACATGGTATTCCTTGTAAAAGCTTAACATTTCTTTTCTTTGACTCTTGTTTCCTATTATAACTAGAGCTTTCATATTTGGTGAGAATTTTTTAATTTCCTCTTCCCAATTAAAAACAAGGGATGTAGGACATACAATCAGCGCCGTACCCTTATCTCTCTCTGAATTGAGAAATGCTATTGTCTGCAGGGTTTTACCTAAGCCCATTTCATCTGCTAGTATTCCACCAAAGCCACACTGTGACAAGCTTTTGAACCACTTAAAACCAACTTCCTGATACGGTCTCAATACCTGCTCTTGTTCTTTTGGTAGCTCAAATTCCTTTTCTCTCCCCTTTTCAATGTTTGAGATCAAGTCTATAAAGCCTTTATTTTTGCTTACATATATATCCTTGTCATTGAGCTTTTGTTCTATATAAAAAGCATCGTAAGTCGGTAGCTTTATAATATCCTCAGTGTATTCATCTTTGCTAAGATCTAAATAGTTTACTATATCTGCCACATTTTTCAAAAGCTTATCTTTTAATAATACTATATCCCCATTTTTCAACTTGCAGTAATTTTTCTTGTTGTGTATGGATGTAAATATATTTATAAGCTCCTCTTGGTTCATTCCCTTAAGTTTAAAACTAAACTCCAGCATATTCTCGCCAGTGGACTTAATGCTGCACCTAAAACTATCGCTTCTGTGAATTTTGAAGCCTTTAAAGCTATCAGAATAAAATATATTGTATTTTTCGTTCAATATTTCTAGACCTTCTACAATGAAGTTCACAATATCTTCTTCGTTCTCTAAAATAAAATCCTTGTTCTTCTCCTTAAATTTATACTTTAGGATAAGATCTAAAGCCTCAGTCTCTCCACCTATATCCCTAACTAGAATTCCCTTACTACTAGACTCTTCCTCTTTTTTATGAGCCTCCTCATTTAAAGGATTGATTGCCACTTCTCCATAGCAAAACTTTAAGGACAAAATAACCTTATCCTGGTCCTTATCTAGATATATATTTACACTTAAACTTTCTCTATAAAACTCTTCTTCCAATTCTTCAGATATCTTCACATCACCTATGCGGCTTATCTTGGGGATTATGTATGACGCAAAGTCCTGTTTATTGTGCTTATCTATGCTTAACTTACAATCCCTTTTATTTAGCATGGCTGTGTAAAGAGGTATATACGCTTCTGCCACTTCTCTAGACATTTTATATACACACTCTTTGTAATATACGTACATTAAATCAGAAGTTAAAGGGTATGGGAACCTGTTGTCGCTATGAGATAAAATAATGTTTTCACCATTGGCTTCAACACGAAAATCAAATTCCATCTCTTCAGTGTAACGGCAATTTTCGCACTCTCCCATGGGAGTTTTCATACTAAAAGTATGGTCTTTTATTATATCCACAATTCTTTTAAAATAGGCATCTGCCAAAAATGCCTTTTTCCCCGTTATTAAGTTTTTTCCCATTATGTTTCCATAACCCATATTTAAAATTTCTTGTGACTCGAAAATTTGCATAAGAGTTTCTATAATTTTAGTATCCTCATCTGAAAAATGAGCATTATTAAAGTCTATAATCAGCTTTTTTCCCATCTCTAGACTGGACTTAAAATAATAGCTCTTCAAAAATTCCGATATGGACTTTATAACATATGGTTTTTCCCTTTCCTCTGAAACTTTTAATTCCAAATAGTTGGGGGTTCTTTCATTGACAGCATTGGTCAATGAAATATATAGTTTGTAATCTTTTCTCTGGACTTTCCTACTCAAAGTAAGTGGTTGTTTATACGCATTTATCAAATCTTCAATATCTTTGTTTATCAAATCATCGTATTCATTTATATACTTTAAATACGCAGCAACCAAATGCTCACATACACCTTTATACCTTCCTTCATCCATACAACTGCATCGGAATCCCATAAGATTTTTAGTTTTCTTGTCTATCTTAAAATAACAGATGTTTTCTCTATAACCCGTATAGGGAAGAACCTCCGCCTCTACTTCTATGATTTTATCATCTTCAAAAGCCTTATCTACGTATTCAACATAATCTCCATCGTAACACTGCTCCCCCATCAACAGTATAAAGTCACTGCACAGCTCTTTGATATTTCCGTAGGTTTTTATTGACATATAATGATCCTCCTAAAGAATTAATTATAGATCATCAATGATCTTCTCAGCCAATCTCCTATAGGCATTGCTCATAGTCACCAGATTTAAGATCATAAATAACTTTTCTTCGTATTCGTCATTAAACTTTAACTCTTTGCATATGGTGTTTATATGCTCTATATCCTTATCTACATTATTTTTAAAATCATTAATCTTAGAATTCAATAAATCTAAATAACAAGCATAGAAATTTCTAAGGTCCGCCGTATGACCTTCCATGCTCTTTCTCACCATGGTCTCTAAGGAAGCCTTTATATCTTTTATACTCAAAGCACCCTTCATCTGATAAATCATACTAATCAATATGAGATTGTCTTTAGAGTACCTTTTATTTCTAACAGGCATAAAAAGATCGTCCTTTGCATAGTTATTTATCATAGTTTTAGTAAGTACCTTTTCCTCATCGTTTCTAAGACTGCATCCGTACTTCCTTTCAAACAGCTGTATTACCTGATCCATGTACAAATCTATTTCAGGTATATCCTCTAATTTTATGTTGTCAGTAAGGTTCAAATTGTCTATAATATTCATAATATAATTCTGTTCCATAAAAGCACCTCTGAATTTAATATACTTATATTCTAACATATTTTCATGTTTCATGTTTTTTTTAATTCCAGATTAAATAATATGGCTCAATATTTTGCATTAAAATTTTTTAAAAATCTTTTAATATCATGTGTTGTTGTGGTATTATAATATATGTGGTTATAATGCCATGATTTCAACGATTTAACGGCATTCCATTTGTTAACCTATTAACAATTTATTAATATTTAACCACGCAAAATTTGTATATATTTTATTATCAAGGAGTATTTATATGAAAACAAACATCAAATTCAAAGAAACACTATCTATCGGCTTTATGTTATTTGCTATTTTTTTTGGTGCTGGAAATGTAATATTTCCACCATTCCTTGGTATGCAATCAGGTGAAAATGTATGGGTTTCTGTCATCGGATTTATAATAGCCGATGTAGGGCTCTCCCTTATTTGTACAATTGCCGTGGCTATTTCAGGTGAAAATTTTGAAAACATAGCAGCAAGAGTATCACCTAAATTTGCTACTATTTTCTCAATCTTAGTATATATGATGCTTGGGCCTCTATGTGCTATTCCAAGAATAGGTGCAGTTTCGGCCTCCCTTAGCATAATACCACTAGTTGGGGACTCTCCACTTTCATTGTACTTTTCTGTAGGATTTATCGCAATTTTCTTTATTGCTACTTACCTCTTAGCTGCAAACCCTGGAAAACTATTAGATTTTATAGGTAAAATAATCACTCCAGTTATGTTGATTCTTATAGTAGTTATAATAATAAGAGCAATTGTTAACCCAATTGGAACCTTTGCAAACCCTGTTGGTCAATATGCTACTTCACCTTTCTTTAAGGGATTTATTGAAGGATATCAGACATTAGACGCTGTTGGTGCATTAGTAATCGCCCTTGTAGTAATATCTTCAATAAAACAACTAGGTGTAACAGAATCCAAAGATGTTGTAAGAATAACAATTAAAAGCGGTATAATAGCTTCCATCTGCCTTGGCCTAGTTTACTTTGGTCTTGGGTACCTTGGTGCAACTTGTGGCTCTCTTAACGGAACCTTCAAAGATGGTGGCGACCTTCTTGTAGCTGCAATGCTTAACTTGTTCGGAAAACCAGGTCTTATACTATTAGGCTTCGTAGTTACAATGGCGTGTCTTACAACCTCAGTAGGCCTTAGCTCATCCTTTGCAGAGTACTTCTCCAAATTTTTCAAGGATGAAAAATCGGGCTATAACATAGTTCTTCTTTTATTGTGTGCATTTAGCTTTATACTTTCAAATTTAGGGCTTTCAACTATTTTAAAAGTATCCTTACCTGCACTATTGATAATCTATCCTATAACAATAACTCTAATAGCCTTAGTTTTTGTGGACAAACTAATTCACCTAAAAAGGCCAATTTTCGTATCAGCTATAGTATTTGCCCTTTTATTCGGAGTACTTCAAGTATGCAATGATTTTAACTTAACATTAGGAGTTGTATCATCAGTATACAAAAAAATACCTCTTGTATCCTTAGGACTTGGGTGGATTATACCAACTATAGCAGGTGGACTTATAGGAACCCTGATCCCAGCTAAAAAACAATAAAATAAACAGTATAAAATAAAACAGTAGGCACAGTCGAAAACCATTGACTGTGCCTTATTACTCCTACTCTATGTGCTTTGTTATAATGGACTGAACATCATAAATATTTGCACTAGAAGTGAATTGCTTTATAATAGGAGATTCCATACCTTTAATATGGAGAACTAACTCTGCCTCCAAATCAAAATGCCCTACTGTTTCTACAGAATAAGTATTTATACTTTTGTACGGAACAGATAAATACTCTATTTTTTTTGCTGTTATACCCTGTTTATCGATAAATATTATTCTCTTATTGGTGAATATTATCATATCTCTAACAAGCTTGTATGCCGCTTCTACTACTTCACCCTCAGCAATAAGTTGCTCAAAATTTTTTACCACACCTTCAATTTCAACCTCAGATACATTTCCAATTAAGCTACTAAAAAAGCCCATACACAACTCTCCTCTTTTATTGTTCTTTAGTATACAATAGGTTCCCACCGTAGAAAACTTCATCGTATACCGTTATATCATCTATTACTTTATTTGATTTGCTATTTTTCGCATCCCATATATACAATTTTTTATCTGTTGTGTAATAACTAAGATTGTTACCACTTATCTGAATTTCTTCCACATTGTTGCTTATGACAGTTTTACCCACTGTAAGAGTTTTATCTGCACCCACTAAGTACAATTGCCCTTCCACCATGGTATACAATTTATCTTTAGCATCCATTTTTTCAATGGTTTTATCTTCCTTTATTGTGTTTAAGATGTCGTCCTTGTCAAGATAAGCTACATTGTTTTGGTCATCCACAGTGTAATTCTTTACATTTTTGCCCAACTCTTTTATATCCTTGCCATCTTTGCCTATACTGTGTAATGAATCATTTTTATCTTTGTAGTATATAATATTGTTTATAACTTGAAAATCGTACTGAGAACTATTAGCCTTCTCGATGATTTTTACTTCCTTTGAGCCTGGCTTTTTTAAATAATAATCCGCAAAATAAACTTCTCCAACTTTCTCAATATCCTTAAAATAGTACACATTGTTGTTTTTATCCATAGTAAGGAACATATATTTTTCCGTCTCTCCAATTAGCTCTTGTTTTCCATCTGCTCCTAACTTACAAGTGTATATGTTATTGTCTTCCTTTGTTATAAAAATAGTATCCTGACTATCAGTAAAGCTAAACTTCTTTACACCCTCAGCAACTTTTACCTTTTGCTTGTTTTCATCATGCAGATACAAATTGTTATCCTTTGTTGTATACAAAATTTTAGAGCTCTCATCTGCAATCCTAGCTGTGGTAACGTTGTCAGCTATTTTTTCACTCTGCTTATTGTAAGCCTTGTAGTATAAATTGCCTTCCTTATCCATAGAAATAACGTGTTTTTTGTTGTTAATAATAGTCTGTACTGGATTTGAAGCCACCTTCATCTTCTGTGAATCTTTTTCTACCATGTAAACACTATTGCTGTTGTCTTGGTATAGCATAACTCCCGATTGCGGAAAATACTGTATTGCTCCTGTTCCATCCTCAAGGTTTATAGCCTCTATGACTTTTCTGAAACCCTTGCCATCATAAGATATATAAACATCCTTTTTGCTATCTTCTTTATCACTTTTCTTTACTGCTATTAAAGTATTATCCCCTATCTCTTTTCCTTTATCATCATTGTTGCACCCCACAAAAAAAGTGCTCATAACAAAAAGGGACGATAAAATAATGCTGACTAACCCTGTTCTCTTAACTTTTCTCATGCTTCTATCACTCCGCCTTCAATTTTAAATTGGGTCAGTGAACTAACACTGACCCTTATATGTTATTTTTTTTCAACAAATACAAATCTATTAAACAAATTTCGCATGGCCTTTATTAATGGTAAGCAAAGCAAAGTTACTACAATAACAAGTAGTAAGTATTTATATGATAGACACTTTAGCCTAAAAATATACCTGCCCGCTGAGGTTATAAAGCTCAAAACATACAACATGATCATGGAAGCTACTAAAGCAATTTTCCATGGAGTCACTGGTGAGGCTACTTTTAAAAGAATAAGTAGGCTTATGACACCTAGCATAGTGACTGAAAGCGTCCTACACTCCATCACGTTAAGGCCTGAAACCATACCCACCACATACACAAATATTGTGGCAATGGCAATTACTATACCATTGGGAATTGCCTCTTTTAAAACCTTCCTTAAAAAACCCTTTTCCAGTTTTTCTTTATTTGGCCCCATAGCTAAGAAGAAAGCTGGTATACCTATGGTAGTGGTACCAATAAGGCTTAGCTGAATAGGTATCAAAGGAAACGGTTTGCATATAAGGGCAAATACTATGGACAATATAATGGAATACATGGTTTTAGTCAAGAATAGTTCAGCCACTCTTTTTAAGTTATTTATGCAACGCCTACCCTCTAAAACAATTTCTGGAAGGGCACTAAAATTTGAGTTCATAAGTACAATTTGAGATACAGCTTTTGCGGCCTGGGCTCCGTTTGCCATGGCAATACCACAGTCCGATTCCTTAAGTGCTAAAACATCATTTATTCCGTCACCAGTCATGGCCACTATGTGCTTATTGTTCTGCAATGCCTTTATAATGTCCCTTTTCTTGTGTGGAGTCACTCGCCCAAAAACTTTTATATCTTCTACAAGCTTTGACAATTCTTCAATATCATCTGGTAACTCTGTGGCATCAACATAATTATCCGCATCTTTAATTCCAACTTTTTTTGCAATAGATGCAACAGTTATAGGATTGTCTCCTGAAATTATTTTTAAATCCACACCCTCTTTATAAAAATAACTTATTATTTCAGGTGCCTCCTTTTTTATAACATCCCTTAGAATGACAAGAGCCACTGCGTTCACAGGGTTCACTATTTTATGATCTATTATTCTTCCCTGCATTTTTGCTAAGAGGAGAACCCTGTTTCCAAGCGATGCCTCTTCTTCAACAACCTCTTGGATCTGCTCATACCCCTCAGACAGTATAATTTCTGGTGCCCCCATAATATATGTTTCATCATTTTCCAAAGTTATTGCACTCCATTTTCTCTTTGAAGAAAAAGGAATGGAACTCGTACACTTCAAATTTTTAATTGCATCATCATTAGCATTATAACATTCTGAACACTTATTTGCTATGGCGTTGTCCGTCTGGTTATAGGATTTCATTTCTCCAATTATCTTGTTTAGAATACACATAACATGATGAGGCTGTACACACCCATCAATTACCTCAACGTTTTGAACCTCAAGGATTCCCTCTGTTATAGTTCCCGTTTTGTCCAAACAAATAGTATCCACCATGGCCAGCACTTCTGTGGCAGGCAACTCTTGTATAAGAGCTTTCCACTTGGCAAGCCTAACTACAGCTACAATGAAAGTTGCACTAGTAAGAAGTACGAGACCCTCAGGAACCATTCCTACAACACCTGATACAGCCCCAAGTACAGCCTCCCTCCAATTCCTATTTGTAAATATTAATTGAGTGGATACCAGCAGTATACTAGATGGTATAACTATCCAAGTTATCACTTTAAAAATTTTATTTATATCCTTTTGTATAGTAGAATTTATCTTTTTATATTTTTTAGCCTCTCTAGAAAGCTTAGCTGCATAGGTGTCACTTCCAACCTTAACTACCTTGACGTATGCTCCTCCAGATACTACAAAGCTTCCGCCCATTAAATACTCTCCCTCTCGCTTCACTATGGGTTCGGATTCCCCTGTTAAAAGTGATTCATCCACCTCTATCTCGTTGTTTTCCATGACCTCTGCATCTGCAGGAATCTGCTGCCCTGCACATATATAGATAACATCATCTTCTACAATTTCCTCACTGCCTAGCTTAACCTTCTCCCCATCTCTTATAACCGCTATCTTGCTTCTATTCAGTACGCTAAGTTTATCTATTATTTTTTTTGCATTTAATTCCTGCACTATACCAATAAGCGCATTTACTATTATAAGCAATCCAAAAGTGGAATTTATAACAGACCCTGCACATATAACCACAATTGAAAGCCCTAAGTTTAAAGCATTAAATATGGTAAATACATTTGCCCTGATTATTTCCGGTATAGTTCTTGAAGGTGATTTTGGAACTATGTTTACTTTTCCATCTCTTATTCTGCTTTCAACTTCATCTCTAGTCAAACCCTCTAACTTCATATCGCTCCTCCGTTAATGTACGGCTAATATACAGTAAATTTTTAATTCTAATTTTTAAATTAAAATACCTCTTTTATTATTATACTTAATATACTGTTATATATCCATAGTATTAGGTTACATTAATCTAACAAATTTGAAAGATTCGTCTTTACTTGCAGTACAAAGCACAAACTCATTGAATGATATATTGGTATATACTATAATATTTATAATATTATATTTTATTAAGAGAGGTAGCCATGGATAATTTAAATAATCTGATTTTCTCTTTAGACATTGGTACACGTTCAATAAAAGGATCCATTTTGAAAAATATAAGCGGTAAACTACACGTTATTGCAGAGCATTATATAGAGCATGAGGAAAGAGCCATGGTGGATGGACAGATCCACGACATAGGTTCAGTGGCAAGCACTGTATCCTCCATAAAAGCTAACTTGGAATCTCAAATTGGCGAAAAGCTTACTAATGTTGCCATTGCAGCTGCAGGGCGATTTTTAAAGACCATTTGCATAACTTCTACAGAGGATATAGCCGAAGATTCTGAAATAGACACTCACATAATAAACGCCTTAGAGCTAAGTGCTGTGCAAAAGGCAGAGGAAGAGATAAATAAAACTTCCGCAAAGAAAGGTGTTAAACCCAACAACGACACAAAACTCTATTGCGTTGGTTATACAGTGAAGAGTTACTATCTAAACGGTTATGCTATTAACAATCTTTTATCCCACAAAGGGAAAAATGCTGGAGTAGAAATTATAGCCACCTTTCTCCCTAGTTCAGTTGTTGACAGCCTTTATTCTGTAATGAAGATGGTAAACCTGAAGGTATCTACCCTGACGCTTGAACCTATAGCTGCCATGGAAGCTGTTATACCCTCTAATCTAAGACTGCTAAACATTGCACTGGTGGACGTGGGTGCTGGTACTTCCGATATCGCCATAAGCAATAAAAATACGGTGGTAGGTTACGGAATGGTGCCCTTAGCTGGAGATGAAGTAACAGAAACCATAGCTGAAAACTATCTTATAGATTTTAACACGGCAGACAAACTGAAAAAAGATCTTATAAAAAATGATACCGTTACCTACACCGATGTCCTAGGCTTTGAATACACCATAGATTCCAAGGAAGTCCTATCTCTAATTGAACCTATAGTAGAGCAGATAAGCCGTGAAATATCTGAGGAAATATTAAAACTAAATAGCGATAAAAGCCCATCTGCAGTGTTCATCGTAGGCGGTGGCGCACACACTCCTCTATTGATGCAAAAGCTGGCAAAAAAACTAGAGCTGCCTGAACAGAGGATAGGCATAAAAGGAAGAGAAGCTGTGAAAGAATGTGTTGTGTCCGACTACACCCTTGGCAGCACTGGAATAACAGTACTAGGCATCGGACTTATAGCAGCCAGTCGCTCCCAAGAAAATTACATAGAAGTAAACTTGAACAATACCCACCTGACTCTATTTAACCTAAGCACTACTAAAATCTCAGATGTCCTTGTTCAAGCTTCAGTGAACCCAAAACTTCTCATCGGCAAAACAGGAAGAGACCTTGTCTTTTCACTTAATGGTTCACCATGCAAAGCCTTAGGTGGCAGCCCTACAGAGGCAAAAGTATATTTGAACGGGAAAGAAGCTTCCTTAGAATCCTCCGTGGAAAATGGGGATAACATAGAAATTTCATATGCAAAAAATGGTGAGAATGCATGTCCAAGGATATACGAATACATACCTGCCTCTTATGACATCATAAATTTTACAGTAGACGGAGTGACTTTCACCTTGGAACCAGAGATAACTATAAACTCCATGAAAGCAGAAGCGGACGCCATTATTCGAAAAAATGACGATGTTGAAATAATATTTGATCCTACGTTAGATGCCTTTATAAAACATCACAACAGTATATTTAAAAATAAAAACTTCTATATTTCCTCAGAAAAGCTTTCTCTAAACTACTGTATAAAACCTGGGGACAACATAATAACAAAGCCATCACCCAGCAAGCAAGTAGCAGCTTCTATTTCAAACAAAAATCTTTCCAGTGAAAAGAATTATAACATTAATGTCTCAGTAAATAAAAAATCTGTAACTCTTACTGGAAAATCATCTTACGTATTCACCGACATTTTTGACTTCATAGATTTTGATAGAAGTAGCGCAAAGGGAAACCTTTCCCTTATCCACAATGGCAAAACGGCCTCATATTTAACAAAACTATCAGAAGGAGATACAATCGAAATTTCATGGAAATAATCGCCATGGTGTAAACAATACTGATGAAGGAATGGTAATCTTATATTATGAATAGTACAAACAATACAAGCTTTGAATATGAAGTGAACCGACTCTTTCTCACTGTAAACTATTTAAACAACTACAAAGAACAAATTTTAAGTAGAAAGACAACGGTAGATTCAGTTGTGGATTATGGTGTGTCCCACTACAACTCGGACAATGCTGAGCAATTCAGTGAGCTCACCATCTATTCCACCATACAGGGAAATATAAATACAAAACTGAAACAGATAGGGCTTAGCATTGATAAGCCTTATTTTGCTCGCTTTGATTTTACGGAAAAGGACAGCGACCAATGCCAGATGTGCTATCTTGGCAAAATGTCACTGTATGATGAAAGCAAAGATGAATTCGTCATAGTGGATTGGCGTGCTCCCATAGCCTCTCTTTACTATGAGCAAAGACTGGGTTCTGCCGCCTATGAATGCGTTGATGGGATTATCAGCGGAGAGTTAAGTTTAAAAAGACAGTATTTCATTGAAAATGGGCAATTAAAAAACATCATGGATATTGATATCACCACCAACGATACTTTTCTTCAGGCGGCACTTGGCTCAAATAAAGATAATAGACTTAAAGATATCGTAACCACTATACAGGCTGAGCAAAACAAAGTTATTAGGGCTGATATGTGGACACCTCTAATAGTCCAAGGAGCTGCTGGAGGCGGAAAGACCACCATTGCACTGCACAGAATAGCATATCTTATGTACAACAATGAAAAGACCTTAAAGGCAAACAATTTTATGATTATAGCTCCTAATAGATTTTTTTTAAGCTATATATCCGAAGTTCTACCCGAGCTAGGAGTAGAAAATGTTCAACAGACAACTTACGAAGACCTTGTCTTTGAAATAATAGGCCACAAATACAAGCTTGTAGCTCCCCATGAAAAACTGTCTAAAATAATCAATTTTCACTACAACGATGATAAAGATTCTGCATCTAAATTGCAGAAATTATCTATGTTTAAATCCTCTCTTATATATGCCAATATGGTGATGCGATATTTAAAAGAGTTAGAAATTAACTTTCTACCAGAGGAAGATTTCAAAATAGGTAATTATGTTCTCTTATCCCACAAAGAATTGCAAAGAAGATTTATGATGGATTTCGGGAAAAAACCCTTTTATAAGCGAGTGCTAGAGTTAAAAAAGAGCCTTATAAATACGCTTTCCCAAGAAAAAGAGAAGATAATCTTAAATATAGAAAACACTTACGAAATAGAACTTAACAAAGTTAGAAGGGCCATGGAAGACTGTCCTCAGCGCCGGAACACCATAATAGCCATAATAGATGAAAGGGATAATGCCATAAAAAAGGCCAAAAACAAAATAAAAACTTTAGTTAAAGATTATTTCTCCAAGGTGCAGCATAAAACTTGTTTTGAATACTACCTAGACTTTCAGAACAACCTTCAGAAATACAACAAAGAAAATATAAAAGAAGATATACTAAATCAGGTACGTGAATCCACATTCCAGCTGCTAGAAAAACACAAAGTAGAATTTGAAGACTTGGCTCCCCTTGTGTATATGTATATTAATATTTATGGACTAAAGGAAGACTTAGATATACGACACATCATAATCGATGAGGCTCAAGATTTTAGTCTTTTCCAAATCCTATCCCTAAAATCAATAATGAACTCTGGTTCCTTCACTATTTTAGGAGATCTCTGTCAAGGTATATACTCTTATGCAGGCATAAGAAACTGGGACTCTGTTATAAAAAAACTCTTTAGAAATTGTAATTGTAACTTCCTCACCCTTGAGCAGAGCTATCGTACCACAGTAGAAATTATGGATATGGCAAATGTAGTTATGGACAAACTTTCTATGATTTCAGATAATTATAATTTCCCCAAGGCAAAACCAGTTATAAGACATGGCAGTGAAGTATCCATAGCTTGCAAAAAAGATCTTAAAGATATCTGCCAATGCATAGATGAAGAGATAGCTTCTTTAGACAGTCAAGGCTTTAAGTCCCTTGCCATCATCTGCAAAAATTTAGATGAATGTAAAGAAGCCAAAAAATATTTGAAAAGTCATGTAGCCATAATTTCCGGAAAGGAAGAAGAGTATGAAGGAGGTATAGTGCTCATTCCTTCTTACTTAGCCAAGGGGCTTGAGTTTGACATGGTTGTAATATTAAATGCTTCTGAAAATGTTTACAAGCCTATAGAATTAGATATAAAGCTTCTCTATGTAGCCATGACAAGACCCCTACATAGGCTTCAAATATATTACCTGGGCAATGTTACCACTCTTCTTCAGCATTAATTTTTCAAGAAAAATAGCTCTTCTGGCGCTGGTAGGATTTTATCACTGCCATTGCCAAAAGAGCCACATATTACTCTTCTTTATGCCTCAACATCTTCAAGGCATTTTTAAGTTTTATTGGATTACCATATCTAAGAGTACCCATCCTGTATAACTTGCTAGCGCCAATGCTCACAAGTATGGTAGTTCCTAGAAGTAAGATGTAGGATATGCCTATCTCAATCCATCCCATATTGCCCATAGCTACCCTTGTGATTATACACATAGGAGAGCTCAGTGGAATATAAGAACAAACTTTAATCAGCATACTATGCCCCATATTAAGTCCCATAATACTTATAAAAAACACAACTACAAACACCAAAGTTAATGGCCCAATACTTTGTCCAACCTCCTCTGATTTTGATACCAATGCTCCTAGAGCAGCAAATACAAAGGAGTACAAAATATAACCTGTAAGTCCAAACAAGACGAAAACCACGATGATATCTGCAGGTATTTTAAATATAAAATCTAGCTTTCCATTCCAAGCTGTAGAATTCAGGTTATATGATATAAGCATAGACGCCATAATAACACCCACCTGTAATAACGATGATATGGCTCCTGCAATAACCTTACCGCTTATAAGACTAGTACTACTTGTACTTGTAACAAGAATTTCCATAGCTCTATTGCTCTTTTCCGCAGTAACTGCCACAGCAATAGTCTGTCCATACACCAATATAAGCATATACAATACAAAGATCAAAATGTATGCGTAAAAATAATTATTGCTACTGTCTTTTCCTAAAACCTGAACTTTGCTAGCTATAGGTTCATTATATATCTTTTCTATAACATCGTAATCCATTCCAGCTTTAGAAATAGTATTCTTTTGGTAGACCTTTTTCAGCACCGAAGAAACAGCTTCTGTCATACTATCCTCTGAAACCCCCTTATTTTTCACGAAATAAGTGAATTCCTTATCGCTTACGATCTCCACTGCACCTTTTATTTTTTCTTCATCCACAGCCTTTTTAATTTCGTCTAAACTCTTATAATTATTCCAATTTTTATCTGGGAATATTACATTTAAGCCTTCAATTCCGCCAAGAATATTTGAAGCATCTATTATACCATATTGCTCCTTATCTGCTTGTTGTTCTACCTTAGTATCATTTTTCTTGCCATTATCACCCTTAAATACATCTATTATTGTAGGCACACTAAGACCAACAGCTGCAATGAGTGCCAAAACTAATGTTCCTATCAAAAAGGACTTTTTCTTTAAATAATTGCCAAGTTCAAATTTTAACACAGTAAAAAATTGTTTCATTATTCTTCACCTACTTTCTTAACAAATATGTCTGTAAGACTAGGCTCATAATCGCCGAATTTTTCAATATCTATGCCAAGGTCCATTATTCTATGAATAACTTGGTTTTTAGAAGAACCCTCATTTAATTCGAACACAATAAAATCTTTTTTCCTATCGTGAACGCTAACCATATCTGACATTTTTTCAGTGCATATATTGTAAAGCTCCTCTAGGGTATAATTTTCTGCACTTAATATTATTCTATTAGCTCCAAAAGTCTTTTTAACCTCTTTCAAATCACCCTCTAATACAACATTACCATGATTGATGACAACTATATCACTACAAAATTCCTCTACATAGCTCATCTGGTGACTTGAGAAAATTACAATCTTATTGTTTTCAATGAGTTCATTTACAACATCCTTTAATATTTGAGAATTTACAGGATCAAGTCCACTGAAGGGCTCGTCCAAGATTACTATATCCGGATTGCATACTAAAGTTTGAGCTAATTGTACCTTTTGCTGATTTCCCTTGGAAAGAGTGCTAAGCTTTCTGTTTAAGTACTCAGTTATACCCAATCTCTCCATCCACTTTGTTGTATTTTCCTTAGCTTCCTTCTCAGATATGCCTCTTAACATCCCCAAATAAACTAATTGATCTATTACCTTTTTCTCAGGATAAAGGCCCCTTTCCTCAGGAAGATATCCTATCTGAGATTTCATAGGATCCAATGGCTTCCCATCTAGTAAAACCTCACCTTGATTTGAATTAAACACCTTCATCAATATACGTATAGTAGTGGTTTTACCCGCTCCATTCCTTCCTAAAAGGCCCAAAGCGCGACCACTTTCCGCAGAAAATGTTATTCCATGGAGAACCTCGGTATCTCCAAAGCTTTTACGAATATCCTTAACTTCTAACTTCATAAAAAATCCCCTTTCAATAAATTTATGCAAAATCTATTATCTAAGATTTCTCTTAGTGTAGTAAACAATTCCCATAGCTCCAGGACCCACATGTAGTCCAATAACAGGACCAATATCGCATATTGAAATGTCTACTTTTAGATTAAGTTCCCTTAGTTTTTCCTCAAGCATGGAAACTACCTCTTTAGCTTCGTCTATACAATCAATATGATGTACTGAAATTTCACCTAATCCAAACTGTGAAATGTCGCTTATCACTCTTTCAATTAAGGTTTCAATGGCTTTTTTCTTTGTTCTGATCTTTGTAACTACAGTAGTTATCCCATTTTCTACGGTTAGTATGGGTATCAGCTTTAGAAAGTTTCCAATAAGGGCACTGGCGCCCCCTATCCTTCCGCCTTTTTTAAGATATGTTAAATTGTCTGGTATAAACAAAAATCTGCTTCTATTTATGTTTTCCTCTGCACACTGTTTAACTTCTTGAAGAGATTTTCCCTCCTTGGCAGCTCTTGCAGCAACTATAGCAGCAAAGCCAAGCTGCATGCAGTTTGATGTAGAATCCACAACATCAATTTCCGCTTCAGGATAGTCTTCCAAAACCCTATTTTTAATTACACTAACACTGTCGAAGGTGCCACTCATTTTTGAAGAAATCACAACAAAAAGAGCGCTATGTCCTTCACTTACAATAGCCCTTAATTTATCTTCTATTTCAGCTGTAGCTGGCTGAGATGACGCTGGTATGCCCTTTTGTTCCATTTTCTTATAAAACTCTTCGTTGGATATCTCCGTCTCTTTAAAAGTTTCATCCTCAAAGGATACATTCAAACATATCCGTTCTATCTCCAATTTTTTTCTTATATCTTCATTTATATAACTAGTACTATCTGTGATTACTTTTACTGCCATGATATCTTTCTCCATTTTCAATTTATATAACTTTCACTAACTTATTATACCACAGTTCACAAATGAATATATTAATTTTAAAAAGATTAGATTCTTTTCTAAAGAAATGTTAATTTTTTAAATAAAATTTTCCTATAATAGAAGGATTTTTTTTTTGTGTATAGAATAATATATATGCATATAAAATTACATATTTATTATTTTAAAGGGGTGAGGGAAATGAATATTAACTTGTCGGATACAGAGGTATTATTATTATTGGATTCTGTTTTAGATAACCACAAAAGATGTGAAGAGTGTTGCGAACCAGAGCTTGTAATAGACAGAAAATCACTACAGGATCTTTACAACAAGATCTTAATGGAAGCTCAGGACAACGGAATGGCCTCTATGCTAAAACCAATTGGCAACATTGCAAACTAATTTTACACCTGAAAAAGCTATGGCATTGAATCTCACATTGTTTGAGAGTTTCTTGCCATAGCTTTTTACATCAATATCTAGGTAAATTAAGATTATATTTTATAGATATAACTCTCATAGTAAAAGTTATAAGAAAACATATGGCAAAAGCCACATTATAATTAAAGAACTTAATACAAAGGTAAAAGGCTACTCCACCTAAAATAGATGCAACAGCATATATTTCACGCCTTAATATAAGGGGGGTTTGTTGTACAAGCACATCCCTGACAATACCTCCACCAACTCCTGTTATTAAACCCATAAAAACTATTAAAAACACATTGTTGGGATTGGAATAGTAAGCCTGATGTGCCCCTCCAGCGGTGAACGTTGCCAAACCTATAGCATCACATATAAAAATCAATTGCTTAAGGTTGTTCAGTTGCATTTGCTTTGCAATTATTTTTGACTTTTGTTCTTGAGTTAAGTACTTAAGACCGTCCTCTTTTCTAACTTTTTTATTTTTTTGACCTCTTGCAATTTTTCTAACGCTTAATGGATAAAAGAAAAATATTAGCAAGGAGGATATAAGACTTATAATACTACTGGTAGGGCTAGTAAATGCAATGGGCGGCGTGTTTCCAAGGATAAGATCCCTAAAAATCCCTCCACCAACGGCAGTGGTTATGCCTAGTAGTGCCACACCAAATAAATCCAGTTTTTTTTGTATCCCTACTAAAGCTCCTGATATTGCAAAAGCTATAGTTCCAACAATCTCAAAAACATCTACAATCAACATAACATTTCCTCTTTTTCAATGGATTACATTATTTATTTATATTAATAGTTGTAGTCGGATAAGGTATGTTTACATTCTCCTCTTTCAAAATATCCATTATATTCAAGTAAATCTCCTCTTTCAATTTTAAAAACGGTTTTAAACTCAATATATCGGTGAAATATGTTATGTTCAAATCTATGGAGGATTTATTTAAAGAATCCAAAGAAATAATAACATCCTCTTCTAACACGTTATCGTGCCCTTTAACCATTTTTTCAATTCTCTCCACGCAAAGTTCAATTTTTTCTCTGCTTGTTTCATAATTTATGCCTACAATGAAATTGGACTTTCTCTTACCTCTTTTTGTGTAATTTGCAATGGCGGAATTTGCCACAGTTGAATTTGGAACCACCACTAATTCTTGAGTAAAGGTTCTTATCTTCGTACTTCTAAAAGACAACTCCTCCACAGTTCCCTCAGTGCCTTCTACTTCAACCCAATCACCTATGCTGAAAGGTTTATCTATTATTAAAATAACTCCAGCAATCACATTGGAAGCCGCATCCTTGGCAGCTAAAGAAAGGGCAAGTCCTCCAATCCCTAAACCTGTGATAAGCATTTGCACATCTATATTCCATTCAGATAGAAAAATAGTTATTGCAAAAGCTGCAATTACAACCTTTACACACTTGCTTATAAAGGGGAATAAAATATTGTCCACCTCAAACCCAAACTTTTGCTTCATGTTTTGGGGAACCATGATAATTTCATCACTTAGATTATAGAATCCCTTAAAAATACCTATTATCAATATACTTCTATATACCTTTGTTAAAAATATACTATGGATAAATAGCCAAATAGCTGCATAGAAACCCGTTGAAATTATAATTACGCTAAGGGGTTTTTCAAAGGCTGTAAACAAATCTATAGAAGACTTTGGAAACATCTTGTTAAATATAGCCCTTATAAGTTTAAAAACATATTTTATCAGTATTCTTTTAAACAAAAAGCAAAGTAGTATTATGCTAGCAGCATATAACATCTTTTTTATGTTAAGATAGTCTCTCCCAATGAAAAAGTCAATAGTCCCTCTCCAAACCGACGAGAAAAAGCTCATTCCTATCATGTTCATACCCATACATTTTGTCCTCCTTATCGATGATTTTCTTTAGTTTATTATAACATACAATAATAAATATATTAAAACTTTAATTGTCTAGCACTTACTTAAACTATTATTATAATGTATAATTATATTCATCTGATTACGAGCCGTGTACAATTCAATTAAGTACAAGCTTGTTAAAACAAAATATATTATTTAAAACTTAAAAAAGGAGGCCTCTTAATGAAAACACGTTCTCTTACTTCTGGAAACATTCTAAAATCTCTCGTTTCCTTGGCATTGCCGATAATGGGTACATCCTTTATCCAAATGGCGTATAACTTCACAGATATGATATGGATTGGAAGACTAGGAAGTCTCGCTGTAACAGCTATTGGTACAGCCTCCTTCTTTACATGGTTTGGTCAGTCCTTTGTCATCATCAGCAAAATAGGTTCTGAAGTATCTATAGCTCAACACATCGGCGCCAACGACATGGACGGAGCTAAACATTATGTTGTAAACGGCATAAAATTCAACTTACTTCTCGCATTGTTGTATAGCATATTTCTAATCTCCTGTCAGAATTTGCTTATAGGCTTCTTTAAACTCAACGATGCCTCTGTAGTCTCAATGTCTAAAACATATTTGGTAATTGTAGCTCTTGGTTTGATATTTAATTTTATCAATCCCATGCTTACTGGATTATATACAGCACAAGGAAATAGTAGTTTACCCTTTAAGATTAATACCATGGGCTTAATATTCAACATTGTATTTGACCCAGTTTTCATATTTGTATTCAAGCTTGGAGTTGCTGGAGCTGCTATAGCTACTGTATTGGCTCAAATCGTTGTCACCATCCTTTTTATTTATAACATTAAACAATCAGGTATGGAACTTTTTAAAGTAAACTTCAAAGAGCGCTTCAACGGTGCCATAATAAAAAAAATATGTAGCCTTGGATGGCCTGTTGCACTTCAAAATGGCTTGTTTTCATTCTTTGCCATGGTAATTGGTAGAATAATCACTGGTTTTGGAGACTCAGCCCTTGCTGTGCAGCAAATTGGCTCCCAGATTGAATCTATTTCTTGGATGACTGCAGATGGCTTTGCAACTGCCATAAGAACATTTGTAGCCCAAAATTTTGGTGCAAAAAAACCTGATAGAATTGAAAAGGGATACAAAGTGGCTATATCAGTGGCCCTAGTCCTTGGATTATTTGCATCATCCCTTTTAATACTAGGTGCCGAACCAATATTCTCTTTATTTATTCAAGAAAAAGATATAATACCTATGGGAGTAGATTATCTTAGAATTTTAGGACTTTCTCAGCTATTTATGTGTATAGAAATAACCACTGCCGGTACCTTCAATGGGCTTGGCAAAACCCTTTTGCCATCAATTATTTCCATAGTTTTGACAGGTGCCCGTATTCCGTTTTCAATGTTACTGTCCAAGCCAGACATGTTAGGCCTTAACGGTGTATGGTGGGTAATAAGCATGAGCAGTGTTGTAAAAGGAATTATAATGGTTACACTTTTCTATTTTATGATTTACAGAAAAAGACGATTTGGCATTGAAAATACTTTGTAATAAATAATTTATAAACAAAATAAA
Organism: Hathewaya proteolytica DSM 3090; assembly: GCF_900142225.1. GTDB lineage: Bacteria > Bacillota > Clostridia > Clostridiales > Clostridiaceae > Hathewaya > Hathewaya proteolytica. Next base: position 151,232 of record NZ_FRAD01000007.1, read on the forward strand.
CTGCGTTATATAGATAATCCCTTCTATAACGCAGTTTTTTAATTGAATCTTATTCTCTAATACACCTAACAGTAACTCGCTGCTTTCCTCCATAGGTACAAGTAAATAAAGTCAAATCCCAGCTTCCCTTTTCCATCTGCTCCACTGCCTTGCCATCCATATTCACAATGTCCGCAACGACAAAACTATGTGTGTGGCCCTTTGTATCCGTAAAGTATACTGCATCTCCAGGGTTTAAATTGCCTATATTTCCGAAATGGCTTTCATAATTATGTGCAATAACAATCATGGAATTATCATATATGTTTCCCTTATATACACAGGGACTCAATTTTAGATTTTCATAACTCCACTTTTCTAGCACCGGTAATTCTATATTTAAGCTTGGGATACTAATAGTACCTATGTAAGCTTTATTTCCAACTGAAATGGTGCCCATGGCTTTTGGAATCACCACTTTATCAGTTGAATCTATATTTTTGCGTATTTCATTGTTTAACATATTAACAGTGGTTTTAGATATTTTCTCAGCTTGCTTATCCTGCCAACCATTGTACAAAAACAACGCAATGGCACCAAGTAAAAGCATACTGCCCAAAATCATAAGGCATATTCCTCTTTTATTATGCTTCATTTTTTTCTCCTTAAAAACACATCTGCCCATCCAAGGGAAAATATCAAAACACCGGAAACAGCTAAAACCGGAATGGGCCACTTTAAAATACCCGTTTGAGGTAATTTAGGGTCTGGAGTATGGTCTGGATCAGGGTTATCATCTGTTGGAAAATCATCCTTATCTTTATCCTTATCAATGTCATCATTGGGGTCATAGGGGTTGTTAGGCTCCTCTATAGTTACCTCAACTTTGGGAAAAGCTTCAACTTTATATATAAGGGTTCTACCATCTTCACTAGTGTAGGGAATAGATAAAACAAAAGGGTTGATTCCACTATAAGGTAACTCCTTTGGCATTATCTTGTCAAAGGTTACAAGATACACCCCCAAATTGCAAGACTTCAGTGTAGCCTTTCCACTCTCATTTGTAAGAAGCTTTATGGGTTCCACCTTGTTTATATCAGCATACTCCGTCAAAGCCTTGGCCATGCTTTGCCACTGATCATTATCGCTGCCAGGATCTAATCCCGCATTTTTAAAATCTCCTGTAATTTTGTACTTCATTCCATTAGGGGAATTTTCAACTGTAGCTATTTTGTATATATATACATTGAAACCACTAACAGGTTTTTTAGTATCCGGAGTCTTAACTGTAATTGATATGTCGCCAATCTTCTTTGAAGCATAGTCCAGCTCCGTTGCAAAGGCATGGAATGGGTAAAAACAAAATAATATTAAAAAGCAACATACTAAAACACCAATTATTTTTTTCATAAATTGTCTTCATCCCCTTTCCTAGCTCTCATAATATGCATCCTCTTTCTTATCAAAAATATTAGAACAATAACCATAATAATTGGTATAGCAATAGCAGCAGCTACATTAACAGGAGCTATCACGGTAGCATCCCTTCCCGCACTGGTTTTTTCTGCTATGGTTTTTTCATAGGGAACTCTAGTACCTCGAATCAAAAGCCTATGTGTATTTATGCCATAGGGTGTGCAAGTAACCAAAGTCATATAGTCTTTACCTTGTACAATTTTTAGCTCTTCTGTATCTGTAGGCTCCACTGTTTTAATCTGATCCACTTCATAGGCAAGCACCTGATCCAATACATAAATATAAAATATGTCTCCAATTTTCATCTTGTCCAAATCTGAAAACAGTTTGGCTGATGGCAATCCCCTGTGTCCTGACAAAACAGCATGAGTGCTGTTACCACCTACTGGCAGAGATGTCCATGGCATGTGACCAACTCCAGCCTGTAGCACCGGTTCCCCAATCCCATGGTAGATAGCCAATCGCACATCAATCTTATCTATTTTAATATATCCCATCATGCCGCTTCCATTTAGGTTAAGGATATCATTGTACTCCTTGCCACCCATAACCTCCTCTTCCGTAGCAGGAAATTCATTAGAAGAAACCCTTTGATTGTAGCTCTGTGCTTTAGTAAGGATTTTTGAATAATCTTCTTTGCTTATATGGTGAACTTTATCTTCATAATCTGCAATAGCCTTGGACTGTCTATATTTATTCCACAAATCACTCACCGTCGGGTACAGTAGTAAACCAAGACCTAAGAGGAATACAAAAACCAATATTATTGTTGAAATGTGTTTTTTTATCATAGGCTTCCTCCTTGTGTACTATCCTAGCTTACTACCACATCCGATATAGAGAGGATCTAATCCCCCCTATGTCTTCCGTGATAACTACTGTTTTCTATAATTCTTTTCTATGATTCTTTTCCATGCTTTTTCTTTTTCATAATCATAAGAACAACTGCAAGTGCCATAATACCAATACCAGCTACAACAAAAATTGTGGTACCAATACCACCTGTTGTAGGAAGTAGTGATCCCGTATTATTAACTACAACTGGAGTATTCCCTTCTACCTTTACAAGTTCAGTATGCTCTCCATTATAAGTAGCTGCAATTGTAACAACCATAGGTTCACTAAGAAGATTATATCCCTCTGGTGCCCTAGTTTCTGTCAAAGTATAATTGCCGGCTTTAAGCCCTACTACAAAAATCTTACCACTGCCATCGGAAACTATTAGAGAATTTGTTTCAGTACCCGTAGTGCTTGGATCTACAATGTATTTTCCAGACACCCCATCTTTTACTAGAGCTATATAACTTCCATCAGAATTTTTAAGTGTAAATTCCGCTCCTCCTAACACTCCGCCACTACTGTTCTGCTTTGTTATATCTAGCTGGAAAGTGTATACCTTTACTTCCTTTGAAGGAGTGTTTTCTACACTACTACCATCATTGGGATTATTGCTATACTTTAAGCTGGCCGTATTTGTATTTGTACCATCTGGGTATACTAAAGCGTCCTTATTTAGTGTAGCAGAATAAGTTACAACAATTGCATCGCCTTTATTATTAGCTTTTAATATTGAATATGGAATTGTCACGGTGAAAGTTTGTCCATTTGGAATGATAGTGCATTGAGTTGTGCTCTCATTAGCACCAATCATAACTTTTACATTATTATCAAAAGTAAGACCCTTGCTTAAAGTATCACTTATTGTATATGTGTAAGATGAATATCCAGTAAGATCTGGAACCTTGGAAGTAAGCTTAAATTGTATATGTTCACCTATCTGAGCATCTACAGCTTCTGTATTGGAAGATCCAACTTCATTAGATGCACTATGGGAAACACCGGTTATTTTTTTGTCCATAGTAGGAGCATCAGCTTTTAAATTTACAGTGACTTCTGGATTAGTCGTAGTCAAAATAGCTGCCGCAACTGTTTTTTCACCCTCACTAGTAGCCCCACTGTTACCTTCATCGTAAACAAGATAGTATCCATGGTCCAAACCATCTATTATAGCTTGGTTGGCAGAAGTTGCTGTTACACTCTTTCCAACTGCTGCACCTTTAGCTGCATATAATTCTTTTGCCAGAATTTGAAGTTGTTCATCACCAGATAAGTTAGCTACATAATCGTAAGCTTGTTGATCTGTATTGTACCCTTTACTATTAAAGAAAGATTTAAACTCATTAGTTATAGAATAACTATAGTTTGTCTTTGATGCGTCGTAAATTACGTCAAATATTTTGTATGCTGTATACTTATGCCCATTCATAGAAACTGTTGAATTTGTGTTACTAATTGTTATTTTCCCATCCGTTGCTGCCAAAATACTCGTAGAAAACATGCTGAATACCATAATAACGGACATAAGCAACGCAAATATTTTCTTAATTGATTTCATGATTATTTCTCCCCTTAAATTCTTTATTTTTTTTTAATTGCATTTTTAATATAAGGATTTTAAAAAATTTTTATTTTAAATCACCCCCACCACTTCTTTTTTCTATAAATACAGACGAAAGTTGCAAAAACAATTAATGATATGCCTAGGGTTGAATATTTCCTTGTACCCTTTCCACCTGTTTTGGGAAGTACATCCATGGCAGTTTTAGATTTATTTATGATCTCCAATGTCCCTGCCTCTATTCCCACACTATTTTCGGCACTATATGTCGTATCATATCCAGGCACAACACTTATTTCCTTTAGATAGTATTTGTAAGTATAGGTCTTGGCGTCCTTCACTTCCTCAGTGGGTATATCACTCCAAAACTTCTGCCAGTTGTTATTCTGATTTAAAACAACACTCTCATACAATTCATCTGGTGCTGCAGTGACTTCTCCAATTCCAGGTTGTACATATTCTAAGTTCAGTAATTCTAGACTATTTGCATATATACTGTTCCCATAATCAGGAGATAGGGAATAATATGTGACCGTCATATCATTATTTACAGTAATAGTTTGTAAACTAGTAGTACGTATGCTGCTTTGTTCTCTATCTGTACTTGTATCTGTTTCCACATCATCAGTGGGCTTGCCGTCTTTGTATATTTGTGAAAAATTTGCCCAATCGCCATAATAATATGCCCTAACGTAAAATGTAACATCTGTGCCAGGTGGAACTTTTATAACTTCTGTTTCTCCTCCATAGGAAATTGTAAGTGACACAGGGTCTAAATCTGTATAACTAACATGTCTCCATAACTCTGCATTAATATGTGGAAACAAGCTTGTATCTTGAATAGGATTTCCAAAATAATTTTGCCATACTTTCCTTATAGTAATAGTTCCTTCTTCAGGAATAGCTCTATTTGTTACAGTAATTGTTCCATCTTCAAGAGTAACAGAACTACCTACCATAGTTGTATATCCATCGACAGGATTTTCTTCCACGTAATATACAAATGGATCTCCACGCTCATCTTTGCTAGGCAATTCATTAAAAATAGTTTTCCACCCATTTGAATTATTTAAAATTGACTGTTCTACATATTGAGCCGTAGCACCCTCTACTCCAGTTTTTCTGTAAAGTGTTACTGTGACACCTGGCATAAGCGACACATCTGACACATATACACCATTAACATCTTGCCATCTCTTTATAACTTCTATGGCTATATTAGCTTTTTCCTCACCGGCAACCAATCTTCCATTATTTCCAAGTGTAATTACTATTTTACTATTTTCTTTAATTGATGAACTACTTGTTCCTATGGTCTCTGTGGCATTTTCCGTTTTATTCACTGAATTATTAACGTATCCACCACCATCCAGGTAGTATGGATTGTTTATCCTAGGATATAGCTCTGCCTTTGCAGTGTGACCATCCCATCGATTGGTGTAAAACAAATCTCCATTTTTCGCATTGGACATCGCTTGTTTTGTGAGTCCCACTTTGTAAATAAGTCGTATTGGCAGATCTTCGCAATAAACACCTTTATATCTATCAAAAGCATAAACTGGCATGCAATTATCAGGTACACTCATTGATACCACTTGATTGCCAATAGAATCAGTAGTAACCCTTACATCAATTTGCTCTAAGTTTGTAGTTCTACTAGTATTGTCATCAGATGCAGTATATTTATAAGTATATTTTTTTACTAAGGAACCACTAGAATTATCCTCAACTTGGGATGTGTAAACATAGTTTTTACCATTATACCTTAAAACAGGTGCTCCCTTTACCTCCATACCAAGACCTATGGGATCTGTGATATTAACTGATGTATTCTGAATAACGGCAAAGCCATATTCCACCTTGTCCACAATTTCCTGAATAATGCTATTGAACACCTCATTTAATTGTTCTTCTGTCATGTTTCCAAAATAAGAGCTTTCGGAATAATTATAACCCGTGTCCTTGTATGGATTTGAGATAACGGGCACATCTTTATTTGTCCATCCTAACGGCTCAACATATGCATTATCTACTACAATAGTTGAATATCCATACTCGTCATTAAGCAAATGACACATTTGTAAGCCCGTATATTCATTATAATAGGCTGTACTATTCATAAGACTTACAATGTTTTCCGGCGTTGGATCTAGCACTGTCCGCTTATAATCATCGCCAGTTATAGACCCTGAAGTAGCACTGCCCTCACCTGTTTCATTTATACCCATACCAATAGTGTAGAATCCCGAATCTCTTCCATAATGCCTCCCAATCTCACCTTTATAATAATTGGCCGACAGAATTGTATAATAACCTAGAACACCTTGATTATTGGAAGGAGTAGCTGAATACCCATTTCCATAATGAGGTCCATTAAGAACGTCATTGTAATTGCTTGTACAATATGTAGGCTCTCCATCGGACAATAAAATTACTACAGGTTTGCGTTTCACTGTGTATCCATTGCTATCTGTATAAGTAGTATTTGCATTTTGCTGAAGCATATTATTTGCATATGCAATACCCGCCTGTGTATACGTTCCACTCCAATTTCGAAGTTCACTTTGATTTACAGTGGATCTCTGTATTACTTGTCCTTTTGAATCCTTAATCCCACCTTCAACAGTTTCAATCTCTCCATATTCTGTATACCATAAGTATTTATTATTTACATCTCCCGTTGTGTACCTATCAAGAGCAAGAAAATTCGATGCCCCATCAGAAAAATTGACAATTCCTATGCGATTGTTGGGATTTAAAGTCATGATTTGCCTAATGGCTGGATTTATTGAATTTACCATAATTTCAGCACGAGTCACTTCTCCAACTTTATTAGCTTTCATACTACCAGATGTATCCATGATAAACACAACATCAGCTGGAATGTCCACCTTCTCACCATTAAAAATATTGTACTGCTGTGCTAAAGCTGACAAGGAAACACCAAAAGTTCCATTTTCATAACTGTTAAATGCATTATAATCATCCTTTCCATACGTAACTGACTTATCTGCCAATACCTTTCCATCATCAGAAGCAACACCAGTAAACATAGCTTCAATTTTAGAACTTCCAGGATCAGATGAATAATTCCACGGGCGACCATTAAAAGATTGTACCCCTTGAATAGAACTAGATGGCTCTATATAATTAGCCTCACCAACTTGACCTTCCATAGCTTGCAACGCCGGTTTAGAGGATAAATCATCCAGATATTTTTCACCACTATTGCCTACTAAAGTTATAGCAGGAGTAACGGTGAGTGAAATTATAGCAAATACAATAACTATTGATATTGCAACAATGCGATTTCTATTCTTTTTTTCTCTATTTTTTTGTGCCATCATACGAGCAATCATATTTCTTGAACTTCTCATTCCACTCTACCTCCTTACCATACTTAGTATAACTCTCAACTAATTTGTTACAGATCCCATGCGCTGAAAAGGGTATACCCTTAAAACTATTTTGCCGACCACTCTTTCAAAATGAATATTTCCAACATCTGCGGAACGACTATCTATAGAAACAGCTCTGTTATCACCTAAAACAAAAAAACTATTTTCTTGTACCTTCACGGGCATGGTTACATTGCATATGCCCAGTGACTTTTCGTAAATATAAGGCTCATCAATGTACTTATTGTTCACATAAACCTTTCCTGATTTGTCCACCATCACAGTATCCCCAGGCAGTCCCAAAACACGTTTAAGCAGTACCTTATCATTATAATAAAACGCAATAATATCTCCATGCTTAATTAAATTCACATCCTTTACCGCCACAATGATATCTCCATCAATTAAAAGAGGTTCCATACTCGTGCCATTAACCTTCATAACAGGCAACCACAACGTAGCGATTAACACAGTAAAAGCAGCAACTACAATAAGGCTAGACAGAAACTTTTTGTATATTTTATATCTATCCGAAGCTTCTGTCCTTCTCTTCAATTCCATATTTATTTCTTCAAGAGAAGGCATAAAGCCATATTGCTTTAAATCATTTTTAGCGTCTTTTCTTCTATCTCTACTTCTATCTCTATTCCCTGTTCTTATCATCTATATTCAACACCTTTTGTTGATATCTAGCATATGCCTCTTGCTGTTCATAATACATTTTCTTTGCTCCATTAACGTATATATCTGCTGCCTTTTCAGCGGCCTCTATTATTCCACTAATACCTATAGCTGCTTCAGCCAAGGATCCAACAGAAGAAAACTTCATCTTTTGCTCTTGGAGTTCATTTGTCAACAACTGAATTTGTTGCCTTAATTTTTCATTTTCTTCTTCTTGTTTCTTCATAATTTCTAAAAGTTCTATCTTGCTTAATTTTCTTAATTTTGTATTTTGAAATCTATCTTTTTTAAACAAGCCCATCACTTCACCATCCACGAACTTTATTACATCACAATGTAGCAAACACATATCACCAATATAACACTCCGCATTTTTCCATAAAAAAACCGCATCTGAGTTTATAATATCCAGATACGGTAAATATTAATTTCGGTGTCAGGCTGCCATGCGCGTATTAGCGTTTAGACCCTATTGCTTTGCGTCACACATTTTCATGTGTTTTGCCATTATCGTGTTTTTAATCCGTTTCTAAATAAAACGTAGGTTCATTGTTAAAATACTACAACAACTACCATAATAATACTTCTATTCTCATAAATTATAGTTTACTAAAATGAAATTGTCAACAGTATTTTTTGTAAATACTATTACTAAATTAATTTTTTTAAAATACTTATGATAATTATTATCGCTTAATATGCTTTATTTGTCAATATGTTTTGTTTATTAATATGTTTTATTCGTTAAAAATATCCCTCCAAAGCAGTTTTGTGTATTTACATTGTCTACTTTAGAGGGATCATATCATTATCCCAAGACTTATTTATTTTTTTGCAAGATACAAATCTATAGTGTCATATACATTTATGTATCCACCATAATTATTTATTGTATCCTTCAGTTCCCCTTCAAAAAGTATTTTCTTTTCTTCCTTAATAGCTCTATGATCTGAGTATGTATTTAATAAGCATATATAACTCTCTGCATCAAAAGTTCTTATGCCATGATATAATTTTGTGCTAATATCCTTAAATCCATATTTTTTTAGTTCTTTAGGTATAGTTGTACAATCTTCTATATTAATTGATATTGGTTTTCTAGATGATGGTCTATACTTATCATATACTGACTGTATGGCATCAAAAAGCTTTTCTTCTTTCATAGCCACAAATGGGTGGTTCCAAAACAATGCTACTGTACCGCCCTTCTTCAAAAGTCTGTAAACTTTTTCATACCCTATTTTCTCCGGGATCCAATGAAAAGCTGTAGCACTATATATTATATCCACACTGCTTTCACTACCACTATATTTTTCAAAAGACATATTTTCTATTGAAAAATTTTTATACTGAAAAAACTTTTTCTCAGTATATGATGCCAATTTATCTCCAAGTTCTATAGCTGTTACATGACATCCTGTTTCTAAAAAAGGTTGCGTTGCTTGCCCCGTGCCTATTCCAATTTCAAGCGCATTGGAATTTGGGCCCATGTTGGAGAAACTTATTATGTCCTTAAACAAATCCGTCACATAATGTGGTCTCCACCTATCATAATTCTTCTCATCCTCATTAAATCTAAGTTTCGCTTCCATACCTTATTCACCCCTTTAAATTTACCATTCTTATCGCAATATTATTTATTATAAGTATTTTTCACTATATCTACAAGTAGCCCTATAATGTACTATAGTTGTAACAATAAAAACTAAGGATTATCTTAGCTATGAAGAAAATGAGAAAATGTTATCTGTAACAAAAGTAAAGTTGATATAACATTGGCTGTAGTGTTAAACCCTATAAGGGGCAAAAAGAGGGGCAAAACAATAAAAATGACTAGCTTCTAATCTCTTAAAAGCTAGTCATTTCAATAGTTTATGGTGCGTCAGAGAAGATTCGAACTCCCGACCAACTGGGACGGTTTAAAGGATACCATATCATTTTAAAACGTTCC
>NZ_FRAD01000041.1 GCF_900142225.1 Hathewaya proteolytica DSM 3090
AATATTATGTATATGGGAGATACTTTTTGTATCTCCTTTATTTTTTTATAAGTAGTAATTACTACTACCTTTGCCTACTAAAATTATACTCTAACGAGTACAAGTTATATGTTAAGAACTCCAATGGAAGATAAAAATACTAATATAACTAGCATTGGCGTTATATATCTTAAAATTATCCTGTAAACATTAATCAAAGTTAAGTTTTGCAAAGTACCTTTATTAGAAAGCTCGTCTATAACATCTTCCTTTTTAATAACATACCCTACAAATATTGATATTAAGAATCCTCCAATTGGAAGTAATATATTAGAAGATAATTTATCATACAAATCGAAAAATGTCATGTTGCTAAACGGTACATTGGCAAATATACTCTTGGAATGAACAGTAAGTATTCCCACTGCAAATACAAAAATTATAAGTGAAATTGTAGCCGTTCTTCTGTTCAATTTCTTTTCTTCACATAGATAGATTACCATAGGCTCTGCCATAGATATCATAGCCATGGTAGCTGCCATTGCTGTTAAGAATAAAAACATAACAAGCAATGCATTTCCAAAAGGCATCTGTGAAAACACTAATGGTATGGTATTAAATAAAAGCCCTGGGCCAGCTGCTGGGGACATATTATACTGAAATACCACTGGAAATATCGCGATTCCTGCTAAAAGTGATACCACAATATCCGCTAAAGCCAGTTTAATGGCATTCCCAACGATATTGTCTTTTTCCGTAAAGTAACTTCCATAAGTCATCATGCTGGAAACTCCAATGGATAGCTTAAAAAAGGCTAAACCAAGTGCAGCCATGATTACAGAACCAGTGATTTTGCTAAAATCTATGCTGAATAGGAACTTCAATCCCTGACTTGCACCAGAAATAGTTAAAGCTCTTATATCGCAAATTATAATTATTATAAATAAAATAGGCATTAGAACCTTAGTTACTTTTTCTATACCATTCTTTACACCTTTAACTATGATAAATCCCACTACAAATAAAACTATACCTTGCCATATAATAGGCATAAAAGATCCATTTACAGTTTGGTCAAACATATTTTCTGCAACCTTTGAAGCCGCATTAATATCCATACCTTTAAATACAGTAAACTCTCCTGTCAAAGCTTTAAAAAGATACGAATAAACCCATCCTGCCACAGCGCTATAGAAAAAAAACACAAGCGTAGCTGCACATATACCCATTCCTCCTACACATCTCCACTTTGTTCCCGGTGCAAGAGTGTTAAATGCTCCTATGGCATTCTTTTTAGCTCTTCTTCCAATAAAAAATTCCGACACTAATACAGGTATACCCACAAGTAATACAAACAATAAATAAACTAGAACAAACGCTCCTCCTCCATTTTCGCCTACCACTGTTGGGAACTTCCATATGTTCCCTAGTCCTACTGCTGAGCTTAAAATTGCAAAAAACACTGCTAACTTTGATGAAAACCCTTCTCTTTTTTCTTTCATAAATGTCTACACTAACTACAAAACCTACAAGGATTTCGTTCAGTAGTGCCTCCTCTCTCTAGTTTTTTTAAAAAAACATTCCCCATTTTATATAGTATCCTACATCATCGAATTTTTTTCAATAAAAAAATACCTATAAAAAAATGTTTTAATATAAATTTAAATTAGCAAAACATTGTACCCATACACTTGTTTATACTATCTTTTGATAATATAATAACCTTATTGTGAAAAGCAATTATAATTAGCGGTTAGGAGTGGAAATAATGAGAAATAGAAATTCAAAATTAATAAAATTAAGCCTCACAGGCTTATTTGCAGCGCTGTGTTTCGTCATGTTTACCTTTGTACAGATAAAAATTCCTGTACCAGGTGGCGACGCTACGTCACTTCATATAGGCAATGCTTTTTGTGTTTTAGCAGCGTTGATGCTGGGTGGTACTTATGGTGGACTTGCTGGTGCCATAGGAATGACCATTGCAGATATCATAGATCCAGTTTACATCGTAGTTGCTCCCAAAACTTTCGTGCTAAAGCTGTGTATAGGTTTAATAACCGGACTTGTAGCCCACAAAATAGCAAAAGTTAACGAAAGCAATGATAAAAAATATGTTTTTAAATGGAGTCTTATATCTTCAGTTTCAGGATTAGCTTTTAATGTAATTGCAGACCCAATTGTAGGGTATTTTTATAAACAGTATGTACTTGGACAACCTCAAAAAGCAGCTTCTATTCTGGCAAAAATAAGTGCCATGGCTACTTTTATAAATGCTGTTGTGTCAGTTATTATCGTAGTTATAGTTTACAATGCTATATTCCCACTATTAAAAAAACATGGGCTTTTATTACAAGAAAAATAACTAGTATGTGTTCATTTCCTTTTGAAGTGAACACTTTTTTTCATTAAGTAATTAATATTTAGGCCCAGGTGTTATATAATACTGAGATTCTACGTCAGTACTTTATAAACCACCCTCAAAGCATTGATAAATATACGTTCCTTCAAAATTCAGCTTTCACCCATTGGGTGAAA
>NZ_FRAD01000028.1 GCF_900142225.1 Hathewaya proteolytica DSM 3090
CAAAAGATGGCGTAAATCATACAGAGAATCTGGGGAACTAGGGCTTAGGGATACTAGAAAATTTAATAGTGGTAGACCTTTAAATCGTGAGTTATCTATGGAAGAAATAATAGCCAAAAAAGATGCTGAAATAGCTTATTGGAAAGCTGAAGCTGAATTACTAAAAAAAATCGAGCTGCAAGAAAGGCAGGTGAAAAGAGGTGAATTAAAAGCAGCTATTATCTTTAAACTTATTCAGGACATCATTTCAAAATACAATTTTAAAAATATGGTTAGCCATTTATGCAAAGTAGCAGAGGTATCAAGAACAGGTTATTATAGTTACATAAAATCATTAGAAAATAGAAATATACGAGAACAAAGAGATTTACAACTCAAAGAGGTAATATTCAAAGCTTTTAATCATAGAGGATATAAGAAAGGTTCTAGATCTATTAAAATGGTTCTAGAGAATGAATTCAATTTAATTATTAATAGAAAATGCATACAGAGAATTATGAGAAAGTATAACATCAAATGTCCTATTAGAAAAGCAAATCCATATAGAAGGATGATGAAAGCAACTAAAGAACATACTGTTGTACCAAATCTTTTGAATAGAAACTTTAAACAAGAGGTTCCTGGGAAAGTTCTACTAACAGATATAACATACATCCCATATGGAGCTTCCTGTATGGCGTATCTATCAACTATTAAAGATGCATCAACAAATGAGATACTATCATATAATTTGTCTAATCGTCTTACTCTTGATATAGCAACTGAAACTATAGAAAAATTAATGACACAAAATAAAAATTTATTACATAAAGGTGCATTTATACATTCAGATCAAGGGGCTCACTATACTAGTCCAAAATTTCAAAAATTACTAAAGAAATATAGTCTTGGTCAATCCATGTCAAGAAGAGGAAATTGTTGGGATAACGCTCCTCAAGAATCATTTTTCGGCCATATGAAAGATGAGATAGATTCTAAAAGTTGTTCTACATTTAAGGAATTACAGTTTATAATAGATGATTATATGGAGTACTATAATAACTTTAGATATCAATGGGGATTAAAAAAGCTGACTCCTATACAATATAGAAATCAGCTTTTAGCTGTCTAGACTTTTTCAAAATGTCCTTGACATAGGATCCATTTTAAAAAAGAGGATGTCCTTTTTATAATTCAAATTGCATATTTACAACTTATATATTCTATCCTGTTACTTTTTCATCGTCAATCTGCTCCACATTGTCTTGAAACTGATCCTCATCGTTGCAAACATCAATTTCAACGTCTCCTCTTTCCATTTTTGAAATGGATACTTCATAGGCCATTTTTTCTATCACATCGTCATTTATTTTCTTTTGATACTGCCTGCTTTGAAGGCGTCCCCAAATTTTTATGTTGTCTCCCACCTCCAAGGTCTTGCAATACCTAGAGTTTCGTCCCCACGCAATAGTTGGTATATAGTCAGATTTATTGTAAGGCCTATTTACAGCCAGTAGCATATCTGCTATTTCTCTTCCAAAAGGTGTTTTTCTATATATCGGGCTCTTGCAGATATATCCGTTAAGAAAAATTTGATTGGGATTCTTACTTTTCTCTTCACATTCATATACCTCTCTAGCAAATACAGTTAGTATAAGCCTATTGGTGCCCTCTACATACTTGTTGTATGATCTAAGTTGGCCTTCAACAACTATGTTTTTTCCCCTACAAACCTGAAAATTTGTCAACAGCCTTTCAGAAATAGTTACATTTAACTTGTCCTTTGCTTTGCTTAATCTAGGTACATCCATATTAAACGAATAAAAACCCTCGCCATACATATTGTGGCTGAACTTCAATTCGGACACTATAGACCCTTCCAGATAAATGTTATTATTGCTCATTAAATTTTCCATATACCCCTCTTCCCTTCTGTTACTAATATTTTATTTTTTCTACTAATACCCCTAGACTATTAGTCCTGTGGTACGAGATGTATTGTAATATATTTCCATTATAATACATCTCATATATAGATTTCAATACTTTTTTTAAAATTTATTTTATTATTTCTATTCTATATTTTTTTCTTCAATTTTATCTTTTTCCTTCTTATCCTCTACTTCCTTGGATACATCATTAGTTTTCTTTTTTTCAATCTCCTTTGACACTTGTTTTCCATTGTGGTCTAGTTCGTAATTATCCTGATAGATTAATTCCGATACTGGCACAATCTTATAGCCATCAGCTTGAAGCTTCTCTATTATCTTTGGAAGATTTTCAGGTGTGTACTTGGCATTATTGTGAAATAGGATTATGGAGCCTGGTTTAACATTTGCTACAACCCTATCATACTCAGCCTTAGCCCCCTTCTCTTTCCAATCCAAACTGTCAACATCCCACTGAATGCACTTGTGTCCAGTGCTCTCAATAGCTTCAATAGCTTTATTGTCATAGGCACCAGATGGGAACCTGAATAATTTTGTCTTCTCATCTGTAATAGTCATAATTTTTGCATCCGTAGCTGCAACTTCTTGAATAATTTTTTCTTTTGATAGTTTTGTCATATCAGCATGAGAATTAGAGTGATTTCCTATTTCATGGCCTCTCTCATGGATCAATTTTACTTTATCGGGATACTTGTCTACCCAACCACCTACAAGAAAAAAGGTTGACTTTACTTTATACTTATCCAATACATCAATTAAATTTTGTGTATTGTCAGCCCCCCAACTAGCGTCAAAAGATATTGCTACCTTCTTTTCCTCTGTGCCAACAGAATAGATGGGTAATTTTTTATTCATGGCAATGGTATATGTAGTCTTATTCTTTATACCCACTGCTACACATACTAAAACTAAAAGAACCAGACAAACACCACCATACGAAATGTTTTTCTTGCTAAACTTCATTACAATTCCTCCTAAATAAATTATCAATAAATTTATATTCAATAATTCCTCTTTATATGATAAAATATTTATATATAGTGTTTTTACACAATACAGTAAGGGAGGTTGTATATTTTTGAATAATGATTTTTTGGAGCTTGCTGAAAATAAGCTGTTGTTATTATATATAGTCAATGAAATTAAACTTCCTTTATCAAACTTACAACTTACAGATATTGTACTGGAAAACGGTCTTATAGATTATTTCAATCTCCAGCAGTATCTTTTAGAGCTTAGCTCCTCTAACCTAGTTCGTTATATTGAAGGAGAAAATAAAATACGTCTTGTAATAACTGATAAAGGTAAAGATGTGCTTTCCATGTTTTTTGGAAGATTATCCGAAGATAAACTAAAACAAATCGATGACTATCTAATTAAACACATGGATAGCATAAGACAAGAAATAAGTATAAAAGCTGAATTTCAATCTTTAAATGATGGTACCTGCATTGTAAACCTTTCTATGTACGAAAATGAAGTGCCTACAATAGAAATTAAAATTCCAACACCATCCCAGAAAGAAGCAGAAGTTCTTTGTTCTAAATGGAAAAAATCATATCTTACCATGAAAGATAGCATAAAAAATATTTTATTATCTCAATAATAAGAGCCAAAGCGCTTAACTTTGGCTCTTATTATTTATAATATTACCACAGCTGTTGGTTCATTTCCAGTTGTTGTCTTAGTTTTTTCTTTTGTGATTAAATTAATTTTATTAAGACAATTACCGTAATAATCTGCCACATACAAATTATCTTCTAGAACTTGAATCCCCCGTGGCATTCCGTACACCTTTATATCCTCTATTTTTTTCATATACATAAGATCAAGGACGCTAATTGTTCCATTCTCAAAATTGCCCACATACACTTTTTCATTGTATATGCAAAAGTCAACTGGAGATTTACCCACTTCAATTTCCCCTATACTTTTAAAATTTTTACCTAAGAACTTTACATATCCGTTCTTTCTTCTTCCCATAAAGCTAGTGGTCACAATATACATATTATTAACAGGGCTGTATATAACTTTACCAGGATATTCTCCTACAATGACTTTCTTATTATTTTCATGATCCTTAAGATCTATTATGGATATGCTATTTTCCATAAAATTATTTACCATAATCTCTTGATTTTCAATATCAATATGAATATTCTTTGGACAATGACCACAGGGGATGCTCTCCTGCACTCTTTTCTCTAAAAAGTCAAAAATTTTTATATCATTGCTATCACTGCAAACTACATAAGCTTTATCTTTATATACCTTAACATCACTACAGTTACTTCCAATGTAATACTCCTCTTTACCATAATTGCTAAGGTCCAATATGCTTATACTCCCTTTATGTTTATTTGCAACAATCAAATTATTTTTATATCTGCATATGCCATGGGGCCCCACCCTTTCATCTGCAGTACTCAACTTAATTTTTCTAATGGATTCCATGTTCCCACAATCAATTTCAGAAATAGAATCGGAATAAGAATTGCACACATATATTCTTGACATTTAATCCCTCCCTTCCTTTTATCTATGTACTTTTACCTTGATAAGTACAATACTTTGCTATAAAATAATATATGACTTTTAAACGAAAGAGGTGACATGGTATGTATGTATACAAAACCAGTGGAGTCTGTTCAAGAAATATTTGCTTTGACCTTGTAGATGGTAAAGTTAAAAACTTAACCTTTGAAGGTGGTTGCAGTGGCAATCTTAAAGGAATAGCACAGCTTGTTGAGGGAATGAAAGCAGAGGAGGTTATAGAAAAACTTCAGGGGACAGTTTGTGGTGACAAAAACACATCTTGTCCTGATCAACTTTCAAAGGCAATTAAAGAAGCTTTGAGCAAGTAAAAAAACACCAGCATCTAGGTCCTGTATAACTTTACAAGCCCAATGCTGGTATTTTCTAATATTTCAATATTATACTTCTCATATCTCCAATCATATAAAGAGAGCCACAAATAAGAATCATATCATCCTCATCTGCCTCTGAAATAGCTATCTTATATGCTTCCTTATAATCAGATACGGCAATGGAATTTCCCTTATATGGTTTAATCACATCACACAATTCCTCCGCCATGGTAGCTCTATCACTGTGTGGTGACACAGCAATGACCTTCTTTGCCATGGGGGTAATTATACTGACCATTTTTTCTACTTCTTTATCTTTCACTATGCCAAGAATAAGGTACAAAGAACGGAACTTAAAATACTTAATTACACTCTCTTTCAGTCTGACCATGGCGTCAATATTGTGAGCACCATCTATAACTATCAGCGGAGATTTTTTCAAAATTTCCAATCTACCCTTCCAAAATACAGTTTCAAGACCGAGCTTTATGTGTTTCTCTGTTATACAGCATCCCATACTTTGAAGTAATTCAATGACATTTACAGCCACAGCACAATTTAAAAGCTGATGTGTTCCAAGGAGATTTAGCTGAACTTCATATTTGTTGTTTGAAGTTTTTATAAGAAGCTGTTGCCTAACCTCATTGTCACTTACAACACCTATAAAATCCACATCTTCTTTTTTTACAAATACAGATGGAGCTTCTTTATCACTGCACACTCTTCTTATAACATCATAAACCTCTGTTTCCTGTGGATATATAACCACTGGAGTTTTCTCCTTAATGATGCCAGCCTTTTCAAAAGCTATTTTACAGAGAGTATCACCAAGATACTGCATATGATCATAGCTTATGGAGGTAATAACAGAAACAAGAGGGTTTATAATATTTGTTGGGTCCATCCTGCCACCCATGCCAACTTCCATCACGGCAAAGTCCACTTTTTCTCTTTTAAAGTAAATTAAGCACATACACGTTACAACTTCAAAATACGTTACGGGTTCATAACCCTCTTCTGCCAATTTTTCAATGCAGGGCTTGAGCTGTTCTATTATCTGCGCCACCGTATTTCGGGGTATGCATTCATTGTTGATCTGAATTCGTTCCTCAAAGAATTCTATATAAGGGGATGTAAACATCCCCACTTTGTACCCTGCTTTAAATAAAATATTACTCACCATGGCAGTGACAGAGCCCTTACCGTTGGTACCCGCTATGTGAATAAATTTTAGATCATCTTGTGGATTTCCCAAAAGCTTTAGCAGTCTAGTTATTCTTTCAAGTCCAATTTTCACACCAAACATATGAACGCTATCTAAATACTCCATAGCTTCATCATATTTCATATTTACACCTTCCTAGGCCCTAATTAAGAACATTTTGTAAGACTATCTATTCTTTCCATAACGGCATCATACATTTCCTTGTATTTTCTGCCCTTCTCTCTTTCCTCAGCTACAACTGATTCCGGAGCCTTGCCTACAAATCTTTCATTAGACAATTTATTCTCCACTCTTTTTATTTCCTGAAGAAGTTTTTTCTTCTCTTTATTTAATCTCTCCAATTCCTTGTCAAGGTCAATTAAATCTAAAAGTGGCATGTATATTTCTGCACCTTTTGTCACCACTGACACTGTATTTTCTGGTACCTGTGATTTATCATCTATAAATCCAACTTCACTAGCTGAAGCAAGCTTTTCAAAATATATTCCCCCTGCCTTAAATGCATCCATACCTTCTGTAGCAAGAATTATAAGCTTTGCTTTTCTTGAATTTGGAACATTCATCTCAAGTCTTACATTTCTTATAGCTTTTATAGACTCAATGATATAATTCATCTTTTCTTCAGCTTCTATATCTTTAATTTCTTCTTTGTACTGAGGCCACTTTGATATAGTAATGGATTCGCATTCTGTGTGAAGGTGAGTGTATATCTCCTCAGTTATATAAGGCATAACTGGGTGCAACAACTGCAATCCAACAATTAGAACATCATTTAATACGTTGTATGCTACACCCTTTGCTTCTTCGTCATCTCCAAAGAACACAGGTTTCACAAGTTCTATATACCAATCGCAGAATTCCGTCCATATAAAATCGTATACCTTTTGAAGAGCCACACCTATCTCGAATTTTTCTAGATTCTCTGTTACTTCCTTTGCCACATCATTAGCTCTAGATAATATCCATCTGTCAGCTATAGAATAATTTTTGCAGTCTTTGTATTTTTCCATAATATCTGCATCTATGTTCATTAGTACAAATCTTGAAGCATTCCATATCTTATTGGCAAAGTTCCTAGCTGCCTCGACTCTTTCCTCATAATACCTAGCATCGTTTCCTGGAGCATTTCCTGTAGCTAGCATAAATCTCAAGGCATCTGCACCGTATTTATCTATAACCTCCAATGGATCTACTCCATTATCCAGTGATTTGGACATTTTTCTTCCTTGATTGTCTCTAATCATACCGTGGAACAATACGTTTTTAAATGGTATCTTTCCTGTGTTGTGAAGCCCTGAGAAAATCATTCTAGCTACCCAGAAGAATATTATATCCCCACCAGTAACTAATGTAGATGTAGGATAAAAGTAGTCTAAATCCTCTGTTTTGTGTGGCCAACCTAAAGTGGAGAATGGCCATAAAGCTGAACTGAACCAAGTATCAAGCACATCCTTATCCTGCTCAATATTTTTGCTCTTACATTTGCAACAGCATGAAGGTTCTTCTACTGAAACTGTAATCTCTCCGCAGTCTTTGCAGTACCAAACTGGAATTCTATGACCCCACCAAAGTTGTCTAGATATACACCAATCTTGAATGTTTTCCATCCAGTTATAATATATTTTTTCAAATCTCTCTGGGATGAATTTTATCTCTCCATTTTTAACTGCCTCAATGGCTGGTTTTGCAAGGGATTCCATCTTAACATACCACTGTTTTGATAGCATAGGCTCTATGGTAGTCTTACATCTATCATGGGTACCAACATTGTGTACATGTTTCTTTATCTTAACTAACAATCCTGCTTTTTCAAGGTCCTCTACTATAAGCTTTCTTGCCTCATATCTATCTAATCCTGAATACCTTCCATATCCCTCAGCTATGGTTCCATTTTCATTTAACATAACTATCTGAGGAAGCTCATGTCTTAAGCCAACCTGATAATCGTTTGGATCGTGAGCTGGAGTTATCTTTACTGCACCGGTTCCAAATTCCATGTCAACATAATCATCTGCTACCACTGGTATTTCCCTATTAACTAATGGAAGAATTAATTTTTTGCCTACAATATCTTTATATCTTTCATCCTTTGGATTTACAGCTACTGCAGTATCTCCTAAAAGGGTTTCTGGTCTTGTAGTAGCTATTTCAACAAATTTATCACTGCCTACTACAGGATATTTTATGTGCCAGAAGTTTCCTTCCTGTTCTTCGTATTCTATTTCTGCATCAGAAATTGCTGTCATACATTTTGGACACCAATTTGTAATTCTGTCTCCCCTGTAAATAAGACCTTCATTGTATAAATTAACGAACACTGTTCTTACTGCCTCACTTACATTGTCGTCCATAGTGAAGGTTTCTCTTGACCAGTCAGCTGAGCAACCAAGCTTCTTTACCTGATTTCTTATTCTATTTCTGTACTCATCTGTCCACTGCCATACCCTCTCTAAAAAAGCCTCTCTTCCCATTTCCTTTTTATTAAGGCCTTCCTTTAAAAGCTGCTTTTCTACTCTTACCTCTGTGGCTATACTGGCATGGTCCTGACCTGGCAACCACAAGGTAGAATAACCCTGCATCCTCTTAGTTCTTATAAGAATATCCTGCAATGTATCGTCTATGGCATGACCTAAGTGTAGCTGTCCTGTGATATTTGGTGGAGGCATAATTATAGTATAAGGCTCTTTGTTTTTGTCGATTTCTGCTGTAAAGAAATTCTTCTCCTCCCACCACTTTGTAAGTCTCTCTTCAAAGTCTTTTGGATCATAGTTTTTTGCTATATTCTTGTTTTCATCCATATTTTTTATCTCCTTCTGCTCTCTATTTCTTTAAATTTATAATCTAACAAAGCCTATAAAAAAAGCGCCTCATCCATGCAAAGGACGACAGCGCGCGTTACCACCTTAATTTTTGATATAAATCAAACTCTCCATATTTTAACGATGTTCACCGTTCTCACTTACTAATAATTTCAGTGAGAAAGCTCCAAAGCTACCTTCAAACTGTTTCCTATAGAAGACCTTTCAGCGCACCCAATCTTCCTCTCTGCATATTTCACAATTTTACTCCTCTTTATCATTGCCTCTATATATTAAATTTAAAATTATATTTTTATTATATACTACTTTTTTTTTATGTCAAGGTTCTACATTAAATATATCCAATACTAAACTCACCAGTTTAATTTTTTTTTAATATTTTCGACTAATTTATTCATAATATGATATAATAATTTATATTGATTATATATTAATAACTTCAAATTAAGCAAATATAGGGGGACACTATAATGAAAATTGTAAAGCGTTCTGGGAAAATAGTTGATTTTAGTATGGATAAAATTAAGACAAGCATTGAAACCTCAGCTTGTGACATAAATTTTTCTCTCACTTCCAGTGATATTAACATACTTATGGATGATTTAAGTTCCTTACTTATAAATCTAAGAAGTGAAGATGGACTTACTTCTTCCTTTGAAGTAAGAGGATTAATTTATGAAGTAATGATGAAACATGGTTTTAAGGATGTATGTCGTTCATATATGAACCTGTAAGATTCAACGTTGAAAGAGTATGCAATAATATTTTGCATACTCCTTTTTCTTTTTTCCGTGGGTTTATATTAAATTCACTGTATATACTAGTGAGGATATTGTATGGGGGGTTGAAATTTGGATAATGATATTATACGACTCATAAAGGATAAAGATGAAGATGGCTTGAAGATTCTTCATCAACAATATAATGCTTTAATATTTTATATTGTACGAGGAATTTTGAAAAAGGAAGAAGATGTGCAAGAGTGCGTTAATGATGTGTACATGAGGATTTGGACGAAATTTCATCTATATGACCAAGGGAAGAGTAGCCTTTACACATGGCTTATAACCATAGCTCGCAATACTGCTCTCAATCATGTAAAAAAACTTAATAATAATGAAGATGAAATCCCTGAAAATTTATGTACCTCACCATCACCAGAGGATGCACTATTAAAAAAAGAGAGTGCACAACGTTTAATGAACTTTGTATCAAACCTTTCAAATATGGAACAGCAACTCTTCTACAGAAAGTATTACTATATGCAAAGTATATCGCAAATTGGAGCTGAATTAGGACTTACAGAACGTTCTGTAGAAGGGAAATTATATAGGCTTAGAAAAAAACTTAGAAAATTAATGGAGGTAAACTTTAATGAATACTAGCGATGATAATAAATTTGATGAAGAAGTAGCAGAAGCTATGTCTCAGTACTTACCCCAAAGTGGCATGATTTTAAAGGTAAATCCTTGGTCAAAACCCATACATGAAATAACTTGGGGTATGATATTGACCACCATAACCTTTAAGCTATTTTACCTAGATTTTCTTCTTCCTACTTTAGGATTTTGTCTAATATATATAGGATGTCGTACTTTAAGAAACGTAAATAGTAGCTTCAGTTTCATTTGGAAATTATCTATACTTCGCCTTATTTTAAACTTTCTCATTGACACCCTTGTACTTGCCACACCCATAAACTTAAAATTTAACAACTATGTTTTCCTAAGTAGCATTATATTTTTTATCCTGCAGATGCTATTTATTATTACCTTTAGAAAAGGTTTAAAACTGGTATTTTTAAAAGAAAAAGTACAAGCTCCTAAAGATCCTTTACTTTGGGTTTGTATACTGCAGATAATCATATATTTACTAGCTTTAATTTCCCGTGGACTACCTTCGATTATACTAACCTTTGTATTGCTAGTGATGGTCATATGCTACTTTATTTTTTTTAAACAATTGTACGGAATTAGCAATTATATGAAATCTGTAGGGTATAGTCTTATCAATGCCTCAGTTGGCATCAGCAATAAGGTTTTTATATCAGCATATGTAGGATGTTTCCTTTTGTTTATAATAATCTTTAGTACATTTTCATATCATGTCACATTGACACCAACATTAATGAAACCCATTGACAATTTCACCGTAAGAACAAATTTAATTAATAAAGGATTCCCGCCTGAAATCATAGGTGATATTTCTGATAAGTATATACAATTGATTTGTAACGCCAAAAAGATAGATACCTCCGTTAGCAGCTTAAATTTTAAATCTGAAACTCCACCTAGGTGCACCCTAGAGTCCACCACAGTTTGCGTACAAACATCTGATAACTCAGTATATTCCCTTGTTTATTTTAAATGGAAAGATGGTGCTTCATATTGGAATGATGGTTTCCGAATAACTAGTGAATGGAATCTTCAATTAATTGCTGGTACTTTGCTTTATGACAAGGATGGAAAAGGTTATTGCAGTCCTATGCCTAGGCTTAGAAATGATTTTCAAGACCAGAACACCATTTTTGGAAGCCAATATAAGAAATTAATTTCCGGTGGTGTAAGTTATCCCTTTAATTCATCAAATCAAAGGGGATACATTTTTTACAAAGTTGACGCTCCACATGACTTCACATTGGTAAGCAACTATTTTGATTATTTTCACTACATGAATCCTATTCGTTATCCATATACTGAACCTGAAGATAATTACACTTTTTTTGATAAACACCTCCGTCAGCATGTATCTCAATTCCAATAAAACTGCCACAAAAATAAAAGGTATGCAATTTTAAATCTTGCATACCTTTTTTACTTTATAATATTGGTGATAACAATCTTACTATAGATTCTGCAATTTTCATAAATGTACCTCGTTTTGCAAAGATTTCTGTTGTTACAAGAGTACAATCCTCCATATCCTTTTCAAACTGCTCTTTCATTTGAAGAGCTATCTTTTCGTTATAAATAAAGGCATTGGTTTCAAAATTCAATCTAAAACTTCTTATGTCCATATTGGCTGTTCCTATGCTAGAAACTGCATCATCGGATACCATGGTCTTAGCATGGAGAAAACCTTTATGGTAGTAATATACTTTTACCCCAGCATCCATAAGTTGGTCTACATAAGAGCTAGCTGCCCATCCCATGAATATGTGGTCAGGATTTGCTGGTATCATTATCCTTACATCAACACCAGACAGTGCACATATTCTGAGACACTGCATTACAGTTTCATCGGGAACAAAATATGGTGTCTGCAAATAAAGATACTGCTTTGCATTATTTACTATTTTTACGTATCCATTTTTTATAAATTCCTGATCGTGGTCTGGTCCACTAGAGACAATTTGGATTCCCACGTTGCTATTTTTCACTTCCTTAACTTCAAAATAGCGCTCCACATCTGCTATATCTTCTTCTGATGCGTAACTCCAATCCATTAAAAACCTTTCTTCTAAATCTAATATGGCCTCACCAACTACTTTAAAATGCGTGTCGCGCCAATTTCCTATACTTTTGTATCTGCCAAGATACTCATCCCCAACGTTAAATCCACCAAGAAAACCGCATTCACCATCTATTACCACAATTTTTCTGTGATCCCTGTAGTTAATTCTCATGTTAATATGGGCTGTGAGCCCTGGAAAAAAAACAGCAAATTCTCCCCCGGCCTCTACGAAATCCCGTATATTCTTTTTATGATTCAGCTTACCAGACCCCATGGCATCCACTAGTAGTTTTACCTCTACGCCCTCTTTTAGCTTTTCCACTAGAAGATCTATTATTTCCTTTCCAATGTCATCCTTCCTAAAAATATAGTACTCAATATGGATATATTTTTTTGCATTTTTTATGCACTGAATCAATGATTCAAATTTATCATTGCCATCAAAATACAACTCCACTTCATTTAATTGAGTGTACATGGATTTGCAGTTTTGATAGTTCATCTCAATCATATCTATATTGTTTATCATATCCCGATCAAACTTATATAGTTTTCTCTTCTTTTCAAAGTATGATTTTCTTTCACTGTCACCAATTATCTTTTTTCTGAAACGCTTCTCTCTTGTAAAATTTTGTCCAAACATCAAGTATATAAAGAAACCTATAACAGGCAAGACATTGAGCACAAAAAGCCATGCCCAAGTGCTACCCGTATCCTTACGTTCTATGAATATCAATGCTATTGAAAGGACTAAGTTCAAAAATAATATGGTAAATATAAGTGCCACTATTGCTCCTGTACCCATCTACACTCCCCCTTGCATACATAAAAATGCAATTAATCTTCTTTCCTCGTGGCAGCCGCTTCTATATAAGCCTCTTCTTTATCTAAATTCTTAAAGGCTGAAGCCAACATTAGTTTTATCCTATTTACTTGATTTACATTGCTAGCCCCTGGATCATAGTCAATGGGCACAATATTGCAATTTGGATATCTCCTCTTTAGTTCTTTTATCATCCCTTTTCCTGTAACATGGTTTGGAAGGCAAGCGAAAGGCTGAGCACATATTATATTTTCAACCCCACTTTCAATTAATTCCACCATTTCTCCAGTTAAAAACCAGCCCTCTCCTGTCTGATTGCACAAAGATAGTATAGGTTCTGCTCCCTTTGCCAACTTATTTATATTGCTTGGAGCTGTAAAACGTTTACTATTTTTAAGTGCCACATCTATTGGCTTTCTAAGATATTCAATGACATTAATTCCAATGTTAGAAAGCACTTTCATGCTATATTTTCCACTTAAATACCTATATTTTCCCTCTTGATCATAGCAACAATACAAGAAGAAATCCAAAAGATCTGGGCATACAGCTTCCGCCCCTTCTTTTTCTATAACGTCTATGACATGATTGTTAGCGTAGGGATGGAATTTTACAAGTATTTCACCCACAACACCAACTCTAGGCTTAACCTCATCGGTAATCTCTAACATGTCAAACTCACTGACAATATCTCTCACATTTTCTTTGAATTCTTTATAACTACCAACTTTTACAGTATGCTGGCAGATTTCATTCCACTTCTCATAAAGAATATTAGCTGATCCTTTAACGTTTTCATAAGGTCTCACCCTATATAATACCCTCATAAGCAAATCGCCAAACATAAGAGACATAAGCGCTTTTTTTACAAGAGAAAATGTGTACTTTATGCCGCTATTTTTCTCTATACCTTGCACACTAAGTCCTATAACAGGTATATGTTCCATATCAGCCTCTCTTAGAGCTTTCCTAAGGATAGCAATGTAATTAGTAGCTCGGCATCCACCGCCTGTTTGAGTTATGGCAACGGAGGTATTGTTTAAATCATATTCTCCTGATTTCAATGCTCGCATTATTTGCCCAATGGTAAGTATTGTTGGATAACAAGCATCATTATTTACATATTTTAAACCTTCCTCCACATCTTTATGATCCACATCTTGAATGATTTTGAAATTATATCCCTCAGAATTTATTCCTTTTTCCAAAATTCTAAAATGTATAGGCGACATCTGAGGCGTTAAAATTGTATGGTTTTTCCTCATTTCTTGAGTAAACTCTACTCGTCTCACCAATGGTATAGATACTCTTTCCACAGCTGCACTGCACTTTTTCTTTCTTCGCTCTTCAATGGCTGCCTTTAGAGATCTTATTCTTATCTTTGCAGCACCAAGATTGTTAACCTCATCGATCTTCAGCACAGTATAAATTTTACCCGTTCTTTTTAGTATCTCTTCCACCTGATCTGTGGTGATTGCATCTATACCACATCCAAAGGAGTTAAGCTGAATAACTTCTAAATCATTTCTTTTAGAAACATAATTAGCAGCTCTGTAAAGCCTAGAATGATACATCCATTGATCTACTACTCGCAGAGGTTCACCCATATCCTCAATATAGCTTACAGCATCCTCCGTTAATACAGGCATGCCATAGGAAGCTATGACTTCGGGTATACCATGGTTTATTTCGGGATCAATATGATATGGTCGCCCAGCTAATACAATACCCACTGCATCATTTTCTTCAATGTACTTAAGAATTTCTTTACCTTTACTTCTAATATCGTTTTTAAAGTTTTCCTGTTCCTCAATGGCCTTTTGAAGAGCAGTTTTAAACACCTCATGAGGAATGTTGTACCTGTGGAAAATACTTTCCAGTCTCTTCAGTAGTTTTTTATCGTCTGTAAGAGAAAGGAATGGGTTAATAAAGGTAATATCTTCATTTCTCAATACATCCATATTATTTTTAATAGTTTCCGCATAAGAAGTAACTATAGGACAATTGTAGCTGTTTGTAGCACTTTCAAATTCCTTTTTCTCATACACAACGCAAGGGTAAAATATAGTTTTAATTCCCCTATTTATAAGACTAGTTATATGCCCATGTACTAGTTTTGCAGGATAGCAAGTGGACTCTGAAGGAATAGTATCCATTCCCATCTCGTAAATGCTTTTATTGGACCTTGGAGAAAGCTCCACTCTAAAACCTATTTCCGTTAGAAAAGTAAACCAAAACGGATAATTCTCGTACATATTCAACACCCTTGGAATGCCAATAAGGCCAAGAGGACATTGATCAAGTTTTTTAGCTTTATATGAAAATAATCTTTTATATTTGTATTCAAACAAGTTTGGCACATCATTAACTTTATTTTCCTTGGTAAGCGGTCTCTCACATCTATTTCCAGTTATAAAGTGTCTATCACCAAAATCATTTATTGTAAGAAGACAATTGTTAGGACACATACCGCATCTTCTCATGGTGGTATTTACAGCAAAGCTACTTATCATATTTTTCTTTAAAAGAGTACTTTTATAGTTTTCTGTGCAATTATCCCTAGCAATAAGGGCGGCACCAAAAGCTCCCATAATTCCTGCAATATCTGGTCTCACAACTTCCCTTTCGGAAATTAATTCAAAGCTCCTCAACACAGCATCATTGTAGAAAGTACCACCTTGCACAATGATCTTCTTTCCCATATCATCTTTGTCTCTAATTTTTATTACTTTATATAAAGCATTCTTTATAACAGAATAAGAAAGACCAGCAGATATATCACCTATAGTAGATCCTTCTTTTTGTGCCTGCTTTACACGAGAATTCATAAATACCGTACATCTAGAACCAAGATCGATAGGTTTTTTACTAAGCAATGCCTCTTTTACAAAGTCCTCTATGGATATATGAAGGGATTTTGAAAAACTTTCTATGAAAGATCCACATCCCGAAGAGCAAGCTTCATTTAACATAATGCTTTTAATTACACCGTCTTCAACTATCAAGCACTTCATATCTTGACCACCGATGTCTAAAATAAAATCCACACCAGGCAAGAAAAAGTTAGCACCCTTAAAATGAGCCACTGTTTCAACCTCACCTATATCAACCTGTAAAGCTTCTTTTATAAGTCCCTCACCGTATCCAGTTACGGCAGAATTTTTAATAATTGTTTCATCATTAATCTTTGAATATATATCCTTTAAGATATTGACAGCTGACTTTAGAGGATTTCCTTCATTTCCATTATAATATGAATAAAGCAGCTCTCCCTTTTCAGATATTAAAGCAGCCTTTGTAGTGGTGGAGCCGGCATCTATACCAAGATATGCGTTGCCTTTATACTCTTCTAGCGGCAGTCTTTTTACCCTATAAGTATTATGTTTTTCCTTAAATAATTTGTATTCTTCCTCTGAGTTAAAAAGTGGTTGAAGGTATGTAGAATTCACCTCTAAAACCCTATCCTTTTTAGTGATTCTATTTATAAGCTGACCAAACATAATTTTGTTATCTTTCCTTGCACTCATGGCAGCGCCTAAGGCTACATAAAGCTGTGAATTGTCCGGAAATATTATATCTTCTTCTTTCAAATTCAAAGTCTTTATAAACCTCTCCCTAAGCTCCGAAAGAAAGTACAAAGGCCCCCCAAGGAATCCAACTTTACCTCTTATAGGCCTTCCACAAGCAAGTCCACTGATAGTTTGATTCACTACAGCCTGAAATATAGATGCAGCAATATCTTCTCTTTTAGCTCCATCGTTTATAAGCGGTTGAATATCCGTTTTAGCAAAAACACCGCACCTAGCTGCAATAGGATATATTGTTGTATGTTTTTTTGCCATCTCATTTAAACCCATGGCATCTGTATTTAAAAGTACAGCCATCTGATCTATAAAAGCACCAGTGCCGCCTGCGCATGTTCCGTTCATTCTCTGTTCCATGCCGTTTTTAAAATATGTTATTTTAGCATCCTCGCCACCCAATTCTATGGCCACATCTATATCTTCTATGTTATTTTCTATAGCTGTTGTACACGCAATTACTTCTTGTATAAAGGGTATATCTAACCATTTCGATATGGTGAGAGCCCCTGAACCAGTGATCATAGGTTCAATTTCCACATCTCCAAAGTGTTCATATGCCTTATTTAATATGATACTTAAAGTCTTTATTATATCTGAAAAATGGCGTTCATAGCTGCTATAAATAATCTTTTCATTGTCCAAAACTACTATTTTTATTGTAGTAGATCCAACGTCCAATCCAACGCGTAAATCACTCATTTTGACTACCCCTCTCACTTTATTATGCCAATCCACATATGTAGTTAGCGAAAAATAATATTAGCCTCCATTTACTCCCGTCTATTATAGTACAATTATTTCTTTTTTTCTACTAGTTGTTTTAAAAAGGCGCTTTTCGGGTATACTCTAATATAACCCCAAATTCACGAAAGGAAATTAAATATGTGTAAAAATATAGATTTTTTTAATGAAGGCACCAACTATTATACAAACAAAAATTACAAAAAAGCCCTAGAAGCTTATGAAAAGGCTCTATCCATGGACTTAAATCAACCAAGCTCTCTTTACAACTGCGCCGTTTGCCACATTAAACTGAGAAATTATCAAGACGCAATTAGATACTTAAAAAAAGCTGCTATATTAAAAAATGATAGCAAGTACTTTTTCAATATAGGCTACTGTTATGCTATGCTAAACGTAAGATCAAAAGCATTGTACTATTTTAACCTTTCTTGGTGCCTTAATGCTGAAGATAGCGACTGTGAAAAAGCCATTAAATTAATCCTGGAAAACAGGAAAAGCAGCTAGATGAGGTCATTCATCTGCTACTTATTCTGAAAGCTTTTACCACTGTGCTAATTCCTTGCTATTTCTATGCTCAAAGTCAAAATCCTCATTATCAAAAGAATCTTTAACTTTGCCAAAAGTGCAATCTACGTTTACCCACGAACTGTATTCATCTATATATACTGTATTCCACGCATGGCTTACCCAACTTTCCCCGTTAAATCCCTCTCCCGATATTAGCGTAACTTTTATATTATTAGCTCTGCACATAGTTATATAAAGTGCCGCATAGTCTAGGCAAACTCCTTCTCTAGTTGCAAAAGTATTTATTGCCCCAGACTTTTTAGAAAAGTCTTTTCTCATTATATCATCAGCCTTTTCATGATCATACTCCACATTGGAAGATACCCATTGATAAAGTATTTTGGCCTTATCGTAGGTATTATCACAACCTTCTGTAAGGCTTTTGGCAAAATCATCAATGTCCTTGTTTGTTTTCACAAGCTCCTCTAAGGTGGTTCCATTGTATGAAAAGATCATTTTATTTAGGTCATTTCCGAAATCAGTAACAACTTTAAATGTGTTTCCCACAGGTGAAGGTAACTGTTTTATGGCTGTTGAATTTAATACAGGCTTCAGCAAGGCCTCATTTACACCATAATATATAACTGACTCTTCCGCTTGTTTTTTTGCTTCAACACCAAAGTTAGTGAACTGAAGAGGTGTTATTGCAAAATTTATGAAATAACAAAATAAAAAAACATTAAATATTGCCTTAGGCAATTCAAAAACCATACCTAAAAGTCTCTTCATTACAGTATTAGAAGTAAATCTATTTTCTTCTAGACTATCAAAAAAATTTGACAGTGTAAGCTTATTTATAATTTGAAGAATACATCGAATCAGAGAGAAAACTAATATAACCATAATGGGAAATACAGTAAAGTGAAGGATAAAAGAGTTTTGTGTTACCGAACTCATAAATTTCCTTGGAAATAAATGATACAAAAAATCGAAGAACGTGTTACTCCTCTCGTAAAATATACCTGTGTAAAGATAACTACCAATATATATAGATGATAACACGCTTATTATATTTATAATCCCATTCACCACTCTTTTAGGGCCTACGGATTTATACGTCATGAGAAAACCTACTAAAAGAGGGAAACAAAATGCCACAATTATAATCAAACTTATATAATTTATCTTCATTTATTCCTCTTCACCACCTTCAACCTTAGATATAGTTCTATTTATTAATTCGTACTCATAACCCTTACCTAGCAAAAATTGAGCTAGCTTTCTTTTTACTATATATTGATCTTCATGTTTACTTTTTAATTGTTGGTATTTTTTACTTGCCACTTGATTTATGACAGCATCCATTTCTTGAAGATCATTATTATTTAGTTGTTCCTCTACTATTTTCTCATTAACTCCTTTATTCCTCAAGTCATATTTGATTTTTGTCACACCATATTTTTTAATCTTTTCCTTAATAAATAACCTAGTGTATTCCACATCATCTACAAAGTTGTAGCTTTTCATATACTCTATGACCCTCTGGGAGGTGCCTTCATCAAAACCAGCTCTTTCAAGCTTTTTTACAACCTCAGACTCAGTTTTCAAGCACCTAGATATATACTTCAGTGCTGTATTCTTGGCCTTTGAAAAATTGTCCTCAGTTGCGATATCTTTTAAAAGGTCAAGGTCCACTTTTTGACCCTTTCTTAATGATTTTTTGTACACCAACATTGAATCGCAAGATATAAAATAGGAGTTATCCACATATATGTTCACACGTTCCTTATTATTCTTTTGAATTTCAATACTAGTAATAATGTTTTCCACGGTATGGCGTCCCCCTTATATATCTAAATTATTATTTAAACTAGTCTTCTATGACTCACCATTTATTCTAGTCACATGGATAGTTGGACTTTGTAACACCTTGCCTGCAACTTTATAAATTTGTTCACTTTTCATACTGTGAAGCCATTCCATTTCTTTTTTAAACTCAAATATATGGCGTTTTTCCATGGCCTGACTTAATATGTAACCGCTGAGCTCTGTAGTATCTTCCATAGTACTTACAAGAGAAGTCATAAAGATCTTCTTCATTAACTCAAAAGTTTTACAATCAAATATAAAGTTTCTATCTTTAACGTGATTTATGCACTCTTTGATGCAGTCCACAACTTCCTCCACATTTTCATCGTCGGTAGCTGTATAAATATACATGGTCTTTATATTATCCCCACAATCTATGCTTGTATAAACATCATAGGCAAGTCCTCTTTTTTCCCTTAATTCCTTGAACAAAATAGAATTGGAACTTTCGCCTAGCCTATTGCTCAGCACCCTCAGTGCCAACTCTTCTTCATCGTCTAAATCATGGAATGTATACAAAAATACTATGGTACTCTGCTCAATATCCTTTTTATAAGACTCTTTGTACTTAGGCCTATTGTTCTCTACAATAATGCTAGGTTTATTTATTTTTCCCTTTTCCCAATTCTCAAACTGGCACTTTAAGAGCTCTATTACCTCTTCATGCTCATAGGGTGATACCACTACCATCACTGCATTTTCAGGCACATAATACTTTTTATAATAGTTATATAACTCTTCTCTTTTATAATTCTTAATATTTTTTTCCAATCCAAGCACATCATATCTTAAGCCACTTTTTTCAAAAGCATACTCGTTTACTTTTCTTATGCTAAAATCTTCTAAATCATCTTTACTACTTTTAAGCTCTGACAATATAACTCCTCGTTCTTTTTCGATTTCCTCAGATGGAAAGGTTGAGTTGCATATCATGTCCTTAAGTATTTCAATGGCAGGCTCCAATTCATCACTTAAACATACACTGCTAAACACTGTGTACATATAATCGGTATATGCATTATAATCTCCTCCAAGATATTCCAAGCACTGATTTACCTCTTCATAGTTTTTTGTTTCAGTGCCTTTAAAAATCATGTGTTCCACAAAGTGGCTTATACCTTTTTCATTATTATCTTCATATAATGCACCAACCTTTATACCCATATTTATAGAAACAATATTAGTATCCTTTTTTACGGATATAATTTCAAATCCATTATCTAGTGTTTTTCTCTTAAAATCAAAGGGTCTTTCATTAAACAATTTATTTCTCCTTCCACTTACCATATCTTCTTCATCATATTATTTTAACAGATATTATATAAAAAACAAACAGGTAGTTAATAATAACCACCTGCCTTATGTATACATTATTTTAATGTGAGATTTTTCATGCTAAGATCAAAGGATGAATAGGAATGAGTTATATAGCCGCAAGATATGTAATCTACCCCAGTATCAGCAATTTCCTTTATGCTATCTAGATTTACATTTCCTGAAGCCTCTACCATGGCCTTATGGTCAATTAATTTCACCGCTTCTTTCATCATTTCTGTACTCATGTTGTCTAACATTATTATATCAGCACCAGCTTCCAGTGCCTCCATAACCTCTTCCAAACTTTCAGTTTCCACTTCGATTTTCCTCACAAAGGAAGAATTATTTCTAACTCTTTTTATAGCATTTTTTATGCCACCTGCTGCATCGATGTGATTATCCTTTATGAGAATACCATCACTTAGATTAAACCTGTGATTATGGCCACCGCCCATGGTTACGGCGTACTTTTCCAGTATTCTTAAATTTGGTGTTGTTTTTCTTGTGTCCAACAATTTTGCATTACTGCCCTTTATCTTTTCTACAAACTTTGAAGTTAGTGTAGCTATTCCACTAATCCTCTGTAAAAGATTTAATGCCACTCTTTCTCCAGTAAGTACATTTCTCGTATTGCCCTCAATTATTGCTACGTTGTCCATAGGTTTTACGTGACTGCCTTCTTTCACCAAGAAAGTAACGTGCACATCCCCCAGTATATCAAACACTCTTTTGAAAATTGGCAGTCCAGCAATGATGCCTTTTTCCTTACTAATTAAATCTACAGTACATCTACTTTCCACTGAGACAATAGCATCCGTGGTGCAATCCCCAAAAGCATTGTCCTCAACCAAAGCTTCCTTAATTATTTTATCTATTACTAACCAGTTCATCTTCAATATCCTCTCTATATGTTTTTAGAGTTTTTATAGCAAGCTCTTCATTTTCCTCAATAGTTTTTACTAAATCTTCATACCCTACACACACTTCAGGCACATGAGCAAACCAGGAAAAATCCTGCATATCTTTATTTATATAATTGGCTCCTCGCTTTGAAAAAACCAGTGATTCTAATAATGAGTTACTTGCCAATCTATTAGCACCATGGACACCTGTGCAGCTAGCTTCACCGCAAGCAAATAAGTTTTTTATGGATGTTTTGCTTTCAGTATCTACTTTTATACCTCCCATAAAATAATGCTGTGCGGGAGTTACAGGAATTTTTTCTTTTGTTACATCGATGCCCCTCTCCAAGCATCCATTATATATGCCTGGGAAACGCTCTTTTATAAATTCCCCCTCCATTGTTCGTATATCTAAATATACGTAAGGTGTCTTAGTTTTTTTCTCTTGCTGCTTTATGGCTGCCGTAACCACATTTCTAGGAAGTAGCTCATCTACAAAAGATTTATTATTTATATCTAAAAGTTTACCACCCTCACCCCTTAAGGATTCAGATAATAAAAACTTTTTCTCAGTAGACTCCCCATATAAAACTGTGGGGTGAAATTGAATATAATTCACATCCTTTAGTTCAATGTTGTGTCTTGAAGCCATAGCTAAAGCTAGACCTGTTATGCTCCTCTCATTGGTAGAGCTTTTAAATAAACCTCCAATGCCACCACAAGCTAGCACAGTGTATTTTGAACTTACTTGAATTACCTCTTTATCACCCTGCCTAACTCCCACTGCTCCAATACATTTTCCCTGTTGAACAATAAGATCTGCTACGTTTACATCCTCTAGGATATTTATATTTTTGCGCTTTTTAATGTTTTCTATAAGAGTTTCTGTGACGCACTTTCCAGTTTCATCCTTGCAGTGAACAATTCTAAAGGTACTGTGAGCTCCTTCCCTTGTGTAATCAAGTTCCTTACCTGCCCTGTCAAAAGGCACTCCAAGCTCAATCAATTTATTTATATTTGGCTGAGACTCCTCAATAAGAATTTTCACTGCATTCAAATCATTTTTGTATTCTCCTGCTCTTAATGTATCCTCAATATACAGTTCCCTATCATTGTAATCTCTTTCTGTAGAAATACCACCTTGAGCAAGATATGAGTTGCATTTTCCAAGAGATTCTTTTGTAATAATGGTTATGTCTAATTTGGAATCGAGATTTAATGCAAAATACAAACCTGCCACACCAGCTCCAATTATCAATACATCGCTTTTTCTCTTCATAAATAGCACCTTCTCTGCTTTTGTAGTTATTCTCCTAATTTATGCATATTCTCTAAAGCTCTATAGGCCTTTAATCTTAAATCTTCTTTAAGAGTTACCTGGCCCCTATTGTTTAAAAGACATTGGTATACATCATCTAATGTTGTAAGCTTCATACTATCGCAGCACATATCTAGTGAATAAAATTCCTTGTTAGGATTTTTCTTTCTCATTTCGTACAAAACTCCATCTTCAGTAACTACGAGAAATTTCTTTTTTGAACTTTCACTTGCATATTTAATTATTCCTGAAGTGCTTCCTATATAATCAGCTAAAGCCCTAACTTCCTTTGTACACTCTGGGTGAACTAATACGCAAAGATCTCTTCCAAAAGTATCTAAAGCTTTTTCGATTCTATTTACTGTTATTTCATCATGTATAGGACAACATCCATTCCACAAAATGATATTTTTTTCTGGAACCATCTCTTGGATATAAGACCCTAAATTCTTGTCTGGAACAAATATAATATTTTTATCCTCCATGTTATTTATTATGTTCAATGCTGATGCGGATGTGCAACAAACGTCTGATATAGCTTTTAATTCCGTAGTAGAATTTACATAGCATACAACCTTGGCATCAGGGTATTTAAGTTTTAATTCCTCTACAGCCTTCACCTCTGCCATCTGAGCCATAGCGCAAAGAGCCTTTTCATTGGATAACAGCACTGTTTTTTCTGGAGACAGAATTTTCGCACCCTCCGCCA
This sequence comes from Hathewaya proteolytica DSM 3090, assembly GCF_900142225.1. GTDB lineage: Bacteria > Bacillota > Clostridia > Clostridiales > Clostridiaceae > Hathewaya > Hathewaya proteolytica. Next base: position 24,066 of record NZ_FRAD01000028.1, read on the forward strand.
TAAATCTCACTCCACAGAAAACAATTACATCTTTGTCACTCTCCATGCCCACCTTACTAAGATAATAAGAATCTCCTACAAAATCCGCTATTTCCTGTATCTCATCATTTACATAGTAATGTGCCAATATTATAGCATTTCTTTCCTTCTTTAACCTTGCAATCTCTTCCTTTAAGTTCATTTCAAGTACACCCCTACTTTGTTATTTTTTTATCATAGTATTATTTTAATGTTTTTAAAATTCTCCCTTGATTTTGTTAAAGTTTTAACGATTCATAACCTTTATTTACGCAAATTTTATTTTTAATTGCGTAATTTATAACACAAAAATAATATATCATCATATAAAACAATTATCAATTTAAATATTTTTTTAACAATGTTTTTTTAATACCTTACTTTAAATTATTATGCACAATAGTGCATAATATGGTATACTTGTATTCGTGAAAAAAATATAGACAGTTCGTAACCATCCTGTCTCAAAACAAAACTAGGAGGAATTAAATTATGGTACAAAGAAAAAATATTTCTAGGCGCATTGCAGTAATAGCTTTGCTAGCTTCTGTATACGCTGCCATTACAGCGGCCCTATCATTTTTAAGCTACGGCCCTGTTCAATTTAGAGTAGCTGAAGGATTAACAGTTTTACCTTATTTCTCACCTTTAGCCATCCCAGCCCTTTTTATTGGATGCGTTTTATCCAATATAATCAGCCCTATGGGATTGCCAGACCTTATTTTTGGCTCCATGGCAACTCTTATTGCATCTATTATTACCTACTTCATTGGAAAATCTAATATTCCTTTTAAAAAGTGGTTAGCCCCACTTCCCCCAGTTGTAGTCAATGCACTTATAATTGGACTTATGATCACAAAGCTTTACACTGAAAACGTACCACTATATCTTAATATGATATACGTGGGTGTAGGACAATTAATTTGTTGCTACGGAATTGGAATACCATTGATTGTACTTATAGAAAAAAGTATTGCAATAAAAAATACTTTAAAGTAACTATAGGATTATACACTTAGTTTTTATAAAATAAGGATAAAAGCACGTCCATAAGTTTTATTTGTGGACATGCTTTTTTTATTTACTTATTAAAAATAATTTCACTTGCATGAAAAAATTCCCGTTTTTTCTATTGTTATTTTTTTAACTATTCACTTTTCGCTTTAATTTTAAGTTTTAGTTAAAATTGACTAGTAAGAAAGTAGTTTTTGCATTATAATAAAGTTGGACGAGTTTTTCAATTATCTATTTAAAATATCTATAATTAATATATCTATTAGATTTTAAATTAATATTTTAGGAAGGATGTAATTTACGATGAAACTATTGACTTTCAAAAAGGGAATATTCCCTCCCCATGGCAAGCATTTCACTGAAAAAAAAGCCATTGAAGAGTACTTACCTAAAGGTGACTTAGTGTTTCCTCTATCTCAGCATATAGGTGCACCATGTAGCCCAATAGTAAGCAAGGGAGATATTGTTCATGTAGGTCAGAAAATCGGTGAAGCTACTGGTTTTGTATCTTCTCCAATTTATAGCAGTGTTTCAGGAAAGGTGAAAAATATATCCCCAGTCCTGACAGCTATGGGAACTAAGTGCATGTCTATTATCGTGGAAAATGATAATGAATACACTCCTGTGGAAACAAATTTAAACTCAAAAGATTATAATTCCATGTCAAATGAAGAAATTATAAATCTTGTAAAAGAAGCTGGTATCGTTGGTATGGGAGGTGCGACATTCCCAACCCATGTAAAGCTTTCTCCTCCGCCAGACAAAAACATAGACGCTATAATTGTCAATGCTGCGGAATGTGAACCATATCTAACTTGTGACCATAGATTAATGCTTGAAAATGGTCAAACTATTGTAGAGGGACTAAAAATAATATTAAAACTATTTCCAAATGCCAAAGGATACATAGGCATTGAAAATAACAAACCCGATGCCATTGAAACCATGAAAAAACTTGTGGTTTCCGAGAAAAACATAGAAGTTAAAGTACTAAAGACAAAATATCCACAGGGAGCTGAGAAACAGCTTATTTACTCTATCACCCATAGGGAAGTTCCTTCTGGAAAACTACCTGCTGATGTTGGCTGCATAGTTCAAAACGTTGCTACCATGAAAGCTATTCATGATGCCATAATCCTTGGAAAGCCAATAACCGAGAGAATAGTAACTGTAACTGGCGAATGCATTAAAGAACCAAAGAATCTTAAAGTTAAAATCGGAACATCCGTAAGAGAACTCATTGAAGATGCTTGTGGTGGTTTTTCACAAAATCCTATTAAGCTTATTTCGGGTGGTCCTATGATGGGAATGACAATGAGCTCACTTGATGTGCCTATAACTAAGGGATTTTCCGGAGTCCTTGCCCTTAACGAAGCTGTTGCAGTTCTACCAGAGGATTCTGCATGTATAAGATGCGGTAAATGCTTGGATGCATGTCCAATGAATTTAGATCCAACTAGCCTTCAACACTTATCCCTTGCAGGTGATTTAGAGGGATTTGAAAAGCTAAATGGGCTTGATTGCATAGAGTGTGGATGTTGCTCCTTTACTTGCCCTGCAAAAAGGCATTTACTACAATCTATAAGAGTAGCTAAAAGAACTGTTCTTGCAAATAAAAGAAAAAAATAAGTAATTAAATAGATTTTAAGAGGTGACTAATTAATGAGCGAATCAATGTTAACTTTATCCTCATCTCCTCATATCCGAAGTAATAACACTGTTCAGAAGATAATGAGGGACGTATTAATAGCTTTAACTCCAGCAGCTTTAGCTGGTATATATTTTTTCGGCATGGATGCTGCACTTGTTATTGCCGTTGCCATGGGTTCTTCTGCATTGACAGAGTATATATGGCAAAAATGCACTCATCAAAAAATTACGGTTTCAGATCTTAGTGCATTAGTAACAGGTCTTCTTATAGCACTAAATGTACCTTCCACCCTTCCGCTTTGGATGGTGGCTCTTGGAAGCATTTTCGCCATAATTGTTGTAAAACAATTTTTTGGAGGCGTTGGCCAAAACATCGTTAACCCTGCATTAGCTGGAAGAGCTTTTCTTTTAGCTTGTTGGCCTACATTTATGACAACATGGACACTTAACGGAGCTACAACTGCAACCCCTCTAGCTCTTTTAAAAACTGGTGCTCCTCTAACTTCTTCACTTAAAGATGTTTTCCTTGGAAACGTAGGTGGATGTATTGGTGAGGTTTCAGCACTTGCATTGCTTATTGGAGCTGCATACTTACTTTATAAAAAAGTTATTTCATATCATATACCAGTTTATTATATTGGAACTGTGGCTTTATTAACTTATGTAATTGGAAGAAACGGCATGTTCACTGGCAATGCCCTTTATGAAATCTTCTGTGGCGGTCTTATGATCGGAGCTTTCTTTATGGCTACAGATTATACTACTTGCCCAATGACTAAAAAGGGACAAATTATCTTTGCCATAGGTTGTGGAGTATTGACTAGTATCATCCGTCTTGTAGGAAGCGGTTATCCTGAAGGAGTTTCTTATTCCATATTAATAATGAATCTCGTAGTTCCACTAATAGATAAATTCGTAACTCCTAAAAAATTCGGGGAGGTAAAATAGTATGAATTTAAAAAATGAAGACAATATATTTAAGCTAGGTGCTATTCTTCTTGTTGTAACACTTATAGCTGGATTAATTCTTGGTATAGTTTTTAATGTTACAAAAGAACCTATAGCAAAGCAAGAAAAAATAAACAATGATAAAGCTATGAAAGAATTATTTAAAGAGGCTGATACCTTTGATAAATCAAATGTGGCTTTAAAAGAAGATGGAAAAATTACAGAAGTAAATGAAGCAAAAAAAGGCTCTGAAGTTGTTGGTTATGCTATAAAAGCTGAGACAAAGGGATATGCAGGTACAATAACCTTAATGGCTGGTGTTTCGGTTGAAGGCAAAATAACAGGCATACAGATTATATCTCAGTCAGAAACCGCTGGACTTGGCCAAAACTGTACAAAAGACTTTTTCAAAGATAATTTTAAGGATAAGGATATAAAGAAGCCACTTAATGTTGTAAAAAGCAATCCTTCTCCTGAAAATGAAGTTTTAGCTATTTCAGGAGCTACAATTACTTCAAAAGCCGTTACAAATGCTGTAAATGATATTGTTACATTCTATAAAGAAAATTTAGAAGGAGGTAAATAAGAATGTATACTCCTTTAGAAAGATTAAAAAATGGTATTATAACTGAAAATGTTACCTTTGTTCAAGTTCTAGCAATGTGTCCTACACTTGCTGTAACTACAAGTTTAATTAATGGATTTAGCATGGGAATGTTAACTACTGCAGTGCTTATTGGCGCAAACCTAGTTATATCTCTAATAAGAAATTTAGTGCCAGATAGAGTGCGTATTCCTTCTTTTATCGTTGTTATTGCAACCTTTGTTAGTATGCTTCAATTCTTGATGAAAGGATTCTTGCCAGAGTTATACGATTCCTTAGGAATATTTATTCCACTTATCGTAGTTAACTGTTTAATACTTGGAAGAGCCGAGGCTTTTGCTTCAAAAAACAAGGCTGGTATTTCTATGTTTGATGGTATTGGTCAAGGACTTGGTTTTACCCTTTCACTTTCAGTAGTAGGTTTTATAAGAGAGCTTTTAGGCGCTGGAACAATCCTTGGATATGCTGTTCTACCAGCTTCCTTCCCACCTGCAACTATTATGATATTGGCGCCAGGAGCATTTTTAACTCTTGGAATCCTAATGGCATTAATTAACTGGTATAATGACAAGAAAAAGCAAGAAAATAAGAGAATAACAGAGTTTAAAGGATGCGATGGCAATTGTTGTAACTGTGCATCCAATAAAGGTTGTTCTAAACAAGAGAATTAATATAGGAAGGAGAGGTTTTAAGAATGAATTTATTTATGATTTTTATAAGCACATTACTTATCAACAATGTTATTCTGTCTAAATTCTTAGGAATATGCTCTTTCCTTGGAGTTTCAAAAAAGATAGAAACAGCTATTGGTATGGGTGGTGCCGTAACTTTTGTTATGATGCTTTCATCATTTATATCCCACTTTATCAATAAGCTTTTACTATACTTCGGTATCGATTATATGCAAACACTAGTTTTCATACTAGTTATAGCTGCCCTTGTTCAACTGGTTGAGATGTTCCTTAAGAAGAAAAGTCCTAAATTGTACAATTCCCTTGGAATATTTCTTCCACTAATAACAACTAACTGTGCAATATTGGGTACTGTTATAAACAACGTTGGCAACCAATATTCACTACTTCAAGCTCTTGTCAGCGGTCTTGGAACAGGACTAGGTTTCATGCTATCTATTGTTTTGTTAGCAGGTATTCGTGAACGACTTGAAAGATGTACAAATATGCCTAAATCCATGAAGGGACTTCCTATTTCACTTATAACAGCAAGTCTTATGTCCATTGCCTTCCTTGGATTCCAAGGCTTGATCGGATAGGAGGTAATGACAATGATGGAAATACTTTGTCCAGTACTAGTAATGGCTGCTTTAGGTCTATTGTTTGGTTTAGGCTTAGGTTTTGCCTCAAAGAAGTTTCACGTCGAAGTAGATGAAAAGGTTATTTTAATTAAAGAATGTCTTCCTGGTGCAAACTGTGGTGGTTGTGGATATGCTGGCTGTGATGCATTTGCACAGGCTGTAGTGGACGGAAAAGCCCCTGCCAATGGTTGTGTGGTTGGAGGAGCTTCAGTATCAGAAAATGTTGCAAACATATTAGGCGTAGAAGTAAGCAATGCAGAACCAATAAAAGCCTTTGTAAAATGTTCCGGAAGCTGTGGGAAAGCAAAAAACTCTGGAAATTACTACGGAACCATGGATTGTAATGAAGCAGCTGTTATTCCTGGAGCTGGCGACAAAGCTTGTTCTTATGGATGTTTAGGTCTTGGCTCTTGTGTGAAAGCATGTCAGTTCGATGCTATCCACATAGTTGACGGAATTGCTCTAGTGGATGATTCAAAATGTACTGGCTGTGGAGCTTGTACTAAAGCATGTCCTAAAGGTCTAATTGAACTAAAACCAGTTTCCGCTGTAATAAGAGTTCAATGTAACTCAAAAGATAAACTTAAAGAAGTTAAAGACGTCTGCTCTGTTGGATGTATAGGATGCGGAGTTTGTTCTAAACTTTGTCCAACTGGTGCAATTACCATGGAAAACAATTTACCTGTGGTGGACAAAACAAAATGTACTCTTTGTATGACTTGTGTAAACAAGTGTCCGGTAAAGGTTATAAAACCCTTTGGTTTAAAAACAGAAACTAAAATATCAGAAGAAAAAAAATCTGAACCTGAAAAGACTACAGTTTAAAATAAAAAAATAAAACACTAGGCGGACAACTAAAATGGATCCTATGGAGTAGACAATAAAAAAAAGTCTACTCCTACAGGATCTTTTTTTGTACAATGTAATAGAAAGGTTGTGAATATAATGAGCAAGAAATTATTTTCTGATGAAGAGATTGATGTCTTATCAAAGAATAAATATGTAAAATCTGTAAGTAAACGTGGAATTACTTATACAGATGAATTTAAATCATTGTTTATTGCTGAATATAACAAGGGATATTTGCCAACTCAAATTTTTATTGATGCAGGCTTTGATATAGATATATTAGGTAATGATAGAATTTGGAGTGCAAGCAAA